>JAYRYZ010000051.1:0-1843 GCA_041916775.1 Rhodocyclaceae bacterium | reverse complement strand
CCACGCCCTTCATCCCCCACCCGCCCGTCCGCTTCCGGAACAGGCAGTCTGACCGCGACGGTCAGGGGGTCAATTTTGCACGCCGATCCCCAACCGAACGGGGTCAAACTTGCACGCCGAAACACAATCTTGGGGAGCAGCAGCTCAGGAACATCGATCGTCCGGTGCGCGCCTACCTCCTCGACCCATCCGCACCGCCTGCGCCTGCGAAATCAGGCGGTGTCCCGACGCTGGCGGTGATGCCGTTTGCGAACCTGACCGGAGACCCGGAGCAAGACTACTTCGCGGACGGGATCGTGGACGACATCATCGTGGCACTATCGCGCTCGCGGGCCTTTGCCGTCATCTCGAGGAGCTCGACCTTTGCCTACAAGGGCAAGGCCACGGATATGCGCCAAGCGGCGCAGCAACTGGGCGCGAAGTACGTGCTCGAGGGCAGCGTGCGAAGGCTTGGTGACAAACTGCGCATCTCGGCGCAGCTTCTCGACGGCGGCAGCGGTGCAAACCTCTGGGCGGCGCGCTTCGATGGACCGGTGACCGAGGTGTTCGACATGCAGGATCAGGTCTGCGAGCAGGTCGCGGCAACCATCGAGCCACAACTGCGATACGCCGAGATCGAGCGCTCGCGGCGCGAGCGGCCGGGCAGCATCGAGGCCTATGACCTGTACCTGCAGGCCCTGCCCAAGATGGATGCCGAGTTGCCGAGCGGGAATGCCGAGGGATACCGACTGGTCGCCCGGGCTGTCGAACTCTCCCCCGACTACGGACCAGCGCTCTTTCTGGCAGCTTGGTTCCTCGAACACCGCATCCACATGGGGTGGCCTCGGCTTCACCCGGACGACGACATACGCTTCAAGAACCTGCTGGATCGAGCAATCGAGTGTGCAAGGGAGGACGCACGCATCCTTGGCTACTGCGGCTATCTTGCCATGGTCGCAAAGCAATACGATCGCGCTCGGGCACTCGCCCACAGAGCGCTCGAGCTCAACCCGGGTAACCTCACCGCACTGGGGGCCGCGGGCATCGTCCACCTCCATCTCGGGAGCGTCGAGACGGCGCTTTCACTATTTGAGCGCCACATTGAGCTCTGTCCGAACGATCCGGGGAGCTACTCAGTCGTCACCGGCATCGTGCACGCTCACATGTACTTGGGCAACTACGAGCAAGCGCTGGAATGGGCTGTCCGATCCATGGCGATCAACGCCAAGTTCCCGCCCACGCACTGGATGATGATCGCGGCGAACGCGCATCTGGGCCGGATGGACGAGGCGCGGCGGCTGCTGGCCAACTACCTTGCGCTCGAGCCATCGGTCACACTGAAGTCCATTCACGATGGTCAACCGAATTGGGATCCCAAGCGCACCGAGGCAACCGAGACAGGCCTGCGCTTGGCGGGCATGCCTGAGGGCTAGAGCGCCCTGATCGCGTCTGGCTTCAGCAGCACGATCCGGCGCTCCTCGATCGACACCAAACCGTCCTTCTCCCACCGGCGAAGGCATCGGTTGACAGTTTCCCTGCTCGCGCCCGCGAGACTGGCCAGCGTGCTCTGGGCGTCGCTCAGCCTCAGCGGTCCACCCGCAGGTGCTGCCTTGGCGCGGGCAAGGATGATTTTGGCAAGCCGTGCCGGGAGGTCGAAGAAGGCAAGGTCGGCCATGCGCTCGTCGGACCGACGGAGGCGGCCACAGACCAGTTTCAGAACCCCTTCGGCAAGCGACCAGTTGGACCTGAGCATCTGCATGAGGTGCTCCCGCTCGAAGGTCATCACGGTGCAGTTGGTGGCCGCCGTCGCATCGGCCGACCGTGGACCACCGTCGAGGAGTGCGATCTCGCCGAACACCGCGCC
>JAYRYZ010000050.1:0-1975 GCA_041916775.1 Rhodocyclaceae bacterium | reverse complement strand
ACCGGCGAGACTGCCAGCCGCGGCGGGCCGGCGCGCGGAGGCGGCGCCCGTACCGGCACCGGCTCGCAGCGCGCGCAAGGCGCTCCCGGTCGTCAGTGACGACGAGGACGAGTGGAAGGATTTCTGAGCTCCGAACCCGAACCGCACATTGCCGACCTCAACAAGAACAGAAGAATCGTCATGGAACTGATCCTTTCCCCACTTCGCCGCTTTCTCGAGGCCCGCCGTTTTCCGGCGAAGCTCATGGTATTCGCGGCTGTCTTCATGATCCCGATCGCCCTGCTCGGGGCGCTCTACGTCGAGGCGCGAATGGCTGACATCCGCACGGCGGAACAGGAGATCGCTGGCGGGCATTTGCTGCAACCGGCCTTCGACCTGCTGGTGGCAGTGCATGATGCGCGCGCGGCGGCACGTGGGGTCGGGAGCTATCCGGGCGCTGCCGCGAAGGTGGATGCGGCCCTGTCGGCACTCGATCGTGCCGTGGCGGCTTCGCCGTTCCAGGCGGAGCTCGCTGCCGACGGTGCGGCACTGCGGGCACGCTGGCAGACGGTGCGTGACGAGGGCGGATCTGGCGCGGCGAGGTTCCTCAGCCATGCCCAATTGAGTGGGCTGGTGGCCGACTTCATCGACCGGATCGCAGATGTTTCGGCACTTACGCTCGATCCCGTGGCGAACACATTCCACATGATGGATGTGTTGGTCTTCAAGCTGCCGCCGCTGACGGAGTCTGTCGCGGTGGTGGCGGCGCTCTCGGGCTCCGGGCAACTCGATGAGAGCGAACGGCGCGCCTTGGATATCGAGCGGGTTGTCGCGCAACGACACCTGGGGGCGATGCAGCAGGTGCTCGAGGATCTTTTCGAGATCGACCCCGGGACCCGCAACGAACTCGTCGGCGCGATGGATGCCGCCCTGCGGCCGCTTGCTTCGCTGCTCCGTGGTGACGTCGTCGCCCAGTCGGAGATGGCTGCGGTCGGCGGAGCACTGTCCCAGCTCTTCGCGCGCGGCACCGATGTGCTGGATGTCCGGCTGCAAGCGCGCGTGGGCGCGCAATACCGCGTGCTGACAAGCATGATCCTGCTGGTGCTGGCGACGCTCGTTGTTGCCTGGCTCGTTTTTCAGGCGTTCCGTCGTAGCACGGCGCAGGCGTTGCGCGAGCTGCTCGCGGCACAGGCGCGCATCGCGCAGGGCGACTTTGCCCAGCCTGTAAAGACCTTTGGCAAGGATGAGCTGGCCGATATCGGCAGGCAGCTGCAGCATGCACAGCAGGATCTGGGTCTCCGCATCGAGGCCGAGCGACGCGAGGCGGAGGTTGCGCAGCGGGTGCGCAACGCGCTCGAATGCACCTCGGTGAACGTGATGATCGCGGATGCCGACGGCAACATCGTGTTCGCGAACAAGTCGGTGCTCGACATGCTCGGGCGCGCCGAGAAGACACTCCAGACGGTGCTGCCGAACTTCCGCGCGGATCGCATCGTCGGCTCCAATTTTGACAGCTTCCACCGTAACCCGGCGCACCAGCGCGGCCTCCTCGGGAACCTCCGCGCAACCCATACCACCCAGATCAAGGTGGCGGATTACACCTTCCGTCTCACCGCCAACCCGATCTTCAGCCCGACCGGGACGCGGCTCGGCACCGTCGTCGAATGGCTCGACCGCACGGTGGAGGTGCACACCGAAGAGTCGCTGGAGCGTGTGGTGAGCGCGGCGGCGCGGGGTGATTTCAGCCAGCGGATGGAGACGGCGGAGCTGCGCGGCTTCTTCGAGACGCTGGGCAAGGGCATGAACGCGCTGATCGAAGCGGCGGACCGCGGGCTGCAGGAAGCGAATGCGGTGCTGGGTGCGATGTCGGACGCGGATCTCACGCGGCGCATCGAAGGCGACTACGAAGGTGCGTTCGGCGAGCTGAAGGCCTACACCAACCGCACTGCGGACGCGCTGACGCGGATGATCGGCGAGATCGCGGAGGCGGCGCAGT
>JAYRYZ010000049.1:0-3199 GCA_041916775.1 Rhodocyclaceae bacterium | reverse complement strand
GTGTCGCGCATGATGAGCGGGGGTTCGGCCGGGTTGAGGATGATGATGGCCTTGCCCTTCTCGGCACCGCCCACCTTCTCGACCGCGCCGGCGGTGGTGCGGGTGAATTCGTCGATGTTCTTGCGCGTGCCGGGGCCGGCGCTCTTGCTCGAGACGGTGGCGACGATCTCGCCGTAGGCGACCTTCTGCACACGCGACACCGCTGCGACCATGGGGATGGTGGCCTGGCCACCGCAGGTGACCATGTTCACGTTCATTTCACCACGCCCCACATGCTCGACGAGGTTCACCGGCGGCACGCAGTAGGGCCCGATCGCCGCCGGGGTGAGGTCGATCATGAGCACGCCCAGTTCGTTGAGCTTGCGGCTGTTCTCGGCATGCACATAGGCGCTGGTGGCGTCGAAGGCGATCTGCACGCCGTCGGCGAGGACATGCGGCAGCAGGCCGTCGACACCCTCCGCGGTGGTCTTGAGGCCCATCTCGCGGGCGCGCGCGAGGCCTTCCGAGGTGGCGTCGATGCCCACCATCCACACCGGCTCCAGCACCGGGCTGCGCTTGAGTTTGTAGAGCAGGTCGGTGCCGATGTTGCCCGGTCCGATCAGGGCGCATTTGATCTTGTTCATGTTCTGGTAACTCCGGTTGGGGGTCAGACGAAGCGCACCGAGCAACTGCCGATGCCACCGATGGTGACGCGCAGGAAATCCCCCTTGACCACCGGCACCATTGCACCGAGCGCGCCGGAGAGGATGATCTCGCCCGCCTTGAGCGGTATGCCGAAACGGCCGAGGGTGTTCGCGAGCCAGGCGACGGCGTTGACCGGGCTCCCGAGCGCTGCGGCGCCAGCGCCGGTGACGACGACCTCGCCGTTCTTCTCCAGCACCATGCCGCAGTGAACGAGATCCACGCTGCGCGGATCGACCAGGCTGTCGCCGAGCACGAACACGCCGCACGAGGCGTTGTCGGCGACGGTGTCCTGGATGCGGATCTTCCAGTCGCGGATGCGCGAATCGACGATCTCGAAGCAGGTCATCACGCCCTCGGTCGCGGCGAGCACGTCGGCGTTGGTGATGCCCGGGCCGATCAGGTCCTTCTTCAGCACGAAGGCGATCTCGCCTTCCGCCTTGGGCTGGATCAGGCGTGCGGCCGGCACGCCGGTCGCCGACGACACGCACATGCCGTCGAGCAGGTAGCCGAAATCCGGCTGGTAGACCTTGAGCATGTCCATCACCGCGCGCGAGGTGACGCCGATCTTCTTGCCGATGATGCGTTCGCCGGCCTGCAGGCGGCGTTCGATCATGCGTTGCTGGATGCGGTAGGCATCCTCGATGGTGAGCGCCGGATCCTGGTCGGTGAGCGGCGCGATCGGTGTGGCCGTCTCGAGCGCGGTGTGGAGCGCATCGCCGAGCTGTTCAATGATGTCGGGGGTCATCGGGTTCGCCCTGGTGGGGTCAGTGGGAAAGGAAGTCCAGCACCATGCGGTTGAACTTGTCGGCGTGCTCCCACTGCGCCCAGTGGCCGCAGCGGTTGAAGATGTGCAGCTCGGCGTTGGGCATGCCCCAGATCAGGCGCAGGCCGACATCCATCGGCACGAAGCGGTCGTCGCGCCCCCATATCACCAGCGTCGGCGCGCTGATCTCGCCGAGGCGCGCGCCCTGGTCGGGGAACTGCTTCGGGTTGGCAGCGAGGCTCTTGACGAAGTTCTCTAGGTGGTCGCGGCGCGCCAGCATGTTGTCCAGCCGCGCCTGGAACAGCGCGTCGGTGAGGCTGCTCGCGTCGAACACGAACACGTTCATCATCTTCTTGAGATTCTCGATCGTTGGTTCGCGGTACAGCGTCTGCAGCAGCTTGATACCTTCGGTCGGCATCGGCACGAACTGGCTGGGGCCGCCGGTGCCGCCGCCCATCAGCACCAGCTTGCCGACCCGGGCCGGGTTGGCGAGCGCGAAGGCCACCGCGCTGTGGCCACCCATGGAGTTGCCGACGATGTGCACCTGGGCGAGCCCGAGCGCGTCCATGAGCGCGAGCAGGGTGCGGGCGTTGAGGTCGGAGCGCGAGCCGGTGCAGACCACCGGATCGCTCTTGCTCCAGCCCAGGCAGTCCATCAACACCACGCGGTAACCGGCCGCGACGAAGGCATCCACGTTGCGGTGAAAGTTCGCCCAGCCGCTCGCGCCGGGTCCCGAGCCGTGCAGCATCACCACGGTCTCCGCGCCGCTGCCGGCGTCGTTGTAATGGATCTGCACATCCTGTTCATCGACGCGCAGGCGGATCAGTCGGCTGGTGTCCTGTTCGGTGAGGGGCGTGGTCATCGTCTTCTTCCTGTCGGGTTGTTATGCTTTTTCTGGTTGGGGATGGGTTGGGTTCAGTCTTCGCGGTACGGGCCGGCGCCGTGGCCGATCGGGGCGGGCGCGGCGGCGACGAGCTTCGCGAAGATGCGCGTGAAGTCGTCTCCCGCAGCCGCCTCACGGGTGCCGCCCATCGGGTCCTGCAGCGTGAGGAAGCCCGCATCGGCGCGCGCCCAGTCGTCGGCGCTGAAGTGCTGGCGCAGCAGGGGCAGGATCGCGCGCTCCTCGAGCCGCATGTGCTCGCGATAGAACGCGGCGTAGTCGTCGAAGGCCTGGCTGAATTCCGCAAGGCCGTCCTTGTCGCCGTCACGTTCGCGTGCCTCGTACTGCGTGAGCGCGGCCTGCAGCGCGGCGATGCGCGCCTCCGCCTGCGCGTGCTCCGCCTCCAGGCGCGCCAGGGCGGCGTCGGCCTCGTGCGTGAGCGCGCGCAGCGGCGCGAACAGGTAGGCATCTTCCTTGGGGTGGTGGCGTTTCTCCGGATAGGCGTCGAGATAGCGCACCATCGCCTGCAGCAGGCCGAAGTCGGGTTTCAGGCGGCCGGCACCGATCTCGCCGATCATGTGCCGGATCGCATGGATGATCGCCGCCAGCGACTGGTGTTCATCCATCAGTATGCGCATTGCTTCCATCGTGTTTCCTTGTTGTCTTGTGTGGGTGCGTTGGGGCGTGGCTCAGGTCGCCAACATCGCCTGATGCTTTCCGCCCAGCCCCAGATACGCCTCGATCACCCTTGGATCGTCGGCGAGCTGATGCGCCGGCCCCTCCATCGCGATCTGGCCGGTCTCGAGCACATACGCGTAGTCGGCCACCTGCAGCGCCGCGCGCGCGTTCTGCTCCACCAGCAGGATCGACAC
>JAYRYZ010000048.1:0-3257 GCA_041916775.1 Rhodocyclaceae bacterium | reverse complement strand
CGCGTGCCGACGCCACGAAACATCAGGGCGACTACCGCAAGATCGTGGAAGGCGTGAACGGCACGCTGGACGCGGTGATCGCACCGATCAACGAAGTGAAGCGGGTGATGGTGGCGCTGAGCCAGGGTGACCTCACGCAGAAGATCGACGCGCGCTACCAGGGCGACTTCCAGGTGCTGCAGGAAGCGGTGAACGACTCGATGGTGAAGCTCGCGGAGATCATCGAGCAGGTGCGTACCGCGGCGGACGCGCTCACGAATGCCGCGGCGCAAGTCTCCTCGACAGCGCAGAGCCTGTCGCAGGCGTCGAGCGAACAGGCAGCGAGCGTGGAAGAGTCGAGCGCGAGCGTCGAAGAGATGACCGCCTCGATCAACCAGAACTCGGAGAACGCGAAGGTCACGGACGGGATGGCGACGAAGGCGGCCTCGGAAGCAGCCGAAGGCGGCCAGGCAGTGAGCAGCACGGTCGAAGCGATGAAGAACATCGCCGGGAAGATCGGCATCATCGACGACATCGCGTACCAGACGAACCTGCTGGCGCTGAACGCGGCGATCGAAGCGGCGCGTGCGGGGGAACACGGCAAGGGCTTCGCGGTGGTGGCGGCGGAGGTGAGAAAGCTCGCCGAGCGCAGCCAGGTGGCGGCGCAGGAGATCGGGGAGCTCGCGGGCAACTCGGTGAATCTCGCGGAGCGCGCGGGCAAGCTCCTGGACGAGATGGTGCCGGTGATCAGGAAGACGTCGGACCTGGTGCAGGAGATCGCCTCGGCGAGCCAGGAGCAGAGCCAGGGGGTGGTGCAGATCAACAACGCGATGGGTCAGCTCAACAAGGCGACGCAGCAGAACGCGTCGGCCTCGGAAGAGCTGGCGGCCACCGCAGAGGAGCTGGGCGGCCAGGCCGGGCAGCTACAGCAGTTGATGGGCTTCTTCACCGTCGGCGAGGGTGGTGGCGTGCGGGTTTCGGCGGTGAGCCGCAAGCCTGTGCAGCGGCCGAGCGCGACCCCGGCGCCAGCGCCTGCTGCGGTGGCGGCACCGAAGGCACGCACCGGTCGCAGCAAGCCGGTGAGCTTCTCGGAAGCCGATTTCGAGAAGTTCTGATCAACCGCGCCGGAGCCAGATGATGGGCCAGTCAGTGACGACCAACGTCAAACGCCAGGGCGCGTTGACACAAGCGGCTGCGGACGACACGCCGCAGCAGTATCTAACCTTCAGCCTGGGCGGGGAGGTGTTCGCGCTCGGCATCCTCAATGTCAAGGAGATCATCGAGTTCGGCAATGTCACCGAGATCCCGATGATGCCGGCCTTCATCCGCGGCGTGATCAACCTGCGCGGCGCGGTGGTGCCGGTGATCGACCTGTCGGCGCGCTTCGGCGGCAAGACCTCGACCGTGTCGCGCCGCACCTGCATCGTCATCGTCGAAATCGACGCCGGCGAGGGCAAGCAGGATCTGGGCGTGATCGTGGATGCGGTGAACGAGGTGCTGGAGATCCCGCGCGCCGACATCGAGCCGCCCCCGAGCTTCGGGGCCAAGATCCGCGCCGATTTCATCCAGGGCATGGGCAAGGTCGAAGGGCGCTTCGTGATCATCCTCAATGTCGAGCGGGTGTTGTCGACCGAGGAAATCGCGATGCTCGCGCGCATCGGCGGCGAGGACGCTTCCGCCGGCGAGTAGCCCGGATCGTTCCGTCCAACGTCCGTCGCGCGCGCCGGACGTTGGGCCGTCGCGCCTCAATGCGGTGGGGCCGTCCCACCCCTCCTCTGCACTTTGGTGACAACACAAGAACATCAACGGAGACCCTCATGGAAAGGACCAGCTTCGGTTGGCAATCGATCAGGCTACGGCTGTTCGCGCTGTTTGCGCTGGTCGTCATCGGGGCGGCGTACTACGCCATCGGAGACCTGCGCCGTGAATGGCATGCGATGCACGACCTGGACCGCCTCGCCGCACTCGGTCAGGTGTCGATCTCCGCGAGCGCGGTAGCGCACGAGTTCCAGAAGGAGCGGGGGCTCTCCGCTGGCTTCATCGGCTCCAAAGGCGCCCGCTTTGCAGCTGAACTGCAGGCTCAACGCGCGCTATCGGTGAAATCGGTGGAGGCCTACCGCGGCGTTCTGGCGGGGCTCGACATGGATCTTCTCGGCGAGGCGTTCCAGGCCCAGGTCAGACCCGTCGAGGATGCGTTGCGTGCGGTGGAAGCGATCCGCAGCGAGATCACCGCTGGCCGCGCGACGCCGGCAGCCTCCTTCGGCGCCTACACCACCGCGATCGAACAATTGCTGGCGATCGTCGAGCGCGGTGCCTCGAGCGCGAGCAATGCGGACATCTCGCGCGAGATCACCGCCTACCTGATGTACCTGAACGCGAAGGAGCAGGCCGGACGCGAACGCGCGACGATGAACGGCGTGTTCACCGCGGACAGTTTCGAGCCCGCGACCTTTCGCCGCTTCCTGACCTTGCTCGCGACCCAGGACACGTATCTGCACGCCTTCCAGATCTTCGCGAGCGATGACGACTGGCAGCGTCACCAGGCCGTGCTTGCCTCGGATGCGAGCAAGGCGGTCGAGGCGATGCGCAAGACGGCGCTGGACAACGCGCTCGGGGGCGGCTTCTCGGTCAATCCTGCGACCTGGTTCGCGCAGATCACCGCCAAGACCGACGGCATGAAGAAGGTCGAGGACGAGCTCGCGGAGCACATCGCGCGCTTGATCGACGAAGTCGCGAGCGATGCGCGCGCGCGCTTCTGGCAGTCGGTCGCGACCATGATCGCCATGCTGCTCGTCGCGCTCGTGTTCGGCTGGCAGGTCAGCCGGATGCTCGGCGGACTGCACCGGACCGCGGTATCGGCCAAGCGCATCGCGGCCGGCGAACTGGAGCGCGAGATCCCGACGCCGCTTCACAACGAGCTGGGTGAGATCGATCAAGCACTGATCGATGTGCGGAACAATGTGCACGCGATGATCGACGACGCGGTAATGCTGTCGACGGCGGCCGTGGAAGGCCGTCTCTCGACCCGCGCTGACGCGAGCAAGCACCAGGGCGACTTCCGCAAGATCGTGGAGGGGGTGAATGGCACGCTGGACGCGGTGATCACGCCGCTGAACGTTGCGGCGGACTATGTGGATCGGATTGCGAAGGGTGCGATCCCGGCGAAGATCACGGACACGTACAACGGCGACTTCAACACGATCAAGAACAACCTGAACCTTGCGATCGACGCGGTGAACGCGCTGGTGGCGGACGCGCTGATGCTGTCGCAGGCGGCG
>JAYRYZ010000047.1:0-4114 GCA_041916775.1 Rhodocyclaceae bacterium | reverse complement strand
ATATTCAGTAAGGAGAACACCTTCTGGGGATTCTTCACCCAGGTTCTCGACGCCGACGGTGGCTGCCAGGAAGTGGTCCGAAAAGTCCAGGCATTTGCCGCCTCCCGCTCCATGCCGATGCCCTCCCGGAACAAGTCAAGATAGTTGTCGCCTGATTCATGCGACCAAGGGCCCTATGTCTTCAGCATGAACGTAGTCGCGCACGAGAGCATCGCTTTCTGGATTGAGCGTAACTGCGCCGACCGGGGTCCAGTCGCGTGTCCCCCGGGACCAGCGCGCGGGATGTCGCTCGCGGGCCTGGAGATACGTCTGATGCCGTGCCGCCAGGATCGTCCGATCCTCCAGCGCGTGGCGCTGCGCTGGGGTGACGTAGCGGATGCCGCTGTGGCGGTGCTCGAAGTTGTACCAGCGCACGAAGTCACGTCCCCAGAGGCGGGCGTCTTCCAGGGTGGCGAAGCCACGCACCGGGAATTCGGGTCGGTATTTCGCCGTCTTGAAGAGCGATTCGACAAAGGCGTTGTCATCGGAAACGCGCGGGCGCGAGTACGACGGCTTGACGCCCAGCCAGTGCAGCATGGCGAGCACCGTGGTGGCCTTAAGCGTGCTGCCGTTGTCGCCGTGGATCACGGGCTTGTCGGTCATCGCGTGGATGCCTTCGGCGAGCGCGGTGCGCTTGAGCAGGCTCACTGCGTGGTCCGCGTCATCGGCGTCGTGGATCTCCCAGCCGACGATCTTGCGGCTGTACAGATCCTGGATCAGGTAAAGGTAGAACCAGCGTCCCTGCACCTGCGTGGGCAGATAGGTCATGTCCCAGCACCAGACCTGGCCCGGCGCAGCGGCCACATGTGTGCTCGGCGTACGCGAGCGCTGGGGCGCCCGGCTGCGGCCCCGGTGACGGGTTTGTCCGTGGGCGCGCAGCACGCGCTGGAAGGTAATCGTCCGGTCTGCGCCGTCTTGTTTGAGTCCCGCTGAATTTGAGAAGGTGTCCGCCATTTGAAAGGTGGACACCATGCAGGAGACTCAAAGCCCTCAAAGCATTGAGAGCGGCCTTCAGCGGCGCGGCCGTTACCAGCGCCGCAGCCTCGAAGAGAAGGCCCGGATCGTGGCGCGCTGCGCTGAACCCGGCGCGTCGGTGGCCGCCGTCGCCCTCGCACATGGCGTCAATGCCAACCTTCTGCGCAAATGGATCGAGCGCGCCCGGCAGGAGGCTCCCCCGCCTCGGGCCGCTTTCCTGCCCGTCCAGGTCTCGCCGGCCGCTCACGCGCTCTCTGCTTCCCCGGGAGCATACGACGGCGTTGTCGATGTCGAACTGGGCGGTGCGCGCATTACCCTCCGGGGCCGGGTAGACCCCGCCGTCGTGAGCGCACTCATCGCGGGTCTGCGCCGATGATCGGCTGGCCCGGGGGCCTGCAGGTGTGGCTCGCCGCGGGGGCGACCGACATGCGCCGGGGCTTCGACGGTCTGGCCGCGCTCGTCCAGGAGCGTCTGGGCGCCGATCCCTTCTCGGGCCAGGTGTTCGTCTTTCGGGGACGCAAGGGCGACCGGATCAAACTCCTGTGGTGGGACGGCGACGGTCTGTGCCTGCTCGCCAAGCGGCTCGAAAGTGGTCATTTCGTGTGGCCGCAGGCGAGCGACGGTGCGGTGCATCTGACAGCCGCCCAGCTCTCGATGCTGCTCGAAGGCATCGACTGGCGTCGGCCCCGCCACACGGCCCGTCCCCGACACAGCGCCTGAGACAGGAGGGCTTCTCCCTCTGTTCACCGCAGGTCAGGTCGCGTAAACTGCGTCCATGCCCCCGTCGCCCCTCTCCCTGCCCACCGACATCGCTGCCCTGCAGGCGCTCGTGCTCGCCCAGCAGGCACAGTTGGCGAATCGGGACACCGAGATCGAGCGGCTCACCCTCCTGATCGCCAAGCTGCGCCGGATGCAGTTCGGGCGCCGCTCCGAGCAGCGCGAACAGATGCTCGGGCAGCTCGAACTGTCGCTGGAGGAGCTCGAGAGCGTTCGCGCCGAACGGAGTGCTGCAGCGAGCGCGCCCGAGCGCCCCGCTGAGCCGCCGCACCGGCCGAGCCGCAAGCCGCTGCCCGCGCATCTGCCGCGGGAAACCGTTGAGCACCGGCCACTGGCCTGCGCCTGCCCGGAGTGCGGCGGCGCACTCACGTCCCTGGGTGAGGACGTCAGCGAAGTGCTCGACTACGTGCCGGCCAGTTTCCGGGTGATCCGCCACGTGCGAACCAAGCTCGCCTGCACCCGCTGCGATGCCATCGTCCAGCAGGCGGCGCCGACGCGTCCGATTGCCCGCGGTCTGGCCGGGGCGGGCCTCCTGGCCCACGTGCTGGTGGCCAAGTACGCGGACCATCTGCCGCTCTATCGGCAGAGCGGTATCTACGAGCGCGAAGGCGTGGCGCTGGAGCGCTCGACGCTGGCCGGTTGGGTCGGCCAATGCCACGCACTGCTGCGCCCCCTGGTCGCGGCCCTGCAGGCTTATGTGCTGTCGGCTAACAAGCTGCACGCGGACGATACGCCCGTGCCGGTCCTCGCCCCCGGCGAAGGGCAGACCCGCACCGGACGGCTGTGGACCTATGTGCGGGACGATCGCCCGGCGGGCGACACGGCAGCGCCGGCGGTCTGGTTCGCCTACTCGCCGAATCGGCGCGGCGGACATCCCCAGGGGCACCTCAAAGCCTTCGCGGGCATTCTGCAGGCCGATGCCTACGCCGGTTTCGGCCCGCTCTACGCGACGGGCACGATCCGGGAAGCCGCCTGCTGGGCGCACGTACGGCGCAAGTTCTACGATCTGCACAAGGCACAGGCCTCACCCCTGGCCGCCGAGGCCCTTCAGCGCATCGGCACGCTGTACGCCATCGAGGCGGACATCCGCGGCAAACCGGCGGCTCTCCGCCAGGCTGAGCGGCAGGCTCGGGCAGGACCCGCCCTGCGGACGTTGCGCGAGTGGCTCGACGCCACGCTCCTGGGGCTGTCCCAGAAGTCGACCCTTGCGGAGGCCATCCGCTATGCGCTGGTGCGCTGGGAAGCGCTCGTTCTCTACAGCACCGATGGGCGCATCGAGATCGACAACAACGCGGCCGAACGGGCGTTGCGGACGGTCGCGATCGGTCGCAAGAACTTTCTCTTCGCCGGCTCGGATGCGGGCGGCGAGCGCGCTGCCAGCATCTATAGCCTGATCGGCTCGGCCAAGCTCAACGGCCTCGATCCCGAAGCCTATCTGCGGCATGTCATTGCCCGGATTGCCGATCACCCGGTCAATCGCGTCGAAGAGTTATTGCCATGGAACGTCGCCAGCGCACTTCAGGCCGCCCCGCAAAAGGCCGCCTGAAAGTCTCCGAACCCGCCCGCATCGCGGACCTGCACCTGCCCCACCTCGAGGCCTTTCTCGAAGAAGGCGAGATCACCCTCGGTATCCTGCATCCCGTCGGCGGCGTTGCCATCGCTGCCGACGCGGACAACGCACTGGCCATGCTCAAGCGCCGTCCTGGTGAATCTCTCGCTGATCTGTTGCTCCGGCTCGACGCGGCGATTGCCTGCGCACTCCAGGAGGGCAACTTCATCGACGAGATCAATGCCCCACAACATGGGAAGTAGGCGTCAAGACGGCGAGGCTAGGACGCTTACGCTGGAAGCTCGATTCGCTGGCGATATAGACCCCTTCGTCAGCCAGCGTTGGCACGATGCGCGCCGGCGGCTGATCGGCGAAACGCGGCTCATTGGCCACAGCCAGGACGCGAGCGCGCTCCTCGTCGGTAAGCGCATGCGCCAGTGTCGGGCGCTCAGCCAGAGGCCGGCGGTCGCCGACCTGCAGGCCGCCCTCGGCCTTCCAGCGTTGCAGTGTGCGTACGGCGATGCCAGTGACCTCGCACGCCGAGCGCAGGCGCGCACCGGCCGCGTGGGCGGTGTCGATGTGGCGGACCATCGTTTGGCGATCTTCCAGGCCGATCATGCGTCCTCGTCCTTGTCCTTCGGAAAGATCGCCTCGAGCTTTTTTGACAGCACCAGTAGCGCTGCGGCTTCGGCCAGGGCCTTCTCCTTGCGCCGCAGGTCACGCTCAAGCTCCTTGATGCGGCGCCGGTCGGCCTTCTGTTCCTGGTGGCGGGTC
>JAYRYZ010000046.1:0-6234 GCA_041916775.1 Rhodocyclaceae bacterium | reverse complement strand
ACTTCGACCGACTTGGCGTGCCCCGGCTCTCATGACCTCAACTGCTCGAACCGCCCGGTGCGGACCCGCATGCCGGGTGGTGTGGGAGGGGAACGGTCAGGTAAGCTGACCGCCCCTATCCCGATTGAATTCTTTGGTGGGGGCACAAGGATTCGAACCTTGGACCTACTGATTAAGAGTCAGCTGCTCTACCAACTGAGCTATACCCCCACATTTCTGGACAACTTTGGTAGGCCGTGCAGGATTCGAACCTGCGACCAACGGATTAAAAGTCCGCTGCTCTACCAACTGAGCTAACGACCCGGAACCCAGAAAGACGCGCATTTTATGAGCTGACCCCGTGGGTGTCAAGAAACAATACCCAGGAACAAGGCCTTGGCGAATGTTGTGGGGGTGGGGCACGTGGGATGTGCGATGGCGCGATAACCTTGTGTAACAGCCGAACAACCGGCATTGGCCTATCGTGGCAGTTGCGTGACGGGGTAAGCGGCACGGGCGTTGTTTGGTGCGGGGCATCGTGGGCCGGGGGCGGCCGAAGGAAGGGTGTGATGGACGGGACGTGGCGGGTGTGGGCGGGTTCGCTGCTGGCGGTGGTGGCCCTGAGCGGCTGTGTGGTCGCGCCGGCCGACGAGTATGGATATTACGATGATGATTACTATGCGGTGCCGGCGCCGCGTAGCGAGTACCGCGGGTATCCACCCGCATCCGACTACTACTGGCTGGATGGTTACTGGGGCTGGGGCCGCAGCGGGTATGAGTGGGTACCGGGATATTGGGTGTCGCCGCATGAACGGCACCGTGCCGAGCAGATGAGGCGCGAGCGCGAGCGCGAACGGGACCGGATCATTGCGCGCGAGCGTGAGCGCGCGCGGGACCATGCACGTGAGCGGGAGCGGGATAGGGAACGCGAGCGGGAACGTGAGCGCCTGCGCGACAAGGAGCGTGAACGCGAGCGTTGGCGTGATGATGATCGGGGGCGCTATGGTGATCGCGATCGTGACCGTGGCCGCTATGAGGAATCGCAGCGCGAGCGGGATCGGGCGCGTTTGCGCGAGCAGGAACGTGCGCGTGAGCGTGAGCGCCAACGAGACCAGGAACTGCGGCGGCAACTGGAGTCAAAGCGCGACTGGGGGCGAGACAAGCCGGTGAGTCCCGGCTACGAGCGCGCGCCGCGTGTGGATCGTGATGCAGGTGACGCACGCGACCGCCCGCTGCCCTCATCCGAGCGGAAGCCGGTGCCGCCATCGATCGATTCACGCAAGCCGACGGCGCCATCCTCGGATCCGCGCAAGCCGGCAGCCTCATCGTCCGAAGCGCGCAAGCCGCCATTGCCGCCGATGGATCTGTCGCGCTGAGCAGCGTGATCTGGTGGTGAACGCGTGGGTGGCGGCTGCGCCGCCTCAGGTGCTTGCGGGTGGCAGGGTCGCTTCGACGCGATTCCTGCCGCCTTCCTTGGCCCGGTAGAGCGCAGCGTCGGCGCGGGCGATGAGGGCGGTGGCGTCGAGCCCGTCGTCGGCCGAATCCGGTTCTGCGACGGCTACGCCCACGCTGATGCTGATCGGTGGTGAGCGGTCGCCGTTCGCTTCCTGCACCGCATGGCGGACCTTCTCGGCGAGCGCGAGCATTTGCGCGTGCGTCGTGTTCGGCGCAATCAGGATGAACTCCTCCCCACCCCAGCGGCACACGAGGTCGGAATGCCGCACCGTCTTCGAGACGACGGCCCCGACGTGCTTCAGGACTTCGTCGCCCGCCTGGTGGCCGTGCACGTCATTGACCTGCTTGAAGTGGTCGATGTCCATGAACGCGACGCCCAGCGGGAGCCCGAGGCGGCGCCCCAGGGCGAGCTGCGCTTCCAGGAAGCTGGCACCCTCGCGGCGGTTCGCGAGGCCGGTGAGGACGTCGCTGGAGGCGAGCTCCTGCAGCTGCCGTTCCATGTACTTGCGGTCGCTGATGTCCTGCACCATGCCGACGACGCGTACCGCGCGTCCGTCCGGGTCTCTCTCGCAGACGCGGCCGCGATCATGCACCCAGATGAAGTGTCCGTTGCGGTTGCGGATACGGTACTCGGCTTCATAGCGGGCGCGGCGGCCCTGCATGTGGGCTTCGAGCGCAGCCATGACCTGCGGTGCGTCGTCGGGGTGGACGTTGCCCGACCAGGTTTCGAGTACCGGGCGCATCTCGTCCGGTCCGTAGCCGAGCATGCGCTTCAGCTGCGGGCTGAAGTAGAGGGTGCCGGTCAGCACGTCCCAGTCCCACAATCCGTCGCTGGCCTCGTTGAGTGCGAACCAGAGCCGGCTCTCGCGATCCCGTGCGCTCTGCTCCTGGGCGGCGCGTCGGGTGATGTCACGCGCCACGGAGAGGAAGTAGGTGCGACCGAGGTACTCGAAGTGTGTGGTATGCACCTCGACTTCCACCTCGTGCCCGGCCTGGTGGCGATGACGCCCGATGAAGCGGTAGCACTCGGTGGAGCGGATCGCGTCCGCGATGTCGGACCACTGGGGCAAGCCATGGACGTCCAACTGCAGGCTGAGGACGCTGTGGTCGAGAACGTCTTCACGCGACAGGCCGAGGCTCTCCCAGGCCATGCGGTTGCCCCACACGATGTTCGAGGTGACCGGGTCGATCAGGTAAACGGCATCAGGCAGATGCGCGAAAAGCGCCTCCACTCCCGGTAGCAGACCTGTGCCGGGAGTCATGCTGGGGGTTGCTGGCGGTTGTCCATCCGGCATCGTGCGCCCCGACGGTATGACAAAGCCGATATTCTGCAGCAAACCACAATGGAATGGTGGGTTCCCGCGATGCGCCGTGCAGCGGCCCCGTCAGTCCAGCAGTGATGACGTTGTGCTCAAAGCCACAGCTCGTCTGAACCGTCGGGTCTGGGGGGATTCATCGCATCCAGGATGCGCTGAAAATGTGCGTCAAATTCCAGACCGCGGTCGAACAGCCCCAGAATCCGCTCGGCGCCGTGGCGCAGCGTGTCGCTGACCGTGTTCTCCTGGCCGGTGGTCAGGCCGAGGTACACGAAGGTCTTCTCGACGTTCTCGATCAATTCTCCCAGACACATTCGTGTATCTGCCTGGTGGCGGCGGATAAGCGAACGCAGGTCGGCAATCGCTGCGGACGTCGCCATGGTGCCTGCCTGCAGGGTTTCGGCGCGTTCGGCGGATTCCTTGCGCATCGCGATCGTCTCGGCGATGACCTCGGCGCTTTCGGCCAGCACCCCGAGATTCTGGCGAACCTTCTCGGCGCTGGCCGCATCGGTGGGCAGGTCCAGAACAAGAATGGAGACGAGGTCGTAATTGATCACCAAGCGGCGGCTGAACTGGAAGGTGCGTCCCATTGCGACGCTGCGCGCGACGACGCTCTCCTCGAGGGCGGACGCGACGCCGTCGTGCGTGAGCGTCAGTGCACTGCCGGGGTAGCGGATCTGGACATGGCAATCGATGCCGTAGTCGCGCGTCGTCTCGAGCAGATCCTGCGCGAGCGTGGTGTAGTCCTGGGTGAGCAGGCTCTTACGCATGAAGCGCAGCAGCAAGCCGGTGTCGGCAATCGCGCGTTGGTAGTCGCTGGCCTTTCGCTCGAGCGTGGCCGTGACGACGTCGAGACGTCTGCGTTCGGCGTAGTCGGTAGCGAGTTTGCGTGCCTTCCTGCGCAGAATCTGCGGATCGACCGGCTTCGCAAGGAAGTCGTCGCCGCCGCAGTCGAGCCCGGTCACGCGCTCCTCGAGGGTGTCGTGCCCCGACACGAACAACACCGGGACATCATGCGCCTGACGCAACTGGCGGCAGGTTTCGAAGCCGTCCATACCCCCCATCTCGACGTCGAGTAGCACGAGCGCGGGATTCGAATTCGCGAGTGCGGCGAGGCAGGCCTCGCCCGAAGCCAGCAGCCGGGTTTCGAAGTCAGCCTCAAGCAACTTGCCCAGTGTGTATCGGGTGATCTCGTTGTCGTCGACGATGAATGCTTCTGGCTTGGACATATCGGTCGCTGCGCGAATTTCAAATATATGAATTATTTGATCATATATCGCTATATTGAATCAAATCTATCTGCCCGAATATGTGGCACGCATCACGCGTGCGCTTCGCCCCGAGGCGGAGTCGTGACAGACGATGAGATGCACCAACATGGTGCGTTTGGGGAAATTTGCGTGCATCAGTTCTGTGCGCGGCGCCTGCGGGATCCCTGTGTGACGATCGCGGAGTGTAAAAAAAGCCCATGAAAATAGACATTTGAATGTGCTGGCACATTTTCTGCGTTATGTCTGTCGCAGATCTGATTTCGCATTCGAGGAGTTCGCGGTATGTGTGAAAAGGTGCTGGTCGCAGGCGTGATGGTCGGCGATCTCTCAGGATTCAATCTTGGCGGAAGGGGGGCGAGGTCCTCGCGCCTGTCCGCCCACTGTGTGGAGGTGCGTTCATGAAACTGGTAACAGCCATCATCAAGCCGTTCAAGCTCGACGAGGTCCGCGAGGCGCTCTCGGCGATCGGCGTTCAGGGCATCACCGTGACCGAGGTCAAGGGCTTCGGTCGTCAGAAGGGGCACACCGAGCTCTATCGCGGCGCGGAATACGTCGTCGATTTCCTGCCCAAGGTGAAGATCGAGGCCGCGGTGCGCGACGAGTGGCTGGATCAGGTGATCGAGGCGATCGAGAAGTCCGCCAGCACCGGCAAGATCGGCGACGGCAAGATCTTCGTGTTCGAGCTTGAACAAGTCATCCGCATCCGTACCGGCGAGACCGGTGTGGATGCTCTGTGAGGGAGTCCCACAAAATGCATAAACTTCTGACGACTTTGCTGGCAGCCGGAGCGGTTGCCGCCTCGGGCGGTGCATTCGCCCAGGAGGCCGCGGCGGTCGAGGCCACCGTCAACAAGGGCGACGTGGCGTGGATCATGACTGCGACGCTGCTGGTGCTGTTCATGGCGCTGCCCGGTCTCGCGTTGTTCTATGGCGGTCTCGTGCGTGCCAAGAACATGCTGTCGGTGCTGATGCAGGTGATGGTGGTGTTCTCGCTGATCTCGGTGCTGTGGGCCTTCTACGGTTACAGCCTGGCCTTCACGGAAGCCACGCCCTTCATCGGCTCGCTGAGCAAGCTGTTCCTGTCAGGAGTGAGCACGGACACCCTGGCCGACACCTTCTCTGCCGACGTCAAGCTGCCCGAGTACGCCTTCATCGCGTTCCAGGGCACGTTCGCGGCGATCACCTGCGCGCTCATCGTGGGCTCCTTCGCCGAGCGCATGAAGTTCTCCGCGGTGCTGATCTTCTCGGTGATCTGGTTCACCTTCAGCTACCTGCCGATCTGCCACATGGTGTGGGGCCCGGGCGGCTACCTGCTTGGTGACGGTGCGCTGGACTTCGCGGGCGGCACGGTGGTGCACATCAACGCCGGTGTGGCGGGCCTGGTCGGCTCCTACATGGTGGGCAAGCGTATCGGCTTCGGTCGCGAATCGATGGCCCCGCACTCGCTGACGCTGACCATGGTGGGTGCGTCGATGCTGTGGGTGGGCTGGTTCGGTTTCAACGCCGGTTCCAACCTGGAAGCGACCTCGGGCGCAGCACTGGCCTTCATCAACACCGTGCTCGCCACCGCAGCCGCAGTGCTCGCATGGAGCATTGGTGAAGCCGTGTTCAAGGGCAAGCCGTCGATGCTCGGCGCTGCTTCCGGTGCCGTTGCCGGCCTGGTAGCGATCACCCCGGCCTGCGGCCTGGTCGGCCCGATGGGGGCGATCGTGATCGGCCTCGCCGCCGGCTTCGTCTGCCTGTGGGGCGTGAATGGCCTCAAGCGCATGCTCGGTGCGGACGACTCGCTGGACGTGTTCGGCGTGCATGGTCTGGGTGGCATCCTCGGTGCGATCCTGACCGGTGTCTTCGCGGCACCGTGGCTGGGTGGTACCGGCGCGGAAGATTTCGCGATGGGCAGCCAGCTGTGGATCCAGACGTACTCGGTGATCATCACCATCATCTGGTCCGCGGTGGTTTCCTTCATCGCCTACAAGGTTGCGGACATCGTCGTCGGCCTGCGTGTGCCGGAAGATGAAGAGCGCGAAGGCCTCGACATCACCGCCCACGGCGAAACCGCGTACCACATGTAACCCGGACTCCTCTGAGCTTTGGCGGGCGCCCTCGGGTGCCCGCTTTTTTTGCTGTGCGCCCAGCATGGGCGCGATCTTGGAGGTGAAAGTCCTCCCACAAGCTGACCACGGCGAATGAAGCGAAGCGCAACTGCATGAGGGT
>JAYRYZ010000045.1:0-10416 GCA_041916775.1 Rhodocyclaceae bacterium | reverse complement strand
CGGCGGGTATCCCGCTCATCGAGGTCACCCACGGCGACGGGCTCGGCGGCAGCTCGGTGAACTACGGCTTCCCCGCCCACAGCGACGAGGAATACCTCTCGGCGGTGATCCCGCTGATGAAGCAGGCCAAGGTCTCGGCGCTGCTCTTGCCGGGCATCGGCACCGTGGATCACCTCAAGATGGCGCACGAGCTGGGCGTCTCCACCATCCGTGTCGCCACCCACTGCACCGAGGCGGACGTCTCCGAGCAGCACATCGGCTACGCCAGAAAGCTCGGCATGGACACCGTCGGCTTCCTGATGATGGCGCACATGAACAGCCCCGAGGGCTTGGTGAAGCAGGCGAAGCTCATGGAGAGCTACGGCGCCAACTGCATCTACGTCACCGACTCGGCCGGGCATCTCTTGCCCGACACGGTGAAGGCGCGTCTGGCTGCGGTGCGCGATGCGCTGAAACCCGAGACGGAGCTGGGCTTTCATGGCCACCACAACCTCGCGATGGGGGTGGCGAACAGCCTCGCCGCGCTCGAAGTGGGCGCCAACCGCATCGACGCGGCCGCAGCGGGCCTGGGGGCCGGTGCGGGCAACACGCCGATGGAAGTCTTCATCGCGGTGTGCGACCTCATGGGCATCGAAACCGGCGTGGATGTGTTCAAGATCCAGGACGTGGCCGAGGACCTGGTGGTGCCGATCATGGACTTCCCGATCCGCATCGACCGCGACGCGCTGACACTCGGCTATGCCGGGGTGTATGGCTCCTTCCTCCTCTTCGCCAAGCGCGCGGAGAAGAAGTACGGCGTGCCCGCACGCGAGATCCTCGTCGAGATGGGCCGCCGCGGCATGGTCGGCGGGCAGGAGGACATGATCGAGGATACGGCGTTGAATCTCGCAAGGTCGAGGAGACTGTAGTTCATTTGCCAGACGCGCCATCAATCCGCAACACTGCAGGCCATCTGAGAGCTTGCTGCTGCACAATCGAATCGACACGAACCGATTGCCTGCCACGCAGAAGGAGAACGACCGATGGACCTGCCCGCCCACCAGCTCACGATGACGGTGCTGATGACCCCCGACATGGCCAACTTTTCCGGCAAGGTGCATGGCGGGGCGATCCTGAAGCTGCTCGACCAGGTGGCCTATGCTTGCGCCAGCCGTTACGCCGGCCGCTACTGCGTGACCTTGTCGGTGGACCAGGTGATGTTCCGCCAGCCGATCATGGTGGGCGAGTTGGTGACCTTTCTCGCGGCGATCAACTACACCGGCAAGTCGTCGATGGAGGTGGGCATCAAGGTGGTCGCAGAGAACATCCGCACCCAGGAGGTGCGCCACGCCAACAGTTGCTTCTTCACGATGGTGGCGGTGGACGACGACGGCAACCCGGTTGCCGTGCCGCCGCTGCGCCCCTTCAGCCCCAAGGAGCGCAAACGCTTCGAGGCTGCCGAGGCACGCAAGGCGCTGCGCATGGAGCTCGCCCGCCGGTTCGCGGAGACACACGGGCGGGAGTGAACGCCTCTCACACCGGGCTGCACGCCGAAGGCGGGTGAACGCCACACCCGGCGAGTGAGGCCCATCCCGGCCCCGCGGCAAGGCGCGGGCCGACTTATCCGCCATCAAGGCAGCTGCAGGGCGGGCGACCTAGACTCGCCCCATGAATACACACGTCTGCAATCCCGAAGCGCATGTCATCCCTACCACGGCGGAGCGCTTGCGGCTGCCCGGGGATCTCGCGATCTGGATCTTCATCCTCGCGGAGCTGCTGGCCTTCGGCGTGTTCTTCATCGCCTACGCGTTCGCGCGCGCCGCGGATGTCGCGACCTTCGATGCGATGCAGCAGGGGCTGGACCGTGACGCGGGCGCGCTCAATACGTTGCTGCTGCTAAGTTCCAGCTTCTTCGTCGTGCGCGCCACCCAGGCTGCGGCGAAGTCGCAGTGCACTGCGGCGGCGCGATGGCTACTCGCCGCACTCGCCTGCGCGGCCGGCTTCGTGGCCGTGAAGGTCGGCGAGTACGCGGCCAAGTTCGCGGCCGGCATCAGCCTGTCGTCGGACACCTTCCACATGTTCTACCTGTCGCTCACCTTCTTTCACTTCATGCATGTGCTGCTCGGCATGGTGATCCTCGCCGCGCTGTGGAACGGCGCGCGCCGGCAGCGCTACCACCCCGGCAACATGAACGGCATCGAGAGCGGTGCCGCCTACTGGCACATGGTCGATCTCGTCTGGCTGGTGCTCTTCCCGCTCGTGTATGTGATGCGATGAACACTTCACCAATGACCTCTTCACCAACCCCGCCCGCCGACCCCACCCACGGCAGCCCCAAGCGCGCACTGGCGGTGTGGCTGTTCCTGATCGCTGCGACACTGCTGGCCTGGCTGCTCGGCGAGCGCGGCGCGCACGGCCCGTGGGTGGTGGCGGTGCTCTTCGGTGCGGCCTTCGTCAAGGGCAACCTGATCCTGCTCGAATACATGGCGCTCCGACACGCGCCCATCTTCTGGCGCGCGCTCACGATCGGCTGGCTCAGCGCCGTGTGCGGCGCCATCGCGCTGGCTTACTGGAAAGGAATGGCAACATGAAGCACGAGTCCTCACTCACCTCCACGCTCACCACCCCGCCCTTCTACGACGCCGTGGGCGACGAGATCGCGGTGTTCGAACATGCCTGGAAGAACCGGCTGCCGCTCCTCATCAAGGGCCCGACCGGCTGCGGCAAGACCCGCTTCGTCGCGCACATGGCGGCGCGGCTGGGCCTGCCGCTGTACACCGTGGCCTGCCACGACGACCTCAGCGCTGCCGACCTGGTCGGCCGCCACCTGATCGGCAACGGCGAGACGGTGTGGTGCGACGGCCCGCTCACCCGCGCAGTGCGCGAGGGCGGCATCTGCTACCTCGACGAGGTGGTGGAGGCGCGCAAGGACACCACCGTGGTGCTCCACCCGCTCGCCGACGACCGCCGCATGCTGCCGATCGAGCGCACCGGCGAGCTGATCGCGGCACCGCCCGCCTTCATGCTGGTGGTGTCCTACAACCCCGGCTACCAGAACCTCCTCAAGGGCATGAAGCCCTCCACCCGCCAGCGCTTCGTGAGCCTGCGCTTCGACTTCCCCGAACCCGCGCGCGAGGCCGCGATCCTCGTCGGCGAGACCGGCTGCGCGCCCGATCTCGCGCGCCGCCTGGTGGCGATCGGCAGCGCGCTGCGCAGCCTCAAGGACCACGATCTGGAAGAGGCCGCGAGCACGCGCCTGCTGGTCTATGCCGCAGTGCTGATCGGCGCCGGCCTCGCGCCGCGCGCCGCCTGCCGGGCCGCGATCGTCGAGAGCCTCAGCGACGACCCGGAGGTTGCGGAGGCGCTGATGGAGGTGGTCTCCGCCACCTTCGGTGATTGAGATGAAGCCCGACACCCGCCAGTGCGGCGCATCCGACCCGGCCGCCCCAGCCCACACGGTCGACAAGGCCGACGCGCGCACGCCCGATCTCCTCAAGGAGCTGATGCCCGGCCCCCAGCTCGCGATCGCCGCCGAGGCGCTGTTCCTTGCCAACCTGATGATCATCCCCGGCCTGGGTTTCCTGCTGTTGCTCGGGCTGTGGTGGCTGCACCGCGATCACCCCTCGCCGCTGGTGCGCAACCATCTGGAACAGACGGTGGTGGCGAGCCTGTGGGGCGGCGCGATCCTGGTCGGGGTGAGCGCGAGCATCTTCTTCCTCGGCGGCTTCGACAACCCGGTGTCGTGGCTGGTGGGGGTGATCTACTTCCTGTGCTTCCACGCGCTGCTGATCCTCTTCGGCGTGTTCGGCCTCAATCGCGCGATGCTCGCCCGGCCGTGGCGCTTTCCACTGGTCGGGCCGGACATCCCGCCCGGCATCGTCGCGCCATGAACGGCACGCCCGCACGCACGGCGCGACGGATCATCCCCATCGCCGCTGCAGAATCACCCGCCAGGGCGCCACGACAACAGCTGCGCATCGCGACGCAGGTCGGCTTCTTCGCGCTGTTCACGCTCGCGCCGGTGTTCGACCTGCTGCGCTACGACCTCGTCGCCGGCCACGCGTGGCTGCTCGGCATGGAGTGGCGGCTAGGGCTGGACCCCTTCCTCGAAGGGCAGATCGGCGCGCTCGCAGCGGCCGGCGCGGTGCTCACCCACCTCTTCGTGCCCATCCTCGTGATCGCCGCAGGTTTCCTCTTCATCGCCTGGAAGTGGGGGCGGCTCTACTGCGGCTGGCTGTGCCCGCACTTCTCGGTGGTGGAGACGATCAACCGCCTGATGGCGCGCGCCACCGGCCGGCCGAGCATCTGGGAGAAGGACGCCTTGCCGCCCTGGAAAGCCGACGGCACGCCGCGGCGCATCGACGCACGCTGGTGGCTGCTCACCGTGCCGGCCGCGGTGGGCTTCGCCTTCGTGTGGGCGGTGGTGTTCCTCACCTATCTGCTGCCGCCGGCCGAGGTGTACGGCAATCTGTGGCACGCCAGCCTCACGCGCAACCAGTTCATCTTCATCAGCGCCGCCACGGTGGTGCTGTCGCTCGAGTTCCTGTTCGCACGGCACCTTTTCTGCCGCTATGCCTGCGCGGTGGGGCTGTTCCAGAGTCTGGCATGGATGGGTAACCGGGGTGCGATGGTGGTGGGCTTCGCGCGCAAGCGCGCCGCCGCGTGCGCCACCTGCCTGCCCGACCGCCAGTCGGCGTGCGACGCGGTGTGCCCGATGCGGCTCACGCCGCGCAACATCAAGCGCCACATGTTCACCTGCACCCAATGCGGTCAATGCCTCGATGCCTGCGGCGAGACCCAGGCCGGCAACCCGGACGGCCCGCTGCTGCAGTGGGTGAGCGGCGAGGCCGCACGCCAGAACGAGGCCGGCTTCCGCGCCGGCGGACGCGAACGCAAGGACTGATCATGGAAGAAGTCGTCGGCGCCTGGTGGCACCGCTGGATCACCCGCAAGGCGCTGCGCAACCACCCGCAGGCGGTGGTGCGCCTGCGCGAGGTGGAGCGCACCGCCGGCGTGCTGTTCCGCGCGCTCGGCGGCGACGCCGGCCTGCGTGTCGCGGCCGCAACGTGGGACGCGCACGGTGCGCGCCGCAGCCTGCTCGCGCGCATCGCCGGCGCAGGCGAGAAGAGCGCCGCAGCGCGCATGGACGCCGCTACCCTGCGCCTGCCTCCGGCACTCGACTGCCTGCCCACGCGCAGCGCAAACCGCGACCTCTACCTGTGGCTGGCGGCACTCGCCGCCGCCCACGACCGGCTGCCGGCGGACGACACGCCCTCCCCGGACGAGGACGACAGCGCACGCCTGTTCCGCCGCAACCAGGCGGCCACGCGGCTCGCACTCGACACCTGGCCCGGCCTGCGGCCGCGCTACCGCGCGCTGTGCGAGGCGGTGCTCGCGCTGCGGCCTTCTCCCACATCCCTGCCTGCGGCGGAGGCCGCGCGCGAGGCGGCGATCCAGGCCGCGCTGCGCGCGCCCGGCAGTGTCGAAGCCCTACCCGCGATGCCGTCCGGCGCACCACCCAGCCTGCCGGTTCTGCTGTGGCTGGGCGGATCGCTCGCCCGCGGTGACGAGGCCTTGCGCAGCACCGAGCCGCCACCGGAGGCGCCGGGCGCGACCCGCCAGGCGCGCGACGACGAGGAGCGCCATGCTTATCGCGCGGGGCGCGAGGCAATGCCCAAGGAGAAGAACGGCCTGTCGCTGATCTTCCGCGCCGAAAGCCTGATGGCGGTGGCCGAGTTCCTGCGCATCAACCGCCCCACCGACGACGACCCCGACCCTAACGCGGCCGCCGCGGCGCGCGATCTGGACCAGCTCTCGCTCGCGCAGGACCGCGACCCGGTCGCCTCGCGCGTGCGCTTCGACCTCGACCTGCCCTCGGCGGCGGAGGACGACGTGGTGCTGGGCGACGGCATCCGCCTGCCGGAATGGGACTACCGCAAGCACGTGCTGCGCCCCGACCATGTGCGCCTCGTCGAGATGCGCGCCCGCGACGCCCAGCCCGCGCCACTGCCGCCACACCTGCGGCGTACCGCGCGGCGCCTGCACCAACAGTTCGCGGCGCTGCAGCCGGGGCGCTGCTGGGTGCGGGGGCGGACCGACGGCACCGAACTGGATCTGGAGGCGGTGATCACCGCCCAGACCGACCGCACGCTCGGCCGCACGCCCTCCGAGCGCCTCTACCGTGCGCAGGAAAAGCGCGAGCGCGATCTCGCCTGCCTGGTGCTCGCGGATCTGTCGCTGTCCACCGACACCTGGGTGTCGTCCGAGGCGCGCGTCATCGACGTGATCCGCGACGCGCTGCTGCTCTTCGGCGAGGCGCTCACCGCCACCGGCGACCGTTTCGCGCTCGACGGCTTCTCGTCGCTGAAGCGCAGCCATGTGCGCTACCACCGCATCAAGGGCTTCCAGGACCGCTTCGACGATGTGGCCCGCGGCCGCATCCTCGCGATCAAGCCCGGCTACTACACCCGCCTCGGCGCGGCGATCCGCCACGCCACGCAGCGGCTCGCGAACCAGACGGCGAGCCGCCGCATCCTGATGATCCTGTCCGACGGCAAGCCCAACGACCTCGATGTGTACGAAGGCCGCTACGGCATCGAGGACAGCCGCGCCGCGATCGTCGATGCGCGCCGCCAGGGCCTGGTGCCCTTCTGCGTGACGATAGACCGCGAGGGCGCGAGCTACCTGCCGCACCTCTTCGGCCCGGCCGGCTTCGCGGTGCTGCGCAAGCCCGAGGAGCTCCCCGCACGCCTGCCCCTGCTCTACGCCCAGCTCACGAGGTGAAGCGATGAACCCGATCGACTGTCTGGCCGACCTCCACACGGCGCCCGCGAGCGACCGCACGAAAGCGGGCGGCGCGCAATCCGACGCGCTCGCGCTGTGCGCCACCCTCGCCCGCATCCCGCTCTTCAACGGCCTCGCGGATGCGGAAATCATCCGCTTCTCGCGCGGGGTGCGCGAGCTGCGCGCGCCCAAGGGCGAGGTGCTGTTCCACCGCGGCGACCCGTGCCACGGCTTTCACCTGGTGTTGAGCGGCCAGGTCAAGCTCGCCTTCACCTCCGCCGACGGTCACGAGAAGGTGATCGAGATCATCGCGCCCGGCCATACCTTCGGCGAGGCGGTGATGTTCATGGAGAAGCCCTACGTGGTGATGGCGCAGGCGTTGTCGGACTGCCATCTGCTCTTCATCGACAAGCGCGTGGTGTTCGAGGAGATGGACCGCGATCCCGGCTTCTGCCGCAAGGTCATCGCCGGCCTGTCGCAGCGCCTGCACCACCTCATCGCCGACGTCGAGACCTACTCGCTGCGCAACGGCCGCGACCGGGTGCTGGGCTACCTGCTGCGCGAGGAGGAAGCCGCCGGCCAACCCGCCAGCCGGGGCCGCGTCAGCATCCGCCTGCCGACCAGCAAGGGCACCATCGCCTCGCGCCTCAACCTCACCCAGGAGCACTTCTCGCGCATCCTGCACGAGCTCGTCGAGGACGGACTGATCGAGGTCCAGGGCCGCACCATCCACGTCCCCGACATCGAACGCCTGCGCCAGCGACTGGCGTGAGGGCTTGGAGGGCGTTACCGGGATCGGGCCGAGAGTGCCTCTCTACGAAGCCTGCGATGACGTCACGGACTGCGCCTTGCGCTCGGCCTCCCAGCCCTTGCAGGCCAGTGCCACATAGCGCGGCACGGGGCGCGCGCCAGTCCCGTAGGCGCTGATGGTGCGCGGCGTCATGCCCAGCGCACTCGCCGCCGCGGACAGCGACAGCCCGTTTCGGGCACGCCATTGCGCGAAAATCCGGCTGTTCTCGTCGGCAGCGTTCTGCGCCTGGACGTCCAGCCACAAGGTGTCGGCGCCGATCTGAATGTCGAGTTGCGGCCAGACAACCGCCCAACCTTCGCCTTCGATCAAGGTCGCCCCAGCAAATGCACCCGCGTCGCGTAGCGGCGCAAGCCCTGGGGACTCGTCGAGCAAAGGGTTGAAATTCAGCACGGCCTCGCTGCCATCCACGAACACCAACCGCAGCCTGAAGCCGGAGAGGGTCTCGACCCGTGCGAGTCGCGCGCGCTTCATCGATGCCATTTCTTCCATTCCTTCCAAAGTTCATCCAGATTCGCCTCGACCCAGGCCATGACCTCGGCCTTCAGCCCCCTCGGCCAAGCCCCTTCACTCGCCAAAGTCCCCAGATCGATGATCACGTCGACGCTGCCCCCTACCAGGTGACAATGCGCAGGCCCGTGATCCCGCTCCCGGATCTCCAGCCGATACTTGCCGTTTCGAAAGCGCTGTCGGGTGGTCATGCTCCGATTATATAGAAAAATTTTCCATATTATAATCTACAGGAAATCTCGGGTTCATCCATCCTGCTGGCGATATCACTGCAGCCCTCACGTCACCATCAACTCACATTTGCGTCGTGCTGATGAACAAGGTCCTTTCGCTGGCACCCTGCGCGCCTCCTGCCGCATAATCCCCTCCCCTCATGCAATGCGAGTGCGCGATGCCGCCCGACCCGACCTCCTCCACCCCACCTCCGCAGCGCGCCAGTGCGCGCGAATGGTGGGGGCTCGCGGTGCTGGTGCTGCCCACGCTGCTGCTCGCGCTCGACATGACGGTGCTGCACCTCGCCGCACCACAGCTCGCCGCCGACCTGCGCCCGAGCAGCACCGCGCTGCTGTGGATTCTGGACATCTACGGCTTCATGATCGCCGGTTTCCTGATCACCATGGGCACGCTCGGCGACCGCATCGGCCGGCGCAAACTGCTGCTCATCGGTGCGTTCGCGTTCGGCGTGGCCTCGGTGCTCGCGGCGCTGTCCACCAGCGCGACCATGCTCATCCTCACCCGCGCGCTGCTCGGCATTGCCGGGGCGACGCTGATGCCCTCCACGCTGTCGCTGATCCGCAACATGTTCCACGACGAGCGCGAGCGCACGCTGGCGATCACGGTGTGGATCAACGGGTTCATCGTCGGCAGCGCGATCGGGCCGCTGGTGGGCGGGGTGATCCTGGAGTTCTTCGCCTGGGGCACGGTGTTCCTGCTCGGCGTGCCGGTCATGCTGTTACTCCTGATCGCAGGCCCGCTGCTGCTGCCCGAATTCCGCGACGAATCCGCCGGCGCGCTGGATCTGCCGAGCGCGCTGCAATGCATTACGATGATCCTGGCGGTGATCTACGGCATCAAGAGCATCGCACGCGACGGCATCGGGCTGGTCGCGCTCGCCGCCATCGCAGCCGGGATCGCGGTGGGGTTGCTGTTCGTGCGCCGCCAGCGCCGTCTCGCGCAGCCGATGTTCGACCTCGACCTCTTCCGCCATCCGGGCTTCAGCGTCTCGGTGGGCGCGATGATGCTCACCATCCTGTCGCTGTCGGGCGCGTGGCTGATGGTGTTCCAGTACCTGCAGGGGGTGGCCGGCCTGTCGCCGCTGATGGCGGGCGTGGTGATGCTGCCGCCGGCGCTCGCCCAGGTCGCGGCGTCGATGCTGGTGCCGCGGCTGGTGACGCGCATGGCGCCGTCGCGCCTCGTGAGCCTGGGCCTCGCCCTGACGCTGCCCGGCTTCGTCGCGCTGATGCTGGTGGGGGGTTCGGCCTCGGTGTGGCTGCTGGTGGGCGGCACGCTGCTGCTCGGCGCGGGGGTGATGCCGATGATGATCCTCGGCACCGACCTCGTCATCGGCTCGGCCCCGCCGACCAAGACCGGCGCTGCCTCGGCGACATCGGAGACTGCCACCGAGCTCGGCATGGCGCTCGGCATCGCCATCGTCGGGAGCATCGGCGCGGCGATCTACCGCCGCCACATGCTCGAGGCGCTGCCCGCTGGCCTGCCACCCGAACAGGCCGCCGCCGCAGCCGACACCCTCGGCGGCGCGGTCGGCGTCGCCGCAGCACTCACCGACACCGGCACCGCCCAGGCCGTCCTCGGCGCCGCGCATGCCGCGTTCTCGCAGGCGTTGCATGTGAACGCGCTGATCGGCGCGGCAATCATGCTCGTCACCGCGCTGATCGCAGCGCGCTACCTGCCACGGAAGCTGCAGGAGCCCGGGTGAAGCCCAAAGCGCGATCATCTCAGCAGATCATGCAGTAGCGAGAACGCGGCACCGTTCCAGGCGCTGCGGGCAGACTTAGTGGTGCGTGCCGCCTCGGGCCGAGCGCCTGCGCAGGCCGAACGCCGCCCCCAAGGCCGTGAGCACAGACAGGCCGGCTGCGCTGGCGGTACCGAAGACGGGAATGGGCACAAGGTTACGAGTGATCTCGATCGCGAACCGCAACGTCGCGGGTTGTCGGCTCGCATACGAGGTATCTGCGTGCCTGCAAGGGAAACGATCGGGATAGGGGCGGTCAGCTTACCTGACCGTTCCCCTCCCACACCACCCGGCATGCGGGTCCGCACCGGGCGGTTCGAGCAGTTGAGGTCATGAGAGCCGGGGCACGCCAAGTCGGTCGAAG
>JAYRYZ010000044.1:0-11336 GCA_041916775.1 Rhodocyclaceae bacterium | reverse complement strand
ATCAATCCTTGCTGTTCGCGTCGGGCATGGCGGCGGCGACCGCGGTGGTGCAGACCTTGCAGCCCGGCCAGCGGCTTGTCGCGAGCCGCAACATGTATTGGGCGCTGCGCAACTGGCTGGTGGCGTTTGCCGCGCAGTGGCAGCTTCGGCTGGAGTTCTTCGACGGCGGCGACATCGACGCGCTGCAGGCGCTGCTGCACGAGCCCGCCGACCTGGTGTGGATCGAGACGCCAGCCAACCCGGGCTGGGAAGTCACCGACATCGCCGCCGCGGCAAGCGCCGCGCATGCCGCCGGCGCGCAACTGGTGGTGGATTCCACCGTGGCGACGCCCGTGTTGAGCCAGCCGCTGGCGCTCGGGGCGGACATCGTGCTGCACTCGGCGACCAAGTACCTCAACGGCCATTCCGACGTGATCGCAGGGGCGCTCGTCGCGCGTGAGGATGGCCCGCGCTGGCAGTGCATCCGCCGCAACCGCAACCTCGGCGGCGCGATCCTCGGGCCCTTCGAGGCGTGGCTGCTGCTGCGCGGCATGCGCACCCTGCACCTGCGGGTCGCGCAGGCCTCGGCCAGTGCAATGGCGATCGCGCAGGCGCTGGAGGGGCACCCCGCGCTGGTCGCGGTGCTTTACCCGGGCTTGCCCTCGCATCCGCAGCATGCGGTGGCGGCGCGTCAGATGCAGGGCGGGTTCGGCGGCATGCTGTCGATCCGCGTCGCGGGCGGCGAGGCGGCGGCACGCGAGGTCACTGCGCGCCTGCAAGTGTTCAAGCGTGCGACCTCGCTCGGCGCGGTGGAAAGCCTTGCAGAGCACCGCGCCAGCGTGGAAGGCCCGGGCAGTCCGTGCCCGCCGGACCTGATCCGGCTTTCGGTCGGTATCGAGGCGGTGCAGGACCTCGTGGATGATCTGCTGCAGGCGCTGGTTTCGCGTGCGTGAGGAGTGGTGCGGTGTCGGCGCGCTTTTCAGTTTTTGCGAGATGCATAGCTGAATTGATTGGTTCCGGTTGTACGCTGAAGTCGATAGTCTGGATCTGTGTCCAGGGCGTTGAGCGATAGGTTCGCGCAGGGCAGTCAGTTCCATTCATCGCACAACCACGGAGCCTCGTCATGCGTATTCGCCACCTCGTTTCACTGTTTGCCGCCACGCTGATCGGCGTTGGCAGTCCCGCCGTCCACGCCGATCAGCTGGCCGACATCAAGGCCAAGGGCGAGATCGTCGTCGGCGTGCTCGGCACCGACGAACCGAACTCCTTCGTCGACCCCAAGACGCGTGAGTTCATCGGCTACGAAGTCGACCTCGCGAAGGCGATCGCGGCGTCGCTCGGGGTGAAGCCGGTGTTCAAACAGCTTGCAGTGGCGGCGCGTATCCCGGAGCTGCAGCAGGGGCGCGTCGATCTGCTCGCGGCATCGCTCACGCACAACAAGGAGCGCGAGTCGCAGGTGGACTTCTCGCTCACCACCTTCGTCACCGGCCAGAAGGTGCTGGTGAAGAAGTCCAGTGGCATCAACAGCGTGGCAGAGCTCGCGGGCAAGAAGGTGTTGACGGTGAAGGGTGGCACGCAGGAGCCCAACATCCGCAAGGCGGTGCCGGGCGTGGATGTGGTGACCTTCGAGACCACCCAGCAGGCCTTCCTTGCGCTGCAGCAAGGGAAGGGCGTCGGTTACGTGAATGACGAGGCCGGCCTGCTCAACGACCACGCCAAGCTCGGCGACCGTAAGGCGGAATACCAGGTGCTGGCGGAGAACATCAGCGTGGAGCCGCTCGCGCTGGGCATCCGCAAGGGCGAAACGGGCCTGAAGAGCGCGGTCGACGACGTGCTGCGCAAGCTCGAGTCCTCCGGTGAGGCGGAGAAGATCTTCTTCAAGTGGTACGGCCCGGAGACCCGCCTGCAGTTCCCGGTGCGTTCATTCAGGATCGAGACCGACAAGATCGAGGGCTGAGCGCCGGCATTCTGCCGGCCCTGCCAGGCGCCGACACATGACGCCCGGCAGGGCGTTCATCCCATCCTGACTGGAACCGGCGCCGCGTGCGCCGGACTTGCATCGTGCCCGATCTCGATTTCTCCCTCGTTTTGCGCGGCCAGTACCACGAACTGCTGGTGAGCGGCCTGCTGTTGTCGCTCAAGCTGCTCGTCGCCACGCTCGTGTTCGCGCTGCCGCTTGCCACACTGGTGGCGCTGCTCCGCCTCGCCCCGTCGCGGACCCTGCGCTGGCTGGGTTTTCTGCATGTGGAGACGATCCGCAACATCCCGTTGTTGGTCCACATGCTGTTCTGGTACTTCGGGGCGCCCGAGTTCTACCCCGAGGCGTTCAAGGATTGGCTGGCACACCACGACATCGAGGCGGTGAGCGCGACGATCGCGCTCACGCTGTACTTCTCGGCCTACATGGCGGAGGACATTCGCAGCGGCATCCGCGCCGTTCCGCAGGTGCAGTTCGAGGCGGGGCGGGCGTTGGGCTTCGGCTTCCTGGCGACGATGCGGCTCGTCATCCTGCCGCAGGCCTTGCGCAAGACCGTGCCACCCCTGATCTCGCAGACGCTCAATGTGTGGAAGGGCACGAGCGTGGCCACCGTGATCGGCGTCGGCGAGTTGATGTACCGCGCCGCCCAGGTCGAAACCAGCACTTTCCGCAGTTTCGAGGCGTTCGTCTTCGTCACCGTCAGCTATCTCGCAGTGTCGCTGTTCATCACCGCCGCTGCGGTCTGGTTCCAGCATCGCTATCCGGTGCGCAGTCTATGACCGAGCTCATCGAAAACTACTGGGTGTTCTTCCTCGTTGGCCAGTATCCGAACGGGCCGCTCGGCGGCCTGGCGCTGACACTCGCGATCGCGTTCCTGGGACTGCTGCTGGCGATGCCGCTCGGGCTGGTCTTCGGTATCGCGCGGGTGAGCCCCTTCGCCTGGGTGCGGCTGCCGATCACGATGGCGGTCTTCGTGGTACGCGGCACGCCGCTCTTGATGGTGGTGTTCTGGGCCTACTTCTCGCTACCCAGCCTCACCGGCCACAAGACCGATCAGTTCACCACGATGCTGATCGCGCTGGTGGTGTTCGACGCGGTGTACCTCGCCGAGATCGTTCGTGCCGGCTTGCAGGCGTTGCCCACAGGGCAGATGGAGTGCGCGCGCGCACTCGGCCTGAGCTGGCTCCAGGGCATGCGGCTGGTCGCCTTGCCGCAGGCGCTGCGCCACATGTTGCCATCCTTGGTGAATCAGTTCGTATCGACGATCAAGGAGACTTCGCTCGGCTACATCATCGGCCTCACCGAAGTGTCCTTTATCGCGGCGCAGATCAACACCCAGGTGTTCACGATGCCGGCGGAGATCTACGCCATCCTCGCGCTCACCTATTTCATCCTGTGCTTCGGTCTGTCGCGGTTCGCCTACTGGCTGGACCGCCGCCTGAATCGCGGGCATGCACATGGAGTTCCGGCATGATCCGGCTTGAAAGCGTCAACAAGTGGTTCGGCGATTACCACGCGTTGGTGGACATCACCGAGACCATCGCGAAGGGTGAAGTGGTGGTGGTGTGCGGGCCGTCGGGCTCGGGCAAGTCCACCCTCATCCGCACCCTCAACCGGTTGGAGCCGATCCACAGCGGGCGCATCCTCATCGATGCGCAGGACATCCACCAGCCGGGTCTGGACATCAATCGCTTCCGCTCGCGCATCGGCTTCGTGTTCCAGCAGTTCAACCTGTTTCCGCATCTCAACGTGCTGGAGAACTGCACCCTGGCGCCGGTCAAGTTGCGCGGCATGAGCCGCCCCGAGGCCGGCGAGCTCGCGCTGGGCTTGCTCGATCGGGTGGGGTTGGCGCACAAGGCCAGCGCCTACCCCGCGGCGCTGTCCGGCGGTCAGCAGCAGCGGGTTGCGATCGCGCGGGCGCTGGCGATTTCGCCACCCGTGATGCTCTTCGACGAGCCCACCAGCGCGCTCGACCCCGAGATGGTTGGCGAGGTGCTGAGCGTGATGCGCGATCTCGCCCGCGACGGCATGACGATGGTGTGCGTCACGCATGAGATGGGCTTCGCCAGCGAGGTCGCCGACCGGGTGCTGTTCATGGACGAGGGCAGGGTGCTGGAGCGCGCGCGTCCGGAGGACTTCTTCCTCAATCCGGCGCATCCGCGCGCGCGCAAGTTCCTGTCCGATATCCGGTCGCCATTCGCGGTGACGTCCGGGAGGTATGTGGACAATGGAAATGGCATATGAAAAATAACTCAATCCATTGCTGAATTCATTGGTTCACGGGGACTTTGGCGATTTCTATGATGTGGGCTGGTCAATCAACCGGCCGGGTGCAGCCACCCGGCGACATCACAGGAATACCCATGCGACTCGAGACGATTGCGGTACACGGCGGCTACAGCCCCGACCCGACCACCAAGGCGGTGGCGGTGCCGATCTACCAGACGACTTCCTACGCTTTCGACGACACCCAGCACGGTGCCGACCTCTTCGACCTTAAGATTCCCGAAGGCCACATTTACACCCGGGTGCACAACCCCACGTCGGACGTGCTGGAGCGCCGGCTCGCCGAACTCGAAGGCGGTGTCGGCGCACTTGCGCTCGCGTCCGGCCAGGCGGCGGTGACCTACGCGATCCTCACGATCGCCGAGGCGGGCGACAACATCGTCTCCGCCGCGACGCTGTACGGTGGCACCTACAACCTGTTTGCCCACACGCTGCCGCAGATCGGCATCTCGGTGCGATTTGCCGACCCGCGCGAGCCGGCGTCCTTCGACGCGCTCATCGACGGCAGGACCAAGGCGATCTACGCCGAGACCATCGGCAATCCGCTCGGCAACATCACCGACATTGCTGCGCTGGCCGAGATCGCGCATCGCCATGGTGTGCCGCTGATCGTCGATAACACGGTGGCGACACCGTACCTGCTGCGACCGTTCGAGCACGGCGCCGACATCGTGGTGCATTCGCTCACCAAGTACCTGGGCGGCCATGGTAATTCGATCGGCGGGGCGATCGTCGATTCCGGCAAGTTCCCGTGGGCCAGCCACAAGGACCGCTTCCCCCGTCTCTCATCGCCGGATGTCTCCTACCACGGCGTGGTGTTCACCGAGGCGCTCGGCGAGGCGGCTTACATCGGACGAGCGCGCCTCGTGCCGCTGCGCAATACCGGCGCGGCCTTGTCGCCGTTCAACGCCTTCCTGATCCTGCAGGGCATCGAAACGCTGGCGCTGCGGCTCGACCGGATTACCGACAATGCGCTCCGGGTTGCCCGATACCTGAAGTGGCATCCCAAGGTCGAGTGGGTCAATTACGCCGGTCTCGAGGATCACCCCGAATTCGGGCTCGCGCAGAAGTATCTCGGCGGTCGGCCCTCCGGCATCCTCACGTTCGGCGTCAAGGGCGGCCTGCAGGCCGGCATTCGCATTCAGGACGCGCTGAAGCTCTTCACCCGGCTGGTCAACATCGGCGACGCGAAGTCGCTCGCCTGCCATCCGGCTTCGACCACGCACCGGCAACTCTCGCCCGACGAGCAACGCGCTGCAGGGGTGACCGAGGACACGGTGCGCCTGTCGATCGGCATCGAGCATGTCGACGACCTGATCGCCGACCTCGCGCAGGCGCTCGACCTAGCCTGAGGAGACCGTCATGACACAGTCCGCACGCGAAGCGCCCGGATTCGAGGCGCCTCTTCCCATCCTCGACCTGCGTCGGTTCGACAGCGACCGTGAGGCCTTTCTCGACGACCTGCGCAACGTCGCACGCAACGAGGGGTTCTTCTACCTCACCGGGCACGGCGTGCCTCAGGACCTGATCGACCGGCTGTGGGCCGAGGCGCGCGCGTTCTTCGCGCTACCCGAGGCGAGCAAGCAGGCGATCGGCATGATCAACTCGCCGCACTTCCGCGGCTATACGCGGGCGGGCGCCGAGATCACGCGCGGCCGTGCGGACTGGCGCGAGCAGGTGGACTTCGGCGCCGAGCGCGCCGCGATTGCGCGGCGGCCCGGCCAGCCTGCCTGGGTGCGCCTGGAGGGGCCGAACCAGTGGCCGGTGGAGCGCCCGGAGTTGCGCAACGTGATCCTCGCCTGGCAGCAGGCCTGCCAGTCCATCGCCCTGACCTTGCTGCGCGCCTTCGCGGTGGCGCTGGAGCAGCCGGAGGACGTGTTCGACGAGAGCTTTGCGGTCGACCCCGTGCAGCAGCTCAAGGTGATTCGCTACCCCGGGCGCGATGCCACCGCGTCAGACCAGGGGGTCGGCCCGCACAAGGACAGCGCCTTCCTGACCCTGCTCCTGGTCGAGCGCGAGCGTGGCCTGCAGGTCGAGCGCAACGGCGAATGGATCGATGCGCCGCCGCTACCGAACACCTTCATCATCAACATCGGCGAATCGCTGGAGCTCGCCTCCAACGGCTATCTGCGTGCCACCGTGCACCGCGTGGTGACACCGCCTGCGGGCACCGACCGGCTGTCGGTGGCCTTCTTCCCCGGCCCGCGGCTCGGCGCCACGGTGCCTCTGCTGAAGCTCCCCGCTCACCTGGCTGCGCAGGCCACCGGGCCCGAAACCGACCCCAACAACCCGCTGTTTGCCCATGCGGGGGAAAACCTGCTGAAAGGACGACTGCGTTCGCATCCGGACGTTGCCGCACGACACTACGCGGATGTGCATACGGTGGCGGAGGATGCGGTCGCGAGCGCCTACTGAACCGCCCATCGCGTGAGCCGCCGATAGGGTGGCGAGCGCGGGTCAAGAGCGGGCCGGTGCCGAAGGGGACCGGCCCGTTGTGCTCGTGGCGGCAGCCGGACGCCTTGCCGCGCGGGTCAGGCGGCCAGCGCGTCGGCCACGAGCGGGTGCGTCCCGGCCGGCTTGATCGGGTCGAGCAACGCGACGTCGTCCGCGACCGCAGCGGCCGGTCGTTGGCGTGTGGAATCACCGACCCCGGGGCAGAGCGCGAACGGAGAACCGGATGGGCGATCGGCCTGGAATTCATTGCAGGCCGATGGTGCAAAGCAATGCAGAAATTACTGGTTCGCCGCGGGCGCAGAGGTCTCTATGCTGCGCCGCAATACCTCGATCGAGGATGGCCTTCCAGGTGTCTTGATGACCTTTCTATCAAATGTTCAACACGGGGCGCGGTTCGCCCGTGTCTCGGTGAGCGGGACAAGCGCCCACGTGCCGCCCCAGGCGCACGCCGTGACCAATCTGCAGCCCCGCATCCGCTTCGAAGGCGTCGGGCGTCGCTTCCAGACCGCCGCCGGGCCGGTGGACGCGCTGACGGATGTCAGCTTCGACATCCATGCCGGAGAGATCTTCGGCATCATCGGGCGCAGCGGCGCGGGCAAGTCCACGCTGGTCCGCACCATCAACCTGCTCGAGAAGCCGGACAGCGGGCGCGTCCTCGTCAATGGCGCCGACTTCTCCGGGCTGCGTGAGCGCGAGCTCGCGCATGCGCGCCGGCGACTGGGCATGGTGTTCCAGCACTTCAACCTGCTGTCCTCGCACACCGTCGCCGAGAACATCGCGCTGCCCCTGCGGATTGCGGGGCGCAAGCGGGACGAGATCGAGGCCAAGGTGGATAGCCTGCTCGCGCTGGTGGGGCTTTCCGACAAGCGTGATGTCTATCCGCGCCGGCTCTCGGGCGGACAGAAACAGCGGGTGGGGATCGCCCGCGCACTCGTGCATGACCCCGACATCCTGCTGTGCGATGAGGCGACTTCCGCGCTCGATCCCGAGACGACGCAATCGATATTGAGCCTGTTGAAGGACATCAACCGGCGCCTCGGGCTGACGGTGGTGATCATCACGCATGAGATGGAGGTGATCCGCAGCGCCTGTGATCGCGTTGCCGTCATGGAGAAGGGGCGCGTGGTGGAACTGGGCGAGGTGTGGCGGGTGTTCGGTGCGCCTGCGTCCGAGACGACGGAAGCGCTCCTCCGCACCGTGGTCCATGACCTGCCGGACGATCTGCGCGGACGGATCCGTCCGGACGTGCTTCTGCCGGACGATGCACTGCTGCTCGACATCCGGATCGATGGGCGCAGCAGGCTGGACCCCGACATCGGGCATATCGCAGGGCTGTTGGGTTCGCATTCGGTGCGGCTCGTGCATGGCGGCATCGAGCGCATCCAGGGCCGGGCACAGGGGAGGTTGGTGCTGTCGGTTCCCGCCGAGGTGCACGCGGGCGAGCGCAACAATTCCGTGTGGGCAGAGCGTCTCGGCCTGCCTGTCGAGCGGGTGCGGACCTTGGGCTTCATCGAACCGGAGCGCGAACATGCTTGATCTGTACATCGAGGCCAGCATCCAGACCCTGACGATGGTCGGATTCGGCGCGCTCATTTCGGCCGTGGCAGGGCTCGCCCTGGCGCTACTGCTGGTGACGACCGGGCCGGGTGATCTCTACGAGTCGCCGCTTCTGCACAAGGTGCTCGGCAGCCTGGTGAACCTGTTCCGTTCGATCCCGTTCATCGTGCTGCTCGTGGTGTTGCTGCCGTTCACCCGCTGGGTGGTGGGCACGACGATAGGAGTGTGGGCGGCCATCGTGCCCTTGGCGGTGGCCGGTACGCCGTTCTTTGCCCGCATCGCCGAAGTCAGCTTGCGCGAGGTGGATCGCGGGCTGATCGAGGCGGCGCAGGCGATGGGCGCCCTGCGGCTGCACATCGTCCGTCACGTGCTGTTGCCCGAGGCGTTGCCCGGGATCATCAGCGGGCTGACCATCACCATCGTGTCGATGATCGGCGCTTCTGCGATGGCTGGCGCCGTGGGGGCGGGCGGGCTGGGCGATCTCGCGATCCGCTATGGCTATCAGCGCTTCAACACCGAAGTGATGCTGGCAGTGCTGGTCGGGCTGGTGGTGCTGGTCGTGGCCGTGCAGGCCATCGGAGACCATTGGTCGCGACGGCTCGACCGGCGTCGCTGATTTCAGGATGGGTGAGCGAATGCGCCGCAAAGAGATCCTGCTGAACGCGTTCAACATGAACTGCGTGGGTCACATCAACCATGGGCTGTGGGCGCATCCGCGCGACACGTCGAGCGACTACAACACGATCGAGTACTGGACGACGCTTGCACAGACCCTCGAGCGCGGTCTCTTCGACGGCATCTTCATCGCAGATATTCTCGGCGTATACGACGTTTATCAGCAGTCCATCGACCTGACCTTGCGCGAGTCCATCCAACTGCCCGTGAATGATCCGATGCTGATCGTTCCGGCGATGGCCGCAGTGACGCGTCACCTCGGCTTCGGGGTCACGGCCAACCTGAGCTATGAACCGCCGTACCCGTTCGCGCGCAGGATGTCGACACTGGACCACCTGACGCGCGGCCGTGTCGGCTGGAACATCGTGACCGGCTATCTGGACAGCGCTTCGCGAGCGATGGGGTGCCTGGAACTCGAGGAGCACGACCTGCGCTACGAACGTGCGGATGACTACCTCGAAGTCCTCTACAAGCTCTGGGAAGGAAGCTGGGAAGACGGTGCGGTGCGACGCGACCGTGCCGCACGGGTGTTCGCGGATCCGGCGCGCGTGCACCGCGTCCGGCACGAGGGTGCGTTCTACCAACTGGACGGCTATCACCTGTGCGAGCCCTCGCCGCAGCGTACCCCCGTGCTGTATCAGGCGGGCACGTCGGCGCGCGGTCAGGCATTCGCGGCGCGTCATGCGGAGGGGATCTTCGTCGCAGCCCAGGACAAGGCGGCCACGTCGAAGCTGGTGCGCAGCTTGCGCGAGGAAGCGGTGCGGGCAGGGCGACGACCCGAGGATTTGAAGATCTTCATCGGGATCGCCGCCGTGGTCGGACGGACCCGTCGCGAAGCGGAGGAAAAGTTCGACGAGTACTGGCGTTTTGCCAGCGCCGAGGCCGGCCTCGCGCATTTTGCGGCGAGCGTCGGTGTCGATTTTGCCCGCTATTGCCTGGACGATCCGATCGATTACGCCGGCAGCAACGCGATCCAGTCCGCAGCCAGAACCGCGCAGGCGAACGCACTCACCAAGCGCAAGCTGCTCGAGCGCTTCCGTCTCGGCAGCCGCTATCCCACCTTGGTGGGAGACGCGGTGGCCATTGCCGACGAGCTCGAGTCCTGGGTCGTGGAGACGGGGATCGACGGGTTCAACCTGTCACGCACCGTGACGCCGGAGTGCTACGAGGATTTCATCGATCTTGTCATACCCGAGTTGCAGCATCGGGGCGCATACAAGACCGCCTATGCCGAAGGGAGCTTGCGCCGCAAGCTCTTTGGCGACGGCGACAGACTGCCGCTGAGGCACACCGGTGCCCGGCATCGTCGCATCTGATTTTTTCCCCAAACCACAGGAGTTTCACCCATGAAGTTCAACAGATTCCTCAAATCGGGCCTCGGCCTTGTCGCAGGCCTGCTCGTCGCCGGACAGATCATTGCCGCGCCCTTAAAGATCGGCGTGACCCCCGGGGCGTTCGCGGACTCGGTCCATACCGCCGCAGAGGAGGCGAAGAAGCAAGGCCTGGACGTGCAGGTGGTGGAGTTCAGCGACTGGACCACGCCCAACCTTGCGCTCTCCAACAAGGACTTGGACGCGAACTACTTCCAGCACAAGGCCTTCCTCGACAACGCAATCAAGGAGCGCGGCTACAACTTCGCGATCGCGGGCGTCGGCATCCTGCCGAACATCGGCCTCTATTCGCTGCGCCACAAGTCCTTCGATGCGTTGCCGGAAGGCGGTCAGGTGGCGGTGGCGAGCGACCCGGTGAACCAGGGGCGTGGCTTGCTGCTGCTGCAGCGTGCCGGCCTGATCAAGCTGCGCGATGGGGTCGGTGCGCAGGGATCGATCCTCGACATCGTGGAGAACCCCAAGAAGCTCAAGTTCATCGAGGTGGCGGGGCCACAGCTGACCCGCGTGATCGGCGATGTCGATCTCGCCCAGGGCTACCCCCACTTCATCGTCGCCGCTGGCACTTTCGATGCCGGCAGCGGCTTGATCTATTCCGGTGTCGAGGACGGCAACTTCGCACTGCGCTTCGTCGCCCGTGAAGACAACGTCAATGACCCGCGCCTGCAGCAGTTCGTGAAGATCTATCAGGAATCCGAAGCCGTGCGGGAGCGCATCAAGAAGTCTTACGGCGGTAACGAGCGGCTGTACAACCTTGCCTGGCTGAACCGCTGAGCGGAAAACTGGCGTGCCCGAACCGGGCCGCAGGGGCGACCGCGGGTTGCCCCTGCACGACACTGCCGTCTTTCGGCGCCAACTGACACGGGAGGGCTATCACGCCCTCCCGTGTGTCTGTTGTGCGCCCAGCATGGGCGCGATCTTGGAGGTGAAAGTCCTCCCACAAGCTGACCACGGCGAATGAAGCGAAGCGCAACTGCATGAGGGTGACCGAGTGTGGGGAGGAAGCGTGAAGCGAAACC
>JAYRYZ010000043.1:0-11808 GCA_041916775.1 Rhodocyclaceae bacterium | reverse complement strand
ACGGGTGCTTCGGGCGACTCGATGACGCTCCCCTGCAGGCGGATATCCCCGCCCCCGGCCAGCGTCGGGGCCCCCTCGCTCTGCAGGTGCGCCACCCGCGCCCCGCTCTCGAACACACTGTCGGATACGGCCTGGCGCTCGAGCGGAATCCAGCCCAGGAAGTTGGTGCTCTTCTCATGGCGTTCGAGCGTGTAATGCTGCTCCTCGACCGCCCACAGATTCACCTCGCCCCCGGCCACGAGTGAAGCCGCCGCCTCGCGCGACACGAGCTGCGACGCATAGAGATCCAGATCCCCGCCCGCCACCAACTGCACCTGGCTTGCCGCGATGTGGGTGGGGTGGGCCAGCACCGACTCGGAGAGCGTCTCGTCGACGCGCAGCTTCTCGATGAAGGCACCGCGCGAGCGGGTGGAAAGATGATGTTCGCGGCTGTGATCGACGCCCGCATCGAGGGCGAGATCGCCTGTGGCGGCGATGCGCGTCACCCCGGGGCTTGCGAGGTGCGCCCCCACCAGTGTCACATCCTCGCCGGAGATCGTGATCGCCTGGGCCGAGAGGCTGCTTGCCACCCAGCTGTTGGTGACCGTCGAATCGATGTTGCTGCCGCTGCTGTTGCGGGTATCGTCGAGCGTGCGGCGGGTGGTGCCGTCGATCAGCACATCGCCCTCGGCGGCGATGCCGATGCGCCCGCCCGCCTCGAGGGTGACGCTGGTCATCGCGATCGCCGCAGTGGCCTCCTCGCCCGTGGCCCCCTCGGGCACGCGCGCCACCACCAGGATGTCGCCCCCGGCGCTGAGGCGGCTGCCCACCACCGTCTCGGTGGAGTGGATGTCGGTGACCCCCGCCGAGAACGGCCCGGAGATCATGCGCGTCTCGCTGCCCGTGCCCTCGATGAGCGCCTGCGCGTCACTCAGCACCACGCGGCCGGTAAGGCCGATGTGGCCTCCGGCCGAGATGTCTGCGGCGCTGAGCGCGAGCACATTGCCGGCGCCCAGCACCACATCGCCGCCGGCGTGGATGTGGCCGCCGGTGAGGCTTTGCGAGAGCGTCTCCTGGTGCTCGGTGCGCTGGCTCGGGCGTTCGTCGTTCCACGCGTAGACTGTGGTGGTGTCATGGCTGGTGGCCGTTTCGCCACGCTGTGCCGCCACGCCGAGGTTACCGCCCGCCACCAGCGAGACGCCGCCCCCGGCGCTGATGTCGGTGCCGACGAACTGCGCGTTGGCGCCGGCCAGGAGCACCACATCGCCGCCAGCGTGGATGTCACTCTGCAGGATCGTGGTGGTGGATGCGGCGCTGGCCGAAAGGACGAGATCCTGTGGTGGGGTGGGCTGCGCCAGCAGCAGGCTTGTGCCACCAAAGGCGTCCTCGGGGGCTGCACTGTCGGTGCGGCGTTCCATCACCGTGTGGGACTGCGACTGGGTGAGCGTCTGGCCGGTGATGTCGATGTTGCCGCTCACCTGGCCGAGGAGCTGGCCGCTGGCCCCGAGCTCGGCGCCACGCATCACCAGGTCACCGCCCACCTTCAGGGTGAGATCCCCGTTGTGGGTGGTGATGGCGGCACGGGCCTCGGCGATCTGCGTGTCGGCGACATCGGTGATGAAGGTCTGCGGCCCGGTGGGGTCGCTGTCGCGTGCGCCGAAGATCAGGCTGGGTTGCGGGCCGTCGAGGGTCTCGGTAACGGTGTGTGTGCTCTCGACCAGAGTGCGGTTGTAGAGGCTGCCCCCCACTTCCAGATGCATCGCGCCGGCCTCGATCTGGCCGCTGTCGTTGATGAGGTCGCCACCGGTGACGATGAGTGCGGACTCGGCGGCGCCGATCTGGCCGCGGGTGTTGTCGAGGGTGTCGCCCAGGCCGATGCGCACATCGGTGCCGATGATCTGACCGCCGCGGTTGTCCAGCGTGGCGCCGGTGAGGATCACCTCTTCGCCCTGGAGATGGCCGTTGGTGTTGTTGATGAAGAGGGTGGGGGCGCCAGGGGCGGTGTTGCCGTCGACGAGTGCGAGCAGGCCGCCGGCGGAGAGGGCGCCACCTGTGTTGTCGATTTCGCCGGTGGCGACGAGTACCAGGGCCGACTCGCCACGGATCACGCCGTCGCGGTTGTCGATGTCGGTGGCGGTGATGTGCAGCGCCTCGGCGGTGAGGGTGCCGCCGTTGTTGTCGAAGCGGGTGGTGCTGAGGTACAGCGCGTCGCCTCCCAGACTGCCGGTGTTGGCGAGGTTGCCCGCACTGACGCTGACCGTGCCGCCCCGGGTGCCGATGGCGCCGCTGTTGGCGAGCATGTGGGCGGCGCTGGCCGAGCCGCCGATGGTGCCGCCGTTGTCGAGGTTGGCACCGGAGGAGACGGAGCCGTCGATATGACCTTGGTTGGAAAGGTTGCCTGCGCTCGACGCATTGCCGCCGATGCTTCCGGAATTGCTGAGGTTGCTGGCGCCACTGGCGGAGCCTGCGATGTGACCGCTATTGGCGAGGCTGCTGCCGCTGGCGGAGCCGCCGATGCCGCCACTGTTGGAGAGGGTGCCACCGGACGACGCATTGCCGCCGATGCTTCCGGAATTGCTGAGGCTGCTGGCGCCACTGGCGGAGCCTGTGATGTGGCCGCTGTTGGAGAGGCTGCTGCCGCTGGCGGAGCCGCCGATGCCGCCACTGTTGGAGAGGTGGCCTCCAGTTGACGCGCTACCCCCGATGCTGCCGCTGTTCGAGAGTCCTGCGCCGCCGCGGGCTGATCCGGCGATGCGCCCGCTGTTGCCGAGATAGTCGCCCGCGGAGGCGGAGCCGGCGATGGTGCCTTGATTGGACAGGTTACGCTTCGCGCTGGCGCTACCGGCAATGGTGCCGCTGTTTCTGAGGTTGTTTCCGGCCTGTGCCGCGCCCCCGATGCGACCTGTGTTGATGAGCTCTGCGCTGGCGATAGCGTTGCCGGCGATCACGCCTGTGCTGCCAAGGGTGTTGGCTGCGATGGCGTTACCCGCGATGGTGCCGTTGTTGGCGAGGTCTCGGCCGGCAAGGACGGATCCGACGACGAGACCATTGTTGTCCAGGTCGTTGCCCGCCAGGGCATTCGCGCCGAGTACGCCGCTGCTGGTGAGGTTCCGGCCCGCAACGACATCGCCACCGATTGCGCCGCTGTTGTCGAGATCGTTGCCTGCAAGGGCGACACCGTCGATCAGACCGCTGTTGGTCATGTCGGCTGCGGCGACAGCGTTTCCGGCGATGACACCGCTGGAGGCGAGGTTACGCCCGGCGGTGACATCGCCGGTGATCGCCCCGTTGTTGTCGACGTCGCTGCCGGCAAGCGCTCCTAGGGTGATCAGACCGCTGTTGATGAGGTTCTGTCCGGCGTAAGCGGCATCCAGGATGATGCCGCCGTTATCGATATCCTCGTCGGCCATGGCGCGACCGCCAATGGTTCCGCGGTTGGCCAGGTTACGGCCGGCGACGGCGTCGCCGACGATGGTGCCGCTGGTGCCGAGATCGCGGTTGGCAAAGGCAAGGCCGGCGATCAGGCCGCTGTTGGCGATATCCTGACCAGCGAGCACGCTGCCGGCGATCACGCCGCTGCTAGCCAGATTGCGGCCCGCGGCAGCCTCGCCCGCAATCGCGCCGCTGTTGTCGATGTCCTGGCTGGCCAGGGCGACTCCGGCGATCAGCCCGCTGTTGGTGAGGTCGTTGCCGGCGATGGCGCTGCCAGCGATGAGACCGGCGTTATCGAGGTTGCGACGGGCGGTGGCATTTCCGCCGATACGGCCGCTGCTGGAGAGATCCCGTCCTGCGGTGGCTGAACCGGCAATGTTGCCGCTGTTGGCGAGGTCGTTTCCTGCGCTGGCATGGCCGCCGATGTGGCCGCTGTTGGCGAGATCGCGCCCGCTGGTCGCAGAGTCGTTGATGACACCGCTGCTCGAAAGATCCTGCCCTGCAGAGGCCGCGCCAGCAATGGTGCCGCTGTTGGACAGGTCGCGCCCGGCGCTGGCGCCGCCAGCAATGTGGCCGCTGTTCGCGAGGTCAGTGCCCGCACTCGCGCCCGCGCCGATGCTGCCGCTGTTGGCGATGCGCCCCGATGCGAGCGCACCGCCCTGGATGGCGCCGCTGTTGCGGATGCTGGAGGCGGAAGCCGAGCCGGCGATGCTGCCGCTGTTGTCGAGGTGACTGCCGGCGCTGGCGGAGCCGTTGATGGTGCCGGCATTGTCGAGCGAACCGCCGACGCTCACGCCGCCGTCGATGAGCCCGGCGTTGGAGAGGCTGCCTGCATGCACCGATGTGCCGCCGCTGCCGCTCAGGGAGCCGGTGCCGTTGTCGAGCCGCCCGCTGGTCGACACGTTCAGGCGGCCGCCAGCGTGGATGGCGCCGCCATCGTTCTGCAGCGATCGCGACTCGACGGCGACTGCGCGCTGGCCCGAGATCGCGCCGTCGCTGTTGTCGATGCTGCGCGCAAACGTCATGGCAAGTGCGCCATCGCCGGTCTGGACGATCTGCCCGCCGCGGTTGCTCAGCGACTGCGCAGAAAGCACCAATGTGTCGGCGACGACGGTTGCGTGGTCGGTGCGCAGGGTGCCGCGCGTATTGACCACGATGCTTTCGCTACCGATGAGGGTGGCACCTGTGAGATCGATGTCACCAGTCCCGACACCCGCCGCGGCGTCGATCGCGACCGGGTCGATGTCCGCCACCGAGCCGATGCTCTTGCGACCGCGTTGATGCTGGCGGCGCTGGGCCGGCAGCGCCTCGAGCTGGATGATCGGTGCGGCGGTGGTGCTGCCGCCCAGGCTGATCACCGGGCTGGAGGCGGCGATCTTCTCCGCCGCCTGGTTGACGCCGCCTGCATGCAGGTGCTCCTCGGCGGTCATCGTCAAAGTGCCGGTGACACCGGTCGTGCCGTCCGGGTTGAGGCCAGCGATGAGCACCGAACCGGCGCTGCTGTCGATACGGCTGGTCTCACCCTCCGCGATCAGCGTGGTGTCTTCCTGCGCACCGATGAGGCCGCTGTTGTCGATGTTCGCCTGGGTGACGACCTTGACCTTGGTGCGGGCGTACACCGTGCCGCTGTTGGCAACCCCCTTCTGCGTCTGGATCTCGGTCTGCTGCGTCGAGTGGACCAGGCCGCTGTTGTGCAACTTGCCGTCGGCCGTGATGCGCACCTCGCCGGCGTTGGCAACCACCTTGCCGGCATTGCGCACGCCCACGCCCGCCTCGGTGCCCACCAGGCTGATCTTGCCGGCATACATGCCGCCCAATGCGGAGACGTCGAGCGCGAACGCAGGGGCAGGGCCGCTGCCGGCAATCGGGGTGACGGTCTTGTGATCCGGGCTCACTTCATTGGTGCCCGTCACCACCGTGAGTGCCTGCGCGTGGATCTCGCCGTTGACCTCGACCGCGCGCGCGAGGATCGCGGCATAGTCGGTGCGGCTGGCATCGAGCCCACCCGCCTCGACGGTGACCTTGCCCTGGCGGACCACGTAGCCCTCGACTTTACCGTCCTTGAGCTGGACCGCGCCGGTGGTGAGCGTCGCGCGGCTGGTGTTGATGAAGCCCGCACCATCGACATCGATGCCGGCCGGGTTGGCGATGATCACCTCGGCACGTTCGCCGCCGACTTCGATTGCGCCGCGCAACTGGCTGGGGTTGTCGGAGATCACCTCATTCACGATGATGCGCGCGGTGCCGCGCGCCATCCACGGGTTGCCGGCCACCTGGCCCGCGAGCTCGGTCTGCGCGCCGCTGCGCGAGTTGTTGAGCACCGCACCGTTGCCCTGCACGTCGAACTGGCTGTAGGTATTGCGTGAAACGCCGGCTCCGCTGGGCGTCTGCACATTGACCACCGGCACGCCGTTGTTGCCCACCAGCACCGTCGCACGCTGGTTTCCTGGCGCGTCGCGGTGGGCGACGATCTGCGCGCTGGCGGGGAGCACGGCGCCAAGCCCGAGCCCCGACGCCATGAGCAGCAGCGGCAGACGCATGCGCGGTGGCCGGGTGGTGCCACCGGATTTGCCCTGTGCGGTCGCTGTCTCGGCCACCGCCATCAACTGGCCGCGGTTTCTGTTGAAGACGATGCGGTAGCGTTGGCTGTTCATGGTGTGGTCTCGCGTTCAGAAGCTGTAGCGGAGTTCGAAGCCGGCGGTGAGGTCGGGCGCGTCGAAACCGTCCGGCTTGTAGAGCGGTGTGCCGGCAAAGACGTCATAGCGCACCCCCTTGACCTGGCCGCGTACGCCGATCACTGCACCGGCAAGGCGTTTGCCAACCAGCAGATCCGCCGACGGGCCGCTCACCGCGCCGTAGTCGAGGCCGGCATAGGCGTCGAAGCTGTGGCCGAATGCGGAGAGCGGCGTTGCAAGCTCGTTGCGCAGCAGGAAGCCGCGTTCGGCTGCGAGGATGGTTTCGCCGTCGAAGCCGCGCACCGTGTAGCGCCCGCCGATGGCGAACTGCTCGGGTGGCGCGAGGCGCGTGTTCTCACGCTGCGCGCGCAGCTCCCCCGCGTAGGTCCAGCGGCGTTCGGCCGCCGTGAAGGGGATGGCGTAGGCCAGGTTGGCGGTGAGGATCTGATAGCGCGCGGTGCCTTCGCCGAAGGCCTCCTCCGGGGCGCTGATCGCGCCGAACGCGCCGGTACCGCGTTTGAACGTGAGGTTCGCGTCGACAAGGATGTCGCCGAAATAGTGGCGGTGGTCGACTGCGGCAAACCAGCCACCTGCATGGCGGCGCTGCACCAGCACCTCGGTGTCTTCGATGAAGCTCTTCGACTCGCGGCGGAAGAGGCCGGCCGAGAGCGTGGTCTTGCCACTGCCGTCACGATGTACGAGGCGTGAAAGGCGCAGCTCGGCGTTGTCATGGCGACCGCTGTATTCGTAATCCTGTGTGGCGCCGGCCACGGTGCGGTGGTTGCGGCTGTGGTCCACGGTGGCCGATGCATGCCAGTAGCCGAACGGCACCGAGTAGTGGGCGATCGCCCCGCGTGTGCCGCGCCCGTGGCTGCTGATACCGAGATCGTGGCTCAGGCTGAGGTAGGCGAGGTCGTTCATGCCGGCCGGGTTGTCCCAGGCGACGGTGAGGTTGCCCTGATAGCGCCCGGTGCTGCGCATGCCGCCGTCGTCCAGCGTGAGCGCGCCGCGCAAGGGCGAGCCCGCCTTGCGGGAGATGACCAGGTCGCTGAAGCCGGTTTGCCCGGACGGCACGATCTTGATCTCGGAATCGGCCGTCGGCACCCGCTTGAGGTTCTCGTAGCCCTGTTCGATGTCGCGCAGGTTGAGCACGTCGCCCGGCGTTGCCGGTAGTGTCGCGGCGAGGCTGGGGCCGGTGCCGTCGTCCGGCTCGTAGCGGATCGCAGCGATCCGCCCGACAGTGAGGAGCAGGGTGAGGCTGCCGCTGTTGAGATCCTGCGGCACCGCGCCGACGCTGGAGGTGACGTAGCCGCGTGTGATCAGCGCGTTCTGCAGGCGCCTCAGGACAAGGTTGATCCCCTCTTCGCCGAGGCAGCGTCCCGCCGGGCTGTCATCGCCCTGCGGCCCTGCCGCTGCGCGGTCCAGCCATGCGAAGCGCCCGTCCTCGTCGCCCTGCAGGTTGATCGCGTCGATCCGGAAGCAGGGCGTCTCGCTTGTCGGCAGCCTGTCGGCGGGCGCTGCCGGCAAGCCGGTGTGGCGCACATCGGCGCTGCGTTCCTGCTTCTGGCGGATGTCATTGACACGTTCCTCCTGGCGGCGTTGCTCGCGCGCCGCAGCGCTTTCGCTGCCGAAGGTGTTCTGTGCGGCGCAGAGGGATGGGAGGGCGAGTGCGCAGCCTGCGCCGACGACGAACGTCAGGCTGCGCAGGCACGCGCGAGTGAACAGTGAAGAGGGATGTCGCATGGAATGTGGGTCCGGGCCAGATAGGGCACGAGACTACATTCCATTTGGATTGTCAGGTAATTTCCAATGTCATATGTTGTTTCAATGAAGATGCTGCCGGTGTGCAATCGCCGGCATCATCCTCATGGGTGGTGACGCGCAGCGCATGTCCGGCTCCGCCTTGCACGGAGCCGGCCACGCTTCAGCCTTGCATCACTCGACGTGATAGCGCCGCTGCACCACGCGGAAGCGGTTGGCGACGAAGGCGGTGTCGGAGTAGCTCGCGTTGGCGGCGGGGTTCATGCCCACGCCGTGGTAGTCCGAGTAGGCTGCCGACTGGTTCACGAACACGCCGCCGGTGAGGTTGATCGACAGCGCCACGCCGGCGCGCCAGGTGGCTTCGGTCATCGCGTCGATGACGTCCTGCCTGGTCGAGTAGATGCCCACGGTGAGGGCGCCGTGCTCGCGCACCAGGCGCTCGGACAGCGCCACGGCAGCCGCGCCGTCGGCGGCCTTGACGACGAAGCTGATCGGGCCGAAGCGCTCTTCCATGTAGCTCTTCTCGTCCGCAGCGTCACACGTCAGAAGCACCGGGGTGCGCACCAGCGCGTCCGGGAACTCGGGATGGGCGAGCGTCTTCGAGGCTAGCACCACCTTGCCGTATGCCCCCGCCTCGTCGATGCGGCGCGCGGTGTCGGGCGACTGGATTGCACCCAGCACTGCGGTGGCGACGTTGATGTCCGACAGGAACTTGTCGATCGCCGCCCCCAGGTCGGCGGCCACCTCGTCGAAGCTCTTGTGGCCCTGGTCGGTGTCGATGCCGCCCGCCGGCACGATGATCGCCTGGGTGGTGGTGCACATCTGGCCGGAGTACAGGCTGAGGGTGAAGGCGAGGTTCCTCAGCATCGCCTTGTACTGGTCGGTGGATTCGATCACCACGTTGTTCACCCCGGCGAGCTCGGCATAGACTTGCGCCTGGCGGGCGTTGTCGAGCAGCCATTGGCCGAACACGTTGCCGCCGGTGAAATCGATGGATTTCACCGCCGGGTGGGTGGCGAGCGCCTGGGTGGCGGCGCGCTTCTCGACCACGGCGAGGCTCACCAGGTTGGGGTCCAGGCCCTGCTCGGCGAGCACTTCGCGCAGGATGCGCACCGTGATCGCGGCCGGTAGGATCGCATTGCTGTGCGGCTTGACGATCACCGGGTTGCCGGTGGCGAGCGCGGCGAAGAGACCGGGGTAGGTGTTCCAGGTTGGGAAGGTGCCGCAGCCGATCACCAGCGCGACGCCGCGGCCTACGATCTCGAAGTGCTTCTTCATCTTCAGCGACGGGTTCTTGCCCTGCGGCTTTTCCCAGATGGTTTCGGCCGGCACCTGGCGCTGCGCGCCCCAGGCGTAGGCCACTGCCTCCAGACCGCGGTCCTGCGCATGCGGGCCACCTGCCTGGAAGGCCATCATCCAGCCCTGGCCGGTGGTGAGCATCACCGCGTGGGCGATCTCGAAACTACGCTTGTTGAGGCGGGTGAGCATCTCTACGCACACGCCGGCGCGGCCGGCCGGGCCGATCGCGCGCCAGCCGTCCATTGCCGCCTGGGCTGCGTCGATGAGGGCCTGCGGCTCGCACACCGGGTAACGCACGTTCATCGCCACGCCGTAGGGCGAGCGCTCGGGCGAGGCCCAGCCGGTGAGGCCGGGCTGGTCGAGCGCGAAGTCCTGGCCGAAGCAGGCCTCGACCGCGCGCTTGCCGTCCTCGTGCGCCGTCTCGCCATACACCTTGGGGCTGGGCATCTCGGGGAAAGGGGTCCAGTATCCACGCTCGTGGATGGCCTGGATCGCGGCGTCCAGCGTGGCCTGGTGCTTGTCGAACAGCGGATGGGTCATGGTCTCCTCCTGGGTGATCGTGGCTGCAGCGTCGTCGTGTGCGACGTGTTTTCGCAATGATGCCGCAAGCGCAAAGGTCAAGAAAAAAATGCTTGTTTTTTGATGTGGATCAAGATTACTATTGATTGACTGGTCGGTCAAACATGTCGTCGCAAAGAACGACGCCGGCCGGAACGCGCAGCCGCACGGATGCACGATCCGCAGCGGTCACACGCCAACCCCAGGAGGAGACATGAGCGGAGTGTTCGAAACAATCCGTCTGGAATTTGCCGACGGCGTCGCCACGCTGACGCTGAATCGCCCGGACCGCCTCAACAGCTTCAACGACCGCATGCACCAGGAGGTGCGCGAGGCGCTCGCCGAAGTGCGCGCTGCGCGTGCCGACGGCCGGGCGCGGGTGCTGGTGCTGACCGGCGCCGGCCGCGGTTTCTGTGCCGGGCAGGACCTGTCCGACCGCAACGTGGCGCCGGGTGATGCGCCGCTCGATCTCGGCGCCTCGGTCGAGAAGAACTACAAGCCGCTGGTGCTCGCGCTGCGGGCACTCGAGATGCCGGTGATCGCGGCGGTGAACGGCGTGGCCGCCGGTGCGGGCGCCAACATCGCGCTCGCCTGCGATCTCGTGTTCGCCGCCCGCTCGGCGAGCTTCATCCAGTCCTTTGCCAAGCTCGGGTTGGTGCCGGATACCGGCGGCAGCTGGATCCTGCCGCGCCTCATCGGTCCGGCGCGGGCGCTCGGCCTCACCCTGCTGGGCGACAAGCTGCCGGCCGAACAGGCCGAGGCCTGGGGGCTGATCTGGAAATGCGTCGACGACGCGGCACTGATGCCCACCGTGAGCCAGGTGGCGCAAGCCCTGGCGCAGGGGCCGACCTACGGCTATGCCCAGACCAAGCGTTCCATCTGGGCAAGCTCCACCAACGATTTCGAAGCCCAGCTCAACCTCGAGCGCGACATGATGACCGCCTGCGGTCGCTCGCACGACTACCGCGAGGGTGTCGCCGCCTTCATGGAAAAGCGCGCGCCGCAGTTCAAGGGAAGCTGAGCCGATGAGTGCACTCTCACAAGACGCCCGCGTGCTGGTGATCGGCGCCGGGGCGATGGGGGCTGGCATCGCCCAGGTCGCCGCGGTGGCGGGGCATCCGGTGTCGCTGTTCGATACCCGTGCCGAAGCGGTGGCGCAGGGCGTCGCCGCAGTTGCGAAGGATTTGCGCGGCGCGGCCGCGAAGGGCCGGATGAGCGCAGAGGCGGCCGAGGCTGCGATCGCGCGCATCCGCCCGGTGAGCCGGCTCGACGAGGCGGCCGACGCGGTGCTCGCGATCGAGGCCATCGTCGAGAACCTCGAGGTCAAGCAGAAGGTGTTCCGCGAGCTGGAAGCCGTGCTCGCGCCGGAGGCCATCCTCGCCACCAATACGTCCTCGCTGTCGGTGACCGCGATCGCGTCGGCGCTCGCACGGCCGCAGCAGTGCGCCGGCATGCATTTCTTCAACCCGGCGCCGCGCATGAAGCTGGTCGAGATCGTCTCCGGCCTCGCGACCGCGCCGGCAGTGGCCGATACCCTGCACGCCACCGCGCGCGCCTGGGGCAAGATCGCGGTGCATGCGAAGTCCACGCCCGGTTTCATCGTCAACCGCGTCGCCCGGCCGTATTACGCCGAGGCGCTGCGCGTGCTGGGCGAGGGCGCGGCCGCGGTGCCGACGCTGGACGCGATCATGCGCGAGGGCTGCGGCTTCCCGATGGGGCCGTTCGAGCTCATGGACCTCATCGGCCACGATGTGAACTTCGCGGTGACGCGCTCGGTGTTCGACGCCTACTTCGCCGACAAGCGCTTCACGCCCAGCCTGATCCAGCAGGAGCTGGTGCTTGCCGGCCGGCTGGGGCGCAAGAGCGGACGCGGTTTCTACGACCATGCGAGCGACGCCGCGAAGCCCGTGCCGGCGGTCGAGCCGGAGCGCGCCGGCGTGGCGCAGGTGACGCTGGTGGGCGACCTCGGTGTGGCTGCGCCGCTGGTCGCGCGGCTCGAGGCCGGTGGCGTGCGCGTGGTGCGCGAGCCGGCACGCGACGGCGCTGGCTGGCTGCAGATCGGTGCGGCGCGGCTGATGCTGGCCGACGGGCGCACCGCCACTCG
>JAYRYZ010000042.1:0-11877 GCA_041916775.1 Rhodocyclaceae bacterium | reverse complement strand
CGCGCAGGTGCGCGCCGATCGCGACGTTCTCGAGCACGCTCATCGTCGGCAGGAGCTTCACGTGCTGGAAGGTGCGGCTCATGCCCATGCGCGAGATCGCGCGCGCGCCCTTGCCGGCGACCGACTCACCGAGGAACAGCACCTCGCCCGAGGTGGGCGTATCCACACCCGAGACCTGGTTGAACATGGTGCTCTTGCCCGCGCCGTTGGGGCCGATGAGGGCGAGGATCTCGCCCGCATGCACCTTGAGGCTCATGTCGTTGTTGGCGACGAGTCCGCCGAAGCGGCGGGTGACGTTCTTCGCCTCGAGGAGGAGCGCCCCTGGTGCGGGCATGGGGCGGCGCGGCAGGGGCGCAGCACCGCTGTCGATGCGCCGCACCGCGGCCTGCACAGGCACCACCCGCTTCACCCCGGCGACGAGGATGGGCCACAGCCCGCCGCGCGCCTTGTGCAGGATCAGCACCATCAGGAGGCCGAACACGATGATCTCGAAGTTGCCGCTCGCGCCGAGGAGCTGCGGCAAGAGATCCTGCAGCCACTGCTTCATCACCGTGATCACGCCCGCGCCGATGAGCGCGCCCCACACATGGGCGGCCCCACCGACCACCGCCATGAAGAGGTACTCGATGCCGTAGTGCAGGCCGAAGGGGGTGGGATTCACGAAGCGCTGCATGTGCGCATAGAGCCAGCCCGAGGCGCAGGCGAGGAGGGCTGCGATGACGAAGATCACCATGCGCGAGCGCGCGGTATCCACCCCCATCGCCTCGGCCATCACCATGCCGCCCTTCAGCGCGCGGATCGCCCGCCCCTCGCGCGAGTCGAGGAGGTTGTGGCTGGTGTACACCCCCACCAGCAGGAAGGCCCAGATGAGGTAATACACCTGGTGGCCCTGGGCGAGTTCGAAGCCGAAGAGCGCGATCGGCGGGATGCCGGTGAGGCCGGTGTGGCCACCGAGGCTCGCCATGGTGCCGAAGAGGAAGTAGAGGCTGATCCCCCAGGCGATGGTGCCCAGCGGCAGGTAGTGGCCGGACAGACGCAGGGTGAGCGAGCCGATCGCGATCGCGAGGAGCGCGGTGAGCACCAGCCCCACGCCCAGCGTGAGCCAGGGCGAGGCGCCCGCCCAGGCGATCCAGCTGGGCAGCTCGGTGGAGGTGCTGAGCAGCGCGGTGGTGTAGGCGCCGATGCCGACGAAGGCCGCCTGGCCGAAGCTCGTGAGCCCGCCCACGCCGGTGAGCAGCACCAGGCCCAGCGCCACCATCGCGTAGAGCCCGATGTAGTTCAGGAGCGTCACGTAGAACGGCGACAGCACCAGCGGGGCCACGAGCAGCAGGGCGAGGAAGCCGAAGAGCAGGTGGCGTGCGGAGAGGCCGGATTTCATTCCTCTTCCTCCATGTGATGGCTGGTGAGCGAGCGCCACACCAGCACCGGGATGATCAGGGTGAACACGATCACTTCCTTGTAGGCGCTGGCCCAGAACGAGCTGAACGCTTCGAGCAGGCCCACCAGAATCGCCCCGGCGGCCGCCAGCGGGTAGCTCGCGAGTCCGCCGATGATCGCCGCGACGAAGCCCTTCAGGCCGATCAGGAAGCCGGAGTCGTAGTAGATGGTGGTGATCGGGCTGATGAGCACGCCCGACAGCACGCCGATCAAGGCCGCGAGGAAGAACGTGAGCTTGCCCGCGAACACCGGCGAGATCCCCATCAGACGCGCGCCGTTGCGATTGATCGCGGTGGCGCGCAGCGCCTTGCCGTACAGCGTGCGGCCGAAGAACAGCGCCAGGGTGACGATGAGCACCGCGGAGGCGAGCACAACCCAGATCGTCTGCCCGTTGATCGTCAGCGCGCCGACGTCGATCCGCGCATCGGAGAACGGCGGCGTGCGGTAGCCTTCGGCCCCGAAGAACACCAGCCCCAGTCCGACCATGGCGAGGTGGGCCGCCACCGAGACGATCAGCAGCACCAGCACCGGTGCCTCGGCAATCGGCTGATAAACGATGCGGTACATCATCGGTCCGAGCGGCACCACGACCAGCAGCGTCACCAGCACCTGGAGCATGAGCGCCAGATCCTTGAGCGGCATCGCGTTGAGCAATGCGAGCAAGGCCAGCGGGTAGGCCACGTTGAGCGCAGCGAGACGCATCACGCGGCTGCTTTGCCCGGCCTTGAGCGCAGGCAGTCCGTCCATGACGGTGACCATGATGCCTGCGCCGAGCAACAGCCAGACCGTCGCCGGCATCACGCCGTTGCCGATCATCGCGAGCGTCAGCGCGCCGTAGGCGACGAACTCTCCCTGCGGGATGAAGATGATTCGGGTCACCGCGAAAACCAGGACCAGGGCAAGCGCCAGCAGCGCGTAGATGGCGCCGTTGGTGATCCCGTCCTGACCGAGGATCAGTGCGATCTGTAAATCCATGGACGAACCCTCCCTCACACCGCCGGCCTCGCGACCGCGGTGGGGCATCCAGACTAGGTTTGAAGACTGCCCGGGAGCGAGGCGCCTGCCTCACTCCCGGAGCGGGTGCTTACTTGACCAGCACCCAGGCACCGTTCTTGATCTGGACCATCACGCGCGAACGCTGGTCGAGACCGAGGTGGTCGGTGGGGCTCATGTTGAACACGCCATGCGCACCCGGGGCCTCCTTGACGCCTTCCAGCGCATCACGCAACGCGGCGCGGAACTCGGCAGTGCCGGGCTGGGCCTTCTTCAGCGCTTCGGGCACGGCAGCCTGCAGCAGGACGCCCGAATCCCAGGCGTGCGCGCCGAAGGTGGACACGCTACCTGCGCCATGCACCGCCTCATAGGCCTTGATGTAGGTCAGCGCGCTCGCCTTCACGGGGTTGCTGTCGGGCAGCTGTGCGGCAACCAGCACCGGCCCGGCAGGCAACAGCGTCCCTTCGCAGTCGGCACCGCACACGCGCAGGAAGTCATTGTTGGCGACACCGTGCGTCTGATAGACCTTGCCCGTCCAGCCACGCTCCTTCAGCGCCTTCTGCGGCAGCGCCGCCGGGGTGCCGGAGCCGGCGATGAACATCGCGTCCGGACGCGCCGACATCATCTTCAGCACCTGGCCGGTGACCGAGGTGTCGGTGCGGTTGAAGCGCTCGTTGGCGACGATCTTGATGCCGCGCACTTCGGCAATGGACTTGAACTGCTCGTACCAGCCCTCGCCGTAGGCGTCGGCAAAGCCGATGAAGGCTACCGTCTTCACGCCGTTGTTGGTCATGTGCTCGATGATCGCGGTGGACATCTGCGCATCGTTCTGCGGCGTCTTGAACACCCAGCGCTTCTTGTCGTCCACCGGCTCGACGATACGGCTGGAGGCGGCCCAGGAGATCATCGGGGTCTTGGATTCGGCGGCGACGTCGATCATCGCGAGCGAGTTCGGCGAGGTGGTGGAGCCGAGCACGACGTCGACCTTGTCTTCCGAGACCAGCTTGCGGATGTTCTTCACCGCGCTGGTGGTGTCGGAGGCGTCGTCGAGAACGATGTAGTTGATCTTCTGCCCGGCGATTTCCTTCGGCATGAGGTCCACGGTGTTGCGCTCGGGAATGCCGAGCGAGGCGGCCGGACCGGTCGCCGACACGGTGACGCCGACCTTGATCTCCGCCTGAACGACGGTTGCGAACGCCAGGGTCATTGCCGCCAGCAGGGTGCTCTTGAGCTTCATGGTGTCTCCTCCTCGTGATGGATGGTATTCATGGTCTGGCGCGGCGAGGCGCCAGCCAATTTCAGCAAATTCTACACTGACAAATCAATTCAAAATTGACGAATTGTAGCGATGCGCGCTACACCCGTTCGATCACCATCGCGATGCCCTGGCCAACGCCGATGCACATCGTCGCGAGACCGTAGCGCCCGCCACGGGCTTCGAGCTGGCGCAGCGCCGTCAGCACCAGGCGCGCGCCCGAGGCGCCGAGCGGATGGCCGAGCGCGATCGCGCCACCGTTGGGGTTCACCTGCGCGGCGTCATCGGGCAGGCCCAGCTGGCGCATGACCGCCAGCGCCTGCGCGGCGAAGGCCTCGTTGAGCTCGATCACGTCCATCTGGTCGAGCCGCAGCCCGGTGATCTGCAGCACCCTGCGCGACGCCGGCGCCGGGCCGATGCCCATGATGCGCGGCTCGACGCCGACCGTGGCCATCGCGACGATGCGCGCGCGCGGGGTGAGGCCGTGGCGCGCCGCGGCGGCCTCTGAGGCGAGCAGCAGGGCAACCGCACCGTCGTTGGTGCCGGAGGCATTGCCCGCGGTGACGCTGCCATCCGGACGCACCACGCCCTTCAGCTTCGCGAGCGCCTCCAGCGAGGTCGCGCGCGGATGCTCGTCGGCCGTCACACGCAGCGGATCGCCCTTCTTCTGCGCGATCTCGACCGGCACCAACTCGCCCTCGAAGAACCCACGTGCGGCTGCAGCGGCGTAGCGCTGCTGGCTGCGCAGCGCGAAGGCGTCCTGATCAGCGCGGCTGATGTTGAAGTCGGCGGCGACGTTCTCGGCCGTCTCCGGCATCGAGTCGATGCCGTACTTCGCCTTCATGAGCGGATTGACGAAGCGCCAGCCGATGGTGGTGTCCTCGATCTTTGCGCTACGCGAGAACGCCGACTCCGCCTTGCCCATCACGAAGGGCGCACGGCTCATGCTCTCCACGCCGCCGGCGATCATGAGGCTGGTCTCGCCCGCCTTGATCGCGCGCGCGGCAGTACCGATCGCGTCCATGCCCGAGCCGCACAGGCGGTTGAGGGTGGAGCCCGGCACATCGATGGGCAGGCCGGCGAGCAGCCCCGCCATGCGTGCGACGTCACGGTTGTCCTCGCCCGCCTGGTTGGCGCAGCCGTAATAGATGTCCTCGACTGCAGCCCAGTCCACACCCGGGTTGCGCGCGATCAGCGCCTTGATCGGCAGCGCCGCGAGGTCGTCGGTGCGCACGCCGGACAGCGCGCCGCCGTAGCGGCCGATCGGGGTGCGGATGCCATCACAGATGAATACTTCGGTCACGCTGTTCTCTCCTGCATGTGCCTTTGATTTTTCCGGCATGTGTTCCGTGTCTCAGACGGTCGCATCGTGCGCCGTCTGCGTCGTCTGCTTCTTTTCCCGCTTGCGTCCGACCTTGGCTGCGAGTCCGTTCACCCCGCTCATGAACAGCTGGGTGACCACGGGCGCCATGTCCGAGTACGACAGCGGCCCGTCGGCGCGCAGCCAGGTGAAGGTCCAGTTGATCATGCCGAACAGGATCATCGCCACCGGCTTGTCGAGGTGCTTGCGCTTCAGGCCCGGCTCGACGTCCTCGATCGCCTCGGCGAACGCGGCCACCACCTTGCGTTCCTTGGCGATGACGATGTCGCGCTGCGCCTCCGGCAGGTATTTCACGTCCTGCACCAGCACCGTGTGCTGGCTCTGACTGTGCTCGTACTCCTCCAGGAAGCGCGCGATCAGGGCCTCGAGATGCGCCTGCGGTTCCAGCTCCCGCGCCTCGACCTTCGCCACCAGCGCGAGCAGCTGGTCCATGTAGCTGTCGGCGATGTCGAAGAGGATGTGATCCTTGTCGCGGTAGTAGTGGTACAGCAGCGGCTTGGAGATCTCGCAGGCACGCGCGAGCTCGGACATCGCCGCGTTGTGATAACCCTTCTCGGCGAAAAGATCCGCCGCCGATCTCAGGATTGCGCCACGCTGTACCTCGAAGGTCGCCGCCTTGCCTCTTGCCATGTTCCCGCTCTTCGCCGAATGTTCCGGACCGCTTCGCCTGCAGCTGCGCTCAGCGGTCGTCGTAGCTGATGACGACCTTGTCGGTGAGCGGATGCGCCTGGCAGGTAAGCACGTAGCCGGCGTCCACATCGGGCTGTTCGAGGGTGAAGTTCTTGTCCATGCGGACCTTGCCCTCCAGCACCTTGGCGCGGCAGGTGCAGCATACCCCACCCTTGCAGGAGTAAGGCAGGTCCATGCCGGCACGCAAGGCCACGTCCAGAATGGAGGGATCCTCGGCGCGGAACTCCATCTCGCGGCGCAATCCGTCGGCGATGATGGTGATCGTCGCCTGCGGCGCATCGCCCGGTTCGACATGGTGGGTGGGACCACTATCCGGCACACCGAAGCGTTCGAGGTGGATGTTGTCCGCGGCGACACCACCGGCGAGCAGCCCCGCCTCGACCTCGTCGATCATCGCGCCGGGGCCGCAGATGAAGGCGGCGTCGATGGTGTCGGCGGGGATCAGGGTGTCGAGGAAGCGCGCCACCCGGGCGCGGTCGAGCCGGCCGTTGAAGAGCTCCACCTCCTGCTCCTCGCGCGAGAACACGTGGTACAGGGTGAAACGCGTCATGTGGCGGTCCTTCAGCTCCTCCAGCGCCTCGGCGAAGATCACGCTGCCCTGGCGGCGGTTGCCGTACACCAGGGTGAAGCGGCTCTTCGGCTCGGCCTTGAGGGTGGTACGGATCAGCGACAGGATGGGGGTGATGCCGCTGCCGGCAGCAAAGGCGACGTAGTTGCGCGCACGGCTCGGGTCGAGTTCGACATGGAAACGGCCCTCCGGCGTCATCACGTCGAACACGTCGCCGACCTTGATCGCGTCGTTGGCCCAGGTGGAAAAGCGCCCGCCGGGGATCTTCTTGATCGCCACGCGCAGTTCGCCGTCGTCCACCCCGGCGCAGATCGAATACGAGCGGCGCAGCTCCTCGCCGCCGATGTTGGCCTTCAGCGTGAGGTGCTGGCCCTGGATGAAGCGGTAGTCCTCGGCGAGTTCGCCCGGCACCTCGAAGCGCAGGCTGATCGCCTCCGGGGTCTCGCGCCGCACTTCGGCGACCTTCAGGGCATGGAATTTCGGCGTCATTGTGTGTCTCCGTGTCCGCTTGGATGTTGTGAGAGGGTGCGGATCAGATCGGTTTGAAGTATTCGAAGGGCTCCAGGCACGCCTTGCAGCGCCAGGTGGCCTTGCAGGCGGTGGAGCCGAACTCGGACAGCCGCTCGGTGTTGCGCGAGCCGCAGCGCGGACAGGTGAGCGCCCTGGGCACGAAGCGCAGCGGCGCCGCCCCCGCGACCGTCGCAGCCCGCCCTTCCGGCGGCACGATGCCGTAGGCGCGCAGCTTCTCGCGCGCCGCCGGGCCGATCCAGTCGCTGGTCCAGGCCGGGTCGAGCCGCGTCTGCATCTCCACCCGGCCGGCGCCGGCGGCGAGCAGCGCGTCGCGCACGCTCTGGCCGATCACCTCGGTGGCCGGGCAGCCGGAGTACGTGGGCGTGACCACCACGGTGACGCCGGCATCGCTGCAGTGCAGCTCGCGCACGATGCCGAGCTCCACCACCGACACCACCGGCACCTCCGGGTCGGGCACACCGTCGAGCACCTGCCAGGCCTGCGCTTCGGTCAGCATCGCGTTACCACTGCGCGCCGGGGTAGGTGCGCTGCATGTGCTGCATGATCGCGAGCAGATGGCCCATGTGCTCGGAATGGCGGCCGAACTTGCCGAAGGTCTTGAACGGCGTGCGCGCCGGCACCACCAGCGTGGCTTCCTTCAGCACCGGCAGCACGCTCGCTTCCCAGGCCGCCTCGAGGCTGCTCCAGGCGGGGCCGATGCCGGCGGCGGCGATGTCGTCGTCGGTGGCATTGGCGGCGAAGAGCTCGGCGGTGTAAGGCCACAGATAGTCGAGCGCGGCCTGCATCTTGCCGTGCGAGACGTCGGTGCCGTCACCGAGACGGATCGTCCATTCCGCCGCATGGTTCAGGTGGTAGCGCGCCTCCTTGAGGCTCTTCGCCGCGATCGCCGCGAGCTCGGCGTCGCTCGAGCGCTGCAGCGGCTCCCACAGCAGCAGGCTGAAGGCGCTGGCGAAGAAGTTGCGCAGCGTGGTGCGGCCGAAGTCCTCGTTGGGCAGCTCCATCAGGGTGACGTTGCGGTAGTCGCGCTCCACCCGCAGGAAGGCGAACTGGTCCTCGTCGCGGCCCTTGCCTTCGAGCGCGCCGGCATGGGTGAGCAGCATGCGCGCCTGACCGATGAGGTCGAGCGCCATGTTGGCGAGCGCGAGGTCTTCCTCGATGACCGGGGCGACGCCGCACCACTCGGACAGGCGCTGTCCGAGGATGAGCGCGTTGTCGCCGAGGCGCAGCACGTATTCGATGTGTTCCGGGGTGGCCGGAGAAGGGGTCGTCATCTCGGCCATCCTCACATGTGGTTCACTTCTTCGGGCAGCTGGTAGAAGGTCGGATGGCGATAGATCTTGTCTTCCGCCGGGTCGAACATCTCCGCCTTCGCGTCCGGGTCACTCGCGACGATGTCGGAGGCCTTCACCACCCAGATCGACACGCCTTCGAGGCGGCGGGTGTACACATCACGCGCCACCTGCAGCGCCATCGTCGCGTCCGGGGCGTGCACGCTGCCGCAGTGCTTGTGGTCCAGACCATTGCGGCTGCGGATGAACACTTCCCACAGCGGCCATTCCTTCTTGTCCATGTCTTGTCTCCGGTGTGTTGCGGGCGGCGCACCGCCCGTCGTGTTGGTTGTCAGGCTGCGGCGGGCTGGCGGGCCGCCTGCTTGTCGGCGTAGGCCACGGCGGCCTCGCGCACCCAGGCGCCGTCCGCCCAGGCCTTGTTGCGCGCGGCGAGGCGGTCGACGTTGCACTGGCCGTTGCCGCCGACCACGCTCCAGAACTCGTCCCAGTCGATGCGGCCGAAGTCGTAGTGGCCGCGCGCCTCGTTCCACTTCAGGTCAGGATCGGGCAGGCTCACGCCCAGCACCTCGGCCTGCTTCACCGTGGCATCGACGAACTTCTGGCGCAGGTCGTCATTGGAGATGCGCTTGATGCCCCAGCGGGTGGTCTCGGTGTGCACGCTGTCGCTGTCGTGCGGGCCGAACATCATGATCGACGGCCACCACCAGCGGTTCACCGCGTCCTGCACCATCTCGCGCTGCTCTTCGGTGCCGCGCATCATCGTCAGCAGCAGGTCGTAGCCCTGGCGCTGGTGGAAGGACTCTTCCTTGCACACCCGGATCATCGCGCGCGCATAGGGGCCGTAGCTGCACTTGCACAGCGGGATCTGGTTCATGATCGCGGCGCCGTCGACCAGCCAGCCGATCACGCCGATGTCCGCCCAGTTGAGCGTGGGGTAGTTGAAGATCGAGCTGTACTTGGCCTTGCCCGACAGCAGCGCCTCGTAGAGGGTGTCGCGCGACACGCCCAGCGTCTCGGCGGCGGCGTAGAGGTAAAGGCCGTGGCCGCCCTCGTCCTGCACCTTGGCGAGCAGGATGGCCTTGCGCTTGAGGCTGGGCGCGCGGGTGATCCAGTTGCCCTCCGGCAGCATGCCGACGATCTCGCTGTGGGCGTGCTGGCTGATCTGGCGGATCAGCGTCTTGCGGTAGGCCTCGGGCATCCAGTCCTTGGCCTCGATGAAGCCGCCGGCGTCGATCTTGGCGTTGAACTCGGCGAGGTACTCGGGATTCTCGACCTTCTTCGGGCCCTTGGTTTCGCCGTCGGGGATGCTGAGTGATTGGGTATACATGTTCGACTCCTGTCTGGGTTCAGGCGTGGGCCTGGTTCAGTCCTTGGGGCGGCGGTCGATGACGCGCTTGGCCTTGCCGATGGTGACCCGCTCGATCGAGAACGGTTCGCCCACCACCACCTTGCACGACACGCCGATGAGGCTCTTGATGTGATGGTTGAGCTCGGCGGCGAGCGCCTCCTTCTGCTCGGGGTGGCGGCCGACGTCCGCTTCCGGATTGATCTCGACCTTGACCGTGAGCGTGTCCATGTGGCCCTTCTTGTCCACTTCCAGCAGGTAGTGGGGGGCGAGCTTGGGCATCTTGCAGATCAGCTCCTCGATCTGGGTCGGGAACACATTCACGCCGCGGATGATGAGCATGTCGTCCGAGCGGCCGGTGATCTTGGCCATGCGCCGCATGCTGCGCGCGGTGGGCGGCAGCAGTCGGGTGAGGTCGCGGGTGCGGTAGCGGATGACCGGCATCGCCTCCTTGGTGAGGGAGGTGAATACGAGCTCGCCCTCCTCGCCGTCGGCCACCACTTCGCCGGTCTCCGGGTTGATGATCTCGGGGTAGAAGTGGTCTTCCCAGATCGTCGGGCCGTCCTTGGTCTCGACGCACTCGTTGGCCACGCCCGGCCCCATCACTTCCGAAAGGCCGTAGATATCCACCGCGTCGATGCCGGCGCGCGCTTCCATCGCCGTTCGCATCGCCGGCGTCCAGGGCTCGGCGCCGAAGATGCCGATCCTGAGCGAGGTGCTCTTGGGGTCGATGCCCATGCGCTCCATCTCGTCGAGGATGGTGAGCATGTAGGACGGCGTCACCATGATGATCTTGGGCTTGAAGTCCTGGATGATCTGGATCTGCTTCTCGGTCTGGCCGCCGGACATCGGGACCACGGTACAGCCGAGCTTCTCGGCGCCGTAGTGCGCACCCAGGCCGCCGGTGAAGAGTCCGTAGCCATACGAGACATGCACCATGTCGCCCGGCCGCCCGCCCGAGGCGCGGATGGAGCGCGCAACCACGGTGGCCCAGGTGTCGATGTCCTTCAGCGTGTAGCCCACCACGGTGGGTTTACCGGTGGTGCCGGAGGAGGCGTGCACCCGCGCGACCTTCTCCATCGGCACCGCGAAGAGGCCGAAGGGGTAGTTGTCGCGCAGGTCGTACTTGCTGGTGAAGGGAAACTTCGCGAGGTCGGCGAGCGTCTTGAGGTCGTCCGGGTGGACACCCTTCTCGTCGAAGGTCCTGCGGTAGTGCGGCACGTTATCGTAGGCATGGCGCACGCTCCACTTCAGGCGTTCGAGCTGCAGCGCGCGCAGCTCGTCGATGCTCGCGGTCTCGATCGGTTCGAGTTGCGGCGGTGCGTAGGTGTTTACCGGCATGCTTGTCTCCTCCTGTCCCAATGTTCTGGTTTGCCCGCTGCGCGGGTCATTCTTGATTCCGGCGCCTGACCGGTGTTCAGAGCTCGACCACCGGCCGACCCTTCAAGCGGTAAGACTTGCCGCGCATCACCGCGATCAGGTCGCCCTTCTGGTTGGTGACGACGATGTCGTATACCCCGGTGCGGCCGGCCACGAACACTTCCTTGGCCTCGGCGGTGAGCCGGTCACCCGGCTTGCCCGGCGCCATGAAGTCGATCGACACCCCGGACGCCACGGTCTGTTCGTTATAGCTGTTGCACGAGAAGGCGAAGGCGGAATCCGCGAGCGTGGTGATGAAACCGCCATGGCAGATGCGGAAGCCGTTGAGCATGTCCTCGCGCACGATCATGGCGATCTTCGCGTAGCCGGGGCCGACCGCCTCGATCTCCATGCCCAGCCCGCGCGAAGCCTGGTCGTTGGCAAACATGCCGTCGCGCACGCGTTCGGCGACGGTCTGCGGGTCCAGCCCCGCGGTGAGATCACGAAAACCGGCTTCACTCATGAAAACTGCCTCCGTTGTAGTTTTTGCGCTGCAGTAGCGGCGAGATGCGATAGCGCTCCTCGCCATAGTGCGCGCGCAGATTCGCGAGCACCTGGACGATGAAGGGCACGCCGAGTTGGTCGGCCCAGGCAAGCGGCCCCTTGGGGTAGTTGGTGCCGTAGCGCATCGCGGTGTCGATGTCGGCCGCCGAGCCGATGCCGGCGAGCACCGCGTCGGCCGCCTCGTTGGCGAGCATCGCGACGGTGCGCAGCGCCAGCATGCCGGCGACGTCGTCGATGACGCTCACTGCGAGCCCCGCCTTCTGCAAGGTGCCGACCATCGCGTCGCAGGCGCCGCTGCCGCACTGGTCGGCACGCGCAAGCGCGATGCGCGGGGTGGCGGCGTAATCCAGGCACAGGTCGAACAGCACCAGCGCGCCGATGCGGTCCTCTGCGGCGCGGCGCGTGGCGGTGCGCCCGTCGGCCAGCATCAGCCGCGCCGCACCGATCTGCAGCCAGCCAGCGCCG
>JAYRYZ010000041.1:0-12422 GCA_041916775.1 Rhodocyclaceae bacterium | reverse complement strand
ACCCGCGTCTTCAGCGTCAAGATACACGGTGATGACGAGGCAAGGCGCCTCGCCATTGCGGCACGTCAGGCGTTCGAAGCCGAGTATCCGCAGATGGCGGTGCATGTGCTGGGGACGCGCAAACGGCGCGTGAAGCTGCAGGCTCCTGCTCAGGCCGTTCAACGGAGCGAGGCAACATGATGGATCGGTAGCGTGGGACTGCGAGTCGACCTGACGCTGAGCGCGGCTTGTCCGTGAAGGGGCTGATGGATCCCGATCCACCTGGTGCGGCCCCTTCAAGACTTCAAACCGCGCGTGCGTCTGTTGACGTGAGTCGTGCGCCCCGCCAGGATCAAAAGTACAATCGCGGTTTTCCCATGCCCGAGCGGCATCACAGAGGCGAACCGAAATGGCGATGTACGAATCCGAGCACACCAAGTTCATGCGCGAATGGATGGAGAAGCATCCGCAGGAGGTCGCCGAGCAGGCCAAGGGTCGTGCGCTGTGGTGGGACAAGCCGCAGGATCTGGAAATCCAGAAGAACCATCGTGAAGCGCGTGTGCCGCAGAAGGCCTATTACTACGACGCGAACCACTGACCGTAGTCCGGGCAGCGTCCGCCTTGTCCCTGCCTGAGCGCTACGTTCTCGTCGATGTCGAGACCACCGGCGCGAATCCGGTGAGCGACCGGATCACCGAGATCGCAGTGATCCGCATCGAGGACGGCCGCGAGGTCGAGCGCTGGGAGTCACTGGTCAACCCCGAAACGCCGATTCCGGCAATGATCCAGCGCCTGATCGGCATCACCGACGAGATGGTCGCGGGGGCACCGCTGTTCGCCGAGCTGGCCGACGGCTTGCGCGGCTTGCTGGAAGGCGCGGTGTTCGTCGCCCACAACGCGCGCTTCGATTACGGCTTCATCCGCAACGCCTTCGCCCGCGTGGGGCAGACCTTCGATGCGCCGGTGCTGTGCACCGTGAAGCTGTCGCGCGCGCTGTATCCGCAGTACCACCGCCACGGGCTGGATGCGCTCATCGAGCGGCACGGCTTCAGCTGCGACGCCCGCCATCGTGCGATGGGCGACACCGCGGTGCTGGCGCAGTTCATGCAAATGATCACGGCGGCCTTTCCCGCCGATGCGCTCGCTAAGGCGTGCGAGCGCGCGATGAAGCTGGCCGCGCGGCCGGCCAACCTGCCGGACGGCGTGCTGGAAGGCCTGCCCGACGCGCCCGGCGTGTACCTCTTCTTCGGCGAGAACGAACTGCCGCTCTACATCGGCAAGAGCGTGAGCCTGCGCGCGCGCGTGATCGAGCACTTCGGCGCGAGCAACCGCAATGGCAAGGAAGCGACGCTCGCCCGCCAGGTACGCAGGGTGGAGTGGCAGGAGACGGCCGGCGAGCTCTCCGCGTTGTTGCTGGAGGCCGCGCTGGTGAAGGCGCGTCAGCCCATCCACAACCACATGCTGCGCAGCAAGGAGGCAGTGTTCGGGCTGCAGTTCCTGCCCGGCCGGCAGCGCCCGCCGATCTTCAAGCGGGTGGCTATCGACGGTACCGACCCCGCTGCATGGCAGGACATGCACGGCATGTTCCGCAGCCGCAAGGAAGCGGAAGCCCTGCTGCGCGAACTGGCGGCAAACTATCGGCTGTGTCCGCGCCGCCTGGGACTGGATTCGGGCGGCAAGGGCGCGTGCATGGCGCACCAGCTCAAGCGTTGCGCGGGTGCGTGCTGCGGCAAGGAGAGCTTTGCCGAGCACGACGCGCGCCTCGTCGGCGCGCTCGCCGCGGTGCGTCTGCGACCGTGGCCCTGGGCGGGGCCGGTGGTGGTGGTGGAGCGCAGCGCGCACCTGCAGGCGGCGAGCCACATCCTGCTCGACCAGTGGTGCCATCTCGGCAGCGCGGAGGACGAAGCCGGGCTCGAAGCGCTGCTCGCCAGTGCGCCGCAGCGGCGCTTCGATCTCGATGCCTGCCGTATCCTGCAGCGCTGGTTCGCGTTGCCGGCGAACCTCGAGAAATGCGAGGTGGTGCCGCTTCAGGCGGCGAGGCTGCGCAGCCCGGAGTAGTCCGTCAGGCGGATCGCGCGGTGGCCGCGCGAGTGGATGAAGCCCTCGCGCGCGAAGCGGCTGAGCACGCGCGAGAAGCTCTCCGGCGTCATGTTGAGTTGCGAGGCGATGGTCTGCTTGTTGCACGCAAGTTCCACTTCCAGCGCCGAATCGGTCTCGCGGGCATGTTTGACGAGATAGTGCGCGACGCGCTGCACGCTGTTGCGCTGCTCGCACTGCTCCATGCCCGACAGCAGGTCGCACATGCGCTCCGACAGCCGCTCCAGCAGCGCTTCGGCGAAGTCGCCGCAGTCCAGCATCGCCTCGCGCATCGCGCGGGTGGGGATGAACAGCACCAGGCTTTCCCGTGTCGTCTGCGCCGCAAGCATCTGCGGGTTATTGCTGAAGGCGCTTTCCTCGCAGAAGGTGTCGCCGCTGCGGACGATGCGCAGGATGCGTTCGGCGCCGCCGCTGGAGATCAGGAACAGCTTGAGCTCGCCCTCGACAAGCAGGTAGAGCCCCCGCGGGCGGTCGCCGCGATGGACGAGCATTTCGTTGCGCGCAAGCCGTATCACGCGCGCACCCGCGCTCAGCGATGTGCGGGTCGTGGCGTCGAGCAGATCGAAGGGGGCAAAGCGGGTCAGCGTCTGGCCTGCGAAGTTTGTCGAGTGCGTTCCCATGGTGTGTTCACCTTTTCTTGTAGTCCGACCGTGTGCAGCGCAGTCTAGGAGTCCGTTCCCGCTGCGGAAAGGCCGGTCCGGTGCGGGGGAGAGGCAGCGGATACCTCCACCGAGGTATAGGGGGTATCATGCAAATTGATGTTTTGATTAATCTTGTCGTTTGTGTGGATCTGATTCCACAAACACTTGATCAATAGAGGTATTCCCAAGATTTCAGGCATGCGCATGGTTTTTGCATTTTTCAGGCGTTCCGCCGCGTGGCTGGTGGGACGTTCGACGCTGGTGCTGCTGGTGTCGGCCCTGCTCGCGGTCGCGTTGATCGGCGGCGTGGGCATGAGCGCCTCGGTGCTGGTGGCGGAGCGGGTGCAGGGCAGCGGCAGCGCGATCAACATCGCCGGCAGCTTGCGCCGCTATGCGCATCGTGCGGGTGCGATGGTGGTCGCGACCGGGTTGGGGGGGCGCATCGGTGCGGCCGAAGTCGAGGCAGCGTTGGCCGATTTCGACGCGACGCTGGTCCAGGCCGATCTGCTGCGCGTGCTCGAGCGCGACGAGGGCAGTGTCGCGAATGCGATCTACCGCGGCATCGCGGTGAGCTGGCAGTCGCAGTTGCAGCCGCAGCTGCGTGAGCTCGCCGCGGCGTACGGCAGCGCCAGCCCGGAGGCATATGACCGCCTGCTCGCGCAGGTGGACGATTTCGTCGCGCAGATCAACACCCTGGTCGCGGTGCTGGAGCAGGATGCGGAGGCCAGTTTGCAGCGGCTGCGCGACATCCTGGCTGCCGCATTGCTGGTGAGCGTGATGGTGGTGGTACTGGCCTTGCTGGCGATCCGTCGTCGTGTGCTGCGGCCGCTGGGCGAACTGCGCGCCGCGGCGCAGCGCATTGCCGCGCGCGATTTCTCGGCACGCATCGGCGCGGTAGGGCGCGACGAACTGGGCCAGGTGGGCGCCGCGTTCGATGCGATGGCGGACGAGCTGTCGGTGGCCTACCGCGAACTCGAACACGGGGTCGAGGAGAAGACCGCCGACCTCACCCGCAGCAACCGCTCGCTGGCGCTGCTCTACCACGTGATCGCGCGTCTCTACCACTCGCCGGCGAGCGCCGCATCCTACGCCGAGACCCTGCGCGACATCGAGGAGATGCTCGACCTGAAGGGCAGCTTTGCGTGCATGGAACCCAAGCATGGCGGCGCGTCAGCGATCCTGGTGTCGAACATCCCCGGCTGCGTTGAGGGCGCGGACTGCGCGCGCTGCCGCGGCAAGCGCGAGCCCTGGTCCTACCAATCGGGCCCGCTGGGTGACGAACTGATGGTGCCGCTGCGCGATGCGGAGCACATGTACGGCATGCTGCGCCTGGTGCTGCCGGCCGGCCGACGTCTCGAGGATTGGCAGCGCGACTTGGTCGAGGCTTTGTCGCGCCACATGGGCATCGCGCTCGGCATCACCCGCCAGAGCGAGCGCGAGCGCCTGCTGGCCTTGCAGGAGGAGCGCTCGATCATCGCGCGCGAGCTGCACGACTCGCTCGCACAATCGCTCTCCTACATGAAGATCCAGCTCAGCCTGCTCGCGCCGGATGTCGCCGACCCGAGCCGCCGTGCGCAAGCCCAGGCGCGGCTCGCGGATCTGCGCGAGGGGCTGGACTCCGCGTACCGGCAGTTGCGCGAGCTGTTGTCGAGCTTCCGGCTGCACATCGACGGCGACTTGTCGGCACTGCTGGCCGCCACGGTTGAGGAGTTCGCCGCCCGCAGCGGCCTGCCGGTGGCGCTCAAGGTGAACCTCGCCGGCTGCGAGCTGCGACCCAATCAGGAGGTGCATGTGGTGCACCTCGTGCGCGAGGCCCTGTCAAACGCGGTGCGCCATGCGGGCGCTGCACGCCTCGGGGTGAGCATGACCTGCCTCGCGGATGGCAATGTGGAACTCGCGGTCGAGGACGACGGCGCCGGGTTCGCCCCGCGCGGCGAGGCCCAGCCGCATCATTACGGCCTGGCAATCATGCAGGAGCGTGCGCGCGGGCTGGGTGGGGCGTTGACGATCGCGACCCCGCCGGGCGGGGGCACACGCGTGTCGGTGCGCTTCGACCCGCACCGGCCGTTTACCGACAATTCGCTTCAGGAGCTTCAGGCAAACGCATGAACCGCGACCGACAGACCGTCGTCATCATCGACGACCATCCACTGTTCCGCAAAGGCATGATCCAGCTGCTCGGGTCAGTGCCCGCCTTCACCATCGTCGGCGAGGCGGCGAGCGGGCGCGAAGGCTTGGCGCTGGTGCTTTCCGAGCGACCGGACCTGCTGCTGCTCGACCTCAACATGAAGGAGATGTCCGGCTTGGACTTGCTGCGAAAGGTGCGTGAGGCGGATCTCGACACCCGGGTGGTGATGATCACCGTGTCCGACGCCGAATCCGATCTCGTCGCGGCCCTGCGCGGCGGGGCTGACGGCTATCTCCTGAAGGACATGGAGCCCGAGGCGATGATCGCCGCGCTGCAGTCGGCCGCAGCCGGACGCATCGTCGTCTCCGAGGCGCTCACTCACCTCATGGCGGCCGCGCTGCGGCGCGACCGCCGGCCCGCAACGGTGGCCTCGGCCGGGCTCACGGAGCAGGAACTGCGTATCCTGGAGCGGATCGCCGAGGGGCTCTCGAACAAGCTCATCGGGCGCGAGCTCGATATCGCCGAAGGCACGGTGAAGGTGCATGTGAAGCATATCCTGCGCAAGCTGGAGCTGCGTTCCCGGGTCGAGGCGGCGGTGTGGGCGGTGGGTCACCTGCCGCGCGAGGACAGGAAGTGATCACGCTCAACATCGTCGGCTGCGGTCGCGCCGCGCGCACCCTGGCGCGTTTGTGGCAGCAGGGCGGTGCGCTGCGCATCGGCGATGTGTGCAACACCACGCCGGAGAGCGCGGCGGCGGCGTGTGCCTTCATCGCTGCGGGTCGGCCGGTGGCGGCTGTTGCGCAGATGCGGGAGGCCGCACTGTGGATGCTGGGCGTGCCCGACAGCGCGATTGTTCCGGCTGCGACGGCGTTGGACGAGGCGCAGCTGTTGCGCGCCGGTGATGGCGTTTTTCACTTGTCCGGATTCACCGCCTCATCCGCGCTTGGGCCGCTCGCTGGACGCGGTGCACGCAGCGCGAGCCTGCACCCGGTGGTGAGCTTTGCCGACCCGGCGCGCACGGCCGGAGTGTTTGGCGGCAGCTTGTGCGGCCTGGAAGGCGACGCGGCGCTATGCGCAGAGTTGGAGGTGCTCGTGGCTGCGATCGGCGGGCGCGCCTTTCCGCTGGATGCGGGGCAGAAGCCGCTGTACCACGCGGCGTCGGTGTTCGCGTCGAATTTTCAGGTCGTGATCCAGGATCTCGCGCTGAAGGCCTATCTGCAGTCGGGGGTTCCGGCGGATGTCGCCGCCACCCTGCACGCCGGGCTGGCGCGCGGTGCGCTGGAGAACGTGCTGGCGTTGGGAGGTGCGGCGGCACTCACCGGCCCCGCCGCGCGCGGCGATCGTGAAGTGGTCGCGTACCAGCAAGCGGTGGTGAGCGACTGGGATGCTGCGGCCGGTGAGGCCTATGCGGCACTGTCCGCGCTCGCTTTCCGCCTGGCCGCGGAACGGCCGGGCTGAGCCACCTTCGTCCCCGGATGCGTCCGGGCATGTGCGCAGGCCCGGGCGACAAAGAGGGGCGCGATGGTGGGTTGAACGAGGGATTCAAATATTTGCTGTTCTCGCACCCTTCATCGCAGTTGCATGAGATCGACCCGCTGGACGAGTGGGAGGAACGAAGCGGCGTGAAGTCGATCAATGCAAACTTGTGTTTCGCATGGTAGATTGCAGGCAGGCCGGATAAGGTTCCAGCGTCCGCAAATTGGCTCAAGTTCTTACTTTGCCGTTCCGTAAAGCAGTCAGGGGCTGCGGTCAGGTCTGACGGCACGGCATCCGGAAACCAGGTTCACAAGCTGTCTTATTTCAAAAATATGAAAACGATTTTCCTCGTCGACGATTCCGCGACCATCCTCTTGTCAATCTCCAACATCCTGACCAAGGCGGGCTACGGCGTCGAGAAGGCGTCCAACGCGGGCGAAGCACTGAAGAAGTTCCAGGGTGGCGTGAAGATGGATCTGCTCATCACAGATCTCAACATGCCCGGCATGAACGGCATCGAGTTCATCAAGGAAGTGCGCAAGCTGCCGAACTACCGTTTCATGCCCATCCTGTTCCTGACGACCGAATCGCAGCAGTCCAAGAAGGCCGAGGCCAAGGCGGCCGGGGCTTCCGGCTGGATCGTGAAGCCGGCGTCGGCCGATGAACTGATCAATACGATCAAGCTCGTGATGCGCTGAAGATCATGCTCAAGCTGCTGCTGAAACGCTCGTTGATCCTGCACCTCGCCGTCGGCGTGGTGGCGGTGCTGGTCGTCCTGTTCTTCAACGAATGGTTCAACAACGAGTTTCTCGGTGGCATGGGCGTGAGGCAGCCGGTGGGCAATGCGCTCGGCACGGCGCTGATCGTTGCGACCACGTACTTCGGTACCCGCCTGATCTCGATCACCGTGTTCAAGGACCACTCCTACGGTGTCGGCGAGGAGGAGCGCGCCCTGCAGCAGGAGCGGGCCAACGTCGTTGCGGTGGGAGCCGAGGTGGCCACCGAGTTGCGGTCAGTGCCCACCTACACCGAGGTGTTGCGCGGCCAGCTCGACAGCGTGGTGCAACAGACCGAGAAGGCTGCGTACGACATCACCGACCGGCTGCAGTCCATCGACGGGGTGATCAGCCGGCTCAACAACTTCGTCACCGCCAGCTCGTCCGAATCCAGCGAGATGGCGCAGGCGTCCGAGGCGCAGATCGAGCGCAACCAGCTCCTGATCGGAGAGATGCGCAAATACATCGACTTCCGCATCCAGGAGGCCGAGCGCGACCAGCTGCGTGTGGCCCAGGTGGTCGGCGAGGCGCGCTCGCTCGAGTCCCTGACGAAGCTGATCAAGGATATTGCCTCCCAGACCAACCTCCTCGCGCTCAATGCGGCGATCGAGGCGGCGCGCGCCGGCGAGGCGGGGCGGGGGTTCGCGGTGGTTGCCGACGAGGTGCGCAAGCTCTCGTCCGAGACCGAGAAAGCGGTGCACGACATCAACCAAGGCATACAGGGCGTGGCGAGCACGATCGAGACCCAGCTCAACGAGAAGCTGTCCTCGATCAATCTCGACCGCGAGCGCGCCGCGCTCGGCCAGTTCGCCGACCAGCTGCATGCGTTGGGTGCAAGCTACGAGGACATCCTCCAGCATCAGTCGCATGTGATCAGCACGGTGCAGGAGAGCAGCGAGCAGCTCGCCGGCATGTTCATGGAGTCGCTCGCCAGCGTGCAGTTTCAGGACGTGACACGGCAACAGCTGGAGCATACGGCGGATTCCCTGCGCCGGCTGGACGAGCACCTCGGGGTGCTGGCGGAGCGTCTGGTGCAGTCCGAGAACCCCAACTTCACCTACACCCCGCTCGCCGAGCATCTCAACGAGATTTACGCGCGCTACGTCATGGACCAGCAGCGTGCCACCCACAATGAGTCGCTGGGCCAGTCGAGTCAGGGTGGCGGTGGCGGCGGGGCGAAGATCGAGCTTTTCTGACAGGTGCGAGCATGAGCGATTCAGGCAACACGGCGAGCCGGCGGCTTGCCATCGTCGACGACATGACGATCTACAACGCGCTGCAGCAGAAGACGCAGTTGGTTGATGCATTGCGTGGGTGCGAGCTGCTGGAGCTGGATCTTTCGGGTGTCGCCGAGATCGACACCGCCGGCTTTCAGCTGCTGGTGCTGGTGAAACGCGAGGCCAAACGGCTCGGCAAGCGTGCCGCGATCGTCGCGCACAGCCCTGCGGTGCGCGAGGTGGTCGATTTCTTCAACATGGCGGCGGCGTTCGGCGATCCCATGCTGATGCCTGCACGCGAGCAGTGACCCCGGGGCCGATCATGGACGAGATCACGAGCGTATTCGTTACCGAAAGCCGCGAGCAGCTCGCCGCCCTCGAGGCGGCGCTGTTGGCGTTGGAGAACAGCTCCGGCGACGACGACACACTCAACGCGGTGTTCCGCGCGGCGCACACGATCAAGGGCGGCGCCGGGGTGGTGGAGTGCGAGTTCATCGTCGCCTTCACGCATGTGGTGGAGAACGCCCTCGACAAGCTGCGTAACGGCGAGATCCAGCTCAGCGGTGATCTGGTGGCGGTGCTGCTCGCCTGCAGCGACCACATCGGCAACCTCCTCGGCGTGCTCGAGGCGGGCGAGGCTGCGCCCGGCGCCGAGCTCGCGAGCGAGGGCCAGGCGCTGCTCGCGCGGCTGCAGCGCGGCTGGCTGGACGTTCATGCGGAGGCCGGCCGCGCGGCTGGCAGCCCGCCGCAGCCGCACGCGCAGGATGTGGAGGCGAGCGGTGGTGGCACGGTGGAAACCGATTGCTGGCACATTTCGCTGCGCTTCGGCCCCAATGTGTTGCGCGGCGGCATGGATCCGCTCTCCTTCCTGCGCTATCTGGGCGGCATCGGCCGTATCGAACGGCTGGAGACGATCACCGATGCGATGCCCGACGCCGACGACATGGATCCCGAATCCTGTTACCTCGGCTTCGAGATCAGCTTTTCATCCACCGCAGACAAGGCCGCGATCGAGCGGGTGTTCGACTTCGTGCGTGACGAGTGCTCGCTGCACATCCTGCCGCCGCACAGCAAGCTCGCGGATTACGTCGCGCTGGTCGAGAGCCTGCCGGAGGACTCGATGCGCCTGGGCGAGATCCTGGTGCGTGTCGGCGCGCTCACCGACGCGGAGCTCGACGCCGGTTTGCGGCAGCAGTCCGACGCGGCGCAGGCGGCAATCAGCGGTGATTCCGAAGCGGCAGGCAGCACGCCACCGATCGGCGAGATCCTGGTGGACCAGAAGGCGGTGCAGCCGGAGCTGGTCGAAGCCGCGGTGGTGAAGCAGAAGCAGGTCACCGAGAAGAAGGCGGCGGAAGCGCGCCTGATCCGCATCCCGGCCGACAAGCTGGACCGGCTCATCGACCTCGTCGGCGAGCTGGTGATCGCTGGTGCGAGCGTCAACCTCCTCGCCGGCCGCTCCGGCAACGGCGATCTGGTCGAGGCCACCTCGCTCACCAGCCGGCTGGTCGAGAGCATCCGCGACGCGGCGCTGCAGCTGCGCATGGTGCAGATCGGCGAGACCTTCAACCGCTTCAACCGGGTGGTGCGCGACACCTCGCGCGAGCTCGGCAAGGATATCGAGCTCGTCATCACCGGCGGCGAGACCGAGCTCGACAAGTCCATGGTCGAGAAGATCGGCGATCCGCTCATGCACCTGGTACGCAACGCGATGGACCACGGCATCGAGTCGCCCGAGGTGCGGGCGGCGAACGGCAAACCGCCGCGTGGCGTGCTCGAACTCAACGCCTACCACGACTCCGGCAGCATCATGATCGAGGTTGCCGACGACGGTGGCGGGCTCAACCGCGACCGCATCCTCGCGAAGGCAGTCGAGCGCGGGCTGGTGCAGGCGGGCCAGAGCCTGTCGGACAGCGAGATCTATAACCTGATCTTCGAGGCCGGCTTCTCCACCGCCGACCAGGTCAGCAACCTCTCCGGGCGCGGCGTCGGCATGGATGTGGTGCGGCGAAACATCCAGAGCTTGCGCGGCACCGTGGAGATCAGCTCGGAGCCCGGCAAGGGCTCGCGCTTCGCGATCCGCCTGCCGCTCACGCTCGCGATCATCGACGGCTTCCTGGTCGGCGTCGGGCGTGCCGCGTACGTCATTCCGCTCGACTCGGTGGTCGAGTGCATCGAGCTCGCTGCCGGCTCGGAAGAGCGCGACTACCTGAACCTGCGCGGCGAGGTGCTGCCCTTCGTGCGCTTGCGCGATGTATTCGAGGTGGCCGGCGAGGTGCCGCCGCGGCAGAACGTTGTGGTCGTGCAGTACGCCGGACTCAAGGCGGGCATCGTCGTCGATCAGCTGATGGGCGAGTTTCAGACGGTGATCAAGCCGCTCGGCACGATCTTCAAGCATGTCAAGGGTATTGGTGGTTCGACGATTCTCGGTAGTGGCGAGGTGGCCTTGATTCTCGACGTTCAGGCGCTGGTCGAGCGCTGTTCGGAGCGCGAGGAGCAGCGCGGTGGTCGTGCCCGCGCGCTGCTGCAGGCGGGTGCCTGAGCGGGTTTGGTTTGGGTCGATTTGAATCGGTGTTCGGTTTCATTCTCCTGGTGAAGAGGCAATCATGAAAAATTTGAAAATCGGAGTCCGGCTGGGCATTGGCTTCGGGGTCGCAGTGATACTCCTGATCGTGATCGCGGCCGTCGCCCTGACCCGCGTGAACGAGCTCAACAAGGAGATCGACCTCACGGTCAAGAACTACTTCCCCAAGACCGTGACCGCGAACGACATCATCAACCAGATCAACATTTCCGCACGCGCACTGCGCAACGTGGCGCTCGTGAACGACCCCGCGAAGGTGAATGAGGAGATCGCGCGCATCATGGAGACGCGCCAGGTGAACGGTCGCAACTTCGACGAACTCGAGCGCACCATCACCTCGGAGGAAGGCAAGCGCCTGATGTCGGCGATCGACCAGACGCGCGCGCCGGCACGCGCAGCGCAGGATCGCTTTCTCGAGCTCATCAAGGCCGGGCGGGAGGAAGAGGGCGTGGCGATGCTGATCGGCGAGGTCCGAACCACCCAGACGGCTTACATGAACGCAGTCAATGACCTCATCAAGTACCAGTCGCAACTGATGACCGAGGTGGGTGAGAGCGCCGCCGACCTGGCCGCCAACACCGCCACCTTGCTCGCCATCCTGGGCGGGTTTGCGGTGCTGTTCTCAATCGTGTTCGGCGTCTTCGTCACGCGCTCGATCACCCGTCCTGTGGGCGAGGTGCTGGATGCGGCCAACAAGATGTCGGCCGGTGACTTCAACTTCACCCTCAAATCCGATGCGACCGACGAAGTCGGCAACGTGGTGCGCGCGGTCGGCAATGTGCAGGTGGGGGTGCGCGCGATGATCGACGACGCGGCGATGCTGACGAAGGCCGCGGTGGAAGGGCGGCTTGCGACGCGTGCCGATGCAACCAAGCACCAGGGCGACTTCCGCAAGATCGTGGAGGGCGTGAACGGCACGCTGGACGCGGTGATCGGCCCGCTGAACGTTGCGGCGGACTACGTTGACCGGATTGCGAAGGGTGCGATCCCGGCGAAGATCACGGACAGCTACAACGGCGACTTCAACACGATCAAGAACAACCTGAACCTTGCGATCGACGCGGTGAACGCGCTGGTGGCGGACGCGCTGATGCTGTCGCAGGCGGCGGTGGCGGGCAAGCTCGCGACGCGCGCGGATGCCTCGAAGCACCAGGGCGACTACCAGCGCATCGTGAAGGGTGTGAACGACACGCTGGACGCGGTGATCGGCCCGCTGAACGTCGCCGCGGACTATGTGGACCGGATCGCGAAGGGGGCGATCCCGGCGAAGATCACGGACACGTACAACGGCGATTTCAACACCATCAAGAACAACCTCAACGTCTGTATCGACGCGGTCGGCGCGCTGGTCGCGGACGCCGCGATGCTGTCGCAGGCGGCAATCGAAGGTCGGCTCGACACGCGTGCCGACGCCACGAAACATCAGGGCGACTACCGCAAGATCGTGGAAGGCGTGAACGGCACGCTGGACGCGGTGATCGCACCGATCAACGAAGTGAAGCGGGTGATGGTGGCGCTGAGCCAGGG
>JAYRYZ010000040.1:0-12903 GCA_041916775.1 Rhodocyclaceae bacterium | reverse complement strand
CGGTCGCAGCCTGACACGCGCTCCTGCCAAACCGGAGACGATGGCCCGCCGACCAATTCTGCTGACGCCTCTTACACCACGCCCTGGGACACGATCTCGGAGAGGGCTGCGCTTGGGCACGCAGGTTGCGTGCGCCGGGATTGGGCGGATGGGGTCATGAGCGTCTCCTGGAGTAGAAACTCCACTTCAGGAGAGCGCTGAAATTATGTCGAGCTCAGACTCCTATCCCGGCAAGCAAACGCTCGAGCACACTGGGATCTACGGCTTGCTACCCCGGACGCTCAACATAATCGAGGCATCTACATAATCGGCCTTATGTGGATCTCCACATAAGGCCGAAGTGGAGTCAGTCGGTTGTTGTGCTTTGTAACCGCTCTACTTTGTCACCTGCCGTGTAGGCGACGTGTGAGCGAGCGACTGTTTCGGTTCATCATGAGATCGTCGCAGCAGCCTGACATGAAGCGTGCGGGTGAAACCGTCGAACGGTTGACGAAGGCGCCTTTCGATCTGCAGCCATTGCCGGTGGACGCAGATGAAGTGGCAGATCTTCTCGGCCGCGTTCAGGACCCGGAAGTGCCTGTATCGTTTCGCGCGCATGGTCGGCACCTGGGAGGGCTCTGATTCGTAACAGGGCACAGGGGACATACCACGCAGCGCTGTCGCGGGAGAGCCGCTGCGGACCTGTGATCTGTTCCCGACTGTTCAGCCGGCGGCACGACGCTCGCCTACCAATACGGCGCGGCGGGCAACCGCACGCGACTGACCTCCCGTCTCAGCCGCTGACGACACAAACCGAGCGCGGCTGAGGCGCGGCTCGGCGTTCTTTTTTTTCCGCTTTCCGAGACGACCCCAGCTTCGCTCGTCCCCGCGTCCTCGTTCGTCCCCTCGCTTTCCTTGCGCGCGCCTTGGGCGTGCCCTCGGCAGCGCGCGTCGTATCCGCGTGGCTGCCAGGGCAACACGTCCGTTCGTTGCTGCTGCAGCAGCACGGGTGCAGCAGCAGCGCTGATTGCAGCGCAGCATCCTGCCGCGCGCTGTGCATGTAGTGCATTGATTTAATGAAGTAAAAAATCTGGCACGCAGGTTGCGATACAGGTTTGTGGCCAAGCCGCTTCCCAACCCATCATGCACGAGGCACATCAATGAGCAAGCAGGTCAATGTCGTAGTCATCTCAGGCGGGCTCAAGCGTCCGTCCCGCACCCTTACCCTGGCCGAAGAGCTGGTCGCAGCGCTGGGCCGTCACACACCGATCAACGTGCAGTTGATCGAGATCGGCGAGATCGGACCGCTCTTCGCGGGTTCGCTGCAGCCCAATGAGCTTGCACCGGAAGTGCGCGAAGCGATCAGCACCATCGAGCAGGCGGATTTCATCGTGGCCGCCACGCCGGTGTATCGCGCCACCTACACCGGACTTTTCAAGCATCTGCTCGACTTCGTCGATCACAACGCGCTCATCGATGTCCCGGTGCTGCTCGCGGCAACCGGTGGCAGCGATCGTCATGCGCTGGTGATCGATCATCAGCTGCGTCCGCTGTTCAGCTTCTTCCAGTCGCTCACGCTGCCGGTCGGCGTGTATGCGAGCGAAGCCGACTTCGAGAACTACCGCGTGCGGAGCCCCGAACTCAGGGCGCGCATCGAGCTTGCTGCCGAGCGGGCGCGTCCCTTCCTGCGTCCGCGCCGCGCAGAGGTGTCCAGCATCGCGGGTCAGCCGGTGCGTGCGGCGGCGTGATGCCGAGTCCTTTCATCTTCCAGGGAGTAGAGAAATGAGCCGTGAGAACATCAAGTTTGCATACTGGGTGCCCAACGTCAGCGGCGGGCTGGTGGTGAGCAAGATCGAGCAGCGCACCAGCTGGACGATCGACTACAACCGCAAGCTCGCGCAGATCGCCGAGAAGGCGGGCTTCGAGTATGCGCTGTCGCAGATCCGCTTCACTGCCGGATACGGCGCCGAGTATCAGCACGAGTCGGTGTCGTTCAGCCATGCCTTGCTCGCATCCACCGAAAAGCTGAAGGTCATCGCCGCCGTTCTGCCCGGGCCGTGGCATCCGGCGGTGCTGGCGAAGCAGATCGCCACCATCGACCAGCTCACCGGCGGTCGGGTGGCGGTGAATGTCGTCTCCGGCTGGTTCCGCGGCGAATTCACTGCGATTGGCGAGCCCTGGCTTGACCACGACGAGCGCTATCGGCGCTCGGAGGAATTCATCCGCGTGCTGAAGGGGATCTGGACCAGCGACAACTTCAGCTTCCACGGCGATTTCTACCGCTTCCACGATTACACGCTGAAGCCGAAGCCGCTGCAGCAACCGCATCCGGAAATCTTCCAGGGCGGCAGCTCGCGCGCAGCGCGCGACATGGCTTCGCGCGTTTCCGACTGGTACTTCACCAACGGCAACACCGTCGAGGGCATCAAGGCGCAGGTCGATGACATCCGCGCCAAGGCCGCCGCCAACGGGCACAGCGTGAAGATCGGGGTCAATGCCTTCATCATCGCCCGCGACACCGAGGAGGAGGCCAAGGCGGTGCTCGCCGAGATCATCGACAAGGCCGACGTCGAGGCGGTGAACGCGTTTGGCGATGCGGTGAAGCAGGCAGGCAAGGCCAGCCCGGAGGGCGAGGGCAACTGGGCCAAATCCACCTTCGAGGATCTGGTGCAGTACAACGACGGCTTCAAGACCAACCTCATCGGCACGCCGCAACAGATTGCCGAGCGCATCGTCGCCTTGAAGGCGGTGGGCGTCGATCTGGTGCTGAGCGGCTTCCTGCACTTCCAGGAAGAGGTCGCCTACTTCGGCGAGAAGGTGTTGCCGCTGGTGCGGGCGCTCGAGGCCCAGGCCGCCAGGTCCGGGCATGGCGAGCAGGTGCTCGCCGAAGCCGCCTGACGGAGCGCGGCGATGCGGGCGGGTAACGGACAGGTGCAGGGCAGCGAGGCCACGCTGGTGGCGGCGCTGCTGGCACAGGCGGCTTCGCGGGGGGCGAAGGTGGCGCTCAGACACAAACGTCTGGGCGTATGGCAGGCGCTCACCTGGCGCGAGCTTCGTGATCAGGTGAGCGCCCTCGCCAGCGCACTGGCTGAGCGCGGCTTCGCCGAGGACGATGTGCTGGTGGTCGTCAGCCGTCCGCGCCCGGAGGCGCTTCTGTTCTCGCTCGCCGCGCAGTGGCTGGGTGGCGTGGCGGCCTTGCTCGATCCCGAGGCCGGGGCCGAAACCGTGGTGCGTCAGCTCCGCGGCCTGGGCCCGCGTCATCTCTTCGTCGAAGGGCTCGACGAGATCCTGCGTGCGCAGGAGGCCGGTGTCATCGATGCGGCGACGCATGTCTTTCATGCCGATGCACGGGGTCTCGAAGCGCATGCGGTACTCGGGTCGGTCGCCTACGCGGACTTGCTCGCCGGAAGTGATCCGGCGCTTCCGCCGCTGAAGGCGCAGGCGTGGCAGGCGGCGTTCAGCTTTCACCGTGAGGCGCCCGATGGCAGCCCCGAGGTGCAATGGCTGACCCATGCGGAGCTTCGATGGCATGGCGAGGCACTTGTGTCCTCGGAACGCCTCGGTGCGGAAGAAGAGGCTTTCGCCGCCCGGACCTTCGCGGCGGGCGGACAAGCGCGCTATCTGCTTGCACCCTGGCTGATCGCCGGCTTCCGCCTCAACTTTCCCGAGAGTCTCGCCACCCGCGACAACGACCGGCGCGAGCTCGGCCCCACGCTGGTAGCCGGCACGCGTGAGACCTACCAGCGGCTGGAGGAGTTGGTGAGAGAGCTGTTGCCCGCCCGAGGCTGGCGGCGGACGCTGGTCGACTGGGGGTTCGACCCGCAGGTGCGTGGTGTGCGCCGCTGGCTGGCGCATTGGCTGGTGATCAGGCCGCTGCGGGACGTCATCGGCTTTTCGCGCACCCGCGCGCCCTTGATCGTCGGTGCGCCGCTACCCGCGTCCTCTCAGGGCTTCTTCACCAGCCTCGGGGTGCGCGTCCGGGCCTGGCCGGAGGCGTCAACCTGGCGCTCGCAGCAGGATGCACAGGCGGCCCGCCCCGAGCGGTCCGCGCTCGCAGTGCTGCGTCAGGCGCAGATCGTGCCGCGGGAGGCCGGGGCATGAGCGCACGCGATGAAGTCCCCCAGGTGCCCGCGCCGCCGCTGCTCGCGCTCTCCAACATCTCGCTGTCCTTCAAGGGGGTGAAGGCGGTCACCGACATCAGCTTCTCGGTCGCGCGTGGCGAGATCTGTGCATTGATCGGTCCGAACGGCGCCGGCAAGAGCTCGCTGCTGAACGTGATCAACGGCGTTTACCGCGCGCAGCAAGGCGAGGTGAGCTTCGATGGCGAGGTCCGCCATCACATGCACCCCCACAGGGCGGCGGAGCGCGGCATCGCACGGACCTTCCAGAACATTGCGCTCTTCAAGGGCATGACAGTGCTCGACAACGTCCTCACCGGCCGCAACCTCAAGCGGCGCAGCACATGGGTCGAGCAGATGCTGCGCGTCGGGCGGGCCAACGCCGAGGACGACCTGCAGCGCCGCCATGCGGAGGAGGTCATCGCATTCCTGAAGATTGCGCCGTGGCGCCAGAGCCTGGTCGGCAAGCTGCCTTACGGCCTGCAGAAGCGCGTCGAGCTGGCCCGCGCGCTCGCCGCCGAGCCGCGCCTGCTGCTGCTCGATGAGCCGATGGCCGGGATGAATGCGGCGGAAAAGGCGGAAATGAGCGCACTCATCGTCGACATCAACCGCGAGTTCGGGACGACGGTGGTGCTCATCGAACATGACATCGGGGTGGTGATGGGAATTTCTCACCATGTGGTGGTGCTCGACTACGGCAGGAAGATCGCCGACGGGCCACCCGAGACGGTACGCCGGGACCCCGCAGTGATTGCGGCCTACCTCGGCACGCGGCACTGAGGCCATGCCCGGACTGGCAGCACCCGCGCCTGGCGTGGTGCGGGGTGCGGCGTGCGGATCGAATTCAACGACTGGGTAGCGAGATGGATTTCTTTCTTGAAGTGCTGATTGGTGGCCTGCTCGCAGGCGTGATGTATTCGCTGGTGGCGATCGGCTTCGTCCTCATCTACAAGGCCTCGGGCGTCTTCAATTTCGCCCAGGGCGCGATGGTGCTGTTCGCCGCGCTCACCTTCGTGAGCCTGGTGGAGCGCGGGGTGCCGTTCTGGGGGGCTTTCGTGGCCACGCTCGCAACCATGGTCGTGCTGGCCCTGGCGGTGGAGCGTTGGGTGTTGCGACCACTCGCAAACCGTTCGGCGATCACGCTGTTCATGGCGACGCTGGGGCTCGCTTACATGATCGAAGGTGGGGCCCAGGCCTTGTGGGGCGCGCAGGTGCATGGCCTGGAGCTGGGTATCGACGACGTGCCGCTCGAGTTCGGCGCGCTGTTCATCTCGCAGTTCGATCTCTTTGCCGCAGCCACCGCGGCCACGCTCGTGCTGGTGCTGTCGCTGCTCTTCAACCGCACCCGCATCGGTCTGTCGCTGCGTGCGGTGGCCGATGACACGCTCGCCGCGCAGGCCGTCGGGATCTGTCTGCGCCGGGTGTGGACCGTCGTGTGGGCGGTGGCGGGGCTGGTGGCGCTGGTCACCGGCCTGCTGTGGGGCGCGCGTCTCGGGGTTCAGTTCTCGCTGTCGCTCGTGGTGCTGAAGGCCCTTCCGGTGCTGATCATCGGTGGCTTCTCCTCGGTGGGCGGGGCGATCGTGGGCGGGCTGATCGTCGGTGCGTCGGAAAAGCTCGCCGAGATCTATATCGGGCCGCTGATTGGCTCGGGTGTCGAGAATTGGTTCCCCTACGTGCTCGCCACCCTGTTCCTGCTGGCGCGTCCCGCCGGCCTGTTCGGAGAGCGCGCGATCGCGCGCGTCTGAGAGGAGATCGAACGATGTTGTTTGTGGAAGCCGGTCAGTTCAGCACCACCTACGCGCAGGACCGGCGCGTGTTCCGCTTGCGTCAGTCGCGTATCGGTCTGGCCGCGCTATTGTTCATCGCCGTGGTGGTCTTGCCCCTGGTTGGCAACGACTACTGGTTCAGCGCGATCCTGACGCCATTTCTGGTGTTGTCGCTGGCCGGGCTGGGGCTGAATCTGCTCACCGGCTATGCGGGCCAGCTCTCGCTCGGTTCCGCCGCGTTCATGGCGGCGGGCGCATTCGCGGCCTACAACTTTCACCTGCGGGTGGAGGGTATGCCGCTGCTGGCGAGCTTCGCCCTCGGTGGTCTGGTGGCGGCCGCGCTGTCGGTGGTAGCCGGTCTGCCCAGCCTGCGCATCAAGGGTTTCTACCTCATCGTGTCAACGCTGGCCGCACAGTTCCTGATCCCGTGGGCATTGGTGAAGTACGGCTGGTTCTCCAACGACAACGCCTCGGGCGTCATCACGGCGCCGCCGCTGCTGGTCGCGGGCGTGGACTTCAGCAGTCCGGTGGGGCGTTATCTGCTGACGCTGTTCATCGTCATCGGTATGACCGTGCTGGCGAGCAATGTGGTGCGCAGCGAACTCGGGCGCAACTGGATGGCGGTGCGCGACATGGACACCGCTGCCGCAGTGATCGGCATCAACATCCCCAGGGCGAAGCTCCTCGCCTTCGCGCTCAGCGGCTTCGTGCTCGGCGTGGCCGGGTCGCTGTGGGCCTTTACCTATCTCGGTACGGTGGAGCCGCACGGCTTCGACCTGTCGCGTTCGTTCCAGGTGCTCTTCATCATCATCATCGGCGGCCTCGGCAGCCTGGCGGGGAACTTCATCGGTGCGGCCTTCATGGTTCTGTTCCCGCTGCTGCTGTCGAACCTCGCAGGGCTGCTGCCCGCCGGGCTGATCGATGCCGGTCAGCTGGAGAACCTGCAGAAGATGCTGTTCGGCGCACTGATCATCGCGATCCTGATCCGCGAGCCGGAAGGACTCGCGCGCTATTGGCACAACCTCGCCGCACGCGCCCGACGCTGGCCGTTGCGGTACTGACGGGCGCTTGACGGCCGGGCGTTCCGACAATCCTGCCTTTCCCTTTTTCCCGACACACACCTATCTCAAGGAGTCATCGCATGTCCAGCTTCAAGCCCAGCGCTCTCGCGCTCGCCATCGCCTTGGGTGCTGCCAGTCTCGGCGCCCAGGCTGCCTCCGAGCAGTACTTCCCGTTGCAGAGCTACCGCATCGGGCCCTATGCCGCCGGCGGCACCGGCTTCTTCGGCGGATTCATCGACTACCTGCAACACGTCAACGCCAACGGGGGTGTGAACGGCGTGAAGCTCACCTGGAGCGAGTGCGAGACGGAGTACGTCGTGGAGAAGGGGGTCGAGTGCTACGAGCGACTCAAGAAGGGGCTGAACGGCGCACCGGCGGCGGCGACCAATCCGCTCTCGGTCGGCATCGCCTATGCCACGCTCGATCGCTCGCACGCCGACAAGCTGCCGCTGATCACGATCAACCACGGGCGCACCGACTCGACCGATGGCAGCGTGTTTCCGTATGCCTTCCCGCTGCAGCTCAATCCGTATTCGGAGGTGTCGGCGATCGTGAACTACATCGGCCAGCAGCTCGGCGGCGCAGACAATCTCAAGGGCAAGAAGATTGTCACGCTGTACCACGGTTCTCCCTACGGCAAGGAGACCAACGAGGTGCTGGAGAAGCTCGCGGCGAAGTACGGCTTCGAGCTGACGCTGCTCGAGGTGCCGCACCCCGGCAACGAACAACAGTCGCAGTGGATCAACATCCGCCGCATCAAGCCGGATTACGTGATCCTGCGCGGCTGGGGCGTGATGAACCCGGTGGCGCTGAAGACCGCGCAGAAGGTCGGTTTCCCGGCCGAGCGCATCATCGGCAACATCTGGAGCAACTCGGAGGATGACGCGGCCCCGGCAGGTGCGGCGGCGAAGGGTTTCATCTCGATCACCACCCATCCGTCCGGCACCGATTTCCCGGTGATCAAGGGCATCGAGAAGGATGTGGTCGCCGCGGGCAAGGGCAATCTCGCAGATCCCAAGCGCTTCGGTACCGTCTATTACAACCTCGGGGTGGTGAACGGCATCCTCAACGTCGAGGCGGTCCGCATCGCGCAGGAGAAGTTCGGCAAGCGTCCGCTGACCGGCGAAGAGGTGCGCTGGGGCTTCGAGAACATCCGCCTCGACGACAAGCGTCTGAATGAGCTGGGCGCGCTGGGCCTGGTGCAGCCGCTGCAGCTCTCGTGCGCGGATCACGAAGGCGGGGGGGCGGTGCGCTTCCAGCAGTGGGACGGCGAGAAGTGGAACCTGATCAGCGACTGGGTGCAGGCCGACCGCGCGCTGCTGCGGCCCATCATCGAGGCGTCCGCACGCAAGTATGCAAAGGAAAAGGGCATCACCCCGCGCGACTGCAGCAAGGAAGTCTGAGCGCCGAACGCAACCCATCTGCCATCGACAGCCGGGCGGGGCGCGTGACGCTGCCCCGCCGAAACCGAGGAGCCATCCCATGACACATCGCGACAATCTTCCAACGCTTTCCACCGGCGCGGACTACGACCGCCTCGCCGCGCGCTTCCGCCCCATCTTCGGGCGTATCGCCGACACCGCAGTCGAACGCGAGCGCAGCCGCACCCTGCCGTACGAGCCGATCAAGTGGCTCAAGGAGGCGGGCTTCGGTGCGGTGCGTGTGCCGCTCGACCATGGCGGTGCAGGCGCCTCCCTGCCGCAACTGTTCCAGCTGCTGACCGAGCTGGGCGAGGCGGATTCCAACCTGCCACAGGCGCTGCGCGGGCATTTCGCGTTCGTGGAAGACCGCCTCAATGCACCCGCAGGACCGAATCGCGACCTGTGGTTCAGCCGCTTCGTGGCCGGCGAACTGGTCGGCAATGCGTGGACCGAGGTCGGCGACGTGAAGATCGGCGACGTCATCACCAAGGTGTCGCAGAAGGACGGCCGCTGGGTCGTGAATGGACGCAAGTTCTATAGCACCGGCAGCATCTTCGCCGACTGGATCGATGTGTACGCGCGCCGTGCCGACACCGGGGCGGACGTGATCGCCGCCGTGCGTACGGCCCAGCCCGGGGTGATCCAGCACGACGACTGGGATGGCTTCGGACAGCGCACGACCGGCAGCGGCACCTCGATCTTCGAGGACGCGGAGGTCGAACCGGACAACGTCATCCCCTTCGAAACCCGCTTCAAGTACCAGACTGCGTTCTACCAGCTGGTGCATCTCGCCACCCTTGCGGGCATCGCCCGCGCAGTGGAGCGCGACGCGGTGCGCGCGGTCGCGGCGCGTACCCGCATCTTCAGCCACGGCAACGCACCGCTGGTGCGCCATGACGCCCAGATCCAGCAGGTGGTGGGCGAGATCTCGGCGCGCGCCTACGCGGCCGAGGCGATCGCGATCCGCGCGGCGGTGCCGGCGCAGCAGGCCTACGAGGCACGCTTCGGTGGCGACGACGCGCAGGAGCGTACGGCCAACATTGCCGCCGAAATCGAGTCTGCGAAAGGCCAGATCGTCGTGGCCGAGCTCGCGCTGCGCGTCGCCTCGGACCTCTTCAACGCGCTCGGCGCGTCGTCGGCCAGCAGCAGCCAGGCGCTCGACCGCCACTGGCGAAACGCGCGCACGGTCGCGACCCACAACCCGATCGTCTACAAGGCGCGGGTGATCGGCGACTGGGAGGTCAACGGCACCGAGCCGGTGTACGTGTGGCAGATCGGCGGCAGCCATGCCGCCGTGAAGCCGGCTTGAGTCGCCCGCACTCGGGCGGAGCGCATCAGACTCACACACACGCGGGTGCCGGGGGGAGCTCCCTCCGGCGCCGGTGACGACGGAGGGCCGCAGGCATGACGGACTCGATCATTCTGGAAGTGAGCAACATCGAGGTGGCCTATGAGAAGGTGATCCTCGCTTTGCATGGCGTGTCGCTCGAGGTGCGTACGGGCCAGGTGGTGGCCTTGCTCGGCGCCAACGGCGCCGGCAAGAGCACGACGCTGAAGGCGGTCTCGGGGCTGGTGGGCGCGGAGCGGGGCGAGATCACCGGCGGGCAGATCGCCTACCGCGGCGAGGCGGTCACCCATGCACCGCCGGACCTGCTGGTACGCCGGGGACTAGTGCAGGTGCTCGAAGGGCGGCACTGCTTTCCCCACCTGACGGTGGAGGAGAACCTCCTCACCGGCGCCTTCGTCAACCGGCCCTCGCGCAAGGCGCTGAAGACGGAGCTGGAGCGCATCTATCACTATTTCCCGCGGCTCAAGGCGCGGCGGCGGAGCCAGGCAGGCTTTACCTCCGGCGGCGAGCAACAGATGGTCGCGATCGGCCGTGCGCTGATCGCGAGGCCGCAACTGGTGCTGCTCGACGAACCCTCCATGGGGCTCGCGCCGCTGATCGTAGAGGAGATCTTCTCGATCGTCGGCGACCTCAACGTGCGCGAGGGCGTCAGCTTCCTGCTGGCAGAGCAGAACGCAAGCGTCGCGCTGCGCCATGCGCATCATGCTTATGTACTGGAGAGCGGCCGGGTGGTCGCGGCCGGTGAGGCCCAGGCCTTGGCCGCACGCAGCGACATCCAGGATCTTTACCTCGGCGGCGCGGCCGCTTGAGAACATCATTGAAAGAGGCGTTTGCATGAGTCTTGAAATATTCTGGTTTCTGCCCACCTCGGGCGATACCCGATACCTTGGCAAGTCGGATTCCGGTCGTGCCGCGAGCGCAGACTACATCCGGCAGATCGCGGTCGCGGCCGACGGGCTGGGCTATGACGGCGTGCTGATTCCGACCGGAAGCGGTTGTCTCGACCCATGGATCACCGCGACCCAGGTTGCCGGCGCCACCAGTCGGTTGAAGCTGCTGGTGGCGCTTCGTACCGCCTTGCTGCGGCCGACAGCCGCCGCGCGCATGGCCGCGACGCTGGATGACGTCACCCGCGGCCGCCTGTTGCTGAACGTCGTCGCCGGGGGCGACTCGACCGAGCTCGCCGGTGACGGCATTTTTCTCGATCATGATGCGCGCTATGCGGAAGCGGACGAATTCCTCGCCATCTGGAGGCGATTGATGGCGGGGGAGACGGTCAGCCATGCGGGCGTGCATCACCGGGTGGAGGGGGCACAGCTGCTCTTCAAGGGGGTGCAACAACCCCATCCGCCGCTCTATTTCGGTGGGTCGTCCGACGCTGCGCATGCGCTCGCTGCAGAGCATGTCGATGCCTATCTGACCTGGGGCGAACCACCCGATGCGGTTGCGGCAAAGATTGCAGACGTACGCGCCCGCGCTGCGCGGCGCGGGCGCACGCTGCGCTTCGGCGTGCGCCTGCATGTGATCGTGCGCGAGACCAATGATGAAGCCTGGGCGGCGGCCGACCGACTGATCAGCCGTCTCGACGACGACGTGATCGCGAAAGTGCAGGCGCGCTACGCTGCGATGGATTCCGAGGGCCAGCGGCGCATGGCTGCGCTGCATGGCGGGCGTCGCGACAAACTCGAGGTCAGCCCCAACCTTTGGGCGGGGGTCGGCCTCGCGCGCGGGGGGGCGGGCACCGCGCTGGTCGGCGATGCACAGACCGTCGCGTTGCGTCTGAAGGAGTACGTCGACCTCGGCGTGGACAGCTTCGTGCTGTCCGGTTACCCGCATCTGGAAGAGGCCTGGCGCTTTGCCGAGCTGGTGTTCCCGCTTTTGCCAGGGAAGAAGCCGGTGACGATACGCGACCAGGTGATGACCGGCGGGCCGTTCGATGCGAGCACCTTGCGTGCCGGGGCGCAAGTGCGGGAGGCCGCATGAAGGTCATCGACATGCGCTGCCGCCCGGCATTCCTGCACGACTTCTTCGGCGCCACGCCGGGCACGCCGGAATTCGACGTCGCGCGCTGGCTGAACCGTCGTGTCGGCACCCGCGGAAGCGACACCCACTTCACCCGCTCGCACACGCAGGCCGGCTTTCTGGCGGAGGTGCGCGAGGCCGGCCTGAGCCATGCGGTGGTGGTGGGGCGTCACACACCGTCGCAGCATCTGCCCATCGAGCGCATCCACGCGATCACGGATCCACATCCCGAGTTGCTCGGGATCGCCGGGGTCGATCCGGCGCTCCAGGGGCATGCCGCCGTGGATGAGGCCGAGCGTGCGATCCGCGAACTCGGTCTTGCCGGCATCGACATCGAGCCCGGTTTCGGCGAACCCGCGCGCCTGGCGGACGACGCGGTCTATTTCCCGATCTATGAGGTGTGCGCCCGACTCGGCGTACCGGTGTTCCTGATGACCGGGCCGACGACACCGGATCCGCGCTTCAATGACCCCGCCCCGCTGGCCAAGGTGGCGCGCGCCTTTCCGCAACTGCCGATCGTCTGTTACCACGGCTTCTGGCCCAACGTGCAACAGGCGCTGGGCTTGGCCTTCCGTTACGAGAACATTCATCTCGTGCCGGACATGTACCTCTTCGTGGCCGGCAGCCAGGCGTATGTCGACGCAGCAAACGGCTTCCTCGCGGACCAGTTGTTGTTCGGATCGTCGTATCCGTTCCGCCCCATCCGCCAGTCCATCGAAGATTTCCAGGCGCTCGGCTTCAAGGCGTCGGTGCTGGATCGATTGCTCCACGGCAACGCCGCCCGTCTGTTCGGCCTGCCGGCCTGAACCCGGGCTGTGTCACACTCCGGCCTGCCATTGCGCGGGCCGGAGTGTCCGTGCATTCCCTGCCATCAACGCAAGGTTCCCGCATGCCCCACGACCCCCGACTCTCCCCGCAGACCCTGTGCGCCCAGGCGCTCGGCCAGATCGCCAAGCCCTTTCACGACATCGCGCCGCCGATCCATGTCTCCAGCACCTTCGAGCGCGCTGGCGACGGCAGTTACCCGGGCGGGCGCCTTTACGGGCGCGACTTCAGCCCTGCTTACGACCAGGCGGAGGCCTTGCTGACCGCGCTCGAGGGCGGCCATCAATCCTTGCTGTTCGCGTCGGGCATGGCGGCGGCGACCGCGGTGGTGCAGACCTTGCAGCCCGGCCAGCGGCTTGTCGC
>JAYRYZ010000039.1:0-20186 GCA_041916775.1 Rhodocyclaceae bacterium | reverse complement strand
GCGGTACTTGAGCTTGCTCGGAGTGTCGTCTTTCTTTACACGTGTCGCCATGGTCACACTCAACGGGTCAGGTGGCCTGAAAGCCTTGATATATCAGTGGATGACATTTTAATGCACCAACGCCCCGCCCAACCCATCATTTCACCGGACCTGCGCGGCTTTTTGCCCAGATCCGGTGAATTCAAACGTTGAGCGACAGCTTGCCTCAAGGCTGAACGGCGGCATTGCGGCGGCATTGGGTCGGTAGCAGCCAATCGTAGTCACTGACTCTAACGATCGCGCCGGCCGAAATTCCGCCATACGAACCAATCGTCTCCCGCGGCCTTGTATCGGACCCGCCACCCCGTCACAGCCCGAAAGTCATCGGACGTGAGTGCGGCACTACGTCCGCCTTCGAATGGGCAGGGTGCGCTGTTCAGCCGGATTCAGGAAAGCTTCTTCAGATACGCCAGCCGCCGCTCGATCTTGTCTCGCCAGCCGCTCGCGATTCCCGGGGTGTTCGCGAGGTGTTCGAGTGCCTGCAGCGGCGGCCGGTGTTCCCGCCACAGCGCCATCGCCGCATGCAGCGTGAGCGCATCCTCGGCAGGGGTCAGCAGATCCAGCGTGTCGCTGGGCGTGACTCGTCCCGGGTGAAGAACGCGCCAATACCAGCCGGTGAGGCAGGTGTCGTCGATGAAGGCCGCCATGCCCTGGCTGGCGAAGCGCTCGTCGATCTTCCAGCAAGGATTGCGCGGTTGGCAGACCTGGAGCCGGGCTTCGCCCAGTTGCCAGATGTCGCCGATGCGGACATCGCGTTCGTCCAGTTCGTCGCAGGAGAGGTTCTCGCCGAGGGATCCAGGCACCAGGTTGCGAGCGGCGTCGGGAAACCTGGCGGCCAGTTTCGCGTAATGCCGGGCGGGGTAGAGATGGACGGCCTTCTCCAACCCGCCGTGCACCCGCAGATCGGCCTGCTGGTCGCCGGCAAACCCGGTGTGACCGAGTTCGATGACGTCCCGCACGGGCAGCTTGTACATACCCGTCGGGCGGCCGGATTCCGGCAACAGCGTGATTCCACCGACAAAGATCAATACTCGGGCCATGCCGTGCCCCCCACCCGATGCGCGCCGGCCTCGCGCAGCCTGCATGCCGGCCCTTCCCGGAAGGCAGTCATCGGGATGCTAGGTTTCATAGGACGACAAGACCATGTCTGCCGCCTGCTCGCGGATGGCGATCAGCGACTGATAGGCGGGCGACGCGAACCAGCCATTGACGGCGGTGATGTCGGGGAAACGGATGACGACGATGTCGGGGTGCCGATTCTCGCCGGCGAGGACGGCGGACTGCTGACCACGAAAGACAAGCTCGCCGCCCCAGGGTGCCAGGGTGTCAGGCACCCGGCTTCGATAGACGGCCCAGAGCTCCGGGTTCTTCACCGTGATCTGACCGATGACGTAGGCGCTGCTCATCTGCGAAGCTTCCATGTGAGCGTGCTGACTGCACAACACATCGGATTCTAACCGGCAGTGCCTGGCGGAGAGGCTGAAGCGGGTGGATCGACGCCGCGCGTGGCGAGCGCATCGCAGACGCGTGCGCGCCGCTTTCCGGCGGTTGGCGCAGCCGGGGCCGGGCATCGTGCCATCGCTCGGCGGCCCTTGTGCAGGTGCAGGCTTGCCGGGTCGTCAGGACAGCGTCGGGGTCGGCCGCAGGGCGTCGAGCAGCGCCGCATGGCGGTCGCGTTCGGCACGGTTGTTGTAGGTCATCAGAATGTGGCGCAGCCGCCGGGTTTCGGGTCGATCGAAGGCGGTGGGGTGAAGGTGCTGCTAGAGCTTGGCGTCGACCCGGGTCACGCCGCGCGCGTTGTAGTCTTCCTTGCCGAGCAGGCGGGACGAGGAAATGATGCAGGTCTCGCCCGGCGTGATCTGGCGGGAAATTGGGGTCGTCAGTGACGCTGATTGCGAGCGCCTGGTGCCAACTTCGTCAGAGCGCGGGTGAGCTGCCGGATCGCATCGGCCACCGTGCCTAGCACGATGTCATCCTGCCGCCGGGTGTCTCCGGTGGGCTGTCCCGTCGCAGTGGGGATATCGGTGCGAGCGAGCGCGGCCCGCACCGGGTCCGGCGCGGCATGCATGGCCGCGCGCAGGCGACCCAGCAACCTCATGTAGAGGGTGGCGTTGCCCTGCATGCGCTGCAGGTCGCTCGTCAGCGTGGGTGGGATGTCAGCGGCCGGACGGCGCAGCTGGGCGATCTCGGCGCGTGGCGAGTTGGGTGGCGACGTGTTCGCAGATGCGCACTCCGGGGTGGGCACGAGACCCGCGCGGTGCGCGGCCACGTGGCGGGAAAGCGCCCCGGGCTGTACCCACAATGACAATGTGTCGTAGAGCCGGTCGGCGTCGAGCGGCCGCGGGAGCTGATCGTTCATGCCAGCACGCAGGCAGAGCGCGAGTGTCCTGGTGTTGGGTGCGGTGTTCATTGCGATGATCGGCAGGGCGTCGAAGCGATGGTCGCTGCGCAGCATGCGGGTGGCCGAGAGGCCGTCGACGCCCGGCAGGTCGAAGGCCATCAGTACCAGGCTGTAGCGGTCGGGGCCGCTGCGGCGCAGTTGTTCCACCGCGCCGTGTCCGTCGGCGGCAGTGTCGGCATACATTCCGGCGCGACGCAGGAGCTCGAGGGTGAGCGCGCGATGGGTGGGGTCGCTCTCGCACAGCAGCACGCGCAAGCCCGCGAGTTCGAGGGTATGTGGGCGACGCTGGCTGCGGAAAAGGGCCGCGGCGTCGTCAGAGAAGAGCGATTGCAGGGTGTCGAACAGCTCCAGGGTATCCACCGGGGTGGAGATCGCGGCGTCGAACCCCACGAGCAGGTGAGCGTCATCGCATGCGGCGCCGCGGTCGGTGAGCAGCAGGAATGCTGGCGGCATGATCTCGGTATGGGTGCGCCGGACGCGGCGCACGAACGTGCTCCCGATGTCGTGCAGCAACCTCGACGCCACGACCACGAGTGTGAACGGAGTGCCTGCCGCAACGGCCTCGCCGACCCGCCGCTGGGCCTCCTGCGGCGAGCAGGCGGTTGCGACCGCAGGCAGGTAGCCGGCCAGGGTCTGGGTCAGCTGCTTGCGGTTCGCTGCATCGTCATCGACGATCAGTGCGTGCGCGCCTGCCAAGGCGCCGGGCAGGCGCGCGGTGAGGCTTCCAGTGAGGTACTCGCCATAGGTGTGACGTGATGCAGCGGGCCGAGCACAGTCGCCCAGTGTCTCCCTGGGCAATGCGTGGAGGCGGCTGCGCACACGACGATACAGTGCAATGGCCTGGGCCTCGCGATAGCGGTCCGCGGCCTTCGCGAGGGTCGTGGCGAGCTCTCCGGGTGTTGCCTTGCCATCCTTCAGCTGCGCAGCGGTACGCTCGAGAATGAAGCCGGATTCCAGTGTGTAACCATTGCGGTCGGCGAAGTCCACCGCATCGGAGTAGAACTCGAAGGCGAGCGCATGATCGCCTTGCAGGCGGCTCTGTTCGCCCAGAAGGCACAACAGGCGGTGGGTGACGTTGTCTCCGCCATCGCCGCATTCGACCTCGGCGAGGAAGTCCGTGGCTTCGGCAAGCCCGTCAAGGAGTTCCTGGCGGGCTTCGTGCGCCACGCCGCCGGCGAGTTGGGCACAGGCCATCCCGCGCCAGAACTGCACCGCCGCGTTCGCGAGGAAGGGTGGCGCCTGCCGCAGCTCAGGCTGGTCATGCAGTTGCAGCGCACGCGCGCAGTCGCCGGCCAGCACATGCAGGGGCATGCGCGCACTCGACAGCAGGGTGAGCATGAACGGTGTGTGCTTGAAGCGGCAGGCATAGGCATGCGTGTCGAACTCGTCGCAATCGAGATCGGTGAGGCTGGCCGTCTCGCCACGCAAGGCGGCGGCGGCGCCTGCGAACGGCTGTGTCATGGACGGGATGATGCCTGCGAGTCGCGTGCGCGCATGGACGGCGGTGCGCTGGTGGTAGGTGGTGACCGCATCGAGACGACGTCCGAGAAAGAACTGCGTGATCGCGTTCAGCGTCTGCAGCGCCGCATCGCATGAGGGGTCCTGCGTGCGTGTGGTCATCGACAGCGTGTCTTCGATCTGCGGCAGGTTGTTGTCGATGTGACGCGACCATGGCAGAACGAAGCTGAACTGATGCACCAGCAAACGTGCCTGTGCCCAAGGGTCGATGCCGAGGCGGGCCGCGAGGCGCATCGCCGTGAGGGCAAGCTGGCGGGCTTCCCCGTAGCTCGCGTCGCGGGCGATCAGGGCGCGAGCGAGAAGGGAGCAGATCAGCGGTGTGTTCCGCGTGCAGCCGTGTGCGAGGCTGCGGTTGGCGGCGACGATCGCGACCAGGTCGATGATCGAGGCGTTCATCATCGTCGCTGCATCGGCGATTCCGGCGATGAGGGACTCGAATGGCTCGCTCAGGCTGTCGTTGTCCACCGGCAGGCTTGCGAACGCCTCGTCGACCCCGCGTCCTGCGAGCAACGAGCCGAATCGATGCCGCTCGTCGCCGAAGCGGGCGTTGATGGCTGGGCCGTCCCAGGCCGCAGGCAGCGCCACGCCCGCATCGGCAAGGCCTTTCAGCCCGCAGGCCAGTGCCTCGTCGAAGCGGGCAGCGTGGTGATGATGGCTGGCCTCGAGCATCCGCACGCGCAAATGCTCTACCGGCGTGCGCGCACTGTGCGACAGGGCTTGCAGTCGCGGCTGGAGCGCAGTGGCGTCACCGAGCGCGTTCAGTGCTTCGGCATGGGCAAGCTGCAGCGAGAAGCGGAGGCTGTGGAGCTCGCGTACCGCCTCGGCCGGCAGCAGAGACAGGCCGGTTCCGAGGTAATGGCATGCGGCGCGATAGGCCGCGATGCGCAGTGCGCGCAGGCCCGCGCCGAGGTTGAGCGCGATGACGGCGACGCGCAGCGCGCTGTCCTCGCCATCTCCGAGCCCCTTGTTGACCTGATCGACGACGGCGAAGAGCTGCTCGCCAGGGTTCTCCGGCGCGAGACGCTGCCAGCAGGCGAGGCTGATGCTGGCACGTAGCGCGGCCGCGCGCGCTTCGTCGATGTGGCTGCTGACCGCCTGCAGCAGCGCGCCGCTGCAGAAGCGGGCGGATGCCACGTCCGAGGCAAGTTCGATGATCTCGTCGGCTGCGGCTGGCACGAGCGCGGAGAGCGTCTCCTCGGGCGTCCAATCCAGCAAGGTCGCGATCACGACAGGCTCGAAGCGCCGGCCCTGCAGGGCCGCCACCTCCAGGGCACGCAGGCAGTCGGGCGGCAGTCGCGCGAGCCGCTGTGCCGGCGAGGCGAGAAGCGGGATGCCGGGATCGGCAACGCATGGCGCGGCATGCCACTCGCGCCTCTGGGGGTGCGACACGAACTGTAGCCAGCCCGCGGACTCTCCGTCACGCAGCAGCTGCTTTGCGACCGAGGGGAGGCCGTTCGACAGGCGGAAGAGCAGGCGGACGAGCGCATCATGTTGATCGATGCGCCCAAGCATGTCGCCGATGATTTTCCCGATGCTGCTCGGAGAAAGCGGGCCTAGGCCACGTCTGACGATCGTCACGCTGTCATTGCCGAGCGCGGCTAGCATGCGCGACACCTTCGACGACGGTTCCAGCGCCTCGTCCGGACAGGTCGCGACGATCATCAGGCTGGCGCGGCATCCACCTGCACCCAGAGCCTGCAGTTGCAGCAGCGAGTCCTCGTCAGCCCAGTGGATGTCGTCGAGGAACAGCAGCAGCGGGTGTTCACGCGTGGCGACCAGGCTGAACAGACGCCGGACTGCGAGCTCGCCCCTGTGCCGGGCAGCCGGCCAGGGCAATTCCGCCGCGGGGCCGATCGGGCCGATGAGCCGGCGCAGTGAAGGAAACATCTCGCACACCAGCGCGCACTGCGCACCCAGACCGTCCATGAGCCGCGTCCGCCACAGCTCGGGCAAGGGTTCGGGTTCTGCGTCGATCTGATTGACAAGGTCCCCGATGGCGTCGGTGAGGGCGCTGTAAGGGCTGTACTGGCGGTCTTCGTCGAAGCCGCCTTCAAGCATGCGTCCGCCGTTCGCACGGACGACCTTGCGCAGGGCGCGCACCAGCGCAGTCTTGCCTACGCCCGCACGTCCGCTGAGGAGGAAGAACACCATGGAACCGCTTGCAGCACGTCTGAAGCTCTCGACAAGCTCACGGAGCTCGTCCTCCCTGCCGTGCAGCGCCGGACTGGCGTCGGTCGTGCCAATGGCCTCCATGTGTGCAGGCGCATCATGACCGTCGGGTCGTCCGCCGACGGGTGGTGTCGCGCATCCCGGCGGCCTTGCATCCGGAGGATGCGGGCCAGCAGGGGCTGACTGGTCTGGGCTGGTGTGCATCGCGCCGTCCTGCTCATGGATTGGTTTGCCCGGCAAGGCGGGCCATGAGTCGAGGATAGTCGGGCGATCCGGGGGGTTCAACGTGTCATAGGTCGGGTGTCATGACATTGAATGTCGATGGTATTTTCATCAAAGTGCGATGCACAGGCGCAGCGCGTCGTAGATCGCCGCATGTACGTTGCGCGACGCCACCGCATCACCGATGCGAAAGAGCCGGTAACGCCCCTCCGGGTTGCGCACCACCGCCTGCGGCGCGCCCGCGAGCAGCGCCGGGTAATCGACCTCGCCCTGGTTGCGGGCCCCGGGCTTGAGCACGAGATACACGTCGTCCAGCGGCAGCGTGCCATGCTCGACCACCACCTGGTCCACCTCGCGCTCGTCCACCCGGCCGCTGTAGTCGCTGCCGATGCGCGCGATCAGCTTGCCGTTCTGGCCGCGCGCCACCGAGAGCAGGCGGCGGTTGATCGTGATGCGCACGCCGTGGCGGTCGAAGGCCTCGGCATAGGCGGCGTGGTTGAGCCCGCCCATCTCGGGCGCGAAGAAGCGCTCCGGCGAGACGATCTCGAGCGCGCTGCCGGAGGCTGCGATCATCTCCGCCGCCTGCATGCCCGGGTGGCCGCCGTTGTCGTCGAAGAGCAACACCGATGCGGCGGGCTTCACGTCGCCAGAGAGGATGTCCCACGATGACACCACCAGCGCGTTGCCGTCCGCGAGCACCTCGCTGTTCGGCAGGCCGCCGGTCGCGATGACGACCACGTCCGGCGCCGCGGCGAGGATGGCGTCGGCCTCGGCGTAGACGTTGAAATGGAACTCCACCCCGAGCGCGGTGCAGCGCTCCATGCGCCAATCCACCAGCCCGATCAACTCGGCGCGGCGCGGCGAGCGCGACGCCAGGCGCACCTGCCCGCCCGCCTCCCCGGCCGCCTCGAACACCGTCACCGTGTGGCCGCGCTCGGCGCACACGCGCGCCGCCTCCAGCCCGGCCGGGCCGGCGCCCACCACCACCACCTTCAGCTGCGGCCCGTCGCTGAGCGCGATCTCGTGCGGCATCGTCGCCTCGCGCCCGGTCGCGGCGTTGTGGATGCACAGCGCCTCGCCGCCCTCGTAGATGCGGTCGAGGCAGTAGGTGGCGCCCACACACGGGCGGATCTCGTGCTCGCGGCCGAGCATGATCTTCTTCACGATGTGCGGATCGGCGATGTGGGCGCGCGTCATCCCCACCATGTCGAGCTTGCCCTCGGCGATCGCATGGCGCGCGGTGGCGACGTCGCCGATGCGCGCCGCATGGAACACCGGGAAGCCGGTGGCGCTGCGCACCTCGCCGGCGAAGTCCAGGTGCGGCGAGGACGGCGTGCCGTGGATGGGGATCACCTTGGCGAGCGCGGCGTCGGTGTCGATGTGGCCACGGATGATGTTGAGGAAATCCACCTGCCCGCCCCGGGCGAGGCGGCGCGCGATCTCTACGCCCTCGTCGCGGCTCAGGCCCTTGTCCCACTGCTCGTCCGCGACCATGCGGATGCCGACGATGAACGCGCTGCCGACCGCGGCGCGGATCGCGTCCAGCACCCGCCGGGTGAAGCGCAGGCGGTTGTCGAGGCTGCCGCCGTATTCGTCCTCGCGCCGGTTGGTGGCGGGCGACCAGAAGCCATCCATGATGTGGCCGTAGGCCTCGAGCTCGATCCCGTCGAGCCCGGCCGCCTGCATGCGCTGCGCGGCGGCGGCGTAGTCGGCGACGATGCGGTCGATGTCCCAGTCCTCCGCCGCCTTGGGGAAGGCGCGGTGTGCCGGCTCGCGGATCGGGGAGGGTGCGAGCACCGGCAGCCAGTCGGCCTTGTTCCAGCCGGTGCGCCGGCCGAGGTGGGTGAGCTGGATCATCACCGCGGTGTCGTGCGCATGACATTCGTCCGCGAGCCGGCGCAGCCACGGCACGATCTCGTCGCGGTAGGCATGCAGGTTGCCGAAAGCCGGCGGCGAGTCGCGCGACACGATTGCCGAGCCGGCGGTCATCGTCAGCGCCACGCCGCCCTTGGCGCGCTCGACGTGATACAGCCGGTAGCGGTCCTTGGGCAGACCGTCCTCGGAATAGGCCGGTTCGTGGGAGGTGGTCATGATGCGGTTGCGCAGGCGCAGGTGCTTCAACTGGTAGGGTTGCAGCAGCGGATCGTTGTGGCGCATCACGGCTCTCCGGTGAATGGTGTCGCAGGCATTCTGCGCTTGCCCGATCTTGCCCGGAAGCGAAAAATCCGCATGGATGCATTCCGTAATGGAATGAGACGGAGTGGCTGAGGGCTGCGCTGGCAGGCTCCGTAGCGTCGTACAATCATCCAGCGTGTCTGGTGTGGAGGGGATGGCGGCTGCGTCGTCGGGATGTCGTCCGCCAGGCCGGAACGGAATGAACCACAAGGAAGCCAGCCAGCATGAAACCACTCTCGCGCCAGCTGCCGCCACTGCACACGCTGGTGTTCTTCGACGCGGTGGCGCGCCTCGGCAGCTTCACCCGCGCAGCGGAATCCCTGCACATCACCCAGAGCGCGGTGAGCAAGCAGGTGCGTGCGCTCGAGGCCGACCTCGGCCTGCCGCTGTTTCGCCGCGAGGGCCGGCAGGTGGCGCTCACCGAGGCGGGCGCGGTCTTTGCAGCGGGGGTCGGGCCGCTGTTGCGCCAGCTCGCCGAGCACACCGGGCGCATCCGCGGCATGGCTGCTGCCGGCCATGGCGTCACCGTGGTGTGTACCCAGGCGGTCGCCCACTACTGGCTGTTTCCGCGCGTGGTGCGCTTCAACATGGCCCACCCCGAGGTCGCGGTGAACATCTTCGCCACCGACGAGGTGGACGAGGCCCACTGCCGCCAGGCCGATCTCGGCATCCTCTATGACGGCGACAGCGGCATCCCGGCCGCGCTCGCGGGCGACCTGCTGTTCGCCGAGCGCATCCATGCGGTGTGCGCCCCCGACTACCCGGTGGCCGAGCCCGCACATCCTGTCGAGCTCGCTGCCGCCCGGCTCATCTACCTCGACCCGGAAAGCTGGAAATGGCATGGTTGGGAAGACTGGTTCCGGCACTTCGGCGTTGCCTTCCACACCCCCCGCGACGGCCTGCGCTTCAACGCCCTCACCCTCGCCTTGAGCGCTTGCCAGCAGGGCATGGGGATCGCGCTCGGCTGGGGCTTCATGACCGACGCGCTCGTCGCGCGCGGCGAACTCCGCCGCGTCGGCGACTTCTGCATGGAAACCGGCCGGCGCGACTACCTCGTACACGACCGCGCACGCCCCCTGTCACCGGCGGCGCAGCGGTTTCGGGTGTGGTTGCTGGGAGATGTGCAAGCCGCGCGGACCACAGACAGGGCGCTGTGAGGCCGCATGGCATCGGATGGCGCCGCTACTGCCTCAGCCGGATCACCGCCGGCATCACGATCATGAACTTGGTGAAGCCGTAGCGCTTGAATGGAGCTTCATTGGCGGCTTCCCTGCGTTGTTCGGTTTGTGGAGCGCCCAAGCGCGACAACACCTTTAGCGGAGCATGATTTTCGTATTGCGCTCCACAACGCAGCTAGTGGAGCGCAAGGACTACTCAAGCGCTTCATAGCACCTCCCTGCCTTCCGCCAGGTTGATCAACCGTGGAAAGCAAAGGGTTGCAGCACGACGTCCACTACCGGCCTGCAGTTCCCGCAAGATGCCTGCCTCCTTCAACTGCCGAAGCAGGCCGGGCGTGGTCTTTTCGTGGATGCCATACTCCGCCGCCAGCTTCTGCGCCAGATCGGAGGTCCGGAAGATCGGCTTGCTGAAAATGGCGTCTAAGAGGTGCGCCGAATACTGGGAATGGGTCGTTTCCTGGATGGCGAGCTTCATCTCGTCGTACAGGGCCTTGATGGCGGCGACCCGTCTGGCGTTCTGCCCAGCCTGCGCCGTCGTCGCCCGCAGAAAGAAGGCGATCCAGTCGTTCCACGCACCCTCGGCGGAAATCGCCTTGAGGCGTTGGTAGTACTCCTCACGGTGGTTCTCCAGATACTCGGACAGATAGAACATCGGCTGAGACAGGATGTGCTTCTGATACAGGAACAGGGGGATCAGAATGCGCCCGATGCGGCCATTGCCGTCCTTGAAGGGGTGCAGCAGCTCGAACTGGGCATGCATCACCGCCGTCTGCAGTAGGAAGTCCACATCATCACTGTCCAGATATCGCTCCCACGCCTCCAGATGGTCGGGCAACTGCAGGGGATTGGGTGGCACGAAGCTGGCCTCCTCGATCGGGCAGCCCGCCCTGCCGATCCAGTTCTGGTCGAGCCGGAACTCGCCGGGAGTCTTGTCCTGCCCACGCACGCTGTCGAGCAGAATGTGGTGCAGTTCGCGCACGAAGCCCAGTCGGATAGGATAATCCTGAAGGTGTTCCCGCGCCTTGAACAAGGCCTGTCGGTAGTTGGAAATCTCCAGAATGTCCTGGTACTTCTCGCCCTCCTTGAGCAAACCGGCTTCCTGCTCCAGCACCTCGTCCACCGTGGCTTGAGTGCCTTCGATCTTGGAGGAGAGTACCGCTTCCCGGGTGGTCAGCGGCGAGAGCATCACCGCTGGATTGGGAATGCCCTGCAACAGGCCGTCATAGCGGGCCAGCGCGGCGTTAGCCTGCCCGACCAGCGGTAACAGCAGGCGGTAATCCAGATCGACGAGCGGCAGGGTGTCGGGCACATAGGGGTGCATCACGTCGCTCTCACAGACTGCGCACGCTCTTGATGCCGTGCTGCCCCAGTATGGCGGCGAGGTTGGTCTTGGCTACGTCGTCGGCGAAGGCGCCGTCGCGGAACACGCATGTGCTGTCGCCGGCCGGGGCCAGTTCCTCATGCCAGGCGACGATGCCTTGGGCCAGCGCCTCGGCGTCCTCGCGCGTGATCTTGGGCGCCTGGCGGGCGATCAGCACGCCGCCGTCCACCACGCCATCACGCTGGAGCTTGAAGAGCTTCTTCCACACCCACAGTATTGCGAATACCAGTGGCAGACTTGACGATGCGATCCTTGTCCATCACTCCGACATGCTGACCGTGATGTCCGTGAGAATCGTTTGCATGGTTTGGCTCCGTTATCAGCTCGAAATATAGCGATGCAAATGGAGCTGAACAAGCAGGCCGTTGTCGTCGCTCGTGATGAGCGCGGATCGACGCGGAATTTGCCCTTGCGGGATGCCGTGCACGCATGTCGCGCGTGCTTCCGGGCGTAGAATCGCCGTCGTAATTTTCCGCCTGTCCGTCATCCACCCGAGGAGACTCAGCGATGCTCATCACCACCACCCCGAACGTCGAAGGTCGTGCCATTCGCCAGTATCACGGCATCGTCACCGGCGAGGCGATCATCGGAGCGAACTTTCTCAAGGACATGTTTGCCGCGGTGCGCGACATCGTCGGCGGGCGTGCCGGTTCTTACGAGAAGACGATGCGCTCGGCGCGCGAGGCGGCTTTCGAGGACATGCGCGAGGCCGCGCGCGAGCTCGGCGCGAACGCGATCATCGGGGTGGATATCGACTACGAGGTGCTGGGTGAGAAGAACGGCATGCTGATGGTCACCGCCTGCGGCACGGCGGTGACCCTGGGCTGAGCCTGCCGCCTGGCTGCTGACTGGCTGCTGCCCGGCTCACTCGATGATCATGTAGCTCTTCGACAGCGATTCGAGCACCTCGAACTCGCCGTCGAAGCCGGGTGCCATGTACACCGCTTCGCCCGGGCCGGCCTCGACATGGCTGCCATCGGCGGCGTGCACCCGGCAGCGGCCCGACAGCACGGTGAAGAGCTCATGATTGCCTGGCGCCATGGTGATCTTCCAGCGGCCCGGCTCGCACTGCCAGATGCCGGTGAACACGCGCCGGCCAGCGTCTATCGCCTCGTCGACGAGGTTCCAGGTGCGGCGCTCGGGGTTGCCGGTGACGCGGCGCTCCGGGCGCGGGAAGTCGACCTCCGGGTTGCCTGCCGGCTGTGCGACGAGCTTCATCAGCAGGGGTTTTTCTGCATTCACTTTTGTTTCTCCTTGGGAATTAATTCTCGCCTCGCAACTTTACCGTATCGGCTTCGCGGCGCAAGCGCGCGAGCACACGAAAGCACAGCAGATAGGCGATCACCCCGAAGGCCACGACGCCGATGCCGTAGCCGGCGAGCACACCGGTGGCGCCGAACCAGTGGCCGCCCGCCCAGGTGAAGGGCACCACGCCGAGGGTGGCGCGACCCCAGTTGAGCACGGTCGAATACACCGCGAAGCCGAGGTTGTTGAACGCGGCATTCGCGACGAAGAGCGCGCCGTTGAAGAGGAAGCTGCCGGCGACGAAGAGGCAGAAGAACTCGATCAGTGCGCGCGCCTCGCCCACTGCGCCGAAGGCATCTGCCACCGGCGTGCGCATCAGCGCCAGCAGCAACCACACCGCCAGTACATAGACGAGCGTCACGCGCATGCTCTCGCGCAGCGTGGCGTGCAGGCGGTCGTGCCGGCCGGCGCCGAAGTTCTGCCCGATGATCGGGCCGACTGCGCCGGAGAGTGCGAACAGCGCGCCGAAGGCGAGCGGAATCAGCCGGCTGATGACCGCCCAGCCCGCTACCGCGGCGTCGCCGAAGCCGGCCATCGAGGCGGTGACGAAGGCGTTGCCGACCGGGGTGGCGAGCTGGGTCAGGATCGCCGGCACGCCGATCGCGAAGAACGGCCGCCACGCGCGCGTGAGGCTTGTCAAGGTGGGTGGCGCAATCAGGTCGTGCACGCGGATCACGCCCCACAGGCCGATCCCCGCCATCACGCTGCGCGCCAGCACCGAGGCGGCCGCCGCGCCGTCGAGGCCGAGCCCGAGGCCGAAGATCAAGAGCGGGTCGAGCGCGGCGGTCGCGAAGGCCGCGCCCAGTGTGACGTTCATCGCACGCCGGCCGTCGCCCTGGGCGCGCAGGATCGCTGCGCAGGCCATCGCCAGCCCGAGCAGCGGCATCGAGGGCAGCACGAAGGCGCAGAAGCGCACCGCCAGCCGCGCCGTCTCGCCGCTCGCACCGAGCAGCGCGATCAGTACGTCGAGCAGCGGGTAGAGCGCCGCCGACGCCAGCACCATCACCGCCAGGGTGAGGCTTGCCGCCGCGCTCGCGGCCTCGCGTGCGTCGCTGCGTTCGCCACGCCCGAGCGCACGCGAGGTGAGCGCGGTGCCGGCGATGGACAGGCCGATCGCGAGCGAGGTGGGGAAGAACAGCAGCGTGCCGGCATAGCCGATTGCTGCGGCGAGCTCGCTCTGGCCGAGCAGCGAGATGTAGAAGAGGTTGAGCGCATCCACCGCGAACACGGCCACCAGCCCCACCGAGCCGGTCGCCGTCATCGACACGACGTGGCGCAGGATGCTGCCCTCGACGAAGCGCGCCGTGGGGCGCCCGCCAGGTGCCTGACCGGGTTGGCGCGCTGCGCTCATGGTTGCGGCACTCCGAAGCTCTGCACGAAGAGCGTGGTGAGCGCATGCATGTCGCCGAGCGCGTCCTGCGGCGGGGCCAGCCCGGCCACGAATCCGGCGGCCATGAGCGCGTCGCCGACCGCAGGCGGCGCACCGATCACATGCACCGGCACATCCCAGTCCGCGCCCGGGCCGGTCACGCTACCGATCGGCTGATGGTCGCCGATCATCACCACCATCAGCTTGGCTGGCGCCTCGCGTGCAAGGTAGTCGCCCAGCCACTGCAGGGTGTAGCGCAGGGATTCGATGTAGGCGGGCGTGGGGCGCGCCCAGTCGCCGGGTTCCGCCAGCGCTGCGGCGACTGCTTCCTGGTTCCACGCCTGCGTCTGGCCATCGGCGCGCGCGAGCTGGGCCCAGCCGTCCTCCACGAAGGGCGGTACCGGCCGGAAGGGCGCATGCGAGCTCACGATGGGGAACAGCACGAAGCGTGGCTGTCGATGCGTGCTCTCGGCACCGTTGCCGATGCCGTTGCCGGTATTCGTGTCGGTGTCGAACTCGCCCGCATGCAGCAGCGCCATCGCCGCCTGGTCGGGGATGCGCCAGTAGCCGAAGTCCGGCCCGTGGTAGCCGATTTCGCGTGCCTCGCCATAATGGTCGAAGCGGTAGAAGCGGCCTTCCGGCCAGGGGCGCTGTATGCCCGGCAACCACGCGACGGTGCGGTAGCCGTGGCGCGCGAAATGGCTCACCAGCGTCGGGCGGCGGGTGGTGAGCAGGGTCTGATAGGTGCCCGGCTCGCGCGTGTCGATGCCGGAGAGCAGCGCCGCATGTGCGAGCCACGAGGCACCGCCGAAGGTGGGCGAGTGCACCCGTGCCGACAGGATGCCGCGCCCCGCCGCGGCGAGCCTGGCCTCGAACTGCGCGCGTGCGTCCGCCAGGGCGTCGGCGATGTGTGGCGCGTCGAAGCTCACCATGCCGTGCGCCTCGGCGAACAGCAGCAGCACGTCCGCGTCTCCGAGCCGCGACAGGTCGTGGTCGAAGGCAGGGCTTGCCGGCAGGGCGGCTTCGCTCGCCGCGCGGTCCAGCGCCAGAGCGGTCGCACGTGCCTCGCGCAACAGGCTCGCCGCGATCGGCCGCGAGAACAAGCTCTTGGGAACCGGCCCTTCCGGCCCGGCCTGCGACCAGGCGAGGAGGGCGGCGCCGGTCACGGCCAGGGTTGCGATGCGTGGCGCCGGTGCGCGCAGGGCCTGGAAAGCGTGGGTGAGCAAGCGGCGGAGCAGGGTCTGGAGCAGTACCAGCGCAAGTCCGACCGCGGCGGCCTGGCCGAGCCACTGCGTCCAGTCGCCCGCCTGCAGCGCCATGCGCAGCACTTGCCAGGCATGCTGCCCGTCCCAGTAGAGGCTCGCCGGCCGGCCGAGCAGTGGCGGCACGGTGATGTCGACATAGCGCAGCGCCACCCACAGGATCACGACCACCGCCACGGCGCGCACCGGCAGGCGTCCGGCCAGCAGCGCCGCGCACAGCAGCAGCCCGGCCGCCTCCACCGAGATGCGCGCAGCGGGCGCCACACCCAGGCCCGGCCAGACGTTCGCCATGGTCAGCGCGGCGTTGAGCAGCAGCGTGGTGACGATCAGCGCCGCCCAGTCGCGCAACCGGGTGTGCCCGGAGCGGGCAGTCATCATGTCGGCGTGACGCATCGCGCTCTCCGTCCGCCCGGGTTAGCATGGCGGCGAGGCCGCCGCGGGCGGTTTGCCGGACGAGGGGGCGACACATGAAAGGCGACAGCACACATCGCTGGCAGGACCAGACACCGCAGGGCATCGCCGCCTTCGCATCGCGTGACGGGGTCGCGCTGTTGCCGCTCGCGGCGATCGAGCAGCATGGCGAGCACCTGCCGTTGTCCACCGATCTCGACATCGCCAATGGCGTTGTCGACGCCGCGCTGCAGTGCCTCGCACCGGACGTCGCGGTGTGCGTGCTGCCGCCACTGGCGGTGGGGCTCAGCGCCGAACACGGCGGATTCGCCGGCACCCTGAGCCTTGCGCCGCAGACCGCGCTCGCCGCGATCTGCGAGATCGGCGCCAGCGTCGCGCGCGCCGGCGTGCGCCGGCTGGTGCTCTTCAACACGCACGGGGGCAACAAGGCGCTGGTGGATCTGGCCGCGCTCGAACTGCGCCGCAGTGCGGCGATGCTCGTGGTACGCGCCAACAGTTTCCGCTTCCCGCTGCCGGCGGCACTCGCGGCGGATGCGGCCTTCGCCGAGGAGTTGCGCCTTGGCCTCCATGGCGGCGCGATCGAGACGGCGATGATGCTGCACCTCGCCCCGCAGGCGGTGCGTCGCGAGGCGATCGCCGACTTCCGCGGCCTGGGTCATGCCTGCGCCGCTGCGGGAAATCTGGTCGGGCCGGAAGGCCCTGCCGGTATCGGCTGGCTCGCGGAAGACCTGCACCCGCTGGGCGTCGCGGGTGACGCGAGGCTCGCCGACGCCGCGCTCGGCGCGCAACTGGTGGCCCACTTCGGCGCCACGCTCGCGTGCATCATCGCCGAGGCACAGGCCTTCGATCTGGCCGCGCTGCGCACGCCGGCCTGATCCGGCGAGCTGCGGCGACACGGCGGCGGGCATGGGCGAATCAGCCGCTCAGCGCGCGCGGTTCGCGGCCGGGGCAGGCGGGGGGTCGGGCGGCGTCTCCTGCTCGTCGAGATCGGAAAGGAGCTCCTGCAGCCAGTGGCCGTGGCGATCCGCCTTTGTGCTCAGATAGCGAAGGTTGTGGTCGGTGAGTTCACCGAAGATCGCCTGGCGGTTCGCAACCTCGGTGCCCGCCGAGCGCAGCGCATCGATCTTGGCCGGGTTGTTGGTGAGGAGGTCGATGCGGTGCACATCCAGCGCGGCGAGCATCTCGTGGGCGATGCGGAAGTCGCGCTCGTCCTTGGAGAAGCCGATCACCTGGTCGGCGTCTATCGTGTCCAGCCCTTCGTCCTGCAGGCGGTAGGCGCGGAACTTGTTGCCCAGCCCGATGCCGCGCCCTTCCTGCGACAGATAGAGCAGGATGCCGCCGCCCTGGGCGTTGATCGCGGCGATGCCACGGTTGAGCTGCTCGCCGCAGTCGCAGCGCTGGCTGCCGAACACGTCGCCGGTGAGGCAGGACGAGTGCAGGCGCACCGGCACGTTCTCCGGCCACTGCGCGCGCTCGCCGATGAGCACCGCGACGTGCTCGTGGATGCCTCCGGATTCGCGAAAGAGCACGAAGCGGCAGTCGCCCACGCCCGCAAGCGGCACGCGCGCCTCGCTGACGCGGATCAGGCTGCCCGGGCCGCTGGTGCATAGCGCGATCGCTTCCCTGGTGGCGGCAGCGAGGAGCTGTCCATCGCACAGGGCCTGCTCGATCATCGCGTGCTGCGACTCTGCCAGCACCGAGACGAGCGCGGCGGGCACGAGCTGCGCACGCCGCAGCAACAGCACCGCGGCGAGTTCGGCGCTGGCCGGTTCCACCGGCGTTACTGCGGCCGGCAGCGATTCGTTGCGCGCCAGCGCAAGGCGCAGGATTGCGGGGACGCCTGTATCCGCCGGCAGTGCGAGCATCGCGGCGGCGTGGGTGCAGGCCTCGCCCATGCTCGCGAGCCGGTGTGCGGTGAGGACGAGCACCGGCGGGTTTCCGGCGAGGTGGGTGAACTCGGCGAGGGCCGCTTCGGTCAGACCTTCGACCGGATGCATGAGTATCGCGCGGTCTCCGTCCCTGAGCAGAACGGGAAGGCCGCGACGCAAATCGAAAATGGCCCTTTCCGCTTGGCGCATTATTGTTTTCCTGTAGTTTCCTGACCGTGGCGCAGCAGATGGGGCCATGGTGGAGCGATTCAATGAACGATGCACATTTTACCGAAGCGCAGGCCTGGAGCCTGATTCTGGGCGCGCGTGACATCTGCTGGGACGCTGCCGCGCATGCGAGGTTCGCATTCGACGAAAAAACGGTCGAGGTCGCACGCGGTGGCGGTTGGCTCGGCGACGTCCGCCCCGATGAAGCGGCGCTGCGGCTGCTCGACATCTTCCTGCCGCTGGTTGCCCGGGCCGGGTCCCTATGCATCGCGCAACTCGGCCAGAGCCTCGATGGACGCATTGCCACCGCCAGTGGTGCCTCGCACTATATCAACGGAGTGTCGGCGCGTGCACATCTGCACCGCTTGCGCGCTTGCGTGGATGCGGTCGTGATTGGCGTCGGCACGCTCGATGCGGACGATCCGCAGCTCACGGTGCGCCATGTGGAGGGCGCCTCTCCGGTGCGCGTGGTGCTCGATCCGCGCGGCCGTGCGCGGCCGTCGGCGCGCCTCTTCCACGAACCGGCGGCGCCGGTCGTGCACCTCGTCGGCGCAGGCTGTGGTCCGATCCGTGCGGGCGCTGATCATGTGACACGCTTGAATCTGCCACTCGGTGACGGCGCGGGCTTCGCGCCGGCCGAGGTGCTGAATGCGCTCGCAGAGATGGGGCTGCGGCGGGTGCTGGTCGAGGGTGGCGGCGAGACGGTGTCGCGCTTCGTGCAGGCGGGTGCGGTCGATGTGCTGCACCTCCTCGTCGCGCCGATGATCATCGGCGCCGGCCGCACCGGCCTCTCGCTTGCACCGATCGACTCGTTGGATGAGGCGCTGCGTCCCGCATGCCGGGTGTTTCCATGCGGTGAGGACCAGCTCTTCGCGCTCGGCTTCGGCGCCGGGCGCTGACCCGCGGCGGGCTGGCAAGGCTCAACGCTGCCAGCCCTTGTCGATGAAACGTCGTTCGGCCTCTTCGTCGAGCGCGTACAGGCCGCTGGCGGCGATGAAGCCGTCGATCGCCTCATGCGTGGCGTCGCTGGCGGTGGCATAGCTGCCGTCCGCTTGTGTCTGCATCTTCTCCGCGGTGGAGAAGGCGATCTGCCAGCCCTGAGCGTCGTCCTTGCACGCAATGCCGGTTTCGACCCGTGCCCGTGGCGAGGGATGGTGCAGCACGTATTCACGACACAGGCCGCCGTCCTGGCCGGTATAGCTGGAGACAAGCTCCAGCCGGCGCCCGGCGTAGCTGATCACGCGACCGCTGCGGGTGGTCTCCAGTGCCACCGCGAGCCCGTCCGTCGCCGGGCGAAGGCCCGCATCTCCCTGTCCCGCGATCTGGCCGGGCACTGTCACCGGTTCGATCAGCAGGTAGCTGACGAGTCCGCCCATTGCCAGCAGGAACAGCGATGCGAACGCGATCGCGCCCTGGCCTGCGCCCAGCCAGGCGCGCAGGCGCTCGCCCCGCCCGCCGGCGCTTTCGCGTGGGGCTGTCGGACGTGCCGTGGCGCCCGGCGCGGTCGTGACACGCTGCGTGTCCGCGCGCATGGCTGCCGCCGGCAGCGGCGCGGCGAGGATCGCGGCGATCAGCTGCGGCGGGACGGCCTCGGTGACGATGGGTGCGTATGCCGCGCGCAGCCGCTCGCCGCTCTCTACCAGCGCCTGCAGTCGCGCGCGCAGGGCCGGGACGGCCTCGAGTGCCGCCTCGACGCTGTCGTACTGCGCGTCCTCGAGCTCCGCGTCGAGGTAGGCGATCAGGGTTTCGTCGTCGATCTTCACCTTAGCGCTCCGGTCGAGATCGCATCCGCCAGCCGGCCGCGGGCGCGTGCGAGCCGGCTCATCACCGTGCCCACCGGCACTTCCAGCGCCTCCGCGGCCTCCTTGTAGGAGAGGCCGTCCACCGTGATCATCATCAGCACCACTTTCTGCTCCTCGGGCAGGGTTTCCATGGCCGCGTGGATGCGTCGCACATCGCTGCGCAGCTCGACCACGACACGCCCGTCCTCTCCCGCGAGCCGCTCGAGCTCCTCGCCCGCCGCCTCTGTCTGGTGGCGCTGGCGGCTGCGGAACTCGTCCAGCCAGGTGTTCTGCAGGATGCGGAACATCCAGCTCGCGAGACTCGTGCCGGGCGTCCATTGATGCCAGCGCTCGATCGCCTTGAGGCAGCCGCTCTGCACCAGGTCGTCCGCAACATGCGGATCGCCGGTGAGGCCGCGGGCAAAGCGCCGCAGACGCGGCAGCAGGCTGATCAGCTCGGCGCGGGGGTCGGCAGGATGTGTCATGGTCCTGTAGCGATAACGTGGCCAGGGGCGGATTATTCCCGACCGCAGGCGTTTTCGTGTGCGTCACATGGCGCAGCGCTCGGGACGCGGGGCGGGGTGCGGAATAATGCAGTGTCTCGGGCGTTGTGGCAAAGCAGCCACGCATCGAAGCCGGGTTGGGGCGGTGCCTGGAGGACACGATGGACTGGAACGGGGAGGTGACATGATTGCAAGGCGGCGAGGCGCAAGGGGTGCAAGGGGCGCAGACCTGCAGCGCTGGCGGAGGGTGGCGGTCATCGCGCTGCTGATGACGGCAGGCGGGATCGCCCTGGTGCCGTCCGCAGGGACGCCATGGATTGCCGCCGCCCATGCCGATGACGGTGGGGGTGATGGTGGCGGGGACTCGGGTGGCGGG
>JAYRYZ010000038.1:0-21007 GCA_041916775.1 Rhodocyclaceae bacterium | reverse complement strand
ACTGCGAACACCCCGACTGATCCACCCGCGTCGGCGCTCGAAGGTGTTAACCCGGTTAACACCCCAGCCGCGCCACCGCTTCCCCTGCCCGAAGTGCTCACAACAACCCAGCCTCGTCACCCTCCGATGAGGCAACTGGCGCAGGCCGGCCTTGGGTCCGGCGCGCATGTCTGGGCAGCAACTCACCCTTGAGCACCGCATCCGGCAAGCCGGGCCACATCGCCGCAAGCTCGCCCACGCGCTTCTTCACATCCTTCGTCGTCGCAAGGAAATCGGCACGGCGAACCGCTGCGAAGGCCGGCCGCGACAGGATTGCCTGCTGTCGCAACACCTGATCGAACAAGGCACGCATCGGACGCAACACCGAGCGGATCTCGATGCGGGCCTCATCCGCGCCGATCAGATCACGCGCCTGCAGCGTCTTGACCGCACGCACAAACTCGTCGAACGCGATCACGAGATGGGCAATCAGGAAGCCATAGGGGCTCTTGAAACCCAGATCGACTTTGACCGGATTTTGGGAACGCAGCGGCGAGATGTGCAGGCCACGCGCCTCCAGCGCCTGCAACTTGGCCAAGACCGCTGCGCGCGCCTGCTCAACCGCCTGGATGCGCGCATCAAGCGCCTCCTCGGCCATCACCAGCGCCCAATCGGCGTAGGGGTTGTCTTGCCCCGACTCGATCCACAGAAAGCGTAGTGCGGTCGCGACGTTCTTCGCGCCGGGGATGCGCGCGACCTTGCCGTCCGGGTCCGTTCCGCGGCCGATGAAGAGGCGCAGCGCATCCTTGGTGTGCACAACCATGAAGTCAGGCCGCTCGGCTTCAAGCCGACCGATCTCCCACATACGCTGGGCTTCCTGCATCTGCACGCCCTTATCCGCACCGAGCGAACTCTTGTAGTTCGCCCGCTTGCGCTGTTGCGCCATCTCCCAGGCCTCGTAGCGTGCGAAGAGCGCGAAATTCGGATCGTTGATGTCTGGGTTCTCGGCGTTGAGCAGATGCTGGATGAGCGGTCGCGCGAGTTCAGGGTCAAATGGCTGTGCTTCGGCCGGCGGTGCCACGCGCGTGGGTACGACGGGCGCAACGATCGTGGCAGGCTCTCGGCGCTTGCGCACGGTGAGGGTCGGTTTCCGGGTGGTGGTGGAGGACATGAAGGGCTCCGGTTACGAGGTTTGGGGGGAAACAACAGGGCGCAAGCCCACGTGAAGACCGAGCTTCTTGCTCATGGCCTCGAGATCGCGCCGACGGGCGGCACGTTGCTCGGGGGTGAGTGAAACCGGAGGTTTGGTTTCGGGCACTAAGCCCAGATTTTCGCGTTCGCGCTGCCGTTGCTCGGCGCGTTGCCGTGCTTCGCAGATCCGGGCCGCGGTGACGGGTACGAAGCTGCCGAGTTGCACACGCTCGACCAGGCGCCGCAGGTAGGCCAGCGGTTGGTGGATCAGACGCTGAGCCGCCTGTCCTGCCAACTCGTCGAGCAGCTGCTGCGCGAGATGGGGCTGGGTTGCCTGGACCGCACTCGGAATGCTGCCGAGCAGCGTCAGTGCGATGGGGCGTTCGGTCTCCAGCAGGGCACTGGGCCAGACCAGGATCGTCAAGGGGTTGCCGATTTTCTCCGAACCACCCACACCTGCGGTCTCCCGGAGGCTCACAGGTTCCGGGGTCGAGGGGGTAAGGGGGAGGGGTTTTGAAGTAATCGGTTTACCCGTAGTCAACCCCTCTATAGGACGTACTGATTCCGGCCGACCGGGCGTCCGGAATTCGGCCATCTTGTTGGCCGGAATCGCGAAATCCAGTTGGCCGGAATCCGGATTTCCTGTTTGGGGGTTTTCCGCATCCTTGTATGGGGTTTTGCCACATCCTTGTATGGGGTTTTGCCACATACTGGATATACGGATTCCGGCCAACTGGTCAACCACGCGGGTTTCAGCCTGATCGGGGTGCTTGGCACCAAAGTCGAAGCTATGTTGTACGACGTGATCGGGGCTGTGGATAACTGCAGTCTGCACCTTGTCGCGCTCGCCCAGGCCCGCTTCGAGTGCGCTCGCGATTGCCTCGAGATCGAGCCGCCATTCGGAGCGCGGGGGCAGGCCAATCCGTTGCTCGGATACGAAGCCGGCTGCGCGCAGCACGGCGCGTGCATGGTAGAACTCGGCACGGGTGAGGCCTGTGGCTGCGAGCAGTCGCTGCTGGTCGTAGCGAACCCAGCCCACCGACGATTGTCCCGGTCTTGCAAGCTGAGCGCGCAAGGCGACGCGTTCCTCGGCCAGGAGTCGCGACAAGAGGATCGAGGCGGTCACCGACCCGCACAGGTCGGCAAGCGCCCGGTAAACAAGCAGCGGTCGACCCAGCAGATGCATCAGCGCGCGCTCATCCTGCCAATCCCAGGAGCCCGTAAAGTCCTGGTCGATTTGTCGCGCCAAGTTGTTCAGGTCCACTTTGAACCATAACCGCGCTGGCATGCCGACTCGGCGCTCGCGCCAGAAGGGCAGGGCGGACAGGCGCGCTCTTGCGCCATCCTGTTCATGCCGGGACAAGGCTGTCTCGCGGTGCCAGTCTGCGCGCGTCTTCCAGAACCAGCCGTCGCGGCCCTCGTTCCGACCCACCACCTTGGTCCAATAGAGCGACTGAGATAGCATCAGCGCACTGGTGATGCTGCCGGTCAGGGTGATGAGCCGCGGATGGAAGGCGATTACGCCGCGCCCGAGTAACGCCAGTACCCGACCGATCCGGTGTCGGCGGGGGCCGTCCTGTGGCGTAGGGAGTGGGGCGCTAGGGCGCATGGCGGTGACCGAGTCCTACCGTTGCGAAGCGTCGAATCGGTCGGCTTCGAAGCGATCCCGTTCGGCGAGGAAAGCGGCGTAGCGGCGCTGTCCTTGGCGACGCAACGCCTCGGCGATGTCCTGCGCTTTCACCCGCATCTCGAGGCGCGACGGCATGCCGACGCGGCGCTCTTCGATCAGCCCCCGGGTACGCAGCGCTTTGCGTGCAGACTCCTGTTCGTAGCGCGACAGCCCGGTTTCGGTTGCCCAATCCGCCTGCGTGAACGCCAGCCAGCCGTCACCGCCTTCGGGCTGCTCTCGTGTGAGGGTGATCATCCAGGTCAGCAGGAGCGCGGCATTGATGCTGCCCGCGAGCGGCAGAAAGCTGCGGTGGATCACGATCGGCTCGTCGAAACTCTCGAGGAGCATCGCCGGGTCCATGACTGCAAATTCGTCGTTCATGAGTACGCTCCTATTTCTGATCATGGATGGCCGCATAGAGCGAGGCCATCGACAGATCGGGGAATGACTCACCGAGGCGGCGGTAGCGCGCGGCGAGCGGCACGCGGGTGTCGATGGCTTGCCACTGTTCGCGCACCGCCTGCGCCGTGGCAGGTTTGAGTGCCTGCGGGCGGCCGCGCTGATCGGTGAGGCCGGCGTGTCGACGCAGCTCCCGGAACTCCCGCTCAGAGACGCCGAAGAGTTCGGTCATCAAGGACTGCTGGGTGCCGCGGCGCACGAACCAGAGCTTGTCGACCTCACCGTCGCTGCGGCTGCGCAGCCGTGACATGCAACCCCGCAGTTGCCGTGTATCGATCGAGATCGCCACGATCGGACGCCCCTGATCCGTCAAGCGCAGCAGGTCGCGTACCGTCATGTGGCGAAGCTCATCGACCTCCGAAGGCTCCAGCGGACCGAGGATGCCTTCGTAGTCACCGCGATCGGCCCGATCGATCAGGTAGGTCAGGATCGACAGCGTGAGGGTGTGTGCGGTCAAGGGAATGGTGGCATTCATGTTTGCGCTCCCTGTTGGCTGCTGGCCAAGCTGCGCAGGCTGCGTAGCAAGGTCTCGTGGCTTGCGAGAACGTGATCCGGACAATGCAGGAACCATTGCCCGAGTTCGACCAGCCCAGGCGGGTTGCCGAGCGTGGTTTCGATATGCCACTGCAGGGCATGCTCGTCATGGCCGGCTTCCATGCGTTGAACCTGACGCCACAGCGAGTCTTCGGGCATGCGGTCGCTGTGCTCGCCATCGATCTGACCCGAATGCATGGCGGCAATCCACCACCCGGCATAGCGATACGGTTGGGCTTCATCACCGTCTAGGAAGGTGCCCGCGGCAGGGATCTCCATGTAGTAGCCGCTGGGCAGGGCTTCGCACAGTCGAAGCAGATCGGCGACACCACATGCGCGGGTGAAGGCGACGATCGCATCCGAGACGCTGACTTGGGGGTCGGTCGTGCTACCCGGGTCGGAACGATCATCGGTTGGATCCGCTGCGTCGAATTCTTCGTCAGGGGATTCCATGCGCTCAAAGGACGGAGCTTGTGGCGCTGCTCCAACGCTCACAGGCGAGGGCTCGACTGCGCCAGATCCCTGCCCAGTGCGCGCTTGCGGGGCTGCGTTTTCGGTCTGGGGGGAAGGGGTAGGGTGCTCGATCGGCGGGGGCACGGCGCTCGATGTGTTGTTGCGATGGCGCAGGCGCAACTCATCGAGTGAGGCCTTGGGGTAGGTCTCGGCCAACTGGCGCAGCGCCTGCACATCGGCAACCGGCTCGTTCAGGCGCGCGGCGACCGCTCGCTCAAGGGCCGTGATGATCCGTGCGGGATCGAGCGGACGGATCCGCTTCGTGCCCTCGGTTTCATCGTCTTCGTAGGCATCCTGCGCCAGGATGTTTGCCAGCGGCTTCAGCGCATCGGTGCGAAGTGCCGTCCAATCCTCGTCGCTCAGCCCATTCAGCATGCAATAGCGTTGCAACTGGTTAACAGAGGGCTGGAGGTCACGCACATTATTCTTTGTCAGACGTAATGTCGCCTGATCAAGCTCCCCGAGCTGTTCGATGGCGAAGCCGTAGTATGAAAGCAGGGCGATCGACACTTTGAGGCCCCGCGCCAACATCTCGCGATGCAACTGCCTCAGTGACAGATCCTTGCTCCCGCTTTCAGCTTCGATCTCACGCTTGAGCGCCCAAACGCCATTCGCCCGATCCCAAAAGGTCAATCCGCCGCGCAATTCATTCTCGGCCAGGTGCGAGACCAAGGTCGTGACCTCGCTCGCCCAGGGTCGGTAGATCCCGAGCAGATACTCGAAGCGCGCCTCGCCGGTTTCCGCCCAAAGCTCCTGTTGAGCCTTGAGCCGGGTGTTACCGCCGGCGCCGACCATGAACCGGGGGGCGCCAGGCCTGCGGGTTACGACCAGCGGGGAGAGGACGTTCGTGACCCGGATCGACTCCTTGATGTCGTCGTAACGCTCGTTCTCATGCTGCCGCGGGTTCTTGTCGTAGGGGTCGACATCGCTTATTTTGAGCTGGATCAGGCCTTCCATCTCCTGCGAAAGGCTGTCGGTGTTGTCGGCCGGATTCGCGATATTCACGCTACGGCTGGTCCGGGCTTGCAACTCATCGGGGCTGAGCGTCCGGATGGAGCGTCCGGCCGTGCCCTTGTTGCGCTGATCCTTCATGAACTTCGCGTGAGCGAGGTCGGCGACACGGGCGTCGCCGGGCAGGCGCTTACTCATGGTCGCCTCCTTCACGATTCGCCGCATCGGTGTCATCCCCTTCGAGGATCGTGCCGCCTGCATAGACGCCATCCAGGTTCGGGACGAGTTCCCACACCAGCTCATGCATGGTGTCGAACGCGGGCGTCGAACGCATGCGATGGGCCGGGGTGCGGTGGGTGGCGGCTTCCTTGTACACGACCGCTGACGGGATCACCGTCTTCGCGACCCGCACATTGCCCCCGAACTCAAGGTAGCCCTGACGGATTTCGGACATGACGAGCTTGGCGTCGTTGGTCCGATCCGCGCGGTTGATCACCGCGGTTACGGGACCGGGCCGAATACCGAGCACTTCGGCCTCTGCGAGCTTGCCGAGCAATTCCAGCGTACCGGAGCGGAATTCGCGTGCCGAGGGCGTTTCGGGCAGGACTGGGGTGACCAGTTGGTCGGCTGCGAGCGCTGCGGTAAAGAGCAGCGGGCCTTGCGAGCCCGGCGTATCGATGACCACGACGTCGTAGTTCTCGTCGATGAGCGGCGCACGCAAGGCGCGGCGCAGGATCATCGGCATGTCCATGCGGCTTTGGAGGAAACGTTCCAGATCGGAGGAACTCCCGTCACCGGCGAGTTGCCGACGCGGTGCGTCGCACAGCACGATGTCGAGGCGCTCCCAGACCGAGTGGGAAATGCACGCTTCCGAGATGGCACCGCGGTGGATGACGTCAGTCAGGCCCTTGGGGGCCTGATAGTTCAGCTCATAGTATTTCGAGAGACTGGCCTGAATGTCGGCATCGACGAGCAACACCCGCAAGCCCATGTCGGCGATCAACGCGCCGATGTTTGCAGATAGGGTCGTCTTGCCGACCCCGCCTTTTGTTCCGATGATTCCGAAAATGACCACAGGACACCTCGCTTGAAAATGGGTGTGCCTGGGGTTTTGCTCCAATTTTTCAGTCTGTTAGAACCCGTTCAGCCTGCCTGGTCACTCAAAATCTCCTCATCTCCATCCGTCAATATAGCGTAGTTCACATAATACAAATTATCGTTATTACGAGCCGGCTGAGTGTCGCACACTCGTTCTCTGATCACCGCCGATGCGTGCCATCAAGGGTACATGTCCTCACGGATATGCCAGCCCTGCTGCTGCGCGTATTCTCGTAGCGCCGGATCAGGATGGACTGCAACCGGATGGGTCGCCCGCAGCAGCAGAGGCAGATCACTACTGCTGTCGGAGAAGAAGTGGATCTCAGAGAAGTCCGACCAATGCCGATTCAGCGTCGCGAGCCATTGGTCGACACGCGCGATCTTCTCGGCGCCGTGGCACGGTTGTGCCTGCATGCTCGGCGAGCCTTCGTGGCTGAAGCGAACACGGGTGGCAATAAGGTGTTCGACATCGAATGCAGCTGCGGCCGGTTTGGCGATGCATTCGTTGGTCGCCGTCACGATGGCGCACAGGCCAGCATCCCGGGAAGAGTCGACGAGTTTTCTGGCTGTGGATGAGATGCGCGTGCTCAGGTAGGCCGCGAAGCGTGCCTGGCATGTGTGCAGCTGTTGTGGTTGGGATGGCAGTAATGACGTAGTTGCGAAAGCGTGCAAGGCCTCGATGGGCAGCTCGCCAGCAACATAGCGCTTGCAGTAGTCAAGATAGGCATCAGCAGCCGCCTCGTCGAGGCAAGCTTGTTCCACCAGCAAGCGCGCCCACTCCAGACCGCTGTCGAACGGCAGCAGCGTGTGGTCGAGGTCGAACAGGAACAGGCGCTCGTCACGCACCGGCTTCGCTGACCTCCGTGACCACCGCGTCGAGCACGCCGCGCAGGGCGTTGGTGACGACGATTCGATCTGCACGGTGAAGGTCTGCCCTGGTGAGCGGTGTCTCTTGAACGCTCCAGGCAGGATCGGCGACGAGAACCGCCCGCATCGTACCGGGCAGGACATGCGGCCCGAGCGGCGGTGTCCGCCATTGCCCATCCACGTGCAGGAAGACGTTGCTGCGCCCGCCCTCGGTGAGATAACCGTCGGCGTCAAAAAACAGCATGTCGAACGCGCCCTGCTCCTGCGCCTGGCGAATCGAGTCATCGTAGGTTTGGCGCAGCGTGGTCTTGTGACGCAGGAGACCGTGCGGCGCATCCGCCGGCGCGCGCGCGAGCAGCAGACGCACGGGTAACTTGGAAATTGCTTCTAGCGGCGCAACGACGAGTTCGAAGCGCCCGCTCTTGTGCAGCGTGAGCCGCATGCGGAAAGCGCCCTGCGCCGGCAACCGTCTGACCTCACTCTGCAGTGCGGCGACGATGGATTCGCGCGGGAATTGGAATGCAAGCTCGGCGGCGCTGGCGCCCAGGCGGGCGAGATGCAGCTCCAGATTGCGCACCCCACCTGTACGGTTTGCGTACAGGCTCTCGAAGAGGCTGAAGCCGGGGTCGAGCCCGGTGAGGAAACGTGCCTTGAGAAGGCACTCCTCGTACTCCTCCTCGGCGCGGCTGTCGATGACGATGCCCGCGCCAACGCCGATGCGCCCGCGGTGCAAGCCACCCTCCCCGACATCGAGGCTCAGCGTACGGATCGCAACCGACAGGCAGAAGTCGCCGCAACTCGCGTCCTCCGCCGGCGGGTCGATCCAGCCAATGCTGCCGGTGTAGAGGCCACGCGGTGTGTTCTCCAGCGCGGCGATGAGTTGCATGGTGCGATGCTTCGGCGCGCCGGTGATCGAGCCGCACGGAAACAACGCGCGCATCAAGTCGGGAAAGGCCGTTGTCGACGGCAGCGATGCGGTGATCGTCGACGTCATCTGGAACACGGTGGGATAGGCCTCCACCGAGAACAGCGCCGGAACGCGCACACTGCCCGTCCGGGCAACCCGCCCGAGGTCGTTGCGCAGCAGATCGACGATCATCAGGTTCTCGGCGCGGTTCTTCACATCCTCGCTGAGCATGCGCGCGATCTCGCTGTCGCCCTCGGGCTCCTTGGCACGCGAGGCCGTGCCCTTCATCGGCTTGGCCGTCAAGGTACCGCCCGCATGGCGCAGGAAGAGCTCGGGCGAGCACGACAGGATCCACGTGCGCTGCCCGGTCGCGCCAGGCACGGCAATCAGCGCGCCATAGCTCACCGGTTGGCGCGCGCGCAGCCTGCGGTACAGGCTGAGCGGGTGCCCAAAGGCATCGAAATCAACGCGATAGGTGTAGTTGACCTGGTAGGTCTCGCCCTCGCGGATCGCGGCGTGAATGCTGGCGATGGCGTCGTGGAAGGCGTCCCGGTCCACCGTCGGACGCCAGTTCAGCACCCCGGCCGGGAGCGGCGTAACCGAGTTCGCCGAGCCGCATTCGGCCGCCTCGCGGGCGCGCAGCCAGTGCTCGACTGCTTCGGCGGAGAGCTTGCGCAGGCTGTCGAAGACGAGAAAGCGCAGGCTCCCGCCCTGCTCCGCCTTCAGCCGCTCGTGACCGGCCTGTATCAGCCGCGCACCCCACTCGTAGTCCGCGAGCACGACGAGATGAAGCCCGGCGCGCTGGTCGGCCTCCGCATGCGCCCACACAACTTCCAGCGTGTCGGGATCGTCGCAGCGGTGCTCACGAACGAAGCCGGTGTATAGGCGTGACACGCCTGACGCGCTGGCAGTCTGCGCGTTGCAGTCGTTCGCCAACGGATCGCAGGCGTTGCAATCGTCCAGCAGCGCGAAGCCGTCGTTCATGATGTGCGCTCGCAGTTGGCGATCAGCGATCAGCAGTGCGGCCGCAAGCGGGGGCGCACCGCGGGAGGCGCTGACTCAGCTCCAGTCGTCCATGTCGTGCTTGATCTTGTGGCGGTTTGCGATCAGCTCTTCGAGGCTCGGCTCGTTGTTCAGGGCACGCTTGATCGCGAGTTTGGTTGCCTCGTAGTTGGTGCGGTACATGTCCTTCTTGTCGAGGTTCGGGTCGGTCGCGCAGCGCGGATCGATCCACACCAGGCTGATGATGCAGAGATCATCCGCAACATCACGCGGGATGATGCCCTCGATCACGCAATCGAGCACCGCGTCCGCCGTCGCCGACTGCACCACGCCACCGAAGAGCTCGATGTTGGCCATGTCGCGCAGCGTGACCTTGGGCACGGTGATCGTCGCGGGGCGTACCAGCTGGTTGCAGGCGCGGATCGCGAACATCGCGGTGTGGCCCTTGGACTGCGCCATCATGTTGGCAAAGGCCTGGCCGACCGGGCCGTCGGTGCGGCCGATCAGGATCTCCGGCATCGCATCGGTGAACTGGCCCTCGGCGGCCAGAACGGTGGCCTCGCCTGCGTGAAAGATGTACGACTTGCTCATGAATGCTCCGTTCGAGTTGTCCTGGCGCGCGGTAACCCGCGGGCCGCGTCCAGATGGAATGCAGTATTGCGCGCAAGCATGCGCGTCTTCATGCGGGCACCAGCCACTCTCCACGGCCGTCGGCCGCGAGATCGCCCACAAGGCGCTGCGGACGGCGCGACGCCAGCCCGGCAAATGCGCCGCCATGATACGCGAGGCTGCGTGCCAGCAATTGCCAGAACACGCCGATGTCGTGATGGGTGGGGACGAATGTCGCTGCAGGCACAGGCGCCGGCCCGGCGAACACCAGCGAACCGCGCCGCATGCCATAACCGCAGTGCGCGCCGACTCGTCCGCCGAGCGCGATCGTGCCGGCCACCATGCGCGAGGCGGCGAACGCGCCCACATCGCCATGCACCACCACGATGCCGCGCCGCATGCGGTCGCCGAGGCGTTCCGCGGCATTGCCGGACACCACGAGTGTGCCGCCACGCATGCCGTCCATGCTGCCGGGCAGCGCGCCCGCCGCGTAGTCGCCGACCGATCCTGCGATGCTGATCTGCCCGCCTGCCATCTCGCAGGCGACGAAGTCACCCGCCGACCCTTCCAGCATGATCTGTCCGGAGCGCATCGCGCTGCCGAGTTGGTCACCGGCGTCGCCGGTAACCCGCAATACGCCACCATCCATGTCGCGCCCGATGTTGTCGAAGCGCGCAAGATCGCCTTCGATCACGAGCGTCGGCGCTTCCGCCGCGAGCGGCGCGATGTCGAAGAGCGCGCCCAGTTCCAGCGTGTCGTTGCCGCAGCGGATTGGTCGCACCGCCAGCTCGCGTGCCGAGCAACTGGCGCAGTCGGTCGGCAGGATGCCGTCCATCTCCACCCGCAAGGCGGGCGCATTGCGCAGGCGCAGCCTGAAGCCGTTGGATGTGCTCATGCGCCCTCTCCCGCCAGCAGCGTGTGCAGATGAAAGTGATAGGGGCCGAGCTTGCCGCCGTAGTTGCCCGCCGAGATCCGCACCACGCCAGACTCCGCGCCACGCGCCAGGATGGCGTCCATGCCGGCGCGCATCGCGGCGGCGACGGCGACCTCGGTGAGGCCGTCGATGACGATCTCCATCACGCTGCTGACACGATCGTCCAGTTCGGTTTTCGCAGCCAATGGCGTCAGCGCCGGGCAGAACGCGTCGTTGGTCGAAGCCATCAGCGCCGGGTACTTGCTGCCGACCTTGGAGCCTGAGCGCACCACCCCGCCGGGGAAGGGCATGATCACGCCGGGTACCGCGCGCATTGCGGCCACGCCGGCCTCGGCGGCAGCCAGCGCGGAGGCCGGATCACGTGCGAGGATCAGCAGGTTGCCACCGCCCACCGCCTTCACCACCGCGGTCGTCTCCTGCGCGACGAACTCGCCGTCCATCACCGGCACACGCCAGTAACGCCGGCCGTCGATCATCTTGGAGATCTGCCAGCCATCGCCGAAGAAGCGCAGGTTCTTGCCCAGCGCGATCGCCTCGCCCTCCTCCAGACCGGCGAAGATGGCGGTGGTCGGGCAGGTTAGAACGCATTGGCCGACGCGCTTCTCGACCTGTTTGGCGAGCTCCTTGCCGGACATCGCGAACACCAGCACCGCGACACCTGGACGCCCGTCCGGCGTCTCGCTGACGTCCAGACGGCGCTCGATGCCGGCCTCGCAGCCGCAGGCGATCACCGAGGTCGCGAAGCCGGTCATCGCAACCGCGGCATGCATCGCCCAGGTGTGGTCGTGCGCGGTGATGATCACGCGCGTGGCCTTCATCGGGAAGGCCTCGGCGAAGGTCGCGTCGACCGCGATGCCGTTGCGCAGCAGGGGGGAAGAGGTGTCGTGCGTGCTCATCACACCTCCCGCCCGGCGTGCAGCGGGCAGGACAGCAGCGCGCCGCCATTGCTGCAGGTGCACAGTTCGTCCTTGCTGATCTTTGAATGCCGCCACGACACACCGCGGTAGCGCTCGCCCAGGGTCTCCAGCGTGCGCTCGATGGTGGGGTCGTATTCGGGCTCGATGAAGTGGGTGCCACCCACCGGCACCGCACACAGCACGCCATCGCGCGACACCAGCGTTCCGTCCTTGAACACCAGCGTCGGCGTCGCGAACATCGCCTCCGGGTCCGCCGCCTCGCGATACACCGCGATGTCGGCGGCCGCCCCCGCGCCGAGCTGGCCGCGATCGGCAAGGCCCAGCAGCCTGGCGGGTGCTGCGCGTGTCATGATCGCGATCTCGTCCAGCGTGAGCTCGCGGCGGATTTCGTGCAGATCGGTCATCGCGGCCACGTCGGGATGCAATCGGGAAAGCTGTTCGTCACGGAAAGTCTTGTCCATCAAGAGCTTGATCAGGTGCGGGTAGCTGGTGAAGGGCCCGCCGTTGGGGTGGTCGGTTGTCAGCACGATGCGCCACGGGTCGTCCATGAGGAGGAAGATCTCCAGCCCGATCGCCCATTGCAGCGCATTCACGAAGCTCTGTTCGCGATAGCGGAAGGGCACCACGCCGCAGCCGGCATCGCACTCGATGTCGCCGCCGACGTACTTGCGCGGGTTGCCGAGCGCCGCGTTGGCGAACTGGCGCATCGTGTCGCCGGAGGCGGTCACGGTCTGGCCGAACATGATCTGCCCGACGTCGATGCTCACGTTCGGCGCTGCCTTTACTGCTTCCACCAGCTGGCGCGCGGCGGAGGAGAATTTCTTCGGTCCTTCCTTGCCGTAGCTGTGAAACTGGATGTGGGTGAGATGCGCCGGCAGGCCTTCCAATGCGGCTATGGTCGCGAGTGTGGAGTCGATGTTGCCCGCGACGCCGAGGTTGCTCGCGTGGATGTGGAGCGGATGCGGCACACCCAGGCTGGTGAGCGCGCGCGCCAGCGTATGCACCACCTTGCGCGGCGTGACCTGCCAGTGGGCGTGGCCTTCATCCACGTCGAGCTTGCGCTGGTTGAACTTGAAGGCCGAGATTCCGCCCGGGTTCACCACCTTCACGCCCATCGCACGGCTGGCGTTGATGGCCCAGCCCACATAGTCGCGAATGCGCTGGAAATCCTCGCCGCGCGCGAGCATGTCGAGGAAGACCTCCTCGTTGCCCAACATCACGTAGGCGCCATGGTCGAGGATCGGGGTGTCGCCCATCTCCATGTGCGCGTGGCGCGCGTTGGCGGACACCATTGCCGGCTCGAAGGCGGCGGTGTAGCCCATCTGCGCGTAGCGGTAGCCCGTTTCCAGTGTGCCCGGCGTGCAACAACCGTTGGAGGCGAGTTCCAGCGCCGAGTCGCGCACCCGGTTGGCGCGGTGGTCCTCGGGCAGCATCATGCGCGCGAGGTTCACCTTGCCGCCGCCGATATGGGTGTGCAGGTCGATACCGCCCGCCATCACCACGCAGCCGGTGACATCGTGCTCGACATCCACCGCCTCGCGCGCGTCCATCGCGACGATGCGCCCGTCACGCACACAGATGTCGCGGATCTCGCCCTTGAGCCCGTTGGCGGGATCGAAGACCTTGCCGCCACGCAGTCGCATCGTCGTCATCGCGCGCCCTCCCCGCGGTGCTTCAGGATCGCGCGCTCGAGCGCCGTGACGACCTCTGCCACCGTCGGCAGACCGTCGTCGCGCATGCGCTCCACCGGCAGGCTCACCACCCCGTCGGCGCGGAAGAGATGCCCCGCCGCATTCACGCCGGGCGTGGCCACCGGGATGAAGATCCGCCCCGGGCCAGATACCGTCCCGGCCAGCGCGGGATGGCCCAGCACCACCTGCGGCAGCGTGGTCTGCGGTGGCGGGAGATCCGCGCCCAGGCTCGCGACCCACAACAGCGCGTCCACCGCGTCGTCGGCGAGGAGGCGCGCGGTCGAATAGCGCACCGGGTCGTGATCCACGCCGTGCGACCCAACCCGGCTGCGCAGCGGCAGGCCGGAGAGCCAGGTCATCACCGCGTTGGCGGTCTGGCCGCCGTCCGTACCGCCGAGCACGAAGGCGCCGCCGCGCTCGCGTTGGTTGAGGCGGGTGACGATGCGCAGCACCGCCTCGCCGATAAGCGCAGCATGCGGCGGCAGCGCACCCGGCTCCCACACGACGACGCAATACCGCGCCGCACGCATGTCGGCCGCAAGCGCTGCGAGCGCGGAATCCGATGCCGCCCCGGTGCCCGCGACACGACGGTCATCGACCAAGGCCGCGAGCGCAGATACCGCATCGAACACATCGCCTTCGGGTGCGATCCAGCTGACTTGCGCGCCCTCCAGGCCACGCACGGCCGGCAACGGCTCGCCCGCGGCGAGGAACACCACCTGCCGCTCCAGCGTGCCGTCGAGCGGCTGAATGCGCTTGAAGAAATCCGGGTAGCGCTCCACCGCCCGCGTGCCGATGCACACGACGAGGTCGGCGCGATTGCGCACCTCCGCCAGCGTGGAGAACAGCAGCCCGCGCGACTGCAGCGTCTGCAGCGCGTTCATGAGGCCGTCACCGTGCGCGTGGTCGAGCACTGCGCCGGTGGTGTTGGCCAGTCGGTAGAGTGCGCGCATGCCGGCCACATCGGTGGTGAGGCCAGCGAAGAGCGGCAGGCGGGCTGCGGCAAGCGATGTCGCGGCGGCCGCAATCGCGGCTTCGCTGGGGGCCGTTGCCCCATCCACCGTCGCATTGGCAGATGCGGGTACTGCAAACGTGGCCAGTGCCGCGAGCGCGCGTGGGCAATCGCTACCAGATAGCCGGGGGGGAAGGTCGCCGTCCCAGGCCAGGCCGTCGCACAGCAGCGCGCAGAACGGGCAGGTCCAGGGGCGCGTCGATGGGGAGCGCGTCGTTTCGGTCATGGCCGGAGTTTAGCAAGGCGCATGCCGGCAAATGATTCGTGCGCGCTGCGGCTGCGCAGCCTGCGAATCGCTCAAATGTGCAACAACCGCGCCGGGCTGTGCCATAACTGAGCACTCCACCTCGCGCTCACGCCAACGGATGGTCTGGCAGTCAACGTCGCGAGAGTTTCATATCGTGCAGGGCCGAGGCCACCAGCCAGGCGGCGGCGCCCTCCTCCGCCATGCGCGCGGCGTCGGCGTCGTCGCGCAGGCCGCCGGCGCCGATCAGCGCGGCCTCGGGCGCCATCGCTCGCACGGCGCGCAAGGTGTCTACCGCCGGCCCCTCGCCCGCACCCACCTTCTCCAGGGTCATCACGATGATCCGCTCCGGCCACAGCGATGGTGTCTGCCAGCAGCCGGCAGGGTCGAGCCGGGTGTCACCGCGCGTGTCCAGCGACAGGAGGCTGCGCGCGCGGTCGGCGAGGCAGGCACGCGCAGTGCTTTGGTCGGGCAGCGCCTCGCTGGCGAACACCGGCGTGAGCTGATGGCCATGCGCACCCAGCGCGCGGCGCAGTTGCGTCACGGCCGTGGCGTCGCGAAACCCCGCATCCAGCCACACCTCGGTACCCGGCAGGCGCTGCAGCAGCGCGCCCAGCACCTCGATCTGTGTGGCCCCGCCGGTGAGCGCATCCAGGTCGGCAATATAAAGCGTGGACGAGGCTGCGTGTTCCAGCAGGATGGGTGCGACCACCACCGGATCGTGGCTGCGGCACAATGCCGACTCGATCGGGCGGTAGCGTCCGCGCTCGCCGCGCACCGCGCGAACCACCACACCGTTGGCCAAATCGATGACCGGAATGATCCGCATGAAGCCCATCCGTGACGTGTTGATGCTCGAATTTATCAGTGCCGGCGGGCTGGGAGAAGCCTTGCCGGGCACGCTGCCGCCGGGCGTGCCATCCCTGCTCGAGCAGGGGCGGGCGATGCGCGACGCCTTGCTCGAGGATCTGCTCGCGATCGATAGCGTGAAGGTCACCTGCGTGGTCGATCCGATCGCCCCCTTGCAGCCGCAGCACACCGCGCATCCGGCGCTACGATCCGTGCAGCGTGCCCCCGACGAATCCATCGTGGACTTTCTAGCACGCGCTTCGTCGGCCTTTGACGCGGTCATCGCCGTCGCACCGGAGACGGACCAGCTCCTCGCCGAGTGCGCACACGCTGTCGGCCCGGCACGCTGGGTCGGTGCGCGCCCCGAGGCGCTGCAGATCGCCGGTAGCAAGACGCTGACGCGCGCAGCGCTTGCCCGAGCAGGCATTGTGGTGCCCGCGACGCTTCAGCACACAACACCCGGCGCCTGGGTGGTGAAACCCGACGACGGCGCCGGCGCCGAGGAGACGCGCCGCTTCGCGGACCTCTCCACCGCGCGCGCTTGGCTGAACGCGTGCGCGGCTGCGGGGCGTAGCTTCACGCTGGAGGCCTGGGTGGAGGGCGAGGCGATGAGCCTGTCGCTGCTCGCTCTCGGGGAAGACGTCGAACTCTTGGCGATCAACCGCCAGTGCATCGACATCGACGACACCGGGCAGGTCATCTACCGCGGGGTGGAGTCCGCGCTTGTGGCCCCGGACTCGGCGCAAGGACGCGCCCTCGCCCGCCTCGCCGCGCAGGTCCATCGCGCCATCCCGGGGCTGGAAGGTTTCTACGGTATCGACATCGTCGTGCCCGAAAATGGTGCAGTGTGCGTCATCGAGGTCAACCCGCGTCTGACCTGCTCGTATGCCGGGCTTTCCGCACGGTTGGGGCGCAACCTGGTGGAGGAATGGCTCCGGCACGCAGCGGTGCGCGAGAGCGCCCACGCGCTCAGCCGTTCTGCTTGATCGCCAGCAAGGCCTGGTTGCGCAGCGTGCGCAGGAGCTGCAATTCCTTCTCGGAAATCTCGATCGCGCCCGCGCGCGTCTTTTCGGCGTAGATCAGCGCCACCGGCTTGGTCTTGATGTTGAGCGGAAACACCACGAAGGTTTTCGCTGCCGTCGCCTTGCGGAACCAGGCGGGGATGCGCTCGGCGATGTTGGGCTCGTCGATGTCCGAGATCAGGATATCCACGCCCTTGGACGTGGCGGCGTGAAAGATGTCGGGCGTGAAGCTCAGCGGGAACTGGAACATCTTTGCCAGCGCACTCGCATCGGGCCCGAGCCCGAAGCGGCCCTGCATGGTGTTCGCACGCGCATCGCGGATGCACAGCACCACCCGGTTGAAGCCCATGGCGCGGTACATGGTCTCGAGGATGATGCGCAGGATGTCGTTGAGCTTGAAATCCGACACCAGGGTGTTGCTGATGTCCTGGATGCCGGCCGTGAGCACCGCCTGCGCATCCGCCGCCTTTTCGCCTTCTGCCGGGAAATCGCCGGTGTCCAGCCCCACCGCCGGTTCGCTGCCCAGAGCCACATCGGCCAGCGAAGGTGTCACCAGATCCACCGTGGCATTCACCGTGCCGTCACTCGCCGCCATGAACTTGCGCAGACTCTGGCCGAATGGCGTCTGCCCGAGGTTCACCCGGATCAGGCGGGCGAAGTCCCCCACCTCCTCCACCGAGTTTGCGATCAGCTGGTCGAGCTCCTTGCGCGGCACCGCCACGCTGTCGCCGAAGCGCGCAACCACCCGCGCCAGGGCCTTGTCGCGCTCTGCGGCGGGCGTGCCCGCGATCGTCGCGCACAGCGCGTTCGCATACGCCGAGAGGTTGCGCAGCCGCTCCGCGGGTGAGTGGGCACGCGGCACATCGCCATCCGGCAGGCGTTGCATGCTGTCGATGATGATCGGCGGGAAACCCCAGCTGCGAGCGATGCCCATGCCGAGTTCGTCGAAGGGAATGCCCAGCACACGCTGCGAAGCCACCGTCTCGCTCAGCCCCTTCTGCGTCATCAGCGCGCGGATCTCCTCGCTCTCCTCGGGAAAGTAGAACTGGGACAGCAGCCGCCCGAGGTTGTTGAACACCGCACAGATGAACACCTGCTCCACATCGCGCGCCTTGAGGTGCGCCGCGATGTCCTTCGAGAGGATGCCGGCGAGGTTGGCGCGCAGGAACTCGCCCTTCAGATAGTTGGCGTTGGCCTTGTCCTGCAGGTGCTCGAACAGCAGCACCGTGATCGCGATGTTGCGCACCGCCTCGAAGCCCAGCACGATGATGGCGCGCGAGATGGTGCTGATCGTGCCGCCGCCCGCCTGGCGAAAATGCACCGAGTTCACCAGCCGTAGGATCTTGTTGGTGAGCGAGAAGTCCTTGAGGATGGTGACCGACAGGCGGCTCACCGACTCGGTCTCGCTGGAGGCGATCTTGTTGATCGCACTCACCGATTCCGAGAGCGCCGGGAAGTCGCTCTTGTGGCGCATCCGGCGCAGCAGGAAGTCCACCGTGCTCTGTGCGTTGACCGCGGGGGTCTCTGCTTCTGCAGGGGCAAGAAACGCCGCGAGCGCGTCGCGAAACTCCGCCGCATCGCGAAAGCGCTGGTCCGGATCGCGAGCCACCGCACGCAGCGCAATCGCCGCGATGCGCTCGTCGATCTGCGCATCCGCCGGAAGCGTCACATCCTGGCTGGCGATGCGGTCCATGATCTGGCGTACGTCGTTACCCTGGAACAGGCGCCGGCCGGTGAGCATCTCGATGAGGATCACCCCGGCCGCGAACACGTCGGTGCGCGGGCTGACCTCTCGCCGCGCGATGTACTCCGGCGCCATGTAGGCGGGCGTGCCGGAAAGCATGTCCGTGCCCGCATCCCCGCCGACCCGCCGGGCGATGCCGAAGTCCATCACGCGCGGTTTGCCCTGCTCGTCCATGAGCACGTTGTTGGGCTTGAGGTCGCGGTGGATCACCCCCTCGCCGTGCGCATGCACCAAGGCATCCAGGATCTGCACCATGAGGCCGGCCGCACGCTCGGCGGGCATCGCGCCTTCGCGGCGCATCAGGGCACCGAGCGTCTCCCCTGGCACGAACTCGAACACCAGGTAGGGATCGCCCGCCTCCTCGCCCGCCTCGAAGATGGGTACGATGCCGGCGTGGCGCAGCGGGCTGACGATGCGCGCCTCGGCAAGCAGGCGCTCGTTGTTGCGCGCGTCCTCGTCGGCGAAGTGCAGCGTCTTGACGGCGACTTCGCGTTCAAGATGCTTGTCGAACGCGAGATAGACCACACTCTGCGCTCCTCGGCCCAGTTCGCGCCTGATCTCGAATCGGCCGATACGCTTCGCCATGCTGCATCCCTGGTTCAAAAATGTGGCAACGTTTTCAGTTTAGTCGATGATCGCGAATCGGCACGAATCCTGCAATCGCTGCAGTGCAATCGGACACCCCACTGGAGGTTTTTCACCACATGAACGTCCCTTCAGCGGCTGAAAGCCCTGTCATCGGCTGGGATGTGGGCGGCGCCCACCTCAAGGCCTGCCTGCTGCGCGGCGGGCGCATCGTCGATGTCGCACAATGGCCGGCGCCCATGTGGCAGGGGCTCACGCACCTGGACGCCGCGCTGCACGAGGCGCGCCTGCGCTGGCCGCACGCGCTCGCCCAGGCGCGTCACATGGTGACGATGACGGCCGAGATGGCCGACCTCTTCACCGACCGCGCGGACGGGGTGCGCCGCCTGGCCACGCACCTGTCGGGTGTGCTCGGCCCGGCGGTGCTTTTCTTCGCCGGTGAGTGCGGCTGGTGCACTGCAGAAGGCGTCGACGCCCACTGGGCGGACATCGCCTCGGCCAACTGGATCGCCACAGCCGTGCTCGTCGCCCGGCATCATCCCGATGCAATCCTCGTCGATATCGGCAGCACCACCACCGACCTGATCCCCATCGTCGCCGGCCATCCGGTTGTGGGTGGCCACAGCGACGCGGACCGGCTCGCCTCCGGCGGTCTGGTCTACCTGGGCGTGGTGCGCACGCCACTGTGCGCACTGGCTGCGCGCATCGGCTTCAAGGGCGTCGACTACAACTTGATGAACGAGCTCTTCGCCACCAGCGCCGACGTGTTCCGCCTGACCGGCGAACTCAGCGCCGCGCACGACCAGTATCCGCCCGCCGACAACGGCGGCAAGGACGCCACCGCCACCGCCCGTCGCCTCGCCCGCATGATCGGCCACGATGCACACACCGCCACGCCGGATGATTGGGTCGGGCTTGCCCGGACATGGCGCACGAGGATGCTCAACTGCATCGCCGACAACTTGGACCGCGTCACCGCAACCTGCCCTCTTCCCCCCGACGCCCCGCTCATCGCCGCAGGCTGCGGGCGTTTCCTGGCGGGGGATCTCGCCCACACGCGGTCCCGCACCTCTATCCCGTTCAGCCAACTCGTGAGTGCCCCGCCGCCGCTCGCAGACTGGGTGGATGTCTGCGCCCCCTGCGTGGCCGTGGCGCTGCTCGCCCCCGCGGCCACATGATCCGGGTCCTCAAGCTCGGCGGCAGCCTGTCGCGCTCCCCTCAACTGCCCCGCTGGCTGCAACATGCCCTCGTGGGCCGCGATGGTCCCTGTGCCATTGTCCCCGGCGGCGGCGAGTTCGCCGACACCGCCCGCGCCGCGCAGGCGCACTGGCACTTCGACGACCTCCACGCCCACAACATGGCCGTACTCGGCATGGCCCAGTTCGCCGAAGTCCTCCATGCCCTCGAACCCGCGCTATCCATCGCCTCGGACATCCCCACCCTCGCCACCCACCTCGCCGCCGGCCGCTCCGCCATCTGGCGCCCGCTGGACCTCCTGCGCGCGCGCCCCGACGCGCTCACCAACTGGTCGGTCACCTCCGACAGCCTGGCGTTGTGGCTCGCCGGGCAATTGGGGGCGGAGAGACTGACTCTGGTCAAGGCGTGCCCGATACCCGAGCACACGGGCTGGGATGAGCTTGCCCGACAAGGCGTGGTCGACAAAGCGTTCGCCGGGATGACCGAGATGCACGCGGGCGTGGTGATCGACATCATCACAGCGGATGCGGCGTCACACGAGACATCGACATTGTAGGGGCGACCCGCGGTCGCCCATCGCATGGATCGGAACGCACGGCGCGGTTGTGACCGAGAGGGCGACCGGCAGGTCGCCCCCACGGCCTCCGGTAACACGTGGCGCCGAAAGACGGCAACGACGTGTAGGGGCGACCCGCGGTCGCCCATCGCATGGATCCGAACGCACGGCGTGGTCGCCTCCGATAGGGCGACCGGCAGGTCGCCCCCACGGCCTCCGGTAACACGTGGCGCCGAAAGACGGCAACGACGTGTAGGGGCGACCCGCGGTCGCCCCTCGCATGGATCCTAACGCACGGCGTGGTCGCGACCGATAGGGAGACCGGCAGGTCGCCCCCACGGCCCCCGGTAACACGTGGCGCCGAAAGACGGCAACGACGTGTAGGGGCGACCCGCGGTCGCCCCTCGCATGGATCCTAACGCACGGCGTGGTCGCGTCCGATAGGTCGACCGGCAGGTCGCCCCTACGGCCTCCGGT
>JAYRYZ010000037.1:0-23387 GCA_041916775.1 Rhodocyclaceae bacterium | reverse complement strand
GATGACCTGCCGACTTCGCGCCCGCCGTGGTGGCCCTGCAGGGCCACCACGGCGAACACCTCACTCCCTCACGCTGTTACACCACTTCCCGGGACACCGCCCCTGTGGGCATGAAGTTTGATTTTCGCAGGAGCCAAGGCGCTCCAGTTCTTGCTTGAGTGCTGCGGTGTAATTTTGTGCCTCGGTGGCACACATATGCGAATTGCACCCGGACAGCCAGAGGCACAAGGCTAGAGAAAGAAAAAGAGTTTTGAACGAGCGCATTTCAAGACGGCTAACGTGCAGCTTGATTAATAGGGGAAAGACCACGCTTTCCTCGTTCATTCGGCAGATGGAGCCTAATCCGTGGTCTGTCCCCTATTGCTCTTTCTATTGCTCTTTCCATGGGGTGACGCCCAACGTTTGTTTAAGGGGCGGCCGCGAGCGTAGCTTGCGGACGTCCGAAGTGAGCGAAGCGAACGACTTGAACCAATTGTTAGGCTTTAACACTGGCCAATTTTATGACTCTTGCTGGACCTGCCCTGAATGTAGGGTTTAGGGCATCAGCTGCAACCATATGCTCTGACAGATCGTGTGCATCGAGTGCGGCTTGTGAAGACCACTTCTCAATTAGAATGAATTTATTTTCATCAGCTGCGTCACAGAACAACTCGTATTTCAAACAGCCTGACTCGGCTTCTACTAGCGGCTTGAGCCTTTTATAAGCGTTTAGCTGAGTGTCCCGTTTGCCTGGCATTACTTCAATCATGACGATTAGATTGACTTCTTCCATGATTAACTTCCTTTGGGTTGGTGGTCGGTGCTTGCCTAACGTAGAGCTAAGCGGCGAGCGAAGGCGAGGCACCCTGGCCGCGAGGCGAAAGATGTGCACACAGCGCCTTGCGACCAGGGTGCCTTGCCGTAGCGAGTCCGGTTGAGCGACAAGTTAGGTTTCACTCAATTTGATTGATGCGATGCTGCGCCGAAGAGCTGATTCCATTTGGACGAAGTCGCGCTTCGTTGAGTTGAAGTTGAGGGCGAGCATTCGGCCTCGGAACGACGTAATCAACATGATGTTGTAGATATCTGTGTCAACGGCATTGGAGGTGAGTTCTAGCATCACCCACTTGCGACCAGCAATCTCAGTGATCTCGCGCCTCTTCCAGGAGATGCCGGGGACGATTCGTGTAAAGACTCCCTCAAAGGCCATCATGGCCTGATCCAGCTCTTCAAGCTTTAAGGGATTCTTCTTCAAGTCGTACGCGATTGATGTCGAGCGAGACGTGCTCCCAACGACGAAGCTTGGTGGCGAAGCCGATGTGGGCCACTTCTGCTTGATTTCGTTGGCTGAGAACACCGTGAAATCATCAGGTACTGTGAGTGTGACGGCTGAGTCCGGTGTTACGAAATCGCCGGCTTGTGCCGTGAGAACGAACAAAGACAACAGCAGGGCGGAGATTGATCGAGGGAGCATGAAGGTTGATGGATTGGAGTTGTGAAACCTAACGTTTAGTCGACGACAGATGTCGGCGTAAAGGTGTTGTGCGACATGCCGCATAACGCCGGTCTGTCTGGTAACTCATTGATGTACCGTACAAGATCTGAGCATGCAAATAGCATTGTGACGCCTATCATGAACACGCCTTCCGTTACGCCGGCCTCGTCTTCACGCTTGCTGGACCTGGTCCGGGAGCGGGTTCGTCTCAAACTATTCAGCAGACGTAACGAGAAGGCATATGTGGGATGGGTGAGAAGATACATCATTCATCATGACAAGCGCCATCCCCGGGAGATGGGCAAGGCGGCGGTGGAGGCGCTTTTCACTTCGCTGGCGGTCGATCGGGACGTGAGTGCGGCGACGCAGTCGCAAGCCTTGTCGGCGATCCTGTTCCTTTACCGCGAGGTGTTCGAACAGTCGCTGCCGTGGTTGGACGATGTCACGCGGGCGAAGCGGCCGGCGCGCTTGCCGGTGGTGCTGGCGGTAAAGGAAGTGCAGCGCTTTCTGGTGGCGGTTGAAAATGTCGTCAAGGCGCTGGTGTTGCGCCTGCTTTACGGCACCGGGATGCGGTTGCTGGAATGGCTCAGGCTGCGGGTGAAGGATGTGGATTTCGTCTCTCGGGAGATGCTGGTGTGGGAAGGCAAGGGCGCCAAGGACCGAGTCACCATGTTGCCCGAATCTCTGATGCAGCCCCTGCGCGCTCAGGTGGCGAAGGTGAAGGCGCAGCACGATGCCGATCTGGCCATGGGAAGGGGCGAGGTCTGGTTGCCGGGGGGCTGGCGGTGAATTGAGGTTGGGGGGCTCGGCCTGCTCACGCCCTCCGGTGTAGGATCGAACTCCTTCGATCCACCCACCGGAGCGCATTGCCGATGAACCTTCCATCCCCCCCCGCCACCCGCCCGTGGTGGAAATCGGCCGTTGCGTACCAGATCTATCCGCGCAGTTTCATGGATTCCGATGGCGACGGGATCGGGGATCTGAATGGGGTTACGGCGCGGCTCGACTACCTGGTGTGGCTGGGGGTGGATGTGATCTGGCTGTGTCCGATGTTCCGCTCGCCGAACGACGACAACGGCTACGACATCAGCGACTACCAGGACATCATGGCGGAGTTCGGCACGATGGCCGATTTCGACCGCCTGCTGGACGAGGCGCATCGGCGCGGTATTCGCATCATCCTCGACCTGGTACTCAACCACACCAGCGACGAACATCCGTGGTTCATCGCATCGCGCAGCGCGCGTGACGACCCCAAGCGCGACTGGTACATCTGGCGCGACGGCAAGGACGGCGGGCCGCCGAACAACTGGGAGAGCATCTTCCGCGGGTCGGCGTGGCAGTACGACGCCGGCACCGAGCAGTATTACCTGCACCTCTTCACCGTGCGCCAGCCCGACCTCAACTGGGAGAACCCGGCGGTGCGCGAGGCCTTGTTCGCGATGGTGCGCTGGTGGGCGGACAAGGGTGTGGATGGATTCCGGCTGGATGCGGTGAGCCACATGAAGAAGGCGCCCGGCTTGCCCGACATGCCGAACCCGGAGGGACTCGCGGTGGTGCCGTCCTATCCGTACCACATGAATGTGGACGGCGTGCTCGATTACCTCGACGCGCTGTGCGAGGGCGCATTCCGCGGCCGCGACCTGATGACGGTGGGCGAGGCCAACGGCGTGTCGGCGCGCGACGCCGAGGCCTGGGTGGGGGCGGGGCGCGACAGGCTGTCGATGATCTTCCAGTTCGAGCACCTCGCGCTGTGGTCCGAGGCGCCGCATCGGCCACTCGACGTGGTGGCACTGAAGCGCGTGCTCTCCGCCTGGCAGCGGGCGCTGCACGGCGTGGGCTGGAACGCGCTCTTCATCGAGAACCACGACATCCCGCGTGTGGTGTCGAAGTGGGGCAACGTCGCCGACTACTGGCGCGAGAGCGCGACCGCGCTGGCGACGATGTACTTCCTGATGGAGGGCACGCCCTTCATCTACCAGGGCCAGGAAATCGGCATGACCAACACGCGCTTCGACGGCATCGAGGACTTCCGCGACACCTACAACCTGAACCTGTGGCGCGAGCTGCGCGAGAAGGGTTGGGAGGATGCGGACATCCTCGCCGAGCTGTCGCTCACCGCGCGCGACAACTCACGCGCGCCGATGCAGTGGGACGACAGCGCCAATGCCGGGTTCAGCAGCGGCGTGCCGTGGATGAAGGTCAATCCCAATTTCCCGCAGATCAACGTCGCGCGGCAGCAGGCGGATGCGGATTCGGTGCTCAACTACCACCGCCGCCTGATCGCGCTACGCCGCGCCGAGCCTGCGCTGGTGGATGGGCGCTACACCCTGCTGATGGCGAACGACCGACAGATCTTCGCCTACCTGCGCAGCACGGCGGCGTCGCGCCTCCTCGTCGTCACCAACCTCAGCGCCCGCCCGGCGCGCTTCGTGCATGCGGGGATGCGCGTGCGCCATGCCGACCTGCTCCTCGCGAACCTGCCGGTGGCACACCACCCGGACGGCGACATGTTGCGGCTCGCGCCCTACGAGGCGCGTGTGTATCGCGTGAGCACGTAGGTTTGCCGCTTTTCACGATAAACTCGTTTCCGGGTCACGCTGTGCCGTGCCCTCGATCCCCACCGGCCGGGTGCCTGCTGGCCGTCGTCTGTAGGGAGCGTGTTTCAACTCGATGGGGATGTCACGATGGCCGCGGGACGTGGCGTCGTTCTTTACGATTACATGCTGGTGCGCGGTGGGGCCGAGCGGCTGACGTTGACCTTGCTCGACAACCTGCCGGACGTGGACCTGATCTACGGTTACCGCGACGACGAAGCGTTCCCCGACGAGGTGATGCGCCGCTACCGCCATCGGGACCTGGACGCCCGCTCCGGCCTACCCGTCTGGCGCGCGCTCAAGGTGCTGCACACCTTCAGGCAGTGCCGCGCGGTGGCGGACTACGACTGGGCGCTCTTCAGCGGTGCGAGCGCGCCTCTGGCCGTGCATCAACGCAACGGCGCCGGCCACAACTATTACTACTGTCACACCATCCCGCGCTTCGCCTACGACCTGCGCGATTACTACCGGGCGCGCACCCCGCCGTTGGCTCGGCCGCTGCTCGACGCCTTTGCGGCCTTCGTGCGAAGCAACTATGCGGGGGCGGTTGCGCGCATGGACACGGTCATCGCCAACTCCGAGAACGTGCGCGGGCGCCTGAAGCGCTACCTCGGTATCGACGCGGTGGTGGTGAATCCGCCGATCGAGACGGATCGTTTCCGCTGGGTGGATGAGGGTGACTACTTCGTGTCGATGGCGCGGCTCGAGGACTTCAAACGCGTGGATGTACTGGTGGAGGCGTTCCGCGCGATGCCGGACCAGAAGCTGGTGGTCGCCTCCGGCGGGCAGGCGCTTGCGGGGCTCAGGGCGCGTGCCGCGGGTGCGAGCAACATCCTGTTCACCGATTGGGTGTCCGACGCGCGCATGGCCGAACTCGTCGGACGTGCGCGCGCTTCCCTCTACATCCCGATGGACGAGGACTTCGGCATGTCGCCGGTGGAGTCGATGGCGGCCGGAAAGCCGGTGATCGGTGTCGCCGAGGGCGGGTTGCTCGAAACCGTCGTCGATGGCGAAACCGGCCTGCTGCTGCGCTCCGAACCACGCGCAGAGGATGTGATCGACGCCGTCTCCCGGCTCGACGGCCGGCGTGCACTGGCGATGCGTGCGGCGTGCGAGGCGCGCGCGGCGCAGTTCTCGCGCGAGATCTTCCTGGAGAAAATGCGCGCGCTGCTGCCTCTGGAGCCTGTGCGATGAGCGCGGGCGGCGTTGTAGCCGTGCCGCCGCAGGACAGCGTGACGCTGGAGCGGGGCGTGATCATCGTCATGCCGGTGTACGAGGACCTCGTCGCCTTCCGCCAGTTGCTGCGCGCCTGCCGTGACGAACTGGGCGAGGCCGCGTGCGTGGTCGCGGTGGACGACGGCTCGGTGGCGCAGCCGGTGCAGGCCTCGGATCTCGACGAGGCCGGCATGCCCGGCGTGGTGCTCAGGCTGCGGCGCAATGTCGGTCATCAGCGCGCGATCGCGGTGGGGCTTGCCCATGTTGCGGCACGCATCCGACCGTCGCAGCGGGTGGTGGTGATGGATTCCGATGGCGAGGACCGGCCAGCGTCCATTCTCCCGCTGCTGCGCATGCTCGATGACGCGGCGGTGGATGTCGCGGTGGCGGAGCGGGCCACGCGCTTCGAGTCGCGCTTCTTCAAGGTCGGCTATCGGGTGTATCGCGGCGTGTTCCGCGCGCTCACCGGCCGGGTGATCCGCTTCGGCAACTTCATCGCGCTGAAGGCGCACGCGGCGCGGCGGCTCGCGGCGATGCACGAGGCCGGCATTCACATAGCCGCGGCGGTGCTGGCGTCGCGGCTGCGGCTCGTGGCGCTGCCGATCGACCGCGGCACGCGCTACGCCGGCCGCTCGCACATGCGGGTGGTGTCGCTGGTGCTGCACGGCTTCAAGGCGGTGATGGTGTTTGCCGAGGACGTGCTGGTGCGGGTCGGCATCGCCTGCACGCTGATCGCCTCGCTCGCGGTGCTGGCGGCGCTCGCGACGGTGGTGCTCAAGCTCGTCGGCTTCGCCACGCCGGGCTGGTTCTCGGTGGCGTTCGGCATCCTGGTGCTGATGTTCCTGCAGACCGGGGCGCTCGCCCTGATGTCGCTGATGCTGACCGGCGTGATGCGCAGCGGCACGGTGACCGGGGCGATCGATCACCACGCCTTCATCGAAGCGGTGCTGCCGGCCACGGGGAGAGGCAGCCCATGAAGCTCGTGCGCGCGTGCGGCGCGAGTGCGCTGTTCCTGCTGATGCTCGCCGGCGTGTATGTCGTCCATGCGCGCTGGCTGACGGTGGATGTGGTGTTCTATGCCGCGCTCGGCGATGCGCTGATCGCCTGCGTGCTCGCCGCGCTGCTGCTCGTGGGGCTGCCCTGGTTTCGCGTCCTGAACGGCTTCGAGAAGGCGCAGCTGGTGGTGATCTGGCTCTTGGCCGGCTACGCCTTCGCGATCTCGGTGCCGACGGTGATCGACCGTTCGCTGTCGATCTACCTGCTGGAGAAGATCGACCAGCGCGGCGGCGGCATCCGCGCCGACCGGCTGGAGGAGGTCTTCGTCCGCGAGTACCTGCCCGAGCACCGCCTGATGACGCTGCGGCTCACCGAGCAGCTCGCCTCCGGCACGGTGGTGCTTGACGACGGCTGCGTGCGGCTCAGTGACAAGGGGCGGCGTGTCGTCGCCTTCACCCGTGCTTTCCGCGCGCACCTGCTGCCCCGCCAGCGGCTGTTGCTCGACCATTACTCCGACGCGCTCGTGGATCCTTTCCGGGGCGGCGTCGCGGCGGGGGATTATCACTGTGGTCCTTGAAGGTGTGCCCTGCACGCGATGCAGTCTGCCGGGCACGTCGTGATGATGCGGCGCCTGTGGGTGTTCCTGCTGCTCGCCACGATGCCGCTCGCGATCGCGCTCGGCGCGGCGTTTCATCCGGCCGGTGCCCTTTCCTTGCTGCACTTCGGCGCGAAGCATGCCGACGACCAACTGCCGGCCTTGCGCGTGCTGCGTCTGCCGACCGACAGCCCCTACGGTTACGATGGCCAGTTCTATGCGCAGATGGCGCTGGACCCCGGGCTGCACGAAACCGCCGCGCTCGCGGTCGCGCTCGACAACCCGGCCTATCGTGCGCGGCGCATCGGGCTGCCGGCGATCGCGGCCTTGCTCGGCGCTGGCGACACCGTCGCCACGCTCACCGCCTATGCCACGCTCAACTTCGCATTCTGGCTGCTGCTCGCGCTGGTGTTGATGTACGCCCGGCCGCCGCGCGAGCTGCGTGACCTCGCGCTGCTGCTGGCGCTGTTGTGGAGCAGCGGCACGCTCACCTCGCTCGCGCGCGCGCTCACCGACTTTCCGCCGCTCGCGCTCGCGACCATGCTGGTCCTGCTGCGCGTGCGCGGCCAGACGGCGGCATGGCTCTATGGCTTCACCGCCCTGTGCAAGGAGACCTCGCTGCTGTCCTTTCTTGCGCCGCTGGCGCAGGCCGGCGGCTGGCGGCGTGCGCTGTGGCTGTTGCCCGGGCTGTTGTTGCCGGCGCTGCTGTGGTGGGCCCATGTGAGCATGACGATGCATGCCGGCTCGCTCGCCGGCAACGACAACTTCGGCCTGCCCGGCGTCGCGCTGGCAGGCAAGCTGGTGGCGGCGTTCGAGGCGCTCGTCGGCGGCTGGGCCGCGCGCTCGCCCGGCTTGCGCTTCGTCGCTCTCGTCGAGCTGCTCGCGCCCGCTTCGCTCGCGCTGCAGGCCGCTTACCTCGCGCTCCGCCCGCGGCCCTCGGACCCCGCCTGGGGCCTGGGCGCCGGGTTCGTGGTGCTGCTGCTGTGCCTCGGGCCGATGGTGTGGGTCGAGCAGATCGCCTACTGCCGGGTGCTGCTGCCGCTCACCTTCGCCTTCAACCTCATGCTGCACGCGCAGTTGCGAGGCCGCGCGTTCTGGGCCTGGTTCGTGGCCGGCAACATCGGCATGATCGGCGCGCTGGGCTTCATCGCGCATGACTTCGCGCGCACTTTCCTGTTCGTCGGCCCGTACTGAACCAACGTGTGACTGGCGCCTGCGTCCGCGTCAGCCCAGCGGCGCCACGCCGAAGAGCGGCAGGTGCAGGTGGCGCGCGATGACGAACCAGGCGACGGCGCCGACCGCCACGGCGATCGCGTCGCGCGACCAGGCGCCGCGCGGGCGGACGAGGCCCTCGGCGCGGTCGCGCTTTCTGGCGCTGCTGAAGCTCGCGACGGACCAGGCGAGGAAGCTGCCGAACAGCAGCAGGTCGGCAAGGGCGCCGTTGGACAGGAGGTGTGCGAGCGCCCACAGCTTCACGCCGGCCACCATCGGGTGGCCCACGAGCGCCTTGATGCGTGTGCCCGGCACATAGGCCGCAGCCAGCAGCACGAAGGCGGGTAGCACCAGCAGCGCGGCGAGGTGGCGCGTCCACAGCGGCGGGTGCCACAGGAGGATCGGGTCGAGGCGCGCGTTGCCGTAGCCGATCACGATCAGCACGAGGCCGATCACCGACACCAGCGAATACGCGAGCTTCCACTTCGCCATGCCGTAGTGGGCGATGTAGCGCGCGCGGTTGTCGTCGGCGAAGATGCGCGCCGAATGGGTGCTGAGGAAGAGGAAGAGGCCGATGATCAGCAGAGTCATGCGTGTGTGCTCCTGAGGGCAAGCCTTGGGTGGATGCGCTTGATGGGGGTTGGGGTCATGGGCGCTCCGGCGCAGTGTTCCGGAGCGTGTCAGCGCCCCCCGATGCCGTACTTCCGCAGCCGGTTCGCGATCGCGGTGTGGGAGGTACGGAGCCGCTGCGCGAGCAGGCGGGTCGAGGGGTACAGCGGATAGAGCGTTTCGAGCAGCGTTCGTTCGCAGGCGGCGACCGCGTCGTCGAGCGAATCGTACTGGTCCGCCCCGGCGCGGGCCGGGTCGGTGGCCACGGCGAGCTCGAGGTCGCCGACGTCGAGCATGCGCCGGTCGCTCATCGTGATCGCGCGGAAGATCACGTTCTGCAGCTGGCGGATGTTGCCCGGCCAGGGGTTGCGCGCGAGCGCGTCGGCGGCCTCGGGGGTGAGCCCGGCGGGCGGGCGGCCGACCTGGTTGCAGGCGAGGGTGATGAAATGGCGCGCCAGCGGCAGGATGTCGCTCGGCCGCGCGCGCAGCGGCGGGACTTCCAGTTGCAGCACGTTGAGGCGGAACAGCAGGTCCTGGCGGAAGCGGCCTTCCACGACCATGGACTCCAGCGCGCGGTGGGTGGCGCTGATGACGCGCACATCGACGCGGATCTCGCGGTCGCCGCCGACCCGGCGGAAGCTCCCGTCGTTGAGAAAGCGCAGCAGCTTCGCCTGCAGGTAGGGCGACATCTCGCCGATCTCGTCGAGGAACACCGTGCCGCCGTCCGCGAGTTCCAGCAGCCCGGGTTTGCCGCCGCGCTGCGCGCCGGTGAAGCTGCCCGATGCGTAACCGAAGAGCTCGCTTTCGGCGAGGTTCTCCGGCACCGCAGCGCAGTTGAGCGCGAAGAAGGGCTGCTCGCCGCGGCTGCTCGCGGCGTGGCAGGCCTGGGCGAAGAGCTCCTTGCCGGTGCCGGTCTCGCCGGTGATGAGGAGCGGCGCGTCGACTGCGGCCATGCGCGTCGCGCGCCGCTTGGTTTCGAGCAGCGCGGCGGAGCTGCCGAGGATGCTGTCGAAGCCGCCCAGGTCGGCGTTCTGCAGCGCGCTCAGGCGTTCGCCGATGCGGTGCGTGGAGTGCAGGGTGATGACCGCACCGATCACGCCACCGGACGGCGCGCGGATCGGGAAGGATTCGAGCAGGTAGGTGGCCTGGCCGAGGGCGACCTCGCGCGGCGGCAGGTGGTAGTCGTGCGCCGCCAGCGCCGTGACCAGCCCGGGCGCGCTCACGAGCGTTTCGAGATGGGCGCCGGTGAGGCGCTCGCGGTCGAGGCCGGTGATGGTCTCGGCGGCCGCATTCGCCACCTGCACGCTGCCTTCCCGGTCGATCGCCAGCACCGGGTCCGCGAGCGACATCAGCAGCGCGTCGAAGTACAGGCTGCGGCGTGCGCCGGGTAGCAGGTCGAGGGCGCGGGTGGTGCTGACGCCCTCGATCGAGGAGAGCGTGCGCGCCACCTCCTCGAGGCCGTCCTCCGCCAGCCCCGGGATGTCCAGGTAGATGTTGGGCGGCGCGACCTCCACGGCGGCCACGTTCAAGCCACGCCGTGCGAACACCAGCAGGATCTCCTGAGCGATGCCGACGCGGTCGATGAAGCCGATGCTGATTCGCATGGTGTATGGTTTTCTTTACGGTGTAGTGATTTTATTACAATACACAATCCCATGATTTAAATTTGTTATTTTTTATGGCAGCCCACTCCGAGCACGTTATGTAACGAAAACTTTACACGTGTGCATTGTGCAGCACGCTGCCCGCAGCCGGCAAACCCGCGCTCTGTCTGCGGATGTTGCCGGCCGACGCAGCTGGCATTGCACTTGCATAGGCACCCGGGCCGCAGCGGGCGGCATCCTCTGGAGAGCGAACATGCATGTGCTGGTGTTGGGAAGCGGCGTCATCGGTGTCACCACGGCCTACTATCTGGCGAAGGCGGGCCATGCGGTGACGGTGGTGGACCGCCAGCCGGCCGCGGCGATGGAGACGAGCTACGCGAACGCGGGCGAGGTCTCCCCCGGTTACTCCGCGCCATGGGCCGGCCCGGGGGTGCCGGTGAAGGCGATCAAGTGGATGCTGATGCATCACAGCCCGCTGGTTATCAAGCCGATGCTCGACCCGGCGATGTGGCGCTGGGGCTTCAGCATGCTGAGGAACTGCACCGAGGCGCGTTACCGCGTGAACAAGAGCCGCATGGTGCGGCTCGCCGAATACAGCCGCGACTGCCTGCGCACCCTGCGCGCCGAAACCGGCATCCAGTACGACGAGCGCAGCCAGGGCACGCTGCAGCTCTTCCGCACCCAGAAGCAGCTCGACGGCATCGGCAAGGATGTCGAGATCCTGCAGCAGTACGGCGTGCCCTTCCAGGTGCTCGACCGCGCCGGCTACCTCGAATACGAGCCGGCGCTCGGGCTGGTGAAGGACAAGTTCGTCGGTGCGCTGCGCCTGCCGGGCGATGAGACGGGCGATTGCTTCAAGTTCACCCAGAACCTCGCGAAGATGGCCGAGGCGCTGGGCGTGCAGTTCCGCTACGGCGTGAACATCCAGGCCATCGAGACGACCATGCGTGCCGTCACCGGGGTGCGCACCGACGTCGGCGTGCTGCAGGCGGATCGCTACGTGCTCGCGCTCGGCAGTTATTCGCCCGCGCTCGCCAGGCCGCTCGGCATCGACCTGCCGGTGTATCCGGTCAAGGGTTACTCGATCACCGTGCCGATCAGCGACAGCGCCATGGCACCCGAATCCACGATCATGGACGAGACCCACAAGGTGGCCGTCACCCGGCTTGGCGACCGCATCCGTGTGGGCGGCACGGCGCAGCTGTCGGGTTTCGATCTCAGCCTCGAGGAGAGCCGGCGGCGCACGCTCGAGTTCGTCGTCACCGACCTCTTCCCGCGTGGCGGCGACGTGAAGAAAGCGGAGTTCTGGTGCGGCCTGCGGCCGATGACGCCGGACGGTACGCCGATCGTGGGCGCGTCCTCGCACAACAACCTTTTCCTCAGCACCGGGCACGGCACCCTGGGCTGGACCATGGCGGCCGGCACCGGCCGCGTCATGGCGGACCTGATCAGCGGTCGTGCGCCCGAGATCGACATGAGCGGCCTCGGTATCGAGCGTTACGGCCGATGAAGAGCAGCAATCACCAACAAGGGAGACATAACAATGAATGAACTGGTCAGCACCCTCAACGGCTGGATCTGGAGTCCGGCCCTCATTTACCTGTGCCTCGGCGCAGGCCTGTACTTCTCGATCCGCACCCGCTTCATGCAGGTGCGCGGCCTCAACGAGATGATCCGCCTGATGTTCCACGGCAAGGCTTCGGACGCCGGCGTGTCGTCGTTCCAGGCCCTGGCGATGTCGCTGTCCGGCCGGGTCGGCACCGGCAACATCGCCGGGGTGGCGACCGCGCTCACCTTCGGCGGCCCTGGTGCGATCTTCTGGATGTGGATGGTGGCCTTCCTCGGCGCCTCCACCGCCTACATCGAATCGACGCTCGCGCAGATCTACAAGGAGAAGGACGACAACGGCCAGTACCGCGGCGGCCCTGCGTACTACATCGAGAAGGCGATGGGGCAGAAGTGGTACGCGTGGATCTTCGCGGTGTCCACCGTCATCGCCACCGGCCTGCTGCTGCCCGGTGTGCAGGCCAACAGCATCGCCAGCGGCCTGTCGAATGCCTGGGGCATCGACAATGCCGTGAGTGCGGCGGTGGTCGTGATCCTGCTCGGCTTCATCATCTTCGGCGGGGTCAAGCGCATCGCGATGTTCGCCGAGATCGTCGTGCCCTTCATGGCGCTCGCCTACATCCTGGTGGCGATGGTGATCGTGCTCATCAACATCACCGCGGTGCCGGACATGATCATGCTGATCCTCTCCAGCGCCTTCGGCTTCGACGCCGGCTTCGGCGCGATGCTCGGCCTCGCGGTGCAGTGGGGCGTGAAGCGCGGCGTGTATTCGAACGAAGCCGGGCAGGGCACCGGCCCGCACCCGGCGGCCGCGGCCGAGGTCGCGCATCCCGCGCAGCAGGGCTATGTGCAGGCCTTCTCGGTGTACATCGACACCCTGCTGGTGTGCTCGGCCACCGCATTCATGCTGATGTCCACCGGCATGTACAACGTCAAGGCGCCGGACGGCACGATGCTCTACGAGGGCTTGCCCGGCATCGAGGCGGGCGCGGGCTACACCCAGGCGGCGGTCGAGACCATGCTGCCCGGTTTCGGCTCCACCTTCGTCGCGCTGGCGCTGTTCTTCTTCGCCTTCACCACCATCGTGGCCTACTACTACATGGCCGAGACCAACATCGCCTACATCAACCGCAAGGTGCACAGGCCGTGGCTGAGCTTCGTGCTCAAGATCGGCATCATGGTGGCGGTCACCTACGGATCGGTGCGCAGCGCCGGGGTGGCGTGGGATCTGGGTGACGTCGGCGTGGGCCTGATGGCCTGGCTCAACATCATCGCCATCCTGATCCTGCAAAGGCCTGCACTGCTGGCGCTGCGGGACTACGAGGCGCAGAAGAAATCCGGCGCCGAGGTGTCCTTCGACCCGGTGAAGCTCGGCATCCGCAACGCCGCGTTCTGGGAAAAGCGTAACTGAGGACGCGAGCCCGCGGCCGCCGACAGGCGGTCACGGGCCATGGTAGCCCTCAGGCCGACACGCCCATGCCGGTCGCGGCGAGGTGCTGCTTCAGACGGTTGAGGAGTGCCAGCAACTGCATCTTGTCCTGGTGATCGAGACCGCGGAAGAGCTCGATCACCCAGTCTTCGTGGGCGGCGGCCATCTCGCGGAAAGCCTTCTTGCCGGCGGGGGTGAGGTGCACCGAGTAGGCGCGCCGGTCGCGCGGGTCGTCGCGCCGCTCCACCAGGCCTTCCTCGACCAGCTTGTCGGTGAGGCCGGTGACGTTGCCGCCGGTGACCATCAGACGGCGCGACAGCTCGCGCATCTTCAGGCCTTCCGGGTTGCGGTCGAGCTGGGCCATCAGGTCGAAGCGCGGCAGGGTGCAGTCGTAGCCGGTGCGCAGCAGGTTGCGCAGGCGCGACTCGACGGTGTTGGTGCAGGTCAGGAGACGCAGCCACACCTTCAGCGCCTCGTGATCGTCGTCGGTGGCGCGGGTTTCGTGGTCGAGCACGGTGGCGGGCTCGTGTTTGGGCTCGTGGGTCGTGAGGTGCTGGATATCGGCCATGGCGTGTCGTTGCGCTCGCGCAAGTGAAACGGGGCCGCCAGCGGATCGCTGCGGCCCCGCCATTCTAACCCGGGTGTGGGTCGAACCGGGTGTCAGTCAAATATTCATAACTCAATATTCGCAGTCGTGGCGTTTCCTGGCTTCCTGCCGGTGCTTACACGCCCAGGTAGCGGTCCCACAGTTCGGGTTCGGCCGCCAGCGCGGCATTGTCGCCGGCCCAGGGGCTGCGACCCTTCTCGATGAAGCAATGGCGGTCGGCGACACGCATCAGCTCGCTCAGGTACTTGTCGATCACCAGGATTGCCTGGCCGGCGGTCTTGAGACGCCCGAGCACCGACCAGATCTCCTTGCGGATCAGCGGCGAGATGCCCTCGGTGGCTTCGTCGAGGATGAGCAGGTGCGGGTTGGTCATCAGCGCGCGGCCGATCGCGAGCATCTGCTGCTCGCCGCCGGAGAGCTGGTTGCCCATGTTGTCGGCGCGTTCCTGCAGGCGCGGGAAGAGTGTGTAGATGCGCTCCAGCGTCCACGGCTCGGCGTTGCCGCTGCGGTTGGCGGCGAACGCGACGAGGTTCTCGCGCACCGTGAGGTTGGGGAAGATCTGCCGGCCCTCCGGCACGATCGCGAGCCCCATGTTGGCGATGCGCTCGGTGGGCTTGCCGTCGATGCGCTCGCCGAGGAAGCGGATCTCGCCCGCCCAGGCCGGCAGCTGGCCGAACACCGCGCGCAGCGTGGTGGTCTTGCCCATGCCGTTGCGCCCGAGCAGTGTCGCGGCCTCGCCGGCGCCGATCTCGAGGTTCATGCCGAACAGCACCTGGCTGCGGCCGTAGCCGGTCTCGAGGTTCTCGATGGTCAGCAGCGCGCTCATTGCAGCGCTCCTTCGCGCGCATCGTGCTCCTCGCGCTCGTCCTCGCCGAGATAGGCCGCGATCACCTCGGGGTTGTTGCGGATCTCGTCCGGTGTGCCGCTGGCGATCACATGCCCCGCCACCAGCACCGACACCCGGTCGGCGAGGCGGAACACCGCGTCCATGTCGTGCTCGACCAGGATCAGCGTGTGGTCCTTGCGCAGGCTGTGGATCAGGTCGCCCATGCGGCGCGATTCCTCCGGGTCGGTGCCCGCCATCGGCTCGTCGAGCAACAACAAGCGGGGGTGGCAGGCGAGCGCCATGCCGAGCTCCAGCGCGCGCTGGCGGCCGTGCGAGAGGGTGCCGACGATCTGCTCCATGACGTCGCTGAGGCCAACGCGCGCGGCGGCTTCCTCGGCGCCGTCCTCGAGGTCGGACTCGTCGGCGACGGTGCCGAGGAAGTCGAAGGAGTGGCCGGTGCGCGCCTGCACCGCCAGCGCGAGGTTCTCGCGCACGGTGAGGCGCGGCAGCAGCGTGGTGATCTGGAAGGAGCGCACGATGCCGGCCGCCACCCGCTTGTGGATGGGCAGGCGGGTGATGTCCTTGCCCTCGAACAGCACCCGGCCGCTGTCGGAGGCGAGTTCGCCCGAGAGCTGCGCGAGCAGCGTGGTCTTGCCTGCGCCGTTGGGGCCGATCAGCGCATGCACTTCGCCGGCCTTGACCTCGAGGTTGCAGCGGTCGGTGGCGACCAGCCCGCCGAAGCGCTTCACCAGCTGTTCGACCTGCAGTATGGGGAGGCTCATCGCGCGGACTCCTGTTCTTGTGCTGCGGGTGTGGCGCGGCCGCCGAGGTGACGCAGGGCAGCGAGCAGCTTCTCGCGCAGGCTCATCACGCCGTTCGGCGCGACCAGCACGATGAAGAGCAGCAGTGCGCCGAGGATCAGGTTCCAGTGCTCGGTGTGCTCGGAGATGGTCTCCTCCAGCAGCAGGAAGATCGCCGCCCCGGTGATGCCGCCCCAGAAGTAGCCCGAGCCGCCGATGATCACCATCACCATCAAGAGGCCCGACTGGTGCCAGGTGAGGCTGTGCGGCGTCACCCCCAGGCTGAGGTTGGCGAGCAACGCACCGGCGAGGCCGGCGAGGCCGCCCGAGAGGGTGAAGGCCATCAGCTTCAGGCGATACACCGGGTAGCCGATCGCCGCCATGCGCCGCTCGTTCTCGCGTATCGCCACCAGCGCGCGGCCGAAGCGCGAGGCGACCAACCGGTAGAGCAGCACGAACGCGAGCCCGGCCATGAAGTAGGTGAAGAAGTAGAAGGCGAGGTCGCTCGCGAGCGGCAAGCCGGGCACCACGCTGCGCGCCGAGATGGCCAGGCCGTCGTCGCCGCCGAAGGCGGGCAGCGAGATCGCGAGGTAGTAGAAGAGCTGGGCGAAGGCGAGCGTGATCATGATGAAGTACACGCCCTTGGTGCGCAGGCTGATCGCGCCGATCAGGAGTGCAGCGAGCGCGGCCGCGAGCACCGCCACCGGCATCGCGATCCACGCCGCGGTGACGCCGCTCTTGGCGAGGATCGCGACCGCGTAGCCGCCGGTGCCGAAGAAGGCGGCGTGGCCCAGGCTGATCATGCCGCCATAGCCCAGCGCGAGGTTGAGCGCGCTCGCGGCGAGGGCGAAGATGAGCACACGGCTGCCGAGGCTGATGTAGAAGTCCTGGCCGAATGCGTTCATCACCAGCGGGTAGAGCGCGAGCAGCACCGCGATGCCGATCGCGGTCCATGGGCCGGGCAGGCCCGCCTGCAGCGGGGTTTCGGGGACGTGGCTGTGTCCGAAGCGGGAAGACATGGCGGTTACCCTCGTGCCGGGAAGAGGCCCTGCGGCCGGAAGAACAGGACGAGCACCATCAGGAGGCTCACCATCATCGATGCGAGGGTGGGCCCCAGCGTCGCCGCGGTGGCGGAATCCACCACCAGCTTGAGGCCGAAGGTGAGCAGCAGCCGACCGACGGTGTCGATCATGCCCACCAGCAGCGCGCCCACCAGCGCGCCGCGCATCGAGCCGATGCCGCCGATGACGATGACCTCGAAGGCGGGAATCAGGATGGATTCGCCCATGCCCACCGACACCGCGAGCAGCGGGCCGAGCAGCCCGCCGGCGAGCGCGCACAGCCCGGCGCCGAGCGCGAACACGAAGGTGAAGAGGGGCTTGATGCGCACCCCCATCACCGCCGCCATGCCCGGGTTGGAGGCGCCCGCGCGCATCCACATGCCGATGCGGGTGCGGTTCACCAGGAAGTACAGGCCGACCGCCACCACCAGGCCGACGACGATGATGAGCAGCCGGTAGGCGGGGTAGTACAGCTCGTCCGTGACCAACTCCAGCGCGCCCGAGAGGCTCTCCGGCATGCCGATCATCAGCGGCTGGGCGCCGAACACGATCTTCACCGTCTCGTTCGCGATCAGGATCAGCGCGAACGTGGCGAGCACCTGCGACAGGTGGTTCATGCCCTGCAGGCGGCGGTACAGCAGGCGCTCCAAAATCATGCCGATCAGCGCGGTGGCGAGGATCGCGAGGAACAGCGCCGGGAAGAAGCTCTGCAACACCTGGTAGAACGCGGCGGTGAGGTAGGCGCCGATCATGTACAGCGAACCGTGCGCGAGGTTGATGAGGTCCATGATGCCGAACACCAGCGTGAGCCCGGCGGCCAGCAGGAACAGCATCAGCCCGTACTGCAGGCCGTTCAGCGCCTGCTCGATGATCATGTAGAACATGGGGAACCCTTGCCGTTGCGAAGGTCGATACCGCCCCTGCGCGCCGGCCCGGGGGCCGGAACGCAGGGTGTGGAGCGGACGGGAGCGGGGTGCTTACATCTTGCAGTCGGCGGCGTAGGCGTCGGCGTGGTTTTCCATGACCACGCCGGCGAAGCGGTTGCTGACCGAGCCGTCGGCGTTCTTCGCGACTTCGCGCAGGTAGTAGTTCTGGATCGGGTAGTGGTTGTTGCCGAAGCGATACTCGCCGCGCGTGGTCGGCGCCTTAACCGTGCGCAGCGCCTCGCGGAAGGCGGCCTTGTCCTCGATCTTGCCGCCGGCGGCGGTGACGGCCGCGTCGATCAGCAGCGCCGCGTCGTAGCCCTGCGAAGCATAGAGCGTCGGCAGGCGACCGTGTTCCGCCTGGAAGTCGGCGACGAACTTCTGGTTCACCGCGTTATCCATCTCGCGGTACCAGTGGCTGGTGTTGAACACGCCCTCCATTGCCGGGCCGACCGCCTTCACCACGTCCTCGTCGCCGGAGAAGCCGGGTGCGAACAGCGGCGTCTTCTTCATCAGGCCGGATTGGGAGTACTGCTTGATGAAGTTGATGCCCATGCCGCCGGGCAGGAAAATATACAGCGCGTCGGCGCCGGAGGCGCGGATCTGCGCGATCTCGGCGGCATAGTCGAGCTGGCCGAGCTTGGAGTAGATCTCTTCCGCAACTTCGCCCTTGTAGAAGCGGCGGAAGCCGTTGAGCGCATCCTTGCCGGCCGGGTAGTTCGGCGCGAGCATCGCGACCTTCTTGAAGCCCTTGTCCTGCACGTGCTTGCCCATCGCCTCGTGCAGGTTGTCGTTCTGCCACGCAACGTTGAAGAAGAAGGGGTTGCACTCGGCCCCGGCATACTGGCTGGGGCCGGCGTTGGCGCTGATGTAGAAGGTCTCGGCGGCGAAGAAGGCCGGGCCCACGCCCAGCATCAGGTTGGAGAACACCACGCCGGTGCCGACATCGACCTTGTCGCGCTTGATCAGGCGCTCGGCGATCTGCTTCGCGGTCTCGGGGTTCTGCGCGTCGTCGGCGATGATGACCTCCGCCGGCAGCCCGCCGAGCTTGCCACCCAGATGCTTGACCGCGAGGTTGAAGCCGTCGCGGATGTCGATGCCCAGCCCCGCGCCCGGCCCGGAGAGTGTCGTCATCATCCCCACCTTGATCGCGTCGGCGGCGAAGGCGCTGCCGGCGGTCAGGGCGGAGAGGGAAAGGGCAAGGCAGGTCTTCTTCAACATGGTGGATCTCCTTTGGCTGTCTCGTTATGCGTGCGTGCGGATGTCCGGCGCAGGGTCGTTACTGTAGCGTTTTCAGGCGGAATCGTTGCAGCTTGCCGGTCTCGGTGCGCGGCAGTTGCTCCACGTAGGCGATCGCGCGCGGGTATTTGTAAGGGGCAACCGTCTGCTTCACGAAGTCCTGCAGCGTCTGCGTCATCGCCGCGTCGCCGCTGTGCCCCGGCTTCAGCACCACGAAGGCCTTGACGATCTGGCCGCGCTCGGCATCGGGCACGCCGATCACGCCGCATTCCGCCACCGCGGGGTGGGCGAGCAGCGCCGACTCCACCTCGGGGCTGGAGACGTTGTAGCCCGAGGTGACGATGATGTCGTCGACGCGCGCGTGGTAGTAGAAGTAGCCGTCCGCGTCCATGTGGAAGGCGTCGCCGGTGAGGTTCCAGCCCTGGCGCACGTAGTTCGTCTGGCGCGCATCGGCGAGATAGCGGCAGCCGGTGGGGCCCTTGACCGCGAGCTTGCCGGTCTCGCCCGGCGGCAGCGGGTTCATGTCGTCGTCCACGACCATCGCGGTGTAGCCGGGCAGCACCTTGCCGAGCGCGCCGGGTCGGTAGTCGTCGGGGCCGGAGGCGATGTAGATGTGGATCAGCTCGGTGCCGCCGATGCCGTCGTGAATCTGGATGCCGGTGGCGGCGCGCCAGCGCTCGCGGGTGTCGGTGGGCAGCGCTTCGCCGGCGGAGACGCATTTCTTCAGACTGGCGATGTCGTGGTTGGCCACCTGCGGCGCCATCGCCCGGTAGGCGGTCGGCGAGGTGAAGCAGATGGTCGCGCGGTGTTGCGCGATCGCGCGCAGCAGCGGCTCGGGCGCGAGCTTCTCCAGCAGCACGGTGCTCGCGCGCGCCTTCAGCGGAAAGCACAGCAGCCCGCCCAGGCCGAAGGTGAAGGCGAGCGGCGGGGTGCCGATGAAGACGTCGTCCTGGTCCGGCTTGAGGCAGTGGCGTGGGAACACCTCGCACATCGCCATCACGTCGCGGTGGAAATGGATGGTGCCCTTGGGGATGCCGGTGGTGCCGGAGGTGAAGCCGATCAGCGCCGGATCGGTGGCAGCGGTGGCGACCGGCGCAAAGTGCGCGGGCTTCCCGGCCATCAGCCCGGCCAGGGCGCCGTCCGCGCCGTAGAGCATCACCTCGCGCAGGTCGGCGCTGTCGGCACGCGCGAGCTCCAGCTCCCCGGCGAGCGCGGCATCGCACAGCGCGTGGCTGATGCGGGCGAGGGCGATGATCTCCTTCAGCTCCTTCGCGCGCAGCAGCGGCATCGTGCCCACCGCGACGCCGCCCGCCCGCCACACCGCGAGCCAGCAGGCCGCGAGCCAGGGCGTGTTGCCGCCGCGCAGCAGCACGCGGTTGCCGGGGACGAGGCCCATGTCGCTGACCAGCACATGCGCAAGGCGGCTGGAGACCTGCTGCAGCTCGCGATAGGTCCAGCGGATGCCATCGCCGACGATGGCCGGCCGCTCGCCATGGCCTTCCTCCACCGCCCGGTCCACCAGCTCGACGCAGGCGTTGAGCTGCGCCGGGAACTGCAGCTCTGGCCGGTCGAACACCAGCTCCGGCCACTGCTCGGCGGGCGGCAGGTTGTCGATGACGAAACGGTCGATGTGGGCGCTTCCGCTCATGGTGCTTCCTCTGCCAGTGCGCAGGCCTGGTCCGGCGCGCGGATCGTTCGATCCGCCGTGCGCAGGCTGCCGACGTCAGTTGTGTGTTGGCAGAAGTTTTTTCCAAACGGAGTGTGAAGTCAATAGATAAATAAATAAAAAACGAATTATTTAGACATTAACTATATGAAAATGGATAAATAAATCTCAAGATGTTGATATTCATAATGATCCAATGGGCTCGTGATGAGGCGTGTCCTGCCGGCTTGTGCTGTGTGCCACCCGGCCACCTTTCTGACCGTGGGGGGAGACGTCCCGAAGCACAGGAGAATGCCCAGGTCCTGACATGGGCAAGTGGAGGTCTTCGAGGTGCAAACAGGCTAGAGAGCAAAGCGCATGACATCGATGTGAAATAATCCTCAATATTTGCAGTTGGAATTGATATCCTTGGCATCTTTTTTGCGCTAAAGAAACAATGGAACAGTGCATTGCAGAGCTTTTTCACGCATGCATCTGTCGTCCAAGCATTGGAGAATGCAGTGGCTATTGTCTGGACCGCCGACCTCGACACCGGCATCAAGGTCATCGACCAGCAGCACCGACGGCTGGCCGACTACATCAACCAACTCGACGATGCCAATGGGCCGCAGTCCCGCGAGCGGGTCGGGAAGGTGATGAAGGATCTGATCGAGTACACGATCTCGCACTTCGCGTTCGAGGAGAGCATGCTCGAGGAGGCCAACTACCAGTTCATCGTTCCCCACAAGCGGGTGCATGAACTGTTCGTACGTCGGATCAATGAGTATCGCGACCGGTTCGAAGCGGGCGAGGATGTGACCGCCGACGTCACCCACATGCTGGGCAACTGGCTCATCAACCACATCAAGCGTGAAGATGGCGACTACGTCAGCGCGGTGAGGCCCCGCATCAACAGCGTCGTGGGCGACTCCCGTTCGGGCGGCTGGCTGTCGCGTTCGCTGAAGCGTTTTTTCGGCTGAGCGGCGCTCGCGCCTGACATTGTCGGGCGCGGGCGCCCGGATGTCCTACCAACCCGCGCCGCGTTCACTGCGCATCTTGCGCACCATCGCTTCGAAGAACTTCACCGCGAAGCCGCTTTCGCGGATGAGCATCTGCGTGAGGTCTGCGCACTTCTGGCCGATTTCGGCCGGCAGTGGCACGTCCTCGCCGGGGATCATCCCGGCCTGGCACTGGATTTCGGCGGCGCGCTGTACCGTCCAGAGCAGGAAGAACGCGCGGGGGATGTCCATCTCGCCCACCGCAACTCCGTGATTGCGCAGCACCAGGATGTGCTTGTCGCCAAGGCTCGCGAGCATGCGACCCTTCTCCTCCGCGAACAGGGTGATGCCCTCGAAGGTGTGGTATCCGACACGGCCGTGAAGCTGCGCACCGTAGAAGTTGTCGTGCGAGAAGCCGGCCTTCTTCTGCGCCACCGCCGAGACCGCGTTGGTGTGGGTGTGGATCACGCAGTGGATGTCGTCGCGCGCGCCATGGATTGCGCTGTGCAGTGCGAAGCCGGCCGGGTTGGCATCGTAGGGTGAGGGCTCCACCTTGTTGCCCTGCAGATCCACTTTCAGCAGGTTGGCCGGCGTGACTTCGGTGTAGTTGAGGCCGAAGGGATTCACCAAGTAGGCGTGCTCGCCCCCTGGCAGGCGTGCCGAGATGTGGTTGAAGATGGTCTCCGTCCAGCCGAAGTAATCCACCAGGTGGTAGCACTCGGCAAGCTGGATGCGGAGGGCCCACTCTTCGTCGCTGCAATGCGCCGGTCTGACGACGCCGGGGTGAAGGTCTGCGGTCATGTCTCGTTCCTTGTCGGTGTGGAGGCGTTGAGAGGGGGCATTCGGCCACGAATGCGAGCGAGCCCGATCACCTGGCGTGTGATCGGCATGGCGATGCGGAAGCGGTCGGCGAGCTCCAGCACGGCGTCACCGATCGCCGCGAGTTCGAGCGGCCGCTGGCGTTCCAGATCCTGCAGCATCGAGGTGCGCACCGGCCCCATCGCCGCGCCCAGTTCCAGGAAGGTGAGGGGGTCGATCTCGATCCGCGCGCCGTAGCTGGCCGCCACCAGCAGGGTCTCGCGCATGATGGCGACCAGGGTGTCACGCAGATCGGGTTCGGTGTAGAGCGTCTCCAGCGTCGCGCCGCTGATGACCGACAGCGGGTTGGTGCTGACGTTGGCGATGATCTTGGTCCACAGCTTGTCTCGTATGCGTTCCAGCGGTCGCGCCTCGATGCCCGCGCGCGTGACGATCGCGCAGAGCGCGTGGAGGCGTTCGCTGCTGCGCTCGTCCAGTTCGCCGAACATCATCAGGTGAGGATTGCGCGCAATCACGTGGCCGGGCCGGGGCGACTCCGCGGTGATGAACACCACGCTGCCGATGAGGTGCTGCCAGGGTAGCGTGGCGGTCAGCACGCCGCCCGGATCGACCGCGCGCACGGTCTCGCCGGCGAATCGCCCGCTTGTGCCCTGGAAGTACCACCAGGGCACGCCGTTGATCGCGGGCACCACCACCGTGTGTGCGCCCACCATGGGCATCAGGCGCGGCAGCAGGGCGGGCAGGTCGTGCGCTTTGGCGCAAATGAACAGGATGTCCTGCACGCCGAAGTCGGCCTCGTCGCTGGCGCGCACCGGCACCCGATGGGTGCCCTCCAGGTCGGTGAGGGTGATGCCATCGTGGCGCAAGGCCTCCAGCGTGGTGCCGCGCGCCAGCACGCTGACATCCAGGCCGGCCATGGCGAGGCGTGCGGCAATCGTACCGCCGATCGCGCCGGCGCCGGCGACACAGATTTTCGGGCAGGGTGCGATCATGGCGAGTTCCGTGGTTCGGCGGCTTCAACGCAGTGTTTGCGTGCGTCCATGTCAGGTCGCCAACATCGCCTGATGCTTCCCGCCCAGCCCCAGATACGCCTCGATCACCCTTGGATCGTCGGCGAGCTGATGCGCCGGCCCCTCCATCGCGATCTGGCCGGTCTCGAGCACATACGCGTA
>JAYRYZ010000036.1:0-26982 GCA_041916775.1 Rhodocyclaceae bacterium | reverse complement strand
AGAGCTCCCCGATCATCGCCTGACAGTCGATGTTGGGGTCCAGCGATTTGAAGCGGATGTTGAAGTGGTAGAGCGTGGAGAGAGCCTCGCGGCCTACCAGGCTCACCGCCCACAGGGCGTCGCCCAGAGGGGTGTGGGCGGTGAGGAGGCGGTTCATTGCGGGCTCCGGGGGGAACGGGCTGGTGCGGCGACGGCAGGGGCGGGGTGGCGGCAGGGCATGGTGGCGAGAAATATGCATTAAGGGTAATAAACCGCTTCGCATTCTGCATCGAAGCCGATGCCAATGTCAAACTAGAATGACACTAGAATGACATTAGTCTTTCTAAGCAATCCTGCCAGCTTGCGACTTGACGGAGTCGCTCCCCCCCCGCCGTCTCACCTCAGCGCTTGTGATGCACCGGCGCCAGCCTGTACACCGGCGTCGGAATGCCCTCCATGCGCGCCTTGATCTGCAGCGACAGGAACTGCGAGTAGTGGCGGCTCTGGTGCAGGTTTCCGCCGTGAATCCACAGGTGCGGCACCTGTGTGGGCTTCCACATGTTGCGCAGCTCGCCCTCCCAGGGGCCCGGGTCCTTGGGCGTGTCCGAGCCCAAGCCCCACACCTTGCCGACCCGGTCGGCGATCTCTGGAGAGATCAGGTCGGCGAGCCAGTTGTTCATCGAGCCATAGCCGGTTGCATACACGATGAGGTCGGCGGGTAGCTCGGTGCCGTCCGTGAGCACGACGGACTTCGGCTTGATCGATTCGATGTTCACCCCGCTCCTGAGCTTGATGCTGCCGTTGGCGACGAGCTCACTCGCGCCGACATCGATGTAGTAGCCCGATCCGCGCCGCAGGTACTTCATGAAGAGCCCCGAGCCATCCACCCCGAAGTCGAGCATGAAGCCGGCCTTCTCGAGGCGCGCGTAGAGGTCCGCCTCGCGTCGCTTCATCTCGTCATACACCGGGATGTGGAAGGTGTGCATGATCTGGTAAGGCACGGATGCAAAGACGAGGTCGCCGGTATGGTGGTCGATGCCGTTCTTCACTGCCTGCTCGCTGTAGAGGCCACCCAGCGCCAGCTCCATCAGCGCAGCGGAGGGCGCGATGTGGGTGGAGGAGCGCTGGATCATCGTGACATCCGCACCGTGCTCCCACAGTGCTGCGCAGATGTCGTGCGCCGAGTTGTTGGAGCCCAGCACGACGCACTTCTTGCCGCGGTAGGCCTCGGGCCCGGGGTGTTTGCTGGAGTGGTGCTGATCGCCCTCGAAGGTCTCGGCGCCGGGAATCTTCGGCACGTTCGCGTAGCCGGACACACCCAGCGCGATCACGAGCTCCGAGGGCGCGAGCACCACCTCCTGACCGTTGCGGTCGACCGTGACCTTCCAGCGCTGCGCCGCCTCGTCCCATTCGCAGTGCTTCGCGGTGGTGGAGCCCCAGTAGTTGAGCTCCATGATCTTGGTGTACATCTCCAGCCAGTCGCCGATCTTGTCCTTGGGCGCGAACACCGGCCAGTCGTCCGGGAAGGGCATGTAGGGCAGATGGTCGTACCACACCGGATCGTGCAGGCACAGGCTCTTGTAGCGCTTGCGCCAGCTGTCGCCGGGGCGCTCGTTCTTCTCGATGATGATGGTCGGCACGCCCAGCCGGCGCAGGCGCGCGCCGAGGATGATGCCGCCCTGCCCGCCGCCGATGATCACGGTGAAGGGCTGCTTGGTGTAGCCGAGCGTGGCCTCTTCCTCGGCGCGCTGCTCCAGCCAGGTCTTGCGGCCGCCGGGCACCGCGACGTGCTCGGTGCCGAGGATGCGGCGCTCGCCCTTCTTCTCCTCGTGCCCCTTCAGTTCGACCATGGTGGTGAGCAGCGTCCAGCACTTGCCGTCCTTCAGGCGCAGATGGCCGCGACCGCGCGCCACGCCGGTCTCGAAGGTGAACCAGGCCTCGACCACCCCGCCCGCCGCGCTCGCCTCGCCGGCGATCGCCCAGTTCGACGGTGCGGTGGTGGCGAGCGTGCTCTCGAGCATCTCGCGAATACGGTCCGGCCCTTCCGAGGTGGTGATGTTCCAGGTAAAGCTCACCAGGTCGCGCCAGTAGCTCTCGGCGCCGAAATGGCCGACGGCAGCGGCGATGTCGCCGCGTGCGAGCGCATCGCCGAAGCTCGCGAGCCAGGCACTGGCCTCCTGGGTTGGGGTGTCCGCGCATTCGCGCTCGATCACGGTTGCAGTCATGCTGTTGTCTCCTTGATTGTCTGGACCGGCATCTTCCGGTGCCGGGACATTCGCAAGGGACGTGCCTGCGCGGCGCGCGTCACCGCCGCAGACCGATACTGATCTCAAGCCGTTGTTTTACATCGGATTCAAAGGCAGCACGGGCGAACGTCGCTGGCTCCCTGCCCGTTCGGCAGGTGTCACTGCGAGACGACTGTCACAGCCCGTGCTGTGACAGGTGTAACCCGGCTCACACGCATCGCGGACTTCTCGCGCTCATGCATCCGTCTGGTTCGGCGACTGGATACCCCAGCGCTTCATGCGCCGGTAGAGCGTCATACGCGCGAGCCCCAGCGCGCGGGCTGCCGCAGTGACGTTCCAGTGCGCATCACGGAGCACCTGAAGCAATTGCGCCGCTTCGGCCGGCATGCCTGGCGCCGCGGGTGCAGGCAACGCCGATGGTGCAGCTTCCGATGGCAGGTCTGGCCCGTCCGGCTGGAGCAGCGCATCCGGCAGGTCGTCGAGCTCGATGCGGCCGCCACGGCACACCGAGCGCGCGTACTCGATGACATTGCGGAGCTCGCGCAGGTTGCCCGGCCACGCATGCTGCATCAGCCGCGCGCGTGCCCCCGGCGAGAGAACCGGCACAGCCGCCGTCCCACCCTGCGCATCGTGCGAATCTCGCGCGCCGAGCGCGAGCATGCGGTCGATCATCCAGCCGAGGTCGGCACGCTTCCTCAGCGGCGGCAGGGTGATCTGGGCACCATTGAGCCGGTAGTAGAGGTCATCACGAAAGCGCCCCGAACGGGTGAGGCCGACGAGATCGCAGTGGGTCGCGGCGATCACGCGGATGTCCACCGGCTGCGGCTGCATCGCGCCGATCGGCAGCACCTCGCGTTCGGCCAGCACCCGCAGCAGGCGCGCCTGCAGCGCGAGCGGCATGTCGCCGATCTCGTCGAGGAAGAGCGTGCCGCCATCCGCCGCCTGGATCAGCCCGCGCTTGCCCTTGCTCGCCGCCCCGGAGAAGCTGCCGGGCAGGTAGCCGAAGAGCTCGCTCTCGATGAGCGTCTCGGGAATCGCCGCGCAATTCACCGCGACGAAGGGCTTGCGCCGCCGCGCGCTGCTCTCGTGCACCGCCTTGGCGAAGAACTCCTTGCCCGATCCCGTCTCGCCGGTCAGCAGGAGGCTCACCGGCGAGTTCACCAGACGCGCGGCGCGTTCGATCTGCCGGTCGAGGAGCGCGTCGCCACCCGACAGGGCTGCAAGCGGCGCCGGCAGCGCGACCTGGCGCGTATCGGCCACCGGCGATGCGCTGCGCAACGGTGGCGGCGAGGCGAGCATGAACAGCACACGGCCGCCTCCGGCCACGGCCACCGTGCGTGCCTCGGGGGCAAGCGGACCGACGTAGCGGCCGAGTTCGCCGAGCGCTGCGTCGAAGATGCGCTCGAACGGCAATCCGATCAGCCGCTCCAGGCCCAACTCGGACGAAAGCCGCAGCTGCGCCGCGCGGTTGTGGCCGATGATCTGCCCGGCCGCATCCAGCGCGAGCAGATACTGCGGATTCACCTCCAGAAACTGCGGCGCCGTGCTCAGGCGCAGGATCCAATCACCATGGAAGCGCTGCAGAAAGCTCGCGTTCTCGACCTGCCCCGCCACCATTTTCACCAGCTGCAGCGCAAGACGCTGGCTCTCCTTCGCCTGCGGCGAGGTCAGCGCCGAGATGTCCAGCACCGCGGTCAGCTCGCCGAAGGCATCGAAAACGGGTGCGGTGGTGCAGGTCAGCGGAATATGGGTGGCATCGAAATGGTCGTCCAGATGCACCGTCAGCGCCTCGCCGGTGGCGATGCAGGTGCCGACGCCACAGGTGCCGGCGAACGCCTCGCTCCAGTCGGCCCCCAGGTACAAGCCGGACTTGCGCAAACTGGGTTCGAACGCGAGGTCGCCCAGAAAATCCACTGTCACCCCGCGCGCGTCGGTGAGCAGTACGCAGTAACCCAGGCCCGCCACCTGCTGATAGAGCTGCTCCAGCCCGTGCCGCGCGATCTGGATGAAGGACTCCATCTGGTCCTGATGCTCGCGCAAGCGTGCATCCGGCAGGATCACGGCCTCCTGCATGCGCGTCGGATCGAGCCGGTGCTCCTGCACACAGCGCCGCCAGGAACTACGGATCACCTCGTCATGTGCGCTGACCCGGCCGCTCGCCGATCGCGCACCGACCGCCTCGAGCACGGTGTCGATATGAACACGTTGCTGCGCCAGCATGCCTGTCTCCTCGTCGGGAACGCGCAGCGACCTGCCATGGGTGCCGCGTCATTGTTCGTGCGGGGAGTGTGACCGATTCGCGCGCTTCTGACCATCCAGGCGCGGAGCAGGCAAAGCGTGCAGCTTCAGTCCGGAATCACCGCCGTCACCTCGATCTCGACCTTGGCCGCGTCCTCGACCAAGTCGGCGACCTGGATCGCTGTCATCGCGGGGTAATTGCGCCCCATCACCTCGCGGTAGACGGCGCCGATTTCCTTGAGGCGCGCGACGTACTCCTTCTTGTCTTCCAGGTACCAGGTCATGCGCACGATGTGCTCCGGGCCGCCGCCGGCGGTACGGACCACGTCGACCGAGTTCTTCAGCGCCTGGTGGATCTGCACGACGAGATCGTCGCTCTCGAACTTGCATTCGGCGTTCCAGCCGATCTGACCGCCGACGTAGATCTGCCTGCCGCGCGCCTCGATGCCGTTGGCGTAACCCTTGGGCGCAGCCCAGCCTTCCGGTTGCAGGATCTTGTTCATTGTTCTCTCTCCTTGAAGCGGATGATTGCCTGGCGCACGTCGTCCGGCCATGGCGTGGATGTGTGGGTTTCCAGCGAGGTTGCAACCATGAGCTGGCTCGCGCGCAGGCGCGCGCAGTCGGCGCCGACGACGACGTGGCGCAACGCGAGCGAGCTGCTGCCGAGCTTCTCCACCGACAGGTGAAAGCGCAGCGTGTCGCCGAACAGCGACGGGCGCACGAACTCGGTGTCCAGCCGCGCGGTGGGCGTGCCCATGCGCCGCCGCGTGATGAGCTCGGTCCACGGGAAACCGAGATGTGCCCACCAGTCTTCCACCACGTCGTTGAGCATGCGGAAGTAGTTGGGGAAGAACACGATGCCGGCCGGATCGCAGTCGGCGAAGCGCACCGTGCGCTCGACGACGAACTCGACCGGGGCGTGCGCGCCGGCATCCTGCGCCGTGCCGCGAACGGACGCCGTGTCACGATCGGGCGCGCTCATGACGCCGCTCCCGCGGCCTTCAGCAGCTCGCGCGCGACGATGAGCTTCTGCACCTCGGTGGCGCCCTCGTAGATGCGCAGCGCACGGATCTCGCGGTACAGCGACTCGACCTTGACGCCACTGCGCACGCCCTGCCCGCCGTGCAGTTGCACCGCGGCATCGATCACGCGCTGGGCGTTCTCGGTGGCGGTCATCTTGGCCATTGCCGCCTCGCGCGTGGTGGGCAGCTTCTGCACGTCCCGCCGCCAGGCGGCGCGCGCGGTGAGCAGGGCGGCGGCGTCGATGTCGGTCGCCATCTCGCCGAGCTTCGCCTGGGTGAGCTGAAAATCCGCGAGGGTGTGGCCGAACATCGGCCGCTGGCGCACATGCGCGAGCGCCTCGTCGAGCGCGCGGCGGGCAAAACCCTGCGCCGCCGCGCCCACCGAGGCGCGAAAGATGTCGAGCGTGCGCATCGCCACCTTGAAGCCCTCGCCCGGCGCGCCGAGGCGGTTCGCAACCGGTACCCGCATGTCGGTGAAGCGCAGGCGCGCGAGCGGATGCGGTGCGATCACGTCCAGGCGCTCGACGACCTCGAAGCCAGGCATGTCGGGGGTGACGACGAAGGCCGAGATGCCGCGCGTGCCCGGCGCCTCGCCGCTGCGCGCAAAGAGGCAGTAGACATCGGCGATGCCGCCGTTGGAGATCCAGGTCTTCTCGCCATTGACGATGTAGTGGTCGCCCGCGAGGCGCGCCTCGCACGCCATCGCCCCCACGTCCGAACCCGCCAGCGGCTCGGTGAGCGCGAACGCAGCAATCCACTCGCCGCGCGCGACCCTGGGCAACACCTCTTGCTTCAAGGCATCCGAACCGGAGAGTGTGATCGCGCCGGTGCCGAGGCCCTGCATCGCGAACGCAAAGTCCGCGAGGCCGTCGTGGTAGGCGAGCGTCTCGCGCGCAATGCACAGCGAGCGCGAGTCGAGTTCGGGCAAGGCACCGCCGAACGCGGCCGGCACGCAGTAGCGCAGGAACCCGGCCTCGCCCAACTGACGCACCAGCGCGCGGCAGGCGTTGTCGGTGTCGTGGTGGTCGATTGCCGGCAGGTGTCCGGCCCAGGCGTGGATGGCGTCCGAGAGCTGCCGGTGCTCGGGGCCGTAGAACGGCAGTTCGAGAATGCTGCGGTCCATGGCGGCTCCTCAGTTGCCGTGGAACTGAGGCTTCTGCTTCGCTGCGAAGGCCTCAAAGGCGCGGCCGAAGTCGCCGGTCATCATGCAGATCGCCTGGGCCTGGGCCTCGGATTCGATCATCTCCTCGATGCCCATCGCCCATTCCTGGTTGAGCATGGTCTTGGTCACGGTGTGCGCGAACCACGGGCCATCGGCAAGGTTGCGCGCGAGCTTCTCCGCCGCCTCGCCAAGCGCTGCAGCGGGATGGAGCGCACTGAAGAAGCCCCATGCGAGGCCTTCCTCGGCGCTCATCGCACGGCCGGTCATGAGGAGTTCGGTGGCGCGCCCCTGGCCGATCATGCGCGGCAGCAGGCCGCAGGCGCCCATGTCGGCGCCGGCGAGGCCGACGCGGGTGAAGAGGTAGGCAGTCTTCGCCTCGGGCGTACCGATGCGAAAATCCGACGCAAGCGCCACCATTGCACCGGCGCCGGCGCAGATGCCGTCGATCGCGGCGATGATGGGCTGCGGGCAGCGGCGCATGGTCTTCACCAGGTCGCCGGTCATGCGGGTGAAGTCCAGCAGTTCCGGCATGCTCATGCGGGTGAGCGGCTCGATGATCTCGAACACGTCACCGCCGGAGCAGAAGTTGCCGCCCTCGCCCTGCACCACCACCGCGCGCACGTCATTCGCGTAGCGCAGCGCGTCGAAGAGGTCGCGCAGTTCGGCATAGGAGTCGAAGGTGAGCGGGTTCTTCTTGTCCGGCCGGTTGAGGGTGATCGTCGCCACCCTACCGTCGTCACTGCACGTCCATTTGAAGTGGCGCGCGGCATAGTCCTTGAACGGCCGCTTGTGGTCCTTCATCGAAAGTTCTGCCATCGTTTCCTCCCTGCCTGATGTGTCGTGTTCGCGTTGAACCTGTCTTGCGCGTACTGTCGTCTCATGTTCGTGCGTGCCTGCATTGCGCGGCATTCGGCACCGGTCGGCCGTATCCTAGCCGGCCATGACCTCGCCGCCCGCGACCGGAATCGCCTGTCCGTGGATGGCCTCGGCGCCAGGCAGGCACAGCCAGCCCACCGTGCGGGCGACATCCTCGGGTTGGATCAGCCGGCCCTGCGGATTGCTCGCGGCCAGCGTGGCCTTGGCGTCGTCGCTGCTGCGGCCGGTCTTGGCGACGATGTTGTGCACCGCTCCGCCCAGCAGCGGCGTGTCGGTATAGCCCGGGCACACCGCGTTCACCGTGATGCCCTGCTTCGCCACCTCCAGCGCGAGCGCGCGGGTATAGCCGATCACACCGTGCTTGGCGGCGCAGTAGGCCGAAACGTAGGCGTAGCCCACCAGTCCGGCGGTGCTGGCGATGTTCACGATCCGCCCCCAGCGCGCCGCCTGCATACCGGGCAGCGCCGCGACGGTGCAGTTGAAGGTGCCACCGAGGTTCACCGCGATCATCTCGTCCCACAGCGCGGGCGAGGTCTTGCCCGCCGGCGCGCTCTTCGCCGCGCCGGCGTTGTTCACCAGGATCGCGACCGGCCCGCGCGCCGCAGCGGCCTCCCCAAACGCAGCGGCGACTGCAGCGTGGTCGGTGATGTCGGCCACAACCACGCCATGCCCCTCGCCGGCGAGCTTCGCGAGCGTGGCGGCCAACGGCGCGGACCGCCGGCCGAGCAGCGTCAGCGTGGCGCCAAGGCTGGCGAGCTCGATCGCGATCGCCTCACCGATGCCGCTGCCGGCACCGGTGACGAGCGCATGACGGCCGGCGAGCGGACCGAGGGCCGGCGCGCTCATGCGTTCAGCGCCAGTTGTGCGGCGCGTTCGAGGTTGCGCTCGAGCTGCACCTTGCCGCCGACGTACTGCTTCGGCCAGGCGATGTCGAAGTAGCCCTGCTCGGCCGCCGCGTGCAGCGTCCAGGCCGGGTCGGCGAGGTGCGGTCGGGCGAGCGCGCACAGGTCGGCGCGGCCCGCGGCGATGATGGTGTTCACATGGTCGGCCTCGAAGATGTTGCCCACCGCGATCGTCGGCACGAGAACCTCGTTGCGGATCTTGTCGGAGAACGGCACCTGGAACATGCGGCCGTACACCGGCTGCTCGTCCTTGCTGACCTGGCCGGACGAGACGTGGATGATGTCCGCGCCGGCGTCCTTGAAGAGGCGCGCGATCTCGGCTGCATCCTCCGGCGTGGTGCCGCCCGGCACCCAGTCGTGCGCCGAGATGCGCACCGACATCGGCTTTTCCGCCGGCCACACCGCGCGCATCGCCTGGAACACCTCGAGCGGATAGCGGCAGCGGTTGGCGATGCTGCCGCCGTATTCGTCGCTGCGCTGGTTGGTGAGCGGCGAGATGAACGAGGACATCAGGTAGCCGTGCGCGGCATGGAATTCGACGAGGTCGAAGCCGGCCGTCTCGGCGCGTTGGGTCGCGGCGACGAAGGCGGCCTTCACCGCATCCATGTCGGCACGCGTCATCTCGCGCGGCGTCTGCGACACGCCCGCGATCAGCGGCAGCGGCGAGGGCGCGATCAGCGGCCAGTTGCCGCTCTCGAGCGGCTGGTCGATGCCGTCCCACGACAGCTTGGTGGAACCCTTGCGGCCGGCGTGGCCGATCTGCAGGCCCATCTTCGCGCCGCTGTTGGCATGGACGAAGCCGACGATGCGCTGCCAGGCCGCGACCTGCTCGTCGTTCCAGATGCCGGTGCAGCCCGGGGTGATGCGCGCCTCGGGGGCGACGCAGGTCATCTCGGTCATCACCAGCGCCGCGCCGCCGAGGCCGCGCGCGGTGTAGTGCTGGAAGTGGAAGTCGCCCGGCACGCCGTCGGTGGCGGAGTATGTGCACATCGGCGAGACGACGACGCGGTTGGAGAGCGTCATGCCGCGCAGCTTGAACGGGGTGAACATCGGCGGGACGGGCTTCGCCGGCAGGCCGCACTGCGCTGCGAACCAGCTGTCCAGGCCTTCGACGTACTGCGGATCGCGCAGCTTCTGGTTCTCATGACCGACGCGCTGGCTGCCGGTGAGGAGCGAGAACGCGAACTGCTCGGGCTCCATGTGGGTGTAGCGCTCGATGTCCTCGAACCAGGTCATACGGTTGCGCGCCGCGCTCTGCAGCTTCAGCGCCTCGATCTCACGCTCGGCCTGATAGCGGGCGAGGCGCTCGGGCACGCTGCCATCGGTACTGTTGAGCACCTTCGCGAGCGAGATCGCATCCTCCATCGCGAGCTTGGTGCCCGAGCCGATGCCGAAGTGGGCGGTGTGCGCGGCGTCGCCGATCAGCACGATGTTGTCCTTGTACCAGCGCTCGCACAGCACCCGGTTGAACTTCAGCCACATCGCCGAGCCGCGCAGGTGACGCGCGTTTGAGATCAGCTTGTGGCCGTCGAGCATGTCGGCGAAGAGCTTCTCGCAGAAGGCGATCGAGTCGTCGGCCTCGAACTTGTCCATGCCGGCCTTGTACCAAGTGGTCTCGGGCGTCTCGACAATGAACGTCGACATCTCCTCGTTGAAGCGGTAGGCGTGCAGGTTGAACCAACCCCACTCGGTCTCCTTGAACGCGAAGGTAAAGGCGTCGAGCTTCTTCTTCGTGCCCAGCCAGATGAAGCGGTTCTTGCGCGTGTCGATGCGCGGGTTGAAGTGCGCCTCGTGCTTGGCGCGCGTGGTCGAGAACACGCCGTCGGCGCCGATCACGAGGTCGTAGTCGCGGGCGTACTCGTCGGGATCCTTGATCTCCTGCTCCCACACCATGTTCACGCCCAGCTCGGCGGCACGCTTCTGGAAGATCTGCAACAGCTTGATGCGCGCGATCCCGCAGAAGCCGTGACCGCCCGAGGTGATCTTGCGGCCCTTGAAGAACACGTCGATGTCGTCCCAGTGGTGGAAGTTCGCCTCGATCTCCTCGACCACCTTCAGGTCGGCCTCGCGGAAGCCGTCCATGGTCTTGTCGGAAAAGACGATGCCCCAGCCGAAGGTGTTGTCGGCCGCATTGCGGTCGATGACCGTGATGTCGTGCGCCGGATTGGCCTTCTTCATCAGGATCGCGAAATACAGTCCGGCCGGGCCACCACCCAAACATACGATGCGCATCGTGTTGCTCCTTCAGTTTTGAGCCGAGTCCGCCGATGGGGTCGGGCGGCGCTGGGCGGGATCGAAACAGCGTTGTTATTTATCAACGAATATTTCATACCTAAACTATCAAGTCAACAAGATTTCAATCCTGCAGCATTGCCGCCCATCCGCGGCCAGCAGGGGCCACGCTTCAGTCTTCGGAGTCGTCGAGCTCCGCCGCGCCGCCGGGCGGATGCAGCGCGAGCAGATCCTTCAGCATCGCGATCAGGAGTGCAGCCTTGTCCTGCCCGAAAGGCTCGAGCACACGCTGCTGATGCGCGATCGCGCGGGCGCGCAGGGCTTCCGTCATGCGGTGGCCCTTGGCGGTGATCCTGACGACCGTCTGGCGACGGTCGGCCCGCACCCGGGTGCGGTTCACCAGGCCTTCCGCCTCCATGCGCAGCACCACGCGCGACAGCGTCGGCTGCTTGGTGAGGGTGAGTTGGCACAGCACGCCGATGCTCTCGCCATCGCTCCCCTCCAGGCTCGCGAGCACCCGCCACTCGGTCACCGACAGGCCCGCCGCCTGCACTTCGTGGTGAAACTCGCGCGAGATGCGGCTACTGGCCTGCGCGAGCAGATACGCCAGGTAATGATCGACGAAGCGCCCGTCGTCGGCCTGCGCCCCGGGTGCGCCCTCTGCATGCATGGATTCCGCCATTCGACCTCGTATCGCCTCGTCACAGGGTTGGTCGGCTATATGGTGTGCCGGCGCCATGGGCACGCGCCGACGCCGGAAACTATACGTCAAAGGCGCGACCTGCGCTTCGCGTGGCGATACGGCCGGCATGCAGCCAGCACGCGGCAGGTCGCCCCCGCCCCCCCTGCCCGCCATCCCCAAACCGGTGCATCCGGGCCAGCCGTTTGCTGCACCTGCAGCATGAATCTGCCCCGATTCCCTGTCATGCCGTGCTTTGCAAGGGGCCCCGGAATGGTGCGGCGCCGCACCAGCATGGGGCCGCGAATGTTCTTATATCACGCTGATTTTTCGTGGTATTTTCTGACCTCCATGAAATTTCATGTTTTCTATTGACAATAAAATTGTTCATTCTTAAAGTAGTTCCAAGACGTGCCGGCACGGGTCCGCGAACCCCGTGTCAAACGGGCCCTTACCGCCGGCACAAGAAGAATGGAGAACCTTCATGCCCCACCCCCGGCAGCCGAATCACCGCGTGACAACGCGCCCCCAACAGGTCCCCCACCATGGCTGAGCGCTCGTTCAAGAAAGAGGTGGAGCAGCTGCGCATCCCGGCGGGGCAGGAGTTTCGCGGCGAAGGCATCCTCGCGATCACCAAGGGCCTGCTCCAGGCCGGTGTGGGTTACGTGGGCGGCTACCAGGGCTCGCCGATCTCGCACCTGATGGACGTGCTCGCCGACGCCAACGAGATCCTCGAAGAACTGGATGTGCATTTCGAGACCAGCGGCTCGGAGGCGACCGCCGCGGCGATGCTGGCGGCCTCGGTGATGTACCCCATCCGCGGCGCGGTGACGTGGAAATCCACCGTCGGCACCAACGTCGCTTCGGACGCGCTCGCCAACCTCGCCTCGGGCGGGGTCACCGGCGGCGCGCTGATCATCATCGGCGAGGACTACGGCGAAGGCTCGTCGATCATGCAGGAGCGCTCGCACGCGTTCGCGATGAAGTCGCAGATCTGGCTGCTCGACCCGCGCCCGAACCTGGAATCCATCGTGCAGTCGGTCGAGGACGGCTTCGCGCTCTCCGAGGCCTCGAACACCCCGGTGATGCTGCAGGTGCGCATCCGCTCCTGCCATGTGCACGGCCGCTTCATCACCAAGGAAAACCGCCGCCCGGCCTATACCCTGAAACAGGCGTTGGAGAACCCGCAGCGCGACATCAACCGCATCGTCCTGCCGCCGGCTTCCTTCCTGCACGAGCAGGAGAAGATCCGCCAGCGCTGGCCGGCGGCGGTCGAATTCATCCGCTCGCGCAAGCTCAATGAGTTCTTCCCTGGCGATTTCACCGACATCGGCCTGATCCTGCAAGGCGGGCTCTACAACAGCGTGATCCGCGCGCTGCAGCTCCTCGGCCTGGCGGATGTGTTCGGCAACAGCCGCATCCCGATGTACGTGATGAACGTCACCTACCCGGTGATCCCGGACGAGGTGGAGGACTTCTGCCGCGACAAGCGCGCAGTGCTGATGCTGGAGGAAGGTCAGCCGGACTACATCGAGCAGAACCTGCACGCGATCCTGCGCAAGGCGGGCATCGCCACCCATCTCTCGGGCAAGGACGTACTGCCGATGGCAGGCGAATACACCACCGCGGTGATGCGCGACGGCATCGCCGCCTTCCTCAAGGCGCACCAGCCCGACGCGCTCGCCACCCACCCGGCGGTCGCGGCGGATGCGCCCGCAGCCAAGTCGGCAGAGACGAAACCGGCCGCGGTGCCGATCACCTTCCACCCCAAGGTGCAGGACCTCGCCCAGGTGGTGCCGGCACGCCCGGCCGGCTTCTGCGTGGGCTGCCCCGAGCGGCCGATCTTCGCGGCGATGAACCTGGTGCAGCAGGACCTCGGCAAGCACCATGTGTCGTGCGACATCGGCTGCCACTTGTTCTCCATCCTGCCGCCCTTCAACCTCGGCGCCACCACCATGGGTTACGGGCTGGGCGCGGCATCGAGCTCGGCCTTCAACGTCAAGGCGGGCAAGCGCGCGATCTCGATCATGGGCGACGGCGGCTTCTGGCACAACGGGCTGTCGTCCGGCATCGCCAACGCGGTGTTCAACAAGCACGACGGCGTGATCGTCATCGTCGACAACTTCTACTCGTCCGCCACCGGCGGCCAGGACATCCCCTCGTCGCGCGCCGACAACGCGCTGCGCGCCACCAAGAACCCGATCGAGCGCGCCATCCTCGGCACCGGGGTGAAGTGGCTGCGCGTCATCGACCGCACCTACGACGTGAGCCGCCTGCGCGACACCCTGCACGAGGCCCTCACCACCCCGGTCGAAGGGCCCAAGGTCATCGTCGCGCAGTCGGAGTGCATGCTCAACAAGCAGCGCCGGGTGAAGCCGCTCTTCGCCAAGGCGGTGAAGTCCGGCCAGCGCGTGGTGAAGGAGCGCTTCGGCGTCGATGCCGACGTATGCAGCGGCGACCACGCCTGCATCCGCCTCTCCGGCTGCCCGTCACTCACCGTCAAGGACAGCGGCGATCCGCTCAAGGACGACCCGGTCGCCCATGTCGATAGCGGCTGCGTGGGCTGCGGCAACTGCGGCGAGGTCGCCGAGGCGGCGGTGCTGTGCCCCTCCTTCTATCGCGCCGACATCATCCACAACCCCAGCGGCACCGACCGCCTCGTCGCCCGGCTGCGCGACGCGGTGATCGGCTTCCTGCAGAAACGCCGGGCCGCGCGCAGCGCGCGCTACGCGCTGTGAAAGGCGACACGAGCATGAGCACGAACCTGAACACGAACGCGAGCGGCGGCATCGTCCTGCACCCGGGCACCCCGATCAAGATCGCGGTACTCGCGATGGGCGGCCAGGGCGGCGGGGTGCTCGCCGACTGGCTGGTCGAGATGGCCGAGAACGCCGGCTGGTGGGCGCAGACCACCTCGGTGGCGGGCGTCGCGCAACGCACCGGCGCCACCATCTATTACCTGGAGCTGCTGCCCGAGAGCGCCGCGCAGGCCGCAGGCCGCCCCCCGGTGCTGCCGATGATGCCCACACCGGGCGACGTCGACATGGTGGTCGCAGCCGAGCTCATGGAGGCCGGCCGCGCGATGCAGCGCGGTCTGGTGACGCCCGACCGCACGACCCTGATCACCTCCAGCCACCGCAGCTATGCGGTCGGCGAAAAGGCTGCGCTGGGCAATGGCGTCGCCGACCCGAACAAGGTGCTGGACGCCGGCCGCGCCGCGGCGAAGCGCATGCTGTGCTTCGACCTGCAGGACATGGCCGAGCGGGCCGGCAGCGTGATCTCGGCAAGCCTCTTCGGCGCAATCGCCGGCGCGGGCGTGCTGCCCTTCCCGCGCGAGGCCTTCGAGGCCACGATCCGCCACGGCGGCAAGGGTGCCGAGGCCAGCCTGCGCGCCTTCGCGCTCGGCTTCGACGCCGCCGCGGGCGCACCGACGCAACCCGCGCCCATCGACACCGCGCGGCCGGCACCCGAGGTGCCGGATTCCGCCGCGCACCCTGCGGTGCAGGCGCTGCTCGTGCGCGTGAAGCAGGATTTCCCCGCCGCGAGCCACACGATGCTGGTCGCCGGGCTGCGCCGCCTCATCGACTGGCAGGATGTCGAGTACGCCGGGGAATACCTCGCCCGCATGGATGCGATCCGCACCCTCGACGCGGCACACGGCGGCGAGGCCCGCGGCTGGGCACTCACCACCGCGATGGCGCAGCGACTCGCGGTGGCGATGAGCTACGACGACGTGATCCGCGTCGCCGACCTCAAGACGCGTGGCAGCCGCTTCGAGCGGGTGCGTCGGGAAGTCGGCGCGAAGGCCGACCAGATCGTCTACACCACCGAATACATGCACCCGCGGCTGGAAGAAGTGTGCGGCACCCTGCCCGCCAGACTGGGACGCTGGCTGGAGCAATCCGGCAGCCTCGCCGCCTTCCTGCGCCGCCGCCTGGAGCGCGGCCGCCGCGTGCGCACCGGCACGCTGGGCTGGTTCCTCGCGCTGTATCTCGTGTCCGGCATGCGCGCCTTCCGCCGCGGCACCTTGCGCCACGAGATCGAGTGCGCGGACATCGCCGCCTGGTTCGCGCGCGTGCAACGCATCGCGGAGCACGACTACGCGCTCGCGGTCGAGGTGGCCCACTGCCGCAAGCTGGTGAAAGGCTACAGCGGCACCCACGCGCGCGGCGGCGACCGCTTCGCGCGGCTGATGGAGGCCGCGGACACGCTGCTCGGCCGGGCCGACGCGGCCGCTACGCTCGCCCAGCTGCGCGCGGCCGCCCAGGCCGACGAGGAAGGCCGCGCGCTCGACCAGCAGCTCGGCAGCCTGATGAAAGACGTCGGCCGGGCGATCGCGTTCGACCGCAAGGCCGCCTGAAGGCACGCACAAAAAGCACGAACAAGCACAGCACGAACAAGAACAGGGAACGGGGACGACACGATGCAGCCACTGGAACTCACCATCACCGAAGCCGGCGCCGCGAGCCCGTCGATCCGCAGCCTGCGGCTCGCCGCGGCGGACGGCGCAACGCTGCCGGCCTTCACGCCCGGCGCCCATGTGCGCGTCGCCATTCCCGGCCTGGCGGAGCCGCGCAGCTACTCGTTGATGGTCACGCACGCGATTGCCGGCGAGACCGCAACCGCGTTCGACGCGCCGACGCACTACCGCCTCGGCGTGCGGCTGGAGGCGGAAAGCAGCGGCGGCTCGCGCCACATGCATGCGCTCGAGGTCGGCGACCGCATCAGCGTCAGCGCGCCGAAGAACGACTTTCCGCTGCACGCGGCCGAGGCCGGCGAAGGCGAGACGGTGCTGATCGCCGGCGGCATCGGCATCACCCCGATCGCCTCGATGGCGGCCGCGCTCGCCAGCGCCGGCCGGCCCTTCGTGTTGCACTACAGCGGGCGCAGCCGCGACCAGCTCGCCTTCGTCGACGAGCTGCAGGCGCTCGCCGGCGCGCGCCTCCACATCCATGCAGACGACGAGGACGCCACCCGTCTAGACCTTGCCGCGCTGCTCGCCGGGCTCTCGCCCCGCCAGCACCTCTACGTGTGCGGCCCCAAGGGCATGATCGACGCGCTGATCGCCGGCGCCACCGCTGCCGGCTGGCCGCGCGAGCGCATCCACTTCGAGCTCTTCGCCAACGCCGCGCCGCAGGCCGGCGACGGCAGCTTCGAGCTGGAGCTCGCGCAGTCCGGCAAGGTGCTCACCGTGCCGGCGGACAAGACCATCCTCGACGTGCTCGAGGCAGCGGGCTGCGACCCGATGTACGACTGCAAGCGCGGCGAATGCGGAGTGTGCACCGCCACCGTGCTCGCGGGCGAACCGGATCACCGCGACTACTTCCTGTCCGACGCCGAGAAGGCGGAAGGCAAACTGATCCAGATCTGCATCTCGCGGGCCAAGTCGCCGCGCCTGGTGCTCGACCTCTGAGGAGACCCCCGATGAGCAAATACCGCGGCAAGCCCGACGCCATCCGCGCCCTGGTGCGCGACACCGAGGTGCACAAGGACACCTACATCGACCAGGAGCTGTTCGAGCTGGAGATGGAGCACCTCTTCGCCAACACCTGGGTGTATGTGGGCCATGCGAGCCAGGTGCCGAACAAGGGCGACTACTACACCACCACCGTGGGCGTCGAGCCGGTAGTGATGGTGCGCCACAGCGACGACAGCATCCGCGTGCTCTACAACCGTTGCCCCCACAAGGGCGTGAAGGTCGCGGGCGAAGTGTGCGGCAACACCGGAAAGTTCTTCCGCTGCCCCTACCATGCCTGGACCTTCAAGACCGACGGCAGCCTGCTCGCGATCCCGCTCAAGAAGGGCTACGAGAACACCGGCTTCGAACAGTCCGAGGCGGCGGGCGGCATGGCGGCGGTAGCCAACGTCAGGGTCTATCGCGACTTCGTGTTCTGCCGCATGAGCCGCGAGGGGGTGTCCTTCGAAGAGTACTTCGGCGAGTCGCTGTCCACCATCGACAACATGGTTGACCGCTCGCCGGTCGGCAAGCTGGAAATCGCCGGCGGCGTGCTGCGCTACATCAACCACTGCAACTGGAAGATGTTGATCGACAACCAGACCGACACCTGCCACCCGATGGTCGCGCACGAATCCTCGGCCGGCACCGCGGTCGCGGTCTGGAACCAGGCTCCGGCGGGCACGCCCAAGCCGATGGCGGTGGAGCTCTTCGCCCCCTTCACCAGCCCCTACGAGTTCTTCGAGGGCATGGGCATCCGCGTCTGGCCGAACGGCCACGGCCATACCGGCGTCTCCAACTCGATCCATGCCGCCTACTCGGAAGTGCCGGAATACTGGGACGCCATGGTGCAGCACTACGGCGAGGAAAAAGCCAAGGCCATCCTCGGCGAATGCCGCCACAACACCGTCTATTTTCCCAACCTGACGATGAAGGGGCCGATCCAGGCGATGCGTCTCTTCAAGCCGCTCGGGCCGGACAAGACCCTGGTCGAATCCTGGACCTTCCGCCTCGTCGGTGCGCCGGACATCCTCCTCGAGCGCACGCTGATGTACTCGCGCCTGATCAACGCGCCCACCTCGGTGGTGGCGCACGACGACACCGAGATGTACGAGCGCGCCCAGGAAGCTCTCCAGACACGCGGCCGCGACTGGATCAACATCCAGCGCCTGTACGACCCGGCCGAGCCGCGCAACGCCGAGCACTTCGAGACCAACGGCACCAACGAGCTGCAGATGCGCAACCAGATGCGCGCCTGGGCCACCTACATGACCGCCGACATGGCGACCGCAAAGTAAGGAGAGCGCCATGACCGAAAAAGAATTGTGCGACTTCGTCTATGCCGAGGCGCGCATGCTCGACGAGCAGCGCTTCGACGCATGGCTGGACCTCTTCACCGAGGACGGCTACTACTGGATGCCGCTCACCCACGACCAGCCCGATCCCAAGCTCCATACCTCGCTGCTCTACGAGGACAAGCTGCTGCTCAAGGTGCGCATCGAGCGCCTGCACGGCAAGCGCACCTTCTCGCAGCAGCCGCAGAGCCGCTGCCATCACCTCATCCAGCAGCCGAGCGTGGAATCCGCGGACGACGCGAAGGGCGAATACGTCGTGCGCAGCGCCTTTCATTACGTCGAGACGCGCATCGACCAGCAGACCCTCTACGCCGGCTGGGCGCACCACCACCTGGTGCGCCAGGACGGCGCGCTGCGCATCCGCCTGAAGAAGGTCCAGCTGGTCAATTGCGATGCGGCCTTCGGCAACATCCAGCTCTTCATGTAAGCGGGAGCACGTCTTGCCAAGCACAACCAACACCGCCGCGGACATCGCCGCAGACACGGTCTTCCGCGCCTTCTCCTTCGCCGCACGCGGCTGGGCGACGCGCCCCTTTCTGTGCGTGCTGCCGGAGACCGCCGGCCTCTACGGCATCCCGGCGGGCGAACTCGACTACGCGACGGCTGCCACACGCATCGAATCCCTGCGTGCGGCCTACGCCGCGGCCGGCTACGGCCACGGCCACCGCGTCGGCCTGTTGCTCGAGAACCGCCCGGCCTTCTTCCTCCACTGGTTCGCGCTCAACGCGCTCGGCGTGTCGGTGGTGCCGATCAACGCCGACCTGCGCGCGGCCGAACTCGAATACCTGATCGGCCACTCCGAGATCGCGCTCGCCGTCGCACTGCCCGCGCGCCATGCCGACCTCGCTGCCGCCGCCGCGCGCGCCGGACGGGCGTTCCAGGTCATCGCCGATGGCGACGCGCCGCCGCCTGCTGCCTTCCCCGCGCCGCTCGCCGGGCGCGCACCGGGCGCGCTCAGCGAATGCGCGCTGCTGTACACCTCCGGCACCACCGGCCGCCCCAAGGGCTGCATGCTGCCCAACCGCTACTTCCTGCATGCCGGACGCTGGTACGCCAACATCGGCGGCCTCGCCACGTTGCGCCAGGGCGAGGAACGCATGATCACGCCGCTGCCGGTGGTGCACATGAACGCGATGGCCTACTCGACGATGGCGATGGTAATGACCGGCGGCTGCCTCATCCCGCTCGACCGCTTTCACCCGCGCAGCTGGTGGGCGAGCGTGCGCGCGTCGCGCGCCACCGTCGTGCATTACCTCGGCGTGATGCCGGCGATGCTGATGAAGGCGCCGGCCGCCCCGGCCGACCGCGAGCACGCGGTGCGCTTCGGCTTCGGCGCCGGCGTGGACCGCACCCTGCACGGCCCGTTCGAGGCGCGCTTCGGCTTCCCGCTGCTGGAGGCCTGGGCCATGACCGAGACCGGCGCCGGCGCGGTCATCATCGCCAACCACGAGCCGCGCCACATCGGCACATCCTGCTTCGGCAAGGAAGCGGCGGATGTGGAGGTGCGCATCGTCGCGGACAGCGGCGAAGCGGCGGGCATCGACGAGAACGGCGAGCTGCTCGTGCGCCATGCAGGCGCGGACCCGCGCTACGGCTTTCTTGCCGGCTACCTCAAGGACGCGGCCGCCACCGAGGAGGCCTGGGCGGGTGGTTGGTTCCACACCGGTGACATCGTGCGCCGCGACGCCGACGGCTACCTGCACTTCATCGACCGCAAGAAGAACGTGATCCGGCGTAGCGGCGAGAACATCGCCGCGGTCGAGGTCGAGGCCGTGCTGCAGCAGCACCCGCTGGTGAAGTCGGTGGCGGTGGCGGCGGTGCCGGACGCGGTGCGCGGCGACGAGGTGATGGCGCTGGTGGTTGCGCAGACGCCGCCAGCGGATGCCGACGCGATGGCCGCGGCCGCACGCACGCTGGTCGAGTGGGCGCTGTCGCAACTCGCGTACTACAAGGCGCCGGGCTACGTGGCCTTTGTTGATGCACTACCCCTCACCGCCACCAACAAGATCCAGCGCGGCGAGCTCAAGACGCTGGCGCCCACACTGCTCGGCAGCCCGCGCTGTGTGGACACCAACGCGATGAAGAAGCGCCAGGGAGAACACAAATGAGCGCCCGCCAGTCCTATGCCGGCGTCGCGGTGGTGGTGCCGGTCACGATTCCCTATGTGCGCTACTCCACCCGCAGCGCGCACTGGTGGCTGGGTCGCGCGCTCGCGGCGCTGATCCGCGGCAGCGGCCTCGCCAAGGGCGACATCGACGGGGTGTGCGTCTCCAGCTTCACGCTCGGGCCGGACACCGCGGTGGGGCTGATGCAGCACCTGGGCATGAGCCCGCGCTGGCTGGATCACATCCCCATGGGCGGCGCCTCCGGCGTGGTGGCGCTGCGGCGCGCGGCGCGCGCGGTGCAGGCCGGCGACGCTGACGTGATCGCCTGCATCGCCGGCGACACCAACCATGTCGACTCCTTCCGCAACACGGTGAGCCAGTTCTCGCGCTTCGCCCAGGACGCGGTCTACCCCTACGGCGCGGGCGGCCCGAACGCGAGCTTCGCGCTCCTCACCGACCACTACATGCGCCATCACGGCGCAACGCGCGAGGATTTCGGCAAGCTCTGCGTGGCGCAGCGCGACAACGCGCTGAAGAACCCGCACGCGCTGATGAAGAAGCCGATGAGCCTCGCCGAGTACATGGCGGCGCGGCCCATCACCGACCCGATCCACCTCTTCGACTGCGTGATGCCCTGCGCCGGCGCCGAGGGTTTCCTGGTGATGAGCGAGGACCGTGCGCGCAGCCTGAACCTGCCCTGGGTGCGGGTGCGCTCGACCATCGAGCGGCACAACGCCTTCCCGGAAGACGCGATCCAGTTCCGCGGCGGCTGGGCGATGGACCGCGATGCGCTGTACGAGCACGCCGCGGCGGCGCCGGAGGACATCGACTTCCTCGAGACCTACGACGACTACCCGGTGATCAACATGCTGCAGTTCGAGGACCTCGGCTTCTGCGCCAAGGGCGCGGCACCGGCCTTCGTGCGCGCGCATCGCTTCACCATCGACGGCGACTTCCCGTTCAACACCTCGGGCGGCCAGCTCTCGGTGGGCCAGGCGGGCGCGGCCGGCGGCTACCTCGGTATGGTGCAGGCGCTGCGCCAGCTCACCGGCAGCGCGGCGCGCACTCAGGTGGAGGGCGCCCGTCTCGGCATGGTGTCCGGCTTCGGCATGATCAACTACGACCGCGGCCTGTGCTCGGGCGCGGCCATCCTCGAACGCGGAGCGGCAGCATGAGCGAACCTCTCGTCAGACCCAGGAAGAAGAACCCGGTTGCGCGCACCCGCCTGCCGACGCGCCCGCCCGGCGCGCGCAGCCGCACCGCGCTCGGCCTCACCCGCGCCGCGGCGGAAGGCCGTTTCGAGATGCAGACCTGCGCCGATTGCGGCACGCTGCAATACCCGCCGCGCGAGGTGTGCGCGAACTGCCTCTCCGAGCACCTGGAATGGCGCGCGAGCGACAACCGCGGCCTCTTGATCGCCACCACCACGCTGCGCCACAGCAACGATCTGTACTTCCGCGAGCGCCTGCCCTGGCGCATCGGCACGGTGAAGATGGACGCCGGCCCGGCGGTGGTGGCGCACGTGCATGAGGACTGTGCCGAACCCGACACGGACGGCACGCGCGTGCGCCTCGCCCTCAAGCTCGACCGCAGCGGCCAGGCGGTTCTCCATGCCCTGCCCGAGAAGGACACCCCCAACATGCAAGACGCCGCCCAGCTGCGCGAATCGACCTGCGACCCCAAGTTCCGCCGCGTGCTCGTCAGCGACGGCAAATCGGCGATGGGGCTCGCCACCGCCAAGGCGATGCTGGAGGCGGGTGCCAGCATCGTGTTCGTCGGCGACCCCACCACCTGGAAGACGGTGCCGGCCTTCGACCGCCTGGTGGCGTCCGATCCGCGCGTGCAGGTGGTGGAGCTCGACGTCACCGACACCGACTCGGTCGACCGCCTCGCGGCCTCGATCGGCGGCAAGGTCGAGATCCTGGTGAACACCGCCGCCTACCTGCGCGACGGCGGCATCCTCGGGCGGCGCGACGTGATCCTCGCGCGCGACGCCTTCGACGTGAATGTGCTCGGCCTGATGCGCCTTGCCCAGGCCTTCGGCCCCGGCATGGGCTTTCGCGCAGCGGACGGCAGCAACAACGCGGTGGCGTGGGTGAACATCCTCTCGATCCACGCGCTCGCTGCGCTGCCGGCACGCGGCGCGTGGTCGGCCTCGATGGCGGCCGCGCTGTCGGCGGCGCAGACCTTGCGCGCCGAGTTCCGCGGCGCCGGCGTGCGGGTGCTGAACGTCTTCCCCGGCCCGGTCGAGGAAGAGTGGGAGCAGCTCACCCCGCCGCCCAAGCTCGCCCCCGCCGCAGTCGCGAAGGCCATCGTCAAGGGCCTGCAGGACGGCGTCGAGGACGTCTATGTGGGCGACATCGCGGAGGAGATCCGCGAGCGCCTGCGCGAAAACCACAAGGCCGTCGAGCGCGAACTCGGCCAATGAGCGCCCCGCACCAGGAGACCCACGCAATGAACGAAACCCTCAGCCAGTTCCTCGCCGAACTGATCAGCGGCCGCCTGAAGCTGGTGGACCTCACCCAGACCCTGACGCCGGAGTTCCCGACCATCGTGCTGCCGCCCGAATTCGGCCAGGCGTGGCCGTTCCGCATCGAGGAGATCTCGCGCTACGACGAGCGCGGCCCCGCCTGGTACTGGAACAACTTCTCGATGTCCGAGCACACCGGCACCCACTTCGATGCGCCCATCCATTGGGTGAGCGGCAAGGACCAGCCCAACAACGCGGTGGATTCGATTCCGCCCGAGCACTTCATCGCCGCCGCCTGCGTCATCGACGTGTCGGCGGAGGCCGCGGCCAACCCCGACTTCCTGCTCACCATCCCCTTCGTCGAGGCCTGGGAGGCGCAGCACGGCCGCATCCCGGCGCGCAGCTGGGTGTTGCTGCGCACCGACTGGTCCAAGCGCACCACGCCGCGCGAGTACCTCAACATGGCCGAGGACGGCGCGCACTCGCCCGGCCCGGACGCCGAGGTCGTGCCCTGGCTGATCCGGGAACGGAACGTGCTGGGGTTCGGCACCGAGTCGGTCGGCACCGACGCCGGCCAGGCCCACCACCTCAACCCGCCCTACCCTTGCCACTACTACATGCACGGCAACAACCGCTACGGCCTGCAGTGCCTCTGCAACCTCGACCAGCTGCCGCCGCAGGGCGCGCTGATCCTCGCTGCACCGCTGAAGATCCGCAACGGCTCGGGCAGCCCGCTGCGCGTGCTCGCGCTGGCACCGGGAGTGTGACGCGATGGCCGACGATTCCATGATCGCGGTCATCACCGGTGGCTCGGCCGGCATCGGCGCCGATCTCTGCCGGCGCATGCTGGACGACGGCTACGCGGTGATCTCGCTCGCCCGCCGCGCACCGGACTGGACCCACCCGCGACTCAAGACGGTGCAGGTCGATCTCCTCGACGCCACCGCCACCGAGGACGCGGCGCGCGAGATCGCTGCCACCCACGCCGTCAGCCACTTCATCCACAACGCGGGCGTGATCTGGCCGAAGCTGCTCGGCGAGGTGAGCCTGTCCGAGTTGCAGGGCCTCACCCAGATCCACCTCGGCGCGGCGATCAGCCTGATGCAGGCCTTCCTGCCCGGCATGCGCGCGCGCCAGTTCGGCCGCGTGGTGCTGATGTCCTCGCGCGGCGCGCTCGGTCTGCAGACACGCACCGCCTACTCCGCGACCAAGGCCGGCATGATCGGCATGGCGCGCACCTGGGCGCTGGAGCTCGGGCCGCACGGCATCACGGTGAACGTGGTCGCCCCCGGGCCGATCCAGACGGATATGTACTACGCGGTCATCGAGGCCGGCAGCGAGCGCGAGAAGGCGCTCGCGGCGAGCATCCCGGTACGCCGCGTCGGCCGTGCCGACGACGTCACCCGCGCGGTGATGTTCTTCGCCGACCCCGCGAACAGCTTCGTCACCGGCCAGACGCTGTACGTCTGCGGCGGCGCGAGCGTCGGCACGATCACGATCTAGCTGTTCCATGAACCACCCCCTCACCCACAGACCACCCACCCCGGAGAACACCGTCATGATGCTCAAGAAGATCGCCGCTGCTGTCACCCTGGCCTCCCTCACTGCCTTCGCCGGCGGCGCGTTCGCGCAGGTGAAGGTGGGCGTGATCGCCTCCTCGACCGGCCCCACCGCGCTGGTCGGCATTCCGCAGAAGAACACCGTGCCGCTGCTGCCGACCAAGGTCGGCGACCTCACCGTGGAATACATCGCGCTCGACGACGCGAGCGACCCCACCGCCACCGTCACCGCGGTGAAGAAGCTGCTCACCGAACAGAAGGTGGATGCGATCATCGGACCGTCCGGTTCGCCCAACGCGATGGGGGTGATCCAGTTCATCGCCGAAGCCGGCGTGCCGATGCTGGCGCCGGTGGGCACCGCCGCGGTGGTGCTGCCGATGAACGAGCAGAAGAAGTGGGTGTTCAAGACCACACAGAACGACGACATCATCGCCAAGGCGCTGGTCGAGCACATGAAGGCCTCCGGCGTGAAGACCCTCGGCCTGATCGGCACCGCCGACCCCTATGGCGAGAACTGGGCCAAGGTCATGACCGGGCTCACCGAGGCTGCCGGCATCAAGATCGTCGCCGCCGAGAAGTTCCAGCGCTCCGACAGCTCGGTTACCGGCCAGGCGCTGAAGATCATCGGCGCCAACCCCGACGCGGTGCTCGTCACCGCCCCGGGCGGCCCCTCGGTGCTGCCGCAGACCACGCTGTTCGACACCGGCTACAAGGGCAAGATGTACCAGACCCACGGCGCCGCCCTGCCCGACTTCCTGCGTCTGGGCGGCAACAAGGTGGAAGGCACGGTGCTCGCCGCGAGCCTGATGCTGGTGCTCGACGAGATCTCGGACGAGAACCCCTCCAAGAAGGTCGCCAGCGAGTACATCGAGGCCTACAAGAAGCTGCACGGCAGCGTGCCGGCGACCTTCGGCGCCAACGTGTATGACGCCGGCCTGCTGCTGCAACAGGCGATCCCGCTCGCCGCCGCCAAGGGCCAGCCCGGTTCGGCGGAGTTCCGCAGCGCCCTGCGCGACGCGCTCGAATCCACCACCGAGCTGGTCGGTACCCAGGGCGTGTACAACATGACACCCGCCGACCACAGCGGCTTCGACGAGCGCGGCCGGGTGATGATCACCGTCAAGGACGGCGCCTGGCGTCTGCTGAAGTAAGCCCCCCGCGCCTGCCAGGGCGCAACTCCCCACAATGAAGAGGCAGCCCCGGACCGGCGACGCTCCGGGGGACTGTCCGAAGCGACCGGAGACAGGCACGCCGCGGGCCCCGCCCGCGCCGTCGTGCGCGCCGGGGACTGCGCTCGTCCGCGCGATCCCGGTGCGATTGCACCTCGTACCCCAACCCGACGCGGCCTCGCCGCGTCATGGCCCGAACAGAGGACCTTCATGAACCTGCAGATCGCGATGATTCTCGGGCAGGACGGCGTGACCAACGGCGCCATCTATGCGCTGCTGGCGCTTTCCATCCTGCTGGTGTTCACCGTCACGAGGATTCTCTTCATCCCCCAGGGCGAGTTCGTCGCCTTCGGCGCGCTCACGATGGCCGCGCTTCAGGCCGGCGAGGCGAGCCTGATCGTGTGGCTGCTGGCCGGGCTCGCGCTCGCCGAGGCCGTCGTGGAGCTCGTCGGCCGGCACCGCGCGGGCGGGCGGCGGCGGCCGGACCGCATCCAGACCCTCAAGCTCGCCTACCCCTTCGCGCTCGCCGCGCTGCTGTTCCAGCTGCCGCTCGCCTCGCTCCACATGTCGCTGCAGGTGTTGCTGACGCTGGCGATCCTGGTGCCGATGGGGCCGCAGCTCTACCGGCTCTTCTACCAGCCGATCGCGAACGCGCCGGTGCTGGTGCTGCTCATCGTGTCGGTGGCGCTGCATGTGGCGCTGGTAGGCATCGCGCTGCTCGCCTTCGGGCCGAGCGGCGCGCGCACCCAGCCCTTCGCCGACGGCCGGCTGGAGCTCGGACCGCTCGCGCTGAACGCACAGGCGCTGTGGGTCATCGTCGCCTCGCTCGCGCTCATCGTCGCGCTGTACCGCTTCTTCGGCCACACGCTGTACGGCAAGGCGCTGCGCGCCACCGCGGTGAACCGTGCGGGCGCACGCCTGATGGGCATCTCGCCGGTGTTCGCCGGTAAGGCGAGCTTCTTCCTCGCCGCGCTGATCGGCACCCTGTCGGGCATCCTCATCGCGCCGATCACCACGATCTACTACGACTCGGGCTTTCTGATCAGCCTGAAGGGCTTCGTCGGCTCCATCATCGGCGGGCTCGCGAGCTATCCGATCGCCGCTGCCGGAGCCTTGCTGGTCGGGCTGATCGAGGCGTTCTCGGCCTTCTGGGCCAGCACCTACAAGGAAGTCATCGTGTTCACCCTGATCATCCCGTTCCTGCTGTGGCGCTCGCTCAACAGCCATGTCGTGGAGGAAGAAGAATGACCGCCCGTCTGCCCGAGAACGCCGTATCGGAGCGCGGCGGCCGGCATGCGCCACCGGCCGCGCGCAGCGGCGTGTCGTCCCGCCATGTGCTCACGGGCTTCCTCGCCCTGCTGCTCGTGGCCCCGCTGGTGCTGTCGCCGTTCTACGTGACGCTCCTCAACTACATCGGGCTCTACGCGATGGTGGCGCTGGGCCTGGTGCTGCTCACCGGCGTGGGCGGGCTCACGAGCTTCGGCCAGGCGGCCTTCGTCGGCATCGGCGCCTACACCACCGCGCTGCTCAGCA
>JAYRYZ010000035.1:0-27398 GCA_041916775.1 Rhodocyclaceae bacterium | reverse complement strand
TTCGCCGTCCGGGCCGTGCTCGAACCAGAAGTAGATGCCTTCGTGTTCGAGCTGACGGCAGATGAAGTTGAGGTCGGTCTCGCGGTACTGGGTGGCGTACTCCCAGTGGCGGTAGCTCGCCTTGAGGTGCATGTCGAAGCGGATCGCGTTCTCGCCCAGCACCTGGTAGAGGATGTCGGGCACCGTCATGTTCTGCCAGATGCGAAAGTCCGCTCGGCGCGAGGCGTGCCAGAGCTTCGGCGCGACGGTGGCTTCGTACACCCAGTGGCGGCCTTCGTCGCCGATGGCGGTGAAGTCGATCATCCGGCCAGAGAGCCAGCGCGGGCTGCGCTGGTCGGTTTCGAGCGCCACCGCGCACAGCTCGCCGATCATCGCCTGGCAGTCGATGTTGGGGTCCAGCGATTTGAAGCGGATGTTGAAGTGGTAGAGCGTGGAGAGGGCCTCGCGGCCCACCAGGCTCACCGCCCACAGGGCGTCGCCCAAGGGAGTGTGGGCGGTGAGGAGGCGGTTCATTGCGCGTGCTCCCGCGTATCGTCCTGCGCCGACTCGGGGTCAGACGCGGACGCCGGGGCCGAGACGTCGCTGTCATGCACGGGGTCGTAAATGAAGGCGGGAATCAGCAGATCGACCCGGCGGTTCACCGCACGGCCGTCGCGCGTATCGTTTGAGGCCAGCGGTTCCGCGCCACCACGTCCATCGTGGCTGATGCGTTCTGCATCGACGCCGGCAGCAACCAGAGCGTCCCGTACGGCTTCGGCACGTTCGATGGACAACTGGAGGTTGCGTTTTTCGGAGCCGACATTGTCGGTGTGGCCGATGACCTGAATCTGCAACAGGGGATTGTCGACGAGCGCCGTAGCGATGTGCTCGATGACGGGCTTGATGTTCGGATTGAGCGCCTTGCCCGAGCTGCGGAAAAGACCACCGGAGCGCACACGGATGACGATCTCGCCCTGCTGCAGTTCCGAGACGCTGAGGTGCGGATTGCCGCGCAGCGCCATGACGGCGTTATTGCGCTGCTCAAGCCAGGCGTTGCGGGCCTCCCGCTCGCGTACCACCGCGGGATCTTCCTGTGGGGCGGGCGGGGGCGGTGTGGTGGTGGCACATGCCACGAGCAGCAGCGAGACGGCCAGGGCGGAGACGAGACGAAGCGGGCGAGCAGTGGACGGCATGAGTCGGAGTTCCTGATGTATCGAGGTGGGGGCTGGCTGGCTGCGCATGGACGCGGAGTGGGCAGACATGATCTGTTGGCGCTGAAGCGAATCGGGCATTCAAAGGCGGTATGGCGCCCCTCGGCCTCTCGGCGGCTCGAGGGGCGCGTGTACCATCAGGACTTGTTGAGCTTGACGTCCCAGGTACCGGTGACGGCGGCACCCATGGAGCCGTTGGCGTTCTGCTCCTTCACCTCGACCTTTATCTTGGAGTACGAGAGGCTGACCGATTCCTTGACGCGGGCATCTTCCGTGGAGCCCGACGGACCGGCGTGGGTGATGATGCAGTCGGTGAGGGTGATGCGCATGTATTCCTGCGAACCGTCACCCGCCTTGCAGCAAGAGACCTCGACCGTGCCGACGTGCTTGCCGGAGGCGCAGTACTGCATGAGGTTGGGGGTGGCCTTGTCGACATAGTGCGTGAACGACAGCACGTCGAAGTTGGCCTTGCCGACGCCGCCACCGCCGCCGGTGAACATCGACGACGACTGCGAGACGCCGTAGTTGAAGGTGAGCACGTCGATCCAGCCTGCGTGCTTCGAGTCCTTCGATTCACCGTCGATCCCGGCGATCTTGATGTAGAAATCCTGTAGTGATGCCATTGCTGCTTTCCTTTGTGGTTGAACGGGTGGAACTTCTGCCGGTCAGCGAACGCGTCAGCCCGCAGCGTTTTCCTTGACCGAGGGGAGCTTGGAGACCAGGCGCAGGCTCATGGTCAGGCCTTCAAGCTGGTAGTGCGGGCGCAGGAAGAACTTGGCGCCGTAGTAACCCGGGTTGTCCGGAATCTCTTCGACGACCACCTCGGCGGCAGCAAGCGGCTTGCGTGCCTTGGTGTCCTGGCTGGAGTTGGCCGGGTCGCCGTCGACGTAGTTCATGATCCAGTCATTGAGCCAACGCTCCACGTCGTCGCGCTCCTTGAACGCGCCGATCTTGTCGCGCACGATGCATTTCAGGTAGTGCGCGAAGCGGCAGCACGCAAAGAGGTAAGGCAGGCGCGCGGCGAGGTTGGCATTGGCGCTGGCGTCCGGGTCGTAGTACTCGGCGGGCTTTTGCAGGCTTTGTGCGCCGATGAAGGCTGCGGCGTCGGTATTCTTGCGATGGATCAGCGGCATGAAGCCGTTCTTCGCGAGCTCTGCCTCGCGCCGGTCGGAGATCGCGATTTCGGTCGGGCACTTCATGTCCACGCCTCCATCGTCCGTCGGGAAGGTGTGGCAGGGCAGGTTCTCGATCAGACCACCGGATTCGACGCCGCGGATCGAGGTGGCCCAGCCGTAATACTTGAAGCTGCGGTTGATGTTGACCGCCATCGCGAACGCTGCGTTCACCCACAGGTAGCGTTGGTGATCGGCACCTTCGGCACGCTCCTCGAAATCGAAGTCGTCCACCGGGTTGGTACGGGCGCCATACGGCAGACGGCCGAGGAAGCGCGGCATTGCAAGCCCGACGTAGCGGGAGTCATCGGCGTCGCGCAGGCTGCGCCAGGGGGCGTACTCGGTGTTCTCGAAGATCTTGGTGAGATCGCGCGGGTTGGCGAGCTCCTGCCAGGAGTCCATCTGCATCACCGCGGGGGCGGCGCCGGCGATGAAGGGGCAGTGCGCGGCGGCCGAGATCTTGGCCATCTCGCCGAGCAGTTCGACATCCGGTGCGGAGTGGTCGAAGTAGTAGTCGCCGACGAGGCAGCCATACGGCGCGCCGCCGAGCTGCCCGTATTCCTCTTCGTAGATGCGGCGGAAGATCGGCCCCTGGTCCCAGCCGATACCCTTGTGGCGGCGCAGGTTGCGATGCAGATCCTTCTTGGAGATGTTCATCACCCGGATCTTCAGCATCTCGTCGGTTTCGGTGTTGTTGACGAGGTAGTGCAGTCCGCGCCAGGTGGACTCCAGTTGCTGGAACTGCGGGTGATGGATGATGTGTTCGATCTGCTCGGTGAGCTTGCGGTCGATCTCGGCAATGATGGCCTCGATCGAGCGGTAGGCGTCTCCGGAGAAGCTCACCGCGGACTCGAGCGCTTGTTCGGCGAGGGTGCGTACGGCTGTTTCGACGGCGCTGCGCTGTTCGTCGGTCTTGGGCTTGAATTCCTTTTCGAGCAGGCTCGCAAAATCGGAGCGCTCGGCGACGGCAACGGACTGAGCCGATTGTTCGAGGACTTGTTCGCTCATGGCCTTCAGACCTCCTTGCCAGCGCCGGTCGACGCAGCGTCCTGCGTGGGAGTGTCGGGCGTGGTGTCAGGGGCTTCCGCCTTGGGGAGTGCGGCGAGCGCCTTGAGGATGTCCGGATCGTTGAGAACCTCGGCGAGAAGGTTCTCCGCGCCGCTCTTGCCGTCCATGTAGCTGAGCAGGTTGTTGAGCTGGGTGCGCGCCTCGAGGAGACGCCGCAGTGGCTCGACCTTGCGCGCAATGGCGCCGGGGCTGAAATCGTCGATGCTGTCGTAGGTGATGTCCACGGCCAACTCGCCCTGATTGGTGAGCGTGTTCGGCACATTGAACGCGGTGCGCGGTTTGACCGCCTTCATGCGTTCGTCGAAGTTGTCGATGTCGATCTCGAGGAACTTGCGTTCCGCGACGGCGGGCAGCGCCTCCGCGGGCTTGCCCGAGAGGTCGGCCATCACGCCCATGACGAAGGGCAGCTGCACCTTCTTGTCGGATCCGTACAGCTCGACGTCATACTCGATCTGCACGCGGGGGGCGCGGTTGCGGGCAATGAATTTCTGGCCGCTCTTGCCTTTGGGTACGTCGTTTCGGGTTGCCAAAATCGGGACTCCTTGGTCGAGGTGTGTTAGCGATGTCTGATCGGCATGCATCAGCCCGGCTGGTCGGCCGTGCCTGCGATGCTGCGCAGCTGCGAGAGCGCGTCGGGGGTGAGCTCGGCGAGGATCTCGGCAAAGCCGAGTCCGGCGAGCCGCTCGATGCGCCGGATCAAGAGGGGGGCAGGGTGGGACGGCTCATGGCGCTCGAAGTACTGGCGCGCGATCGCAAGTGCCTGGTAGGCATCCTGCCGGTTGAAGAGTTGATCGGGCAGGCGCGCCGTGACCGTCGGCTGAACACCTGCCGGGAGCGAAGCCGGCGATGTCGGCTCCGCTTCCGGGCGCGCAGGCTCGGGTGGGGCCTGCACGCGCGCAGCCAGCGTGTCGAGGCGTGCCAGCATGTCCTGCAGTGCGCCGAGCTCTGGCCAGTAGTCGGCCGGCAAACGTTCGCGCCACAGCGCATCAATGGCTGTCAGCGCGTCGTGTGCACGGGCGAGTGCGGCAAGCCGGTTGGCGTTACGTGCGTATTCCTCGACCAGCATCTGTTCCAGCTGTGGAGGCGTGCTGACCGGCGCGGTGTCGGCTGGCGAACGCCCCTTGAGGATCCCGTCGGCATCCCCGAGGGTCAGCCGACCCGCCCTGCCATCCAGCAGTATCGTCCGGCGTATGGCACCCATCGTGCCTTCCGGATCGGCCAGGGCAGCGAGCGCATTCATGCGCATCAAGGGGTCGAACTCGCCGTCATAAAGCAGCGTCGGGTGCAGATCGTCCCAATGGCCAGCCAGCCAGGCGCGCATGAGCTCCAACCCGTCCGCCAGCCCGGTGAGCCCATGCAACTCGGTGGCGGCCTGCACCAGAACCGCTGCGATGCGCAGGTCGCGGGACTCCGCAGCCAGGGCGATGCCTTGCCTGAGCACGGCTCGCCAATCCGGCTCGCGGGCACCGATGACGCTGTCGCCCAGTTGTTGCTCGGGACGCAGGCGAGCCGAATCCATGAATGCGAGGAAGCTCGGGTGGTACTCGAGGTCCGGTCCGCAGGCACCGTCCAGCGGTGCCGCGCCTGCGTTGTTCAGCAAGGAGGTAAGGATGCCTGATTCTGCGTTCATGCCGGAAATGAAGTCACGCCCTGCGCGTCGATGCACGCAGAGTTGATGTCATATGGATTCAAAATTATGTACAAGGCAATTCTGATAGATGCATATGTAGTATGTCAAATGTCTTCTGTGGTATCTTCCGCCGTCATGCATGAGATGACGCTGGAGAGGCTTGGGTTTATGCGGAGCGATGGGGGTCGGTGGAGGGCCGGAATGTGGCGGTGCTTGGCGGCGGCGTTGCCAGTGCTGATGCTGGCGGCTTGCGCGACGCCCGAGCGACGTGAGTTGCCGGTGCCGGTGCGGCTCTCGATCGCTGCGTCGGAGCGCTTGAATCCGACCGAGCAGGGGCGGGCCTCCCCGGTGGTGGTGCGGGTCTATGAAATGGTTGCGAGCAGCTACTTCCAGGGCGCTGACTTCTTCACCTTGCTGGGTGATCTGGACAAGGCAAAGAACGAAGAGGTCAAGGACGTGCAGGAGTACGTGCTGATGCCGGGTGAGGTGCGTGTCGTGCGCCGCAAGGCCGATCTGAATACCCGCTACCTGGGTGTGGTCGCGGGTTATCGCGATCTGCAGGGCAGCGCCTGGCGTTCGCTGGTCGCGGTCTCTCCGCCGCACCGGGCGGGCCGGCTGTGGTCCTCGGATACCTCGCCGGAGCAGAAATACCGGATCGCGGTTGGCGAGAAGGCGATCGCCATCGAAGAAGTCGCCGAGTAGGGCTGGTGCGGCGAGGGAAGTCGTGACGGCGTCCAGGTCGTGAGTGTCGGGCGTCGCTTTGTCGGTTCGAGGCTGGAGTGGTGAATGGTGGGTGAGCGCAAGGTGGTGTGGTCTGAGGGGATGTTCCTGAGGCCGCAGCATTTTCAGCAGCAGGAACGTTATCTGGAAGCGTTCGCGCATCGCAGGAGCGCCTTCCTGGATGATCTGTACTGGGGGTTTCATTCCCTTGAGCTGGATGACGACGCGTTTGCGCTGGGCCGCGTCGTGCTCATGTCGGCGCGCGGCGTGATGCCCGATGGCACGCCCTTCATCCTGCCGGGCGACGGCGCGGCCGGGTTGGCGCTGGATGTGCCGGCGGATGCGCGCGATGCCCTGGTCTGTCTGGCTCTGCCCCCCTTGCGCGAAGGCGCGGAGAGCGTGATCTTCGATGAGGATGCACGTAGCGCGGCGCGCTGGGTGAGCGTGACTGAGGATGTGGCGGACGCCAACGCGATCGGCGGCCCTGCGGCAGAGATCCAGGCTGGTCGGCTGCGTTTTCGCCTCTTTCTGCATCAGGATGTACCGAGCGGCTGGACGACGATGGGCGTGGTGCGTGTGCGCGAGCGCCTCAACAACCTGGCCGTCAATCTCGATCGTGGCTATGTTCCGCCCATGCTGTCGTGCAAGGGCGCGAGCGTGCTCGACGGGTATATGCGCGAAGTCGCAGGATTGCTTGGCCAGCGTGCCGACGCGCTCGCCGACAGGCTGTCCGGCGGTGGCCGGGGGGGGGTCTCCGAGATCGCGGATTTCCTGCTGCTCAAGCTCGTCAACCACTGGTTGCCGGTGATGTCGCACCTGGAGAGCCGGCAGGTCGTGCATCCGGAGCGCCTCTACTCCGATCTCCTCGGCCTGGTCGGGGAGCTTGCGGTGTTCTCCAGCCAGCGCCGCGCGCGGGTGTATCCGCCCTATAAGCATGATGACCTGCAGGCGACCTTCGCGCCGCTGATCATCGATCTGCGTCAGGCCCTGGCATTGGTCATGGACCAGACCGCGGTGCGTATCGACCTCGAAGAGCGCAAGTACGGCATCCGCATGGCGATCGTTCCCGAGCGGCAGCTCCTGAAGCAGGCGTCCTTCATCCTCGCGGCGCAGTCGAATCTGCCGCCGGAGCAGCTGCAGCAACAGTTTCCGACGCAGGTCAAGATCGGGCCGGTCGAGAAGATCCGCGACCTCGTCAATCTTCATCTGCCAGGTGTCGGTCTCAAGCCGCTGCCCGTCGCGCCGCGCGAACTGCCCTACCACGCCGGTTACCAGTACTTCGAGATGGACAGCCGTCACGACCTGTGGCGCGAGCTCGAGCGCAGTGCCGGCCTGGCCTTGCATGTGGCCGGTGAATTTCCGCAGCTCGAACTGGAATGCTGGGCGATCAGACGATGAATGCGGGACTGGGCGCCCATGCCATGCCAGGGGGGCTGGCGGGCGGGCGCGGTGGAATGGATCTGCTTGCCGGGCTCGACGGTTCGGTTGAAGGCCATGGCGGCACGGAAGCCCGCCCCGATGCGGGTGGCGGCGCCACGACCGCGGCAAGGCTGTCGGCCCTGCCATCGTGCAGCAACAACCCGTTGGTGCGGGCCGCCCTGCGTCTGCTGAACCTCATGGCAACGCTGCGCGCCACGGTGTCCATCGACGATCCGGAGCGCTTGCGACGCAGCCTGGTCGGCGAGGTGCGCTTCTTCGAGGAGCTGGCGCTGCAGGCGAATGTGGCCCGTGACGAGATCGTCGGAGCGCGCTACTGCCTGTGCACTGCGCTGGACGAATGCGCTGCACAGACCCCATGGGGTAGCCAGGGCGTGTGGTCACGCCACAGCCTGCTCGTGACCTTCCACAACGAGACCTGGGGGGGCGAGAAGTACTATCAGTTGCTGGGTCGGCTCGCCCAGTACCCCGAGCGGCATCAGAACCTGATCGAGTTGCTCTACTACTGCAACGCGCTGGGCTTCGAAGGCAAGTTCCGCATTGTCGATAACGGCCATGCCCAACTCGAGATCCTCAAGCGCCGCATCGCAACGCTGATCAACACCACGCGCAATGGCTACGAGCAGCGCCTCTCGCCGCACTGGGAGGGGGAGGAAACCGTGCGTGATGCGTGGCGGATGATTCCACCTTGGGTAATCGCGACCCTGTGCGCACTGATCGCATTCATCTGCTATGTGTGGTTCAGCTTTGCGCTCGGGCCGAGCTCCGATGCCGTGTTCAGCCGGCTCGCGGCCCTCGAACCTCCGCCTACCGCGGTGGCCGTGTCGACGCCAAAGCCTGCGCCGCCGCGGCTGTTGCATCTGTTCGACGGTGAGGTCGCGCAGGGCTTGCTCGAAGTGCGCGATCTTGCGGATCGCAGCACCATCACCCTCATGGGCGATGGCATCTTCGATTCCGGGCGTGCCGAGGTGAGGCCGCGCTACCTGCCCGTACTCGAGCGTGTCGGGCAGACGCTGAACGGCATGGACGGCACCGTGCTGGTCACTGGCTATACCGACAGCGTGCCGATGCGCAGTGCCCGCTTTCCGTCGAACTGGCATCTTTCAGAAGCCAGGGCGCAGTCGGTGGCCGTAACCCTGTCCACACGCCTGACCCAGCCAGAGCGCCTGAAGGTGCGCGGGCGCGGCGAAGCCGAACCGGTGGCGAGCAACGCCACACCGGAGGGACGCGCGCGCAACCGGCGGGTCGAGATCACCGTGCTGGTGTTCGGCGGCAGCGGTGAGCGCAGTGACGCGCTGGCGGCAGCGGAGCAGGGCGAGGTGCGGCGATGATTCTTTCCTTCCTGCAGCGCATTGCGGAAGTTCTGTTGTCGCGCGCGTTCTGGACCGTCATCGGTTTCATCCTCCTCGCACTCGTCGTGTGGCTGATCGGGCCGTTGCTGGCCATCGGCGAGATGCGGCCACTGGAAACGCAGGCTTCCAGGGTCTGGTTCATCGTGGCCGTGGCCGGTTTGCTGCTGCTGCGCTGGCTGATCGGGCGTTGGCGGCGCAGTGCGACGAACGCGGGGGTGACGGAGCGCTTGCGCGCGCTGTTGCAGAGTGCCCGCATCGAAGAGAGCGACGATGTCAAGTTGCTCCGCGCCCGCTTCAACGAAGCGCTCGCGATCCTGCGGCGGGCTCGCTTCGGAGAGCGGCAGGGCGGGTTGGGGCGATGGGTCGGGCGTCGACGCTACCTGTATGAACTGCCTTGGTACATCATCATCGGCGCGCCAGGGGCGGGCAAGACCACCGCGTTGCTGAACTCCGGGCTGAACTTCCCGCTTGCCAAGTCGCTCGGCAAGGGCGCGGTGAAAGGCGTCGGCGGCACGCGCAGTTGCGACTGGTGGTTCACCAACCAGGCGGTGCTGATCGACACGGCCGGGCGCTACACCACCCACGATAGCGACGCCGAGGCCGACAAGAGCGAATGGCAGGGCTTCATGGGCTTGCTGCGCAAGAGCCGCAGCAGCCAGCCGATCAACGGTGTGCTGCTCACGATCTCGGTGACCGAGTTGCTCGATAGCTCGCCCGACGCGCGCCGCCAACACGCCGAAACGCTGCGCCAGCGGCTTGACGACTTGCGCGAGGATCTTGGCATCGCGTTTCCCGTGTATCTCCTGATCAACAAGTGCGATCTGCTGTCGGGTTTCGACGAGTATTTCGCTTCGCTCGACCGCGCCGGACGGGAGCAAGTCTGGGGCTTCACCCTGCCGTGGGAGGAGGGTGCGCAGGCCCAGGTCTATCCTCAGGACACGGTCCAGGACGAGCTCGGTCTGCTCGCGTCCCGCATTCAGGCGGGGCTGGTCGATCTGCTGCAGGCCGAGCCCGAGCTGGCACGGCGCAACCTGATCCATTCCTTTCCCCAGCAGTTTGCGCTGCTATGCGAGACGCTGCGGGAAATCGGTGCCTTGCTGTTCGTCGATTCACGCTTCTCGAGCGCGCCGATGCTGCGCGGCATGTACTTCACCAGCGCCACACAGGAAGGAACACCGCTCGACAGGGTGATCAGTGCGATGGGCGGACAGGCGACGGAGAGCGTTGCGACCGCAAGGCCGCGTGGTGCGGGTAAGAGTCACTTCCTGCAGGAGTTGTTGACGCGCGTCGTGTTTGCCGAGGCGCATCTGGCTGGGCACAACCGCAAGGTCGATCGCCGCGCCCGCACCCTGCATATCACCGCCTATGCAGCCAGCGTGCTGGTGCTCGCGGGAGCGGTCGCGGTGTGGGTCAATAGTTATCGCAACAACCTGACCTACCTGGCCGAGGTCGATGGCAAGGTGGATCGCCTGGCCGCAAAGCTGGACGAATTGCCGCCCGGCATAGATGGCAATCTCTACCCCCTGCTCGCGCCACTGACGGAATCCGAGACGGCCGCGGACAGTGTGCAGTTCCGGGCCATCGATCCACTGCAGGCGTGGACTTTCGGCCTTTACCAGGGCGAGAAGCTGCGTGCGGGCTCATGGCCGCTGTACGAAAAACTGCTGCGCACGCGGCTGGCGCCCTCGCTGGAGGCGCGCCTCGAATGGCTGTTGCGCACCGTTGCCGTCGAGGATCTGGAGTTCGCGTACGAGATCCTCAAGGCCTACCTGATGCTCCACGACCCTGCACGCTTCGATGCGGGGGCGTTCAAGGCCTTCGTCCTCGCCGACTGGGACCGCAACATGCCGACCGGTGCGGCCCAGCCCGAGCGCGAGGCGTTGTCGCGCCATATCGATGCCCTGCTGGCGCTCGGGGGCACGCTGGCTGTGAGCGACGTGGACAACGCGCTGGTCGAGTCGACGCGTGCACGCCTCACCCAGTACTCCTTCGCGCAGCGGACCTACCGTCGCCTGGTGCGCACCCTGGAGCACAACGATCTACCGACGTTCTCGATCGGTGCAGTGGTCGGGCCGAGTGCGCCGTCGGTGTTCCGGCATCGCAGTGGGCGTCCGCTGACCGATGGGGTGCCGTCGCTGTACACCTACCGTGGCTACCACGAGCTCTTCGTACCGGGTGTGGATGGGGCCTTGCGTCACGTCGGCAAGGACGACGCGTGGGTGCTGGGCGTATCCGATGTGTCCGCCCGCGAGCAGGCCCAGGCGATCGCGAGCGGTGAGCTCGCGTTGGAGGTGAAGCGGCTCTACATGTGGGACTACGTCGCGGTGTGGGAGCGCTTCCTCGACGACATGGACATCGTCACGCCCCACTCGCTGTCTGCGGTGACCGGTCTGGTCAAGGTCCTGTCTTCGACGGATTCGCCGCTGTCACGGTTGATGAAGGCGGTGGTCGAGGAAACCACGCTGCTGCGCAAGAATCCGCAGACCTCGGGCGGAACCGACGCATCGCTGCTCGAGCGGGTGCGGCGGACGGCGCGCGCCACCCAGGACGACGTGACGCGCATCGTCGGGCCGAACATGATGCCGGGCCGGCTGGGGCCGCGGGAAGTCCCGGAGCTCATCGTCGACAACCGCTTCGCCGAACTGCGCCGCGTGGTCGGAACCGGCGATGGTGCCGGACCGCTGGCTGGCACGATTCAATCCCTGTCCGAGCTGCATCTCTTCCTGAGTTCGGTCGAGGCGGCGAAGAGTGGCGGCTATCCGCCTCCGACCAGTGACCTGCCGGCGCGCCTCAAGGCGGAAGCGGATCGCATGCCCCTGCCGGGCAAGCGCCTGCTCGAATCACTCGCCGGCGCGGGTGGCACGATGGTGGCACGCGAGACGCGGGCGGCGAAGAGCAACGAGATGGTGGGTACGGTGACCCGCGCCTGCCGCGAGACGATTCAGGGGCGCTACCCGTTTGCCGCGGCGGGGCAGGAGGTGCAGGCGGATGATTTCGCGCGCATGTTCGGCCCTGGCGGGGTGATCGACAGCTACTTCCAGCGTGAGCTCGGGGCTGCGGTCGATACCTCGACCAGCCCGTGGCGACTGCGCCCCGGCGCGCAGGGCGGATTGGGTGAAGGTGGCGTGCTCGCACAGTTCGAGCGCGCCGCGGTGATCAAGGACGTGTTCTTCCGCAGCGGTGCCGGGACGCCGACGGTCACGCTGCTGATCAAGCCGATCGAGATGGATACCACCATCACCAACTTCGTGCTCGATATCGACGGGCAGGTGATCCGCTATCAGCATGGACCGCAGGTCGGACACACCGTGCGCTGGCCCGGCGAGCGCGGCAGCCGGCAGGTGCGGGTGTCGGTCGAGCCGGTGCTGGACGACGCGCGCTCGGGTTTGGTGCTCGAGGGTGCGTGGGCGCTGCATCGACTGTTCGACAATGCGCACATCGTGCCCGGCAGCAGCCCGGAGCAGTTCCGCGCAGTGCTGGATGTCGGCGGACGCAAGGTGGAACTGGAGGTGAAGGCGAGCAGCGTCCGGAACCCCTTTGCGCTGCAGGAAATGCGGCAGTTCACCTGCCCGGCGGGCTTGTGATGCGAGCCGTCTTCCTGATCCTCGACGGTGAGGCGGCGGCATGATCGACGCCCGCTTCCTCGACTATTACAACCGCGAACTCGCCTACCTGCGGGAGATGGGTGGCGAGTTTGCCGCGGCCTTCCCCAAGGTGGCGGGGCGGCTCGGCATGCGTGGCGACACAGTCGCCGACCCCTATGTCGAGCGTCTGCTGGAAGGTTTTGCCTTCCTCGCCTCGCGCATTCACGTCAAGATCGATGCCGAGTTTCCGCGCTTTTCGCAGCGCCTGCTCGAGGTGGTCTATCCGCACTACCTGGCGCCGACCCCGGCGATGGCGGTGGTGCGTCTTGAAGGCGAGGCGGCGGCAAATGGGGGAAACAGCGCGGCGGAGTCCGGCGCATCTTCCCTGCCGCGCGGCACGCGCATGCAGTCGCCGCCGGTGCCCGGAGGACGCACGCAGTGCACCTTCGTGACCAGCCAGGATGCCGACTACTGGCCGATCGAGATCGTCGATGCGAAGGCCGATCTGCCGGGTGACCGTCTGCCGCTCGCCGGTCTGCCGCAGCGCGGCAGGGTGAAGGGCGTGATACGCCTGAGCCTGCGCTTTACCCGACCGGAAGCAAGGCAACTGCGCTTGCCCGACCGGCTGGGGGTCTTCATTGCCGCGGACGAGCCCGATGCCGGCGCGATCTATGAAGCCGTCCTGGGGCATGGCGTCGGTGTCGCGATCGGCGAGCCGGGCAACGAAAGATCACAGCTGCTGGCCGCCCCGGGCACCCTGCGTGCAGAAGGCTTCAACGCCGACCAGGCCCTGCTGCCAGCAGACCCCCGGGTGTTTCAGGGCTATCGCCTGGTGCACGAGTATTTTGCTTTTCCGCAGCGCTACCTGTTCTTCAGTATCGGCGGGGTCGGCGACGCACTCCGGCGACTGCGTGGTGACACGTTCGAGATCACGCTGCTGCTCGACTGCGATCCCGCCGGGCTCTCGCAGCGGGTCGGAGCGGGAAGCTTCCTGCTCAACTGTGTTCCGGTGATCAACCTGTTCGCGACCACCGGCAACCGGCAACTGGTGACACCTGGTGCGCTGGAACACCACGTGGTGCCGGATCGCACCCGCCCGCTGGATTTCGAGGTCTATCAGGTTCTGGGGGTGCGGGGCTTTGATCGCAGCAACAACGCAGTACGCAGTTTCGCGCCCTTCTACCGGCATGTCGGCCACGCCGACGGGCGCGGTGATGCGTACTTCTCGGCACGCCGCGAGCCACGTCGCCTGTCGGAGTCCGGCGCACGCGATGGCGGACGCTCCGGCTACCTTGGCTCCGAGGTGTTCGTTTCGCTCGTCGATACGCGTGAGGCACCCTGGCCGGAGCGTATCGAGCAGATCGCGGTCGAGATGTTGGTGACCAATCGGGACCTCCCGCTGCTGCTACCCGCTGGCGTGACGCTGGATGTCGAGACCGGCGGTCCGGTGCGCAAGGCGCGCGTGCTCAGGGGGCCGACCCGCCCCCGGCCCCCGGTCGCGGAGCGCGAGATGACCTGGCGCCTCATCAGCCATCTGTCGATCAACTATCTGGCGCTGCGCGATCTCGATGACGGCAGCGGCGCGGCCCTGATGCGGGAGTTGCTGGGCCTGTATGCGGCACTGGGCGATCCCGTGGTCGCGCGTCACGCCGAGTCCATTGTCGCGACCCAGGTCCGGGCGGTGAACCGGCGTTTGCCGGTTGCCGGCCCACTGGTGTTCGGTCGCGGTGTGGTCGTCGATGTGACGCTCGATGAACGGCCTTTCGCCGGCGGGAGCCCGTACCTGTTCGGCGCGGTGCTGGAGCAGTTTCTCTCCCGCCACGTCTCGATGAACATGTTCTGCGAGCTGGTGCTGTCCTCCACCACCCGCGGCCGCGTCGCAAGCTGGCCGCCACGCTGGGGAGGGCGGCCGGATGCCTGAGTCCCGACACCGGCCGGTCACCGAGGTGCCGCTGCAGCGCTGGCTCGCGTCCCAGCCCTGGCGAGTGGACTGGTTCAACGCGATGCGCTGGTTCGAGGCGCGCAACCCGCACAAGCCGCGATTCGGCAAGGCCGTGCGCGCGCGCGACGAAGTGCTGCGGGTGACGCAGCCACCGTCGCTCCAGTTCGCACCGGCTTCGCTGGTGGGCTTCGAACACGACCGCCAGGGCCGCCCCCGGTTGGCGCAGCTGGTGTTCGGCCTCCTCGGGCCCAATGGTCCGCTGCCCATCCATCTTACCGAGTACGCCCGCAGCGTCGTCAGCATCGACAGGGACGAAGGCCTGCAGGGCTTTCTCGACATCTTCCAGCACCGCGCCGCGCTGCTGTTCTACCGCGCATGGTCGAGCGCGCAGGCCACCACCAGCCTCGACAGACCCGACGACGACAGCTTCGGGCGGCATGTCGGCAGCCTTGCCGGCTACGGCGAAGCGGCAAATGACGGGCATGACACCGTGCCTGACCATGCCCGCCGCCACATGTCCGGCCACCTGGTACGCCTGACGCGCAACCCCGAGGGCCTGACCTCCATCCTGTGCAGCTACTTCGGCTGGCCTTTCCGCGTCGAGGAGTGGGTCATGCACTGGCTTGCCCTGCAGCCCGAGGACCGCAGCGTGTTGGGTGGTTACAGCGACGCATCGCGACTGGGGGTGGGGGCGGTATGCGGTGAGGCGGTGCCCGACCGCATGCATCGTTTCCGCATCCATGCCGGGCCGCTCGATCTGCCCGCCTATGAGCGTCTGTTGCCGATCGGCGCCTGGCACGGCGCACTGCGCGACTGGGTGCGGCACTACACCGGCTTCGAGCTGGCCTGGGATGTGCGGCTGATCCTGCGCGCAGACAAGGTGCCCGCCACCCGGCTGGGTGGGAACACCCGCCTGGGCTGGACGAGCTGGATGATGAAAGACACGCGGGATCAGGACGCAGGCGACCTGATCCTGGATTGCGAGGGCATTGCTGCCCGCGCCTGACGCCTATCGAGAATCAACGAGGTCATCATGAGTACGATCAGCCGAGTGTCGTTGTTTGGCAAGCTGAACCACACGCTCTACAAGAGTATCGAGGGCGCGACGGTATTCGCCAAGCTGCGCGGCAACCCCATTGTGGAGCTCAGTCACTGGATCCATCAGCTGCTGCAGCTCGACGACAGCGATCTGCATCGCATCCTGCGCGCCTTCGAAATCGACCAGGGGCGGCTCGTCGCGGAGGTGCTCCGGGTGCTGGAGCGCCTGCCGAACGGCGCGGTCGGCATCAAGGATCTTTCACCGGACATCGACCTCGCGGTCGAGCGTGCGTGGATGCAGGCCTCCGTCCAGTATGGCGTGCTCGCGATCCGCAGCGGACATCTGCTGCTCGCGATACTGGCCGACAACCGCCTGCGCGAAGCCCTGCTGGCGGTGGCCCCCCAGTTCGGGCGGGTGGACATTGCTCGCCTGGGTGGCGAGTTCCGTGCGCTGGTGGCGGAGAGTCCCGAGGCCGGTGGCGAGACCGCAGCCAGTGCCTACGGCGACACTCTCGCGGCCCCCGGGGAGAGCGCCGGCGCGATGAGCCCCGCCGCGCTCGGCAAGGCCGAGGCGCTGAAGAAATACACCGTCGATCTCACCGCGCGTGCGCGTGCCGGCGAGATCGACGCGGTGACCGGGCGTGATGACGAGATCCGCCAGATCGTCGACATCCTGATGCGACGGCGCCAGAACAATCCCATCCTGACCGGCGAGGCGGGCGTCGGCAAGACCGCGGTGGTGGAAGGCTTCGCGCTGCGCATCGCCGCGGGTGAGGTGCCGCCCAGCCTCAAGCAGGTCGAGCTGCGCAGCCTCGATATCGGCCTGCTGCAGGCTGGCGCGAGCATGAAGGGTGAGTTCGAGCAGCGTCTGCGGCAGTTGATCGACGAGGTGCAGCATGCAGAGCGCCCGGTGATCCTGTTCATCGACGAGATCCATACCCTGATCGGAGCGGGCGGGGCTGCCGGTACGGGCGATGCCGCGAACCTGCTCAAGCCGGCACTCGCACGTGGCAGCTTGCGTACCATCGGCGCCACCACCTGGAGCGAGTACAAGAAGTACATCGAGAAGGATCCCGCGCTGACGCGACGTTTCCAGATGATCCAGGTGCATGAGCCGGACGAGGCGCGTGCGATCGACATGCTGCGCGGCATCGTCGCGCCGCTGGAAAAACATCATGGTGTCAGCATCCTCGACGATGCGGTACGCACCGCTGTGAGTCTGTCACACCGCTACATCCCCGCCCGCCAGCTGCCGGACAAGGCGGTTGCGCTGCTGGACACCGCGGCGGCGCGGGTGGCGATCAGCCAGCACGCCGAACCGGGTGAGCTCGAGGACATGCGTCGCCGCGTCGCGGTCAGTGCTGCCGAGCGCGCCCTGCTGCAACGCGAGCAGGCCGCAGGCATGGATCACGCGGCACGCATTGCGGCACTCGATGCGCGCATCGCCGCGCTCGCGGAAGAGGTTGCTGCACTCGAGGCGCGCTGGGATGAGGAGCAGGCGCTGGTGGCGGAGATCGTGTCGCTGCGTGGCAATCTGTTCGAGGATGCGGAGGGCGTGTCGGCGCAGGTACGGTGCGATGCGCAGTGCGAGGACGCATCCGACCAAGCCGCCGCAGCTATGGATCCTGCGTGCGCGAGCGAGGCACGGCGCGCGCGCTTGAGCGCGCTCGAACAGCAACTGCAGGCCTGCCGTGGCGAGCGGCCGCTGGTCGCTGCGGCGGTGGATGAGCAAGTGGTGGCCTCGGTGGTGGCGGACTGGACGGGAATACCGGTCGGACGCATGGTGCGCGATGAGGCGCGTGCGGTCATCGATCTCGCGGACAGCCTGGGTGAGCGCGTGATCGGTCAGGGCGAGGGACTGGAGGCGATCGCCCGGCGTATCCGCACCGCGCGCGCCCGGCTCTCCGACCCCGGCAAGCCGATCGGCGTGTTCATGTTGTGCGGTCCATCCGGCGTGGGCAAGACCGAAACCGCGCTGGCGCTGGCGGAGAACCTCTATGGAGGTGAGCAGAACCTGATCACCATCAACATGAGCGAGTTCCAGGAGGCGCACACCGTCTCCACCCTCAAGGGCGCTCCTCCGGGTTATGTCGGTTACGGCGAGGGCGGCGTATTGACCGAGGCCGTGCGGCGCAAGCCCTACAGCGTTGTCCTGCTCGACGAGATCGAAAAGGCGCACGCCGATGTGCACGAGATCTTCTTCCAGGTGTTCGACAAGGGCCGCATGGAGGATGGCGAAGGGCGGGAGATCGATTTTCGCAACACCGTCATCCTCCTCACATCGAATGTGGGCACCGAGATCATCGACCACCTGTGCGCGGCGAGCGACGCGACGCCGACTGCAGAGGCGCTCGCCGAGGCCTTGCGCCCGGAGCTGCTGGAGGTCTTTCCCGCTGCGTTGCTGGGGCGCTTGGTGGTGGTGCCCTATCTGCCGCTCAAGCCCGAGACCCTCGCCGACATCGTGCGCCTGCAGCTGGAGAGGATCCGCGCGCGTATCGCCCGTACGCACGAAGCTGCGTTCGAGTACGACGAGTCGGCCGTGCGCTGCGTGATCGAGCGCTGTCACGCCACGGAGTCGGGCGGGCGCATGATCGACGCAGTGCTCACCCACGCCGTGCTGCCCGAGATCAGCCGCCATGTGCTGGAGGCTGCGCTGGAAGGTCGGGTCATCGAGCGGGTGCGTCTGTCGGCAGAGGGGGCGTCCTTCGCCATCGATGTGACGACTCGTGCGCAGGAATCTCGTGCGCCGGCTGCGACGGAAGCCGCAGTCGAGGGTGGGGGCCGCCCTGAGCCGTTGGCGGATGAGCGCGTTGCAGAGGGTGACGAAGCCGCTGCGTCCGCCGAGCTGGTGAGCTGACATGGAGCGCGCCACGCACGAACGACCCGTCGATGCATCCCGCATCGCACCGGTGAACGCGCTTTCGCCCGGGGCGCGCCTGCAGGAGTTCGAGATCCTGTCGGTGATCGGCGAGGGCGGGTTCGGTATCGTCTATCGCGCCTTCGATACCGCGCTCGAGCGCGAAGTCGCGATCAAGGAGTATCTGCCGGTCAGCCATGCCTTGCGGATCGCCGACGGCTCCGTGGTGGCCAGCTCGGAGCGGCAGCGTGAAACCTTCGAGAAGGGGTTGCGCTGCTTCATGTCCGAGGCGCGCATGCTGGCGCGCTTCAAGCACCGTGCGCTGGTGGAGATCCTGCGCTTCTGGGAGGAGAAGGGCACGGCCTACATGGTGATGCCCTACTACCATGGTCGCCCGCTCAGCCAACTCGTACAGGAGGGGCTGCGCATTCGCGACACGGCCACGATGCAGGCCTTCCTCGCACCATTGCTCGATGGGCTGGCGATGCTGCACGCGGCAAACTGCTACCACCGCGACATCTCCACCGACAACATCCTGATCCTGGAGGATGGTAGCCCGCTGCTTCTGGATTTCGGCGCGGCGCGACGCATCCTGGTGGATGACTCCGAGCTCATGACAGTCATCCTCAAGCCCGGCTTCGCGCCAATCGAGCAATACAGCGACGACCACGCGGTGGCACCGCAGGGTGCTTGGACGGACCTCTACGCGCTCTCGGCAGTGGCCTATCAGCTGGTGACGGGGGAGATGCCGATGGTGTCGGTGGCGCGCATCATCCGCGATCCGTTGGTGCCGCTGTCGGTGCGGGTGCAGTCTGGCTTTGCGCGCGGTTTGTTGGCCGCGATCGACGCTGGCCTGCGTGTCAATCCGGAGCAGCGGCCGCAATCGGTGGCCGCGTTCATCGACATCATCGCATCCGGCCGGCCGGCTGCGGATGTGGTCGCACCGCCCGCCACCGTGCAGACGCCACCGGGGCCGGTGCAGAACGTCTCCGAGGTGCCGTCGGTGGCACAAACGATACCCCAGGCGCCCGATGTGCCCGCTGCGCCATCGGACGATGCACCGAGATCCATACCCGATCCTCACGTGCAGCCGACCGTTCAGCCGCAGATGCCGTCGCAGCCGCAGAGCCAACCCGCGCCCGCGTCAGGGGAGAGGGGCGCGCCAAGCGCGCGCGTCGCGGTGCCGGACGCCAGCGCAAGGCATCGTGCATTCGGCGTCGCGGCGGGCCTGGTCGCGCTGGTGCTGGCGGGCATCGGCCTGTACGCCGCACTTGACGGCGAGGAGGTCGGGCCAACGGCCGAAGTGTCGACCGAACGCAAACCTGCGCTGGTCGAGGCGGACGTGCGGGGCCACACGCCTTGGCCCGCGCTGCGGGATGCCGCTTCCGAGGCTGCGGCTCCGGTTCAGGCTCCGGCTGACTGGAGCGCGATGCCATCCCGGCGTCTGGAACCGATTCCGCCGACGCGCCCCAATCAACAGCCCGAAACGACCGAGCTGACGGGGCAGCCAGAACCCGTCGCGTCGCAGGAACCCGGGCATCAAGCTGTCGTGATCGCCGCTGCAGCCCCGCAACCTGCGGGCGTGACGCCCGCGGTGGTGACACCCCCGGCACCGGACGCGCAGTCGGTTCGGGCGGGGACGCCGCCGGCCACGCCGTCGCCGAGCCCTGCGTCGGACACCGCGGTGACCGCCCGCGCGCCCGAGCCGCCTGCCTCGCCGCCGCGCCCAACCCCGGAGGCGCAGAAAGCCGCGCCTGCGCCGGCTGTGGCTGATAGTGCCGCTTCCGCGGCTGCGACATCTTCAGCGACGGCCCCGGAGGCCGGGGCGACGGCCGACGCGACGGCAGAAGCGGCAGTCAGTCAGGGGACGATCGACGTGCGCGTCGAGCCGTGGGGCAGCGTCTTCGTCAATGGTCAGCAGGTCGGTGTGGCGCCACCGCGCGTGCGCGTGCAGGTGGATGCGGGTAAGGTCGAGGTGGAGGTGCGCAACGAAACGCACCCGCCCAAGCAATTCACGATCGATGTCGAGGCCGGGCGCACTCACCGGATCAAGCATGTGTTCGGACAGGGTTGATCGGCCGGGCGTATGGCATCTGCGTGTCCGACGGTGGATGTCAGCGGTCGCCGGCTGTGCGCTGTGCGGGCTGCTGGCAGGGTGCCAGACGCTCTTCGATGCGCCGTCGCTGGAGGACATTGCGGCGCAGGAGGGGAGTCGCATCATGGAGGAGGCGATCGGTGACCAGATCACGCGGATGACCGAGGCGGGCACCGAACGCATCACCACGCTTGCAGCCGATGCGCCAGACGGGTTGCAGCGCGTGATCGTGTTCCCCTACCCGGGAAATGCGGTCGGCGTCAGCACGCGCAGCTGGCCGGTGATGCGGGTGGACAGGGTCGCCCAGGCACAGCCGCAACTGGTGCTGGAAAGCCCTATCCGCGGCCTGGTGTTCCTTGACGACCGCGAGATCGGGCTGGTGCAGGACAACAGTGTGCGCTTCGTGACGCTGGCCGCAGGCGAACACAGCATCCGCATCGAACAAGCCCGGCTGCCGCCGATGGTGGCGCAGTTCTATATCGAAAACGGCGAACGCATCACCTTGCGTTGGGAATCACGGTAAGACGATGAGTACCGTGTCGAGAGGGATCCATGCTTGAAGTCATCGCAATCAATTACAACGGCATTGCTCCGGTGCTGCCGATATCGGCCAGGCTGCCTGCGGAAGGCGGCACCATCGGTCGCGACGCGGACAATACCGTGGTCCTGCCGGATCCGCTGCGCGTCCTGTCCCGGCGCCATCTCGCGGTCATGCGGGAAGGGAACGGCGACTACCGGGTTTCGAACATCAGCGGCTCGAACCCTGTGCTGCTCAATGACAGGACCTTGTCTCCGGGTGAGGCTCATGCGCTTGACGATGGCGACCGGATCGGCGTCGGCTGCTACCTGCTGGAGGTCCGGAAGCTCCCACAGGGCGCTGATCCCACGCCTGTGGCACCGTCCACGATTGCGCCCGCGATTGCTGCGGATGGTGCGGCGCTGAACACTACCACCGTCGCCACCGTGAGCGGGGCGGCCGCGCCAGCGGAGCGGCCGCCATTGGCGGAGCGCGATGACGTTGGCCTGGCTGCGGATGACGCGCTCCTCCGCGACCTGTTCGGCGAAGCGGAGCAGTTGCTCGCCGAAGCGGACCTGCTGCTGGCCAAAGCGCCACCGGATGTGGACACGCTGACCGATGTGGACAGCATCCTTTCCGCCAGCGCCGTCCGTCGCTCGATCGGAGACCACCCGCTGACCTTGCCGCCCGGCCAGGGGGTTGAGCTGGCGGACCTCGTGGGCGACAGCGGGCACCTGCTGCGCGGCATGGACGACGCAGATCTTGCCGCGCGCTTGTTCGAAGATCCACTGATGCAGGGGGGTAACGGCCTGCTCGAGCACAACTCGGTGGATCCACTGAAGATCTTCGGAGGTGCCGCCGAGGAGGCGCTTGACCTGTTCGGCGAGCGCAGCGGCGGGCTGGGCGGAGTGGGCAGTCATGCGATCAATCATCGGGTCGAGCTGAACACCCCTTTCACGCTGCCTGTTGCGCCGGGTGCGCCTGTCAGTGCGGAGGGTGCGGTGACCGGCGCCGAGGTCCGACTGGTTCAGGCCTGCGATGCGGCCACGGCGCTCATTCCGTACGATTTCGCGCTCGAGGATCTACTTTGTGCGGCAAGTCCTGTCGTCGAGGGTGCGCCAGTCACGGACGATGCGTGCGCTGCGGGCGACGTCGGCGCGATGCCCGATGTCCCGGCGACCCCCGATGTGGCCAAGGTGTCCGATCTCTCTGCCGCTCTGGGTTCGGAACGGGATGAGGCTGTACTCGAGGATGTAGCTGCCATGGCGCAATTGCCGGAAGGGGACGAGGCCGCCATGCTCTACGAAGCGCTGCTCGAGGGCCTCGGACTCGAGCGTCTGCCGGATCGAAGGGCGCTGGACGCCGCGTTCATGCGCACCCTCGGCAGCCTCCTCCGTACCGGCGTCGAGGGTGCGGTACAACTGATGCTGGCGCGCGCGACGGTGAAGCGCGAGGTGCGCGCCAACGTCACCCTGATCGGACCAAAGCGCAACAACCCGCTCAAGTTCTCTCCCGATGGCGGCGTCGCCCTGATGTACCTGCTCGGCTCCGGTTACCCCGGATTCATGAAGCCCGAAGAGGCGATGCAGGAGGCCTTCGCCGATCTCTACAGCCACCAGCTCGGCGTGGTGTCCGGCATGCGCTCGGCGCTGGATCATGTGCTCGAGCATTTCGACCCCGAGACCATTTCCCATAACGCGAGCGCTGGCGGCATGATCGAAAGCCTGTTGTCGCTGGGGCGCAAGGCAAAGCTGTGGGACGCGTACGGACGGTACTTCGAGAATGCGCGCGAGCAGGCCGCCGACCGTTTCCATGAGTTCTTCGGCGCGGCCTTTGTCGACGCGTATGAAGAAAGCGCGCGTGTTCCGCAGCGCAGGCGGGAGGATCAGTGATGCACTTGTCGATTGCGCACTGCACCGAAACAGGCGGCCGGGACAGCAATCAGGACTTCGTGGGCTTTTGCGCCAACGAGAAAATCGGCTGTTTCACACTGGCGGACGGCACCGGTGGCTACGAGGGAGGCGAGATGGCGGCGCGGGCGGTTGTCGGCGAGGTGCTGCAGCGCTTCCGCGACGCGCCGAAGCAGCGCTGCGCCGATCCGGACTGGACCATCCAGGCTGCACGTGATGCGCTCGGCCGCGCCCGCGCCAGTCATCCCGACTGCCCGGAGATGAACACCACCCTGGCGACGCTGCTGGTCGATGCCGAGGCGGCCAGGGCGACCTGGTGTCAGCTGGGCGACAGCCGGATCTACCTGTTCCGCAAGGGCCGGGCACGGGTGCTGACTCACGACCACAGCGTGCTGCAGGCGATGATCGATGCGGGCTTCGTGCAGCCCGGCCGGCACAGTGCGCGTGACCGGAACACCCTGTATGCGGCGGTAGGCTCGGAGGATACGCCGCCGACCGCGCTATGCGAGGCGCCACTTGCGCTGCAGCCGGGGGATGTCTTTCTGCTGTGCAGTGATGGCTTTTGGGAGTTGCTCGATGCCGCCGCGATGGAGGAGGCCTTGAGCGCGGCCCACATGCCCGAGGAGTGGATAAGCGGCATGCTGGCCTGCATCCGTCAGCCGGTTGCGTATGAGATGGACAATCTCAGTGCGCTTGCGGTCTGGGTTGGAGAGCGGATCGAGGTGACGCGACTCCTGCCCGGTTACGACAGCGATATCGGCCGCGTGGCGTGGCGACGGGAATGAGGCTGCCATTCATCGGGCGATCCGGTCCGCCGCTGCTGGGGTGGTTCGGCAAGCTGCCTGCGGTCGGTGACTATGCCGGGCGTGGTCTGCCCGTGGCGTTGCGCGAGGCCGTTTATGCCTGGTTTGCGGATGGCATGGCGAGGTTGGTCGAACGGCACGGGGATCAGTGGCAGGCGACGTATCAGCTTTCGCCTGTTTGGCATTTTGCGATGAACCCGGGGGTGTGGGATGCGCGGGCGCTGACCGGTTGCGTTGCGCCCAGCATCGATCGCGTTGGCCGATGTTCGCCCCTGGCAGCGATGCGTTCTATCGAGCCGGAGCTTATCGCTGCCCATTTGCCGCCGCTCAGTGACTGGTCGTGCAAGGTCGAGGCGCTGCTGCGCAGGACGATTGCAGAGGGAATGGCGGTCGAGTCCGTGCAGGTCGAACTCGACGCGGCACTGCGGGCGGAAGGTCCGCTGCACGCCTCGGCCGGACATGCGTGCAATGAGCCGCATTCCACGGGCGACATCCTTGCGGAACTCGGCATCGGGGACGGAGGCAGTCCGTACTGGTTCTCCTGGCCCGATCTCCCGGACCGTTTTGCCGAGCGCAGTGGCCGCAGTTTCTGGTGGGCAGAACCGTCACCTGCGCAGCCGCCGCGGCAGGTAATACACAATGGCGCGCCGGATGCCGAATTGTTCGAGCTGTTGACGGCCGGTTGGGTGCGACGATGAACAGTGGCGGCGGTGAGGGGTTTCTGCCTACCTTGCTCGACCGATTGGTCGAGACGACAGCCAACAGCGGTCAGGCCTACTCGCGCCGCGCGTATCAGGACACTGTGGTCCGTGACCTGCACTGGTTGCTTAATACCGTGACCCCGCTGGCCAAGGGCGTGTTCGAAAGCCGGCCGCATTTGCGTGATTCGGTGCTCAACTACGGCATCCCCGCCACATCGGGCGTGTCGATGACCGAGAGCGAACTGAATGTGCTTGCCGCCGCGATCGAGCGGGCGATCGTCACCTTCGAGCCACGGGTGTTGCCGGAGAGCCTGTCTGTGACGGTTCTGAGCGGGCGTGAGGCTGCGATCCGCAGCCAGTTGGTGTTCCGGATCTCGGCTGCGTTCTGGTTCGATCCTTACCCGTTGGAACTGTCCATGCTGGCCCAATGGGATGTCGAGTGCGGGCTCGTCGGCCTGCGGGGCGAGTGATCGCGCCCCGCAGGGACAGGGTATCGATCAGTCAGCCTTGGCAACTTCCTCGCTGCCACGGTTGTTCAGCAAGGCGAGTTTCTCCAGCGCAGTTCCGGTTGCGCTGCGAAATGCCGCGAGCGCCTTGCCCTCGAGCGGACGCACCTCAGGCAGCACGATCTGCATCGGATCATGCGGGACGTCGTTGATCCGCACCTCGTAATGCAGATGCGGTCCTGTGGCCCAGCCGGTGGAACCCACGTAGCCGATCACGTCCCCTTGGCGGACGCGTTGCCCCTTCGTGAGCCCGCTGGCAAAGCCGCTCATGTGGGCGTAGAGAGTGGAGTATCGGTCGCGATGGTCGATGATCACCGTCTTGCCATAGCCGCGCTGGTCACCGACGAAGTCGACGCGCCCATCCGAAGAGGCCTTGACTGGTGTTCCAGTGGGGGCCGCAAAGTCCGTGCCGTTGTGGGCGCGCCAACTGCGGTGGATCGGATGCAGGCGCCTCCCGAAGTTAGAGGAGACCCGACTGAACTCCAGTGGATAGCGCAGGAATGCCTGGTTCAGTCCGGTGCCATCCGGCTTGTAGTAGGCCTCGTCGCCGTTCTGCTCTCGGTGGAGCACCACGGTGTGCGTCTTGCCCTGGTTCACGAACTCCGCAGCAAGAATCCGCCCCGTGTCGACCTGAACGCCGTTGTCGAATAGCACCTCATAGACGACCGCGAAGCTGTCACCCTCGCGGATGTCGCGACTGAAATCGATCTCGGTACCGAACAGGTCGGCAAACTTGCTCGCGATCCGATCCGGTACCCCCGCACTGTCGGTTGCACCGAACAAGGAATAGGTGATGACGCCGCTGCGCAGCTCGATCATCGTCTCGGCCGCGAGGACATCACTGGAAATACCCTGGAGGCCATTCTCCTTGCGCTCAACAGTAAAGCGCGCTGGCGTCGCAGCAATGGGGATGTTCAGAGAGACGATCTCGCCAGTCGAAGAGACGAGTGCCGTCACCGAGCGCCCGGCGCGAAGTTTGCGCAACGCAGCCTTGCCTTCGTCGCTGTTGCTCACGTAGGCCAGCGCCTCGGCATCACTGATACCCATACGCTTGAACAGCGACTGCAGCGTGTCTCCAGGACGAATTCGCTCCTCACGAACGAAAGGCAGCGCCTTACCCTCCAGCACCTCGAGCTTGGGGAGTGGGAGCTTCTCGAGAACGTGTTCCGGTACGAAAGCCTGTTCCGGCATCGCGCCGGGAACGACAGCAGTGGCGGCCACTACTCCGAGGAGTGAGGTAGACACGATGCCGACAAGGAAGGCGAGACGAGGAGAGCGGAGGGCGCTGCGATGGGAATCGGCTAGAATTTCGGTTTTATGAGACTGCATACAAAACCTTTGGAGAAAATTTTCCGGAGTCTAGCAAAGTTTGCGGATCAGCCCTACAGTTGGAGATGTAATGATGCACGTTGAGGACGCCCTGAAATCCATCAAGCGGGGTAGCGAGGAACTACTGGTTGAATCCGAACTTGTCGAGCGCCTGAAGTCCGGGCGGCCGTTGCGTGTGAAGGCTGGTTTCGACCCGACCGCTCCGGACCTCCATCTGGGCCATACGGTGCTGATCAACAAGCTGCGCCACTTTCAGGACCTCGGGCATCAGGTCATGTTCCTGATCGGCGACTTCACCGGAATGATAGGCGATCCGAGTGGCAAGAACGCGACGCGTCCGCCGCTCTCTCGGGAGCAGATCGCAGAGAACGCGCGCACCTATCAGGACCAGGTGTTCAAGATCCTCGACCCGGAACGAACCGAGATCTGCTTCAATTCGACCTGGATGGATTCGCTGGGCGCAGCCGGCATGATCCGTCTCGCGTCGCATCACACCGTCGCGCGCATGCTCGAGCGGGACGATTTCTCCAAGCGGTATGCCAACGAACAACCGATAGCCATCCACGAGTTCCTCTACCCGCTTTGCCAGGGCTACGACTCGGTCGCGATGCGTGCCGATGTCGAACTCGGTGGGACTGACCAGAAGTTCAACCTGCTGGTTGGCCGCGAACTCCAGAAGCACTATGGCCAGGCACCGCAGTGCGTACTGACGGTTCCGCTGCTCGAGGGGCTCGACGGTGTCAACAAGATGTCGAAATCACTCGGTAACTATATAGGTATCGCCGAGCCCGCCCGCGAGATCTTCGGAAAGACGATGTCGATCTCGGACGACCTGATGTGGCGCTACTTCCTGCTGCTTTCCTTCCGGCCGCTCTCCGAGATCGATCAGTTCAGGAATGAGATCGCCTCTGGCCGCAACCCGCGTGATGTGAAGGTGCTGCTCGCGCAGGAGTTGGTCGCCCGCTTCCATGGCCAGCAGGCGGCAGAAGAAGCGCTTGCAGAGTTCGAGGCGCGCTTCCGGCAGGGTGTCCTGCCGGAAGATCTGCCCAAGGTGACGGTGCAGTCGGGGGAGGCGGGCCTCACCATCGTGCAACTCCTCAAACAGGCGGGCTTGACGGGCAGCACCTCGGAGGCCATGCGCATGATTGACCAGGGCGGAGTGAAGGCGGATGGACAGAAGGTCGAGGACAAGGCACTGCTGATCCCGCCGGGCGCAACCATTGTGCTGCAGGTGGGGAAGCGCCGCTTCGCCGAAGTATTGCTTCTGCAGTCGTAGGCGTTGAATCCCTGGATCACTGGGGCGCGTGACGTTTGTCGGCTTGTTCCGCAATCGTCCAGTTCGTTCATTGACGAATGTTTGACGAACGTGTCCCTACAGAACGTCCCTACAGAACGTCCCTACAGAACGTCCCTACAGAACGTGTGTCCCTACAGAACGTGTTGACACTGTTTTCTGAGCGTGTAGAATTCGCGCCTCTTCAGACGGGGCGGTTAGTTCTGTTTGTTGGAGGCGGTATTTGAAGGGCTGTTGATTTTCCGGGTTGTTG
>JAYRYZ010000034.1:0-28635 GCA_041916775.1 Rhodocyclaceae bacterium | reverse complement strand
CGCGAACCGATTGCTGCGTTGCTCACTCGCTCACTCCTCGCCTATCCATTTGATATGTCTCGTCGTTCGCTCGCTCGCGCCTTGCACTCGGCTCTGCTCGCGACGATTTCTTCACAAGCTCTCAGCCAGCCTTCAATCCTCCCGCAGACACCAGAAGTGATACAGCCCGTCACGCTCCACCGCGCCCTCCACCTCGCGCTCGAAGCCGGGGAAGGCGCGGCCCCAGTCCTGGATGGCGCGGATGTAGCGGAGCCAGGGGCCGTTCGCGGGGCCGAGGGACTCGCCGGGCATCACGATGGGGATGCCCGGCGGGTAGGGGATGATGCCGACCGCGGTGGTGCGGCCGACGGCGGCGTCGAGCGGCAGCAACTCCGCGTCGCCCGCCTGCAGGCGCTGGAAGGCGCGGCGCGGGGTGGTGACGGGGGCGGGCAGGCTGCCGAAGGCGCGCGCCTCGAGCTGATCCATGCGGTGCTGGCGCATGTGGGCGAACATCTCGCGCGCGAGGTCGGCCACGCCGAGGCCCTTGTAGCGCGCCGGGTGGGCCGCCACCAGGTCGGGCAGCACGGCGGCGAGCGGGGCGTTGGCGTCGTGGTGGCGCTTGAACGACAGCAGCACGCTGATCAGCGTGCCCCACTTGCCCTTGGTGACGCCCATGGTGAACAGGCACAGGATCATGAAGTCCGTCGCGCGCGAGGGGATGATGTTGTTGCGATAGAGGTAGGCGCTGACGATCGCCGCGGGGATGCCGAAACGTTCGAGTGTGCCGTCCTCGCCCATGCCGGGCATGAGGATGCCGGCCTTGATCGGGTCGAGCAGGCACCAGTCGTCCTCCAGCCCCTCGAAGCCGTGCCAGGTGTCGCCGGGTTTCAGCGTCCAGCAACGCGGGTCGTTCGCGAGAAGCTCCGGGTCGGCGTCCGCGAAGGGCAGCATCACGCCGTTCGGGTCGGTGATGGTGGGGGCGTTCCACGGGGCGAAGAACCAGTCGCCGCGGTTGGCGAATTCGCGGTGGGTGCGCGCCAGCGCCTGGCGGAAGTCGATCGCCTCCTGGATCACGTCCTGGGTCAGGGTCTGGCCGCCGGGACCGTCCATCATCGCGGCGCCGATCTCGTTGGAGGCGAGCAGCGCGTACATCGGCGAGGTGGAGGCCTGGATCACATAGGATTCGTTGAAGCGCGAGTGCTCGATGGGCTTCCTGCCGTTACGCACATGGATGTACGAGGCCTGCGACAGCGCTGCGAGCAGCTTGTGGGTGGAGTGGGTGGCGAACACGGTGGGGCCGTCGGCAGGGTGTGCGGCCGGATCGCCGCGCATCGCGAAACGGTCGCGGTACATCGGGTTGAAGCGGGCGTAGCCGAACCAGGCCTCGTCGAAGTGGATGCGGTCCACGCTCTCGGCGAGCAGCGCCTCGGTACGCTCCGCGTGCAGGCACATGCCGTCGTAGGTGCAGTTGGTGATCACCGCGTAGTCCGGCGCGCCGCTCGCGTCGGCGGCGAGCGGGTGGTGCGCGATCGCGTCGCCGATCGCCGCCGGGGTGAGTTGTTGCGGCAGGATGGGGCCGATGATGCCGTAGCGGTTGCGCGTGGGCGGGAAGTACACCGGGATGCCGCCGGTGAGCACCAGCCCCTGCTCCACCGACTTGTGGCAGTTGCGGTCGCACAGCGCGAACTGGCCTTCGCCGACGCAGGCCATGAACACCACCCGGTTCGAGGCCGAGGTGCCGTTCAGCACCGAGTACGAGGCGTGCGCGCCGAACACGCGCGCGGCGTAGTCCTCCGCCTCGCGGATCGGCCCGCTGTGGTCGAGCAGCGAGCCGAGCCGGGTGCGCTCGATGCCGGTGTCGGTGCGAAAGAGGTTCTCGCCGAAGAAATCGAAGAACACCCGGCCGACCGGGCTCTTGGTGAAGGCGATGCCGCCCTGGTGGCCGGGGGCGGCCCAGGAGTATTCGTCCAGCCCGGTGTAGTTGAGCAGGGCGTGGGTGAAGGGCGGCAGCAGCTGGGCGAGGTAGCGGTCCATTGCCGACATCGCACGCCCGGCGATGAAGGGCGCGGTGTCTTCCAGGAGCCACACGAACTCGTCGGCGAGCTCCAGCGCCTCGGTGGACAGCGTCTGCTTGGATTCGCGGTCGGCGGTGAGGAAGATCGGAATGTTGGCGTTGCGTCGCCGCACGGTGCGCATGAGATCGATCGCCAGCGCGTGCGAATCCACGTCGTTCTGCCCCAGCGTCCAGTCCACGAACACACCGTGCAGCCCGGCATCCGAGACGATCGCCGCCTGCCCGTCGTCGAAGGAGCGCGCCTCGACGACCTCCACGCCGCGGCGGCGGAACTCCGCCACCAGGTCGTGCAGTGCGCGGCCGCGGGTGCACATCACGCTGGCTTCGAGTTGGTCGTCAACGATCAGCAGGCGGCGGGTGAGTTGCTTGTTGGTGCGTTCCAGCATGGGCGGTTTCTCCTCGGTGGCCGACGCGCATGCGAAGATGATACGCCGACGTGGATTGCCAGCGTTCGTGCTGCCGGCCGCTTCAGCGGCGGATGCCTATCGTCCTGCCGGCGCCGGGCGGGCGCGGTAGCCCGGCGTGGGCCCGCTTCAGCGCGTCCAGTGCGGTCTGCACCTCGGTCGGAAAGGCGGCCGAACGGCGCCGCGCCAAGTCGATGTGCATGGTGATCAGCTCGTTGCTCGCAGCCAGCCAGCCGTCGCGCGCATGGCGCATCTCATGGACGAGGTGGATGCGCTTGACGTCGGCGTCCAGCACCTGGGTGGTGATCACGAAGGGCGCGTTCTGGTCGATTTCGCGGTCGTAGGTCACATGCATCTCCAGCACGAAGTTGGAGCGCCCGCTCTCCTTGCGATAGGCGGCGTCCATGTGCAGCGCGTCGAGAAGGCCGTCGGTGGCGTGGTCGAAGGCCAGTACGTAGTAAGCCACGTTCATGTGGCCGTTGTAGTCTATCCACTCCGGCAGTACGTTGCCGCGGTGGGTGACGGGCAGGGCGACCGTGTTCGGCGTGTTCGAGTCTGGCATGCGGGGCTCCTGGGATGGCTGCGGTGAGGTCCGTTGGTCGATATTGCCGCCAGCCGGGGGCAAGCGGCAAGCCCTTGCCGGCATGGGCGCGGTCGAGCGTGCGGATTGCCGCCCGGCAAGCGATGGCCGATGCATGGCACGGATCTCGCACTGTGGATGAGCGAATGGCCTTGCCGGCAAACCCTGCCGGTGGCCGCGGAGGATTCCATCATGCTCGACTCGATTCTGCGCCCCGTCCCGCTCTCACGGACCCTGTTCGGCAAGCCTGCGCCCTGCGATTTCTTCGATGCCCGCGGCAACCTATTGCTGCGCGAAGGCGTGACCATCAGCGAGAGCATGGAGCCCGCCATCGCCGCGCGCCGCCTGTACTGTCGTGCCGTGCACGCCGAGCGGGTCACCACCGCGGATCCGATCCGCACTCTGCGTGACGTCGGCGAGGCGCTGTCCATGCTCGACGAGCTGCTCATGGCGGGTCGGCGGGTGCAGGCGGAGGCCTTCCACGACCTCGCCGCCGAGGCCTTCGCCGCCTGGACGCTGGATGCCGACGCCTGCATCGGCTTCGCGCGCATGGTGCGCTTCGACCGTCCGAGCGTGTGCCAGGCGGTGCTCGCCGCGCTGTTCGCCGCCGAGGTCGGCCAGGCGCAGGGGCTTGCGCAGCAGGATCTCGTTCATCTCATTGGCGCCGCGCTCACGATGAACCTCGGCAGCCTGCGCCTGCACGACGACATGGCGGCGCTCGGCGGCGCACCGGACCTGGATTCGCGCGAAGCCCTGAAGGTGCACCCGGCGCGCGCCGAGTCCATCCTCATCCGCCTCGGCGGTTTTCCCGATGTCTGGCGCGATGCGGTCGCCCAGCACCACGAGAACCTCGACGGCAGCGGCTATCCGCTCGGGCTGGAGCGCAGCGAGATCTGCCTCTTCGCACGCATGCTGCGGGTTGCCGACGTGCTCGCGGCGCGCCTGCTCGGCCGCCGCCGCCGCGCCCCGCAGTACTGGAGCATCCAGAAGGCGCGCGACCCGCAGCAGCTGGCGCGGCACGTGTTCGGCCCCGACATCGGCAAGCTCGATCAGACCCTGGTGCGCATGCTCATGCACCGCCTCGGCTGCTTCCCGCCGGGCAGTCTGGTGCGGCTCTCGAATGGCGAGATGGCGATCATCAACCGTCGTACCCCCGACCCCAGCGCCGCGCCGCGCGAGGCACTCGCCGTCCTCGATGCAAACGGCCGCGTTCAGGACGTGCCCCGCGCCCGCCGCATCGGCCCGCGCGACTGCCGCATCCAGGGCTACGCCCACGACGACCTGCCGCGCATGCCGGAATACGACTGGCAACCGATCTGGGGGTATCGGCACTGACAGACGCGAACCTGCGTCACTGAACTGGCGTCAATCCAGTCGTTGCCGCAATCGGGCGATGATGTCCATGCGCTCATGAAGTACGGCCAGTATCAGCGCGGGTTTTCCCGGTTGCGGCAGACAGAACAGGATGTGGTGTCCGACCTGGCATACTCTCAGGCCGGGCAGCAGATCATTCCTGACGCGGAAAATCCCCTGGCCGCGCGCGAGCTTCGTCGCGGCATTCTCGATCCTCTGGACATACTCCCGGCATTGCGCTTGCCCCCATGTCTGACGGGTGTAGCGAACGATGCTGCGGATGTCCTCAGCAGCGCCGCGGGTCAGGCGGTAGGGTTGTGTCACCCCTGCTGCCTTTCCTTCAGCGCGGTGTCGGCGATGTCGCTGATGCTTTCCTCGGTGACTTCGCCGCGAAACGCTTCGGAGACGCGCTGTGCGAGCAAGGTCCGCAGCGAGTGCAGCGCCGGGTCGCTCTCGTCCGCGATACTGTCGGGCGGGAAAAGACGCTCCAAGGTGTACTGCTTGATCGTCTTGCCCTCAAGGGCGGCGAGGGCCTTGAGGGCCTGATGTTGTTGCTCGGTGACGTCGATTGTCAGTCGGCTCATGGCGATCGCTCCATGTTCCTGTGGTCTGTGGAACTCTGATTGACTCTGCAAGACTGCCACAAATGTGGGTTTGCAGAAAGGCGTTGCTGTCCTCGCCCATCTCCAGTCTCGTCTTGCCTCGAGGTGGTTGTGGCATGACTCGTCAGTTGCGTCGCACGCCCGCGCCCGTCGCGTCTGAGGGTATGCTTTCGCCTCCATACATACCAGCTCACGAACACGCATCGGGTGCCCCTGCATGAACAATCGCGACATCATCATCATCGGTGCCGGCATCGCCGGCGCTTCCGCGGCCTATTTCCTCGCTCTGGGCGGTGCCAATGTGGTGCTGCTGGAGCGTGAGGAGCAGCCCGGCTATCACAGCACCGGGCGGTCGGCGGCGCTCTTCAGCGAGACCTACGGTCCGACGATCATCCGGCGGCTGTCGATGGCGAGCCGGGCTTTTCTCGCGCAGCCGCCCGAGGGCTTTGCGGAGCATGCGCTGCTCTCCCCGCGTGGCATGCTGATGGTCGCCACCGAGGCGGAGGCGGCCGAGCTCGAGGCGTTTGCCGCCGAGATACGCGCCAACGGCGGGGAGATCCGGGGGTTGGATGCCGACGAGGTCGTCGCGCAGGTGCCGGTGATGCGGCGCGAGCTGCTCGCGGGCGGGGCGCTGGAGCCCGGTGCGATGGACATCGACGTGCATGCGCTGCACTGGGGCTTCATCCGCGGCTTCCGTCATGCGGGCGGCACGCTGGCTAATGAGACCTGCGTCGAGCGCATCGGTCGGCGCGGCGCGCGCTGGGTGGTGGAGGACGCGCGCGGGCGCGGCTTCGAGGCGGACGTGGTGGTGAACGCCGCCGGCGCGTGGGCGGACGAGATCGCGCAGCGCGCGGGTGTGCTGCCGCTCGGCCTGGTGCCCAAGCGGCGCACCGCGCTGATGGTCGATCTGCCCGCCGGTATGCATGGCGATGCCTGGCCCATGGTGTGCTCGATCACCGAGGACTACTACTTCAAGCCCGATGCCGGCCGGCTGTTGCTGTCGCCCGCCGACGAGACGCCGGTGGCGCCGCAGGACGTGCAGCCCGAGGACCTCGACATCGCGATCGCGATCGACCGCTTCATGACCGCGACCACGGTCGAGGTGCGTCGGCCCGGCTCGACCTGGGCCGGGTTGCGCAGCTTCTTCGCCGACGGCGACCCGGTTTCGGGCTTCGCACCGGATGCGCCGGGCTTCTACTGGCTGGCCGGGCAGGGCGGCTATGGCATCCAGACCGCGCCTGCGATGGGACGGGTTGCGGCCGGGCTGATCCTGCAGGGACAAGTGCCGGATGACGTCGGCGCGTTCGGCATCGATGCCCGGGCGCTGTCGCCGGAGCGGTTGACCGGCTGAACCGCGTGCCGCGTGCCACGCAGCGATGCGTGTGGCGCTGGGGCGGCGGGGAGCGTGTGGGGTGTGCCGGGCTGGCAGGTGTCTGATGACGTCGTCAAGCTGTTTGCAAGTATGTTAAATAGCTTGCAGCGTACTTGCCGAATGGATCATCGCCATGTCACAGCCACCACGCGCAGCGGTCGTCTCGCCATCCCATCCTGCCTGGCCGCACTGGCAACGCCTGTGGGCAGGCCTGTTCGGTTCCGGCCTGATCGTCGTCTTCATGTCGTTCGCCACGGTGGTCGGCCCTGATCGTGACGATGCGCTCCAGGTCAGCATCTTCGTCGACCACAGTGGCGCTGCAGCGTTGGCCGATGCCGTCGAGGCACCCGTCGATGCGTGGATGAACATCGCCGGCCGGATACCGGGCATAGGCTACACCAGCGCTGCGGTGTGGCTCAGGATCGCACTGCCCGAGTGGCAGTGGGATGAACGCATCCTGGAACTGGGTGATCCGCTTCTGCAGAAGCTCGATGTGCATGTGTTCACCCGGAACGGGCTGCAAATCGCCACCCATGAGATGGGCACGGCCCGCCCGTTCTTCGAGCGTCCGCTGCGTACCACGGTGTTTGCCGTCCCCTTGTCTGCGGCGGCGTCCGGCGGCTGGGTGATCGCGCGTGTGCAGAGCGAGACCTCGGTGCAGGTGCCGGTGACGCTGCGAACGCGCGACGCCTTCGAGCACAGGATGCAGTCGTTGATGTCGAGGAATGGTATCTACATCGGTGTCGCGCTTGCGATGCTGTTCCATAACCTGGTCGTCTTCGTCCTGATCCGGGAGCGGGCCTTCCTGTGGTATTCGGTTTGGGTCGCGAGCTTCAGCCTGTTCATCCTCACTCTTTCAGGGTTCAGCTTCCAGTGGTTCTGGCCGCAGAGCCCTGACTGGAACCTCACCAGTCTGCCGGTGACTCTGGCGCTGGCGGTCGCTGTGGGCGGCGGCTTCTTCACCTGCTTTCTGGGCGACGGTGCCGAATCCGGCCTGGGCGACAGGATCATCAACCGGCTCGCTTGGCTGTCGCTGGTGCTTGCAGTGGCGGCGTTCTGGCTGCCCTACCGGGTGGCCATCCACTTCGTCATCCTCAACGCGCTCACCATCATCCTGCTGTCGATGCTGGTCGCCGCGGTGCGCGCGTGGCGGGGTAGCGTCGCGGCCCGGCACTTTTTGCTGGCGTTCGTCTTCGTCACGATTGCCGGAATCGTGATGACCCTCAACCGATTCGGCGTTCTTCCACACAGCGCCTTCACCGAACTCGTGCCGCAACTCGGCGCCGGGCTGGAGATGCTGATGCTGTCACTCGCGCTGGCGGCACGCATCAACAGCGAGAGACGGCTGCGCAGCGAGGCGCAGGCGCAGCTCATCGACGCCCAACTGCGCCAGAACCAGGAGCTCGAGGCGCGCGTGCGCGAGCGCACGCGCGAACTCGCCCTTGCCAACCGACGTCTCGAACGTATCAGCCGTACCGATGGCCTCACCGAGCTGGCGAACCGCCGACACCTCGACGAGTGCCTGCGAAACGAGGTGCGGCGCGCGCGTCGCAACAGCAGCGGGGTGGGGCTGCTGATGGTGGATGTCGACCATTTCAAGCGTCTCAACGACACCCACGGGCACCAGGTCGGCGATGCGTGCCTGCGCGCGCTGGCCGATACCTTGCGCGCCGCCTCGCGCCGTGGTGGTGATCTCGTAGCCCGCTATGGTGGAGAGGAGTTCTGCGTGCTGGTGCCGGATGCGTCCCGCGAGGACTGTGTGCGACTCGCCGAGGCAATCCGCCTGCGGGTCGAGCAGACCGAGGTGCAGCATGAAGACCTGTGCCTGCGGATGACGGTCAGTATCGGCGTCGCCTGGCGAAACGGGGCCGCGGAGCTCTCACCAGCGGACCTCGTCCGCAGCGCGGATCGTGCTCTTTACGCTGCGAAGTCGGCCGGTCGCAACAGGGTCAGCGCAGACCCGGTGATTGCGCTGCGTGCAGTCGGGTGAACGGTCGGTAAGGGGGCGGGTGCATCGCCGTCGGGTGTCGACTATGCTGTTCCCGACGAGCACAGTTTTCGTGCTCCGGTCAAGAAATGGGGGCGCAGCATGGCAGGCAAGGATCTCAACAAGGCGCATTTCCAGCACGACCTCGGTGCGGCGCTCCTTTTCTTCGGCGTCGTGCTCGCGGCGTGGCTTTTCCTGCCGATCGGCTTCGAGTTCAACCCCGATCATCCGGACTTCAATCCGCTCAACATCGCGCTGCTGTTCTTCCTCGGGATGGGGGGATGGCGGCTCTTCAAGGCCTGGGGTGCGTGGTCGCGGATGCAGCGGCAGGGCCGGCTGACCATCGCGCTCGAGCCGCCCGGCGAGGTGCGGCGGGGTGGCGTGCTGCGCGGTCGCATCGTGGCCGAGCGCCCGCTGGCGGTGGTGGGCGAGGTGCGTGTCGCGCTGCAGTACATGGAGACGCACCGGGTCACCGAGGTCGGCGAGAGCGACGGACGCAACCATTCGCGCGAGTTCATGGTGTGGGAGGATGCCTTCAAGTCGAGCGTTCCTTCGCCGTGCGAGGCGGTGCCCTTCGAGTTCAAGGTGCCGGTTGGGGTGGGCGAGCGCGGCGGTCAGAAGAGGCGCTCCGGCCACACCACGTCGGTGGGCTTCATCAACGGCCCTGGCAAGACCTCCCGCCTCACCGGCAACCCGGGCGAACCCGAGCACCGTCGCTGGCTGGTTGAGATCTCCGGCCAGCTTGATAACGGCAAGCTGTTCGCCGAGTTCGAGCTGCCCTGGGAGTCGCGCTGACACGTCGTCGCGGGTTCGCTCACTCCGACAGCAATAGATCCATGTCTGCCTGGTTGCGCTCGTCGCGGTAGAGTGTCGGCGGGGTTTCATCATCGTTCGCGTGGCACAGCACCAGCACATTGCCGGCGGGCTGGTCGCGCATCATCACCTCCACTGCGCAGGCGCCGTAGGCCGCCTGTATGGTGGCGAGAAGGTTGCGCGCGAACGGTGTCGCGAGGCGTGAATCCAGGATCAGGTTGGCCGCCATCAGCCCGCCAGGCTTCAGTTTCCGTTGCGTGTCGCGCCAGAACTCCAGGGTAAGGAGGTGCGAGGGCACGCTGGTGAGCGCGCTGTAGGCATCCACCACCACCACGTCGAAGCGCGCATCCGTTTCCATGATGTAGCGGCGCGCATCCGCGGCTTCGAAGCGGCCGTTGATCGGCTCGCGCAGGAAGTGTTCTTCGGCGAAGGCGCGCACCGCCGGGTCGATGTCCACATACAGGTAGCGGTTGAGCGGCTCGCGATGCGACAGCGTGAAGCCGCCGGCACCCAGCACCAGGATGTCGGCGTCGCGCAGGGCCATCTCCTCCAGCAGCAATTGGCGCAGGCGCATGATGTAGCGTGCGTAGCGCGGGGGCTCCGAGGTGTCGAGCAGCGATGCCGCCGAGTTGTTGTTCATCAGCACCCGGCCGTCCTGCAGGCGTGGCAGATCCACCGGCGCCACGCGATAGGTGGCGTAGGCGGTCTCGAAGGGTTGCGGCAGTGCGAGGTTGATGCCCAGCGTCGCCAGCCCGCACAGCGTCGCGAGCCCGGCCGCGACGATGCGCACCCGCGTCTCCCCGGCGAGGAAGGGCAGCGGCGCGAGCAGCAGCAGCGCGCTGATGACCACCGCGGCGGATACGCCCAGCCACTGCATCACCAGCAGCGACAGCGACGCCGACCCGAGAAAGGAGCCGAGCGTGGACCAGAACAGCGCCGCGCCGCTGCGCGCGCCGACGCGCTCGAAGGCGAGCAGGTTGGTCAGGATCGGCACCGTCTGCCCGAGCAGCCACGCGACCGGGCACAGCACCCCGGCGATCAGCACCAGATAGGCGAGCGGGGCCGGTCGCACGTGCGCGAACAGCCCCTCGACAACCGGGTTGGACAGCCCCAACCCGATCAGCGCCGCCGCGACCAGAAAGTTGCGTCCCACGCGGCCCAGATAGTCGTGATCCACGGTGCCGCCGGCGCGGTAGCCCATCGCCAGCGCGAGCAGGAAGAAGCCGATCGTCGGCGCGGTGACGGTGATCGCGCTGCCCACATGCGGCACCAGCCGGCGCAAGGTGACGATCTCGGCGCCGAGTGAGGAAAAGCCTTCGAAGAAGACAAGTGCATACAGCAGGAGGGATGGCAGAGGCTGAAGGCGGTGGTTTGGCACGGGGTCGGCATGTCGTGGCAGGTCGGCCGCATTATCCCCCACCGGCAGCGCTGTCGGCAGCGATACGCCTACGTGACAGTCCGCAGATGTGGTGTGAACTAATCGTCGTAAATCTCAAAAATGACAAAATCTGTTGTTGTTTTGAGACTTCCGGCCGCTAAGCATTGTGCGCAATGGCACACTCCTCAACTGATCTCGACGCATGTTGCGTGGAGGCTTGCCGACACATACGGAGTCATCATGAAGTTGAACGTGCTTGCCGTGATTCTCGCCGCGGGTTCGCTGCTGCCCGCACCCGCGATGGCCGAAGACCTCGATTTCGCCCTGGTCAACGAGACCGGCTACACCATCAACGAGGTCTATGTTTCGCCCGCGTCCTCCAACGACTGGGAAGAGGATGTCATGGGCAGCGACGCACTGGGCGACGGGGACGGCGTGAACATCCGCTTTCCCAAGGGCGCAAAGGGCTGCGACTGGGATCTCAAGGTGACCTACGACGATGGCGAGGAAGCCATGTGGGGTGGCGCTGACCTGTGTTCGATCTCGAAGATCGTGCTCTACTACGACCGTAGCAGCGGCAAGACTTGGGCCGAGAGCGAGTGAAGCCTCTCGTCCGGGTGCCCGCGCGGCACGCTGCCCGGACGTCTTCAGCGGCGTGAGTGTCCGCCCGCGCCGAGCGCCTTTGCGATGAAGTTGCGCGACACGCGCGGACGCGGCACCCGCCACGGAAACCATTCGCGCACGTCGGACTCCAGCCCGATGCCGTGCATGTAGTTGTAGAGCGCCTTGTTGAGCACCTCGCCGAGCGCATCGTGATCGACTCCGGTCGGGTCGATGAACTCGACGTCGTTCTTCGCGAAGCGGCCCGGCGGAAGCGGCACCAGTTTCACCCCGTACGCGTCCGGGTCCAGCCCCACCGGCGAATGCACGGTGCACGCGAAGCGGTGGAAGAAGCCCGACTGGATGCAGCCGGCGTCGAAGAGCTGGCGCACATACTCCAGCGCATCCACGGTGTCGTGCTCGGTCTGGGTCGGGAAACCGTACATCAGGTAGGCATGCACCAACACCCCGGCCTCGGCGAAGGCATGGGTGACGCGCGCCACCTGGTCCACCGACACGCCCTTCTTCATCAGTGCCAGCAGCCGGTCGGAGGCCACCTCCAGCCCGCCCGAGATCGCGATGCAGCCGCTCTCGGCGAGCAGCGCGCAGAGCTCGGGGGTGAAGGACTTCTCGAAGCGGATGTTGCCCCACCACGAGATCGCCACACCGCGCCGCAACAGTTCCTGCGCGAGCGCCTTCAGCGCTTTCGGCGGCGCCGCCTCGTCGACGAAGTGGAAGCCGGTCTGGCCGGTCTCGGCGACGATCGCCTCGATGCGGTCGACCAGCGTTTCTGCCGAGGCGGTGTCGTAGCGCGAGATGTAGTCGAGGCTCACGTCGCAGAAGCTGCACTTCTTCCAGTAGCAACCGTGCGCCACCGTGAGCTTGTTCCAGCGCCCGTCCGACCACAGCCGGTGCATGGGGTTGAGCATGTCCAGCACCGACAGATAGCGGTCGAGCGGCAGTCCGTCCCAGGTCGGGGTGCCGACCTCGGCGAAGGGGATGTCCGGTTCGGCGAGATTCACATAGGCGACCTCGCCGTCGGGCCGGCGCAGGAAGGTGCGTACCAGCCGCGCCGCACTGCGCTGGCCGGCGAGGTGCTCCAGCAGGGCGAGCAGCGGTCGCTCGCCGCCGTCCAGCGTCACGTAGTCGAAATGGTCGAACACACGCGGCTCGGCGAGCTCGCGCAGCTCGGTGTTGACGAAGCCGCCGCCCAGCACGGTGACGGTTTCGGGCCGCAGCGCCTTGATCGTGCTGGCGATGCGGAAGGCGCCATACACCGCGCCGGGGAAGGGCACCGACACCAGCACCACGTCCGGCCGGTGGCGTGCGATGGCCTCGCGGACGAGCTCGGCGAGGGTCTCGTCCACCAGCGTGCCGGGCGCGGCGAGCGCCTTCGAGAGCGGATCGAAGCTGGGCTGGCTGCGCGCCAGCGACTCGGCGTAGCGGACGAACTCGAAGTGCGGGTCCACCGCCTCGCGCAGCACGTCGGCAAGGTCGTTCAGGTACAGGGTCGCGAGGTGGCGGGCGCGGTCCTGCAGGCCGAGCGCGCCGAAGGCCCAGGCGAGGGGATCGCCGCCGTCCGGATCCACGTACTCGTCGAGCGCGGCGAAGCGCGGCCCCTCCGGCAGGAAATCGCGGCCGGCGATGCGGTGGGCGAGCGTGCTGTCGCGCCCCTGCAGGAAGGCGATCACCGGCGCGACCGTCGTGCGGTAGCGCGCGAACGCGGCGAGAAAGCCTTCCGTGCCCGGGCTGCGCTTCCTGGCCGGCAGCGCCTCCGCGCGCACCCGCACCGCGTCCAGGCCCGCTGGTGAGAAGAGACGCAGCACCAGCGCCAGCGCGAGATCTTCCTGCATCGCGGCGAAGCCGCGGCTGCGCAGAAAGCCGGTGAGGTAGGCGGTGGAGGGATAGGGCGTGTTGAGCTGCGTCATCGGCGGGATGAGCGAGAGCAGCTTCAACGGGGCGTTGGGGGACGAACTCGACATGGACACGACGCGGCAGCCAGGGGTGGCGGCATTGTCGCACTTCGGCCGGCTCAAGGTGGGCGCACGTCCGCCATGTCCGAAGATCAGGATGCGCCGGACGCTGCGAAGCCGGACCCGTACGCCCGGCGCGACGAAGAGCGCTTTACCGCGGCGGAGACGGCCGCGCCTCAGCCGCGCCGCGACGGCCGTCGCCCGCGCCCGCTGCTCTCCGGCGCCGGTGCCGCGACCGGCTCCGGCAGCGTGACCGCGCGGCGCAGCGCGTCGAAGGGGTCGCGCTTGTGCGGGATCGCCATCGCGTCGATGAAGTGGGCCTGGAAGCGCGACTCGACCGCGGTCTCGATCTTCTCCACGCGGCGCACCACGGATTCGATCGTGGCGCGCGACTCTTTGTCGATGAGGGCGATGCGTGCGCCGCTGCCGGCGGCGTTGCCCACCGAGCGCACATGGGCGAGGTCGCAGTCGGGGATCAGGCCCAGGATCATCGCGTACTTGACGTCGATATGGCTGCCGAAGGCGCCGGCAAGCCCGATGCGGTCCACCCTGTCGGTGTCCATCTTCTCCATCAGCAGGCGGATGCCGGCGTAGAGCGCGGCCTTGGCGAGCTGGATCGCGCGCACGTCGTTCTGGGTGATGCGCAGACTGCGCTCGCCGTCCTGGTGCAGCGTGTAGGCGAAAGTGCGGCCATCGGCATGCACCCGCGCGCTGCGTTCGCTACCGGCGGGGAGGATCACGCCGTCCTGGTTGATGACGCCGGCGAGGTACATCTCGGCGATCACCTCGATGATGCCCGAACCGCAGATGCCGGTGATGCCGGTCGCGGCGGTGGCCTCGGCGAAGCCGGGCTCGTCCGACCACAGCGTGCAGCCGATGACCTTGAAGCGCGGCTCCAGCGTCGCCGGGTCTATGCGCACCCGCTCGATCGCGCCGGGGGCGGCGCGCTGGCCGCAGCTGATCTGCGCGCCCTCGAAGGCCGGGCCGGTGGGGCTGGAGGCGGCGACGAGGCGGTGGCGATTGCCGAGCACGATCTCGGCGTTGGTGCCGACGTCGACCAGCAGTGTCATCTCGTCGGCCAGCCACGGCGCCTCCGACAGGATCATGCCGGCAGTGTCGGCGCCGACATGGCCGGCGATGCAGGGCAGCACGTAGATGCGCGCGTTGGGGTGGATCGCGAGTTCGATCTCGGTGGCCCACAGCCCGACCACCGATTCGTCGGTGGCGAGCGCGAACGGCGCGCCGCCGAGCTCCACCGGGTTAATCCCGAGCAGCAGGTGGTGCATGATCGGGTTGGCGACGAAGGTGGCCTCGAGGATGTCGGTGACGCGGATGCCGGCCGCCTCGGCGAGCTCGGCGGCGAGCGCGTTGAGCGCGCCGCGCACCTCGCGCGTCTGGTCGGCGTCGCCGCCCGGGTTCATCATCACATAGGAGACCCGGCTCATCAGGTCCTCGCCGAAGCGGATCTGCGGGTTCATGCGGCCGGCCGAGGCGACCACCTCGCCCGAGGAGAGATCGCATAGGTGCGCGGCGATGGTGGTCGAGCCCACATCCACCGCCATGCCGTAGGCACGCTCGTGCAGGCCGGGCCAGACGGCGATGATCTGCTTTTCGTCATGCACCGCCACCGTGACCTTCCAGCCGCCCTGGCGCAGCGCCGGCTGCAGGTGCTGCACCGCGCGGATGTCGGCGAGGAGGTCGGTGAGCCGCCAGTCGAAGTCGAGCGCGTCCTTGAGGCGGCGCAGGTCGGAGGAAGGGAAGTGCAGGTCGGGCTCCTGCACCTCCACATAGTGCAGGCGCACGATGGGGTTGAGCTCGATGTCGAGGTGCTCGGCGTCCTTGCGCACGATCTGGCGGTGCACCTGGCTGTCGGCGGGCACGTCGATGACCACGTCGCCCAGCACCTGCGTCGAGCACGACAGACGCCGTCCCGGCTTGAGCAGGCCGTTCTGCGCCTCCCACGCGCACTCGGTCTCGGAGCGGTCGGAGAGGTTGCCGGCGCGCGAGGTCACGCCGTGCTTGGCGAACTCGCCTTCCGCGAGCACCACCTGGCAGCGGCCGCACAGGCCGCGGCCGCCACACACCGAATCGATGTCCACGCCCAGCGCGCGTGCAGCCTGCAGCACCGGTGTGCCGATCGCGAAGCGGCCACGCCGGCCGGACGGGGTGAATACGACGAGGGCATCGGTGCTCAAGGTGGTCTCCGTGGGGTTGTTGTTATTGTTGTTGGCGTGAGTTGTTGCCGTGAATCAGGCGCCCGGGCGACGGCGGCGGCTCTCGCGGCGGCCGCGGCCTTCCACGCCGTCGGCGCCGACCGGCGCGGGCTCGCGGAACTTGCGGATCCAGCGCATGCAGTCCTGGTCGTGGCCCATCAGCACGTCGGCGCCCATGATCGCACTCATGATCTCGGCGTGGAGCGGGTTGGTGATCGCCGAGGTCATGCCGGCGCAGATCGCCATGCTCATGAACGAGGCGTTGATGCCGTTGCGGTTGGGCAGGCCGAAGCTGATGTTGGAGGCGCCACAGGTGGTGTTTACCTTGAGTTCGGTGCGCAGGCGGTGCACCAGGTCGAACACCTGGCGGCCGGCGGTGCCGATTGCGCCGATCGGCATCACCAGCGGGTCGACCACCACGTCGCAGGCCGGGATGCCGTAGTCGGCGGCGCGCTCGACGATCTTCTTGGCGATGCCGAAGCGCACGTTCGGGTCCTGCGAAATGCCCGTCTCGTCGTTGCTGATCGCGACCACCGCAGCGCCGTACTTCTTCACCAGCGGCAGCACCGTCTCGAGGCGGTCCTCTTCGCCGGTCACCGAGTTCACCAGTGCCTTGCCCTTGTAGACCTTGAGGCCCGCTTCCAGCGCAGCGACGATGGAGGAGTCGATCGCGAGCGGCACGTCGGTGAGCGACTGCACCAGCTCGATCGTCTGCGCGAGGATGGCCGGCTCGTCGGCGAGCGGGATGCCGGCGTTCACGTCCAGCATGTGTGCGCCCGCCTCGATCTGCGCCTGCACGTCGGTGATCACGCGCGAGAAGTCGCCTGCGGCCATCTCGGCGGCGAGGAGCTTGCGCCCGGTGGGGTTGATGCGCTCGCCGATGACGACGAAGGGGCGCTCGAAGCCGATGACGACTTCCCTGGTTTGCGAGCTGATGACGGTGTCGGTCATGATGAATGTCCTGGTGTGGTGAATGTGGTGAATCTGGCGATGTGGTTTGATGTTGCTGCGATGTCGCTGGGTGGGGCGCCGCTCAGAGCACGATCTCGGTGGATGCGGCCTGAGCGCCCGCGGCGGCCGGCTTGTCGCGCCCCGGATACCAGGGCACGCGGCCTTCGAGCACGCCGGAGCGGCCGATGATCTCGGCCACCGATTCCTCCTGGCGATAGGCCATCACATGTACGCCGCTCACGCCGCGGATCTCGCGGATCTGCTGGATCAGCTCGGTGCAGATGTTCTGGCCCTCGCGCTTCTGCTTCTCGGCACCGGCGAGGCGGTCGATGATCGCGTCCGGGATGTGCACGCCGGGCACATGCTCGCGGATCCAGCGTGCGCTCTTGGCCGAGGCGAGCGGGCCGACGCCGACGAGGATGAACACGCGATTCGGACCTTCGAGCAGGCCGAGGTCGCTGACCTTGTCCATGAAGGTCTTCAGCCGCGGGATGTCGTAGCAGTACTGCGTCTGGATGAACTGGGCGCCGGCGGCGACCTTCTTCGCGAGCCGGTGCGGGCGCCAGTCGAAAGGCGGGGCGAAGGGGTTCTCGGCCGCTCCGAGGAACACCCGCGGCGGCAGGTCGAGCTTGCGACCGCTCTGGAAGCGCTGCTCGTCGCGCATCATGCGGGCGATTTCGAGCAGCGACATCGAGTCGAGGTCGAACACCGGCTTCGCCTGCGGGTGGTCGCCGTTCTGCACGCCGTCGCCGGTGAGGCACAGGATGTTGCATGCGCCCATCGCCGAGGCGCCGAGGATCTCGCCCTGGATCGCGATGCGGTTGCGGTCGCGGCAGGCGATCTGCATCACCGGCGCGTAGCCGACGCGGGTCAGCAGTGCGCACACCGCGACGCTCGACATGTGGCAGTTGGCGCCCGAGCCGTCGGTGGCGTTGATCGCGTCCACATAGCCGTCGAAGATCGCGGCGCGCTTCAACACCTCGTCCGGGTCGGCGGAGTCGGGCGGGTCAATCTCGGTCGTCACCGCGAACTTGCCGGCGCGCAGCACGCGCTCCAGCCGTCCGGGTGAGACGTGACCTGGCAGGATGGGCAGCAGGCCGCCAGGGATGGGTTCGTCGTCGAATCTCATGCCTTGTCCTTCATGCCTTGTCCGTTTTCTTATCGCCGCCGTCCTGGCCGGCGGCGAGTTCGCGTACCACACGCAACCATGACGAGGTGTCGCGCAGGCGGTTGTCGACCGGCTTCTGCACGATGTGGATCTTCTGCCCGCCCTGCATCTGCTGACTGCCCGCCCACGCCTCGACCCACACACAGCGCATCTCGGGCTTGACCTCGCAGTGGCCATTGGCGCGCACGCCGCCGCACGGGCCGTTGCGCAGCGTCTTGGGGCAGTTCATCGGGCAGGACATGCCGGTGCTGCTCAGCGCGCACTGGCCGCACATCTTGCAGTCGAACAGCAGCCCCTTGATGTTGCGCTCGATCACCCGCACCGGGCCTTCCGCGCGGGTATAGCCGATGCGGCGCCAGAGCGGGTCGAGCAGGGTGATGAGCGGCTCGAACACGTTGTAGAGGGCTTCGAAGGCGCGCGAGTGGCGCACCACCCAGCGACGAACGGCGTACATGCGATGTGCTCCTTGCGACAGGGTCGCGGCGGGGTCCGGGGTTCTTGCGTCGGTCTTTGAGCAGTCAGGCTCAGGTCGCCGTTGCCGCGGCGTCGGGCTTCAGGCCGTGGGCGCGGATCATGGCTTCCAGCTCAGCGTCGCTGAAGGCCGCCTCGATGCGCGCGGCCTCGGCCGCAGCCTCGGCGTGGATGTCGTCGCCGCAGTCGCGCGGCTCGGCGCGGCGCCAGTCTTCCAGGTAGGCATCCGAACTGCCCTTGCCGGCGCGCATCGCGGCGCGGTCGATCGCGACCTGGAAGCGTTCGGACAGCTGCGCCTTGGCGCTCTCGCGTCCCTTCTTGACGATCACCTGGGCCGGGATGTCGCGCCAGGAGACGAGGATCAGCTTTGCCATGCGAACTCCACGATGCGTTGCTGCAGCCCACCGTAGCCGGTGAGCCGGTATTCGAATGCGAGGTTCAGCCGGCGCGCGGCGGCCTCGGCCTGTGCCTTCAGCGCGTCATCCTCGCGCTGGGCGAGATACACCAGACGGCGGTAGTTGCCGAAGTACATCGGCGTGAGCTCCGGGTGCTCGGCAATCCCCAACTCGCGGATCACCAGCCGCTCGAAGTGGCGGACGAGGAAATCGGTGAGGTAGAAGGTGCCGGGCTCGGCTTCCGCGAGCGCGTCGAACGCGGCTTCGCCTGCGTAGAACGCGTAGCAGTGCGCACCCGGCAGGCGCTCCACGCCTTCCTCCGCGATCATCCGGTCGAGTTCGCCGCCGGTGCCGCAATCCGCATAGCCGACGAGGATGCGCGTGAAGCGGCCGCGCGCCGCGTGGATCGCCTCGCGTACCGCCGCGGTGATGCGCTCCGGCCGGTTGTGCAGCGCGGCCGGCAGGCATTGCACCGACAGGTGAGCGAGCGCGTTGGCCTGCGCCACCGCCTTGATCTCCCGCGCCAGCGCACCGCACGCGATGATGAGGACGCCGGCGGCTGGCATGATCGTGGTGCGTGTCGGGCAGTGTTGCGCGGATGTCGCGGCGCGCTGCGTGCCGGATCAGGCGGCTCGACGCTGCTGGATCAGCGCCTTGGCGGTTTCCACCGCGACGCCGGCATCGCGGCAGTAGGCGTCCGCACCCACCGCCTTGCCGAAAGCCTCGTTGAGCGGCGCACCGCCGACCAGTACGATGAAGTCGTCGCGGATGCCCTTTTCCTTCATCGTGTCGATCACCACCTTCATGTAGGGCATGGTGGTGGTGAGCAGTGCGGACATGCCGAGGATGTCCGGCTTGTGCTCTTCCAGCGCTTCCAGGTACTTCTCGACCGGGATGTTGATGCCGATGTCGATGACCTCGAAGCCGGCGCCCTCCATCATCATCGACACCAGGTTCTTGCCGATGTCGTGGATGTCGCCCTTCACCGTGCCGATGACGATCTTGCCCACCGTCTCAGCGCCGGTCTCGGCGAGCAGCGGGCGCAGCACCTCCATGCCGCCCTTCATCGCATTCGCGGCCATCAGCACTTCGGGCACGAACAGGATGCCGTCGCGGAAGTCGACGCCGACGATGCGCATGCCTTCCACCAGCGCCTCGTTGAGCACCTTGCTCGCGGACCAGCCACGCTCGAGGAGGATCTCGGTGCCCTCCACGACTTCGTCGCGCAGGCCGTTGTAGAGGTCGTCGTGCATCTGTTCGACCAGCTCGTCATCCGGCAAGGTGCTGAGGTCGAGTTCGTCGTCGTGCTGGTCGGACATTGCGTGTCTCCCGTATGGGTTGAAGGTGTGCCGCGAGCCGGGGCATCGGGGGGTGCGGATGTTGCGAAGATTAGGCGCCGCGCCTGCCCGTCATTGGTGCGCCGGCGACTCGGGCTTATCGGATTACGACATGATCTGACGATCAGGGATAATGCCGGGTCGCGTCCGCGCTGAGGCTTGTCGCGGGCAGGCAAGCGGCCGCAGCCGCTCAGGCCGAAACTCGTTCCCCGTCGCACTCATCGCGCACCCCACCTTATCGTTATAGTCAGGAGATTCACTCATGTCCGCAATGACCGAAGGCAAGAACATCTACGTACTGCGGGCGAGCTGCGCCGGTGTGATCGGCACCGTGGCGCGCATCTCCGGCTTTCTTGCCGAGCGGCACTGCTACATCATGGAGATGGCCCAGTTCGACGACGTGCTGACAGGGCGCTTCTACGCGCGTACGGTGTTCTCCACCACGCCCGGCAAGACGCCCGGCTTTGCACAGCTCAAGGATGAGTTTCTCCAGGTTGCCGGTGCGGAGAACATGGAGTGGGATCTCCATGACACGATCACCAAGCCGCGCGTGATGCTCATGGTGTCGAAGTTCGACCACTGCCTGAACGACCTCCTGTATCGGCAGCGCATCGGTGAGCTGAAGATGGAGATCAGCGCCATCGTCTCCAACCACCCGGACCTGAAGCCGCTTGCCGACTGGGCCGGCATCCCCTACCACCTGCTGCCGGTGACGCCCGAGACCAAGGCGGCGCAGGAGCAGCGGCTGCTTGACCTCGTCGCCGAGACCAACACCGATCTCGTCGTACTGGCGCGCTACATGCAAGTGCTGTCCGAGGATCTGTGCCACAAGCTGTCGGGCCGCGCGATCAACATCCACCACTCCTTCCTCCCCGGCTTCAAGGGCGCCAAGCCTTACCATCAGGCGCACGAGCGCGGCGTGAAGCTGATCGGCGCCACCGCCCACTACGTGACCTCGGATCTCGACGAAGGCCCGATCATCGAGCAGGTGGTGGAGCGCGTCGATCACACCTACCGTCCCGAGCACCTCGTCGCGGTGGGGCGCGACACCGAGTGCCTCGCGCTCGCGCGCGCGGTGCGCTACCACATCGAGCACCGCGTGTTTCTCAACGGCAACAAGACGGTGGTGTTCCGCTGACGCTTCCGCCACGGCCCGCAGCCATGCGCCAGGCGGGTGTCGCGGCGACAGGGAACCCGGACGTGCGGATCCACGCCGGCCTCAACGAAATGCTCGCGCAGCCGGTCGTCGACACGGCCGGTGCCGGGCGCCTCCTCGACGCGCTCGCGGGCCATGGTGGGCCGGACCATGCCTTGCGCGCGGCGCACCCGCAGCATGCCGCGCGGTGGTTGCTCGCGCGCCTGGGAGAGCCGCAGCAGCGCCTCTCGGTGCTGCATGTGGCGGGTTCCAAGGGCAAGGGCAGCACCGCCTTGCTGGCGGAGTCGCTCCTGCGCGCGGGCGGCCTGAAGGTCGGAACCTTCACCTCGCCGCATCTTGTGGATTGGTGCGAGCGCATCCGCCTCGATGGCGAATCGGTCGATGTTAGCCGGTTCGTCGCAACGCTCGAGAAGGTGCGGCCCTGGCTCGCGCGCTACCTGATGGTCTTCCCGGACCTGCCGGCGACGTTCTTCGATGTACTCACTGTGGTGGCGCTGCTGCTCTTCGATGCGGTCGCGGTGGACGTGGCGGTGATCGAGACCGGCATGGGGGGCCTGCTCGACGCCACCAACGTGGTGCTGCCACGGGTGGCCTGCATCACCAGCATCGAACTCGAGCATGTCGATAGGCTCGGCGCCACGCTGGCAGCGATCGCACGCCACAAGGCCGGCATCATCAAGCGCGGGGTGCCGGTGGTGGTGGGCGAGCTGCCCGCTGCGGCAATGGCCGAGGTGGTCGCACAGGCGGGCGCATGCGCAGCGCCCATGCATTGCCTCGGGCGCGATTTCACCTACGCGGTCGATGCAACCCCATTGGTGTCGGCTGAATCGGGCGGTGGTCTGGAGGTGCGTCTTGAGACCGATGACATGCGGCTGGAGGCGACGCTGCCGGTGCTGGGCCCGCATCTCGGCGCATGTGCCGCGCTGGCCCTCGCGTGCGTGGCGAAGGGCGGCTGGCTTGCGGGTGCCGCGTTGGCGAAGGCGGTGCGGGAAGGCTTCGCGGGCGCGGCGCTCCCCGGTCGTACCGAGCTCCTTGCGCGCGACCCGTGGATCGTCGTTGACGGTGCGCATACGCCCGCGTCGGCACGTGCCTTGGTCGTCGCGCTCGATCGTCTGCCCGGGGCGTCGCGGCACTGGGTGTTGTCGGTGTCGGCGGGCAAGGACGTCGATGCACTGCTCTCCATCCTGCTGGCCGGCGCCGCATCGGTGGTCGCGTGTTGCGCCGATGCGGAGCGCTCCTTGCCGGCAGTGCGGCTCGCCGAGCGGATCACGGCCCGCTTTCCGGCGCTCGCCACCGTGGTCCGGGCGGATCCGGCGGAGGCGCTGGAGTCGGGGCTCCGGTGTGCGCGAGCCGCAGGGCCGAGCGTGTTGATTGCGGCAGGCTCGGTCTACACGGCCGGGGCTGTCAGAGCGGCCTTCCTGAATGGTCTTCGGGGGTGACGCGCGAAACTGGGAAAATGTGAACTTTCTGTCCTTGTCCCCTCAAGTACCGTGCGATCATGACCGATAAGTCCTAAGGACATGCAAACAGCGCATCGAGGGATGGCTGAGTGGTCCGGGTGCGCACGGATGGGTGAAGGGAATGTTCAATAGCGCACTGAAACGTCAGCTCGAAGCTCAGCGACTCGAACTCGCCCGCCATGCCGCGCTGGTCGAGGCGATCGACCGGTCCACAGCACGCATCGAGTTCACCCCCGACGGTACCGTGGTTTTCGCGAATCAACGCTTCCTCGAGACGATGAAGTACCGCGCCGACGAGGTCGTCGGCAAGCACCACCGCATGTTCTGTTCCCCCGAGCTGACGGGCTCCGCGGCGTATCGTGCCCATTGGGAGCGGCTGCAGCGCGGTGAAGTCGTCTCCGGGCACTTCAAGCGCATCGACAAGAACGGCAGGGCGGTGTGGCTGGAGGCGACCTACAACCCGATCCTCGGTGCCCGGCGCGAGGTCGTCGGTGTGTTCAAGCTCGCGACCGACATCACCGCAGACGTCGCCGCCGATGAGGTGCGGCGTGGCATGCTGACCGCGATCAACCGCTCGATGGCGACGATCGAGTTCGCCCTGGACGGCACGATCCTCGATGCGAACGAGAACTTCCTGCGTACCGTCGGTTATGCCGCGAACGAGGTGGTCGGCCGACATCACCGCATCTTCTGCGACAACGAAACGGTCGGCAGCCCGGAATATGCGTCGTTCTGGCAACGGCTGGGGCGTGGCGAGTTCGTCTCCGGCCAGTTCCGGAGGCTGGGCAAGGGGGGGCGCGAGGTGTGGCTGGAGGCGACCTACAACCCCATCCTCGATGCCGACGGCAAGGTGCTGAAGGTGGTGAAATTCGCATCCGACATCACCGAGCGGGTGCAGCGTGTGGCGCAGGAGGTCGCCAATGCGGAGGAGGCGCTGCAGATCGCCCGCGGCAACGCGACCTTCTCCGAACAAGGTGCTTCGGTCATCGTCGCGGCGGCGACCAGAATGCGCGCGATCTCGGACGTCGCGAATGCGGCGGCCCACACCATCGAGGAGCTCGGCGCGCAGTCGCAACAGATCACCTCGATCGTGAAGACCATCCGCGAGATCGCCGACCAGACCAACCTGCTCGCGCTCAATGCCGCGATCGAGGCCGCGCGCGCGGGCGAGCAGGGGCGTGGTTTCGCGGTCGTGGCCGATGAGGTACGCAAGCTCGCCGAGCGCACCTCGAACGCCACAGCCGAGATCTCCGGCATGATCGGCAAGGTGCAGGACGGCACCCGCTCGGCGATCGCAGGCATGGGGACGATGCGCGAAAGCGCCGCGGAGAGCGTCAATCTCGCCAATGAGGCGGGGGCTGCAATAGACAACATTCGCGGTGGCGCTGCCCGGGTCGTGGATGTCGTCGAGAACTTCTCGCGCATGTTGCGTCAGTAATCCTCCGCAGCGGGCGGCGGGGCGACGTGCTCAGCTGCGTGCGCCTGCCGGCGACATCCCGGCTTCCTCCACGATCCAGTCGTGCACCGCGCGCACGCGCTGGTCGTCCAACGCGCCGGCCGGATGCACGATGCCGTAGAACTTGCCGGTGCGCACCCGGCGGTTGAACGGCTTCACCAGCAGGCCCGACTCCAGCTCGTTGGTGGTCAGCGTGCGGCGCGCGATCGCCACGCCGACGCCTGCGATCGCCGCCTCGATCGTGATGTGGTTGCGGTTGAAGGTGTAGCCGCGGCGGATCTCGACATCCGGCGCGCCGATTGCACCGAGATAGTGTTCCCATTCTGCGTATTCGTGACTGCCCCGCCAGGCGGTGATGTCGTGCAGCAGCGGATAGTGGCGCAGGTCCTCGGGGCGCTGCAGCGGCGGCCGGTCGCGCATCAGCGCGGGTGAGCACACCGGGAAGATCTCCTCCTCCATCAGGCGCGTCGTCTGGAAGCCGGGGTAGGTGCCGTCGTTGAGGTCGATCGCGAGATCGAACTCGCCGTCGCGCAAGGACAGGCTGCTGTCCTCTGCCTGCGCGTGCAGCTCGATTTCCGGGAAGCGCGCGAGTAGCCGCGGCAGGCGTGGCACCAGCCACTTGGTGAGGAAGGACGGCAGCGAACGCAGCCGGACCACGCCGCTCATCTCGCCGCTGGCGAGGCGTGCCACCTCCAGGTCCACCGCCTGATAGGCCTGCCCGACCACCTCGGCGAGGCGCTTGCCCTCCACGGTGAGCTCCAGCTTGCGCGGCAGCCGGCGGAACAGGCGAAACCCCAGTCGCTCCTCGAGTTGCTTGATCTGCTGGCTCACCGCGCCGGTGGTCACATGCAGCTCTTCCGCTGCACGGGTGAAGGAGAGGTGACGTGCGCTGACCGTGAAGACCTTCAGCCAGGCATGGGTCTGGGCATTGATGTTCTGCACCATGGTTTAGAAATCCTGAATCGCCATTCAGAAAGTATGGTTTGTAACCCCCAGTTTAGCGACACAAAATGAGGGTGTAGAAGCCGTTGCTTCGATCGATTTAGAAAAACTCATTTGCAGTGCCATGCCCCAGGAGTCATCGAATGTCCATAAGCGTCCTCGACTTGTTCAAGATCGGCGTCGGCCCATCCAGCTCGCACACCGTCGGGCCGATGCGCGCAGCCTACGACTTCGCCGCCGCACTCGGCGAGCGCGGGCTGGTGAATGCGGTCGTGCGGGTCGAGGTGCAGCTCTTCGGTTCGCTCTCCGCGACCGGCGTCGGCCACGGTACCGACCGCGCGGTGATCATGGGTCTGATGGGCGAGCGCCCGGACCTGATCGACCCGACCGTGATCGGGCCGCGCATCGAGGCCTTGCTCGCATGCCAGGTGCTGCAGCTTGCGGGGCGTCATGCCGTGCCCTTCGCGTGGAAGCGCGACATGCAACTGCACGCGGATTCGCTCCCCCACCATCCCAACGCGATGCGTTTGATCGCGCATGGCGCGGGCGGAGTGCTGTACCAGAACACCTACTACTCGATCGGTGGCGGCTTCGTCGTCGATGAGGCGCAGGCGCAGGGCGGTTCGCTGGACATGGACCAGACCCGGCTCCCCTACGATTTCTCCAGCGCCGCCGAGCTCCTGAGGCTGTGCGAGCGCAAGGGCTGGCGGATCAGCCAGCTGATGATGGAGAACGAGAAGGCGTGGCGCCCGGAGGCCGAAACCCGCGCCGCACTTTGCCGGATCTGGCATGCGATGCGCGAGTGCGTGGCCAACGGCATGAAGAACGAGGGTGTGCTGCCCGGCGGGCTGAAGGTCAAGCGCCGCGCGGCCTCGCTGCATCGGCGCCTGGTGTCCGAGCAGTCCGGCAAGGATCTCATCGCCAAGACCTTCTCGGCGATGGACTGGGTGAACCTCTATGCGCTTGCGGTGAACGAGGAGAACGCTGCAGGTGGCCGCATGGTGACCGCGCCCACGAACGGTGCGGCCGGCATCATCCCCGCGGTGCTGCACTACTACATGAACTTCCAGCCGGATGCGAGCGACAGCGACGTCGTCGACTTCCTGCTTGCGGCGGCCGCGGTGGGTATCCTCTGCAAGAAGAACGCCTCGATCTCCGGCGCCGAGGTCGGCTGCCAGGGCGAGGTCGGCTCGGCCTGCGCGATGGCAGCGGCCGGGCTTGCCGAGGTCATGGGTGGCACCCCGGCGCAGGTCGAGAATGCCGCCGAGATCGGTCTGGAGCACAACCTCGGGCTCACCTGCGACCCGATCGGCGGGTTGGTGCAGGTGCCCTGCATAGAGCGCAACGCGATCGCCGCGGTGAAGGCGATCAATGCGGCGCAGATGGCCTTGCGCGGTGATGGCGAGCACTTCGTTTCGCTCGACAAGGCGATCCGCACGATGCGCGACACCGGGCGGGACATGATGGACAAGTACAAGGAGACGTCGCGCGGCGGCCTTGCGGTGAGTTTCGTCGAGTGCTGAAGCCGGATGGCATGCGGTTTGCTTACGTGCGCTTGCAACAGCCACCGAACTGCAAGGATTTCGCATGCCAAGCCTGATCAGTCCTGTCGAACGCCGGGGGAACACGAATCCCCCGGATTTTGACGAAAGTAGTATTCTCGCCCGCAACATCCGGCGCTTCGCCGGAGAAGAAAAATGCCTGATTGCCGGTGCGCGCTCCGGTGGCGGAGAGCCTCTGGACAGAGGCCAAGGGATAGGAGGGTGACATGAACGGACAGGTTTCGAGAACCAGTGGTGGCGCGGTGCGCGCGCTGCCGGTGCCGCAACGCATCGGCTTCCTGCTGCTGGACAATTTCACGCTGATGGCTCAGGCCTCGGCGATCGAGCCCCTGCGCATGGCGAACCAGCTGAGTGGGCGTGAACTGTACCAGTGGTTCACGATCAGCCTGGATGGCAAGCCGGTGCGCGCGAGCGACGGGCTTCAGGTGATGCCCGATGCGGCAGCTACCGACCCGCTGTCGCTGGATGCGGTGATCCTCTGCAGCGGCATCGCGCCGCAAAAGTCCTTTTTGCCAGGCCACATGAGTTTCCTGCAGCAGCAGGCGCGGCTCGGGCGCAAGCTTGGTGCGGTCTGCACCGGAAGCGTGCTCCTTGCGAAGGCGGGCCTTCTGGACGGACACAAGGCGAGCGTGCATTGGGAGTGTATTGCGGCGATGCAGGAGGCCTACCCGCGTGTGCTCGTCACGACGCGGCTATTCACCATCGACCGCGACCGCCTCACCGCATCCGGCGGGACTGCGCCGCTCGACATGATGCTGCACCTCATCGGCCAGCAGCACGGACGCGACCTGATGGCTGCGATCTCCGAGATGTTCATCTGCGACCGCCTGCGCGGTGAGCAGGAGCAGCAGCGCGTGCCCCTGAAGCACGTGCTCGGCACCTCCCAGCCCAAGCTGCTGGAGATCGTGTCGCTGATGGAGGCGAACATCGAGGAGCCGCTGGAGCTCGAGGAGCTCGCGAAGTACGTCGGCGTTTCACGTCGCCAGATCGAGCGCCTGTTCCTCAAGTACCTGCAGGTCTCGCCATCGCGCTATTACCTCACGCTGCGCCTCAACCGTGCGCGCCAGCTGCTGCGCCAGACCTCGATGATGATCATCGAAGTCGCCACCGCCTGCGGATTCGTGTCTACGCCGCACTTCTCGAAGTGCTACCGCGAGTTCTTCGGTGTCCCTCCCCGCAACGAGCGTGCCTGTGCCGACCCCAAGGGCGTGGCGCCGCTGGGTGGGGCGATGTCTGCGGAGGTCGGCGCGCTGTCTATTGCGCTGGAGGGTTTCGACCCGATCCCGAGCAAGGTCTCGTCGGCCGAGCTTGCCCTGCTGTTGGCGCAGGGCGAGGCCACCTATGGCAGCGTCTCCAAGCGGTCGCGTAGTGGAATGCTGGTCTGATCCGTGCCCCGTTGATCCGGGCCAAGGGATGAGTGCATTCGATTGGACGGGCCGGCGATCACCCGCGTGCAGCGGGATGATCGCCGGCCTTTCTGTTGCTCACGCCCGGTAGCCGATGCGGAAGCCGCCCCACTGCCGGCCATTCACGTACACCGGCGCAGAGATGTCGTGCAGCACCTCGCCGGTGTCGCGTCGGTAGGTCTGCACCAGGTAGGGGAGCTGATGCGCGCCGCATTGGCGCCCCACAGGGTCGTCGAAGATGCGCTTGGTGCGGTTGCCGACCAGGTCCTTCGCCGGGTCGCCGGTGAGCGGCTGGGTGTAGCGCCGGTTGTGCGTCGGCAGGTAGCCCTTCTCGTCCACCAGGCAGGCCAGGATGATGTCCTTGTCCTGCTCCAGCAGCGGCTCCTGCAACGCGGGCATGATCTGGTCGGTGAGCTTGTCGAAGCTGGTCTCGAACTTCTGCGGCTGGGTACCGGGTATCGGCCGGTAGTTGCGCTCGAACAAGGCCTGCTCGGTGATCTGGCCGGAACGAATGGCCTGCTCGAACAGCCGCCCCGCCTCGCGCGCCGCGGCCATCACCTTGTCGGGCATGCGCTTGTGCACCGCCATCGCGCGTTCTCCTTCCACGCCGAGGCGAAAGACCTTGTTGATCTCCTGCAGGTTGGCCGCCAGGCTCTTCAGCCGCCGCGCCTCTTCGAGCGTCTCCGAAGCTCCGCTGGAGTTGTTCTCCACCATCTCCATGATCGCCTTCACATGGTCGACCACCGTGTCCGCCTCGCGGCTCTGTTGGTTGATGGCGACGACGATGCCTTCGACCTTCTCCATCGTCTCCTTCGCACCGGTGTCGATGCGGCCGAGCGAGTCCGCGGCCTGGCGCGCGAGCTCGGCGCCGTCACGCGCGAGCCGGCTGCCGGCGCGGATCGATTCGGTCGCGCTGCGGGTCTCGCTCTGGATGCTGGTGATCATCTCGCTGATCTCCGCGGTCGCGGATGAAGTGCGCTCGGCGAGCTTGCGCACTTCATCC
>JAYRYZ010000033.1:0-42052 GCA_041916775.1 Rhodocyclaceae bacterium | reverse complement strand
CTTCGACCGACTTGGCGTGCCCCGGCTCTCATGACCTCAACTGCTCGAACCGCCCGGTGCGGACCCGCATGCCGGGTGGTGTGGGAGGGGAACGGTCAGGTAAGCTGACCGCCCCTATCCCGATCGTGTCGGTGGATCCTGTTTGACAGGGTCGGGTGCCTTCCTCTAATATCACGAGCTTTCCGTTTATTTGGCCGTTCAGACAGGCCGGACAAGATCGAGGTTTCGAATGAAAACGTTTTCTGCCAAGCCGCACGAGGTCAAGCGCGACTGGTTTGTTGTCGATGCGTCGGACAAGGTGCTTGGCCGTTTGGCTGCCGAAGTCGCCCGCCGCCTGCGTGGCAAGCACAAGGCCATCTACACGCCGCACGTCGATACCGGTGATTTCATTGTCGTCGTGAACGTGGAGAAACTCCGCGTCACCGGCAACAAGGCGACCGACAAGAAGTATTACCGTCACACGGGCTTCCCGGGTGGCATCTACGAAACCAGCTTCACCAAGATGCAGCAGCGCTTTCCGGAGCGCGTGCTCGAGAAGGCCGTGAAGGGCATGCTCCCGAAGGGTCCGCTGGGCTATGCGATGCTGAAGAAGCTGAAGTGCTACGCCGGTGGCGAGCATCCCCATGCTGCCCAGCAGCCCCAAGTTCTCGAGATCTGACAGGAGCCAACAGATGGCTGTGAGCTACAACTATGGTACCGGTCGCCGCAAGACTGCGGTGGCACGTGTGTTCATCAAGCCGGGTACCGGCAACATCGTCGTCAATGGCAAGCCGGTTGACGAGTTCTTTTCGCGCGAAACCGGCCGCATGATCGTGCGTCAGCCGCTGATCCTTACCGGCAATGAAGGTCGCTTCGACATCATGGTCAACGTCACCGGTGGTGGCGAGTCGGGTCAGGCGGGTGCGGTGCGTCACGGTATTACTCGCGCACTCATCGATTACGACGCCGAACTCAAGTCGCCGCTGCGCAAGGAAGGCTTCGTCACCCGCGATGCTCGCGAGGTCGAGCGGAAGAAGGTCGGTCTGCGCAAGGCGCGCCGCAGGAAGCAGTTCTCGAAGCGCTAACCGCTTCGCGCTGCATGCAGCACCAGCAAGGGTCGCCCGCGAGGCGGCTCTTGTCGTTTACAGTCATCGCAGCGTAACGTCGCCTTCAGGGGGAGGGATGCGATAATGCGCGCTGTCGAATCGAATTCGGGGAAGAGCATGATCAAGGTGGGCGTGGTAGGCGGAACCGGCTATACCGGGGTGGAACTCCTCAGACTGCTGGCCGGGCACAAGGGGGTGGAACTTGTCGCGATCACCTCTCGTGGCGATGCGGGCTTGCCGGTTGCGGACATGTTTCCGAGCCTGCGCGGCAGGGTTGCGCTGTCCTTTGTCACGCCGCAGGAGGCGGCGCTGGATCAGTGCGATGTCGTGTTTTTCGCAACCCCCAACGGCATCGCCATGCAGCAGGCGCGCGCCCTTGTGGATGCGGGTGTGCGCGTGATCGACCTCGCTGCCGATTTCCGTATCCGTGACATCGCAGAATGGCAGAAGTGGTATGGCATGGAGCACGCTTCGCCCGAGCTGGTCGCCGAGGCTGTGTACGGCCTGCCCGAAGTGAACCGTGCGCAGATTCGCGCCGCGCGGGTGCTGGCGAACCCGGGTTGCTATCCCACCGCGGTGCAACTGGGCTTTCTGCCGCTCGTCGAGGCCGGCATCGTGGATCTCTCCCACCTCGTCGCGGATGCGAAATCGGGCGTGTCGGGCGCCGGGCGCAAGGCCGAAGTGCATACCCTTTTCGCCGAGGCGGCGGATACCTTCAAGGCTTACGGCGTAGGCGGCCACCGCCACCTGCCGGAGATCGGTCAGGGGCTCGCCCGCATGGCGGGCAAGCCAGTGGGGCTCACCTTCGTGCCGCATCTCACACCCATGATCCGGGGTATCCACGCGACCCTGTACGCCCGACTGACAGGTGACGTGGACCTGCAGGCCCTGTTCGAGGCGCGCTATGCGGACGAGCCTTTCGTGGACGTGCTGCCCAAGGGGAGCCATCCCGAGACCCGCTCGGTACGCGCGAGCAACATGTGCCGGATCGCGGTACATCGCCCCCAGGGGGGCGATACCGTCGTGGTGCTTTCGGTGATCGATAATCTGGTGAAGGGCGCGGCGGGCCAGGCGGTGCAGAACATGAATATAATGTTCGGGCTGGATGAAGCGGCCGGTCTGGATATCGTCCCGGTCAGCCCGTGATTCCTCTCATCAATGCGTCGGCAACGTGATGGAGCACTGGAACCATTTGCGTTGTGACGCAACTAAACCACTCTGATCGTGGACGGCGCATACGTGAGCGAGCCGGTCCCGGCACCCCTGAGACAGGAGATACCATGAACACTGCAGTCGATACACCTGAGCTGCTTACCTTCACCGACAGCGCTGCTGGCAAGGTCCGTGAGTTGATCGAAGAAGAGGGCAATCCCGCGCTGAAGCTTCGCGTTTTTGTCAGCGGAGGGGGCTGCTCGGGTTTCCAATACGGCTTCACCTTCGATGAAGAGGTGAACGAGGACGACACCGCGTTGGAAAAGGGCGGCGTGACCCTTCTGATCGATCCGATGAGCTATCAGTACCTGGTTGGTGCCGAGATCGATTACACCGAGGGCCTCGAGGGCTCGCAGTTCGTGATCCGTAATCCGAACGCGACCAGCACGTGCGGTTGTGGCTCCTCTTTCTCGGTTTGATCTGCGGAAGTTGCACGCAGGCAGCACCGAAGTGTCATGAAGATGGGGCCGATGAGCCCCATCTTCGTTTCTCATTCCATGCACGGACGGTTTGCTCGCGCAGTTGACGTAAACGTCAACTAGGCCTACGTTTACGGCTTCTGGTTTCAAGTCACATATCGATAGCGACAGGGGGAGTGCGTGAAGATCGAAGGTAAGGTATTTGTGGTAACCGGCGGAGGCTCCGGCCTCGGTGCGGCAACCGGCAGGATGATCGTGGAGAACGGCGGCCGTGTCGTACTTGCCGACGTGAATCGTGAGGCAGGCGAGGCAGTCGCGGAGGGGCTGGGTGGGCAGGCGGTGTTCGTTACCACCGACGTTACCGACGAGGCCAGCGCAAAGTCCGCAATCGACAAGGCGGTGTCCGGGTTCGGGCAACTCGACGGTCTCGTCAATTGTGCGGGCGTGGCGCCGGCGGAGAAAGTGGTTGGGCGCGAGGCCCCGCACCGCCTTGAGTCCTTCGCCCGGACGGTCAATATCAACCTCGTCGGCTCCTTCAACATGCTCCGCCTTGCCGCTGACGCCATGTGCCGCCAGGCGCCGGGCGAAGACGGTGAGCGGGGCGTGATCGTCAATACCGCCTCTGTCGCCGCGTTCGACGGGCAAGTCGGTCAGGCGGGTTATGCGGCCTCAAAGGCCGGCATCGTCGGATTGACCTTGCCGGTGGCGCGCGAACTCGCGCGTTCGGGCATTCGGGTGATGACCATCGCACCGGGCATCATGGAGACGCCGATGCTGATGGGCATGCCTCAAGAGGTGCAGGATTCGCTCGGCAAGACGGTACCCTTCCCGTCGCGGATGGGCCGCCCTGCCGAATTTGCCGCCTTGGTACGCCATATCATCGAGAATGCCTACCTGAACGGCGAAGTGATCCGCCTGGATGGCGCGATTCGCATGACTGCGAAGTGATTGTCCGAGATTGACCGATGCGCCGGTGCAAAGCCTTGCGCTGGCGCATTGGTCGTACCGGGCAAATGTGCTAAAAGAGCGTTCCGCTTGGCGGTTGGTCGATTGGCCGCCGAGCATCGCTCCCGCAGTCTGCCTGGAATGCAATGAGTTCTGCCGATCCCAAGGACGCCGCGATCGCGGACGATCCCGAGTGTTACCACTGCGGTCTGCCCATCCCCGCAGACACCCATCATTACGTGGCCATCAATGGCGCCCGGCGACGCATGTGCTGCATCGGTTGCGAGGCGGTGGCACAGTCGATCGTCGATAACGGCCTGACCGAGTACTACCGTCATCGCGACGCGATGCCCGAGACGCGCAAGGAGGCCTTGCCGGTCGAGCTGCAGGAGCTGGGCCTGTTCGATCATCCTGATTTCCAGAAGTCCTTCGTGCAGCCGATCGGTGAGCACGAGCGCGAGGCTTCGTTGATCCTGGAGGGCATCACCTGCGCGGCCTGCGTATGGCTCAACGAGCAACACGTCGCACGCCAGCCCGGCGTGTCGCTGATCGAGGTCAACTACGCCACGCGGCGCGCGCGCGTACGCTGGGACGACCGGCGTATCCAACTGTCCGCCATCCTTGCGGCCATCCAGGCGATCGGTTATCGCGCCTACCCTTATGATGCCGAGCGCTCCGAGCAGATCGGCCGGCGCGAGCGTCGTTCGATGCTGTGGCGAGTCTTCGTCGCTGGTTTCGGCATGATGCAGGTGATGATGTATGCCTATCCGTCGTACATTGCAGGCGACGGCGACCTTTCTGCCGAGGCGGAATGGCTGATGCGCTGGGCGAGCCTGCTGCTGACCTTGCCGGTCGTGGTTTATTCCTCGGCGCCTTTCTTCCAGCGTGCAGTGCGCGACATCCGACTGCGTCGGCTCGGAATGGATGTGCCGGTGGCGTTGGGGGTGGGCAGCGCCTTTCTTGCGAGTGTCTGGGCGACCCTGACGGATGGCCCTGAGGTTTACTTCGACTCGGTCACGATGTTCGTCTTCCTCTTGCTGTGCGGCCGTTACCTCGAGATGCTCGCGCGGCAGAAGGCGGTACGTGGAGTCGAGGAACTCGGCAAGGTGATCCCGGCCTTTGCCGAGCGCCTGTCCCCCGATGCGCCGGGCGGTGAGCGCGTGCCTGTGTCGCAATTGCAGCCGGGTGACAGGGTGCGCGTGAGGCCGGGCGAGGTCATTCCGGCGGATGGTGTGGTGTGTGAGGGGCAGAGCGAGGCCAACGAGGCGCTCCTCACGGGCGAAAGTCGTCCGGTAGCGAAGGCGCCGGGTACGCCGGTAACGGGCGGTAGCGTCAACATCCGTAGCCCCATCGTCATCGACGTCAGGCAGGTCGGCGATTCGACCCGCCTCGCTGCCATCCGCCGCTTGATGGACAGAGCCGCGGCAGAGCGCCCCGAAGTTGCCACCCATGCCGATCGCGTCGCGCGCGTGTTCATCGTGGCGCTGCTGAGCCTGGCCGCGCTGACCTACGGCATCTGGTACTTCGTGGATCAAGATCGTGCGTTGTGGGTGTTCGTATCGGTGCTGGTCGTGGCCTGTCCATGCGCGCTCTCGCTGGCAACCCCTACGGCCTTGACCGTCGCAACCGACGCGATGGCGCGCATGGGTGTGCTGGTGACAAGGGGGCATGCCATCGAGACCCTGGCGCGTGCGAATCGCTATGTGTTCGACAAGACGGGCACGCTCACGCATGGGCGCATGGTGCTCGAGCGTGTGTGCGTGTTGGACGGGTCGTCGGATGCAGCCGTGCTGGCGCGTGCGGCGGCGCTCGAACAGGCCTCCGAGCATGCGGTGGCGGCGGGTCTGCGCGCGGCTGCGGGCGTGTCCGATGTCGCAGCGGCGGGCGGGCTGCGATCGGTAACCGGGCGCGGTGTCGAGGGCGAGGTCGAGGGGGTGGTCTTGCGTATCGGCCGTGTGGATTTCGTTGCCGAGTTGGTGGGGCGCCCGGTGCCGGCCGAGGTCGCGACGCTCGAGGCCGACGGGGCGACGGTCGTGGCCTTGGGTGGGGTGAGGGCCTGGCAGGCCTTGTTTGCGCTTGCCGACGCACCGCGCGAGGAGGCGAATGTGCTCATTTCGCAGGTATCGCGCGAGGGGCGGTCTGCGATGGTGCTCAGCGGCGACTCCACGTCTGCGGTGCGCAAGGTCGCAGAACAGTTGAAGATCTCCGAGTGGTCAGCCCAGCTTTCCCCAGACGACAAGCAGCGCCGGGTCGAGGCGATGCAGGCCGAGCCGGGCACGGTCGTGGCGATGTTCGGCGACGGCGTCAACGACGCACCGGTGCTCGCACAGGCCCACGTCTCCGTGGCCATGGGCGGAGGCACGGATCTCGCGCGAAACCAGGCGGATATCGTGCTCTTGTCCGAGAACCTTGCCGGCATGGCAGAGGCGATTGCCCTTTCGCGCAGGACCATGCGGGTCGTGAAGCAGAACCTGTGGTGGTCCTTCGGCTACAACATCACCTCGGTGCCGCTCGCCATGATGGGATGGGTGACCCCCTGGATGGCCGGCTTGGGCATGGCCCTGAGTTCCCTGCTCGTGGTTCTGAATGCCCTGCGTCTGCAGCGGCGCGATGTCGCAAAAGGGTGACGTGCAATGGAAAGCCTGTACATATTGATTCCGCTGTCGGTCGTGCTGGTCTTCGTGATCGGTGTCATCTTCTGGTGGTCCGTGCGCTCGGGCCAGTACGACGACATGGAAGGACCGGCCTATCGCCTGCTCATGGATGACCGGGACGAGATTGCGCCCAAGGTGGCAGATCCGGGCGAGGGCAGGGAAAGGCCGAATGCCGATTGAGTTTTTCTGGCGCCGGCTCGGGGCGTCGCGTTTCGTTGACATAGGTCAAACCGGGTGTGGGGCGCCATGTGCATAATGCGTTCCATGGTTTTCGAGTTGCAGCGCTTACCAAGGTCCTGCGACTCAACGATCCGGTTTTGTCTCTCTGTTGGGGTTGGGGGTGCGACGAGTTCGCACCCTTTTTTTTCGCCTGAACACTTTGTCAAGTGCTGTGTCGGTAAAACCCCCGATTGCGCGCGAAGCCGCGCTGTGTAATGCACTCGGCGCTTCCGGTGCGGGGGGCTCTGCAATACAATATTGACCTGCATCAAGTTCCGGTTCTCCATGCAGGGTATCCTTCTGCCGGATGGTTTGCCGCACCGCGCGCCGCCATTGGGGATCAGCAAAAAGTTTTCAATCAAAGGGGTGACTCACATGCAATCGCAAGCGACTTATAACTACAAAGTCGTTCGCCAGTTCTCCATCATGACGGTGGTGTGGGGGATCGTAGGCATGCTGGTCGGCGTTTTAATTGCCGCGCAGCTTGTCTTTCCCGCACTCAACTTGTCGGATGTCGGCGAATGGTTCCATTTCGGCAGGCTGCGTCCGCTGCACACCAACGCGGTGATCTTTGCGTTCGGTGGCTGTGCGTTGTTCGCAACCTCATACTACGTCGTGCAGCGTACCTGCCACACGACCCTCTTCGCGCCTGGGCTTGCAGCCTTCACCTTCTGGGGCTGGCAACTCGTCATCGTGCTGGCTGCGGTGACACTGCCGCTGGGGTTCACCTCTGCGAAGGAGTACGCGGAGCTGGAGTGGCCGATCGATATCCTGATCGCGGTTGTGTGGGTGAGCTACGCTATCGTCTTCTTCGGCACCATCGCCAAGCGCAAGACCTCGCACATCTACGTCGCGAACTGGTTCTTCGGGGGGTTCATTCTCACCGTTGCGCTGCTGCACATCGTCAATAGTGCGGCGCTGCCGGTTACGCTCACCAAGTCCTACTCCGCCTATGCCGGCGCTCAGGACGCGATGATCCAGTGGTGGTATGGCCATAACGCTGTGGGCTTCTTCCTGACCGCAGGCTTCCTGGGGATGATGTACTACTTCGTGCCCAAGCAGGCCGATCGTCCGGTGTTCTCGTATCGCCTGTCGGTGGTCCACTTCTGGGCCCTGATCTTCACCTACATGTGGGCGGGCCCGCACCACCTGCACTACACCGCGCTGCCCGACTGGACCCAGTCCGTCGGCATGCTGTTCTCGCTGATCCTGCTGGCGCCGTCCTGGGGTGGCATGATCAACGGCATCATGACCCTGTCGGGTGCCTGGCACAAACTGCGTACCGACCCGATCCTCAAGTTCCTGATCACCTCGCTGTCGTTCTACGGCATGTCGACCTTCGAAGGTCCGATGATGTCGATCAAGACGGTGAATGCGCTGTCGCACTACACTGACTGGACGGTCGGCCATGTGCACTCGGGTGCGCTGGGCTGGGTCGCGATGATCTCGATCGGCGCCATGTACTACCTGATCCCGCGCATGTACGGCAAGACCGAGATGTATTCCACCAAGCTCATCACCACCCACTTCTGGATCGCGACGATCGGTATCGTGCTGTACATCGCCTCGATGTGGATTGCCGGCGTGATGCAAGGTCTGATGTGGCGTGCCACCAACCTCGACGGCACGCTCACCTACTCGTTCATCGAGAGCGTGAAGGCGAGCTATCCGTTCTGGGCGATCCGCATGGTTGGCGGTCTGCTCTTCCTGACTGGCATGCTCATCATGTTCTACAACATGGTGAAGACCATCGCCGGCCAGCGGGCCTATGAAGCGCCGGTTCTCGCCCCGGCTGCAGCACACGCGTAATCGGAGAAACAACAACATGGCTAATTCCAAACACGACGCGATCGAACGTAATGTTGGGCTGATGATCGTGCTGACGCTGCTCACGGTGAGTGTGGGCGGCTTGGTGGAGATCGTTCCGCTGTTCTTCCAGAAGTCGCTGACACAGCCGATCGACCGGCAGGGCAACCCGCTCGACGTGAAGCCCTACGACGCCGTGCGTCTGGCAGGGCGTGACATTTATGTCCGTGAGGGTTGCTACAACTGTCATTCGCAGATGATCCGTCCGTTCCGTGCCGAAACCGAGCGCTATGGCCACTACTCTGTCGCCGGTGAGTTCATCTACGACCGTCCGTTCCAGTGGGGCTCCAAGCGTACCGGTCCCGATCTGCATCGCGTTGGCGGCCGCTACTCGGACGAATGGCATCGCATTCACCTGAACAATCCGCGCGATGTCGTGCCCGAGTCGAACATGCCCGCCTTCCCGTGGCTTAATCGTCCCCTCAAGGACGACGCGATCCAGGCCAAGATGGAGACGTTGCGCACTCTTGGACACCCTTACTCTGATGAGGAGATCGCCGGCGCCAAGGCTGCGCTTGAGGGCAAGACCGAGATGGACGCCGTGGTTGCGTATCTGCAGGGCCTGGGTCTCGCACTGTCGAGCTTCAAATAAGGTTGGAGGAGTTGCGTCGTGGATATCAATGATATGAGGAGCATCCTCACCGTGCTCGGCCTCGTGTGCTTCCTGGGAATCTGCTTCTGGGCATACAGCAAGCAGGCCAAGGCCGGATTTGATGAGGCGGCGCGACTGCCCTTTGGCGAAGACGATGCCCCGGCCGTCGATCACGGCCGGCAAATCAAGGAAGGATAATCAAATGGCTGATTTCGTAAGCGGCTTCTGGAACATCTATGTAATGGGGCTCGTGGCGCTCAGTCTCGCGTTCTGTCTGTTCGTACTGCTGTCGAACAACAAGCGCGAAACGGGGCCGGTGGAACTGCACGGGCATGTCTGGGACGAGAATCTCGCCGAGTACAACAACCCGCTGCCGCGCTGGTGGTTGTACCTGTTCTGGATCACGGTGATCTTCGCGGTGGTGTACCTCGTGATGTATCCCGGCTTCGGCAACAACAAGGGTGTGTTGGGCTGGTCCTCGGTCGGTCAGTACGATGCCGAGCAGAAGGTCGCGGCCGAGCGTTACGGCCCGATCTTTGCAAAGTACTCGCAGATGGACGTGGCTGCAGTGGCCGCTGACCCTGAGGCACGTGCAATGGGGCAGCGCCTGTTCCTGACGTATTGCGCGCAGTGCCATGGCTCGGATGCGGGTGGTGCTCGGGGCTTTCCGAAGCTGACGGATGCCATCTGGCATTGGGGGGGTGAGTCCGATGCAATCAAGGCCACCATCAACGGCGGGCGCATGGGCGTGATGACGCCGTTCGGTTCGGTGCTGGGCGGCGAGGGCGTCAAGGACGTCGCGAACTACGTGCGTTCGATGTCCAACCTCGCGCATGATTCGCTGCGTGCCCAACGCGGGGCGGAGTTGTTCCAGCAGAACTGCGTGGCGTGCCACAATGCCGATGCCAAGGGCAACCCGATGCTGGGCGCCCCCGATCTGACCGACGAGTACTGGATGTGGGGCTCCTCTGAAGCATCGATCGTCGAAACCGTGACGAACGGCCGGATGAATCAGATGCCTGCGTTCGGTGCATTCCTCGGTGAAGACAAGGTGCATCTGCTGACCGCCTATGTCTGGGGTTTGAGCAACAACAAGTAAGAGCGCTTGGCCGGGCATTGGCCAAGTTCATCCCCGGGCTACGGCCCGGGGATATCAAGTCGGCAATATTAGTGTATACGGATTAACCGAAATGACGGATAAGTCGCAGGGGGCAAAGGGCTCGAGTGGGGAAGGCAAGAGCCCGGAGTCGGGTGGTTTGTATGAAGCACGCAAGAAGCTTCATGTACGCTCGGTCACCGGACTTTTCGCGCGCTGGCGCTGGATCCTCGTCTGGGTCACGCAGCTGGTTTTCTATGGTTTGCCCTGGTTGCAGTGGAATGATCGCCAGGCAGTTCTGCTTCATCTGACGGAACGCAAGTTCTATATCTTCGGCTGGGTGTTCTGGCCGCAAGATGTCTTTTATCTCGCCATCCTGCTCATCATCTCGGCCTACGCACTGTTCTTCTTCACTGCGATAGCGGGTCGTCTGTGGTGTGGCTATGCCTGTCCGCAGACGGTCTATACCGAGATCTTCATGTGGATAGAGGAGAAGATCGAAGGGGATCACAACAAGCGTCGCAAGCTCGCAGAAGCGCCGATGGACGGGCGCAAGTTCGCCTTGCGTGCGGCCAAGTTCGGTGCCTGGGGGCTGCTCTCCTTGTGGACCGGTTTCACCTTCGTCGCGTACTTTTCGCCCTTGAACGAACTGCTCGCGTCGGCGACGACGTTCTCTTTCGGCGGCTGGGAGATCTTCTGGATTCTTTTCTACGGCACCTTTACGTACGTCTTCGCCGGCATCATGCGCGAGCAGGTGTGCAAGTACATGTGCCCGTATGCACGTTTCCAGGGGGTGATGTTCGACCCGGATACGCTGGTCATCACCTACGACGAGGAGCGTGGCGAGCCGCGTGGTACCCGCAAGAAGGGGGTCGACCCGCGCACGGTGAGCAAGGGCGACTGCATCGACTGCGGCATCTGCGTGCAGGTGTGCCCGACGGGCATCGACATCCGTAAGGGCCTGCAGTACGAATGCATCGGCTGTGCGGCCTGTATCGACGCTTGCGACGACGTGATGGACAAGATGAACTACCCGCGCGGGCTCATCCGCTATTCCACCGAGAACGCGGTCAAGAAACACTGGGGGATGAAGGAGATTCTCGGCCACGTCGCGCGGCCGCGGACCCTCATCTACGGCGGCATCCTGGTGGCGATCACTTTGGCGCTGCTGTATGGCCTCGCGACGCGACCGGATCTGCGTGTGGACATCATCCGTGACCGTGCGACCATTGCACGCGAGGTGTCGAGTGGCGCGATCGAGAATGTGTTCCAGCTGCAGATCATGAACATGGTCGAGCACCCCCGCGCGGTGCGTCTCTCCGTCGGCGGCATAGAGGGCATCCGGATCGAGGGCAAGAACGTGATCGATGTCCAGGCTGCAGGTACGGAGTCCGTGCTCATACAGGTTCAGGTACCGCCTGGTGCGGTTGCGCCTGGCTCACACCCCATCCGTTTCGACATAGTGGTGGAGGGCGATGAGTCGGTTCTGGTCGAGGAAGAGTCGACTTTCATCATGCCGCGTTGAGGATTCATACAGATGCAAACTGCAGCCGCTTCCCGCAACACCGTCCAGCCCTGGTACAAGCAGGGCTGGCCCTGGTTTCTGATGGCGTTTCCCGCTACCGCAGTCGTCGCCGGGCTCATCACCTTCTGGATTGCGCACGACACTTTCGACGGTATGGTGGTGGATGACTACTACAAGGAAGGTCGCGCCATCGGACAGACGATGGCGCGCTCGGCCAAGGCCGCCGAGCTTGGCCTGAGTGCTCAAGTCAGCTTGCGTGGCGGAGAGTTCTCGATGGTGCTGGCGTCCAGCCAGGGGGCACAGTTGCCCAGCAGCGTGTTCGTGACCATCGCCCATCCGACGCGTGAGGGTTATGACCAGACGCTGGTGCTGGTCGGACGAAATGGTGTGTTCAGTGGCAGCGTTCAGCCTCTCACGGCGGGACGCTGGCTACTACAAATAGAAGACGAGTCCCGCGCCTGGCGCTTGAACGGGACCGCAAATCTCCCTGCAGAGACGGACATCAGGATTGTTCCTTATGTTTCCTAACCGCTGTAGAGAAGGAGATGCATCATGGCTTGGAAAGAGCTTTTCACAACCGATATCGGCCTGTTGAGCGTATTCACGATCGGCTTCATTCTCGTGATGGGTGGCTACATTTACAGTTACGCCCGCCGCCACATGGAAGAGGATGAGAGGAAGTCCAGAGGCAATTGAACGAGGCCCGTCGGCGGGCAGGGGAGCGCTGTGATGAAGTGGATTCAGGTGTTGTGGCCGTCGTTCCTGATCGCAGGGATCGCCGCTGTGGTGTTCTTCATGGTCATCGATCCGCAGGAGCTCTACCTGTTCGGCGAACCGGTACATTACTCCCTGCTCACGACCTACTCCATCGCCTTCATCGGCCTGTGGTTGGTCTGTGCAGCCTCAAGTCTGTTGACGATCTTTCTGCAGAAAGGCGCCGAAGAGATCAATTCTCCGCAGCAGCACTGAGCACTCAGAAGGGCGGATCATCCGGACGACTCCGCTCCGGAGGGTTCGGCAACTCTTCCGGCAACTCAAGACCCCCGCCGCACATCTTGTGCGCAGCGGGGGTCTTCACTTTCAACGATAGATCAGTACCGGGATCTTGGAGTGCGTCAGGACCTTGGTCGCCTCACTCCCGAGCAGAAGGCCTGCGATACCTCGCCGGCCATGGGAAGCCATGAAGATCAGGTCGCAGCCATGCCGGTTGGCGGCGTCGATGATGCCCTCGTACGGCACCTCATTGACGACGGTATCGGTTCCTGCCGTGACGCCGGCAGCGTCTGCCGTCTGCTTGGCCTTCTCGAGGATGACGCGAGCTTCCTCCGCTGCCGACTTTGCAAACTGTTCAGGGGTTGTCGGGTCTATCAGGGCGCCTTCCCCGTAAATGGGCATGGGGAAGTCCGGCTGCGCGTAGAAGAAAGTGATGCGCGCGCCGGCCTCCTTGGCAAAGGAGACGGCACGGTCGACGGTGGACGTGGATAGCGGAGAGCCGTCCGTGGGTACGAGCAGATGCTTGAACATGATCATGACTCCAAACGCAAGGGGTTCCGTGCCATTATAGCCCTGCCCGTCGAATGAAGTTTCTGCCGACTTTGGAGAGATTGGGATGGACCTGATATTTCGTGGCGCAGCGGGTGAGGTCACCGGCTCGTGCGTGTCAGTGGATGCGCCGTGCGGGCGCTTCCTCGTGGATTGCGGAATGTTCCAGGGCGGGCGAAGTGCTGCACGTCGCAACCTCGGCGCGCTCGGTTTTGATCTGCGTGCCGTGCGCTTCATGCTGCTTACCCATGCCCATCTCGATCACAGCGGACTCATTCCACGCCTTGTCGCGCTCGGCTACAAGGGGCCGATCTATGCCACACCCGCGACGGTCGATTTGCTGGAGGTGTTGCTGCTGGATGCTGCGCACATCCAGGAGAAAGAGGCCGAGTGGGCGACGCGCAATGCGCGCAAGAGGGATCGCAAGCGAGCCTTCAACGCCGTGCCGCTCTATACCGTGGAGCAGGCACGCGCGAGCCTCGCGCGGCTGCGTGCGGTGGAGTACGGCGCGACCTTCTCTCCCGGGGAGGGCGTCAGTTGCAGGTTCACCGACGCTGGTCACATCCTGGGATCCGCCATCATCGAGGTGGATATCGCGCACGGCGGGACGTCGCGCCGTATCGTGTTCACCGGTGATCTCGGGCAGCCGGGTCGGCCGGTGCTGCGTGACCCTGCGCATGTGAGCCGGGCCGATGTTCTCGTGGTGGAGTCGACCTACGGCAACCGTGCGCATAGACCCATGGCCGAAACCGAGGCCGAGCTCGTCGCGATCCTCGGGAACACGCTGGAACGTCGCGGTGGCAACGTCATCATTCCGGCGTTTGCGGTCGGTCGCACACAGGAAGTGATCTTCGTTCTCGCTCGCCTCGTCAGGGAGGGGCGGGTGGCGCCGCTGCAGATCGTGGTGGATTCGCCCATGGCGCTCGCGGCCACGGAGCTCACCTTGAGGCACGACGCGCTGTGGGACGAGGAGACGCGCGATCTGCTGAACTGGATGCGTGCCCACCCGGAGCGCCTGGGGCTGCGCTTCGTACGGGATGTCGAGGAATCGATGGCGCTCAATGCGGTCGAGTCGGGGTTGGTCATCATATCGGCAAGTGGCATGTGCGAGGCAGGGCGCATCAAGCACCACCTGCGCTACAACATCACGCGTCCCGCATCGAGTATCGTCATTTGCGGCTTTCAGGCGGGCGGCACACTGGGCCGGCGCCTTGTGGATGGGGCGCGCTGGATCACGGTTTTCGGCGAACGCCTGCCGGTGCGGGCCAGCATACACACGATCGGCGGCTTGTCCGCGCATGCAGATCAACCCGCATTGCTCGACTGGCTCGCTCATCTGCGACGGCCACCCGAGCGGACGTTCGTGGTGCATGGCGAGCGGGAGGCCTCTACAGCGCTGGCACTGGCGATTGAAACACGGCTGGAATGGAAAGACGTGATCATTCCGGAGCCGGACACGGATTATCCGCTGCAGTTCGGGTGATCGCGTCCGGTCGGTCGATGGTGCTGTCGAAAGTCGCCCACTTGTGACGAGCATCAACACGACTTGCGCGGGAATCACGCAACATCACGACAGGCATCCGGCATGTGCCGGGATCGAGGAGTTCGCATCATGCAATCGAAGGAAGTCGTCAACCCGGTCGGTACCATGCAGCGTGCACTGCGAGAAATGCATGGGTCGGTCGAAGGTGCGGTCGATCCGCTTGGAATGGCTGCGCCGATCGTGCATGCGCAGATGGCGTGGCTCTCGCACCCGCAGGAATTCGCTGAGCGGCTGGGCAAGCTGTCGGCAGACCTGTGGCGGCTGCAGTGGCATACCCTCCATCGCATGTTGGGGCAGCAGCACCCAGACCCGGTGAAGCCCAACCCGGACGACCAGCGCTTTGCGGACCCGCTGTGGACGGAGTCCGCAACCTGGGATCTCTCCAAGGAGTGGTACCTGGCCTTCACTCACCACATCCAGGACATGCTCTATGACACACCGGGCCTCTCGAACAAGGAGCGCAGACGCGCGGCATTCTGGTGGCGCAAGTGGCTGAATGCGGTGGCGCCGACGAACTTCTTCTGGACCAATCCGATCGCCATGCGCAAAGCGCTGGAGTCGAACGGCGAGAGCCTGGTGCAGGGGTTTCACAACATGATGGCCGACCTGGAGGCCGGCAACATCCGCATGACCAATCCGGATGATTTCGAAGTCGGCAAGAACCTGGCGACCACGCCGGGCGCCGTGGTCTTTCGCAACGAGTTGCTCGAGGTCATCCACTATGCGCCCACGCAGCCGAGTGTCCATGCCGAGCCGGTCGTCATCGTCACACCCTGGATCAACAAGTTCTACATTCTCGACCTCGTGCCCAAGAAGAGCATGATCCGCTACCTGCTCGATCAGGGGCTGGACGTGTTCATCACCAGCTGGAAGAACCCCGACGCATCGATGCGCGACGTGGGCTTCGACCGTTACCTGCAGGACGGTGTTCATGCCATCGTCGAGGTCGCGAGGAAGTTCTCCGGTGCGCCCAAGGTGCATGCGGTCGGCTACTGCATAGGTGGGACTGCGCTCACGATGTACATGGCCTGGGCCAACCGTCACTTCAAGCCTGAAGACGTCCCGGTGGCGGATTTCACGCTGTTCACCACGCTCGTGGATTTCCACAAGCCAGGCGATATCGAGGTGTTCGTTGACGAGTCGAGCATCCGTTACATCGTCGACAACATGGCGCGCAAAGGCTACCTGGACGGCAAGGAGATGGCCTCGTCGTTCAGGTTGCTGCGTTCCAACAGCCTGATCTGGCACTACGTGGTGCACGGCTGGCTGTACGGCGAGACGCCTCCGCCTTTCGATGTGCTCTTCTGGAACATGGACGCCACGCGCATGCCCTACGCGATGCATGCCTGGTATCTGCGCGAGCTGTACCTCGAGAACCGCCTCATCCAGCCGGATGCGCTCGAGATCGCCGGTGAGCGCATCGACCTCGCGCGCATCGTGCAGCCGCTCTATGCCGTCGCCGCCGAAGACGACCACATCGCACCATGGCAGCAGGCCTACAAGGTCACCAACCATGTCACAGGGTCGAAGCGCTTCGTGCTGTCGAGCTCGGGCCATATCCTCGGCATCATCAATCCTGTGGTGAGTCCGCCCAAGCGCAAGTTCTGGGTGGCCGAAGCGCACCGCTCCGGCACTGCCGAAAGCTGGATGCAGGAGGCGAGCGAGCGCCCGGGCAGCTGGTGGGAGGACTGGATGGCCTGGCTCAAGCCGCGTTGCGGTGAATTGCGTGATGCACCGCCAGTGAGCAAGCGCGGATTTGCGAAACTTGCAGATGCTCCTGGAACCTATGTCCTCGAGTCCTGAACGGCGCACGAAGTGACGACCCGATGAGCTACCTGGCGATCAAGCACCTGCATGTCGCCTGCGTGGTGCTGAGCGGTCTCGGCTTCCTGCTGCGTGGACTGTGGATGCTGCTCGATAGTCGCTGGCTTCTGCATCGGCTGACGCGCATCGTGCCACATGTGGTGGATACCATGCTCCTCGGGAGCGCAGTCGCGCTGGCGGCGTGGAGCGGTCAGTATCCACCGGTGTCGGCCTGGGTGAGCGCGAAGATCGTCGGCTTGCTGCTCTACATCGTGCTGGGCGCGGTGGCGCTCAGGCGTGGCAGAACCCGGGGTCGGCGCGCAGTGGCGTTCGTGCTGGCCTGCGTGTGCTTTGCGTGGATCGTGTCGGTGGCGCTGACGCGCAATCCGCTGGGCTTTCTCGCCTGACCAGCTTGTTCAGCACGAGGCGCCTCTTGCGTCTTGGTGGTATGTCGCCGATCAGTGTTGGGCGGGGTGGTGGATCAGTTTGCGCAAGCCGGCGATATCCAGGATGCGGATGTGCTTCTGCTGCACGCCGATCAGGCCTTCCTCCTGAAACTTGGAGAAGGCGCGCGAGACCGTTTCCAGCTTCAAGCCCAGATAGGAACCGATTTCGTCGCGCGTCATGCGCAGGTGAAACTCGGCAGCCGAGAATCCGCGCGCGGTGAAGCGCTGCGAAAGGTTGAGCAGGAAGGCGGCGAGCCGCTCCTCCGCGCGCATCGAACCGAGCAACATCATCACGCCATGGTCGCGTACGATCTCCCGGCTCATCACCTTGTGAAACTGATGCTGCAGGCCCTCGATCTTGCGCGACAGTTCTTCGAGCTTGTCGTACGCAATCACGCACACCTCACTGTCTTCCAGCGCGACCGCGTTGCAGGAGTGCGACTCCGAGCTGATGCCGTCCAGCCCCAGGATCTCGCCGGTCATCTGGAAACCGGTAACCTGTTCGCGACCGTCCTCGAGCAGCACGTCGGTCTTGAAGGAGCCGGTGCGGATCGCATAGATCGCTTCGAACGGGTCGCCGGAGCGGTAGAGATTCTGCTGGCGCTTGACGCGGCGGCGGGCGCCAACCAATTCATCCAGGCGGCTGATTTCGGTTTCGGTCATGCCGAAAGGCAGGCACAATTCGAGCAGGTTGCATTGCGAGCAGGCCGTCTTGATCTCTGCAACCGTGATCGGGACAGTCAGCTTTGCCTTCATTTGCACGATGGATACATCCCGTTGCAGGTGGCTTTCACGTCGCGTTGATCCACGTCAACCACAAACCTGTCATTTTTTGAGATCTTAGATCACCCGTCAGAGCATCAAGATCATGAATAGTCATAAAGATCTCGTTTTTGATCCGAAGCTGATCCGCCGCTTCGACATCAATGGTCCGCGCTACACCTCCTACCCGACTGCCGACCGCTTCGTGGAGGCCTTCGACGCGCGCGCCCTGAAAGACTGGTTGGCCAACCGTGCGGTTGGCGGGGTGGTGCGGCCGCTGTCATTATACTTCCACATCCCGTTCTGTAACACGGTCTGCTACTACTGTGCCTGCAACAAGATCATCACCAAGGACCACGGCCGTTCCGCCAAGTATCTGAGCTATCTCGACCGGGAAATGGAGCTGCAGGTCCAGCACCTCGGAGGCAGCCGGCAGGTCACGCAATTGCATCTGGGTGGTGGCACGCCGACTTTTCTGTCGCATGACGAGTTGCGTCAGCTGATGGACTCCGTACGTTCGCGCTTCACGCTGGTTCCGAACGGCGAGTACTCGATCGAAGTCGATCCCCGCAAAGTGGATTTCGACACCGTCAAACTCCTCGCAGATCTGGGCTTCAACCGCATGAGCGTGGGCGTGCAGGACTTCGACCCCGATGTGCAGGCCTCGGTCAACCGGGTGCAGAGCATCGAGGAAACGAAGCTGGTGATGGACGCTGCGCGCGAGACCGGCTTCAAGTCGATCAGCATGGATCTGATCTACGGCCTCCCCAAACAGAACGTGATCAGCTTCAACCGCACGCTGGAGCAGGTGCTGCAGCTGTCGCCAGACCGGATCTCGCTCTACAGCTATGCACATCTTCCTGGCCTCTTCAAGCCGCAGCGCCGCATCAACATCGTCGAGTTGCCAAGCGCCGACGCGAAGTTGCAGATCCTGCAGCTCGCGATCCGTCGCCTGACCGAATCCGGTTATGTCTATATCGGCATGGATCACTTCGCGAAACCCGATGACGAGTTGACCGTCGCCCAACGCCAAGGACGTCTGCACCGCAACTTCCAGGGCTACTCCACACAGGCGGAGTGCGATCTGCTCGCCTTCGGCGTGTCCTCGATCGGCAAGATCGGGCCGGTGTACTCGCAGAACGTCAAGACGCTGGACGAGTACTACGATGCGCTCGACCGGAACGAACTCCCCGTGCTGCGAGGCGTCGAGCTGACTGCGGACGATCTCCTGCGCCGTGCCGTCATCCAGGCGCTGATGTGCCACTTCGAGCTGTCCATCGAATCCATCGAGATCGCGCACCTGATAAACTTCAAGGACTACTTCGCCGAGGAGCTCGCCGATCTGCGCGAGATGGCTTCCGCGGGTTTGCTCTCGATCGACGACGAGTGGATCACCGTCGAACCCGCCGGGCGTTTGCTCGTACGCGGCATCGCGATGGTGTTCGACCGTTACATCCGTGCCGATCGAGAGCGTGCGCGCTACTCCAAGGTGATCTGAAGGGCTGCGCACGGCGTGCCTGCCACACAACCGGTTGCTTCGTCGTTGCGGGGCAGGACTTCATGATCGAATCGGGTTACATCGCAGTATTCCTCATCGGCCTTCTGGGCGGAACGCACTGTGTGAGCATGTGCGGCGGCATCGTCGGCGCCCTCAGCGTGCAGGTGCGCATGCCGGGCGATCGTGGCCGTGACTGGCCGATCCATCTCGCCTACAACCTCGGCCGCATCCTCACCTACACGGCGCTGGGCGGAATCCTCGGTGCCATCGGTACGGCCGGGTTACTGTTTAACGATGTGCTGCCGGTTCAGCTTGGATTGTATGTGCTCGCCAACCTGATGCTGATCGCGCTGGGCCTGTATCTCACCGGCTTCACCCGCCTGCTTGCTCCGGTAGAGCGGGTCGGTGCGCTGGTGTGGCGGCGCATCCAGCCGGCAACGCGGCGCTTCCTGCCCGCGCGCAGCGTTGCTCAAGCCTTTCCGCTCGGCTTGCTGTGGGGCTTCCTGCCCTGCGGCCTGGTGTACAGCGTGCTCACCACCGCGCTGGTGACAGGATCGCCCGAGCGTGGCGCGGGGCTGATGCTGGCCTTCGGTCTCGGCACCTTGCCCAACCTGATGCTCGCGGGCATGGTGTTCAAGCGCTTCCGCGAACTCACCCGCAACACCCGGGTGCGTTTCGTCGCCGGCATGCTGGTGCTGGGCTTCGGCGTGTTCGGGCTTTTCCATGCGCCATCGCTCGGCGGCCAGCTCTGGAGTGGTATCGTCTGCGAGGTCTGATGCGCTAAGCTCCAGACCCGCGGCGGCCTGGGCCTCGGGCCGCCCTGTCCGAGGCGTCAAGATGTCTTCTTCGAGCAACAATGCCCCCGGCGGTGCAGGTGTGCCGTCTGAGTCTCTCGATCTCGCCATTACCGGCATGACCTGTGCCGCATGCTCGACCCGTCTCGAGAAGGTGCTCAACCGCCTGCCCGGCGTCGAAGCGTCCGTGAATCTCGCAGCGGAGCGCGCCACACTGCGTTTTCCGCCCGGGGCGCTGACGGCGCAGGTGGCGATCGCCGCTGTCGAGCGAGCCGGTTTCGGTGCGAGCGAACTCGCCAAGGTGGAGCGCGAGGCCGCGCGTGCGCGTCGTGCCGAGGATTGGCAGCGGGAGTTTCGCCACTTCTGGATTGCGGCACTTCTTTCGTTGCCGCTGGTGGCGCAGATGCCGGCGATGTTCGGGCTCTGGCCCGGCGGCGAGGCGCAGCACGACCTGATCCCGCGCCACTGGCAGTGGCTGCTCGCAACGCCGGTGCAGTTCTGGATCGGGGCGCGCTTCTACCGCGGCGCCTGGGCAGCCCTGCGCGGCGGTGGGGCGAACATGGATGTACTGGTCGCCCTCGGCACCTCGATGGCCTACCTCTACAGCGTCTTCGTCACCCTCAGCGGTCGCCACGACCTGCATGTGTACTTCGAGGCCTCGGCGACGATCATCACCCTGGTGCTGCTCGGCAAGCTGCTGGAAGCACGCGCCAAGGCGCGCACCAATGCGGCGCTCGATGCCCTGTTGCGCCTGCAGCCGCGCATGGCGTACGTGGAACGCGACGGGCAGGTGGTGGAGATAGCGGTCGATACCCTCCAGCCGGGCGACGCCTTCATCCTTCGGCCTGGTGATGCGGTGCCGGTGGATGGTGTGGTGGAGTCCGGGCAATCGTCGCTCAACGAGGCGATGCTCACCGGCGAGAGCCTGCCCGTGGAGAAGAAGCCCGGCGACAAGGTGTTCGCGGCGACGCTCAACAGCGAGGGCGTGTTGCGCTGTCGTGCCACCGGTGTGGGCAGCGCGACGCTGCTGGCGGGCATCATTCGCCTGGTGGAGCAGGCGCAGGGTTCCAAGGCACCGGTGCAGCGCCTCGCCGACCGCATCTCCGGCGTCTTCGTGCCCACCGTGGTCGTGATCGCGCTGCTCACGCTTGCCGGCTGGTGGGGGTTTGCGGGGGATTTTCAGCAGGCGCTCATCAACGCCGTGGCGGTGCTGGTGATCGCCTGCCCGTGCGCACTCGGGCTCGCCACGCCCACCGCGATCATGGTCGGCACCGGGCTGGGCGCGCGCGCCGGCATGCTCATCCGCAACGCCGAGGCGCTGGAGCTCGCGGAGCAGGTGAGCGTGCTGGCGGTGGACAAGACCGGTACGCTCACCGAGGGCGCGCCCGCCTTGGCGGAACTCCATGTCGAGCCGGGCTGGAGCGCCGAGGACGTGTTGGGAATCGCCGCAGCACTGGAACAGACGAGCGCGCACCCCATCGCAGCCGCAATCGTCGCCGCCGCGCGCGCGCGCAATGCCACGTTGCCTGCGGTGAGCGCGGCGGAGTCGTTGGCAGGACGAGGGCTGGCTGGCCGCATCACGATCGACGGCAGGCAGGCGCACGTCCTGGTCGGCTCGCCCGCACATTTGCGCGATGCCGGCGTGATGCTCCCCGCGGCGCAGGTCGAGCGCATCGCAGCGGCGGGGCGGACGCTGGTCGCGGTCGCGGTCGATGGCCACTGCGTTGGCGTTGCAGGCGTTGCCGACCGCATCCGCGCCGATTCCGCCGAGGCGGTGCGGCGCCTGCGGGTGCGCGGTGTGCGGGTGGTGATGCTCACCGGCGACCATGAGGCGACCGCGGAGGCGATCGCGCGCGAGCTCGGTATCCTCGACTGGCGCGCCGGAGTGCTCCCGGGCGACAAGGCCGCAGCGGTCGAGCAGCTGCGTTCCGGTGGCGATGTCCGTGTGGGCATGGCGGGCGACGGCATCAACGATGCACCGGCGCTCGCTGCGGCGGATGTCTCCTTCGCGATCGGCGTCGGTGCCGATGTTGCGGTCGAGGCTGCCGACATCACCCTGGTGCGCAACAGCCTCAACGGTGTCGTCGATGCGATCGATCTCTCGCGCGCGACCTTGAAAAAAATTCGTCAGAATCTATTCTTCGCATTTGTGTATAACGTGCTCGGCATTCCGCTGGCGGTGCTGGGGTTGTTGAACCCGGTGTTCGCCGGACTGGCGATGGCGCTCAGCTCGGTGTCGGTGGTGAGCAACTCGCTGCTGTTGAAGCGTTGGCAGCCTGGCAGGAACTGAATTGAACGGGAGGGGTGAAATGACGGAAGTGACGATCCGGGTGGAAGGCATGAGCTGCGGCGGTTGCGTGCGTAACGTGACCGGGGTGCTGAAGGCGATGACGGGTGTGGAGCGGGCGGACGTCTCGCTCGAGGACGCCGAGGCGCGGGTCGCGTTCGATCCGGCGCAGGTTTCGGTCGAACAATTGCGTAACGCGATCGAGGCCGCCGGCTTCGATGCTCCGGCGGCGACGGCCTGAACACGATGCGCGCGTCTTACCCGAGCAAGGCGCTTCGCGAGTTCTGCGCACATTCGGGTTTCCCCCTATAATTAAGGGCTTTTCAACACAACGGGAGAGGGATTCATGGGTTTTGACCAGGTCAAGGCGGGCAAGGACGTTCCGAACGACATCAACGTGATCATCGAGATCTCCGCGCAGGGCGATCCGATCAAGTTCGAAGTGGACAAGGACAGCGGCGCAGTGTTCGTCGACCGCTTCATGGGCACCTCGATGCGTTACCCGATCAACTACGGCTATGTGCCGCACACCATCGCCGGTGACGGCGACCCGGTGGACGTGCTCGTGGTGACCCCGTTTCCGCTGATGCCGGGCGTGGTGATCCGCTGCCGTCCGGTCGGCGTGCTGAAGATGGAAGACGAGTCCGGCGTGGATGCCAAGGTCGTGGCCGTGCCCGTCTCCAAGCTCACGCCGCTGTACGACAAGGTGCAGACCACCGCCGATCTGCCCGAACTGCTGATGAAGCAGACGGTGCACTTCTTCGAGCACTACAAGGATCTCGAACCGGGTAAGTGGGTGAAGGTGCTGGGCTGGGGCACGGTGGAAGATGCCAAGCAGGAAATCCTCGACGGTCTGAAGAACGCCGCCAAGTAAGCGAATACGGTTTCGAATCAAAAAACCCGCCAGTGGCGGGTTTTTTGTTGGAGCGGGTGGTTCCGGGTTTGTGGCAGGTGCTTCAGTCGTCCCAGTCCCAATCCAGCTCACGCGTGCTGCACTTTGCAAGGCCGTAAGCCGTCTTCACCAGCAAGGGATAGGCCGCGCCGCAGAAACGCCCGAAGTTTCCGATGTTGTAGCCGACCACCCGGCCGCTGACGCGCCCGATTCGCACCCGGCGCCCAACCCGGTAGCCCGCATGGATGGCGTCGCTGACCGAGCGCGCGACGGCGTCGTGGGCGAGATGATGAGCGGCTGCCTGGCGGTCGCCTTCCACGAGTTGTAGTTGCAGCTTGTCCATGATGTGCTCCCTGTATCGCCTGGGGTGACTGTTTTGTCGGTGCTCTTGTGCCTGTTAACGGCGCATCACGTGTTCGACTTGAGTATATGCAGCGCAGGACGGGCTCTGCGTGTGGCAGATTTCACGCCAAAGTCACGACGACACAATGTCTTGCCGGATCGGCGAGCGCTCCGACAGCTCATCCAGGTAGTACTGCATGCCTTGCCGCTCGCGCGCCAGGAAGCGGTCCACCGCATCGCGAAAGCGCGGGTCGCGAATCCAGTGGGCGGAGCGTGTCGCCACCGGCTCCAGCCCGCGCGAGAGCTTGTGCTCGCCTTGCGCACCGCCCTCGAAGCGGTTGATGCCATGGGTGATGCAGTACTCGATGGCCTGGTAGTAGCAGAGCTCGAAGTGCAGGAAGGGCAGGTGCTCCATGGCACCCCAGTAGCGGCCGTAGAGCGCATCGCGGTCGCACAGGAAGAAGGCGCCGGCGACCGGCTCTGTCCCGCGCGCTGCGAGCAGCAGGCGCACATTGGCGGGCGCGCTCGTGGCCAGCGTGGAGAAGAAGCCGAGCGTCAGGTAAGGGGTGGAACGATGCAGCGCATAGGTGCGGGCATAGCAGCGGTGGAAGAAGGCCCAATCCGCAGCGCTCGCCTGGTTGCCGTCCAACCAGCGCAGCGTCAGACCGAGCTCCTGCGCGCGGCGGCGCTCCTGACGGATCTTCTTGCGCTTGTCGTTGTTGAGTCTGGCGAGGAAATCGGCAAAGTCGCGGTAGCCGCGATTGAACCAGTGGAACTGCACGCCATCGCGGATAAGGAGTCCGTGCTCACGCATCCAGCCGGCTTCCTCGGATTCAGGAAAGAGGATGTGCAGCGACGAGACTTCGCTCGCCTCCGCGACCGACAGCATCGCCTCCAGCAGACGCTGGCGCGCGGCCTCGTCCTGCCCCAGCAGACGCCGCCCCGGTAGCGGACTGAAGGGCAGGGCGCACACGAGCTTGGGGTAGTAGGCGAGGCCGTTCCGCGCATAGGCGTCGGCCCAGGCCCAGTCGAAGACGTACTCGCCATAGGAGTGTTGCTTCACGTAAAGCGGTGCAGCCGCCCGCGGCACGTCGTCATCACGCAGGACCAGATGCGCGGGCTGCCAGCCGGTGCCTGGGCCGACGCTGGCAGAGTGCTCCAGCGCGTGCAGGAAGGCGTGCGACAGGCAGGCTTGCGGGCCGGCGAGCGCGTTCCAGTCCTGGTCGCGCACGTCGGCGACCGCATCGAGTATCGCAAGTCCAGGTGTTCTGCTCACAGGGGCTCCGGCGTCATCGGAAAACTTGGAACGTCTTTGAGCGCGGCGCAGGGAAAGCGTTTCGCCGTTGCTGCCCAATTTTGATGCAATGCGACAATCCGCCTTCACGTCCGTCGTTTGGCGCACCTGCCCAGATCTTATCCACAGGCTTGCCCACGCCGAATGTGAATGGAAGGCCTGCGCCGTGCTGTGCGCTCGTGGTCCCGGGCGGTATAGTTGCGCCCATGAACAAGACGCTATCGATTGCAATCGCCCAGCTCAACCCGGTCGTGGGCGACATCCAGGCCAACGCCGATCGTATCATCGACGCACTTTCCCGCGCCGCGGCGCTGCGGGCCGACCTGCTCGTCACGCCCGAGCTCGCGCTTTCGGGTTACCCGCCGGAGGACCTGCTGCTGCGGCCGGACTTCTTCCGTGCCTGCGAGGCGGCGGTCACGCGGCTCGCCGTGGCTGCAGGCGAGGCCGGCGTCGCGCTGGTGCTCGGCCACCCCTGCGAGCGCGACGGCGAGCGCTACAACGCGGCCTCCCTGCTGCGCGATGGCCGGGTGGAGGCGTCCTACTTCAAGCAGGCCTTGCCCAACTACCAGGTGTTCGACGAGAAGCGCTACTTTGCCTGCGGGCACGCACCCTGCGTGGTCAGCGTCGGTGGCGTGCGCATCGGGCTCAACGTGTGCGAGGACCTTTGGCAGCCGGGGCCGGCCGAGACGGCGCGCGCGGCCGGCGCCGAGCTTCTGATCGGCATCAACGCCTCGCCTTACCACATGGAAAAGCAGCGGGAGCGGTTGGCGGTGTTGCGCGCACGCGTAGCGCACACCGGGCTGCCGGTGCTGTACTGCAACATGGTCGGCGGGCAGGACGAGTTGGTGTTCGACGGCGCTTCGTTCGCGCTGGATGCGGATGGCAGCCTGCGCTACCAGGCTGCGTCCATGGAAGAGCGGCTGGACGTGCTGCACTTCGAACGGGGCGCCTGGCGCGCCGGCACGGTCGAGGCGACGCCGCCGCTCGAGGCCGAGGTATATCGCGCGCTCGTCCTGGGGGTGCGCGACTATCTCGGCAAGAACGGCTTTCCGTCTGCGATCATCGGGCTTTCGGGTGGCATCGACTCGGCGCTCACGCTGTGCATCGCCGCCGATGCACTCGGGCCGGAGCGGGTGCGCGCGGTGATGATGGCCTCGCCCTATACCGCGCAGATGAGTCTCGACGACTCGCGTGCGCTGGTCGCCAACCTGGGGGTGCGCTACGACGAGATCCCGATCGAGCCGGCGATGCAGACCTTCGCCGCGATGCTGGCGCCGCAGTTCGCCGGGCTGCCGGAAGACACCACCGAGGAGAACCTGCAGAGCCGCATCCGCGGCATGCTGCTGATGGCGCTCTCCAACAAGACCGGGGCGATCGTGCTCACCACCGGCAACAAGAGCGAGATGGCGACCGGCTATGCGACGCTGTACGGCGACATGGCGGGTGGATTCGCGGTGCTCAAGGATCTCTACAAGACCTTCGTGTTCAGGCTCGCGCGCTGGCGCAATTCGGTCGGCTTCGTGATGCCGGAGAACATCATCACCCGGCCGCCGTCGGCGGAGCTCAAGCCCGACCAGAAGGATCAGGACTCGCTGCCGCCCTATGAGGTGCTCGATGCCATCATCGAGGCCTACATGGAGCGTGACGAGTCGCCGCGCGAGATCATCGCGCGCGGCTTTCCGGAGAACGAGGTGCGCCGCACCGTCGCGATGCTCAAACGCAACGAGTACAAGCGCCGCCAGGCGCCGGTGGGGATCCGCGTCACGCGGCGCGGATTCGGCAGGGACTGGCGTTATCCGATAACATCGCGCTACAAGGACGAGTTCTGAATGTCGTGATCCCATGTGCGTGCATGCGCGCATGGGGCGCAGAAACGACAGTGATTACCGAGGAGTGGAGCAGTCAATGAAGAAGATAGAAGCCGTCATCAAGCCCTTCAAGCTGGACGAAGTGCGCGAAGCCTTGTCCGAAGTGGGCATCACCGGCCTGACCGTCACCGAAGTCAAGGGTTTTGGTCGTCAGAAGGGGCACACCGAGCTGTATCGTGGCGCCGAGTATGTGGTGGACTTCCTGCCCAAGATCAAGGTGGAGATCGTCCTCGGTGACGATGTCGTGGATGGCGCGGTCGAGGCCATCATCAAGGCCGCGCGCACCGGCAAGATCGGTGACGGCAAGATCTTCGTGAGCCCGGTCGAGCAGGTGGTGCGTATCCGCACCGGCGAGACCGGCGACGACGCGGTCTGATCGGCGCAACCATCCCCCTGCCGGTGCTCAGGGCACCGGCTTCGCGCGCAGATCCGGCGCTCTCAGCAGCACCGTGAGCGCGCCGGAGCCGCCATGGTGCGGCCCCGCCTGGCAGAAGGCGAGGATCTCCTCGCGCTGTGCCAGCCAGCCGCGCGAAAGCTGCTTCAGGATCGAAACCTTGCCTGGCGAGCCCAGGCCTTTTCCGTGAATCACCCGCACGCAGCGCCGACCGCGTGACAGGCTCGCGGCGAGGAACTGCGACAGCGCGGTGCGCGCCTCCTCGCGTGTGAGACCGTGCAGGTCCAGTTCGCCCTGCAGCACCCAGCGCCCGCGGCGCAGGTCAACCAGCACGCGGCGCGGCAGTCCGGGTCGCAGAAAGGCCGCTTCCTCGCCCATGTCCAGCCGGTCCTCGAAGGTCAGCGGGGCTTCGAGCGATTCCCTCAGGGTTGCGAGTTCATCCTCGCAGCGCTTGGCCGGTTCCGGCGCGGGCCGCGGTGACGTGGGCTCCACCCTGTTGCGTTGATCGAGCGGCTTCGTGCCTCTCGTTGCCAGCGCAAAGAGCGCATCCGGCGCCAGCGTAGCGGCGTCTTCCGGCAGCAGGCCGAAGAGCGCCGGTGTGGCGCCTGCTGCAGGTGTGCCCGCATCACGCCGATGGGGCGGCGGGCGCACGACGTGTGTGTCGGCGCGGTCGCTGGATGCGAGCGGCTTGACGTCCTCCAGCATGGCGCGGAACAGCGCGGCGTCGTCGAGCTGATCGAGCCTCGCCGCGCGCCGCGGCGCCTCGGATTCGGTGGGTTCGGGCTGCGGCTGTGGCCGCGGGAGCGGGGCGGGTTTGGGGCGGGCGAGTTCGGCGCGAGGCGCCTGCTTCAGCGGCGCGACACCTGCCAAAGCCTCGCGCAGCAGGTCGGCATCCGCGCCATCCTTGCCCCCGTCCGCACCGACGCCAGCGGCGTTACCGCCCGCCTTGCCGTCCTTGCCGCGTGCCGTGCCTTCGCCTGCCCGGCGCGGGCGTCCCGCGCTGGCGAGCGCCAGCCGCAAGCGTGCGAGTTCGGCCCGCGCCTTGTCGTCGATGGAGGCGACCTCCGGTCGCTTGCCCTCGCGCCGCGCCATGTTGCAGTGTCGGCGCTCAGCCGAGCGCGTCGAGGTAGCGCTCGGCATCGAGCGCGGCCATGCAGCCGGTGCCCGCCGAGGTGACGGCCTGGCGGTAGATGTGGTCCTGCACATCGCCGGCGGCGAACACGCCCGGCACGCTGGTGGCGGTGGCGTTGCCCTCGCGCCCGCCGCGGGTGACGATGTAGCCGCCCTCCATCTCGAGCTGGCCGGCGAAGATGTCGGTGTTGGGCTTGTGGCCGATCGCGATGAACACGCCCTTCAGCGCGACGTCGCGGGTGCTGTCGTCCACCATGCTGCGGATGCGCATGCCGGTGACGCCGCTCTGGTCGCCCAGCACCTCGTCCAGGGTGGCGTCCAGCGCGAGTTCGATCTTGCCTGCGGCGACCTTCTCCATCAGTTTGTCGATCATGATCTTCTCGGCGCGGAAGGTCTGGCGGCGATGCACCAGCGTGACCTTGGAGGCGATGTTCGCGAGGTATAGCGCTTCCTCGACCGCGGTGTTGCCGCCGCCGATCACGGCGACCTCCTGGTTGCGGTAGAAGAAACCGTCGCAGGTGGCGCAGGCGGACACGCCGCGGCCGGCGAACTTCTCTTCCGAGGGCAGGCCGAGGTACTTGGCCGTGGCGCCGGTGGCGATGATCAGCGCGTCGCAGGTGTACTCGCCCGCGTCGCCCACCAGCCGCAGCGGGCGCTCGCCGAGCGCCACGGTGTGGATGTGGTCGAAAATCATCTCGGTGTTGAAGCGCTCGGCGTGGCGCTGGAAGCGCGACATCAGCTCGGGCCCGAGCACGCCGTCGGCGTCGGCGGGCCAGTTGTCCACCTCGGTGGTGGTCATGAGCTGTCCGCCCTGGGCGAGGCCGGTGATCAGCACCGGCTTGAGGTTGGCGCGCGCGGCATAGACGGCGGCGGTGTAGCCGGCCGGGCCGGAACCGAGGATCAGCAGTCGGGCATGCTTGGTGGTCATTGCGAGTCTCGATGCGTCTGGAAGAAAGTGCGTGATTATAGGCCCTGCGTATTTCCGATTGACCTATGGATGTCTTCGCATCCGCCTATCGCGTCGGTCCGCTTCTCTCAGGCGCGTGTGCAAGTGCATGTGTCACGCGCGGAACGAGAAATTTGCGGAGCCGGGTAGAACAATGCAATATGTGACGCACTTGATTTTCCGAAACCGTTTTTCGATGCGCGTTCGGTCCGCTGGCTCGGGCGCTGCGGCTCTCCCGGAGGCAACATGACTCAATCCACCGGTGTTTCGATCACCGCACTGCGTACCTTTGCGATCTTTCACGGGTTGCCGGACGAGACCTTGGCAGGGGCAGCGCGTGTCGCCATGATGCGACGGATCCCTCGTGGCCAGGCGGTAGTGCTCGCCGGTGAGCGCACCGATTATGTCTATTTCGTGCTTACCGGCAGCCTGAAGGTGGTGGTGAGCGACGAGGACGGGCGCGAGGTGATTCTGAGCATTCTCGGCCAGGGCGAGTTGTTCGGCGAGATGGGCATGTTCGGCGAGCAACCGCGCTCGGCTTCGGTGGTCGCGGTGACGCCTTCCGATCTGGTGATGATCGCCAAGTCGGATTTTCGCCACCTGATGCACGACAACTTCGAGATCGCATGGCGGATGATGTGCAATCTCGCCGACCGCCTGCGCAATGCCGACCGCAAGATCGAGAGCCTCGCGCTGATGGACGTATATGGCCGGGTCGCGCGCCTTCTGATCGACATGTCCGAGGATGTGGGCGGCCGCACGCTCGTCGTGCGCAAGATCACCAAGCAGGATATCGCCAAGATGATCGGGGCCTCGCGCGAGATGGTGAGCCGGGTGATGAAGGATCTCTCCTCCCAGGGGCTGATCGACGAGACCGACCAGGGCATCGTCCTCACCGAGCGTCTGGGCGACTTGTAGCATCTGCGCGCGGGCGGCCCGCACTCGCCGAGCGCTCTTTGTGTCGATGCGAAAGCGTGCGGCGCGCTGTGAGTGCGATCGCATATAATCCGGTCTCGTGCATTTTTCGGGTGACCTGACCCCGTGTCGATCTTTTCCAGGTTTTCCCCTTCCAAGCCCCGCCCGCTCCCCGAACGAATCTCCCTCCTGCTGCAGGAGGCACGCTGGCTGGTGCTCGGCGTGATGTCGCTTTATGTGGGGCTGGTGCTCCTGGGCTACAGCCAGTCCGATCCGGGCTGGTCACGCAGCGCGCCGGTGGAGCGCGTCGTGAATCCCGGCGGCCGTTTCGGCGCGTGGTTGGCGGATCTGCTTTTCTATCTCTTCGGCGTGTCCGCCTGGTGGTGGGTGGTGTTCCTCGGCTACGGTCTGGCGTGGGGGTTCAGGCGCCTGCGCAACGAACTGCGCGCCGATCGTCGCTCCTTCTTCATCATCATTGCCGGCTTTGTCGTGGTACTGGTGTCGAGCAGCGCACTCGAGGCCTTGCGCTTCCATTCCCATGGCGCCGCAGTGCCGCTGGCGCCGGGTGGCCTGCTCGGGGTGGAGATCGGCCGCATGGTCCAGAGCTACCTCGGCTTCACCGGCGGCACCCTGCTCCTGATCGCGATGTTCGCCTCTGGCTTGAGCCTCTTCACCGGGCTGTCGTGGCTGACGGTGGTCGAGCGCCTCGGCAGTTGGCTGGAGGCGCTGTGGATGAGTACCGCCGGCGCCTGGTACCGCTGGCAGGACAAGCGCGCCGGCCAGCAGGTCGCCCAGCAGCGCGAGGTTGTGGTCGAGACCAAGCGCCGCAGGGTGGAGGCGGAGCCCGTCAAGCCGCTGCGCATCGAGCCGGCCACGCCCAGCGTGCCGAAGTCGGAGCGCATCGAGAAGGAGCGTCAACAGCCGCTCTTCGCCGAGCTCGGTGAGTCCGGCCTGCCGCCCTTGCTGTTGCTGGACGAGCCGACACACGACATCGAGCCACCGTCGGCCGAGTCCCTGGAATACACCTCGCGCCTGATCGAGACGCGGCTGGGGGATTTCGGCGTCGAGGTGAAGGTCGTGGCCGCATATCCCGGGCCGGTCGTCACCCGTTACGAAATCGAACCCGCCACCGGCGTCAAGGGTAGCCAGGTGGTGAACCTCGGCAAGGACCTCGCACGCGCGCTGTCGCTCGTGTCCATCCGCGTGGTCGAGACGGTGCCGGGCAAGTCGTGCATGGCGCTCGAGCTGCCCAATCCCAAGCGGCAGACGGTGCGCTTGTCGGAGATCCTCGGCTCCAAGGCCTACCACGGCATGAGCTCGGCACTGACGGTGGCGCTCGGCAAGGACATCGGCGGCCAGCCCATCGTCGCCGATCTCGCCAAGATGCCGCATCTGCTGGTCGCGGGCACCACCGGTTCGGGCAAGTCGGTGGGCATCAACGCGATGATCCTGTCGCTGCTTTACAAGTCCGAGCCCTCCAAGGTGCGCCTCATCATGGTGGACCCGAAGATGCTGGAGTTGTCGATCTACGAGGGTATCCCGCATCTGCTGGCGCCGGTGGTCACCGACATGAAGCATGCCGCCAATGCGCTCAACTGGTGCGTCACCGAGATGGATAAGCGCTACAAGCTCATGGCGGCGGTCGGGGTGCGCAACCTCGCGGGCTTCAACAAGGCGGTGACGGATGCGCAGAAGGCCGAGAAGCCGCTGACGAACCCGTTCTCGATCAGCCCGGAGAACCCCGAACCGCTGGAAACCCTGCCGCATATCGTCGTCATTGTCGACGAACTGGCGGACATGATGATGGTGGTGGGCAAGAAGGTCGAGGAACTGATCGCGCGCCTCGCGCAGAAAGCGCGCGCGGCCGGCATCCACCTGATCCTCGCGACACAGCGCCCGTCGGTCGACGTGATCACCGGCCTGATCAAGGCCAATGTGCCGACGCGGATCGCGTTCCAGGTTTCGTCCAAGATCGACTCGCGCACCATTCTCGACCAGATGGGCGCGGAAACGCTGCTCGGCATGGGCGACATGCTCTACCTCGCGCCGGGGACCGGTCTGCCGATGCGCGTGCATGGCGCTTTCGTTGCCGACGACGAGGTGCACAAGGTGGTCGATCATCTCAAGAAGATGGGGCCACCGGACTATGTGGAAGGCATCCTCGCGGCACCCGAGGACGATCTTGAGGCTGTCGCGGGCGGTGGCGAAGGCGGGGACGACGGAGAGGCGGATCCGCTCTACGACCAGGCGGTGGAGATCGTGCTCAAGACGCGTCGTCCGTCGATATCGCTGGTGCAACGCCATCTGCGCATCGGCTACAACCGCTCGGCACGCCTGATCGAGCAGATGGAGCGCGCCGGCCTGGTGTCGCCCATGGGCAGCAATGGCAACCGCGAAGTGATTGTTCCGGCTAAGGAATCCGAATGAGTCTGGTATCTGGTGTACGCGTGCTGGTTGTGGCCTGCGTCGTCATCCTGTCCCCGTTTGGCCTCTGCAGCGCATCTGCAGCGGAGCCCGGGATCGTGATGTTGAAGCGCTTCGTCGCCGAAACCGCACGCGCGAGCGGGACCTTCGAGCAAACCGTCACAGCGAATTCCGCGCGCAAGCCGCAGCTCTCGTCCGGGCGCTTCGCCTTCGAGCGGCCGGGGCGCTTCCGTTGGGTCTATGAACAGCCCTTTCCCACCCTGCTGGTGAGCGACGGCGAGCAACTTTGGTTGTGGGACGAGGACCTCAACCAGGCCACCGTGCGCCCGCTCGGAAATGCGTTGGGTAACACCCCGGCGGCGATCCTGGCGGGAGAGGGCGAACTGGAGCGCGGCTTCGAGCTCGCCGAGGCGGGTGAGGCCGATGGTCTGTCATGGGTACTGGCAAAGCCGCGCCAGTCGGATTCCGGCTTCGAGGAGATGCGGCTCGGCTTCGCCGACGGCGTGCTGCGCAGGATGGAACTGCGCGACCCGTTCGGCCAGCATACGCTGATCGTGTTCACCGACCTGCAGCCGAATGCCGGCATCGACGCCGAGGCCTTTCGATTCACGCCGCCAGCGGGCGCCGACGTGATCCGCGCTGATTGAGTGCCAGGTCGATGGGCGATCTGTTCGGCGATGAGGTGGGCGGTGACGGTCCCGAGCGCACGGCAGCAGGCTCGCGTGCTCGGATGGGGGACGCGCCTTCGGACGATGTGGCGGGGATTCCGCTTGCCGAGCGGCTGCGTCCGCAGCGGCTCGACGACGTCGTCGGCCAGCGCCATCTGCTCGGACCGGGCAAGCCGCTGCGCCTCGCGTTCGAATCCGGACAGCTGCATTCGATGATCCTGTGGGGGCCGCCGGGCGTGGGCAAGACCACGCTCGCGCGCCTCACCGCGCACGCCTTCGATGCCGAGTTCATCGCGCTGTCGGCGGTGTTCTCGGGGGTCAAGGAAATCCGCGAGGCGATCGCCCAGGCGCGCGAGCACCGCCAGCGCGGGCGGCGCACCATCCTGTTCGTAGATGAGGTGCACCGCTTCAACAAATCCCAGCAGGATGCCTTCCTGCCCTTCGTCGAACAGGGGCTGGTGACCTTCATCGGTGCGACCACCGAGAACCCGTCCTTCGAGGTCAATTCGGCGCTGCTGTCGCGGGCCGCGGTGTATGTGCTGGAGCCTCTGGATGCGGCGGCGATGCTGGATCTCTTCCAACGTGCACGGGCGCTTGCCTGCCCGCAACTCGGCTTCGACGATCAGGCCGTCGAGCGCCTGATCGGCTTCGCCGACGGGGATGCAAGGCGGCTGATGAACCTCGTCGAGCAAGTGCGGGTGGCGGCGGGTGCTGCGGGTGTCGATCCGGTGACGCCCGCATTCATCGACGAAGCGCTGGCGACCAAACTGCGTCGTTTCGACAAGGGAGGAGAGGCCTTCTTCGATCAGATTTCTGCCCTGCACAAGGCGGTGCGCGGCTCCCACCCCGATGCGGCGCTGTACTGGCTGTGCCGCATGCTCGATGGTGGGGCGGATCCGCTCTACCTCGGGCGAAGGCTGATCCGCATGGCGGTGGAGGACATCGGGCTCGCGGACCCGCGTGCGCTCGACATTGCGCTCAATGCCTGCGCCACCTTCGAGCGGCTGGGCGCACCTGAAGGCGAGCTCGCGCTGGCACAGGCGACGATTTTTCTCGCCTGTGCGGCCAAGTCAAATGCGGTATATAAGGCCTACAACGCTGCGCGCGCGTTCGTGCGGCAGGATGATTCCCGCCCGGTGCCGATGCGGCTGCGCAATGCGCCAACGCGACTGATGAAAGATCTCGGCTACGGCCAAGCCTATCGCTACGCGCACGACGAACCCGAGGCCTACGCCGCAGGAGAACGTTACCTGCCCGATGGCATGCACGAACCCGGTTGGTACGTACCTGCACCGCGTGGGCTTGAGCAGCAGATCAGCGACAAGCTCAAGCGCCTACGCGCACTGGATGCGGCATACGGTGAGGCAAACCCGCGCCCGTCGGGCCACGTCAGCAAGCGCTGACGCGGCCCGCAGGTACTCAGTGAGCGAGCGGATGATCATGCATGAAGCGCGCGCATACGGACCGTGCCCGCTGAGCCTTGACCAAGTCGCCTCGCTCTGTGGCGCGGTCGATCAGTTCCTCCATGTAGCGAGTCAACATCAAGACGCCTTCCTGCGTCTGTACCAGCCCGCACACGAGCTGTGCAGCGGCGGCGTCCGGGATGTTCTCGTGTTCTGCGATGAGCTCGACCTCGTCATCGGTAAGGTCACAGTAGTCGAGGCAATCACGAATGGATAGCATGCGGTTCTCCTCTGGTGTCTTCAAAGGCGATCTGTCGCCGCCATATGTCATTGAGTCTAAACTTGATGGGTGCGAATACAAGTTGAATGTCCTCATCGCAACCACGTGGTCAATTGTTAATTTCAATTGAACCCGCGCCACGATGTCTTTTGACCAGCGCCCGAAAACCAAGAACAATTCCAACCTCGCAAGGCGTCTTGCGCGAGTCGGCAAATAGACTGCTTGCCCGAGACAGCGTTCATCCAAACTCAATCCTTTTGTATCCGGAAATTACATGCTCGACATCCAGCTCCTCCGCAACAACATCGATGTGGTCACCGACGCGCTGTCCCGCCGAGGCATGCAGTTCGATCCCTCCCGTATCCTGGCTCTGGAAGCCGAGCGCAAGGGGCTGCAGACGCGCACCCAGGACCTGCAGGCGCGCCGCAATGCGCTCTCCAAGCAGATCGGCATGATGAAGGGCAAGGGCGAGGACGCCTCGGCGCTAATGGCCGAGGTGACCAGCGCGAGCGATGAGCTGAAAGCCAACGAGCAGGCGCTTGCGGCGCTGCTCGACGAGATCAGCGCGATCGTCTCGGTGCTTCCCAACCTGCCGCACGAGAGTGTGCCTGTTGGCAAGGACGAGTCCGGTAACGTCGAGGTGCTGCGCTGGGGCACGCCGCGACAGTTCGAGTTCGAAGCGCGCGACCATGTCGACATCGGTGCCCGCCTTGGAGGGCTGGATTTCGAGATGGCGGTGAAGCTCTCCGGCGCGCGCTTCTCGGTCATGCGTGGCGGCGTCGCACGTCTGCACCGTGCGCTCGCGCAGTTCATGATCGATACGCACACCCGCGAGCACGGCTACACCGAAGTCTACGTGCCCTACATGGTGAATGCCGCTTCGATGTACGGCACCGGCCAGCTACCCAAGTTCGAGGAGGATCTCTTCGGCGTGCCGCGTGGCGAGGACGGGCGCTTCTACCTGATCCCGACCTCCGAAGTCCCTGTAACCAACTTCGTGCGTGGCGAAACGGTATCGGGTGACAGCCTGCCCATGAAGTTCGTGGGCCATACACCGTGCTTCCGCTCCGAGGCGGGCAGCTACGGACGCGATACGCGTGGGATGATCCGCCAGCACCAATTCGACAAGGTCGAGTTGGTACGCATCGAACACCCCGAGCGCTCCTGGGATGCGCTGGAAGAGCTTTCCGGGCATGCGGAGGCGATCCTGCGCAAGCTCGAACTGCCGTACCGCAAGATCGTGCTGTGCACCGGTGACATGGGCTTCTCCGCTGCCAAGACCTACGACCTCGAGGTGTGGCTGCCGGCCCAGAACACCTATCGCGAGATCTCCTCGTGTTCGAACTGCGGTGACTTCCAGGCCCGTCGGATGCAGGCGCGCTTCAAGAACGCCCAGGGCAAGAACGAGTTTCTGCATACGCTGAACGGCTCGGGTCTGGCGGTTGGGCGCACGCTCGTGGCGGTGCTGGAGAACTACCAGCAAGCGGACGGTTCTGTCCGGGTGCCAACCGCGCTCCTGCCGTGGATGGGTGGGATCGAGGTGCTTGAGCCTGCGCGCTGACGCAGCTCCATGCGCTCGCCTGGTTCAGGCAAGCTGCGTGGCGTAGGCGGGCTTCGTTTCGGATAAGGGCTGAGTGGGGCGCGGATCGTCACTGACCGCGTCGGCGCTGTGCAACGCCGCCAATCGCACTGCCCAACAGCATGGCGGACAGCGCAAGCACCCCCCAGCTGCTCAGCATCGGGACGGCGGCAGTAGGGAAAGCCGGCCCGCTGGGGTCCCGTATCGTTCCTGCCGTCGGGTCGGAGTCCCCTTCGCCATTGTCGGTGAGCGTGAGTGTCACGGTGCTTCCGGCGATCGTGACGCGTCCGGTCCAGTCCTGCCATGCGCCATTCAGGTACTTGTAGTAGCGCGTGCCCGCCGGAAGCGGGGTGGGGTAGGTGAACACGATCGTGATGCTGCCGTCCGTACCGCAACCATTGGCCGAGAACGAAAATACCCCGTAGGGAAAAGCAAAACCAGCCGGTGGTGACGCGACGGGCTCTATTCCGGAGAGTGCGCTGTCAAAACTGCATGTTCCAGTGGTGATCTCCGCGGAAACGGTGCCGTTCGGTGTGCTCTGCTCAATCAGCGTTTTCCGCAGCAGCACCAGATGAATCGTACTTTCCTTCTGGATGTTGTAATCCCCGAGCGTTCGCCCGTCCTCAAGTTGCTTCCCGGCAAAGATCAGGCGCTGCTGGTCAGGAGGGATGCCTTCCTTGTCCTGGATCTTGGCCTTCACGTTCTCGATCGTATCGTTAGACTCGACCTCAAGGGCGATGGTTTTACCGGTCAGCGTCTTGACGAAGATCTGCATCGCATAAGCATGCGTGACGGGAGCGAGTACCAACAGCAGGAGGATGAGCAGTCGATTCAGCATGTCTGAGGGTCATTCCGTCAAGATAGGTCCGCGAGCTTGGCATTGCTTCTCGCAACAAAGGTCAGCTGACCAAATAGCGTCCCAAGTCTCCATGGGCCAAGAGTACCTCAAGCTGATCAGCAAGCGTCATGCTTAAGGTGCGTCGCCCTGACTCTATCTCAGGGCCTCCGCACTCGTCCATTGTGATTCGATTGCGTCAATGCTCAGGGTTCGATAACTGCTCAGTTATGCTCGAAATAAAGACTTGGCTGGTTGTAGCAATATCCTCCCATGGCGTCACCAAGACTGCTGATTGAAACGCTAGTCCATGCTGTGCCCTCTTTCGGATAGCCATAAGCACATACGCCGAAACGCCCGGGAGTCTTCCTAGTCAGCATATAAGGTGGATAATACGACGGGTCCGACTTGATAAGAAGTGCCGCATCTGTTGCGCGAGCAGGGGTTCGCAGTTGAGTGAGCAGGGTATTGACGAGAGCTGGGGAGGTTTCTTCAATCCAGTTGTCTGCTGTTCGTTGAGGGAAGGCCTTGTCCACATACTTGACCTCAAGCTTCGCGTCGCCGGAGTTGGTTTCCGCAAAGAATGCCGTCGAGTGATAAATTGAGACCGTAGGCGAAACGACGGTACAGACAATAAGCGGCTCTGCTTTGCTGGCGTAACCGGCTGATGACACATTCAGGTAAAGTCCTTCATAGTCCTGATCCGGGCAGTTCGTTTGTTGCGCATTGACTTAAAACGAAAACGCTACGAATGCGACTGCGACCATGGCTTTCGAATTTCTCATCATTACTCCTTTCGTCATGCAGCTTTGATTGTAAAGAGGGGCTTTCATCTACTCGGAAACTCGAATTTCTGGCACCCTTTATGCATTTACCGCTACTTGGCGGGCAGGGATGCTCCGAAGCATACCAGTCAAGCAAAGGAGTTGATATACAACCAAAGTCATAGACATATGAAGAACGTCACGGATACGCTGCGCAGCGGCAAAGAATTCGAGGCTGTCTTGACAATGATCAATTGTTCGAACGCGTCCTCTGGCAAGCGAAGTTACGCGTCGCGATGAAAAATGCACGCCTGCGGACGTGCCGAACAGTTGGCTGATGTAGTCAGGGAGGCGATGAGTGAAGAAGGTCGGAGGCTACGAGGGCGCTGACGCTGTCCTCCTCGTTCGGTTCAGGTAGGAGATTGCAATTGCAATGTCGGATTTTGGATATTTTGTTCTGGCGGGAGCCCTTGAGGGGCGCTCCAGTATCCACTACCGGCTTGCGGGAACTCCGTTTCGACTTCTTTGACTTGTTTCAATGTGTCATTGGCAAGTGTTCGGGCTAGTGGCATTTCGCCAGCGCGAAACCATCACGGCGCTGCCCAATAGCGAAATCGATACCGCTATCATCCCCCAGACGCCCATCATCGGGATGGCGGCAGCAGAAAAGGTCGGCCCGCTGGGGTCCCGTATCGTGCCTTCTGTCGGATCGGTGTCGCCTTCGCCGTTGTCATTGAGGGTGAGTGTCACGGTGCTGCCGGCGATCGTGACGCGTCCGGTCCAGTCCTGCCACGCGCCATTCAGGTACTTGTAGTAGCGCGTATCCGCCGGAAGCGGGTTGGGGTAGGTGAACACGATCGTGATGCTGCCGTCCGTACCGCAACCATTGGCCGAGAACGAAAATACCCCGTAGGGAAAAGCAAAACCAGCCGGTGGTGACGCGACGGGCTCTATTCCGGAGAGTGCGCTGTCAAAACTGCATGTTCCAGTGGTGATCTCTGCCGAGACGGTGCCGTTAGGTGTGCTCTCCTCAATGCGTGTTTTCCGCTGCAGTACCAGATGAATCGTGCTCTCCTTCTGGATGTTGTAATCCGACAGCGTTCGTCCTTCCTCGAGTTGCTTCCCGGCAAAGATCAGGCGCTGCTGGTCAGGAGGGATACCCTCCTTGTCCTGGATCTTGGCCTTCACGTTCTCGATCGAATCGCTTGGCTCGACGTCAAGGGTGATGGTCTTTCCGGTCAGCGTCTTGACGAAGATCTGCATCGCATGAGCATGTGTGACGGAAGCAAGTGCGAGGCAGATCACAATGAGCAGGCGATTGAGCATATCCGGAGGTTCTCAGGTTGGATGCCAGCATCGGGCAGAAATTGGATAGGCGCAAAAAAGCCACCGCATTGGGTGGCTTCTTCGCTTTTTTTGGCTCCCCGACCTGGGCTCGAACCAGGGACCTACGGATTAACAGTCCAGGTTCGCCCGGGCGTAGGTCGAAGATTCCGGAAGGTTTTCTTGGAGGCGATGTCGGTTGCCGAACCTATGCCGAAACAGATTGCGTGCCGGTTGGACCCTCGATGCGATTATCCCAAGTCGATCAACGTGATGGCTGACCGAACACCGACCGAAAACCGACAATGCCGCGGTTCGATCGCCGCATGGGGTCGCATTGCTGCTGCATTGGTCATCCATCGGGGGCATTGGCGCCTGATGCGGCTGAACTGTCTCGCAGTGCTTGATGGGCGGTTGCATCACTGAGTTGTAGTTTGGGGCGCTGTCGGCGATCTTGCCCAGTCGCGGGAGGACAGGAGGGGCGACACCGGGGTGGGGGCGGTGTCCGGGGTGGGGACGAGGGGCGCTCGCGGTCGGTGCGGGGGTGGGTGCGGCGGTCCCGGGCGGCGCGGATGCACCAGGTTGCCAAAATCTGGTCCGAGGTGCAGCCCGCCGGGGCGGGGGACGGGGGCACCCATGTCGAGGGCTCCGGGCGGCAGAGCGGACAAACCTGGGACCCGGTCCGGGCGGTGGCGGTCGGTCCGTGGCGGGGGATGGGGGCAGCCATGTCGTGGGGCGCGGGCGGCAGAGCGGGCATAGCTGGAGCAGGAGGAGGGATGCACGGGCGAGATAATGGTTGGCCCGTGACCAAACACCGTTCTTGCCGAGACTTCGTTTTCAAGAGAAGGTTTCAATCAATAGAGTGGCTGTTTGATACCGGTTTCCTGCAGAACATCCTGAAGCTCAGCGTTACTTCTTAGGTAATTCGCAGGGCTCCAGTTCATAAATTGCATTCCAATCAATATAAGTCTGAGCTGAGCAAAATCCGTAAAGTTGATGAGTGTGAGTAGTCGCTCTTTTCTGTCTTGAGCAGTAAAACCAGCGCTGTCGCTAAGTTTGTCGGAGATGACTTTGACTGCCACATAGAAGGCTCGAAGTGTTCCGAATATACTGTCGGATATGTCAGAGCTTTCGATTAGGTCTGCTATATCTTTATCTGTTTGGTTGTTTGTCCGCAATTCTTCGATTTTTTCCTCAAGCACTAGTATGGCAGGTGGTCCTTGAATGATTTTGTTCCCTGCGCCGGTGCTAATGGCGATCTTGAGTGATGGGAGCATTTCTTTTTGTGAGCTGATTATGTTAAAGAGCAAAGTATCAAGAGCCCTTTTCTTCTCTGTTTTTGCGCTATTAAATAGTTCTTCTCTAAGGTTTCTGTTTGCCTCTTTTTGAATGTCAAGAGATTTTATCAATAGGACGATTGATATAAAACTGAGGGTTGGGTTTAGCAGTCCGCCAGTGTAGTCACCAAATACCCCCCATACCCCAGCGTCTTTGGATAAATCTTGACCAAGATAAAAGTAGAAGTGAAAGATGTAGGCAGCAAGAACCGTAGCTACTGCTATTAAGGCTGAGAGTATATAGCCATTAATCATCGTAGAATCCTTGGACGATATACTTGACTATCTTCCCGTCTTTGAGCTTTATAGGGCTGGCCGATATTTTCATAAACTCATAACCGTCTTCATCTTCGACGCCGTTGTTCCGATCAAGATTGTTAGATAAGCTCTTCTTGTTTTCCTTTGTTACGAGTTTGTATCCTCTGCTAAATCCGAAAGCAACTGTTTCGCTCTCTCCCTTTACAATGAAGCGACCATTTCCGGTGTTTGTATTAAGTCTTGTAATTCGTACGGTTAACTCAGCTTTTTCATCTGACGGTTCTGCCTCAAGGACTTTCGCTGTCTGATCGTTAAATACCGCAATGACTGATTGGTCGTCACGGTTCTTTCTGAATCTTAATTTAAGAGTATGTCCAAACTTTATCGATGTTGCATGAATTTTCTTTAGTGACGATTTGCGTAGCTGTTTTATTAATTGTTCGCACAGATCTGCGTTTAGTTCGACAAAATTTTGCGCTTTCTCAGAGAGATTTCGAGGATCTTCGTAAAGCGCTTCAGTGATGAAGTACTCAATCAGTTCGACGAATGCAGATTTTCCTAATTTTCTATATCTCTTATTTAATCTTTCATCAAAGATGTCGATGCTAAAGATCTGTCCATAAGATCCACTGAAGGTCCGTTTGAGCGTTGTTCTGACGGAAGACCGGCTACTTTGTTTCTCTGGAACCCTTCCGTTGAGTACCGTTTCAGAGATGCAGCGAGTTGCTTCTGAGACCCCCTGCAACGATTCGAGACCAGCCTTCATGTCCACTTCATCGGCGGGAGTGTCAATCACTACGTCAAGGGCTATTGTCATTATTCAAAACCTTTTCTTTTGCGACAGGGCGCCTGCGGCCAGACTATCTGCGTTCTCGGTCGACTCAAGGGGGGTCATATTGGCTACCGACGTCTATGCATTCGCGCGACTTCATCGTTGCTTAACAATGGCCGTACTCCGTAACATGGCGTTGGTGCACAATTAGTAATATCTAATATGCAATATAACTGAACTCCGATTTACCGAGATGATTTCCCCCTTTCCCCTGCCTTCTTCATGCGATGGACGCAATTTGCCCAGCCCGGACGGAGTTCGGCATGCCGAGGTAGGTGA
>JAYRYZ010000032.1:0-42567 GCA_041916775.1 Rhodocyclaceae bacterium | reverse complement strand
GTAGCGGTACTTGAGCTTGCTCGGAGTGTCGTCTTTCTTTACACGTGTCGCCATGGTCACACTCAACGGGTCAGGTGGCCTGAAAGCCTTGATATATCAGTGGATGACATTTTAATGCACCAACGCCACTGCGCTCAGGTAAAAATTGAGCTGACCGGCATGTTCCGGCTTGAAGGCGCCGGCCTTCAACTCCACCACGACATAGCATTTGAGACGGACGTGATAGAAAAGCAGGTCGATGAAAAACTCGTCGCCCGCCACTTCCAGACGATACTGCCGGCCGACGAAGGCAAACCCGGCGCCCAATTCCAGCAGGAAACGCGTGATGTGGCGCACCAGCGCCTCCTCGATATCCCGCTCATGGGCTTCCTCGCCCAGACCGAGAAAATCGAACAGGTAGGGATCTTTCAAGGTTTCATGCGCCAGCGCCGACTGCGCCTCGGGCAAGCGACCGGAAAAATTGCTCACGGCATTGGCCTGGCGCAGGTGCAAGCGGCTCTCGATCTGCCGACTCAAGGTCGTCCGTGACCAGCCCTGTTCGATAGTCTGACGGGCATACCATTCGCGCTGACTGGCATCGTCCAGCCTGGTGATCAGCAGCACGATATGGAACCACGGCAATTGGGCAGCAGGCTGCTGCCCAATTTGGCCATCGGGACAACGCTCGGCAAAAAAGCGCATGTACTTCAGGTTACGCGCCGAAAAACCCTTGATCTCCGGAAACGCCGCCTGCAGGTCGCTCGCCAGCCGGTCAATGACCTTGGCGCCCCAACCCTGAGTCCGCTGGCGTTCCAGAATTTCCCGCCCGATCTGCCAGTACAGCCGGATCTGCTCCTGATTGACCGCCAGCACGGCACGCTGACGAGCACTGGCGATCCGGCTCTTCAGATCGGCCAGCCACGGGGCATAGCCTTCAGGAATCGCAATGATGGAACGCTGGGTCATACAGAGTCCTTCACGTATTTGCGGCCTCGCGGTGGGCTAACGCCACGGCTGGCGCGGATGCGTTCGAGCAGGGCGGTGGCGGGTTCGTCGTTTTTGTCCTGGGCGACCAGTTGACCGCAGAAAGCCTTTTTCAGGATGGACTGGCGCAGCGCGTCGGCCTGTTGCAGGGCGGAGGCGAGGGTTTGGTCGAGTTGGTCGGCTTCGGAGAGTGCAGCCTCCAAACGCTCGGTAACAATCCTTTGCTCAGCTGACGAACAAATTGGGATTAGCGTTTCCTTAATCAAATCTGTATTCAGATTTGGTTGGGCAGCCCCCTGATCAATATTGCGTAGCTTCTCTGTCTGGCTTTGCCAGAAATAGTAGTGATACAGCAATTCTTCACTCGGCAATCCCAAGAAAGCAGCCACACCGTCATTCATCGTTGCCGAGATTAGACAAATCTTTGGCACCCCCAACGTAGCCCCGCTATTTGATAGCAAAAGTGTGTTCGGCTCGATTTGTCGGGTTTTATTCAAACCTGCTTCGGTGATCGTAAAACTATAGGTCGACAGGTACGGTGAAGGGTTGCGAGTAATGTCGGCCACTTTCAAGAACGGGATATTGCCACCGTAATATTTCGGGTCGCCTGCGGGACGAGGCGATCCCCCACGCACAACATCGCACAGATGATTAACTTTGAACCACCCCCACCCCGCCGGCAATTCAGGCAACTCGTTGAGTTCTTCAGCGGCAAGCGGTGGCAGGGGTTTGGGGGGTTTGGGTTTGGGGCCTGATTGGCCGGCGGTTTGCCAGTCGGCGAGTTGTTGCTGGTAGCGGGCCTGGCGTTCGTGGGCGATGCGTTGTTGCAGGGCGGCGGCGGTTTCGAGCTGGTCGCGGTGGGCGGCACGCCAGGCGGCGGTCAGCTTGCCCTCGAAGGCATTTTTGAGCAGCGACTGGCGATAGACCTTGAGCTGTTCGCGGACGTTTTTCAGGCTGGCCACGCCCTGATCGAGTTCGGAAAACAGTGCCTCGATCTTGGCGACGATGCGGTGTTGTTCGGCGGTTGGCGGAACGGGAATTTTGCAGGCGCTGAGATACGGCGTCGTTACCCGACGCTGGCCAACCGCGCCGGACATATTGTGCTCGGCGACGTGGCGGAAGGCCCGGCTGGAAACGAAGTAATAGACGAACTGCGGGCTGATGCCGGGATGCGCGCGCAGAACGTGAAACTCTGTTGAGCCGAAACCAAGGCCATTGTGGAGTGCAGGAACGACGGCCATCTTGCCGTTTTCCATGCAGGGCGTGATCTTGGCAAACAAGACATCGCCCTCATGGAAAGACGTGTAGCCTTTTTTGACCTCGCCAAATTTGTGCGTCGCGGAAACGTCAATCACGCCGCTTTCGGCCTCAACAGCGGGCATGGGTACGAAAGAGACCGCCAAGTCGTCGGAAATGGCCGATTTGTCGGTGGTCGGATTGAGCAAACAAATTTCAGATAGCTCGGCGGTTTCCCAGCCTTCTGGCAATTCCCAAAGCTCCATCACGCCAACACCCCATTCCAACGGTCAACCACAAATTTCATCAGATTTCCCAATCTTCCAGCCGCAGCCCCGGCACGCGGCTGAATTCGGCGGTGTTGTGGGTGATGAGCGTTGCGTCGTGGGCACGGGCGATGGCGGCGATCAGAAAGTCGTTCGGGCCGATGGGTTGGCCTTGGGCGAGCAGGTCGGCGCGAATCTGGCCGTAGTGTTCGGCGGCCTTGTCGTCGAAAGGCAGGCTGGAAAGCGGGGCGAAGAAGGTGCGCAAGGTATGCAGGTTGGCTTCGCGCCGCTGGCTGCGCTGGGCACCGTAGAGCAGTTCGGCCTTGACGATGCTGCACAGGGCGATGTCTGCCGGATTGTGCTGGCGGAGGCGCTGAACGATGGCGGTGTGGCGTTGGTTGAGGAGATGGATGCAGACGTTGGTGTCGAGCAGGTAGATCATTCGAGCGGCAGCCTTTCCTCGAATTCGCCTTGCGGTGCGCGTTCGGGTGGCTCGCCTTGCCAACTGCCGAAAACGTCAAAATAGCCTTCCGGCCAGCCGCTGGCAGTGGCGGCGTCGCGCTTGACGAGTTCGGCCAGATAGCGGGACAGGCTCAGGCCGGCTTGCTCGGCACGGCGTTGTGCTTGTTGGGCGATCTCTTCAGGAACATAGCAGTGCAATTGCGCCATGACTGACTTCTCGTATATGTGCCATATGTGGATTGTACTGGATCAGGCAACCAGTGCTTCGTTTAGTTCATCCAGCAAGCCGTCCATACCTTCGCCGAACAGTTGCCACATTTTCCCCAGCCCGCCCTGGGCGTCAAAGGGGCTGTAGTCCAGATCGCTGCGGTCGACGTGCAAAGAGTGGCAAATATGGTCGCGGAGCATGCGGAGCCAGTTCATCTGTTCTTCGTTGAATTTGGCGGCGCCGCCGGCGTGGTGCTGCATGATCCAGGTCTGGAAGTTCTTGCGCACGGTGTCGGCAAAGGGCGTGATTGTCGCATCGAGGCCGCAGACGCGGCGGATCAGGGCGACGAGCGCGGTGAGTGCCTGCTCGGGAGGGGCGCCGTTGCAGCCGTCGAGCTGGCCGTAGGCTTGCCAGACGCGCAGCGGGGCGAGTTTGGGTTTGTCGGCTTTCAGTTTGTCGAGCACCTGGCGCACCAGTTTCAGCGTGACTTCACGCCGCCGCCAGGGTTGGGCGAAGAAGATGGTGAGGGCTTCGATTTCATCCCGGTTGGCGGCCAGCCAGTCGGCGAACTCAACAGTCAAGGCTTCGGCCTGCGCCGCGCTGTCCTGGCTCCAGCCGGCGTAGGTGACGCTATCCAGATTGTTGTGGTCGATGGTCTGTTCTTTTTCGCGGCGGATGGTGTCGATCAGTTCGATGAACTCGCCGTTCATCAGCGCCGCCGCTTCGCCAACCAGTTGTTGCTGGGCCTGGTCGCGCAGCGTGTCGCCGGGGTCGTTGCCGATGGGTAATCCGGCCAGTTCGAGGGCGCGGGCTTCGATCAGGTCGCCGTCGATGGCGTTGAACAGTTTGCTGACCAGGTGGCTGAGTTCGACGCCGCCGGCCGCTTCGCGCAGACGGCGCTGATCGTCGGCGTCGAGCTGCTTGTTCAGCCGCGCCAGCCGGCCGGCCAGCGAGGAAACGCTGTCGGTGTCGCTGGCACCCATCAGGATGCCCATCGCGAGGTCCTTGAGCGGCACGCTCGGCTTGGTGATCAACGGCTGGCTGGCGGTCTTCAGCGATCTGGTGACACCGATGGCGTCGACGATGACGTAGTGGGTCTTGGCGGTTTTGGCGCTGGGTGTGACTTTGCGCAGTTCGTCCATGTCCAGCGTGCGGGTGCCGCGGCCTTTCATCTGCTCGAAGTAGTTGCGGCTTTTGACGTCGCGCATGAAGAGCAGGCATTCGAGCGGTTTCACATCCGTGCCGGTGGCGATCATGTCGACGGTGACGGCGATGCGCGGGTGGTATTCGTTGCGGAACTGGGCGAGGATGGATTTGGGGTCTTCGCCTTCCTGCACGCTGCCGTCGGCGAGCTTTTTGTCCTGCGCGGCGCGGTAGGTGACTTTCTTGCAGAAGGCGTTGCCTTCGCCGAATTCCTCGCGCACGGTCTGGATGATGTCGTCGGCGTGGCTGTCGGTCTTGGCGAAGATCAGCGTCTTGGGCACTTCTTCGCGGCCGGGGAAGATGGCCGGCAGGTCGTCGCGAAAAGCGCGGATGACGGTGCGGATCTGGTCCGGGTTGACGATCTCGCGATCAAGCTGCTTGGCGGTGTAGGCGGCGTCTTCGTCCTGCTGTTCCCAACGCTTCTTGCGGGTCAGGCGTTCGCGTTTTTCGACCTGCTGTTCAGCCGCGATGACACCGCCGTGCTGGGTAACGTGGGTGTCGATCAGGTAGATTTCATTGCCGACGTTCACCCCGTCGGCGACGGCTTTTTCATGGCTGTAGTCGCTGACGACGTTCTTCCTGAAGAAGCCGTAGGTGCGGTTGTCGGGCGTGGCGGTCAGGCCGATCAGGCTGGCGTCGAAGTAGTCGAGCACCTGCTGCCAGAGGTTGTAGATGCTGCGGTGGCATTCGTCGATGAAGATGAAATCGAAGAATTCGGGCGGGATTTTGGCGTTGTAGGCGACGGGCGGCGGGGCTTTCGGCTGAACCAGCTCGGCCGGGTTGATTTCTTCGGCGGCTTCGTCGAGTTCCTTGTCTTGCAGCAGCGAGTAGAGGCGCTGGATGGTCGAGATGCAGACGTCGGCGCCCTTGTCGACGAAGCTGCTTTTCAGGCGCTGGACGCTGTATAGCTCGGTGAATTTGCGGTTATCGTCGATCGGCACGTAGGCCATCATTTCCTGCTCGGCCTGTTCGCCGAGGTTCTTGGTGTCGACGAGGAAGAGCACGCGCTTGGCGTCGGCGTGCTTGAGCAGGCGGTAGATGCTGGTGATGGCGGTGTAGGTTTTGCCGGCACCGGTGGCCATCTGGATCAACGCGCGCGGCCGGGCTTCGCGGAAGGATTGTTCGAGGTTGGTAATCGCCGTTTCCTGGCAGTCGCGCAGGCGGAGTTCTTTCGCGGGCTTGCCCTCTGCGTTGAGCGGCGGCAGTTCGGCGAGGCGGGCGCGCAGGCTTTCGCCTTCGGTCAGCCAGTCGCGCAGGGTTTCCGGGCGGTGGAAGCTGAACACCTCCCGCGAACGCGGCTTGGGGTCGCGGGCATCGGTGAAGCGGGTGACGATGCCGGTGGCTTCGTAGAGAAAGGGCAGCGGCTCCTTGTTATTGACCCACTTGAGTTTGGCGGCGGCGTAGCCCTCGGTTTGCGTTTCATGCACGGTGAGGTGCTGGCCTTCGGATTCGCGCTTGGCTTCGATGACGCCGACGGCCTTCTTGTCGATGAACAGCACGTAGTCGGCGGGGCCGACGTCAGTTTGCCATTCACGCACCGCGATGCCGGACGTCATCGCAAAGCTGATGTTGTTCGTGTCCTGCACCGCCCAACCGGCCGCGACAAGCTGCGCGTCAATGCGGTCGCGGGCCTGCTGCTCGGGGCCTTGGTTCGGGTTCATGTTCGCGCGTTCGACTCGACCGGTTCAATAATGCGGCGGCACCTCGTCCGCGAGGTTGGCGCTGCGCGGGGCGGACTCGCGCAGATCGGCGAGCTGTCCATGTAGGCGCAGCACCAGCTCCTGCAGGCGGTCGATCTGCTCCTGCTGGCGGAACACGGTGTGGTTCAGGGTTTCGAGCAGGTCTTCGGAAAAACCCAGCTTGGTCTCGATGTTCACCAGACGCTGTTCCAGCGCCGCCTGCGAGTCGCTCATCCTGTCCTCCGTATCGGTTCGGCATGGATTGTCGCATGTGCGCGCGCGTGTGCAGTCATGGTCAGCGCAGCGCCCCCATCCGCGCCACGCATCGTGAGGGCGCACGGAGACGACGCCGAGGGTGCGGGCAAGCGGCACTCGGGGCACAATCGCACCCACAGACCGGACCGCCGGATGTCGCGCGCCCGGCGCCCCCCGGCTCACGCACACAGGACCCAAGCGATGTCATTCACCCTGCACGCCATTCACCGCTACCCGATCAAGGGCCTGAGCGGGCAGCCCTGCGAGGCGCTGTGGCTGCAGCCGGGCGCGCCCTTGCCCGGCGACCGTCGCTTCGCGCTCGCGCACGGCAGGGCCAGGCGCGAAGAGGGCGCGCCGCACTGGATGGACAAGCGCAACTTCCTCGCCCTGCACACGCTGCCGCGCCTCGCGGCGCTGCAATGCGAGTGGCAGGAGGGCGCAGACGGAGACGATGCGCGGGTGACGATTCGCGAAGCCGGCGTGCTGCGGGTGGAGGCGCGCCTGGCGGAGGCGGACGGGCGCGCGGCGCTGGAGCGCTTCTTCACCGATTTCGCCGGCGCCGACGCACACGGCGGCGTGCGGCTGCTGGAGGCGGGTGCGTTCGCCTTCACCGATGCCCAGCAACCGCTGGTGTCCGTCATCACCCGCGCCTCGCTGGCGGCGGTCGGCGCACTCGCCGGGGGGGACGTGGATGGGCGGCGCTTTCGCGCCAACCTCGTCATCGACGGCCCGGCGGCCTTCGCCGAGAACGGCTGGGTGGGGCGCACACTGAGCGCCGGCAGCCTGGCAATGCGCGTGGTGGAGCCGATCGAGCGCTGCGCGGCGACCTGCGCCAACCCCGACAACGGTGTCGCGGACCTCAACCTGCCGCGTCTGCTCGCCCGCGGCATCGGCGAACCGGTGTTCGGCGTCTATGCGCAGGTGATCACGCCGGGCGCGTTGCGGCCCGGCATGACGCTGACGCTCGCCGGCTGAACGGCCAGCGCGAGCCCGCTCAACGGCCGGCGCCGCGCAACCGGGCCAGCATGCGGGTGCCGAACACGTTGATGACGAGCCCCGCCATCAGCAAACCGCCGCCGATGAAGTGCACCTCCTGCAGGCGCTCGCCATACACCAGCCAGCCGCAGCTGAGCCCGACCAGCGGCACCAGCAACGAGAACGGCGCCACCTGGTTGGCCGGGTAGCGCGACAGGAGCCGGCTCCACAGGCCGTAGCCGAGCAGGGTCGCGATCCATGCGAGGTAGAGTACCGCGCCGGCCGAGCGCAGGCTGAAACCCGCGAGCGCGGTGGCGATCGCCTCCGGCCCTTCGACGAGCAGCGACAGCGCGAGAAGCGGCAGCGGCGGCACGAGGCTCGCCCAGACCACCAGCGCCTGCATGTCCACCGCGCCCAGATTGCTGATACGACGCGTCACGATGTTGCCGGCCGCCCACATCGAGGCCGCCAGCAGCGTCATCAGGAAGCCCGCGAGCGGCATGCTCACCCCGTGCGCCGACCCGATCAACGCCAGCCCCACACCAGCCAGCACCAGACCGGCGAGCTGCGTCGGACGCCACGCTTCGTGCAGCCACCAAGCGGCGAACAGCATCGTGAAGAAGGCCTGCGACTGCAGCACCAGCGACGCCAACCCGGACGGCATGCCGACATGGATTGCCGAAAACAGGAAGGCGAACTGCCCCACCGAGATCGTCATCCCGTACGCCAGCATCAGGCGCAGCGGCACCGCGGGGCGACGGAACAGGAACACCGCCGGCAATGCCGCCGCAACGAAACGCAGGCAGGCGAGCAACAGCGGCGGCACCTCGGCGACCCCCGCCTTGATGACGACGAAGTTGAGCCCCCACACCACCACCACGAGCAGGGCGAGGAGCAGATCACGTGCGCTCATCGCGGCACCCGTCAGACACGCAGATGTCGCGGCGGCGCGTTGCGCGGATTCGGTGTGTTTGCACCTTAGCCCCCGCTCAGCGCCTGCACGATCGCGACATCATCGCCATCACCGAGCGGCAGGGCGAGGTCGAACACGCCGCGGCCGTTCACGAAGATGCGCATGTTGGGCCGCACACGGCCCTGCTCGTCGATCATGCGGAAGCGAAAGCCCGGACACTGCCGCTCGATGTCGGCGAGGAGCGCACCAAGGGTGTCGCCGCGCGCCGCCACCCGGCTGCGTCCGCCTGTGTAACTCTGCAGCGGCGTCGGGACCAGCACCTCGATCACGACCGCCATCAGCCTGCGCCCCCGGCGGCGAACACGGCGGTCTCGACCGCGTAGATCTCCGGCAGGTGGCGGGCGATGCAGGTCCAGCTGTTGCCCTCGTCGCCGCTCATCCACAGCTCGCCGCTGGTAGTACCAAAGTAGAGCCCGACCGGACCCCGTGCATCGGCGCTCATCGCCTGGCGCTTGACGGTCCACCACGCCTGCACCACCGGCAGGCCGGCATCCAGCCGCTGCCAGCTGTCGCCGCCATCGCGGGTGCGGAACACCGCCGGGCGGCCGTCCGGGCTGGTGCGTGGCCATACGCTGCCGCCATCCATCGGCAACACCCAGGCGGTGTCGGCATCGCGCGGGTGCACCACCAGCGGAAAGCCGATGTCGCCCACCTCGGCCGGCATGTTGCGGCCGATGCGCACCCAGGTGTCGGCGGGGCGGTCCAGCCGGTAGATGCCGCAGTGGTTCTGCTGGTACAGGCGGTCGGGGTTGGTCGGACACATGCGGATGCAATGCGGATCGTGGAATGTCGGCTCGCCGGCATCGAAACCCTCGACCACCTCCAGGCCCTTCAGGAGCGGCGCGAAGTGCCGGCCGCCATCCACAGACTCGTGCACGCCCCCGCCCGACATGCCGAAGTAGAGGTGTGCCGGATCGCGCGGATCGACGATGATGGAGTGCAGCTTGGGCCCGTCGGGCGTGCCGTCCTGCACCGTGCCCATCCAGGTGCGGTAGTCGGGGTCGTCGTTGATGCACGAGAACGGCGTCCAGGTGTCGCCACCATCCTCCGAGCGGAACAGACCTTGCGGGGAGGTGCCGGCATACCACGCGCCCGGCTCGTTCGCATGGCAGGGGGTGAGCCAGAAGGTGTGTCCGACCGCACGGCCGCTGCCGTCGGCGACCGCTGCGAAGGCCGGCGGGCGCGCGACCTCCTGCCAGCTGCGGCCCATGTCGGTGGAGCGGAAGATCGTCGGCCCGAGGTGGCCGGTGCTCGCCGCGGCGAGCAGGGTGCGCCCGTCGCGCGGATCGAGCACCAGGTGGCTGATGATGTGCCCGAGAAAGTGCGGTCCATCCACCCGCCAGCGCGTACGCGTGGCATCACCGTGAAATATCCACGCACCCTTGCGTGTCGCCACCAGCACCGCCACTGGGCCGGGCTGCCCAGAAATTTCGTGTTCGCCTGCCATGGTCTCTCCTCCGCGTGGGTCGTCGGGGCATGCAGCCCCGAAGGTGCGGATCGGGTGGGACCCCCTCGCAGCGACTTCTCAGGCAGGCCCGTCGTCCGCATGCTCAGCGGCATCCGGCCCGACGGCGGCCAGTGCGCGCATTCTTGTCGTCGTGGCGATCATCTCGGCGCGGCTCTCGGGCGTCTCCAGGCTGATACGCCCGAGTGCCGCGGCGCGGAATTCGGTGAGGAGGATCTGCGCCGCCTTCTCGATATCCAGCCCGCCGCCCTTGAGGAGGCAGCCACGCTTCCTCGCGACCAACTCGACCACGCCGAAACCGTCGAGCGGCGCCACATCCGCCTTGAAGCGCTCGGCCAGCCGCGCGGGATAGAGCGCGAGCAGCAGGCGCCCCAACTCGGCCGCGACCTCCTCGTCGATCACCGCGTTGCGGCCGATCGCATGACAGATCGCGAGCATGTAACCGTCGGCGTCGTACTCGATCTTCGGCCACATCATACCCGGCGTGTCGGTGATCGTCATATGCGTACCGAGATCGAAGGTCTGCTGCGACTTGGTGACCGCCGGCTCGTCCCCCACCTTGGCCACCCGCCGCTTCAGCAGCGCGTTGAGCAGTGTGGATTTGCCCACATTGGGGATACCCATGATCATGATGCGCAGCAGCTTGGTACCATCGTTGCGGTGCGGCGCGAGCGACTGGAACAGGGCGGGCAGTCGCGCGACCTCGCCCGGCACCTTGCACGACAGCGCCACCGCCTTCACACCTGGCTGGGCATTGAAGTGCGCGAGCCAGGCCTTGGTGACGGCGGGGTCGGCCAGATCCGACTTGTTCAGCACCTTCAGGCACGGGCGCTGGCGTGCGAGGCGCAGCTCGCGGATCATCGGGTTGCTGCTTGCCTCGGGAATGCGGGCGTCGAGCACCTCGACGACGAGATCGGTTCTTGCCATGGTCTCGGCGGCCTTCTTGCGCGCCGAGGTCATGTGACCGGGGAACCACTGGATGGACATCGTGTACGACCGAAAGACGACGAAAGTGCGCATTATCCCCGCTCGCGGCGGATCGCTGGTGCAAAATAGCGCTTTTTTCGGCGACCCATCCTCATGGAACACCCCTCGACCGAGGCCGTCATCGCGGCCACCCGGCAATGGCTGGAAAAAGCCGTCATCGGCCTCAACCTGTGCCCCTTCGCCCGCTCGGTGTACATCAACAACCAGGTGCGCTTCGTCGTGAGCGAGGCCACCCACCTCGACGGCTTCCTCGAAGACCTCGACCGCGAACTGGACCTTCTCGCCGAGGCAGACCCGGCCGTGGTCGATACCACGCTCCTGATCCACCCGACCCTGCTGCCGGATTTCCTCGATTTCAACGAAGTCGTCGGCATCGCCGAGGAAGCGGTGATCGAGCACGACCTGGAGGGCGTGCTGCAGGTCGCGAGCTTCCACCCCCAGTTCCAGTTCGAAGGCACCGCGCCGGAGGACATCGGCAACTACACCAACCGCGCGCCCTACCCCACGCTGCACCTGATCCGCGAGGCGAGCCTGGAGAAGGCAGTGGCGAATTTCCCCGACCCGGACGGCATCTACCAGCGCAACATCGAGACGCTGGAGAAGCTCGGGCTGGAAGGCTGGAAGGCGCTGGGGCTTACGGGCGGCGAGCCGGGCAAGCAATGAGCGCACGCGATCGCAAGGCCAGCGCCCTGCCAGCCGGAACCGATCCGCTGCTATCCGCGGGTATTCTTCCCGGCCAGTCGCGCGAGCTCCTGAAGGCGCTGCACATCCTTACCCGCGACGGCAAGCTCAACCAGGACAGCCGCAGAAAGCTCAAGCAGGTGCATCACCTGGTGAACTTCATCGCGCCGCTCATCGACGACTGCGTCGCGGCGCGCGGCGATGTCAGCATCGTGGACCACGGCGCGGGCAAGTCCTACCTCGGCTTCATCCTCCACGACCTGTGTCTGCGCACGCGCAGCATCGGCAGCGTGCATGGCATCGAGGTACGCGAGGACCTCGTGACACGCTCACGCACGCTCGCTGACACACTCGGCTTCGCCAACATGTACTTCCACCACCTCACGGTGGAGGACGCGATCGCCGCCCCCACGCTACCGGCCGAGGTGGACATCGTCACCGCGCTCCATGCCTGCGACACCGCGACCGACGATGCGATCCGCTTCGCGCTGGCGCGGCGCGCCCGCCATATCGTGCTCGTCCCTTGCTGCCAGGCGGAGGTCGCGGCCACGCTGCGTCAGTTCAAGAACGCATCCTTCGCCAGGACGCCGCTGTCCGAGCTGTGGCGCCACCCCATCCACACGCGCGAGTTCGGCAGCCAGGTCACCAACGTGCTGCGCTGCCTGCTGCTGGAGGCGCACGGCTACCAGCTCACAGTCACCGAGCTGGTGGGCTGGGAGCATTCGATGAAGAACGAGCTCATCGTTGCCCGCGCCACCGGCAAGCCGCGCGGCAACGCACGCGAGCGGGCCGCCGCGATCCTCGCGCAGCTCAATCTCGAGAGCCTGCAACAGCGCTTTCTGTATTGAACGACACACGCGAACGACCCATTTGAACGACCGACTTGAACGACCGACTTGAACGCCCTATCCCAGCCGCGATGAGCGCACCGACCGAGAAACCCTACGCCCCTGCCTGCGACCGCAACCGCGAGCCCATCCTCGCCGTGCTGCGCGAGCACCTGCGTGTGCCGTCGAACGTGCTGGAGATCGGCAGCGGCACCGGCCAGCATGCAGTGCATTTCGCCCGCCACCTGCCTCACCTGACCTGGCAATGCAGCGACCGCGCGGTCATGCTGCCCGGCATCCGCATGTGGCTGGACGAGGCGGCACTGCCCAACACCCCGCCCCCCCTCGAACTGGATGCCGAGCTCGACTGGCCGGCGCTGCAGGCCGACGCGGTGTTCTCGGCCAACACCCTGCACATCATGAGCTGGAAGGAAGTGGAGCGCTGCTTCGAGAAGCTCGCGCAGGTGATCCTGCCGGGCGGATTGCTCCTGATCTACGGCCCGTTCAAATACGGCGGCCAGCACACCAGCGACAGCAACGCCGCATTCGACCAATCCCTGCGCGCGGCAGTCGCGCATCGCGGCATCCGTGACTTCGAGGCGGTGGATGCGCTGGCGCGCACCATCGGGCTCACACCCGTGCAAGACCACGCGATGCCGGCCAACAACCGCTGCGTCGTCTGGCAACGTGCGTGAGTACCCCTGCGCGATGACCTACACAGCGCGACCACCCCGCCGCGCATTCCATCGACATGCGACAGATATTCCGATGGAGATACCGTCGTCGAAGATCCGGACGCTGTTGACAACATTGCCGGCGAGCGAGGATAGTCGAACGCTGGCGGGCACTTTCCCCCACAACGGATCGAATCGGTCGGCAGGCCATGCTTGATATTCGTGGATTGATTGTTCCTGGCGCACTGGCACTGGTCGCGCTCGGTATGGTCACGAGCATCCTGCGGAGCGAGGCCGAGTTGCAGCCGGGCGAGGATGTGGCGCAACCCTGGGCCTATGCATCGGGCACCGCACCGATCACGCCGATACCCTCGCTGCCTACACCCGATGCGAAGAAGGTGGCGCTTGGCGAGCGCCTGTTCCACGACCCGATCCTCTCGCGCGACAACACCGTGGCGTGCGCGCACTGCCACGACCTCGCCAGTGCAGGAGAGGATGGGCGCAAGCGGTCGGTCGGCGTCGGTGGCGCGGAGGGCACGCGCAACGCACCCTCCGTTTTCAATGCCGCGCTTCACTTCTCTCAGTTCTGGGATGGCCGGGCAGAGTCCCTTGAGACGCAGGTCGCCGGCCCCATCCACAACCCGGTGGAGATGGCATCGAATTGGGCCGAGGTCGTGAAGCGACTCGGCGAGCGGGACGATTACGTGGCCGACTTTGCAGCGAGCTACCCGGACGGGATCACCCCGGCCAACATCGCAAGCTCCATCGCCGAGTTCGAGCGCTCGTTGGTCACGCCGGACGCTCCATTCGACGCCTTCCTGCGCGGGGACGTGAATGCGATATCCCCGGACGCGCGGCGCGGGTACGAGCTCTTCCTCGCGCTCGGCTGCACCAGCTGCCACCAGGGCGCCGCGGTGGGTGGCAACCTGTTCCAGCGCTTCGGCATCATGGGCGACTACCTCTCCAGCCGGCCGGGCGGCAGCGCGGATTTCGGCCGCTATGCGCTCACCGGACGTGAGGAAGACCGTCACGTGTTCAAGGTTCCGTCGCTGCGCAACGTCACGCTCACCGCCCCCTATTTTCACGATGGTTCGATCGAATCGCTGGACGAAGCGATCGCCATCATGGCGCGCTACCAGCTTGGCGTCTCGATCGACGACGAGGACGTGCGCCTTCTGCGTGCCTTTCTCGAGAGTCTCACCGGCCGCTACCGCGGCGAGGCACTGCGGTGACCCTGCTGTTCGGCAACCTGCACAGCCGCGAGGCGCACGGCCCGGAAGAACGCAGCCACGGCCGCAAGCTCGCCGCCGGCCTTGCGGCGGCTGTGCTGCTGTGCACCCTTGCGCTGACCTGGCTCTTCGTGCATGCCGACGCGGTCTCGCTCGCCGAGCACAATGCCTACCGGCGCGAGCTGCGCAATCTGGCGAAGAACGACACCGAGCTCGACGCGGCCATCCTCTCGAGCCGCTTCGGCGTCACGCAGAACTATGACGGTGTGGCCGCCCGGACCGCCCTACTCGCGCGGCTGAGCGTCAAGTTGGGTGATACACCCGCGTTTCTGGATGAGACGGACCGTAACCGGCTGGAGCGTGACCTGGCCGCCTTCCGCGCGCAGCAGACGCACAAGGCCGAGCTCATCGAGCGCTTCAAGCGCATGAATGCGGTATTGCGCAACTCTCTGCCAGCGTTCCCGCTACTGGTCGACCGCGCCCTGTCGGATACCCGACTCGACGAGGCGCTGCGCGACACGCTGAACCGTTATGCGCTGGATGTCCTCGGCCACACCAATACCTCCGATGCGCAAACCAGCCTGCGGCTGGAGCAGCAGCGGGCGCGCCTGCTGGCAGACGCCGAGCGGCTTCCCCACGGCCTCGCGGGTGCGTTGCGCAACATCCTCACCCATGGGGACATCATCGTCTCGACCAAGCCGCCACTCGAGGCTCTCACCCGCGACATCATCACCCAGCCGACCGCCGCAATGGCCCAGGCGCTCACCGAGCATTACAGCCAGGCCTACCAGCGCGCCAGTGTCAAGGCGGGCCGCTACCGGCAGTTGCTGTATGTCGCGTCGCTGTTGCTCGCGAGCTACCTCGCGATCGCGATCCTGCGGCTCGCGCGTGCGAGCGGCGCGCTGGCGCTCAGCAACCGTACCCTTGCCAGCCAGGTGGACGCACTCAATCGAACCCAATCCGAGCTGCGCCTGCTCGCGAATGTCTTCACCAACGCGGCCGAGGGCATGGTGATCACCGACGGCGCCGGCAGAATCCTGGCCATCAATCCTGCGTTCACGCGCATCACCGGATATCGCCTCGAGGATGTGCACGGCCGTACGCCGTCAATCCTCTCGTCCGGCCGTCAGGATGCGGGATTCTATGCGCAGATGTGGTCGGCCCTCTCCCGCTCGGGCAAATGGCAGGGGGAGATCTGGAATCGCAGCCGCGGCGGCACCATCTACCCCGAGTGGCTCTCCATCAGCGCGGTGCATGACGACGACGGCAGCCCCACCCACTACATCGGCATTTTCACCGACATCAGCGAGCGCAAGAGCGCTGAGGCGCATATCAACCACCTCGCCCATCACGACGCGCTGACCGGCCTCCCCAATCGCATCCTGCTGCAGGACCGCCTGCAGCAGGCCCTGATTCAGGACAGGCGCACGGGAACCCACACCGCCGTGCTGTTCATGGATCTGGATCGCTTCAAGAACATCAATGACACACTCGGGCATGAAAGCGGCGATCAGCTGCTCATGAAGGTTGCCGAGCGCTGCCGCGGGGCGCTGCGCGAGTCGGACACGATCTCGCGCCAGGGCGGCGACGAGTTCGTCATCGTGCTGCCCGGGCTCCTGCATGCCCACGACGCCGGACTCGCCGCCGAGAAGATCCTCGCCGCACTTGCGCCCCCCTTCCCGCTTGCACAGCACACGCTCACGGTGACGGGCAGCATCGGCATCGCATTGCACCCGGACGACGGCGACAACGCCTCCTCACTGCTGCGCAACGCCGACGCCGCGATGTACCGCGCCAAGGCCAATGGCCGCAACGGCTTCGCCTTCTACGCAAAGGACATGACCGCCGACACGCTGGGCACGCTGCTGCTCGAGAACCAGCTGCGCGGCGCCGTCGACCGTGACGAACTCGAGCTGCACTACCAGCCGAAGTTCGCGACCGCGACCGGACAGCTGACCGGCGTGGAAGCGCTGGTGCGCTGGCGCCACCCGGAGCACGGCCTCCTGATGCCGGGGCAGTTCATCACGATCGCAGAGGAGTCCGGCCTGATCGTACCGATCGGCGCGTGGGTGTTGCAACGCGCCTGCGCGCAGATGCGCCAGTGGCTGGACGAAGGCCATGCGCCCACAACCATCGCCGTCAACCTGGCGGCAACACAGCTGCGCGACGAGAACCTCGTGTCGCTCGTAAGGCAGACGCTCGAGCGCTTCTCGCTGCCGGCAGCCTGCCTGGAGCTCGAACTCACCGAGACCTTGCTCATGCAGGATCCCGAACACGCGACGACGGTGCTCGAGCAGCTGTGCGCCTCAGGCGTGAGCTTCGCGATCGACGACTTCGGCACGGGCTATTCCTCGCTTGCCTATCTGCGCCAGTTTCCGGTGCAGACGCTGAAGATAGACCGCAGCTTCGTGAGTGACCTGCGCCCCGACGCGGCCGAAGACAAGATCGTCCCTGCCATCATCGCAATGGCCCACGGGTTGGGCATGCGCGTGGTCGCCGAGGGTGTCGAGACGACGTTCCAGGCCGACTACCTGCGCGACCGGCAGTGCGACAACCTGCAGGGCTACCTGCTGGGCCGACCGGTCGACGCGCCCCAGATCACCGCGCTGCTGCGCCAGCACATGGCAGAGGCCGCGGCATGACCGAACTCCAGCCCTGGTCCCACGCCTGCTCCGCAGGTTTCACGCTGCGCGGCTGGCATTCGCCGCCGCGCGGCCGCCCGGTGCTGCATTTCCTGCACGGCAACGGCTTTTGCGGGCTCACCTACGCCCCGCTTCTGAGCCGCCTTGCGGAGGACTTCGACCTCTTCCTGTCCGACGCGCAAGGCCACGGCGAATCGGATCACGGCGGTCGCTTCCACGGCTGGAACCGCAGCGCGGATCTCGCGATCGAGGCATGGCATGCGCACGCGGCACGCTTCGGCGACGTGCCGGTACATGGCTGCGGCCACAGCTTCGGCGGCGTGCTCACCGCGCTGATGTGCGCACGGGCGCCGCAGCTCTTCCAGCGCACCGTCCTGCTCGACCCGGTGCTGTTCCCGCCCGCGATGATCGGCATCATGGCCTTGTCCGACGTCGTCGGGCTGTACGCGCGCAATACCCTTGCCAGCCGCGCGCGCAAGCGCCGCCGCGAGTGGCCCGATCGCGACGCGGCGCGTGCAAGCCTGCGCGGACGCGGCATGTTCCGCGGCTGGTCGGAAGACGCGCTCGAAGCCTACGTGGAACACGCCCTGCGCGAACACAACGGCAAGGTGGAGTTGCGCTGCGCCCCCACCCGCGAAGCCGAGATCTTCGGCTCATTCCCGCGCCGCCTGTGGTCGTCGCTTGCGCGGGTACGCACGCCGACCTGCGTCCTCGTCGGCACCGACACCTTCCCGTTCGTCGCAAAAGGTGTCGCCCGCTGGCGCGCAATCGCCCCCTGCGTCACCACCGCCGTGGTGCCCGGCGGCCACTGCTTCATGCAGGAAGACGCGGTAGCCACCGCTGCAAACGTCAGGGCGTTCCTTCTGACGGGGACTTATTGATTCTTAATGACCTGTTCACCATCAATTGACCCATAACCGATAAAGTCCATTGACATATTTTATGTCCATTGGTTGAATGCGAAGTTTCCATTTCGATCAGGAGACCATATGGCGCGCCCATCCTTTCAACCGCTTGGGCAAGATTTCAGGATATGCGGCTTCCGGTATCGGAAGTTGGCAGAAAACTCGGCGGGAACGTCCAACGGAACGTCGATTCAGGCATCTTTCAAAACGCCTGCCCAATCAGAATGAGCTATGTGCTCAACGGGACCGGCCTCGCTGTTCCAAATGCCGGCCCATACGCAGTAGTGAGTGGAGCGGACCGGAACTTCTACATGTATCGTGTCAACGACATGATCAAGTATCTCGAAGCGAAACTTGGACCAGACAAGACCGTGAAGGCTCCAACAACTTCAGATTTCGCAGGCCTGAAGGGAATTCTCGTGGTGAAGGGATCAGGTTGGTCGAATGCTGTCGGACATGTCACGCTCTGGAACGGATCGATCTGCTCAGATTCATGCCACCTCGCAAGCGACCCCGACAACGGCTCATTTGTCCCGGAAATCGGTCACTTATGGGAACTCCCATGACATGAAAACCCATCATATTGTCGCGATTGCGTTGCTACTGAGCTCCACTGCCGCCTGCACTCATGAATCGGTACAACCGGATTCTGTCGCCGAAGAATCCGAACTGCTCAGAGACTGGGCGCTGGCGAGGTGCCTGGGAAAGATCCAGAGCACCGAGGCCAGCCGCGAAGATGCATACCGAACTGCCTCTGCCTATCTTGAACGCTCCTCGGCTCCACTCGAGTCCTTCGAGAGAATCGATGCGCTTGTCGCCACATTCGTAAGCAAACCGTACTCCGGATCCGTCTCCGGGTCATTCAATACGATGAAGTGCATCGACCTCTATCATAGCGAAGCACTTGAGGACATCGTCACCGCAACATCCCGCGGCGAAGCGAAGTAAGGGGCGCTGCTGACGAGAATCTCGGCTCCTGCGTGCGCGTACTCTTCCGCATTGCCAGCATTGACCCCGCCGGCCGCGGCGAGGGGGACATGTGGAAGCCGCTGGCGGATGCGTGCCACCGCTTCGGGCGCCAGCTTTTCCAGTTGCAGCACGTCCGCACCGGCCGCGGCCCAGGTCGCGGCCTCATCCTCGCTTGCCACTTCGACGACGATACGGCGCTCGACCCACCGACGGCGCAGCCTGGTGATGATGCCAGGCGGCGTCTCGTCGGGCAGGAACTGGCGGTGCTCGGCGAACACAAGCAGGGTCTCCGACAGGCTGAGCCGGTGCGGGCTGGCACCACCGCACAGCACCGCCTTCACCGCGGCAGCCTTGGTGCCGGGGAAATTCTTGCGGGTGCACACGACGCTCGCGGCGGGATTGCCGCGCCGCGCTGCGGCGACGATCATGGCAGCGCTGGTGCTGATGCCCGAGAGATACTCCATCAGCGTCTGCGCACTCTTCCAGACCATGTGCAGCGCGCCGGCCGCACCCTCAAGGCTGAGGATCTCGTCACCCGGCTGCAAGGTCGTCCCGCTCGGGGAGAAATGCCCTACCGCCCGCAGTCCGCGCAACTGTCCCATGCGCCGCGCTTCCTCGCTGCCACACACGACCATCGCGTAGCGGGCACGAAAGACCAGCCGGCCAGTCTGCGTGACGATGCCGAGCGCGAAGCTGGTCGCATCGCCGCAGGGCGCGTCCTCACCCAGCATGTGCTCGAGCTCCGCGTCCGGCAGGGTGTAGGGGCTGGCGCCGTTCAACGTGGCGGCTCCGTCGAGAAAGTGTAGAAGCCGCGGCTCGCGGCCTGGCAATCGCCCGCGATCGGCTGGCGATGGATCAGCCAGCGCTCGTCACGCAGCCGCCAAGCATGCACGGACTCACCGCCGCTGACGTCGGTGTAGAACTCCTCGTCGTCGTCCGAACGGCTGACTTCGATGAGGTAATGGTGCGCGTAGTAGCACAACTGCGCGTCCTCGTCGTATCCCATGCAGCGGCTTGCGGTCATCTCGTATTCACAATGCGCGACGAATCGCAGCGGCACGCACACCATCTCGCGCCAGGCCGCGGGCAGGCGCGCGGCCCAGTCAGGGTTTGCACGATCCCGGCAACGCCGGCCGCCGGTGCGCGCCCCGGTACAGTCTCCGCTTTCGGCAATCATCCCAGCTTCTCCATCAGCGTCACGCCAGTCACTCCATCAAGGCCACGGATTTCACCTGCACCCGCACCGGCATGCCCTCGGCAATGCCCAGCTGCGCGGCGGAGCGGCGTGTGAGCCGGGCGAGCATGCGGCTCGCGCCGACCCGCACCCGCACCAGCACCAGACCGGGGTGCTCGTCATCACCCAACGCGTCCACTTCGCCAGCGAGGTTGTTCTGGATGCTGCTGGCACCGGGGTCGGCCACTGCCAGGCTGACGTCGCGCGCCAGTACCCGTACCCGCACCGGCTTCCCGAGCGGGATGCCGCGGTCGCGCGTCCACAGGCTGCCGCCGGCGAAGTCGACCCGGGAGAGATGCCACTCCGCGTCCACCGCGCCAACCGTCGCGTCCAGCACGACGCCGACATCCTCGCCGAGTTGGATGGGCAGATCGACGCGAGCGAGCGTCTCGCCCAGCGGCCCGGCTGCAACCACGCGACCGTCATCCATCACGACCAGATGATCGGCCAGCCGCGCGACCTCGTCCGGCGAGTGGCTGACGTAGAGCACCGGAATCGCCAGTTCGTCATGCAGGCGCTCAAGGTAGGGCAGGATCTCGCGTTTGCGCTTGAGGTCGAGCGCGGCGAGCGGCTCGTCCATGAGCAGGATCTCCGGGCCGACCGCGAGCGCACGCGCGATGCCCACGCGCTGGCGCTCGCCACCGGAGAGGGTGTCCGGCTTGCGCGACAGCAGATGAGAGATGCCCAGCAGCGCGATTGCCTGTTCCAGCCCCACCCGCGCGGCGCTGCCGCTGCGCTTCTGCCCGAACTGCAGGTTGGCGAGTACCGACAGATGAGGAAACAGACTCGCTTCCTGAAACACGTAGCCGATCGGCCGCTTGTAGGTCGGCAACCATGAGGCGTCGTCCTGCCAGGTCTCGCCCTTGAACACGAGCCGGCCCTGCGCAGGCCGCTCCAGCCCGGCGATGCAGCGCAACAGCGAGGTCTTGCCCGAACCGGAGTGACCGAACAGCGCGGTCACGCCACGACCCGGCAGGGTGAGGGCGACATCCAGCGAGAACCCGGGCCAATCGAGGCGGAAGCGGGCTTCTATCCGTGCGTCCATGTCAGGCCGCCTTCCGCGCGTGCCCGCGCCGGGTGTACAGGGCCAGCAGCACTACGAAGGAGAACACCAGCATCACTGCCGAGAGCCGATGGGCGTCGGCATACTCCATCGCCTCGACATGGTCGTAGATCTGCACCGAGGCCACGCGAGTCACGCCCGGGATGTTGCCGCCAATCATCAGCACCACGCCGAACTCGCCCACCGTGTGGGCAAAGGTCATGATGCTGGCGGTGACGAAGCCGGGCCTCGCAAGCGGGAGCACCACCGAGAAGAAGGTATCCAGCGGCGACGCGCGCAAGGTGGCGGCAACTTCAAGCGGCCGATCGCCGATCGCCTCGAAGGCGTTCTGCAGCGGTTGCACCATGAAGGGCAGCGAGTAGAACACCGACGCCACCACCAACCCCCAGAACGTGAATGGCAAGGTGCCCAAGCCCAGCGACTGGGTGAGCTGTCCGAATGGCCCGTTCGGCCCCATCGCCAGCAGCAGGTAGAAACCCAGCACCGATGGCGGCAACACCAGCGGCAGCGCCACCACAGCGCCGACCGGCCCTTTCCACCAGGCGCGCGTACGCGCCAGCCACCACGCCACGGGCGTGCCAACCACCAGCAGGATCAGCGTGGTGATACCCGCCAGGCGTAGGGTGAGTGAGATCGCCTGCAGATCGGTTTCGGTGAGGAACATGGCCGCATCTCGCCTACTTCAGCGCGTAACCGAAGGACTGGATGATGGCCTTGGCCTTGTCACCGCGCAGGTAATCCAGCAGCGCAGAGGCGGCCGGGTTGTCCTTGCCCCTGGCCAGTACGACCGCATCCTGCAGGATCGGGGCGTGCATGGACTCGGGGATGAGCCAGGCCGAGCCGCCGGTGAACGCGCCATCCCTGAACACCTGCGACAAGGCGACGAAACCCAGCTCCGCATTGCCGGTGGAGACGAACTGCAGGGTCTGGGCGATGTTCTCGCCCTGCACGAACTTCGGCTGCACGCTGGCCAGCAGGCCCAGCTTCTCGAGCGTGGCCAAGGCCGCGGCCCCATAGGGCGCGGTCTTGGGGTTGGCGATGGCGACATGATTGTAGACGCCGCTCCTCAACACCTCGCCCGCGCCATCCACGAAATCCGGACGGCTCGACCACAGCACCAGCCGACCCACCGCGTAGGTGAAGCGGGTACCCGCAACCGTATGGCCCTCCGCTTCCAGCTTGGCCGGCGTGCTGTCGTCGGCGGCGAGAAACACCTCGAACGGCGCGCCGTTGACGATCTGCGCATAGAACTTGCCCGTCGCGCCAAAGGCCAGCACCGCCTTGTGACCGGTGTCCTTCTCGAACTCGGCGGCGATCTGCTTCATGGGCTCGGTGAAGTTGGCGGCGGTGGCCACCTGTATTTCGGCCGCATGCGCGGAGAGGCTGATGAGGAAGGCTGCAAGCAGTGCGGAAACACGTTTCATGGTGATACTCCCTGGGTTGATATCAGGCAAATGTGCACAGAATGACGGACGAGGCCTTGAACACCGCGCAGGCCGATTCGCCGACCGCCAGTCCGAGTCGCTCGACGCTGTCATGGGTGACCACCGCGCAGACGGTCTTGCCCGACTTCAGCGACAGCGTCACCTCAGCATTCACCGGGCCATCGTGGATGCGGGTGATCTCACCCCACAGATGATTGCGCGCGCTGGTGCGCACGGCCGGATCGTTGAGCAGCAGCACCGACGACGACTTCACCAGCGCGTTGATCTCCATGCCGATCGCGAGTCCGAGCGTCTCGGCGGATTGGCCGGTGATGATCGCGACGATCTCGTTGTCGTCGTCGAGGCGGATGCGCACCTCGAAGTCCACATGCCCTTCGCGCAGCCCGACGATTTGCCCGGCGAACTGATTGCGCGCGCTGGTCTTCATCGACATGCGCTTCAACAGCCGGCTGAACTGCTGGAAGTCGCTTGCCTGGCCCGCGTTGAGGCTGGCCGAGAGACGGTCCAGCGCCGCCTGATACTCGGCCTCCAGGGCGCGATAGAGCGCGATCGTCTTGACGCCGTGCTCGGTGAGTTGCGTCCCGCCGCCCTTCCTGCCCCCCGTGGAGCGGATCACGAGCGGCTGATCGGCAAGGTTGTTCATCGCATCGACCGCATCCCAGGCCGCCTTGTAGGACATCGGCACGGCTTTTGCTGCCTGCGAGATCGAGCCGTGTTGCGCGATCGCTTCCAGCAGGCGGATGCGGGTGTCGCCGAGAAAGCTGCCGAACTGGGTATCGACCTCGAGCTTGCCGAGCAAGCGATGCGGTATCGTGTCCATTTTTTGTGATATCCAATCATATATAGCGCTAACAATATACAAGCATCCTGTCAGGGTGTTGTACCGATTTTTCCTCTACCGCTATGGTTGAACTTGCCAACGCAGACCCGGTAGTGTGTCGACAACCCGACAAAAACGCTATGTCGCTCTTTATATAGCGAAAAGCGGGCCAGAATTTACCCCACTATCAGGAGAACACCGTGAACGTCAGTGCCCGCAATGCATTCAAGGGAAAGATCACCGCGTTGGTGAATGGCGCGGTCAATGCCGAGGTCGAGTTGACCCTGCCCGGAGGCGACCGGATTGTCGCAATCGTGACGGAAACCAGTGTGAGATCGCTCGGGCTCGCGGTGGGCGGCGAGGCCGTCGCCTATGTGAAGGCACCGTGGGTAATGCTGCTGTCCGGCGCGAAGGACGTACGGTTTTCCGCACGCAACCAGCTCACCGGCACGGTCAGCGTGATCCACAAGGGTGCGGTGAACACCGAGGTGGGCATCGCGCTGGCGGGTGGGACCGTCGTTTTCGCGGTGGTGACGAACGAGGCCGTGCTGGAACTGGGCCTCAGGCAGGGCGTCGAAGCCACCGCCTTGATCAAGGCCAGCCACGTCATCCTGGGCGTGCCGGCCTGATCTTCTCTTGCAGCCCCCGGGCTCAGCGCCAGGGCGCGATCGCAGCCACGAGGGCGTCGATCTGCGTGCCCAGTGCGTCGAACGCCGCCTCCAGCGCGGTGTCGCCGCGCTCGATCGCAGCCTCCAGTTCGCGCGCCGAGGCCATCAGGTCCAACGCGCAGATGAAGCCGGCGTTGCTGCCGAGCGTATGCATGCGCCGACCGGCAGCGTCGCGGTCGCCGCGTGCGAGTTCGTCGCGCGCACGCGCAACCGCATCCGCGTTGTCCTCGACGAAGAACTCGAGCAAGCCGATGAACATCGCGCGGTCGCCGCCCAGTCTTTGCGCGGCGCGGACGCGGTCGATGCCGTCGATATCCGGGAAGTCGTCGGACGCCGCGGCCTCCTGCCCGGCGGAAGACTTCAGCTGCCCGGACACCCCGGCCGGCGCACCAGCCGCAACATCCTGCCCCGCCGCCGGCGTGCCGTTCGACACGCCACCCGCGGCGGCATCCGCGTCATCGCGCGGCGCTCGTGGTGCAATCCAGCGACACAACAGGCGCGTCATCTCCTCGAGATCCATGGGTTTCGCCAGCACATCGTCCGCCCCCGCCGCGCGCGCTGCGGCCTGCTGGTCCTCACGCACCCCGGCGGTGAAGGCGATGATGGGCAGATCCGCAAGGCCGAGCTCGGCGCGAATCACCCGCGTCGCCGCCAGGCCGTCCATCACCGGCATCTGCACATCCATCAGCACCGCATCGAAGACGCCCGGACGCGACTGCAGGCAATGCAGTGCCTGCTGACCATCGCCTGCGAGGGTCGCACTGGCGCCCTCCAGTTTCAGCGCACGTTCGACCAGATCGCGGTTCATTGCGCTGTCATCGACGACGAGCAGATGGGCACCCGCGAGGCGCGGACCAGTATGTGCCGGCTCGTCGAGTACCGGCTGGCAGGTGACCGCGTCGGCACGGTCGGATCGGCTGAATGGCAGCTCGAACCAGAACGTGCTGCCACATCCGGGCAGACTATCGACGCCGATCTCCCCTCCCATCAAGGCCACCAGCCGTTTGCAGATTGACAGCCCGAGTCCGGTGCCGCCGAAGCGCCGGCCGATACCAGCGTCCGCCTGGGCGAACGGGGCAAACAGCCGTGGCAACACCTCCGGTGCAATGCCTATGCCGGTGTCGCGCACGCTGAAGCGCAGGCGCAGCGCGTCGCCCTCGCGCACGACGACCTCGACGCGCACACCGACCTCGCCCGCTTCGGTGAATTTGATCGCGTTGCCAGTGAGGTTGAACAGCACCTGCTCCAGCCGCAAGCCGTCACCCACCAGCAGGCCCGCCGGCAAGCCGGGTGCCTCGATGTGAAGCGCCAGCCCCTTGGCGCGCGCGGCCTGCCCCATCAGGCTGTCGAGGTTCGCGAGTAACACGTCCAGGTCGAACGGACGCGGTTCGATGCGCAGCTGCCCGGCCTCGATCTTCGAAAGATCGAGCACGTCGTTGAGGATGGCGAGCAGCGACTGCCCGGCCATGCGGATGCGCGCCACCATGTCGCGCTGCTCGCCTGCCAGCGGCTCGCGTTCCAGGACCTGAGCAAGGCCCAGCACCGCATTCATGGGAGTGCGGATCTCGTGGCTCATGTGGGCGAGGAACTCGCTCTTTGCCGCATTTGCGGCTTCAGCCGCGTCGTAGGCCTGCTGCAGCTTGTCGGCGAGCTGGCGGTGACGCTCCTCGCTCTGTTGCAGCCGCGCCTCCATGCGTTTGCGCTCGGTGATGTCCTCCACGATGGCGAGATAGCGCGGCGCGTCCTCGGACTCCACATGCACCGGCGCGCAAGTCACGCTTGACCAGACCACCGCGCCATCCGGACGCAGGTAGCGCTTGTTGATGCGGTAGCCGCTGGCGTCACCGGCGGTCAGTCGCTGCAAGAGCTGACGATTCTCGGCTGCATCGTCCGGATGGGTGATCGCGATCGGATCCACCCCCACGAGCTGCTCCGGCGCTCGACCGACAATCTCGCAGAAGCGCTGGTTGACCTCGGTGATCCAGCCGCTGCGCGAATCGAGCAGCGCCACGCCGAGCGGTGCCTGCTCGAAGATCACCCGGAAGCGTGCCTCCGCAGCCCGCTGCGCCTGCATTGCCGCAAGCTCCCGTCGCGCGTTGTCTCTCCGCCACAGCAGGTAGGCGGCAGAATACAGCAAGGTCAGCCCCAGCCCGACCACCAGCGCAGTGGCCCAGGCCATCGTGCGCAGGCCGGCGTAGGCCTCGGTTTCGTCGATCTCGGCGAGCATCAGCCAGGGCGTCCCCGCCACCTGGGAGGCATACGCCAGCACCGGCACGCCACGGTAATCGCGCCCGCCCATGAGAATGCCGCGCTCGCCCAGGACCGCGCGCGCGGCCGGCAAATCGGGGGTGGATAGCGGCTTGAGCAGTTCCCGCCCGTGGTCAGGCCGATGGCGCAGCGGGGTGAGAAAGCGCACCCCCTCGCCTTCGCGCCGCACCAGGTAGGTCTCTGCGGTGCGGGTCGGCACTGGCCACGACTGGACCAATGGAAACAGCCTTTGGTCGGCACGCCAGGTGAGGTACGCCACCCCGAGCGGAGCACCTTCCGCATCACCAACCGGCGCGAGAAGACCGTAGCGCGGCACACCGTCCGCCCCCTGATGGAGATCGACGAGCTCGACGCGCGGAGCACGCAGGATGTCGCGAATCAATGCGGCTTGGGCACGCACGTCGACGTCACCTGAGACGAGCGCGACGTCGCCTTCAAGGTCGGCAAGGGCGAGCCCCTCCCAATGACGTGCGGCAACCAGCGCCTGCATCTGCGAGACCAGTTGCCCGCGACGCACCTCGTCACGGCGCCCCATCGCCTGCCACTCGCCGAAATGCTGCGCAAGCTGGGCGTGGCGTGAAAAGTGCAGGCGCACGTCCGCGCGCGCATCCTCGAGGGCGGCCTCGAGCTGCTGGCGCTTCTGTTCGGCAATGACGGCCAGCGTGCGGTGGGTCTCGCGCCGGATCTCCTCACCCAGATGACGGTATCCGATGACGCCCAGGATCCCGATCAGCAGCGACACCGCGAGCAGCGGCAAGGTCACGCGCAGCCAGCGCGGACGTCTGGTGGTCGCAAGGGTCCCAATTGGTGTGGAGAGGGCACTACTCATGTGGCGTCGCGCGAGGGCGAAAAGTCATGTCGTTCTTGAGCAATTTGTCGCATTTGTTACATTATCCCAGAAAAGTGGCCTTCCGTTTCGCGCTGCTGAATCGCCTCCGTCCCGGACTGTCGGGTTTCCGACAACCCCGCTGCAGGCGGATCCGGAAAGAATATTTTATTGATATTAATCAATAGCTTGACGACTGGCATAGCGATTGCTCCTGAGACTCGGGAACGTACTCGAGGAGTCTTCAGACATGGAACTGCCCGTCATCAGCAACAGCGGACCCGTCGCCGAAGGCGGTGGCTGTGCGTCGAGCGGCTGCGGCACGGCGCCGGACGCGCTGTCCCACCTGCCGGATCACATCCGCGCCAAGGTGCAGGATCACCCCTGCTACTCGGAAGAAGCGCACCACTACTTCGCCCGCATGCACGTGGCGGTGGCGCCGGCCTGCAACATCCAGTGCAACTACTGCAACCGCAAGTACGACTGCTCGAACGAGTCACGCCCGGGCGTGGTCTCGGAGCTCTTGACGCCGGATCAGGCGATCAAGAAGGTGCTCGCTGTCGCCGCAGAGATCCCGCAGATGACGGTACTGGGTATCGCCGGACCTGGAGACCCCCTCGCCAACCCGGCGCGCACCTTCGAGACGTTCCGGCAGCTTTCCGAGAAGGCGCCCGACATCAAGCTGTGCGTCTCGACCAATGGCCTGTCGCTGCCCGAGCACGTCGACGAGATTGCCAAACACAACATCGACCATGTGACGATCACGATCAACTGCGTCGATCCGGAAGTGGGCGCCAGGATCTATCCGTGGATCTATTGGAACAACAAGCGCATCTTCGGCATCGAGGGCGCGCGGATCCTCATCGCACAGCAGCAGAAGGGGCTGGAAATGCTCACTTCGCGCGGCATTCTGGTGAAGGTCAACTCGGTGCTGATCCCGGGGGTCAATGACGATCATCTGAAGGAAGTCTCGAAGATCGTCAAGGCCAAGGGTGCCTTCCTGCACAACGTGATGCCGCTGATCGCCGAGCCCGAGCACGGCACCTACTACGGCATCATGGAGCAGCCCGAGCCCACGCCGGAAATGCTCCAGGATCTGCAGGACGCCTGTGCCGGCGACATGGCGATGATGCGCCACTGCCGCCAGTGCCGTGCCGACGCGGTGGGCCTCCTGGGCGAGGATCGCGGCGACGAGTTCACGATGGACAAGATCGACGTAATGGACGTCGACTACGAAGCCGCGATGGTGCGCCGCAAGGAAGTCCACGACGCGATCATCGAGCAGCTCGATGCCAAGCGGGGCGTCGTCAAGCCCAAGGCCGAAGGCATCCCGGACGGTTCGCGCCCGGTGCTGATGGCGGTTGCCGGCAAGAACGGCGTCGTTGCCGAACACTTCGGTCACGCGAAGGAGTTCCTGATCTACGAGGCCTCGCCGGAAGGCGTGCGCTTCATCAGCCACCGCAAGACCGAGCTCTACTGCGGCGGCATGGATGCCTGCGGTGACGGCGACGTGGTCGACGAAGGCGCGACGGAATCCCTGCTCGACCGCAACATCCGCGTGCTGGAAGGCTGCGAGGTGGTGCTCTGTTCCAAGATCGGTTACGAGCCCTGGGGCAAGCTGGAAGCCGCCGGCATCGCGCCGAACGGCGAGCATGCGATGGAGCCGATCGAGGACGCGGTGATGGCGGTGTACAGGGAAATCGCCGCCACCGGAAAGCTGCTGCCGAAGATCGACGCCCTGAAGGTCGCCTGATACCCGACCACCTTTGCCCATCCGGATCGCCAACCGCAAGCGGGGCCATGCCCCCGCTGCGCCAGGCCAACGAGGAGACCTGAAATGGCTCTGCAGATCACCCAATCCTGTGTCAATTGCTGGGCTTGCGTCGATGTCTGCCCGAACGACGCCATCTACGAGGACAGGCCGCACTTCCTGATCGATGACATGAAGTGCACCGAGTGTCTTGGCGACCATGCCGATCCGCAGTGCGCCGCGATCTGTCCGATCGAGATGGCGATCGTCAATGAGCTGGGTGAATTCCTGAACCCGCCCGGCTCGCTGACCGGCATCCCGATCGAGAAGCTCAAGGCGTTCGGTCTGTGGCGTGAGGCCGCCTGATGGCCCTCGTCACCTTCTACGAAAAACCCGGCTGCAAGGGCAACCAGCGCCAGAAGGCGCTGCTCTCCGCAGCCGGACACACGGTTCAGGCAATCAGCCTGAAGGCGGAACCGTGGACCGCCGAACGGCTGCTCGCATTCCTCGGCGCATTGCCGGTTGCCGAATGGTTCAACCGCGCGGCGCCGGCGGTGAAGTCCGGCGAGATCGTGCCGGAGACGCTGCAGGCCGAAGCGGCGCTGGCACTACTGCGCGCGAATCCGTTGCTGATCCGGCGCCCGCTGATGGAAGTGGGCGATGGTCGCATGGTGGGCTTCGACACGGCCGCGGTGGACGCCTGGATCGGCCTGCAGGGCGTGGCGCTACCGGAGGGCAACATCGAGGCCTGCGTGCATGGGCCGGAAGGCCACGGCAGTTGTGGCAGCCATGCCCACGGAGAAGTCACGCCGAATGAAGCGCCAACTTCCACTGGCGGATGCGGGGAAAAGTCAGGTGGTGCCCATGGTACCTGCGGGACTCACTGAGGGGGCGGTCGAGATCGCGCCGGGCGTCCACTGGGTGGGCGCGCTGGATCCGCATCTGCGCAGCTTCGACATCATCCTCAAGACCGCCAACGGCACGAGCTACAACAGCTACGTGGTGCGCGGCGCGAACGGCGTGGCGATCATCGACACGGTGAAGGAGAACTTCGCCGACGATTTCTTCCGCCGTCTCGAGACGGTGGCGCGCTACGACGAGATCACCACCATCGTGCTCAACCATCTCGAGCCCGACCACAGCGGCGCGCTGCCCGAGTTGCTGAAGCGGGCACCTCAGGCGCGGGTGTACCTCTCCAGTCGTGCCCAGATGATGCTGAAGGCCTTGCTGAAGCCCAGCGGCGAGAAGCCGCCGGAGTACATCCCGGTGACCACCGACGACACCATCGACCTCGGCGGCCGCACGCTGCGCTTCCTGCACACGCCCTACCTGCACTGGCCCGATACACAGTGCACCTACCTCGAGGAGGATGGGCTGCTGTTCACCGGGGACATCTTCGGCTGCCACTTCTGCGACGCGCGCCTTTTCAACGACATGGTGGGCGATTTCCGCTTCTCGTTCGAGTACTACTACGCCCACATCATGCGGCCGTTCCGCGAGAACGTGCTGGACGCGCTGGCGCTGATCGAGCCGCTCGCGCTCAAGCTGATCGCCCCGGCACACGGCCCGATCCTGCGCCACCAGCCCCGCGATTACGTGCGCCGCTATCGCGAGCTGGCGATGCCGCGCCTCTTCAACGAGGCGAAGTGCGAGAAGACGCTGGTGATCTTCTACATCTCCGCTTACGGCAACACCCGGCGCATGGCCGAGGCCGTCGCTACCGGGGCGGAGTCGCTGGGCGGCGTGCGCGTATCGCTGTACGACCTGGAGGGCGGCGCCGCCGACATCTTCACCGATCTCGTCGAGGAGGCCGACGGGCTCGCCTTTGGCAGCCCGACGATCAACGCCGACGCGGTCAAGCCGATCTGGGAGCTGCTCTCCTCGCTCACCACCGTCAACGTCAAGGGCAAGCTCGGCGCCGCTTTCGGCTCCTATGGGTGGAGCGGCGAAGCGGTGCGGCTGATCGAGGACCGTCTGCGTGGGCTGAAGCTGCGCGTTCCGCTCGAAGGCCTGCGCATCAAGCTCGTGCCCGATGCGGGGGAACTCGCGCAATGCCGCGATCTCGGGGAAAGCCTCGCGCGCCATCTCACCGGCCGAGTCGCACACCGCGAAGTCGAATTTTCCCAACTGCAAGCAGGCGCCGCCTGACGAGGAGCATCACATGCCAAAAGCCAAGGTCACCTTCGAGGACATCGGTGTTTCGGTCACCGTGCCGGCCGGCACCCGCCTGATCGAGGTCTCCGAAAAGGTCGGGGCCGGCATCACCTACGGTTGTCGTGAAGGCGAGTGCTGCACCTGCCTCACGAAGATCGTTTCCGGTGCGGAGAACCTCGCCGCGCCCAGCATCCTGGAAGACCAGGTGCTCAAGGACAACCTGGCCCCACGCGGCCACCGTCTGGCCTGCCAGGCACAGATCCTGTCGGGCGACATCGTCGTCCGGCCGGGCTGAGCGTCGCCCCCCGCCCTACAGAGAATCGGCAAAAAAGACGCCTTCACGCAAACCCACTTCACTCAGGAGAAGCAGCACATGGCACTCATCACCTTCAGCAGCCCGATGCACAAGGACAAGACGGTATACGCCGTCGCCGGCAGCCACACCCAGACCATCCTGTCGCTGGCCAAGGAGAACCACATCCCCATCGACTTCGGTTGTCAGGAAGGCAACTGCGGCACCTGTCTGGTCAAGGTCTCGTCGGTCGATGGCAAGCGTCGCCCGATGGGGGGCCCGCTCAACGTGCGCGAGGTCGCCGCGCTGACCGAGCTCGGCCACATCACCAAGGCCGAGGTCGAACAGATGTATGTCGACGACATCCCGCCGACGCAATGGCGCCTGGCCTGCCAGATGATCGTGCGCGACGAGGACATCCTCGTCGAGTATCCCAGCAAGTAAGTCCCATCCAGTACACGCACTCCCACCAGCCACTCGGAGCCAGGACGATGAACGGTCCGGAACGCCTGCCCTATCGCGCGATGCTGCGCACCGACCTGCTGGCCCTGCCTGCGGCCGGCGATGCGGCGCGCGACCCGAACCGCTTCATCCTGGCGAGCCTGCTCGCCGGCCAGGAAAGCGGCTTCGGCTGCCTGCCCTGGGGCCTCGGCCTCGGCGAGGCCGAATTCACCCGCATGCTGGCCGGGTACTTCCCCGGCCATGCGGTCGCACGCTTCGACACGCCGCCCGTGGACCTGCCCGAATACGCCGAGCTCCAGCGCCTGTTGCTCGACCACCGCGCCCACCGTTGCGAATCCGAACGCTGGATGGCCGACATCCTCACCACCGCGTGCGTCGGCCGCGATCACCTGTGGCAGGACCTGGGCCTCGCAAGCCGCGACGAGCTCAGCACGCTGATGCAGATCAACTTTCCCGCCCTGGCCGATGCCAACAGCCAGGACATGAAGTGGAAGAAGTTTCTATACCGCCAGTTCTGCGCGCGCGAGGGCATCTACGTCTGCCCCGCGCCGTCCTGTGGCGTTTGCGCGGACTTCTCCAAATGCTTCGGCCCGGAGAACTGAACGCATCCGATACGGCCATCGAGCGCGCCGTCGCCGCCTACCTCGGGCTGGCGATCGGCGACGCACTCGGCGCCACGGTGGAGTTTCTCACCCCTGGCGAGATCCGCCACCAGCATGGTGTGCATCGCGACATCAAGGGCGGCGGCTGGCTGAAGCTCAGGCCCGGCCAGGTCACCGACGACACCACGATGTCGCTCGCGCTTGGTGACGCAATCCTCGCGCACAATCGTGCCGACGCGGCTTTGGCGCTGCCCGCTGCGCAGGCCTTCGACGCCTGGATGCGCGCGAAGCCGGTGGACATCGGCAACACGGTGCGCCGCAACCTCGTCAGCTTCCGCCGCAGCGGCGACCCGGTTGCCCCCCCCTCCGAGCACGACGCCGGCAATGGCGCGCTGATGCGGGTGCTACCGGTCGCCCTCGCCTGCCTTGGCCAATCCGAGGAAGCCGTCATCACGGCGAGCCGGGCCCAGGCGCACGTCACCCACAACAACCCGCTCTCCGATGCTGCCTGCGAGACCGTGATCTTCATGCTGCAGGACCTGATCGCCGCGCGCCCGCTTGACGACATCGTCTCCACGCGCCTCCGCCCGCTGACTGCCCGTCATCCGGCCTTCGCCCACGACCGCAAGCGCATCGAGAACCCGAGCGGCTATGTCGTCGACACGCTGCAGGCGGTGCTGCAGGCCTTCTCCGCCCAAGACGGCTTCGAATCCATCCTCGTCGACATCGTCAACCGCGGTGGCGATGCAGACACCACCGGCGCCATCGCCGGCATGCTCGCGGGTGCGCGCTTCGGTCTCGCCGCCATCCCGCCGCGCTGGATCAAGGCGCTCGACCGCGACATCCGCGCGCGCTGCGAGACACAGGCAAGTCGCCTGGTGCTCCTGGCAGCGGCGTCACCCGGCATGCGCTGACGATTCGTCACGGAAGATTCAAACCCTTTCAGAAACGTTTGCGGGAACATTCCGTCCAAACCCTCGTGTGACCGTGGCTCCGCGATCACTTGTCACTATCGCTGACAGAAATAAAAACAATCGATTTTAAACTTTTACATTGTTTTTTTTAATCTAGACTACGTCTTGAGGTCAGCGCCTGTGACACCGGGCACGGCCCGATTCGCGACAGGCGAAATCAAGCACGCGGCGTCTGCCGCACAACGACGGGAGAAGACAGATGAACAGCAATCAAGTCAATGCAGCGGGCAAGTGCCCGGTGATGCATGGTGGAAACACCGCCTCCGGCCAGTCGCCGATGGCCTGGTGGCCGAAGGCGCTGAACCTCGACATCCTGCACCAACACGACCGCAAGACAAATCCGCTGGGTGAAGCCTTCGACTACCGGGAGGCCGTGAAGTCGCTCGACTACGCCGCCCTGAAGAAGGACCTCACCGAACTCATGACCGACAGCCAGGATTGGTGGCCGGCCGACTGGGGCCACTACGGCGGGTTGATGATCCGCATGGCCTGGCACTCGGCGGGCACCTACCGCATCGCCGACGGGCGCGGTGGCGCGGGTACCGGCAACCAGCGCTTCGCGCCGCTGAACTCCTGGCCGGACAACGCCAACCTCGACAAGGCACGCCGCCTGCTGTGGCCGATCAAGAAGAAGTACGGCAACAAGCTCTCCTGGGCCGACCTGATGATCCTCGCCGGCAACGTCGCCTACGAGTCCATGGGCCTCAAGACCTACGGCTTCGCCTTCGGCCGCGAGGACATCTGGCATCCCGAGAAGGACATCTACTGGGGTTCGGAAAAGGAATGGCTCGCACCCACCGGCAGCCAGGGTAGCCGCTACTCCGGCGAGCGCGACCTGGAGAACCCGCTTGCCGCGGTGATGATGGGCCTCATCTATGTGAACCCGGAAGGCGTGGATGGCAAGCCCGACCCGCTCAAGACCGCGCACGACGTACGCATCACCTTCGCGCGCATGGCGATGGACGACGAAGAGACGGTGGCGCTCACCGCCGGCGGCCATACCGTGGGCAAGGCGCACGGCAACGGCAGTGCCGCGAAGCTCGGCCCCGCCCCCGAAGGTGCGGAGATCGACGAGCAGGGTCTGGGCTGGAACAACCATACGAGCCGCGGCGTCGGTCGTGACACGGTGACGAGCGGTATCGAGGGCGCCTGGACCACCCACCCCACGACGTGGGACAACGGCTACTTCTACCTGCTGCTCACTTACGACTGGGAGCTGAAGAAGAGCCCGGCCGGCGCGTGGCAGTGGGAGCCGGTGAACATCCGGGAAGAGGACAAGCCGGTCGATGTCGAGGATCCTTCGATCCGCTACAACCCGATCATGACCGACGCCGACATGGCGATGAAGATGGATCCGGCCTACCGCGCGATCTCCGAGCGCTTCTACAAGGACCCGGATTACTTCTCCGAGGTGTTCGCGCGCGCCTGGTTCAAGCTCACCCATCGCGACATGGGTCCGAAGGCACGCTACATCGGCCCGGAAGTGCCGGCCGAAGATCTGCTTTGGCAGGACCCGGTGCCGGCCGGCAACACCGCCTACGACGTCGCCGCGGTGAAAGCGAAGATCGCGGCGGCCGGGCTGTCGGTCGGCGACCTGGTCGCCACCGCCTGGGACAGCGCCCGCACCTTCCGCGGCTCGGACTACCGCGGCGGCGCCAACGGCGCGCGCATCCGGCTCGCGCCGCAGAAGGACTGGGAGGGCAACGAACCGGCCCGCCTCGCCCGGGTGCTCGCCGTGTATGAAAGGATCGCGGCAGACACCGGCGCAAGCATCGCCGACGTGATCGTGCTCGGCGGTAACGTCGGCGTGGAACGGGCAATCAAGGCCGCCGGCTTCGACGTCGAGGTGCCGTTCGCACCGGGCCGCGGTGATGCGTCGCAAGCACAGACCGACGTGGAATCCTTCGCGGTGCTCGAGCCGGTGCATGACGGCTTCCGCAACTGGCAGAAGAAGGATTACGTGGTGCAGCCCGAGGAAATGTTGCTCGACCGCGCCCAGCTCCTGGGCCTCACCGCACCCGAGATGACGGTGCTGATCGGCGGCATGCGGGTGCTGGGCACGAACTTCGGCGGCAGCACGCACGGCGTGTTCACCGACCGGGTCGGGGTACTCACGAACGACTTCTTCGTGAATCTCACCGACATGGCCTACAGCTGGAAGCCCACCGGCCGCAACAGCTACGCCATCGTCGAGCGCGCAAGCGGCACGACGCGCTGGACCGCCACCCGGGTGGATCTGGTGTTCGGCTCGAACTCCATTCTGCGCGCCTACGCCGAAGTGTATGCACAGGACGACAACCAGGAGAAGTTCGTGCGCGACTTCGTCGCCGCCTGGACCAAGGTGATGAACGCTGACCGCTTCGACCTCGCCTGAGAGCTTGTGAAGAAATCGTCGCGAGCAGAGCCGAGTGCAAGGCGCGAGCGAGCGAACGACGAGACATATCAGATGGATAGGCGAGGAGTGAGCGAGTGAGCAACGCAGCAATCGGCTCGCGCAGCAGATTGATTCACAGGCTCTGAGGTCCGATACCTGCCGTGGCCGCAGCATCGGCCACGGCCGAAGCGGCACCGGCTTCACGGGGCGGCGGAGACGCCGCCCCGTTTCTTCGTGTGGCGTGCGTCCCGGACGCTCAGACGCGCGCCACGCTCAGGCTGGGCGGCTGCCGCAGGGTCTGGTAGATCACGCAGTAGCGCTCCGAGAGCTTCAGCAGGTTGGCGAGTTGGTCGTCGCTGGCATCAGTGTCGAGCTCGAAGATCAACCGGATGTCGGTGAAACCCACCGGCACATCCCGCCCGATGCCGAGCGTGCCGCGGAAATCGAGGTCACCCTCGGCGCGCACGATGCCACGCCGCAAGCTGATCCCCATCGCGGTCGCAACCGCCTTCAGCGTCACCCCGGAACACGCCACCAGCGCCTCCAGCAGCATGTCGCCGGAACACGCATCCTCGCCCGTCCCGCCGGTGGCCGGGTGCAAACCCGCCGTGACCTTGCCGTGGCCGCTCGTGAGCCGCACCGCCGGACGATCGTCGAGCAACTCACCTTGCGAAGAAAGCGTCAGTCGCGCGCTCGCCGGGTCTTCCTTGTAGCGTGCCTTCAGGGGCGCTTGGCGCGCGCGAATCTCTTCTGCGTTCAATGTCGTCTCCTCGTCACTTCAAGCCTAGGGAGTCGAATGATACCGCCCCGGACGTACCGCATTCAGCAGACGGATAGGCCCACCGGAACGACACATCGGGAAGGGACACGGAACGGATGCACAAATCAAAAAGCCAATCCGAAAGGATTGGCTTTTTGATTTGAAGCTTGGCGCGCCAGAGACGACGAGGATGGGCACTGGTGTGAGGTCTCCGAGCTGCCCTGATACGACCATGCCGATTGGAGTGCGCACCAGCATGTGTTCCGACCTATGCTGCAGGAACCCTTCCCCGAGCACGCGCCAGATTCAACGCCGTATCCTCGATCATGTCCTCCTGTGGCCTGCGTCCCGAACCCGTGATCACCCACGCCCGAACCTGCAGGCACTCGACTCATAAGTTGTTTTCAAACAATGCTTTATTCTGCACCCAGCCAAGCATGACAGGCAAGAGACCGAGTGAGGACACCTCCAATCATTGATCGACCGAGGTCCAGCGATGCCCCTGAAGGCGTTCGCGCAGCCTCCTCTTGTCGATCTTGCCGGTTGCGGTGTGGGGGATCTCATCGACGAGGACCAGATCGTCCGGAATCCACCACTTCGCGACCTTGCCTTCGAAGAAATGACGCATCGCATCGCGGTCGAGCGCTGTCGCGCCGGGGCGAAGCACCACGGCCATCAGCGGGCGTTCGTCCCACTTTTCATGGGGCGCGGCAACCGCCGCCGACTCCTGGACCGACGGATGCGCGGAAAGGACATTCTCGAGGGTGATCGAGCTGATCCACTCGCCACCCGACTTGATCACGTCCTTCGCACGGTCGGTGATCTGCATGTAGCCGGCGGGGTCCAGCGTGGCGACGTCGCCGGTGCGGAACCAGCCGTCCGGGGTGAATTCGTCCCCCACCGCGCGTCCGAAATACTGGCGGATCGCCCAGTGGGCGCGCACCACGAGCTCGCCGAAGGACACGCCGTCGTGCGGCAGGGGCTGGCCATCCTCATCAAGGATCTCGAGTTCGACACCCGGTAGCGGCCGCCCCTGCTTGGCACGGCGCGCGGCGGCATCGGCGGGCGACAGATCGGCATGGTCACGCTTGGGGGCATTCACCACGCCGATCGGGGAGAGCTCGGTCATGCCCCAGGCGTGGAGCACATCGACCCCAGCGTGCGCGAAACGGTCCATCATCGCGGGCGGGCAGGCGGAGCCGCCGATGACGAGCTTGCGCAGGCGACCGAGATCGCCCCCGTGTTGATCGAGATGCTGGAGCAGGCCCAGCCAGACGGTCGGCACCCCGTTGGAGAGCGTCACGCCCTCCTCGACGATCAACTGATGCAACGCGGCGCCGTCCTGCAACGGCCCCGGCAGCACCAGCGCGGCCCCGGTGAGTGCGGCGATGTAGGGCAGGCCCCAGGCGTTGACGTGGTACATCGGCACCACCGGCATGATCACGTCGGTGGCCGACACGCCGAAGCTGTCGGGCAAGGCGCACGCGTAGGCGTGCAACACCGTCGAACGGTGGCTGTACAGGGCCCCCTTGGGATTGCCCGTGGTGCCGGAGGTGTAGCACAGCCCGGCCGCGCTGTTCTCGTCCAGCGCCGGCCAATCGAAGCGGGCGGAATGTCCGTGAATCAGCTCTTCGTATGCAAGTACCTCGACCGGGAACGCAGCGGGCAGATGCTTGCGCTCGGTGAGCTGCACGAAGTGCCTCACCTGCTTCAGCTGCCCGGCGATACGACCGACCAGGTCTGCGAAGCTCACGTCGAAGAACAGGATTTCGGCACCGGCATCCTCCAGGATCCAGGCGATCTGCTCTTCGAAGAGGCGCGGATTCACCGTGTGGCACACCGCACCGGAGCCCGAAATGGCGTAGTAGAGCTCGAGATGGCGGTGGGTGTTCCAGGCCAGCGTGGCAACGCGCTGGCCGGGCTGCACGCCGAGATGCTGCAGCGCGTGGGCAAGCTGCCGGGCACGCCCATGCACGCCGCGCCAGTTCGTGCGATGCAGCGGCCCGTGCGGATCCTCCGGCAGACGGGATACCACGGGCGTATCGCCGTGCTGCCGGTCAGCATGTTGAATCAAGCTCGAGATCAACAGCGGCAATTGCATCATCTGGCCCAACATGCTCATTCCTCCAGCCGCACGCGCGGCTGCGTCAAGTGTCAAATTCGATTATCGCCGGCTACCTGGGCTCACAGATAGCGTCGGTACGTCAGCCTCAGCCTGCGCCGTCGCGAGCCCCGGCAGGATCGCGATCAGCACCGCAATCGCGAGCCAGACCGCCAACCACCTGAGGACCGTGGCACAGGACATTGCCGGCCTGCGCTCGGACAGGGGCGTAGCCATGTCGGGAACGGTCGGATCGCCAAAGATCGCCTCATCGGTCAATCCGGATTCACGTGGCCGATGCATCGCCGACTCCTGCTCTGAAAGGCAATTGGTACGCCGCTCCCGTACGTGCCGCCCTTGCTGAACGCATCCTGCCTCCCCGTCGCTGGACTGCCCCAGCCATTGCATCCGGCGGCAGGCAAGGCGCGCATCTTAGGCAAGGCTGGAGCGTGGAGGAACGAATTAATAATCACACGCTTTGCAGCTTTGCCGATAAGGCGCCAGGCGGTCGGAGCACCCGCGCGGTCCTGCTTCGCGCGATGCAGTCATCGTCGCAACAGGTGAATAAGCATTGGAGAAAATGATATTGGAACAGCGCGGCTGATCCGGGCACAGTCGGCTCACGCGTGCAGGATCGCGCATCCCACCACGTATATCCCCACTTCATCTTTTCGGAGACGCTTCACGTGACCATTCAGTCGATCAATGTCAGGAACCAGTTTCGCGGCAAGGTGAAGGAGATCATCCTCGGCCCAGTCGTCTCTGAGATCGATGTCGAGACGCCACACGGCATCGTCACATCGGTCATCACGACACGCTCGGTCACCGAGTTGCAGTTACAGGTGGGCTCGGATGTGATCGCATTCGTGAAGTCGACCGAGGTCTCCATCGCCAAGCTCTGAGGAGCCCGAAGCGTGCCGCCGGGCCGTCCCGGCTGCGCGCGGCGTGTGCGCCTCGAGCCTGGCCGCCCATCTGATCAGACGGAAAACATCAGGTAATCCAAACGCGGCTCGACCGCCACAGCATGGAAGACGGGCAGGGTTGCTCCGCCCACGGCCAGAAATGCCAGAGCGGACAGGGATTTGAGGACTGCTCTTCTGGGTTTCATGTTGCTTGCCTTTTCATTTGTCTCTGGTCATGGGGCCTGCCGCGCATCCCGACCATCGGAATGCGCACAGCCTCGCTCAGGAGTAGAAGGACGGCGTGGGGATCTCTTTACCCACCACCCAACGGCCCAGCTCCTTCAGCTTGTAGTCAACCGGGTCGTGCAGCGTGTGCGTGCGCGCATTGCGCCAGAAGCGGTCGAAGCGAAGGCGCGCCGTGGTGGCTCGCGCGCCCATGACTTCGAACATGCGGGTGGTCACCGACAGGCTGGCACGCGTGCCCGCGACCTTGGCAGCGGCGATCGCCAATGCCACCTCGCCACGCTGCGCCGGGGTCAGCGCCTCTCCGGCGTCCCATGCCTGCTGGAAGGCACGTTGCGCCTCATCGGCAAGCGCGCGGGCAGCGGAGACCTCGACCCACAGCTCGCCGAAGGTGCGCAGCACATAGGGATCCTCGCCGACACTGGCTGCGCCTGAAGCAAGCCAGGGCCGCGCCAATTCCGAGACATACTCCCGCGCGGTCGCCACGGCACCTTCTGCGATGCCGATGTAGAGATTGGTCAGCACCAGCTGCGCGAGGCTCGGCCGCAACGAGGCAAAGGGCGAGCCGAGCGGCCCGGGTTGGTGCAGAAGCTCCTCCTCGGCGACATAGACATCGTCGAAGCTGACCGATCCGCTGTCGGTTTGGCGCTGCCCCATGTTGTCCCAGTCGTCATGGATGCGGACCCCGGTGCGCGCCGTGGGAATGGTTGCGATGACCAGGCCGCCGTGCTCGGCGTGCAGTGCGGAGACGATCAGGCGGTCGGAGTCACTGGCCCCGGAGCAGAAGCTCTTGCTGCCGCTCAGGCGATAGCCCCCCTCGACCGGTTTCAGCGACGTACGCGGGTCGAGCGGGTTCAGCGCGTTACCCCAGAACCAGTTGCGCCGCGCGGTTTCGCGCAGCAGCGCCTCCCACTGTGAGCGCTCGCCGAAGAACTGCAGGGTGGCGAGCATCAGGTGGTGAAAGGCATAGAGATGGGCGAGCGAACTATCGACCGCGGCAATGCGCCGCACCGTGCCCAGCGTCTCGATCCAGTCCGCTCCGCCGCCACCGAGCGCGTGCGGAATGGATTGCAGCAAGAGGCCGCTCACGCGGATCAGGTCTCGCTCGCGCTTGGCGGTTCCCCCTGCGACGTCCCGCACGGCCGCACTCGCGGCGAAGTCACGCAGCAAGGGCTCGAGCGCGGCAGCACGCGCAGCAGCATCCGGCAGCCGAGGTGGCGACACCAGCGGCTCTCCCCCGGTATCGATCGACTCAGCCGCGCCCATCGCACACCTCTTCGGCAAACGAACGACCACACGGCAACCCGAACCGCAAACCACTTGCCCCACACGGCGCTGGCGGCCCCTCGCGCACCACTTCGCACCTTTTTCCATGCATGGATCTGATCATGCTTGCCCTTCTCGACGCTGAATGTATCCGGCGGCACCTGACTTCGGGCGCTGCCCCCTCGCTCTCAATGGCAAGAACCCTGCCACCCGATTGAACGCTGATAAGAAAGAGCTTTTTCTACACCCCGGCCGCGTGCTGCTGCGGTGGCAGCAGCCGCGTGACGCCCGGATGCTGCTCTGGCAACACCACGCGAGGACATATCGCGTATGGGTATAAGCAATGGAAGTCTTCTTTTTTGGGTCGAACTGGCCGGGTGCTACCCTCGACGCTCAACAAGAGAGCCAAGAATGAAACTGATCACCCACCCCGACTCGCACGCCATGCGTACCTCGATCCGCGCGACCGCGCTGGTCTTCGAGGATCCGCTGTCCCAAGCCCTGCTCGCGCGCCTGGAGCTGGTCGCGCCAAGCGAGGCCAACGTCCTGATCATCGGCGAAACCGGCACCGGCAAGGAGCTGATTGCCCGCCAGGTGCATGCGCTCAGCCGACGCGGCAACCGGCCGTTCGTGCCGGTGAACTGCGGGGCCCTCTCCGACACCCTGGCCGAGAGCGAACTCTTCGGGCATGAAAAAGGTGCCTTCACCGGCGCCACCGGGGTCAAGGCCGGCTGGTTCGAGGCGGCCAACGGCGGCACGATCTTCCTGGACGAGATCGGCGACCTTCCACTCGGCATCCAGGTGAAGTTGCTACGCGTGATTCAGGAGCGCGAGGTGTATCGGCTCGGCTCCCGCACCCCCATTCCGATCGACGTGCGCATCGTCGCCGCGACAAACGTGCGTCTCGAACAGGCCGTCACCGCGGGACACTTCCGCGAGGATCTCTATTACCGCCTGCGCGTGGCGAGTCTCGAGCTGCCACCGCTGCGCGCGCGCCCGCGGGACATCCTGCCGATCGCGCAATACTTCGTTGACGACTACTGCCGACGCCTCGGCTACCGCAAGGCGGACATCACGCCCGCGGCCCGCAACACCTTGTTGTCGCACCCATGGCCGGGCAATATCCGCGAACTCGAGAACGTCATTCACCAGGCCCTGCTGGTGTGTCAGAACGACCTGATCGAGGTGGCCGATCTGCATCTCGGCGGACCGCTGATGTCTCAACCCGCGCTGGCGGGCTCGGTCTCGCCGGCGTCGCCCTGCTCGCTCGAAGCCGCATTGCTGGACCTGTTCGACGCCGCACACCCCGACCTGCACAAGTTCGTCGAAGACACGCTGATGCGCACCGCCTATCACTACTCTCAGCGCAATCAACTGCAGACGGCGCGCCTCCTGGGTATCAGCCGCAACGTCGTGCGCGCTCGCCTGATGGAGCTCGGGGAGCTTGCGCCGGGCCCACGCGAACTGCGCAAGCGGCACGACTCCGCACAGCAGGCCGGCACGAAGGTAGCCACGAATGCGCCGGTGAGCGCATCACGGCCGACACCCGGTCGCCCGGCACCGCCCCCGGCCCCCCTCTCTCCTGTTCATCCGGTGGTGCTGATGCACGACTGGCCTCAGTGAGACGGGGTCCGTCGAATCGGGATAGGGGCGGTCAGCTTACCTGACCGTTCCCCTCCCACACCACCCGGCATGCGGGTCCGCACCGGGCGGTTCGAGCAGTTGAGGTCATGAGAGCCGGGGCACGCCAAGTCGGTCGAAGTA
>JAYRYZ010000031.1:0-49109 GCA_041916775.1 Rhodocyclaceae bacterium | reverse complement strand
CATCCTGGCTGGGGTGGCCGCCGACCATGTGCGCGTGGTGTTCGACCTCTTTCTCGTGACAGTCACTGAAAAGCGACAGTGCGACGACAGCAAGTTACCCACTTTGGGGCGACCGAAAAATCAGCAAAACCGGCCGAACTGATACCCGTTTTTTTGTGGCCTCGTTTGTATAACGCGGACCTACAAAAAGAAAAAGCCCTGAATAATCAGGGCTTTCATGTATGTGGTGGCGGAGGCGGTGGGATTCGAACCCACGAACGTCTTGCGACGTTGCCGGTTTTCAAGACCGGTGCATTCAACCGCTCTGCCACACCTCCGCGAGGCGCGCAGTATAGCGGCTGACGCTCAAGGCGTCACGCGCTCGAAGCAGGCGATGGATTCCACGTGCGAGGTCTGCGGGAACATGTTGGCGATCCCTGCGCCGGTGAGGCGATAGCCCTTCTCGTGTACCAGTACGGCCGCATCGCGTGCGAGGGTGGCCGGGTTGCAGGAGACGTAGACGATGCGCGCCGGCCCGAGCTGCGGGTGGATGGCCTTGGCGACGGCGATTGCGCCTTCGCGCGGCGGATCGATCAGCAGGCGGTCGAGGTGGCCGAGTGCGGCGAGGCTGTCCTCGGTGGTTTCGAAGAGGTTGGCGGCGTGGAACTCGCAGCGCTCGCCGAGGCCGTTGCGCCGCGCGTTGTCGCTCGCGCGGCTCACCATCGTGTCGCTGCCCTCGATACCCACCACGTAGGCGCCGAGGCGCGCGATCGGCAGGCTGAAGTTGCCCAGGCCACAGAAGAGGTCGCCGATGCGCTCACCGGCTCGCGGGGCGAGGCATTGCATCGCACGGCGCATCAGGATCTGGTTGATGCCGGTGTTGACCTGGGTGAAGTCGGTAGGATGAAAATCCAGCGTGACATCGAACTCGGGCAACGCGTAGCTGAGGCCGGGGGCGTCGGCGGGATGGAGGCGGAAGGCTGTCTCCGGGTTGCCGGGCTGCAGCCACACCTGCACACCGTGGGCGTCGGCAAAGGCCTTCAGGCGGCGCTCGTCGGCGCCGCTGAGGGGCTGGAGAATGCGGAACACAAGCACGGTCGCGGCATCACCGATCGCGACCTCGACCTGCGGCAGGCGGTCGGAGATCGACAGCGCCGCGATCAGCTCGCGCATTGCCGGCAGCAGCGCGGAGATGGTCTCCGGCAGCACCGCGCAGTGGCGCAGGTCGGCGATGTAGCTGCTGCGCCGCTCGTGGAAGCCGATGCGCACCCCGCCCTTGCTCGGCACGTTGCGCACGCCGAGCCGGGCGCGATAGCGGTAGCCCCACGCGGGGCCGTGAATGACCGGGTAGAGGAACTCGGCACGCAGCCGACCGATGTGCCACAGGGCGTCCTCCAGCACGCGCTGCTTCACTGCCGCCTGTGCGAGCGGATCCAGGTGCTGGACCGAGCAACCGCCGCAGGTGCCGAAGTACTCGCAGCGCGGCACGACGCGTTGGGCGCTGGGCCGCAGGATGCGGACGACCGCGGCCTGCTCGTAGGTCGGCTTGGCGCGCAGCGTGCGGTACTCGACCCGCTCGCCGGGCAGCGCCCCTTCGATGAAGACGGCCTTGCCGTCGACGCGCGCGATGCCGCGGCCTTCATGGTCCAGCGATGTGACGACGGCAACCGGCAGCATGGCTCGCTTCCCCTGGAAAAGGCCGCGATCTTAACCCGCCGCGGGCGTTTTTTCACCCGCAGCGCCGGACGAACCGGTGCATGGGCCTCTGAAAGAGCACGCCGAAGCGCTGCGCTTTTGGGATAATCGCGGCATGGAACCGAATCCGTTTGCAAACCTGCTTGGCGGCCTTTCTCCGCGCCAGTTCCTGAGCGAATACTGGCAAAAGAAACCACTCCTGGTGCGGCAGGCCGTACCGGGCTTTTCCGGATTGATCGAGCATGACGAGCTCCTCGAGCTCGCGTGTGAGGAAGACGTCGAAACGCGTCTTGTGCGGCGCAAGGGCGAGGCCTGGGAGCTGCTGCGCGGCCCGCTCAAGCGTAGCCAGCTGCGCGGCGCGAAACAACCGTGGACGGTGCTCGTGCAGGGGCTGAACCTTTGGCTACCCGAAGGTGATGCCCTGCTCCACCGCTTCGATTTCATCCCGCAGGCACGGCTCGACGATCTCATGGTGAGCTACGCGGTGGATGGCGGCGGCGTGGGACCGCACTTCGACAACTATGACGTGTTCCTGCTGCAAGGCAGCGGCAAGCGCCGCTGGCGGATCGGAGCACAGGCTGACCGGAGCCTGCGCGACGACGTCCCGCTAAAGATCCTGAGGAACTTCCAGCCCGAGTTCGACTGGGTGCTGGAACCGGGTGACATGCTCTACCTGCCGCCGCACTGGGCACACGACGGCATCGCCATTGGCGAATGCACGACCTATTCGATCGGCTTCCGAACGCCGGACGCGCAGGAGTTGGGAGTCGGATTTCTCGGATGGCTGCAGGAGCGCATCAAGCTCGATGGGCTATATGCAGACCCCGACCTCGTCCCGCAGGAGAACTCCGCGCTGATCGGGGACGCGATGATCGACCAGGTGCAGGCCATGCTGTCCCGCATCACCTGGAGCCGTGACGACGTCGCCGACTTCCTGGGTACGAGTCTCACCGAACCCAAACCGCACCTCTACTTCGACCCGCCCGAATCGCCATTGTCGCAACGCCGCCTCATCGCCGCGGCAAAGCAGCACGGCGTGGTGCTCGACCCACGTACGCTGTTGCTGATGACCAATGCCGGTTTCTACATGAACGGCGAGCGCATCGATGTGCCGGAAACGGCGCGTGAGGCGGTGGCCGCACTTGCGCATCACCGCCAGCAATTACCGGGTGGCAGCTTCGATGAAGCTTTCGGGGAGTGGCTGTACCAGGCCTATTGCGACGGCTTCCTGCACCTGGACATGGATACCGACATGGAATGAGCGACGCGTCGGCGCAGCCGGCAACGGCCTTCGACACGCTTGCAGATTATCAGCTGCACGCCACCGGGCTGCTGACTGTGGCGACGCGCGAGATCATGCTCTACGAGCACGACTTCTCCGCCATCGGCCTCGAATCTGCGGCCGGAGCCACGGCGCTCGAGGCGTTCTGCCTGCGCAGCGCGCAGGAGTGTGCCTTGCGTATCCTGCTGCGCACACCACGCTTCGTCGAGACACAGGCGCCTCGCCTGCTGCGCTTGATGCAGCGCTACGGCCACCGCATCAGCGTACGATTGGTGCGCAAGGGGGCAACGGGCGGCGACCAACCATTTCTGCTTAACGATGAGGGTGGCTACGTGATGCGCTTCCATCATGACGCATTTCGCGGCAAGACCAGCCCGCTTGAACGCGAGACGTGGGCGCGGTTGAAGTCGGGCTTCGAGGATGCCTGGGCGAGCGCACAAGCCGGGCCGACCGGCGCCCCGCTGGGGCTGTAAACGCAACACCGCGTGAGATCGGCAACGAAGCCGACACCCACGCGGCGGGCGCTTCAACGACAAGGTGTGCGCCGACGCAGGAACGCCTGCGCTGCGTCAAGGCCTCAGCGCAGCTCGTCTTTGAGCACGGAGAGGATCCGCTTCGCGGTCTCGGAGCTGTCTTCCCCCCCTTCACGGGTCACGACAGACACTCGCGAGACGCTGCCTTCGCCCGCCACCCGGATACGGTACTCACTGCCCCGTTCGGCGACGTCGTTCTCCTTGCTGCGCCAGAACGCCAACCGGGACAGCATTCCGGGCGATTCGCCCTTGGCGGCATCCGGGTCGATGTAACGCACGAAGTACATGCCTTGCGCGCGGTCGCGATCTTCCACCGCGAACCCGAGCCGATCCAGCGACAGGCCGACGCGACGCCACGCCCGGTCGAAGCTCTCGGCGAGTTCCAGCGACACCTTGCCATCTGAGAGAGACTTCAGGGTCGCGCGCTCGGAGTCCGGCTCGGCCTTTACAATCTCGGCGGCACGTTCTTCCTTGGCGCCGAGCCGAATCATCAGCCGGCGCAGCATCTCGGCCTCGAGTTCCGGATCTGGCGGACGCGGCTGCCATGCGGTCTGTTCCTGCGTCGACGAGGTGAACACTTCCTCCATGCCGCGGTGGCTGACGTAGATCTCCACCGTACCGGGCTCGCGCCCTTCCTCGAGGCGGGTGCGGAAACGATCACGCAGCGAGGTCGAGTAGAGACCGTCGAACACGCGGCCAATGGTCGAGCGGATGAAGTCCTGCGGGATCTTCGCCCGGTCTTCGGCCCAATCGGTTTCCATGACACCGATCTCGGGACGGTCGATGTTGATGATGAAGCCCGTCTCCTGCCAGAAGTCCTTGATCTCCGGCCACAGCTTGTCGGCCGCGCCCGGCACCACCAGCCAGCGCTGGGTACCTGCACGCTCGATGCGCATGTCGGCGACCGGCGTCAGCACCGCCGGACCGGTCGTCACTTGCGGTTGGGTGGCACGGTCACTCGAGTACGCAGAGTAGGTCGCGACGCCGCGCGGACTGACGTCGGGTACCGCATAGCGGTCATCGCGAGTCGGCGCGGTAAGGTCGGGTGGCACCTCCAGGGTCGAGACTTGCTTGGCGCTCTTGTAGTCGATCTTCTTGGACTCGATGATGGACCCGGAACAACCCGCCAGTCCGAGCAACAGGGCAACGAGAGATGCGGATGTGCTGAGCTTTTGATTCATGGATGGGTCGGTTCCAGAATGTTCAGACGTCGATGTCGGCGCGACGCATCGCGGCAAGCACGCGCTCGTGATACACGTCCGAAAGGGGGGCGAGCGGTAGGCGGATGCCCGATTCAACCAGGCCCATGCGTGCAAGCGCCCACTTCACCGGTACGGGGTTGGCTTCGCAGAACAGGTTGCGATGCAGCCACAGGAGCTTGGCGTTGATGGTGCGCGCGGTGATCACATCCCCCTCAAGCGCCGCAGCACACATCTCGTGCATCAGTCTCGGCGCGACGTTGGCCGTGACCGAGATGGTGCCATGCCCGCCAAGGAGGATGAAGGCCGCCACGGTCATGTCGTCGCCGCTGAGCAGCGAGAACCCCTCCGGCGCGCGCTCGATCAGGTCGCAGGCGCGGTCGATGTTGCCGGTCGCATCCTTGATGCCGATGATGTTGGGGATCTCCGCCAGACGCAGCGCGGTGTCGTTGGCGAGGTCGGCAACAGTGCGGCCAGGCACGTTGTACAACACCATGGGCAGATCCACCGCCTCGGCGATCGCGCGGAAGTGGCGGTAGAGCCCTTCCTGCGAGGGGCGGTTGTAGTATGGCACCACCGAGAGGTGTGACTGGGCGCCCGCCTTCTTCGCGAAGCGCGCGAGCTCAATGGCCTCGGCGGTGGAGTTCGCCCCCGTCCCGGCCATGACCGGGATACGGCCAGCGGCATGTTCGACCGTGACACGGATCAGTTCGCAGTGCTCCTCGACGCTGACCGTTGGGGACTCGCCAGTGGTGCCGACCACGACGATGCCGTCGGTGCCTTCGGCGATGTGGAAGTCGATGAGCTTCTGCAGACCGGGATAGTCCAGGCTGCCGTCGGGGTGCATCGGCGTCGCGATGGCGACAAGCGATCCGGTGATCATGGGCATACGAACCGAGGAATTAAAAACGGCATTCTAACCGATAGGCACCCAGCCACCACACCCGGCACACGCGGTTACCTGATGCCCGCACCTTGTTGCCGATACACAGGGCGGGCGGCAGACCGGGCGTGGGCGCGTCAGAGATCGGCAAGCGACTTGATGTGCGCGACAACCGACCGCGCCAACGAGGAAAGCGAGTATCCGCCCTCGAGCAGCGATACGATGCGTTGGTGCCCGCACTCGCGCGCCAACGCCTTGACCTGCTCGGTCACCCAGATGTAATCGGACTCGACCAACCCGCAGGAGCCCATGTCGTCTTCGTAGTGGGCATCGAAGCCGGCCGAGAAGAAGATCATCTGCGGGTTGTGGTTGCGCAGCGCGGGAATCCAGACGTCCGACACGATCTGCCTGAAGGTGTCGCCGCGGGTACCGGCCGAGATCGGCACATTGACCATGTTCGGGGCCTTGCAGTCGGCACCGCTGTATGGATAAAAGGGGTGCTGGAAGATGCTCACCATCTGCACCCGCGGGTCATCCTTGAAGCAGTCCTCGGTGCCATTGCCATGGTGAACGTCGAAGTCGATGATCGACACCCGCTCCAGGCCATGCGCCTCGAGCGCATGGCGCGCAGCGATCGCGACGTTGTTCAGGAAGCAGAAACCCATTGCCTTGGCACGCTCGGCGTGGTGGCCGGGCGGGCGAATCGCGCAGAACGCGTTCTCGATCTCGCCCTTCATGACCAGGTCGGTGGCGAGGATGCCGGCGCCGGCCGAGCGCATCGCCGCGCGCATGGAGTTTGGGCTCAAGGCCGTATCGGGATCCAGGTGGCGGATGCCGTGCTCGGGCACGCTCGCGAGCAGTTCCTGAAAGTACTCCTCGGGGTGCACCCGCGTCACCTGCTCCTCGGTGGCGAGCGGCGCATCATAGAAGGAGATGTACATGTCCAGGCCTGCGGCAATCAGGCGATCGTTGATCGCCGCCAATCGGTCCGGGCATTCGGGGTGAAAGCTCCCCATGTCGTGAAGCCAGCAATCGCGATGCGTGATGAACGCGGTTGTCGTCATACCCCCTCTCTCCTCGAATAGCAGAACTTTATCGTCGTGTCCGCGTCCGACCCGCGGGGCATGGGCCCCGTAGCCTCGTGGCGGCATCTTTGTCGTCTATTATCACCGCTTCAAACCCAATTTCACAGTACCCCAGGACGATGACCTCACTCCCGCAAAGTCACACGGAACGCTTCATTGCGGCCGCCTCGGGCATCATCCTCGGCAAGGGGCATGACATCCGGCTCGCGCTCGCCTGCCTGATTGCGCGCGGCCACCTGCTGATCGAGGACGTTCCCGGCGTCGGCAAGACCACGCTGGCGCACGTGATGGCCCGGCTCGCCGGACTCCAGTATCAGCGCATCCAATTCACCAGCGATCTGCTGCCGGCCGACATCGTCGGTGTCTCCATCTACGACCGCGAGCGCGAGCGCTTTCGCTTCCACCCCGGCCCGCTCTTTGCACAGCTGATCCTCGCCGACGAGATCAACCGCGCCACCCCGAAGACTCAGAGCGCCCTGCTGGAGGCGATGGAGGAGCAACAGGTCACCGCCGATGGCGAGACGCTCGCCTTGCCCGAGCCCTTCTTCGTCATCGCCACCCAGAACCCCGCCAACCAGATCGGCACCTTTCCCCTGCCCGAGAGCCAGCTGGATCGCTTCCTGATGCGAATCCAGCTCGGTTACCCCGACCGCGCCGCCGAGCGTGCGCTGCTGATGGGCGAGGACAGGCGAGAGCTGCTCGCACGCCAGGAGCCGGTGGTCACGCCCGAGGATCTCATCGGTCTGCAGCGCTCGGCGCGCGCCATGGTCGTCTCCGAGCGCCTGGTCGACTATGTTCAGCGTCTCCTCGCCGAAAGCCGCCACAACGCGAGCTTCGATGGTGGCTTGAGCCCGCGCGCGGGTCTCGGCCTCATCGCTGCAGCGCGCGCCTGGGCGCTCACCGACCAGCGCGGCCATGTGCTGCCGGAGGACGTCCAGGCCGTATTCCCGGCAGTGGCCGGGCATCGCCTGCGAATGGCCAACGACGGCCGTGCCGCCACAGCAGAGGCAATCACCCGCCTGCTGCGTGCGGTGCCCGTCGCCTGATGGACAGTGCAGTCCGATGGTGGCGAACATCCTGACACGGCGCCTGCACCAGGTCGCGGACCGGTTCCTGTTCCGCGTGCCGCGCGTGGAGCCGGGCGAGACGGTGCTCGGGCAGCGGCGCATCTTCGTCCTGCCGACGCGCGCGGGCTTCGGCTTTGCACTTGCGCTGGTGGTCATGCTCGTCGCCAGCATCAACTACAACCTCAGCCTGGGCTACGCGCTCGTCTTCCTGATCGCCGGCATTGCGGTGGTGAGCATCGTGCACGCATTCCGCAACCTGCTCGGGCTCACGGTCGCGCCCGGTCGCGCGGAACCCGTGTTCGCTGGCGAGACGGCTCAGTTCCATCTCCGCCTGCGCAACGATCAGCCACGGCGCCGTCCGGCGCTGCGTTTCATCGACGACGGTGAGGCGCAGCACTTCGATCTCGCGGCGAGCGCTTCCGACGAGCGTCCGCTGCGACGCCATGCCGAGCGCCGCGGCTGGCTGCCGATAGGCCGCGTGGTGCTCGAGACACGCTATCCTCTGGGCCTGATCCGCGCCTGGAGCGTACTCCGGCCGGATGCGCGCTGCCTGATCTGGCCTGCACCCGAACCGTCTCCCCCACCGCTTCCGGACGATGGTGGCGGTGCCACAGGAAAACGCGCCACCACCGGCGGTGACGACGACTTCGCCGGCCTGCGCGGACATGATCCTGCGGATTCACCACGCCATGTGGCGTGGAAGGTGGTCGCGCGCGGCGGCCCGATGCTGACCAAACGCTTCACCGGGCTGGACGGCGGCGATCTGCTGCTGGACTGGCATGCACTGCCCGGCCATCTCGACGTCGAGCAACGCATCGCCCGCCTCGCCGCCTGGGCGCTCAAGGCCCACGAGCAGGGCCGCCCGTTCGGGCTGCGGCTGCCCGATGCGCAGCTCGCCCCCGCGCGTGGCCGCGCCCATCTGCATCAGTGCCTCACCAACCTCGCGCTGCATGGCGCAGGCGGTGCGGGCCAAGCGCGCGACGGAGGGGGGCTGCGTGGTTGAAGCCAGGTCGCTCACCCCTGCGCTGCGCCTGTCGGCACACGCCTGGCTGCTGCTCGTCGTACCGCTGACGGTCCTGCCTCACGCGGTCCACCTTCCGGCGTGGATCGTCGCGCTGTGCATCGCGCTGATCGGCTGGCGCGCCTGGCAGATGCATCGGTCGCGCGCGCGCAACCCCACGAGCTCGCGCTGGCTGATTCTCGCGATCGCGCTCGCAGCAGGCGTCGCCGTGCGTCTGCACTTCGGCCACTTCTTCGGCAAGGACCCGGGCATTGCGCTGCTCGCGGTTTTGCTGTGCCTGAAGCAACTCGAGTTGCATCGCGAACGCGACGTCCGCGCCGCGGTGCTCCTCGGCTACTTCCTGCAGCTCTCCCTGTTTCTCCACGACCAGGCGCCATGGATCGCCGCGCTGGCGCTCGCCGGCACGCTGGTAGCGAGCGTCTGCTTGCTGAGCCTGCAGGACCGGAGCGCAACCGCGCTGGAGCAGTTGCGCACCGGCGCCGTCATCATGAGCCAGGCACTGCCCTTCCTGGTGCTGCTGTTCATCGCCTTTCCACGCATTCCCGGGCCGCTGTGGGGCTTGCCCGCCGACGCCTTCAGCGCGCGCACCGGATTGTCCGACACGATGCAGCCGGGCGCGATCGCCGATCTCGCTCAGTCGGGCGAGATCGTCATGCGCGCAGCCTTCGCGGGCACCGCGCCGCCGGCTGGCGAGCGTTACTGGCGCGGGCCGGTGTTGACGCATTTCGATGGCCGCACCTGGCGGGCGATGGCGGCACGGCCGCTGATGGCGCCGGCCTATGCGGTTTCCGGCCCTGCGTACAGCTATCAACTCACACTCGAAGCGCACAACAGGCCTTGGTGGCTGGCAATGGATTTTCCCGGCCCGGGCGTGGACAAGGTACGCTACCTGAGCGATTTCCAGCTCATCGCCGAGGCCCCGCTACGCACCCGTAGCCGCATTGCGCTCAGCGCCCACCCGCAGGCTACCATCGGCCTCGACGAGGCGCCCGAAACCCTCCGCGCTGCGCTGCAGTTGCCGGCGCGCTTCAATCCGCGTACCGCGGAGGCGGTACAGGCGCTGATCGCGAGTCGCCCCGCCCCCGCCGAGCGACTCACCGCCGTGCTCGCGTTCTTCCGCGACGGCGGCTACACCTACACCCTGCAGCCGCCGCTGCTCGGCCGCGACAGCGTCGACGAGTTCCTGTTCGACACCCGCCGTGGTTTCTGCGAGCACTTCGCGTCCGCCTTCGTGGTGATGATGCGTGAGGCGGGAGTGCCCGCCCGTGTCGTCACCGGCTATCAGGGCGGCGAGCGCAACCCCATCGACGAGACCTTGGTGATCCGCCAATCCGACGCCCACGCGTGGGCCGAAGTGTGGCTGGAGGGGCGAGGCTGGGTGCGCGTCGACCCGACCGCCGCCGCCAACCCCATTCGCATCGACGCCGGGATTGCCGCCTCGCTGCCGACGGGCGAAGTATTGCCGATCATGATGCGCCCCGCCTTCGACTGGCTGCGCGAACTGCGCCATCGCTGGGATGCGCTGTCCAACAGTTGGAACCAGTGGGTGCTGGGCTACAACGACCTGCGCCAGCGCGAGCTGCTCGAACGGCTCGGCTTCCGGGACGTTGGCTGGCCGGCACTGGCAACGGTGCTCGGCGCGGGCATGGCCGTCCTGCTGGCGGCGCTGCTCGCCTGGGCGATGCTGCGCAGGCGCAATGGCGACGCCCTCGATCACGCCTGGGCGGCGTTCTGTGCGAAACTCGCAGCCCATGGGCTCCCACGGAATGCGTGGGAGGGGCCGATTGACTATGTCGAGCGTGCCGCCCGCAGGTGGCCGCACCGGGCTGCCGTGCTGCGGGCAGTCGGCGCCCGTTATGCCGAATTGCGCTACGGCGCCAGCACCGGCGATGTGCGCATGGCGACGCGGCAACTGCTCGGCGACATCAAGCGCATCAAGAATCTGGAACCGAAATGACGTCTCAACTCCTCGCCCGCTCCGCTTTGCTGGCGGCGGCGATGCTCCCGCCGCTTGCGCAGGCCTCGTTCGCCCAACATCGCGACGCGCCCGGCTTCGTTGCCCATATGGTGGCGACACACGGCTTCGATGCGGCGACCGTGACCGACACGCTCGCGCGCGCGCGCCAGGTACCGGACGTGATTCGACTGATCACCCCGCCGAAGAAGACCTTCGCGCGCTCCTGGCAAAACTATCGTGCGCGCTTCCTGAACGAACAGCGCATCGAAGGCGGCGCGCGCTTCTGGCGCGACCATGCCGATCTGCTTGCACGCGCCAGCCAGCGTTACGGGGTACCGGCCGAGGTGATCATCGCGATTATCGGCGTCGAGACACACTATGGCGACAACACCGGCAATTTCGAGGCCCTGTCCGCGCTCGCGACGCTCGCATTCGAGTACCCACCCCGCGCCGAGCTGTTCCGCAAGGAGCTCGAGAACCTGCTCGTGCTCGCGCGGGATCAAGGTCGTGACCCGTCCTCCTACTACGGGTCCTTCGCTGGCGCGCTGGGCTACCCGCAGTTCCTGCCGAGCAGCATCCGCAACTTCGCCGTCGATTTCGACGGCAATGGTGTCATCGATTTCGAATCCGACCCGGTGGATGCAATCGGCAGTGTTGCGAACTACCTCGCGGTGCACGGTTGGGTGAGCGGTGCGCCGGTCGCGCAACGGGTGCACGTGCCGGACAACATCGATCCGGAGCCGTTGATCGGCGCCGGCATCCTGCCCAGCCTCGATCCGGCGACGCTCCGGGGGCAAGGCATCGTGCCAATCGGCGGAGATCTATTCCCGGCCGAGGTGACCTTCGTGGATCTGCCCACACCGGGAGCACGCACCGAATACTGGCTGGGTTACAGGAACTTCTACGCGATCACGCGCTACAACCGCAGCAGCTTCTACGCGATGTCGGTGTTCCAGCTCGCCGAAGCGATTGCGCGCCGCGCCGGGATGCGCTGAGCCGCATCGGCGCTGCGGCATGTGGGACGGGGCGAGTCCCGGCTAGAGCAGCATGTCGCGCGAGATACCCTTGCGGCGGATCGCGCGGCGCAGGAGGCCAAGCGCCTCGAGCTGAATCTGCCTGACACGCTCACGAGTGAGTTTGAGCGCGGAGGCGAGCTCCTCCAGCGTCATCAGATCGCAGTCGTCCAGCCCGTAGCGGTGGCGGATCACCATGCGCTGCTTGTCGTTGAGGCGGTCGATCCACTCACGCATCAGGCTCTCGACCTCTGCGTCCTGGATGTGCAGATCGGGTTGGCGCGCCTGCTCGTCCGCCAGCGATTCGCCGATGGACAGACTGGGATCGATGTCAAGCGGCGCATCCAGTGATGCTGTGTGCTCGCTCAAGGCCAGCAGCGCACGCACTTCCTCCAGTGGGCGCTCCAACCTCGCGGAGAGTTCCTCCAGGGAACACTCGCCACTGCCGCTCGCCTCCAGCGTGCGGCGAACACGCAACACCTGATTGAGCTCTTTGACCACATGCACCGGAAGCCGGATCGTGCGCGACTGGTTCATGATGGAGCGCTCGATGTTCTGGCGGATCCACCAGGTCGCGTAGGTCGAGAAGCGGAATCCGCGCTCGGGGTCGAACTTCTCCAGCGCATGGATCAGACCGAGGTTGCCCTCCTCGACCAGATCGAGCAGTGGAATGCCGCGGTTGAGGTAATGCTTGGCGATATTGACGACGAGACGCAGGTTGCGCTCGATCATGACCTGCCGCGCAGCGAAATCGCCCGCCCGCACCCGCCTGGCAATCGCCAACTCTTCGTCGGCTGTCAGGAGCGGGTTGGCGCCGATCTCGTTGAGGTAGATCTGCGTGACATCGTTGAGAAACTCGCTCTCGTAGGGTGGCGTGACCGTGCCAGAGAGGAGTTCGACTTCGGGCGGTAGATCCGGATCGCGACTGTCAGCTTCGTCATTGCTCACCGGATCATACATATCGCCCCTCCGTCAGCGTGGCGGCAGGTAAGCCATCGGATCGACCGGGCGACCCTGCTTGCGGATCTCGAAATGAAGCTTGGGTCGGTCTGCATCCGTGCTGCCCAACTCCGCGATCTTCTGCCCCCGGGTGACCGTGTCACCTTCCTTGACGAGCAACTCCCGGTTGTGAGCGTATGCCGTCAAATAGCTCTCGTCGTGCTTAATGATGACCAGTTTCCCGTATCCACGCAAGCCGCTACCGGAATAGACCACCTTGCCGCCAGCTGAAGCAATCACCGGGTCGCCTGGATTGCCGGCGATGTCGAGCCCCTTGTTGGACGCCTCGTTGAAGCCGGCGAGGATCGCTCCGGACGCAGGCCACAGCCAGGCGGAATCCTTGGCGCCGGTGGCTGCAGGTGCCGGCGTGCTCGTACCGGCGTCGGGGCTCACCGCGGCCCAGGCCTGATCACTGTATGGCTGCTTGCCCCCTTTGGGATCCTGCTTGAGCGGCGCGGTCGACGGCGCCGCGGCAGTCACGCCCGGCGCCGGGCCCAGCGGCACCACCTCGACCGGCCTCGCGATCGCGACCGGCTCGACGCCAGCCTGCCCGGCACCCGGCGGGGACACGCGCAAGCGCTGGCCAACCGAGATCTGGTTGGGGTTGGTGAGGCCGTTCCATGCTGCGATATCCGCCATCGACTGACCATACAGGCGCCCGATCCCGAGCAGGGTATCGCCCGGCTGGACCACGTGCTCGCGCATCTGGCCAGACTGCGCGCTCGAAGCCGCGGACGGCGCCCCCGGTGGAGGCGTGCCATGACGCACCGGCGCGGGTACGCTGGAAGCACATCCAGCCAGAAACACCACCAGCACCGACATTCCCATCGCCAACCACGTCGTTGGCGCCTTGCTGTACTTGTTCATTCCGTTCCACCAAGCAAGGGTACGAAGCGCACGCCTTCGTACCGGCTTTCCTTGAATACATTGCCCTGACGTTCCACCAGGCGCAGTTGTTGCTCAACGGCACCGACCGGCAACAGCAGCCGCCCTCCCGGTGCGAGCTGCTGCTTGAGTGCCGGCGGCACCTCCCGCGCGGCCGCGGCAACGATGATGGTGTCAAACGGCGCCGCTTCCGGCAAGCCCAGCATACCGTCGGCGTATTTCAGCCGCAGGTTGGCCAGGCGCAGGGTACGCAGGTTGGCCTTGGCTTTTTCGAGCAGAGGGCGAATGCGTTCGACTGCAAACACCTCCGTGGCGAGTTGGGCCAGCACCGCCGCCTGATAACCACACCCTGCTCCGACCTCGAGCGTGCGTCCCAGTTCGCGCCCGGCACGCAATATCTCGATCATGCGTGCAACCACGAAGGGCTGGGAAATCGTCTGCTGGAAACCAATCGGCAGCGGCGTGTCGTCGTAGGCCGAATACGCCAGCGCCGCATCGACGAACTGCTCGCGCGGAATGCGGCCCATCGCGTCCAGCACTCGCTCGTCGCGAATGCCCTGCGCGCGGAGGCGTTCGATCATCCGCGCCGCAGCCCTGTGGGCGGCCTGCGCCTGCTCACCCACCCTCATGCTACTTGCCGAGCCAGTCGATCACGCCGGGAATCTGGCCGTTGTGCGTGAGATCGATCTGCAATGGCGTGACCGACACGAAACCTTCGGCGACGGCATTGAAATCGGTTCCGCTGCCTGCATCTGCAGCCTTGCCTGCAGGGCCGACCCAGAACACCTGATCGCCGCGCGGCGTGGTCGTGCGCACCACCGGCTCGGCCTTGTGGCGCTTGCCGAGGCGCGTCACACGAATCCCGCGGATGTCCTCGTAGTCGCCTTCTGGGACGTTCACATTCAGCAGCACGGGCTGACGGAACGGTTCGCGCTGAAATCGCAGCACCAACTCGCGCGCCACCCGGGCGGCCGCCTTGAAATCCACCGACGATTTGCTCACCAGCGAGATCGCGATCGACGGCACACCCAGCAGGAAGCCCTCGGTGGCAGCCGCAACCGTGCCGGAATAGATCGTGTCGTCGCCCATGTTCGCGCCGTGATTGATGCCGGATACCACCATGTCGGGCAGGTGATCGAGCATGCCCGTCACCGCAAGGTGCACGCAGTCGGTCGGGGTGCCGTTGACGAAATGAAAGCCATTGGTCGCCCGACGCAAGGAGAGGGGGCGATCCAGCGTCAGCGAATTGCTGGCGCCGCTGCGGTCACGCTCCGGGGCCACCACGGTGATATCGGCCACGTCCTGGAGCGCTTCGGCCAGGGCGGCAATGCCTGGCGCAAAATATCCATCGTCGTTACTGAGCAGGATTCGCATTGAGGTCCATCCGGGTGCTGCGCATGCGGCTCACGCGCCACCGCGACTGAAAAAACGAGCGCGAATCTTAGCATACCCGGCGTGGGTCATTTTCCCCGCTGCGCGCCAGACACACGCTCAACACGTCTTCACGACGATGTCGTGAAGCGTGTTAGCGCAATGCGCCATGCGGTCGGCTGCGTTCGACAGGTGCCGGTAGATCTCGCGGCGCTTGAACATGTTGAGGTAGTCGTCGCCCTGAAAAAGCGCAGCGAGTGCGTGGCGGTAGATCTTCTCGACACGCCGCTCGGCCTTGCGCGCCACGTCCGCATCGTCGGCGGCGAGCCTGGTTTCGCTCGCGAGTCGGCCAAAGCCGCGTTCGAGCGCCTTCACGCCGTCGAGCAGGCACTCGGCCATCTCCAGCGTGAAGCCATCGGGTGCGACGCCCAGCACATCCATCTCATTCACCGTGCTCTTGCAGTAGTTGATGACCTCGTCCAGGTCCATGATCGCCCGATAGATATCCTCGCGGTCGAAGGGTGTCGCGAAGGCCTCGTTGAGGATATGGATGTTGCGCACCTTGACGGTGTCGGCCGCGTGCTCGTCCTTGCGGATCTGCAATGCAGTGGCCGGATCCGCATCCTGCATGAACCGCACCAGCAGACTCACCGTGCCCACCACCTGGGTTGCCTGATCCGACAACAGGCGATGGAAGTTCGGCGCCTTGGGAAAGACGCGATCGAGTACACGATGAACGATCGACTTGTGTTCGCCTTGCATGGCGTGACCTCAATCGAGCAGGGTTGAAATGAGCAGGAACACGACCGAACCGGCAAGCGCTGCGGCCGGTATCGTGACGACCCAGGTGATGACGATCTCCCCCGCCTTGCCCCAGCGTACCTGGCGTGGATGTTCGGAGGCGCCGATGCCCATGATCGAACTCGCCACCACGTGGCTCGTCGATACCGGCGCACCTGCGATCGAGGCCGACATGATCACCGCCGCTGAGGTCAGCTGCGAATCCAGCGCGTGCAGCGGGCGGACCTTGTATACCGCGAACCCCAGCGTCTTGACGATGCGCCACCCACCCGAAAGGATGCCGAGCGTCATCGCGATCGCGCACGACAGCATCACCCACAAGGGCACCTCGAAGTTGGGAATGAAGCCGCCCAGCACGAGCACCAGCGTGAGGATGCCCATGCTCTTCTGCGCATCGTTCGCACCATGCGAGAACGCAAGCCCGGCTGTGGTGATGAACTGCGCGCGACGCAGGTGGCGGTTCAGCACGGGCCGCGCGGCACGGAAGAGCAAGCTGAGGAAGCGGTGCATCAGGTAACCGATCGCAAATCCGAGCACGGGCGACAGCACCAACCCGAGCAGCACCTTCGCGACCCCTTCCAGCGGGCCGCCATCCAGCCAACGGGCGAAGCCCCACACCACGTGATCGCTGCCGACCGCGGTGATCACCGCGCCGATCAGACCTCCCACCAACGCATGCGATGACGAGGACGGGATGCCCCACCACCAGGTGAGCAGGTTCCAGCCGATCGCCCCGCACAGCCCAGCAAGCAGCACCCCGAGCGACAACACCGCAGGCAGATCGGAGAGATCGATGAACTTGCCTATGGTGTTCGCCACCGCGGTGCCGCCGAGCAGTGGCCCGAGAAACTCGCAGACACCGACCACGACCACCGCCTGCGCAGGCGTCATTGCGCGCGACGCGATCACCGTGGCGACCACGTTTGCGGCATCATGAAAGCCGTTCGTGTAGTCGAACAGCAGGACCGTGACGACGGTCAGCACGACAATGACGAAGAGCGGATCCAAGCCGGCGCATCCTTGTTGCAGCATTGTGACGAAGCATCATAGGCGCTTGCATCGAACCGCGCATGACGCAGCGCCGCAACCGGCGCGCCAGCAACAGCACTCCCGGAGCACGACATGACCACCAAAGCGGTCCTCACCGGCCACAGCCGCGGCCTTGGCGAAGCGCTCGCTACGGCGCTGCGCACGCACGGCATCGCCACCCTGACGATCGCCCGCCGGTTGCCGAACCCGAGCGCGGCCGACGCGCACGTGCTCGACCTCTCCGACCAGGCGGCGCTCATTGCCTGGTTGCACGCCGGCCACCTGCAGCACTTTCTCGCCGATGCCCGCAGCGCGGTGCTGATCAACAACGCGGGCACGGTACAACCAATGGGTCTGGCGGACGGACTTGCCCCGGAGGGTATCGCGCAGGCAATCAACCTCAACGTGTCGGCCCCGCTGATGCTCGCCAGCGCGTTTCTCGCGGCCACGTCCCAACTGCCGGACCGGCGCATCCTGCATGTCTCGAGCGGCGCGGCGCGCACCGCCTATGCGGGTTGGTCAGTCTATTGCGCCGGCAAGGCAGCGCTTGATCATCACGCGCGCTCGCTCGCCAGCGAGTCGCTGCCCGGTGTGCGCATCTGCAGCCTTGCCCCCGGCATCATCGATACCGACATGCAGCGCGAGATCCGCGCCACGCCCGAAGGGGTGTTCCCGCTACGGCCGCGATTCGACGCCCTGCACGCAAATGGCGCGCTCGCCTCGCCCGGGACGGTCGCAGACGATCTGCTCGCCTACTTGCTCGATGCGCGCTTCGGCGAAGAGCCCGTCGCCGACCTGCGCACATTGACACGCTGAGATCCGGGGGCTGCGACTCACACCGGCTGACCTTCGCCCGGCGTGAAGAGGCAGGCCCGGTTGCGGCCCTCGGACTTGGCCCGGTAGAGCGCGCGATCTGCGTGCTTCAGCGCCTTGTCACCCTGGGCGGTTTCCGCATCGAGTTCGGCGATGCCGATGCTGACGGTGACCACGATGCGCTCGCCGTCGAACAGGGCCGGGGACTGCTCGACATGGGCACGCAGACGCTCTGCGAAGGCCATCGCGTCCTGCGCGCTGGCCCCGGGCAGCAGCACTGCGAACTCCTCGCCGCCGACCCGGCCGGCGCTATCGACCTTGCGCAAGGCCTGGCGCAGGATCTGCGCGAAATGCCTCAGCACCCGGTCTCCCGCCGCGTGGCCCCAGGTATCGTTCACCCGCTTGAAGTGATCCAGGTCGCACATCAGCACCGACGCCCGTTCGCCCTCGTTGCGCTGTAGCCGTGCGGTCTCCTCGTGCAGCCGCGCGATGAAGTGGCGGCGGTTGTCGAGCCCGGTCAGATCATCCGTGGTGGCGCGGGTGTGCAGCTCTCTTGCGACGCGCTCGTTCTCCGCCTCCTGCGTCTCGATCTGCTCCAGCATGCGGTTGAAGCCGCTACGCAGCTGGCCGATCTCGTCGCCCGAATGCACCGACAGGCGGAACCCACGCTCGCGCGCCCCCAGGCGCGAGAGCGCTGCACTCAATGACTGCAGGTCGCGCGTCAGCCATGCGGCAAACAACCCCACCGCGAGCGCACCGAGCACCACCCCGACGATGCCGAGCAGGCCTGCCCGGCGGTGCAGTTCCAGGATGTTCTGGCTGATGTGCTCATGCCCCTTGCCCACCCGCGCCCAACCCAGAAAGCGGCTGCCCGCCATCACCGGCGCAGCAATGTCGATACTGTGGGCATCATCCACCACCGCCGTCACCGCCTGCGGCTGCGCGAGCGCGGCGAGGCTACGCGAATCCACCACATACTGCCCGACATGCGCACCGGTGCTGTGCGCCAGCACGCGCCCGTCTGGCGCGAGCAGCATCGCATAGCGCACCGACGACTCGCTCGCGACCGAGCGAACGACCTCGTCCATGCCCACGAGGTCGTTCGCCATCACCCATGAGGCGCTACTCACCGCCAACGATTGGGCCAGCGCCTGCGCATGGTCTGCGGCCAGGCGCCCGAGAAAATCGCGCTGTCCGATGGCGACGCCGACGGTCAGCAATGCGATCGTCAGCACATGGACGAGCGCCACACCCAGCACGAGCTGCTTGCGCAAGGACAGGCTGCGAATGCGTCGGACGATGCAGCTCACTTCGGCAGCTCCTCGAGGCGGCGCACGTCCTCGTCGAAGCGGTGGAGAAAGCGCCGCACCACTTCGTAGTCGGAATTCGTCGCGGGCGCGAAATGCGAGAGCGGCAGCGCCGCGAGCAGGCGCCGGCCTTCCTCGTCGTGGTTTAGCGCGAAGAGCTCCGCCGACACGCGCCGGAGCAAGGCCGGGGGAAAGTCCCAGCGTGCCACCAAACCGTTATTCACCAGTGGAGGCGTCTGCCACTTGACTTCCAGCGCTGCGGCTTTCTCCGGATGAACCTCGCGGAACGCGAGCCATGGCGGCGGCCAAGTGACCGCCGCCGCCGCATCGCCGACGTATGCGCTCATGATCGACGACTCCTGCGAGCCGACATAGCGCTGCTCGTAGTCCTTCACCGGCAGGCCTTGCTCGTGCAGGTAAAGTTGCGGCATCAGCGCGGCAGCCAGCGCGCTCGGTGCGGGAAAGGCCAGCGCCTTCCCGCGCAGGTCGGAGATCTCGCGGATACCACTGTCGCGCCGCACCAGAACGATCCCGCGAAAGGCTTCATCGTCGCCCATCTTGCCGAAGACACGATACCCGCGGTCGACAGCGATCACGGTCTGGTAAGGATTCGGCAGCGCGATGTCGAAGTTGCCCGCGTAGAGCTTGCGCTCGTAGTCCTGATAGTTGCGCGAGGCCTCGAGCATGAAGGCGGCCTCGGGGATGCGCGCGTTGAGCCGGTCAACGATCGGCCCATACACCTCGAAGAGCCGCGCCGGGTTGTGCAGGGGATGCACTCCGATGACGTAGTGCGCACGGACCTGATGCATCGCCGGACGGTCGCCGAAGCTCGGCTGGTACGGCGCCGCCCCGTTGCCCACATCGCACCCTGCGAGCACCAACACGAGCACCACCATCATCGACAGCGCAAGCAGTCGCCGTACTGCAACCCCAGGCCGCAGACTGGCCTCGATCCAGGCCCGGGGCACCGCAAAACTAACAAATCCGTCGAATATTGTTCGGCGACCTGGAGTCATGTCGCTGACCATGGAATATTTCATGTCTCTGATCATAACCGAATGCCCTCCGCGGACATCCGCCCTGATCGCGTCCCCGACGGGCACGCGCCGCATTCATTTGCACAATCAGGATTGTGTGCCTCGACTCGCGAGAAGGCGAGCGATTGACGATGAGCCGCGTGATACGGGTCACGCCGCAGATCCAGCAATTTGTGATACCATCATTTCATAATTTTGCGTTTCAGCTATTTCTTGCATTTTGTAGGCGTGCCCGGACGCGTTCGTTACCTCGCTTGAAATTCGCACTCCAGGTTCAGCCCTCACATCCAGTTCGTTCGGTACGGTTTACATTCCTCACACTCCATGCGGGCCTCGTCAGAAAAATCGGTGGTCGGACGCCCACCCGGCCATATTGCCCGCACCGGCCTGATTGTCAGGTGGACGTCTCACGCGCAGAGGGCACTGCTCTTCCTCGCCGTCGCACTGCTCTGCATCGATGCCGCGCTCGCCCAGACGGCGGAGCCGTTGCGTCTGGGCGTCTTCGCCTATCGCCCGCACGACGTCATGGTGGCGCGCTACCGACCGCTCGCCGATTACCTCTCCACCCAGTTGGGCGGCCGCCAGGTCGAGTTGCAGATTCTCGAACAGACAGAGATGGAGGCTGCACTGGCGGAAGACCGGCTCGATCTCGTGTTCACCAATCCGTCGCACTACATGTTGCTGCGCAGCCGCAACACCCTCGGTGGCGCACTCGTCACTCAGGTGTCGCTGGAAGACGGAGTACCGACTGCATTTCTCGGCGGAGTGATCCTGACGCGGGCGGACCGCGACGACCTGCAGCAACTCGGCGATCTGGACGGAAAACGTGTGGCCATTCCGGGGCCGCGCTACCTCGGGGGTTATCAGGCGCAGGCCTATGAGTTCCTCAAGGCCGGGATCGATGTCGCCAGCGAGCTCGAGTTGTTCGAGACCGGGCGCCACGACAAGGTGATCGAGGCGGTCCTGGCGGGTGAGGCCGACGCCGGTTTCGTCCGCACCGGGGTGATCGAGTCGTTGCGACGTGAAGGCCACCTCGCCGCCGACGCGATCAAGCTGATCAATCCACGCAGCCACCCTCGCTTCCCGTACCTGGTGTCCACCGACCTCTACCCCGAGTGGGCCTTCCTCGCTCTGCCGCATGTCGACAATCTCACGGTGCGAAGGGTGGGCAGTGCGCTCCTGGGCCTCAAGCCGGAGGATGCTGCCGCGCGTGCCGCAGGTATCGAGGGCTTCGCGCCGCCAGCGGACTACCTCCCGGTCGAGAATCTGGCACGCGCCCTGCGCGTGCCCCCGTTCGACGCGCCGCCGCGGTTCACCCTCGCCGATCTATGGCAGCAGCATCGTCTGTGGATCGTGCTGCTCGCAACCTTCGCAACCGCACTACTGGCAGTGAGCCTCACGCTGGTATTGCGCAACCGCGACCTGCGCGCCGCAAAGCGCAGCCTGGAGCTTGCGGCCAGCGTGTTCAGCCATGCGCGCGAGGGCATCATGATCACCGACTCTGCGGGCGACATCGTCGACGTCAACGCATCCTTCAGCCGTATCACCGGGTACTCGCGCGAGGAGGTACTTGGGCGCAACCCGCGGCTGATGAACTCCGGCCAGCAGGACGCCGACTTCTACGCACACATGTGGAGCGCCCTCCTCGCCACCGGCCATTGGCAAGGTGAGGCCTGGAACCGCCACAAGCAGGGGCACCTGTTCGCAGAGAGCATCAACATCAGCGCGGTACGCGACGGGGGCGGCAAGGTCCGCAACTTCGTCGCGTTATTCAGCGACATCACCACCCTCAAGGAGCACCAGCAGCAACTGGAGCAGATCGCGCACTACGACGCGCTCACGGGGCTGCCCAACCGCGTGTTGTTCGCAGAACGTCTTCAGCAGGCCATCATCCGCAGCCAGCGCAGACGCGACAGGCTGTGCGTCGCCTACCTCGATCTCGACGGATTCAAGCAGATCAACGACCTGCACGGCCACGACAGCGGTGATGCGTTGCTCAGGGTGGTCGCACAACGCATGCGCAACGTGCTGCGAGAGTCGGACATCATCGCGCGACTGGGCGGCGACGAGTTCGTCGTGGTGCTGCCCGAATTGAATGCCGCAGAAGACTGCATACCCGTGCTGGAGCGCATCCTGGCCGCGGCTGCGACCACCGTGCAGGTACGCAGCAAGGCCCTGCAGGTCTCGGCCAGCATGGGCGTGGCGATCTTCCCCGAAGATGGCGTGGACGGCGAGTTGCTCGTGCGGCAGGCTGACCAGGCAATGTATGCGGCCAAACAGGCTGGCCGCAACCGCTACCGCTTCAACGGGCAGGACCGGATGGGTACGCGGCCTGTTTGCGAGACATGACCGGACACCGCCCAGCCCGGCCTGGAGTGCCCGCGCTTCCTTGCTCTTCGGGGCACTTTTGCACATTGGTTCGGCACCACCCTGCAATACAATCTTGCATTCGCGAGGCCTTGCGCCCCGCCTTGTCCGCCTGTCGCCTACCTCCGCAAACCATCGCAAGCGCGCCATGGTACCCACTATCGCAGCCAGTCCGTCCGCCACCCTCGAGCGATCCTTCTGACCGATGAGCACCCGCCGCGTACGCCTGTTCCGATCGCTCTCCCTGCGCGGCGTGGTCGTTGCCCTGCTGGCGGCGTTCGTGACCCTGCTGGTGAGCGAGACGCTGCTTTACCGGGCGCGTGAGCACTTGATCGACGAACGCCAGCGCAGTGCGATCAACATGGGGGCGCAACTACGTGCGAAGCTGGAATCCAGCCTGATCGGCAGCCTGCACCTCGCGACCGGACTGGATGCCTACCTTCAGGCGACCGGGGGCGTGCTGCGCAAGGCCGAGGTCGAGGCGCTGCTGTCAGGACTCCATCGCCAGGGCTCCTTCATCCGCAATATCGGCATCGCGCCCGGCAACCGGCTGGAGCACGTCTTTCCACTCGCCGGCAACGAGGCGGCGATCGGACTGTATTACCCGGATGTCCCCAGCCAGTGGCCTGCGGTGGAGCGTGCCATGCGCGAGCGCAAGCCCAACCTCGCCGGCCCGCTCGAACTGCGCCAGGGGGGGCGCGGGCTGATCTACCGGGTACCGGTGTTCATGCCCGACGGCAGCTACTGGGGCTTGATCAGCACGGTGATCGACGCCGACCGCTTCCTCGATGTCAATGCCGTCACCGGCAACGGAGGCGAACAGGCCGCGCTGCGCGCCGTGAGCGCCGACGGCACGCCGGGTGCGGTGTTCTGGGGCGCGGAGGAAACCTTCGGCACTGCCGCCCGCATCTACGAGATCGTCCTGCCGGGGGCGGAGTGGCAACTCGCGGTGCTGCCGGCGGAGATCGACGACGCCCCGCTCGTCTGGCCGCGCGTCGGCGGCTGGCTGCTCGCACTGGTGCTGGCGACCCTCAGCCATGCCTACACCCGCGTCTGGCACAACCAACGCGAGCTGTCGCGCCGCCTGCTGCGAATCTCGGGTGAAGTACCCGGCGTCGTCTACCAGCTTGCGCGCGGCGTCGATGGCCGCTACCGCTACCTGTATGTCAGCGAGGGCTTGCGCGAGGTGTTCCGCGTCACCCCCGAGGAAGCGCTGGATGATGCCCGGACGCTCGTGCGGGCCCTGCATCCGGATGACCGGGAGCTTGTGCTGCAGGCCTTCACCGACTCGGCCAGTACCGGCCTGCCGGTGCGCCTGCGCTTCCGAGTGCGCTTTCCCGACGGTGAAACGCGCTGGCTGCGAGGCAACGCGGTCGCGCAGCGTGACGACGACGGGGGCTGCGTCTGGTACGGCTTCACCAGCGACGTCTCGGACGAGGTCGCGGTGGAGGAGAAACTGCGCCTCGCTGCGAGCGTGTTTGCGAACACCCAGGAGGGCGTGCTGATCACCGATGCGGAGGGCCTGATCGCTGACGTCAATCCCGCGTTCTCGCGCATCACCGGCTATGCCCGCGAGGAGGTGCTTGGCCGCAACCCCCGCCTGCTCGGCTCGGGCCATCACGACCGCGACTTCTTCGTGCGGATGTGGCAGACCTTGCTGGAGAGTGGTCATTGGCGCGGCGAGATCTGGAATCGCAACAAGGCCGGCGAGGTCTATCCGGAGCTCTTGTCGATCTCGGCGGTACGCGATGGGGACGGACGCATCAGCCATTTCATCGGCACCTTCACCGACATCACGCAGATCAAGCAGCGCGAGATCGAGCTGGAGCGAATCGCCCATTTCGACCCGCTCACCGGCCTGCCCAACCGGCGGCTACTCGGTGACCGCATGCGCCAGGGCGTGGCGCAGTCGCGCCGCAGCGGCAGAATCATGGCGGTCGCCCTGCTCGATCTGGACAACTTCAAACCGATCAATGATCGCTTTGGTCACGAGGTGGGTGACGCCGTGCTTGAGGAGATCGGCCGCCGCCTCACCGCAAGCCTGCGCGAGGGCGACACCGCGGCAAGGCTGGGCGGCGACGAGTTCGTGCTGTTGCTGCTCGGGCTGGAGTGGGTGGAGGAATGCGACGCCATCCTGCACCGCGTACTGGCGATCCTGTCGCAGCCCATCGTCGTCGCAGGACGATCGCACTGCGTCTCCGCCAGCATCGGGGTGACCCTGTTCCCCCAGGACAACGCTGACCCCGACCTGCTACTGCGTCATGCCGATCAGGCGATGTACACGGCCAAGGAAAGTGGCCGCAACGGCTACCGCTTCTTCGACGCCGAGCACGATCGGGTGGTGCGCCAGCACCGCCGCCTGCAGGAGGACCTGGCGCAGGCGCTGACCGAAGGGCAGTTCGTGCTGCACTACCAACCGCGCGTGGACATGGCCAATGGCACCGTCGTCGGTGCCGAGGCCCTGCTGCGTTGGCGGCATGCCGAGCGCGGTCTGCTCGCACCGGAGACCTTCCTGCACGCGCTGGAAGGCTCGGAGCTCGAGGTCGAACTGGGCGAGTGGGTGATCGCCACCGCGCTCGCCCAATTGCGCGCATTCAAGGAGGCCGGACGGAGCTTGCAGCTGAGCGTCAACATCGAGGCGCGACAGCTCCTGCGCGCCGATTTTCCCGCCCGACTTGCCGATCTGCTCGCGCAAGCCGGCGTCGCCGCACACGACTTCGAGCTGGAGATCAGCCAGACCTCCATGCCCGCCGATATCGCCCGTGCGGCAGAAAACGTGCGCAAACTCCGCGACATGAAGGTCCATGTCGCGCTGGACCACTTCGGCACCAGCCACGCCTCGCTTGCGTTCTTCCGCCAGCTACCGGTCGATGTGCTGAAGGTGGATCAGGCCATGATCGGCGATCTGCGCAACGATCCGGAAGATCTCGCGCTGATCCGCAGCATCGTCAGGATCGCCGAGGTCTTCCAGATCCGCATGGTGGCCGAAGACCTGGAGAGCGTCGACCACGGCGCGCTGTTGATCCTCCTCGGCTGCCGCCTCGCACAGGGCTTCGTCATCGCGCCGCCCATGCCCGCCGCGGAGTTGCTCGCGTGGGTGCAGGACTGGCACGGCGAGCCGAGCTGGCGCGGTGCCGCAGGCCTGCCGCACAACCTGGACGACCTCGGGCTCGTCGTTGCCGAGGCACAGCTGCGCGAGGCGCTGGCGCTCATTGGGAAACTGCAAGCAGCCGGCGAACCGATCCCGCAGGGCGGCCCGACGTGCGCCTTCGCCGACTGGCTGAGCGGGGAAGGCAGACGGCGCCATCACGCCCTCGCCGAGTTCCAGCAACTGGAGCGGCTCTACACGGGGCTACTGGACGCGCTGCAGGCGGACACGACCTCTGCCGAGGGCAATGCGCAGTTAGACGCCGCCCGCGGCGATGCGCTGCTCGATGCCCTCGGTCAGCTGATCGGGCGTGTCGCCTTCGAGCAACTGGCAGCACCACTCCCCGGACGCTGAACCCGGAGCCCGTGAATGAACCGGCTGTGCAAACCGATCGCGACGGTTTCTTCACAAGCTTTCAGGGGCTGGAACCCCGCAGCAGACTGGCCGGCGACAGCCTCAGCTGGCGCAGGAGGTGGTGCGCCCCCAGACCGAGCGAGCTGGTGCTGACCAGAACCGCGAGCACGCCGCCGCTCCACCACACGTTCGGCACCTCCAGCGCCAGGCGGACGTGCAGCAGGATCCCCCCGAGCACGCTGCCTGCCATCGCCGCGAAAAGCGCGGTCACGAGCGCCACAAACAGGTACTCCAGATAGACCGCATGGCGGATTGCGGCAACGCGGGCGCCCAGCGCGTGGAGCAGCGTCGCCAGGTAGATCTGCCGCAGCCGGCTCGCCGTGACCACGCTCACCAGCACGAGCAGGCTCGCCAGCAGAGTGATCGCACCCACCGCCGTGAGCGCCGTCGCAGCGCGGGTCAGGATGGCGCGCGCCTCGTCGAGGAGCATCGAGGTGCGCACGCTGACAACACCCGGCTGCACCGATGCGATGCGGTTCTGGGTCGCGATCGCCTCTTGCGCGTCCATGTAGGCCATGCCCACATGGCGCGTGATGAAGGGATCCAGCACGCCATCGGAGAAGATCGCTTCAAGCCACAGACGGGACTGGAAGCGCTTCTGCGCGTAGATCGCGACCAAGGTGGCGGTGACCGGCTCGCCGAGGATCTCGAAGTGCAGCACGTCGCCGGGCGCGAGGCCGAGCTGGTCGGCCTCGCGATCCTCCATCGCGACCAGGGGTGGCCCCCGATAATCCGCCGGCCACCAGTCGCCGCGCGTCACGACGACCTGGTCGAAGTTGTTCTGCAGGGTGCTCATCTTGTGTTCGTCGCGCGCCTCGACCCGGCGCCGCGCATCGGTGCTGTCGCGCAGAGCCTCGTCGCCCACCCCTACCAGCCGGCCGAGCACGAACGGCGCGAGGTCCAGCCGGCTGAGGCTGGGGGCAGCCCGCACCAGCTGCTCGAACTCGCCCAGGCGGGTCGCGTCGATGTCATGGAACACCAGCGCCGGCGCCTGCGCCGGGACTGTTTCCTCGACCGTCAGCAGCAGCGCATGAACCACAAGCGTGGAGGCCACCAGCAGGGTCAGCGCCGAGCCGAGCGAGAGCAAGGCCGGGCGCAGGGCCGAGTCCGGACGGTAGAGGCCGGACAGCGCGATCCTCAATGCGAAGCGCCCGGCCAAACGCGGATGCCCGGCGACGCGCTGCGCCACCTTGCGCAGCACGCGCACGAGCCCTTCCAGCAGCGCCAGCACGAGGGCGAGCGCGAAGAGGAACAGCAGGCCGAATCGCGCATCCGGCATCGACGCCAGGAGCAGCGCGGCGGCAACCAGCGCGCATGCTGCGGTGAGCCAGCCCGCCCGCGCCGGGACGTGGGTCGCCACCCCGAGTGCACCGCGAAACAGGGCCGCAGGGTTCACCGTCAGCGCCCGCCCCAAGGCCGGCAATGAGAACAACAGCGCGATGAACACGCCACAGACCCAGGCGAGCGCGAGGGGTGCGACCAGCAGCGCTGCGTCGCCCGCGACCGGGAGCCGCGCGCTCGCCATCGCAACACCCAGCAGCGCCAACCCCCCGCCGAGAATCGCCCCGAGCAGCGACGCACCCGCCGCCAACGCAAGGATCTGCAACAGATACAGCGTCGCCAGGCGCCCGTCGCGCAGGCCGAGCGCACGCAGGGTGGCAAGGGTGCCGAGCTTGCCCTGCAGGTAGGCTTGAACGCTGTTGAACACCCCCATGCCTCCGATGAAGAGCGCACTGAAGCCGATCAGCATCACCCCGGAACCGATCTGCTCGAGCACCTCCGCCAACCGCGCATTGCGCTCGGTGAAGGTGCGGATCTCGGCGTCGTGATCGGCAAAGGCCGACATGAATGCGGCACGCCAGGCGTCGGGTGCGACATCGGTACGCACGCGGTAGCGATAGGCGGGCCGACTTCCCGGTTGCAGCAGGCCGGTTGCGGCCAGCGCCTCGGCCGAGACCAGCACCGGCGGCCCGCTCCAGTCGGCACGCAGGCTGCGATCGGGTTGGCGCACGGTGAGTGCGCGCACCTCGAGTTCGATGTCGCCGAGTGTCACCAGATCGCCTGGACCGAGCCCAAGGCGTTGCGACAGCACCGGGTCCAGCACGACACCATGCCGGCCTGAGTGCGCCGCGGTTGCCTCGGCCAGCGACTGCGATGGTGCAAGCTCCACCGCGCCATAGAGCGGATAGCGGGCGTCGACGCTTTGCAGTTCGACCAGGTGGGCCTCGCCGGAGGGCGTCATCAGCATGGTCCTGAATTCGACCAGCAGCGACACGCTGCCGCGCGCCGCCGTCCAGGCGAGGACCTCGTCTGCCAGCGGTGCGCGCGTTCGCACCTCGACATCGCCACCGAACAGCGTGCGCGTGTCCGCGAGCATGCTGGCGCTGATCTGGCGGTACAGGCCAGCGCTCGCGGCAATGAGTGCGACGCCCAACGCGAGGCAGGCGCCGAACACCCACAGCGTCCGCCCGCCGCCACGCAGGTCGCGCCATGCAATGCCGGCAAGGCTTGCGAGGCTAGCCACGGGCAGCGCCCTCCCGCTCCGGTTGCGCGGCCGTCAACCGCCCCTCGGAGAGGCTCAGCACCCGGTCGCAACGCCGTGCGAAGGCCGCGTCGTGCGTCACCAGTACGAGCGTCGTGCCGGACTCGGCATTCAGCCGCAACAGCAGCTCGCCGATCGCGCTTCCAGTGCGGTCATCCAGATTCCCGGTGGGCTCGTCGGCAAGCACCAGCCTGGGTTCGTGCACCAGCGCACGCGCGATGGCCACACGCTGCTGCTCGCCACCGGAGAGCTGGGCAGGGTAGTGATCCAGGCGCGCACCGAGCCCCACCTTGTCGAGCAGCGCCCGCGCCCGCTCGCGCGCATCGCGCCGTCCCGCGATTTCGAGCGGCAGCGCGGCATTGTCCAGTGCGCTCAGGCTGGGTACGAGGTGGAAGGACTGGAAGACGATGCCCATGTGATCGCGACGCAGGTCGGCGAGCTGGTCACGGTCCAGTGTCTCGAGCGACCGGCCGGCGAACTCCACCGAGCCGGATGCCGGACGCTCCAGTCCGGCAAGCAGCAACAGCAGTGAAGTCTTGCCGGTACCCGAAGGACCGGCGATGGCCACCCGCTCCCCTGCGGCAATCTGCAGATCGACCTCGCGCAGGATGTCGATGCGGTTACCGCCCAGGGTGTAGTGCATGCTGAGTTGCTTGAGCCGGATCATCGTCTCGCTCGCGTCGTCGCCGAATCACGAGGACTCGCGAGCGCGCCCGAAGTTCTGGCAATCCGTCTCGGCGCGCAGCGTGCCCGCCGGTGCGGACTCACCCCCGACCGAGCTGAATCGCGCCACCCGCCACCGGTAAATGCGTCAGTGCACGGTCGAACGCAAAGGCATCCATGTCGCGGACGAAGGCGTCGTACTCCGCACCGAGTAACCACATCAGCGCCGGCATGTTGGCCTGGAACAGGTTGAGCGCCTGCAGATCGTCCGCAGCAAGCAGGGCCCCGAGTTCCCGCACCAGCGTATCCGCCGCCTCCGCCGACAATGGCGCGGCGGCGTGCACCTGCACGGCTGGCGAGGCCTCGTCGAGCACGCTGACCATGAGGTCGCACACGCTGTGGAGCTGGGTTTCCAGCGCGGCAATGGCGGCCATCACCCCGTCGCTGTCGGAACCGCCACGCAGGCAGGACTCGATCAGCTCGGTATGCGCGCGCACCTCCGTGAGCCCGAGGTTGCCCGCGACCCCCTTCAAGGTGTGGGCCAGCAGCTTCGCCTTTTGCGGATCATTCGACCGCCACAGCGTGCGCATCGCCGCGGCGTCGTCTCGATGGCTGGTGCAGAAGCGGCGCAGCAGGCGAAGATAGGTCTCCGGTTTGTTGCGCAGCACCGCGAGCCCGGCGTCCACATCGAGACCCGGCTGAAGGCGCAGTACCTGCAGCGCCGATGCCATCCGGACGGGCTCCACGCCGCCTGCATCGGGGGCCGCGATGCCGACGCCCTCCGCTGCCGTGCCCAGCCATCTCAGCACGGCCTCGTACAGGCGCAGCGGGTCGATGGGCTTGGCCACGTGATCGTTCATGCCGATGGCCAAACATCGCTGGCGATCCTCGTCGAAGGCGCTCGCAGTCATCGCCACGATTGGCGGCGTGCTCGCGAAACGCGGGTCGGCACGAATGTGCTGGGTCGCCTCGAGGCCATCCATCACCGGCATCTGCAGATCCATCAGGATCATCGCGTAGCGGCCGGATGCGTTCATCTCGACGGCCTGGTGACCGTCGTGCGCGACATCGATGATCAGCCCGGCGTCCTCGAGCAAGGCGCGCGCGACCTCCTGGTTGATGGGGTTGTCCTCGACCAGCAGGATCCGCGCCGAACCACGCTGGCGCAGGCGTTCGAGCAGGTCCTCGACGGGATCGGGCAGTTGCGCCTGCGCTCCGGGCTGCTTGTCCCGCGCCTGCGCTTGCGCGCCTCGCCGCTTGAGCAGCACCTCGAAGCGGAAACAGGCACCCTGCCCGAGCCTGCTCTCGACCGACAGGCTGCCGTGCATGAGCTCGACCAGTCGGCGGCTGATCGCAAGCCCCAGCCCGGTGCCCCCGAAGCGGCGCGTGGTGGAGCTGTCGGCCTGCTCGAAGGGCTGGAAGAGCCGCGCACATTGCTCGGCCGACATGCCGATACCCGTATCCTTGACCGCAAAGCGCACCCGCAGCCGGTCGCCGTCGGACTCACCGCGCGTCACCGACACCGCCACGGTGCCGTTATCGGTGAACTTGACCGCGTTGGTCACCAGATTGAGCAGGATCTGGCCTAGACGCAGGCCGTCGCCACGCAAAACGGCCGGAAGATCCGGGTCGACCTCGCACAGCAACCGCAGCCCCTTCGTTCGAGCGCGCTCGGCGACCAGATCGAGCACGTCGTTGATCACGTGGCAGAGGTCGAAGTCCGTCTCTTCGAGCACCAGCTTTCCCGCCTCGATCTTCGAGACATCGAGGATGTCGTTGATGACGCCGAGCAGATGCCGCGCCGCGCTGCCGATCTTGTCGAGTTGGACGCGCTGCTCCGGCTCGGCGCTGCGCTTTCGCAGCAGGTGGGTGAGCCCGATGATCGCGTTCAACGGGGTACGGATCTCGTGGCTCATGTTCGCGAGAAAGGTGCTCTTCGCCGCGTTTGCCGCTTCGGCCGCCTCCTTGGCCCTGGTGAGCCGCTCGTTCACCGCCTCGAGCTCGGCGGTGCGCTGCTGCACACGCGTCTCCAGCGCCTGGCGTGACTCCGCCTGGGTGCGCTCCTGCTGCTTGCGTTCGGTGATGTCGCGCCAGACCGCAGCAAGATAGCTGCGCCCGTTGATCGACACCGGACGGTTGCTGACCTGCATGTCCCGCAGACTACCGTCCCGGTGACGGTGGGCGATCTCGAACTCGCCGCCGCCTTTAGCCAAGATCTCGTGGCAACGCGCGACAGCCTCCTCGCGGCTGAACTCGGACTGGAGATCCATGAGGCTCATGCCGGCGAAGGTCTCGCGGTCATAACCCAGCGTGGCGCAGGCAGCCTCGTTGAATTCCAGAAAGCCGAGCGAGTCCGGATCGATGACGATGATCCCCTCGCCCGCCTGGCTGACGATGGTGCGATAGAGCGCCTCGCTCTCCCTCAGGCGTTCGCCCGCCTGCCACAGCGGCGTGACGTCACGGGCAATGCCCAGCACGCCGATCACCTTGCCCTTCTCGTCCAGGAATGGCGTCTTGACGGTCTCGAACAGCCCGCGGTGGCCGGTCTCGGCGAAGGTCAGCCACTCCTCGTTGGTTCGCGCCATACCGGCCTGGATCGCGAGCCTGTCATTGGCGCGGAAGAAGTCGGCGAGCGAGCGGTCGACGAAGTCGTAATCGGTGCGTCCGACGATCGCTTCCTCCGGCGCACCGAAGAGCTGCTCGAACGCGCGGTTGCAGGCCAGATACACGCCTTCGGTATTCTTCACCCACACCGGGTCTGGGATGGTCCGGATCAGCGCGCGCAAGCGCTGGCGCTCGCCGCTGGCTGTCACGGTGGCAATGTGCAGGTCGGTGATGTCCCGCATCGACCACAGGCGCACGTCCCGCGCCCCAAGGCGCACCCCCTGGCATGAGCACTCGAGCACCCGTCCCGAGCGCAAGGTCAGGGTGTCGAGACGGTCGCCGGTAAAGGCTCCGATCACACAGTCGCAGCCAGCACCCAGGCGGCTCTCCAGCACCGGGCGCAAGCTGGAGAAATCCTCGAGGACCTCGTCCGGCAAGCCATCGAGCCCCCAGTAGCGTCGAAAGCGGGCGTTCACCACCTCCACACGACCCTCGCCGGAAACTGCCAGCATCGCGATGTCGCTGGCCTCGACCATCATCTCGAGGAGGTCGCGGTCGGGGGGACGTGGGGCAGGAGGCAGCTCAGGGCTGAACATGGACGTGGGCACCCCGGGTACAAGGGATTGAATGAGTGAACATATTTTGCAATTTTGCTGATTTTATTGCCATCACGCGCACGTCACGGCAGTGAGCGACTTCACGCAGCACCCCGCATTGTCGCGGATGCTGCAGCGCAACACCTCCCACCTGTTCTCGTGACTGATGCGCCCATCAAAAACTTCTAAGCAGAAACCTCCATAAGGATATTGCAGTGCAACATCCACTTGGTTATGATGCACCCGTCTCCTCCACCCTCCTCCAAGATGTGTGGATTCAGCCCGGGCCCTCAACGGTCCGGGCTTTTTTTTGCTGCGTCCCGTTGCACCACGCCGCATCGCTGCGACTGCAGCAGGTCTGGAGTCCGAAGGGGCTTGGATGGCCGCTCCCGGCCTGAGGTAACATCGGCTCCCCACACCGCGGAGCCGCCCCGATGAGCCAACTGTTCACCCGATTCCCGCTCGGTACGCTTGAACTGCAGAATCGTATCGTGATCGCGCCGATGTGCCAGTACTCTGCCGAGGACGGCCGCGCCACCGACTGGCACCTCATGCACCTGGGGCAGCTCGCGCTCTCGGGCGCTGGCCTGCTCATCATCGAAGCAACCGCGGTCGCCCCGGAGGGCCGCATCACGCCAGGCTGCCTGGGCTTGTGGTCGGACGACACCGAGGGCGCGCTGCGTGAAGTGCTCGATCGCATACGCCGTCACGCTGCGATCCCGTTTGCAATCCAGCTCGCCCACGCGGGGCGCAAGGCATCCAGCCGCGTGCCCTGGGAAGGTGGCCAGCTGATCGCGCCAGACCAGGGCGGCTGGCATCCCGTGGCGCCGTCAGCGCTGCCGCACCTGCCCGAGGAGCCTGCGCCACTCGCGCTGGATGCGGCCGGGCTCGCGCGTATCCGCGAGGCGTTCGCAGACGCCGCCCGGCGCGCACTCCGGATCGGCGTGCAGGCCATCGAGTTGCACTGCGCACATGGCTATCTGCTCCACCAGTTCCTCTCTCCAATCGCGAATGCACGCGAGGACGACTACGGCGGCAGCCTCGACAACCGCATGCGCTTCCCCCTCGAGGTATTCGATGCGGTGCAGGCCGTCTTGCCCGCCGGCTTCCCGCTGGGTGTGCGCATCTCTGCAACCGATTGGGTGGAGGGCGGATGGGATGTGTCGCAGAGCGTCAGCTTCGGCCGGGCCCTGCGCGAGCGCGGCTGCAGCTTCGTCCATGTCTCCAGCGGCGGTCTCTCGCCCCGTCAGCAGATTCCGCTGGGGCCGGGCTATCAGGTGCCGCTCGCCGAGTCGGTGCGCAACGGAACCGGGCTGCCGACGATCGCGGTGGGCCTCGTCACCGAGCCCGCCCAGGCCGAGGCGATCATCGCCGAGGGGCGCGCCGACCTCGTCGCCATCGCCCGCGCGATCCTCTTCGAACCGCACTGGCCCTGGCGTGCCGCGGCCGAACTCGGCGCCCAGGTCAGCGCCCCGCCGCAATACTGGCGATCGCAACCGCGCGGGTTGGGGAAGCTGTTCGGCGACGTCAGGATCGGTCAGCGCTGACGGCGGGCGGACATCTCCAAGCGCGCCTTGCAAGCGCGGGCGACAAGCTCAGCCGAAGTCGGCGACCAACTCCGCCATGTAGCTCTGGACTTCTGCTGCGAGCGCGTGGTATTGCTCACCGAGCACCCTTTCCGGGCTGGGGTCGTCCAGCCACTCGAAATCCGTGGTCGCGAGCGCGTTGGCCGCGTAGATCACGTCGGAGAGCGTGCGCGGCGCATCCAGCATCGGCGGGCGAGGCTGGTCGTGGTTGCTCACCGCGGCGATCAGCGAGTCCGGCATCTTCAACGCGAACAGCACCGATTCGCCAATGCTCTCGTGCCACTGCGAGATCAGGTAGCGGACGCTGTCGGGTCGCGCCTTGAGTTCCTCGTACTGCGACGCACGATAGAGCATGTAGAAGGCGCCGAGGTCGTGCACGAGACCAGCCAGCATGGCCTCGTCCGGACTGATGCGCGGGCACATGTTGCGCGCGATCACTGCGGCGGCGGCGGCCGTGTGCAACGAGTGCTTCCACAATCCGGCGGACATCCGGCCGAACACCTGCAGATCCTTGGAACGCACCAGTTGATTCATCGCCACCGCAAGCGCGACCGCGCGCACGGTCTTCAGCCCCAGCCGCGTGATGGCGCTGCCGACATCGACGATCGGCGTCCGCGCGCCTGCGGCGACCGAGTTCGCCTGGCGCAGCAGGCGACTGACGATGAGCGGCTCCACCCGAATCGCGGCGACGATCTTGTCGAGCGGGGCCTCCGGGTCCTTGAGTACATTACGCAGGTGCAGCGATACATCGAAGCAGGTCGGGAAAACGATGTCCTCCGACAACTCCTTGGCAATGTCGGCCAGCATCTGGAAGCGCTGCGCCTTGAGCGCATCGCCTTTCTTGTCTTCGGTCACGGGGTCGGTCATGGTCGAATCCGCTTGCTCCAGGGGGCAGTCGCGAAAAGCATCGAAAGAATCTTTTGTGTCGATTCTATTCGAAACGACGCCTCACCGGACGTCGTGCTCCGCCGCGATTGACTCCAATCAAGGTGGGACACAGCGCGGAAACGCAGAATCCGCTCAGACCACTGCAGGCAGCATCGCCCACCCTGCTCCACGCAACACCTCCAGGAAGCGCACACCGTCATGGCCCTGATCCGTCTCGACGAACCCACCTCACGCCGCATCGATCCGAAGAGCTACGCATTGTTCGCGCTCGGTTTCCGGCCGTTCTACCTGCTCTCGGCGCTCTTCGCGATACTGGCCATTCCGGCATGGACGTTGATCCTGGCCGGAGTCGCGGCCCCTGCCTGGCCACCGGTGTGGTGGCACGCGCACGAGATGGTGTTCGGCTTCGCCGTCGCCGTGATCGTCGGCTTCCTGTTCACGGCCGGCAAGGTGTGGACCGGCCTCGCAACGCCGACCGGACGGGCACTGCAGGGGCTTGCGGCGCTCTGGGTTGCAGGCCGGATCGCGATGTCAAGCAGCGGCGGTGCGCTCGCCGCGCTCATCGACTGTGCCTTCCTGTTCACCTGCGCGGCGATATTCGCGCGGCTGCTGGTGAAGTCGCGCAGCCACCGCAACTATGGCATCGGGCTGCTGTTGCTGGTGCTCGCCTGCGCCAACCTCGCCTTCCACCTCGCCGCGGGCGGAGTGCTTGCGATCGATCCGCTGCAGGTGATGCTGCTCGCAGTGGCGCTGGTGGTGACGCTGGAGACGGTGATGGCCGGGCGTGTCGTGCCGATGTTCACCGCCAACGCGCTGCGCGGCGTGAAGCAGTGGCGCCACCCCTGGTTGGACCGTGGCGCGATCGTGCTCACACTGCTGGCGCTGACGACCTGGATCGTACTCCCCGGCACCTTAGCGGCGATACTGGCCACGGCCGCCGCGGCGCTGCAGTTGGTCCGCAGCATGGGCTGGAATCCGCTCGCAACCTGGCGAAACCCGCTGCTGTGGGTGCTGCACCTGTCGCACCTGTGGATTCCGATCGGGCTTGCCCTGGCAGCGATGTCGGTATGGGGTTGGGTTCCACGCTCTGCCGCGGTGCACGCGCTGACGATCGGGTCGATGGCCGGGCTCATCATCGGCATGATCACGCGCACCGCGCTCGGCCATACCGGACGCATGCTCAAGGCGGGCGCGGTGGAGACCGCCTGCTACGCACTGATTCAGCTCGCCGCGCTCGCCCGCGTCTTGACCCTGACGGCGCTGCCGAGCTTCGCCACGGCCGGCATTCACTTCGCGAGTACGGCGTGGACGCTGGCGTTCATCTTGTATCTCGTGCGCTACGTACCGATCCTGAGCCGTGCGCGCGCGGACGGTAGGCCGGACTGAATCCACTCACTGCGCCGGGAGCGATTCGCCCAGGCGCCGCAGCATCGCCATCACCGCACGAATCTGGGGCGCATCGCGGGTGGCGTAGTCGTCACCGAGGTAGCCCCACCAGTCCCAGCAGGCATTCGGGTTCCACACCCAGTTGAGTGCCCCCCAACCGAAACCGTAGCGGGAGCGGGTCTGGGGGTAGAGCACGATCAGACGGTGGCTGTCCGCCCAGTGGTTGTAGCCCGCGCCCTCGACGAATGCCGACCCGACGCGGTCGATGTTCTGCTTGCAGCCGTGGAAGGCGACGTGCACGCGACAGCCGCCCCCCCTGCAGTCCACCGGAACATACGCGAAGCCGACCTCTCCGAGGCTGTCGCCAGCCGGCCAGCCTCCGGAGAACTCGGCCTGCCCGAAACGAACCAGGTCGCCGCCCGGCTGCGCTGCGCGGGCGCCGGGAGAGCCGGTCAGGTGGGCCAGCAGGCGCCCCGCCGCATCGAAGTCGTCACATCGGCTGATGAAGGGCGAGGCACTGGATCCACAGGATTGTGCCTGGTCGAGTGCCACCGAAGGCATCGCATGCCCGGCCGCGGCGATGCGTTCGATGACGAGCGCCTCTGGCGTCACGCCTGCTACCCGGTAGAAATCGGCTAGTGCCTCGACCACCTGGGGCGCAACGGTTCGATCCGCTCCACCGGATAGCAGCCAGACGCGGTCCCCACGCAAGGCGGAGAGCGGGTCGATCTCGCTTGCCGCGACACGGGACGCGGCACGCGCCAGCGTCTGGGCGCCGCTCGGCACCGGCATCTGCGCACTCGGCTCCATGCAGTTGCCGAGCGCACGCGCAGTGCTCTGTGCCGCACAGTCGTAGGGACCCGCGGCGACGATGGCCGCCCCCGTGACGAGTGCCGAATGCGCGACCTGGAACTGAACCGCCATGTAGCCACCGGACGAGATGCCGGATACGGAGACCCCGCCGGCCAGGTCCGCCCCGAGCGGTGGCAGGGTCTGCGCCCCCGCAGTCATGGGGCACAGCAGCAGCATGCTCGCCCGCATGCACGCCCGAAGGCGAGAACGCCACGCAGTGCTGGATCCAGGGGAAATCTTGCGTGCAGTTCGCATTTTCCGTATATCCCATCGCCGTCATGGCGGCGCAACGATACGACAAGGGCACAGGATAAACCCGAACGACAACCCGCACGAACGACAACGCGAACGACCACCTCCTTGCGCGCTGCAGGTGCCGGCTGCAATCGCCCCTCGGCCCGCGCCCCTGGGCAACGGCGCAAGGGTATGCCCCCGGATCGGGTAGCAAAGAGACGATTTTCAAATAATCATTGATGTATCATCTTCCCGATCGCTCACCGCCGAAAGACGACCCAGACCATGACGCGCGCCACCATCCGGCAGATTCTCGCGAGCCTTGCTGCCCTGCCCCTGCTGGCGATGCCGGGCGTGGCCGCAGCGGACCTCCTCCAGCGCGTCATCGATAGCGGCACCCTGCGGGTCTGCATCTGGCCCGATTATTTCGGCGTGACCTTCCGTAACCCCAGGACACAGGCACTTTCCGGCATCGACATCGACAACGCGCACGACCTCGGCCAGGCGCTCGGCGTCGGTGTCACCTTTGTCGATAGCGCATTCTCGCGCTTCATCGACGACCTCACCAACGACCGCTGCGATATCGCGATGTTCGGACTGGTCGCGACACCGGAGCGCGCTGCGCGCCTGCAGTTCACCTCCCCCTATCTGCGCAGCGACATCTACGCAATCACGACCCGCGCGAACCGGCGGATCCTGACCTGGGCCGACATTGACCGGCCGGATGTCGTGGTCGCCGTGGCCAAGGGCACGCTGCAGGAAAGCGTCATGCGGGAGCGGCTGAAATCGGCCACCCTGCGCGTGTTCGATACACCGGGCGCGCGCGAACAGGAGGTGCGCTCCGGGCGCGCCGATGTGTTCATGACGGATTATCCGTACAGCAGGCGCATGCTCGAAAGCAACGACTGGGCGCGACTCGTGTCCCCTCCAGGCACGTTTCATCTCACCGCATACAGTTGGGCGATGCGGCTGGGCGAGGCTCGCTTTCATGCGCGGGTGGAGGAGATCCTGGCGACGATGAAGCAGTCGGGCAAACTCAGGGCCAATGCCACACGCCATGCACTCGAACCCATTGTCGCCGACTAGCGCCGACCGCCCGGCAGGTCGCCCGAGGGCATTTGCCGGCGGGTTCGTGCTGGTCCTGTTCCTGCTTGTCCTCGGCTGGCTTGCCGCGTTCGCGTTCACACTCTGGCGAATGCACGAGGACGCGATCGCAGGCGGCTTTACCCGCGCGGAGGCGCTCGCGCGCAACCTGGAGGAGCACCTCACCCAAAGCCTTAAGGTCGTCGACATCACCGCAAACACCCTCGACCCCACGCTCGAGGGCGACACCGAGACGCTCAATCTCCGCCTCGCCAGTGCACTCCGCCAGGCCCCTCATCTGCGCTCTCTGTCGCTGGTCGATCAGGGTGGCACGATCGTCGCGAGCTCCAACGCCGCCAACATCGGTGTGTCGGTGGAAACCGGCAGCTTCTATCCCGCAGTGCGTCCGGATGCGGAGATTCTTCGCATTGCGCCGCCTTGGACCGGCAGAGACCTTGAATCCGCACAACCGACCGGCGTGCTGCCGGGCACGCAGCACGCCGCCGATCTGGGTTTCGTTCCGGTGCTGCGCCGCCTCACGCTCTCACGTGAGCCGCGCTGGCTGCTGGCGGCGCTGAACCCCGACTATTTCGCCAACAGCTTCCTGCTGCGCCTTGCGCCCGAAGAGGGAAGCCTGCAGTGGCTGCGTTACGACGGTCTGCTCCTGTTTTCGTCCGACGCGGCCGACCGCCCCGGAACACGTGGCAGCGCCGGGGATGTCGCCGAGCGTCTGCTCCGGCAGGAGTCCGGGACCCTGGGCCAGTCGCTGTTCGGCGGACGGCAGGTATTGACCGCCTTTCGCGCATCGAGCCAGTTTCCGGCCGTCGTGGTCGTTCATATCAACCGGGATGGTGCGCTCTCCGCCTGGCAGGAAGAGGCGCGACGCCTCGCGAGCATTGCGCTGCCCATTCTGGTCGCATTGAGCGTCGTGGGTGGCCTGGCTTGGCGGCGCAAGCTGCGCATCGCGTCACAGAATGCCGAGCTCGCACGACAGCAGAACCTGGCGGCGAGCGTGTTCCAGGCAAGCTCCGACTCGATCATCCTGACCACCCCCGCCGGCACCATCCTGTCGGTGAACCCTGCCTTCGAGCGCATCAACGGCTACCGGGCCGACGAGGTGCTGGGCAAGAACCCCCGCATCCTGCGCTCCGGCGTGCAGGGGCCGGCGTTCTACAGGGAACTGTGGACCACTCTCGGCGAGACCGGCCACTGGCGCGGAGAGATCGTCAATCGCCGCAAGAACGGCGAGCAATACACCGCGCTGCTGACCATCGACGCAGTGCTGGGGCCGAACGGCAGACCGAGCCACTTCATCAGCCTCGCCACCGACATCAGTGCCCGCAAACGCGACGAGCTCCTGCTCGCGGAACGCACCACTGCGCTGGCAATCGCGAAGGAGGCGGCCGAAGCGGCGAACCGCGCCAAGACCACCTTCCTCGCCAACATGAGCCATGAGTTGCGCACGCCGCTGAACGGCATCCTCGGCATGACCGGGGTCGCGCTGCGTCAGTCGAAGGACGCGCAACTCAAGGAGCAGCTGAAGCTCATCGACGACGCCTCCCACCATCTGCTGGCGATCATCAACGATGTACTCGACATCGCCAGCCTCGAGGCCGACCGGCTCACGCTCGAACAACGCCCGTTCCGGCTCGGCGACGTGCTGGACCAGCACATCGCCGCGCTGACGCCGATGGCAAACGACAAAGGCCTGCTGTTCCGCGCCTACTTCGACCCTCAGCAGGCCGACTCCGTGCTCATCGGCGACCCTGCGCGAATCGGCCAGATCCTGCTGAATCTCTCGGGCAATGCGGTCAAATTCACCGCCAGAGGCAGCATCAACCTGAAGGTGGAACTCGCCGAGGTCGGCGACGACATCGCAATGCTGCGCTGTGCCATCGAAGACACCGGCATCGGTATCGAGCCGGAGATCCTCTCACGCCTCTTCGTACCTTTCGAGCAGGCCGACGGATCATCGACCCGGAAATTCGGCGGTACGGGTTTGGGGCTTGCGATCAGCCGGCGACTTGCGCGGATGATGGAAGGCGACATCCGTGTCGACAGCCAGCCGGGCCGGGGTAGCACCTTCTGGTTCGTCGCACGGCTGCGGAGGCAGCACGTGGCCTCTACCCCGCGCGAGACCCCTCGCCGCTGAGCCGCTCAGGCGAAGGTATCGATCACCGTGCCGGTCGTAGCGCTCGCAGCCGGAGCAGGCTGCGGCAGGGCCTCGAGAAGCTGCAATGCACCCTGCTCCTGGATCTCGAGCGCTTTCTTCAACATCGAGACCGAAACCTGCTGCTGCAACTGTTGCATCGCATTCGCGGACGCATAGGCCGCAATCGATGAGACATCCATGACATCAATCCGTGGAAGCGGGCACCGGGTGCCCTACGTATCGGGTTAACGGCAGGCGTCCGCAGGACTTGAGCGATTCCGCTGCGGCGTTCAGCCGAGGTGACGGCCGAAGAAGCGCAGGGTTCGATCCCACGCCTGCTGCGCCCACACAGGGTCATACTGGGTTTGCGGAATACGCCCCGGCCCGACGGCCGTCTCGTTGGCGAAGCCATGCCGCGCCAGATAGCGATGGAACTCGATCGCCACGCCAGCGCTCCCGAGCTTGCTTTCGAGCGCATCGATGGTGTCGAGCGGGAAGAACTCGTCCTGCGTCGCGAAGTGCCCCATCACCGGTACGTTGATGACCTTCGCGTCGACATACTCGAGTGGCGGACAGCCGTACCAGACCACGCCGGCATCCACCTCCGGCACGTTCGACAGGGTCAGGAGCGTCAGCGCCCCCCCCATGCAGAAGCCCGTCACACCCACCTTGCCGGCGCGCCCCTTCAGGAACTGCACCGCCCCGCGAATATCCTGCGACGCAGCATCACCGAAGTCGAGCCCGCTCATGAGGTGGTGCGCCTCCTCCGCCTCGACGGTGGACTGACCGCGATAGAGGTCAGGCACCAACGCAAGGTAGCCCGCACTTGCCAGACGCTCGGCCACGCCGCGAATCTGATCGTTGAGGCCCCACCACTCCTGGATCACGACGACCCCCGGCGCGTCCTGAGTGCCCGCCGGCTCCGCCAGATAGCCCTGGACACTCTGCCCGTCCGGGCGCTTGAAGCTCACCATCTTCCCCATCCGTGTTCTCCTCGTAATGTGTGTATCGGTGGTCCAGCAAAAAGTCGAAGGTGACGCACGCCGAGCGAACGCTCGCCGCCAACGCAGCAGGACTCACACCGTCATTGCAGCGGGAGGCGCACCGTCAACGCAGCGGCGGATTCACGAGGCCTGCTCGTCCCAGCCTAGCCGGCCGATTGACGGCAGACGCAAGGCGGGCCGGTTGAAGTCGAGCCCGAAGTTGAGCCCGAGCAGGTTGAGTTCGACGCCCTCCTCGATGCCCACAATGAATCCGAGCATGCCCAGCAAGGATACCTGGACCCCGGCGCCGGAGGGCGAGAGTCCCACCAGTTCGCTGACCGGACGATAATCCTTGCCGATCGCGTTCGCCGGCATGTCGAGTTCCAGGGCCGGCACCTCCCTGCCGATGTGGGCGAGGAAGGTGTTGCTGTTCGGCCCCGGGTAGCTGCGGTAGCGATCCGGATACGGATAGCGTGCGATGGCTGCCTCGATCTCGTCGATCATCGCTCCAACGCCTTCACCGCGGTGGTCCACCAGCACGCGCGGCGTGGCGCCGAACCAGAGGCCGTCTGCGACATTGCGGTTCCTGCGAACCACATCCCCACTGCCCCAGCCGATGACCTCGTAGCGGGTGTAGGCGGTGTCGCCTGCGCGTTTGACCACGATCCAGGGATGCACGGCGAAATAGCCACGCCAGCCGACCGTCGGGGCGGCGTATACCTGCACGATCGCGATGTCCGCGTTCTTGACCGGGTCCGGTGCGAGCCCCGCTGAATGCCGCGGTGCCGTTCTCCACCCCTGGTCGCGGGCGGAAAACTCGGCCCGAGGGTCATTCGCGAGGCTGAGCCCGAACGAGAGCACCAACGTGGCCACCAGGCCAAGCGCGAGGCGTACGTGAAATCGCATGATCAATCCGCCCCAAGGCGAGTGAGGAATACACGACGAGACTCCATCCGTAGTCCGGGGTTCCCGCCCGCAACAGCGAGCCGACGCCCGGTTCAGTGCTGCAGGATGGCACGCAGGCCGATGCCGTCGCGGCCGAGCACATCATCCACCCGCCAGCGCCCCTGCTCTCGCACCAAACGGTACTGCAGCTCATGTTGCTGCCAGCCATCTGCAAACCTTACCGGGACGAGGCGGACATCGTCGTCGCCATGCGCCCCCTGAACGGCAAAGCGCCGAGGTGGTTCCTGCGTGTCGGTGAAGGGGTCGCCGTTGATCTCAGGCACCTCGTTCGGGTCGGATGGCTTCGCAAACCAGGCGGTGATGTCCGCATGCAGCGCTGCCGAGAGCAAATCGCGCTTCGACGCGACGGTCGCGGGTGAGAAGCCCATGTCGGCCGCGAAATGCGCTTCCAAGAGACGCTGCACACACCCTTCCGGGCTCGAATCGGCAGCCAGCGCCCCCGGAGCGCCCGACAGAGTCCAGATGCGGTTGTCCAGCGCCAGCAGCAGGGTCTGCGCATCCGCGACGACGAAATCGAAGCCGGCGTTCGCGCAGGTCACGCGCAGAACCTCCGCGGGCAAGGCCGAAACCCCGACCTGCTGCGCAGCAGCAATGGCGGGCGCCGGCAGGCCACCCTCGAACAAGCCCTCCGCAGGCTGTCGCACGATGGCAAATGTCGACTTCTCGCACGCGAGCGGCTCAGGCCCGGACAGGCGCTCGCGCGTGAGTGTGATGACCGCGCCCGTCTTGAGCGCCGCCAGATTGCAGCCTTGCCCCGTAGCGCACCAGGGCGCCGGATGCGAATGCGTGACACGCCACGACGAGGGCAGCTGCGCCACCGCTTGCGCGAAGCACTGCACCGTCAGCATGCACGCACCCACCGCGATCCCGGCACGCACGGACTTCAAGCCTGGACGAATGGTCATCGCTTCACTCCTGCAACTCGGCTGCCCGCCATGTTGTTCAACGGCGGCCTCGCGATGCAAGCGAAACCGCGACGCCGCTCGCGATGATAAGCGCAATCCCCAACAAGGCGCTCACTGGCAGGGTCTCATCCCACAACAGCAAGCCGAACACGCTCGCAAACACGACAGTGGAATAGCTCAGATTTGCTGACACCACGGTTCGGCCGTATCGATACGAACGGGTCATCGCGAGCTGCGCAAGCCCACCGAAAACACCCACCCCGAACAGGATCAGTGCTCCTTGCAGGTCAGGCAGCGTGACGTCACCGAGCAGGCTCCAAGTCAAACCCAATAAGGTGGTCAGCAGCGAGAACCAGAACACCGTGCGCACCTCGGGCTCACCCGCACGCCCGAGTTCGCGCACGCTGATGTAGGCGAGGCTCGCGATCGCGCCCGACGCGAGCCCCGTCGCAGCGCCCCAACCCTGGCCCGGCTCCAGTGTGGGGCGCAGCAGCAGCGCGACACCCGCAAAACCGGTCAGTACCGACGCGAGTACAGGCCAGCGCAGACGCTCGCCGAAGAAGAGGCCGAGTAGCAGCGCGACGAAGATCGGCGAGGTATAGCTCAGCGTCGCGGCGCTGGCAATCGGCAGGATGCCGATCGCGAAGAAGTAGCTCATCAGCGCGATCGCACCCGACAGGCTGCGCGACAACTGCAGGCGCCAATGCGGTGTCGACAGCCTCACCCCCTGAGCCCGCGCGACGAAGAGCATCATCAGCAGGCTGATGCCGCCGCGGTAAAACACCAGCTCGCCGGTTGAAAAGCGCGTCGAGCCGAGCTTCACGCACACCCCCATGCAGGCAAAAAGGAAACTCGCGACGATCATCCACAGGGCTGGCATGGCTTGGGGCAGAAAGCAGAAGGAGAGAAGCAAAGGGCATGGTGCCGAACGATGCTGCGCGGCATCAACGCACGCAGCGTGACGTGACGATATCAGCCCGGCCCGGATTGCCAAAGCGTCATGTGCCCCGCAATATGCGGCGCACAAAAGCCGACGACCCCACCGTGCCCGAAATGAACCAGGACACTGCGGGGTCGTCGGCCTGCCCGGCCGCCTTCAGCGCGGCCGGGACATCGCCCGGATCACTGTGCTTGCTGAATCCCGGCGAGCAGCCAACCGCCCTTGCCTTCACGCGGACGCACCAGGTGCCACACCTCGTCGATTGCCTCTGGAGCGGACGCGGCATCCTCGCGGATGAAACCGGTGTAGCGCACGCTGACGATGTAGCGATTGTCCTCCTCGACCACCTCGATCACATCCGCCTCGATGCTGACGACGTCGGTGTGCTGCTCGACTTCACCGCGCTCAGAGAGGTTCATGCGCAGCTCGGCGAACATCTCGGGCGTCGTGAACTCGCGGATGTCGTCGAGGTTGCGTGCGTCGTTGGCCGCTTGCAGGCGGATGAAGTTGACCTTCGCCTGACGCGCAAAACCAGCCGCGTCGAAGCCCGCCGGAATGCGCCCCGCGCCGGCTGTTGGCGCAGCGCCGCCCGCAGGCATCACCACGTCATGGCGCGGTGCCGCAGCGGATGGCGAGGCCGCGGCGTACTGCATGCCGCGATGCATGCCCGCGCCGGCCTGCGCGGCGGCACGCTTGCGCATGATGAAGCCGACCACCGCCAGCGCGACCATCACCAGCAGGCCGATCATCAACATCGACGCGAGCTCCTCGCCAAAGCCGAGGTGCGACGCGAGTGCGGCGAGGCCGAGACCCGCGGCGAGGCCGGCGACCGGCCCCATCCACGAGCGCTTGGGTTGTGCTGCCGTGCCGGCCGCGCCTGCGGTGGGCGCGGCATTCTGGGCCGGCGCTGCGGCCGGTGCCTTGTCAGGCGTGTTCATCTGGCGCTGCATGCCGGATGAAGAGCCCCCGCCCAGGCGCTTTGCCGCCTCGGCGTCCACCGTGGCCACGCTCAGGCCGAGCGCGAGTACGGCGGCGAATAACGAAAAAGCTTTCATGATGAAGTCCCCTCAAGTATGGATGCGACGCGTGAGGATAGAACTTCACAGCCGAAAGTAAAATCGGATTCGTACAGAGGTTTTATCCTGAATTTCAGGATTGAAGAGTTTTCTCGATCCAGGGAAATCAGGATTCCCCTCGGAATTGCCCCGCTCACATAAATGCGCCGCGCGGATGAAATCCGCGCGGCGCATTGAGTCACGAAGCCTTTGTCGCCGCACCAAGCGCGGCGTGGGCTCAGGCGGCCTTCTTGGTACCAGCGGCCTTCACCGCGACTTCGGTAGCCGCGCTCAGGTTGCTCTCGGCCACGTCGGCGAACTGCTTCGCGGCCTTGGTGACGCTCTCATAGGCGCTGTTGCTCGCGGCGACGGCCGACTTGATCGCCGAGAACACAGCTTCCGAACCGGCCGGCGCCGACTTGGCGGCCTGCTCGAGCGCGGCGTTGAAGCTCTTGTTCAGATCGGCGATCTGGCCTTCGAAGAGCTTGGCGACTTCCTGCTGGCCTTCGGTGGCGATTTCCTTGAGGCTGCGGCCATACGACACGGCCTTGTCGATCATCGGCTGGGCGAGCGAAGCCTGGAGGCTGGCGAGTTCCTGCGGGGTCTTCACCTCGAGAATGGTCTTGGTGCTGGCGACGCTGTCTTCCAGCACGCTACGACCGGTGTTCAGGTTCAGCGCAACCAGGCGCTCGGCACGGGCGATCGCGCTGTTGGCGAGCGTCACGAGGGTCTCGACGTTGGCCTTGCCGGCGGCGACGAACTGCTCGGGGGTGTTGAATTGGGTCATGATCTTCTCCTGAGATGAATGCACTATCGAATGATTTTGCTGCGCTGCAACATTGAAGGTCATTTTACCGTCAGGAAGCGCCTTGTCAATCAATTTTTGTTGCACTGCACAATTTCGCCCGCATGTCGGTGTCAGTCACCCTGAAAACGACCACCGAACGCATGGATTCACGCCATCGCGGGAGATCGCTCCACCCTTCCCGTACTCAGCCGGATGGTAAGATTCGCTCCCCGCCGAGCCTTTGCGCACCAGCAAGGCGGCCAGCCCCCCCACGAGCACATGAACCTCTCAGAAGAAGAAATTCTCTCCCACACGCCGATGATGCAGCAGTACCTGCGCATCAAGGCGCAATACCCGGACTGGCTGCTGTTCTATCGCATGGGGGATTTCTACGAGCTCTTCTTCGAGGACGCGGAGAAGGCGGCGCGGCTACTCGACATCACACTCACCACACGCGGGCAATCCTCGGGCCGGCCGATCCGCATGGCGGGTGTGCCCTTTCATGCGGTGGAGCAATATCTCGCGCGGCTGGTAAAGCTCGGTGAGTCGGTGGTGATCGCCGAGCAGGTCGGCGAACCCGGCGCGACCAAGGGGCCGATGGAGCGCGCGGTGAGCCGCATCGTCACCCCGGGCACGCTCACCGACGCAGCGCTGCTCGACGATCGCAGCGATGCGCTGCTGCTCGCCGCGACACTCGCGCGCGGCCAACTCGGCCTCGCCTGGCTCAACCTCGCGAACGGCGACCTGCGGGTCATGGAGTGCGCCTCCGAACAGCTCGCCAGCCAGTTCGAGCGCCTGCGCCCGGCGGAGGTGCTGGTACCGGACGGGCTCAACCTGCCGCTCATCGAAGTGCTCTCGCCTGCGCTGCGGCGCCTGCCCGACTGGCAGTTCGACGCGGCGAACGGCGAGCGTCTGCTCACCGGCCACTTCGCTACGCGCGACCTCGCCGGCTTCGGCGCCGCCGAGCTCGGCGTGGGCCTGGCCGCTGCGAGCGCGCTGTTCGAATACACCCGCGCGACCCAGAAGCACAACCTGGAGCACGTCATCGCGCTGCGGGTCGAGCGCGAATCCGAATACCTGCGCCTGGACGCCGCCACCCGCCGCAACCTGGAGCTCACCGAGACCCTGCGCGGCGAGGCCTCGCCGACCCTGCTGTCCATCCTGGACACGACCGCCACCAGCATGGGCGCACGCTGGCTGCGTCATGCGCTGCACCACCCGCTGGTGGACCAGTCTGTCGCCGCTGCGCGCCACGATGCGGTGGCGGATCTCGTCGGAGACGGCGACGGGCGCGTGCTGGAGCGCCTGCGCACCGGCCTGCGCGGGATTGCGGACGTGGAGCGCATCACCGCCCGCATCGCGCTGCGCAGCGCGCGTCCGCGCGACCTCTCCGCGCTACGCGACAGCCTCGCTCAGCTACCCATGGTGCGCGAGACGCTCGCCGCGCTGCCGGCGCCGCGCCTCGTGACGCTGTGCGAGGCGCTGCTTGCGCCGGGCGACGTCGAGGCGCGCCTCGTTGCCGCGATCGCCCCCGAACCGGCGGTGAACCTGCGCGACGGTGGCGTCATCGCCGACGCTTACGACGCCGAGCTGGACGAGTTGCGCGGCATCCAGACCAACTGTGGCGCCTTCCTGCTCGAACTCGAGGCGCGTGAACGCTCGCGCACCGGAATTGCTGCGCTGAAGGTCGAGTTCAACAAGGTGCATGGCTTCTACATCGAGCTCGGCCGCGTGCATGCCGAGAAGGTGCCGGACGACTACCGCCGCCGCCAGACGCTGAAGAACGTCGAGCGCTACATCACCCCCGAGCTCAAGACCTTCGAGGACAAGGCGCTGTCGGCGCAGGAGCGTGCGCTGGCGCGCGAGAAGCTGCTCTTCGACGCAATCGTCGAGGCACTCGCCGCCGCTATCCCCGCCCTGCAGCGCATCGCGCGGGCGCTGGCGGAACTCGACGGGCTCGCGGCCTTTGCCGATTGCGCGTTGCGCTACGACTACGTCCGCCCGGTGTTCAGCAGCCAGCCGGGCCTCGGCATCCGCCGCGGCCGCCATCCTGTGGTGGAGCGCCAGGTCGAGAACTTCATCGCCAACGACTGTGAATTCGCCGCCACCCGCCGCATGCTCCTGATCACCGGCCCGAACATGGGCGGCAAGTCGACCTTCATGCGCCAGGTGGCGCTGATCGCGCTGCTCGCCCATGTCGGCGCCTTCGTGCCGGCGGACGCGGCGACGATCGGCCCGCTGGATGCAATCTACACCCGCATCGGCGCGTCCGACGACCTCGCCTCGGGGCGCTCCACCTTCATGGTGGAGATGACCGAGGCCGCCGCCATCCTCAACGGCGCCACCGCCAACAGTCTGGTGTTGATGGACGAGATCGGACGCGGCACCTCGACCTTCGACGGGCTCGCGCTGGCCTTCGCGATCGCGCGCCACCTGCTCGAGAAGAACCGCAGCCTGACGCTCTTCGCCACCCACTACTTCGAGCTCACCCGCCTCAACGGCGACTATCCGGAGTGCGCCAACGTGCACCTCGACGCAGTCGAGCACGGCCACCGCATCGTGTTCCTGCATGCGGTGGAGGAAGGCCCGGCGAGCCAGAGCTACGGGATCGAGGTCGCCGCCCTGGCCGGTGTGCCGGCGAGCGTGATCCGCGACGCCCGCCGCCGCCTGCGTGCGCTGGAGAACCGCGAGATTGCTGCCGGCCCGCAGCCCGATCTCTTCGTGAGCCTCGCCGAGAGCGAACCGGAGCCCCTCAGCCACCCCGCCCTGACCGCGCTCGCCGCACTGGATCCGGACGCGCTGTCGCCGCGCGAGGCGCTGGAGCAGCTCTACGCACTGAAGCGCCTCGCCTGAGAGCTTGTGAAGAAATCGTCGTGAGCAGAGCCGAGTGCAAGGCGCGAGCGAGCGAACGACGAGACATATCAAATGGATAGGCGAGGAGTGAGCGAGTGAGCAACGCAGCAATCGGTTCGCGCAGCAGATTTATTCACAGGCTCTGAGCG
>JAYRYZ010000030.1:0-63742 GCA_041916775.1 Rhodocyclaceae bacterium | reverse complement strand
CGTCCGGGCTGGGCAAATTGCGTCCATCGCATGAAGAAGGCAGGGGAAAGGGGGAAATCATCTCGGTAAATCGGAGTTCAGTTATATTGCATATTAGATATTGCTAATTGTGCACCAACGCCGAGCGCAGTGGACGCCCAGGTCAAGGCGCCCGATGACAAACCGACCATTGGCCTGTTGCTGTGCAAGGAAAAGAACCGCCTGGTGGCCGAATATGCGCTATCCGGCATCGAGCGCCCGATTGGCGTGGCGAACTACGAACTGGTACGCGCCTTGCCGGAGCCGCTCGACACCAGCTTGCCGAGCATCGAGGAAATCGAGGCGGAATTGGCCTTGGGATTGGCGAAAGAAGAAAGTGAAGAATGAACGAGCGCTTCCATCATCTCCCGTGGCTGCGATTGCGAGGGCTGGGCATAGTTTCTTGACCCGGTTTTGATTCAGCCAAGGATGAATGCAGTCGAGCAAGTGCTGTTATTCAAATAAATCAATTGGTTGGCATTTGAATTCCTTGTCTTTAACTCTTGATTCCGAACTGAGCCCGGGGAAGACGAACTGCGGCGGGAAGAGGTTTACACGCCTTGGTGCATAAATAACTACCGTTCGAGTTCTTGAAAAATGTTTAATAAACAAATTGTTATTGGTTTTCAAAGAAGTTTTACACGCCGGGGTGCATAAATTTACGCGCTTTACCCAGTGTCATATCACCGGGGCTTGCCCGTATACCACCGGAGCTAAACACCTAAGCTCGTTTAACTCCGGTGGTTTGATGCCATACCATCGGGGCTTACCCGCCGAATTCGTTTGAAAGATTCACCAAAATGAACGCAACCGCATCCATCGTCTCCCGTGTCTGGAGCTTCTGTACCACGCTGCGCGACGACGGGGTCGGCTACGGGGATTACCTCGAGCAGCTGACTTACCTGATTTTCCTGAAGATGGCTGACGAGTACAGCCGACCGCCGTACAGCCGCAAGATCGGCATTCCCGAAAACCTGGGCTGGAGCAGCCTGAAGGGGGCGCGCGGGGCGGCCCTGGAGGTGCATTACGTGACGGTGTTGCGCGAGCTGGGCAACAAACCGGGGCTGCTCGGGCAGATTTTCACCAAGGCGCAGAACAAGATCCAGGATCCGGCCAAGCTCTCAAGGCTGATCGACATGGTGGATGAAACCCAGTGGGTGACGCTGGGGACGGATGTGAAGGGCGATATCTACGAAGGCCTGCTGGAGCGCAATGCCGAGGATACGAAGTCGGGGGCGGGGCAGTATTTCACGCCACGGCCGTTGATCCGGGCGATGGTGGAGTGCGTGCGGCCGCTGCCGGGTAAGACGATTGCGGATCCGGCCTGTGGTACCGGCGGTTTCTTCCTCGCCGCGTACGATTTTCTGGTCGCGACTCATCCCGAGATGGACAGGGAACAGCGCGCCTTTCTCAAGCACGACACCTTCTTCGGCAACGAGATCGTCGCCGGCACGCGCCGGCTGGCGCTGATGAACATGTTCCTGCACAACATAGGCGAGATCGACGGCAACAGCCCGATTTCGCCGAACGATGCGCTGATTGCGCCGCCGCGCGAGCGTTTCGACTACGTGCTCGCCAACCCGCCTTTCGGCAAGAAGAGCAGCATGGTGTTCACCAACGAGGACGGCGAGCTGGACCGCGACGATCTGACCTACAACCGCCAGGATTTCTGGGCGACGACCTCGAACAAGCAGCTCAACTTCGTGCAACACATCCGCAGCATGCTGAAGACCACCGGCCGTGCCGCCGTGGTGGTGCCGGACAACGTGCTGTTCGAGGGCGGCGCGGGCGAGACGGTACGCCGGAAGCTGCTCGAAACCACCGATCTTCACACCATCCTGCGTTTGCCGACCGGCATTTTCTACGCCAACGGCGTCAAAGCCAATGTGCTCTTTTTCGACAACCAGCCGGCGCGCGCCGAGCCGTGGACGCGCGAGGTCTGGGTGTACGATTACCGCACCAACATCCACCACACGCTGAAAAAGAAACCGCTGCGCTACGAGGATCTGGCGGATTTCGTCGCCTGCTACCACCCGCAGAACCGCTTCAAGCGCAACGAGAACTGGCATGAGTCGGCGAACCCCGAAGGCCGCTGGCGCCGTTTCGGTCTGGAGCAGATCCTCGCCCGCGACAAAACCAGCCTCGACATCTTCTGGTTGAAGGACAAGAGCCTCGCCGACCTCGACAACCTGCCGGAGCCGGATGAGCTCGCCAGCGAGATCATCGAGAACCTGGAGGCCGGGCTGGCGAGCTTCCGTGCGGTTGCCGCAGCGCTGGGCTGAGCCGACCGCGCCGGGGGCTCGCGCTGCCGCGCTTGCCTGGAGCAAGGTGGCTGTCTGCGGGTCGGAACTTTTGTGCGCCCACGGTGTAAGAATTCGGCGACGCTTCACGACCAATCCGCATCACCAACCGAGGACGACCCATGCGTGACACCTTTCCGCTGCTCGTGAAGAGCGACTTCCCCGCCGTGCGCCGCGGGCGCGTCGAGACGCTGCAGGCCAACCTCGGCTATCGCTGCAACCAGGCCTGCCTGCACTGCCATGTGGCGGCGAGCCCCAAGCGCAGCGAGGCGATGGATTGGCCGACGATGGCGCTGCTGCTGGAGTTCGCGCGCCGTCAGCGGGTGGAGACGCTGGACCTCACCGGCGGCGCGCCGGAGCTGAACCCGCACTTTCGCCGCCTGGTGGTCGAGGCGCGCGCGGCCGGGCTGAGGGTCATCGACCGCTGCAACCTCACCATCCTCTCCGAACCCGGCCAGGAAGATCTGGCACAGTTTCTTGCCGACCATGCGGTTGAGGTCACCGCCTCGCTGCCCTGTTATCTCGAAGACAACGTCAATGCCCAGCGTGGCGATGGCGTGTTCGCGGCGAGCATCGCCGGGCTGCGTGCGCTCAACGCGCTGGGTTACGGTCAGGCCGGCAGCGGCCGCGTGCTCAACCTGGTCTATAACCCGCTCGGCCCCAGCCTGCCGCCCGACCAGCAGGGGTTGGAGGCGGCCTACAAGCGTGAGCTTGCGGCGCGGTACGGGGTGGTCTTCAACACGCTGTATGCGCTCACCAACATGCCCATCCAGCGCTTCGGCAGCCAGCTGCTGTCGCAGGGGCGCTTCGAGGATTACATGGCGCTGCTGAAATCCGCCTATCGCGCCGGCAACCTCGAAGGCCTGATGTGCCGCAGCACGGTGTCGGTCTCCTGGCAGGGCCATGTGTTCGACTGCGACTTCAACCAGATGCTGCAACTGCACCCCGAGGCGGCACCGCTGCACCTGTCGGCGCTGCTCGACGTTCCGCTCGAAGGCCGCCCGGTGCGGGTTGCGGACCACTGCTACGGCTGCACCGCCGGCCAGGGTTCGAGCTGCGGCGGGGCGCTGAGCAGCGCGTCGGAAGCCGCACAGACGCTGGCGGCGTGAGCGGGGTGCGGGAACCGGGCCGCGCTGCCGTACAAGGGGAGGGCTCGCGGATGCCGTTGAAGAAACTCGTACTCGCCCTCGTCATCGCTGCGGTTGCCGCTGCGTGGTTCGTGCTCGACCTCGGGCGCTTCATGGATCTGCAGGTGCTCAAGGACAGCCAGCAGGCCATTGCCGACTATCGCGCGCAGTTTCCGCTGCGCGCGCTGCTGCAGTACTTCGCGCTGTATGTGCTGATCACCGCGGTGTCGCTGCCGGGGGCTGCGCTGCTGACGCTGGCTGGCGGCGCGGTGTTCGGGCTGTGGTGGGGGACGCTGGTGGTGTCCTTCGCCTCCACCATCGGCGCCACTGCGGCCTTCCTGATCGCGCGCTTCATGCTGCGCGACTGGGTGAGCGCGCGCTTCGGCGCGCGGCTCGCGGCGATCGACGAGGGGGTGCGGCGCGAAGGTGCGTTCTATCTCTTCACCCTGCGGCTGGTGCCGGTGTTCCCGTTCTTCATGGTGAACCTCCTCTCGGGGCTCACCGCGATGCGCACCTGGACCTTCTTCTGGGTGAGCCAGCTCGGCATGCTCGCCGGCACCGTGGTGTATGTGAATGCCGGCACCCAGCTCGCCCGCATCGACAGCCTCGCCGGCATCCTGTCGCCGGCGCTGCTCGGCTCGTTCGCGGTGCTGGGGGTGTTCCCGCTCATCGCGCGGCGTGTCGTTGAGCGGGTGCGGCGGCGCAAGGTGTACGCGCAGTGGCCCCGTCCGCAGCGCTTCGACCGCAACCTGGTGGTGATCGGCGGTGGTAGCGCCGGTCTCGTCACCGCCTACATTGCGGCTGCGGTCAAGGCGCGCGTGACCCTGGTCGAGCGCCATCGCCTGGGCGGCGATTGTCTCAACACCGGCTGCGTGCCCTCCAAGGCGCTGCTGCGCTCGGCAAAGTTCCTGTCGCATGTGGCGCGCGCGCCGGAGTTCGGCATCGCGTCGGCGGATGCGCGCTTCGACTTCGCCGAGGTGATGGAGCGGGTGCAGCGCATCATCCGCACGATCGAACCGCACGACTCGGCCGAGCGTTACACCGGCCTCGGCGTCGACGTGGTGGCGGGCAGCGCGCGCATCGTGAGCCCCTGGGAGGTGGAAATCACCGCGGCGGACGGCGCGGTGCGGCGCCTCTCCACCCGCGCGATCGTGATCGCCACCGGCGCTCGCCCGACCGTGCCGCCGCTGCCCGGCATCGACACCATCGGCTATCTGACTTCGGATTCCGTCTGGTCGCTGCGCAGCCTGCCCGCGCGCCTGCTGGTGCTGGGCGGCGGCCCCATCGGCTGTGAGCTCGCCCAGGCCTTCGCGCGCTTCGGCTCGCAGGTCACGCTGGTGGAGCGTGGCCCACGCCTCCTGCCGCGCGAGGACGAGGATGTCTCCGCGCTGGTGATGGCGCGCTTCCGCGCCGAAGGTGTCGACCTGCGCCTCGGTCACGAAGCCAGGGCCTTCGTCGAGGACGAGGGCGGCAAGGCCCTGATCGCGGCCCACGCGGGCGCCACGCTGCGCCTGCCCTTCGACGCGGTGCTGGTTGCGCTCGGACGCACCGCCAATCTCGAAGGCTTCGGGCTGGAGGCGCTCGGCGTGCGCACCGGACGCACCATCGAGACCAACGCGCTCTTGCAGACCAACTTCCCCAACATATACGCCGCGGGCGACGTCGCCGGGCCTTACCAGTTCACCCACACCGCCGCGCATCAGGCGTGGTATGCGGCGGTGAATGCGCTCTTCGACCCGCTGAAGACCTTCCGCGCGGACTACCGGGTGATCCCCTGGGCCACCTTCATCGAGCCGGAGGTGGCGCGAGTCGGGCTCAACGAGCAGGAGGCGCGCGCGCAGGGCGTGCCCTTCGAGCTCACCCGTTTCGGCATCGACGACCTCGATCGCGCGATTGCTGACAGCGAGGCGCACGGCTTCATCAAGGTGCTCACCGTGCCGGGCAAGGACCGCATCCTCGGCGTGACCATCGTCGGCGAGCATGCTGGTGACCTGATCGCCGAGTATGTGCTGGCGATGAAGCAGGGCATCGGCCTCAACCGCATCCTCGGCACCATCCACATCTATCCGACTCTGGCCGAGGCCAACAAGTATGCAGCCGGCAACTGGAAGCGCGCCCACGCGCCCGAGAGGCTGCTCGAGTGGGTAGGGCGCTTCCACGCCTGGCGCCGCGGCCCGGCCGCCTGACATACAGGCGAAGCCAAAGTGAGACGCCAACCGCAAGGAACGCAGATGAAGCGCCCGCACCCCGATGCACGCCCGTATCCCACGATACGGCTGCCGCACATGCTGCAGTGCATGGCGCTTGCCGGTCTGCTGCTCATTGCCGCGCCGGCGCCGGCCGAACCGATCTGGGTGGGGCGTTTCGATCCTGCACAGGCCGAGCTGCCTGCACCCTGGCGCGTCGAACAGCTCGACACGCGCATCCCGCCCACCCGCTACACCCTGCGCGAGTGGGACGGCGTGCCCGCGGTCGAGGCGCTGGCCGAGGGCAGCATGGCGCTGCTCGGCCGGCCGCTCGTGGTGGATCTCGCCGCGACGCCTTACCTGTGCTGGATGTGGCGGGTGGATGCGCCGGTTGCCTCAGCCGACATGAGCACCCGTGCCGGCGACGACTACGCCGCGCGCGTCTATCTCACCTTCAGCGTGGCGCCGGGCGCGCTGGGTTTCGCCACCCGCACCAAGCTCGCACTGGCGCGCTCGATCTACGGCGACCAGGTGCCGGACGCGGCGATCAACTACGTGTGGGACAACCTCCAGCCGGTCGGCACGCTGCGCGACAACGCCTACACCGACAGGGCGCGCATGCTGGTGCTGCGCTCGGGCACGGCCGAGGCCGGCGGCTGGGTGCGCGAGCGCCGCAACGTCGCCGCGGACTTCCGGCTCGCCTTCGGCGACCTGCCCGCACAGCTCACCGGGCTCGCGCTCGCAACCGATACCGACAACACCGGAGGTGTCGCGCGGGCGGGTTTCGCAGCGTTCCGCTTCGTCACCGACGAGTCCGCGTGCGACGCAGAGAGCAGCGCCGGCTGACGAGGCCGGCGGATGGCTTCGTCAGGCGTCGCGCGACGGCTCGGATCCTGATTCCGGTGTGCCTTCGCCCCGCCCGTGGTCGGCAGCGAAGCGCCCCTGCGAGAAGCGCCGCGTCATCTCGCGGATGAAGGACATCTGGTGTTGATAGTTGGTGCAGCCCGAGCACATCATCAGGTGCATGCGCAGGCTGAGGCGCTCGCTCAGGCTCAGCTTGCGGTCGAGTGCCTCGGAGCACATGCGGGTGGCTTTCTTGCAGGTCAGCATGTCGGCGCTCCCTTGTCGAACCAGTTGTGTGACAGGCAGCCGCGTAGCCCGGTGCGGGCGCGGTGCAGGATCACGTGGCAGTTGTTGGCGGTGATGGCGAGTTCGGCGCAGATCTCGCTCGTCTCCAGGCCGAGCATCTCGCGCATCATGAACACCCGCGCGACGTTCTCGGGAAGGTGTTCGAGGCAGGCCTCGAACACCGACCAGAACTGCTTGTTCTCCAGCGATTCCTCCGGTGCGGCCCAAGCGGCGGGGCGGGTCTGGGGGTGCCAGTGCCCGTTCTCGCGGAACAGTGCGTCGATGCGGGCGTCTTCGCTCTCGTCCTCTGCGAGCTGGCCGATCACGCTGCTGAGCATGGGCGAGCGGCTGCCACGGCGCAGGATGTCGACGATCTTGTTGCGCAGGATGCCGAACACCCAGGTCTTGAGCGAGGCATTGCCGCCGTAGCTCGCGGCATTCACCAGCGCCGCCTCGATCGCCTCCTGCACGGCATCCTCTGCGAGCTCCGCGTCGCGCAGCTGCAGGCGGGCAAAGCGCAGCATGTCGCGATGCAGTGCGCCGAGCCGAACGGGGTCGCCAAAGAGCTCGGCCACCCAGGGCGGGGCAGAGCTGTCGAGCGGACGGTTCATGAAGAGTGCCTCATTCGGGGTGGCGGAAAATGTTCGCAGAATCCTTGAGCACGCGCGATACGACGACGGGTTCATGCGGCGACGGCTCGGCATCACGTTCCGGAGGTGTCGAATCGCCGCATGAAGCGTCGGTCTATCCAGTCCTTCCAGCGCCACACCCACGTGCCGCGGGTCGCAACGCCGTTCCACGACATGATCGCCTCGCGCGGGCCGGTGGCGAGCAGGTAAAGGCTGCGGCGCTGCGGGTGGTAGGGCGCGCAGGGGCGGCCTGCGAGCAGACGGTCTAGGTTGGCAGCGAGCACCGGGCCGGCGCGTACCGCATAGACACCGGACTTGGCATGAGGCTGATCGATGCGCGTGGCAACGTCGCCACCGGCGAGAATGAAGGGGTGGGAGACGCTCTGCTGGGTAGGGCCGACCGCGACGAAGCCGTCGTCGGCGAGCGCAAGACCGCTGCCCGCAAGCCACGCGGGCGGGCGGCTGCCAGTGGCGGCGATGAACGCGCCGGCCGTGAGTCGGGTGCCGTCCGAAAGGCACAGGCCGGTCTGGTCCATGTGTGCGCGTGCGCGATGCAGCGTGATCCCGCATTCTGCCAGCGTGGATTCGACCAGCCGGCGCACCTGCGCGCCATGGCCGGGCAGCAGCTCGCTGCCGGCAACGAGCGCGACCGAGGTTGCGTCGCTGCCGCACAGCGTGGCAAGTCGATGCCGGGCGGCGAGTGCGAGCTCCACGCCGGCTGCCCCCCCGCCCACCACCGCGAGCCGACAGCGACCGGCCGATTCTGCCCGTATGAGCAAGGCCTCCCAGGCCGCGACGAAGGTTTCCAGGGGGCGGATCGGCAGGCAGGGGATCGGGGCGTTCGCGCACCAGGCGGTGTCGAGCACCGCGCCCGTATCGAGCGAAAGCAGGTCGAAGGCGAGTGTCGCGCCGTGGCTGGTGACGAGCTCGCGCGCATCGGCATCGAGCCTCACGACGGCGGCCAGCTCCAGCCGCGCACCGGCCGCCCGCGCCAGCGGAGCGAGCGCTGCGGCGCAGGCGGCCAGCGGGTAATGCCCCGCCATCCAGCCGGGCAGCATGCCGGAATAGAGCTGACGCACATGCGGGGTGAGGAGCAACACCTCGACGTCGCGATGGCGTCGTTTCGCCAGCGACAGCAGCACCGCGAGGTGGGCATGACCGCCACCGGCCAGCACCAGCCGCTTCATGACTGCGCGCCCTGGCCGAGGACGACCGCGCGCACCTCGGGGTGCAGCGCCGCGAGCCGTTCGACGTCGGCCGGCTCGTCCACATCCCAGTGGGATGCAGCCTCCGCGACCCGCCAGCCGAGTGCGGCGAAGCGCGCCCGGGTGCGCGCCATCACCTCGGCGGTGCTCCAGGGCAAGTCGGAGAACACCGCCGGCTCGGCGCGGCGCAGCGCGATCAGCACATAGCCGCCGTCCTCGGCCGGGATCACGCTGGCGTCGTGTTCGGCGAGCGCGAAGGCTGCCGTGCGCAGGCTGTGCGCGTCGAGCTGCGGGCAGTCGCTGCCGATGATGAGCACGCCGGCGGGTGTGTTCGCCGCGCGCGCAGCGGCGAGCATGCGTGCGCCGAGGTCACCCTCGGGCTGCGGCCGCAGGCTCAGCCGAGTGTCAGCCGCATAGGCCGCAAACGCAGGATGTGCGCAATCGGGTGCGCACCACAGCGTGACCGGGCCGAGTCGGGCAGCGAGCGCGGTCGCCACGCTGCGGGCGAGCATCCAGCGGGCGAGGCGCGCCGCGCCGTCGGCACCGAGCTGCGGGATGAGGCGCGTCTTGGCGAGCCCGGCGACCGGCGCCTTGGCGAGGATGGCCACCGTCACCGGCGCGCCGGGCGGCTCAGTCGCTGACGGTGTAGCCATATTCGCGTGCCAGCCGGCGTGGGTCGGCGCCGAGGAAGAAGCGCAGGCGCAGCGACCACATCTTGAGAATCGTCACCCACAGGCCGTGGCGCTCCCACCGCCGCCCGGAGGTCAGCACCGTCTCGCGCAGGCAGGCGGGGCGCTGCAGGCGGCGCAGTGCGCGCGAGAGCACGATGTCTTCCATCAGCGGGATCTCGGCGTAGCCGCCCACTGTGGTGAAGGCGTCGCGGGTGACGAAGATGGCCTGATCGCCAGTGGCGATGCCGCTGAGGCGCGAACGCAGGTTCATCATCCACGCCACCATCCCGAGCCCGCGCAACGCGCCGGCGATGCGCACGTCGAAGCGGCCCCAGACGGCGCCAGTGCCGGTTGCGCGGGCGATGAGGTCGGCAGCCCCGGAGGGCAGGCGGGTGTCGGCATGCAGGAACAGCAGCACCGCGCCGCCTGCCCGGGCCGCGCCCGCGTTCATCTGGCGGCCCCGGCCCGGTCGGGCGCTGATCACGAGGTCGGCGAGCGGGGTGGCGAGCGTGGCGGTGTCGTCCGTGCTCCCGCCATCGACCACGACGAGCTCCGCCCCGGCCGCGCGCAAAGGTTGCAGGGCCGTGAGCGCGGCAACGATGCCGTCCGCCTCGTCACGCACCGGCAGGACGATCGAGAGCGCGGGCCGTGCTTCGCGCGCCGCGACAGGCGCGGCGGGTGCATCGGGCATGAGGGCGTGGGCGGGCATGATCGATCAGTCGCGGCAGCGGCGCATTTTCTTACAGGCCTTCGCAGCGGCCTGCCACGGTGCCGGTCGCGACCCGGTCGGGCAGGCCGGCGGCTCAGCGGTTGGTGAGCTTCAGCTCGATGCGGCGGTTGCGCGAGTAGGCCTCCGGCGTGTCGCGGTTGTCCAGCGGGTGGAACTCGCCGTAGCCGGTGGCGGCGAGGCGCTGCGCCGGCACGCCCTGGTCGCGCAGGAACTTGACGATCGCGAGCGCGCGTGCGGTGGAGAGCTCCCAGTTCGACGGGAAGCGCGCGGTGGCGATCGGCCGGCGGTCGGTGTGGCCATCCACCTGCAACACCCAGGGCAGGTCGGCGGGCATCTCGGCGGAGATGGACTTGAGCGTCTCGGCGAGGCTCAGCAGTTGGCGCAGGCCGTCCTCCGAGACCTCGTCCGAGGCCGAGGGGAACAGCACCTCGCTGGAGAACACGAAGCGGTCGCCGACGATCTGCACGTCCGGCCGGTTGCCGAGCACTGCGCGCAGCCGGCCGAAGAACTCCGAGCGGTAGCGGTTGAGCTCCTGCACCCGGGCGGCGAGCGCGAGGTTGAGCTCGCGGCCGAGATCCTCGATCTTGAGGTCCTTCACCGCGAGGTCGGTCCGCGCTGCGGCGAGCGCCTTGTTGAGCTCTTCGAGCTGGGCGCTGATCTCGGCGATCTGGCGGTTGAGGAGCTCGACCTGGGCGACGGCGCGGTCGGAGATGTCGGTCTGCGACCTGAGCGCCTCGTCCGCGGTGTTCAGCGCGGTGCCGAGGCGGGCGACCTCGGATTCGAGCTCGGCCTTGAGCTTCTGCAGCGCGAGGATGTCGGCGGCAATGCGCGCAGCCTCCTGCGCCTGCGACTCGAGCTCGGCTTGGGCGGCGTCGAGGTTGCTGCGCGTGCCTTCGAGCTCCAGCGCGAGGGTGGCCCGGGCCTTGTCCTTTTCCACCAGCGTTGCGCTGAGCTCCGCGATGCGGCGCTCGGCGTCGGCACGTGCGCCGGTCTCGAGGCTGAGCGTCTTCGCCAGCGACGCGAGCTCGGCATTGAGCCGCTCCAGTGCCTTGTCGCGGCCGCTGACTGCGTCGGTGAGCACGTACTGGCCGATGTTGAAGATGAGGATCACGAACACCAGCACCATCAGCAGCGATGCGAGTGCATCGACGAAGCCCGGCCAGTAATCGACGCTGCGCCGGCGGCGGGAGAGCATGGCCATGGTCGGGGCTCAGTCCGCCTTGCGTCCCGCCAGCGCGGTGGCGATGGTGCGTGACATGAGGCGCAGTTCGGCGCGCAGGTCGTCGGAGAACTGTGCGCTCTCGGAAGGACGCTGCGCCATCTGGCGCACCAGGGCGCGCAGATCCTCCTGCGTCTCGGACACGGTGGAGAGCCCGCGCGATTCGCGGCTGATGAGCTCGGACAGGCGGTTGAGCTGGTGCCCCAGTTCGGACAGCTGGTCGACCGTGGCGCGCCGCTCGCGCTCGGAGTCGGCCACCGAGCGCTGCATGCGGTCGAGGCTTTCGGCCGTTTGTTCGAGCAGGGCCTGTACATAGGCAGGCACACCGGCCTCGCTCTCGCCGCCCATGTTGGCCGGCAGGCGGGTGATGTTCGAGAGCCACTCCTCGAGGTCGTTGTAGAAGCGGTTCTGCGCGTGGCCGGCCTGCAGGTCGAGGAAGCCCACCACCAGCGAGCCGGCGAGGCCGAACAGCGAGGTCGAGAAACTCGTCGCCATGCCGGACAGCGGCGCGTCGAGCTTGGCCTTGAGCGCCTCGAACATCGCCATTGCGTCGGCGCCGCCCCCCATGCCGCCGATGATGTCGCCGACCGAGCGGATGGTGGCGAGCAGGCCCCAGAAGGTGCCGAGCAGGCCGAGGAAGATCAGGAGCCCGATGAGGTAGCGGCTGAGGTCTCGCTGCTCTTCGAGGCGGATCTGCACGCCGTCGAGGATGGTGCGCATCGAAGCCGGGCTGAGGTTGATGCGGCCACGCTGGCTGGAGAGCATCTTCGCCATCGGCGCGAGCAGCACCGGGCGGATTGCCTGCGGGCGGTCGGGATCTGCGCGGGTGAAGCCATCAATCCACAGCACTTCGCGCTGCAGCCGCCACACCTGACGCAGGTTCACCGCGATACCGACGAGAAGCACGAAGATGATGACCCCGTTGAACGCGATGTTGGCGACGAAGGCCTGTCGCAACTGCGGCACCAGCAGGGCAGCGAGGCCGGCGACCAGCGCCAGGAAGACCCCCATCCAGGTGGTGACGTGCAGGGGGTTGCTGAATTCCTTGCGCTCCATCGATCCGATTCCTCCCGAAATGCGCAACACAAGCCAGGGCGCCAATCTGCGGCGCGCTGAACGACCGTCGGCGTGAGTCTAGCGCGAAAGAGTGTCCCGCACGAGAGCGGGGGCGCCGGCTGACCGTTGGAGGATGCGTCAGGCGAGGATCGGCTCGCAGCGCACCTCGGTGCGCACCGAATTGGCGATGAAGCAGGCCTCGTGCGCGGCGTGATGCATCGCGAGGATCTCGTCGCGGGTGGGGAGGGCAGCACCGGAAAACGCCACTGCAGGGCGCAGCGTGACCTGCGTCATGGCGATGCGGCCCTCGGCGTTGTGCCCCATCACGCCACTCGCGCCATCGAGGTAGCTGTCGACGCGAAAGCCGCGCTCCGCGGCGATCGACAGGAACCATAACATGTGGCAGCTGGACAGCGCCGCGACGAAGGCTTCCTCCGGGTCGACCGCGGCCGGGTCGGAGTACGGGATGGGCACCACCTGCGGCGAGGAAGAGCCGTGGATCTCCAGCCCGCCATCGAAGCGCAGGGTATGGCGGCGGCTGTAGCGTTTGTCGAGGAAGTCCTGCCCGTCGCGGGTCCAGGATACTTCGGCGCGGTAGCGGGCCATGTCAGTCTCCTTGCGGTGGTGTTGGTGTTTCGACGTGTTGCGGTGTCATCGGCCGGTTGCAGGAGCGCATCGGCGCACGAGCCAGGCCGCAAGCAGGATGCCTGCGGCGTCGGCGAGCCAGTCAACCCAGTCGCCCTGGCGGTGGGCGGTTGTTGCCTGGGCGAGTTCCATTGCGAGCCCGTAGGCCAGCATCAGCACCACGATGCGGCCCAACCGAGCCGGCCAGCCGAGCGCTCCGAGCAGGGTGAGGCCGGCAAAGGCGATGAGGTGCATCACCTTGTCCTGGTGCGAGAACGCCGGCTCCATGTCAGGCGCGGGGCGCAGCGCGATGACGAAGGCGACGACGAGTGCGAGCGGAAATGCGGCCTGCCACACAGGGCGCAATCTGGGCAGCAGCATCGCAAGCGTCATTGCATCTGTCCCTGTCCCGCTGCCGGTGCGGGCGTCGTCCCGGCGGCCTCGGGCGGCGTCGCGACGTCCGCCGCCTTTGCCGCCGCGTGCTCCAGCAGGGGCTTGCTGAGGCGCTCGAACTCGGCCGGCGCCACGTACTGCAGCACCTCCTTGCCCTTGCTGTCGAGCGCAAGATCCAGGCCCTTGTCCGGGTAGAGGAAGTGCTCCAGCGTCTCGCCGGCGCGGATGCGCTGGGCGGGTTGGCCGAAGCGCTGCAGGACGACGTCCTCGTCCAGGTGCGCGGAAGGGATGAAGGTGATCGCGCGCAGCGCGCGCGCCTTGATCGTGCCGAGGTCCTCGGCGCTGAGCGTGTACTTGCGCGTGGTGCTCTCCATGTACTCCACCTTGGCGGCGCGCGCCATCATCGCGTCGAGCTCGGCCGCGTCGGCGACGATCGCGATCACTGCCTTGCCGGTGATCGGGCCGGCGCGCGTGCTCTCGAAGTAGCCTTCCAGCGCAGGCGCCTGGCCGGGTGCGGCGATGATCGCCACGTCGAACTCGCGACCGAAGCGCTCGATCGCCTCGGCGACGCGGCTCTGTCCGGGTTGCAGGCCGAACACGCGCGACTGGCCCGGCGCGGGTGTCTCTATCTGCCACGGCAGGCCGCTGCTGGTGTCGGGCGGTGGCGGCGCGCTGAGGAACACCCATGCGGCCGGAGCAAGCAGGACGACGGCGATGAATGCGAGCCCGGAGAGAATCCACTTCATGATGGTTGCGGTGCGACGGTGACAGGACCCGCATTGTGCCCCAGCACGCGGGCCAGCGCACCCCGTGAGGTCTGTCGAGCACGATGGCATTCTTTCGATGGACGTATCGGGCCAGTCCGCATTCGTGCGACGGAACCCGACAGGGCGACCGCGGGTCGCCCCTGCGCACCGGTGCAGATGGGCGGCAGCGGTCGTTCAGCCCGGTGTCCGGGCGCCGGCCCTTGCATGCGCGATGGAACCCCGAGCGTGTGGCGCTTGTCTGCGCAGGGTGTTCGATACGAGGCCCGGGCTCGGGTCCGCGGAGGGAAAGAAATGATGCGTGCCTTGACTGGGCGGCTCGTCCTGGCGACGAGCCTGATGCTGGGGAGTGCGACGGTGTTCGCGGCCACCAATGTGCTGCAGGTGTTCGACAGCAGCGCGGGCAAGGTCGCGCTGAGCGTTGTCGCCGAGGGCCTGCGCCAGCCCTGGGGGTTGGCGTTCCTGCCGGATGGCAGGATGCTGGTGACCGAGAAGAACGGGCGGCTGCGCGTGGTGGCCCAGAGTGGCGCGCTTTCCGAGCCGGTGGCCGGAGTGCCGGAGGTGCATGCGCGCGGGCAGGGTGGCTTGCTGGATGTCGCATTGAGCCCGCAGTTCACGCAGGACGGGCTTCTCTATCTCTCCTACGCCGAGCCCACCCAGGAGGGGGCTCGCACCGCGGTCGCGCGTGCGCGACTGGATCTCGAGCGCTTGCGGCTCGAAGCGCTGCAGGTCATCTTCCGTCAGAACTTCGATCCGGGCGGCGGGCACCACTGGGGTTCGCGCCTGGTGTTCGGACGCGACGGCATGCTCTACATCACCACCGGCGACCGTGGCTCCTTCCGCCATGAGTCGCAATCGCTGGCGAGCCACCTCGGCAAGGTCATCCGCATCGCCCCGGACGGCAGCGTTCCGCCGGACAACCCCTTCGTCGGTCGCGCGGGTGCCATGCCGGAGATCTGGTCCTACGGACACCGCAACATGCAGGGCGCGGCGCTGCACCCGCAGACCGGCGTGCTGTGGACCCATGAGCACGGCCCGCAGGGCGGCGACGAGGTTAACGTGGTGCAGGCGGGCGGCAACTACGGCTGGCCGGTGATCACCTACGGCAAGGAATACGGCCTGGGGCTCACGATCGGCGAGGGCACCGAGCGGCCGGACATCGTACCGGCGGTGAAGACTTGGGTGCCGTCGATCGCGCCTTCCGGCATGGCCTTCTACACCGGCGACGCCTTCCCCGCCTGGCGCGGCAGCCTCTTCGTCGGTGCGCTGAAGGCGCAACTGTTGGTGCGCCTCGGCCTCGACGGCGAGCGCGTGAGCGGCGAGGAACGCCTCCTCGCCGACCTCGGCGCGCGCATCCGCGACGTGCGCCAGGGGCCGGACGGTTTCATCTACCTGCTCGACGAGAGCCGCGGGCGCATCCTGCGGCTGCAACCGGGCGAGTAGAGCGCGCCGGTCAGCTGCCCGACGTCCTTGCGAGGAAGACCTCCGGCACCGGATGAATCTTCCTCGCCGCGTAGTCGAAGAACACGATCCCGTTCTTGACGTTTGCGACCGCGCGGCCGGAGCTTTCCTCGCGGATGCGGTACACGATGTCGCAGCCGTACTTGTTGAAGTCGGTGCAGGCGAGGTCGAACACCAGCGTCTCGCCGTGAAAGGCTTCGGAGGCGTATTGAACCGCGGCGTCGGCGACGACGATGCCGATCATGTTCTCGACGCGGATCTCCTGCATGCCGAGCGAACTGAAGAAGCGCTTGCGTGCTTCGGACACGAGGGTGAGCAGTTGGGCGTTGTCCAGATGGCCGGCCTCGTTGATGTGGCTCTGGTAGATCTGGATGCGGGTGGAGTAGAGGAAGGTGTGGGGCAGTTCGATCTGGATGCGGGCCATGGTGCTCGGGTGCGGTTGCGGGGGCTGGGATTCTAGTCGATCGGGGCCGGGTCAGATCACCTTGAGGAGCTCGGCGCGCAGCTCCTCGGCGCGGCGGCGGCCCTGGATGGTCTTGACGATCGCGTTGTACCAGGGGTCGAAGTAGGTGCGCAGCTTCTCGTGGTTGCCAGCGTTGAAGATGTCGTACTGCAGGCTGAAGTGGTCGTCGCGCCCGCAGAAGGTCTTGATCGTGTTGATCATGAAGTGGCGCGCCATGTCGAAGCGCTTCTCGTCATGCACTGCAGGTAGTGGCGAGAAGGCCGTGATCGAAGGCAGCGCCTCGTTGGCCTGCGCCACGCCGCCGTCGGGCTGGCGCTTGCCGTGGAGCTCGATCAGGCCCGCCTCTTCCAGCATGCCGAGCGTGTGGGTGAGGTCGTCGGCGTTGACCAGGTCGCGAATGTCGTCGACGGTGTTGCGGCCGTCGACCAGGATGAGCACTCGCCGCTCGCGCGGGGTGAGCTTGCCGCTGCGGTTGGTGAGCTCCGCGCGGCCGTGTTCCGTCTTGGCGAATACGACATTCTTCGTCATTGGGGTCTCCTGCGTCTTCGCATCAGGGCGTGCGACTGCGTCGCCTCCTTGCGCGCGGTCCTGCATGTTAATTGTAGAAACGCAGAATTCAACAATTGTTGCTGAATCGTGAAGAGTCGCGAAGCCTCCTCGTCATTGGATGAGGTGGCGCGCGGCTGGCCTTGCGGGATGCAAGGCCAGCCGTCCGGGATCAGGCGCTCTGCCGAATCGGGCCGGATGCGACGTGGTAGGGCGCGGTGCTGCGCGCAAGCGGGGCGCGCCCGCGGATGCGGTCGGCGATCTTCTCGGCGATCATGATCGTCGGTGCATTGAGGTTGCCGGTGACGACCCGGGGCATGATGCTCGCGTCGACCACGCGCAGGCCTGAAAGCCCATGCACCCGGCCTTCGCCATCCACCACCGCCATCGCATCCTCGCCCATGCGGCAGGTGCAGGAGGGGTGGTAGGCGGTTTCGGCGTGGGCGCGCACGAAGGCGTCGATCTCGGCATCGGTCTTCACGCTCGGCCCGGGCTTCAGTTCCTTGCCGCGGAAGCCGTCGAGCGCCTTCTGCTGCATGATCTCGCGCGTGATCCGCACCGCGGCGCGGAACTCGCGCCAGTCCTGCTCGGCGCTCATGTAGTTGAAGAGGATGCGCGGGTGCTCGGCCGGGTTGCGCGAGCGCAGGCGCACATGGCCGGTGCTGGGCGAGCGCATCGAGCCCACGTGCGCCTGGAAGCCGTGGCACTGCACCGGGTTGCGGCCGTCGTAGTTCATCGCGATCGGCAGGAAGTGGTACTGCAGGTTTGGCCAGGCAAAGTCGTCGTGGCTGCGGATGAAGCCGCCCGCCTCGAAGTGGTTGCTCGCACCGATACCGCGGCCGAGGAAGAGCCATTCCGCACCGATGCCGGGCTTGTTCCACCATTTGGTCGCCGAATACAGCGTGATCGGCTTGGTGCATGCGTACTGGATGTACATCTCGAGGTGGTCCTGCAGGTTCTCGCCCACGCCCGGCAGGTGCTGCACCACGTCGATGCCGAGGCCACGCAGGAAATCGGCATTGCCGACGCCGGAGCGCTGCAGGATCTGCGGTGAGGCGATTGCGCCGCCGGCTAGGATGACCTCGCGACGCGCGCGCGCCTGATGCGGCGTGCCGCCCTGCAGCCAGGCGACACCAGTGGCGCGGCCATTCTCGAACAGGATGCGGTCGGTGAGGGCGCGCACTTCGACGCGCAGCCCGGCGCGCTCGCGGGCGCTGTCGAGATAGCCGCGCGAGGTGCTGCAACGGCGGCCGAACGCGGTGGTGGTGCGGTCCATCGGCCCGAAGCCTTCCTGGCGGTAGCCGTTGAGGTCGTCGGTGCGCGGGTAGCCGGCCTGTTCGCCCGCCTCGATGAAGGCGTGGTAGAGCGGGTTGTTGCCCGGCTTGGGCGTGGTGACATGCAAGGGGCCGTCGCCGCCGTGGTAGTCGTTGGCGCCGATGTCGCGCGTCTCGGACTTGCGGAAGTAGGGCAGGCAGTCGGCGTAGGTCCAGTCGGCGAGCCCGGGCGCCTTCGCCCAGTGGTCGTAATCCATCGCGTTGCCGCGGATGTAGCACATGCCGTTGATCGTCGAGGAGCCGCCCAGGCCCATGCCGCGACCGCAGGTCATGCGGCGATTGTCCATGAAGGGTTCGGGTTCGGTCTCGTAGGCCCAGTTGTAGGTGGTGCCCATCAGCGGGTAGGCGAGCGCGGCCGGCATCTGGGTGCGCCAGTCCAGTCGCCAGTCGCGCCCGCCGGCCTCGAGCAGCAGTACGCTCACGCCCGGGTCCTCGGTGAGGCGGGCGGCGAGCACGCAGCCGGCCGAGCCGGCGCCGATGATGATGTAGTCGAATTCGTCCTGCTTCTGCATCGGTGTGCTCCTCAGGCGTAGGGGCAGTCGACGTCGCCGGTCTCGACGTAGACGCTCTTCAACTGGGTGTAGTGTTCGATCGCGGCATGGCCGTTCTCGCGCCCGATGCCGGACTGCTTGTAGCCGCCGAAGGGCATCTCGATCGGCGTGATGTTGTAGGTGTTGATCCAGCAGGTGCCGGCCTCGAGCTGGGCGATGACACGGTGGGCGCGCGAGATGTCGCGGGTGAACACGCCCGCGGCGAGGCCGAAGCCGGTGGCGTTGGCGCGGGCGACCACCTCGGACTCGTCGTCGAAGGCGAGCACCGTCATCACCGGGCCGAAGATCTCCTCCTGCACGATACTCATGTCGTCGCGGCAGTCGGCGAACACCGTCGGCTGCACGAAGTTGCCTGCGGCGAGCACGCCGCTGGTGACGCGCTCGCCACCGCACACGAGGCGCGCGCCGGCGGCTTTGCCGGCCTCGATGTAGCCCAGCACCTTGTCCATGTGGGCGCGCGAGATCAGCGCGCCGACCTGGGTGGCAGGGTCCATCGGGTGGCCGATGACGAGCTTCGCGGTGCGCTCGGCAAGCTGGGCGAGGAAGGCATCGACGAGGCTGCGGTGCACGAACACGCGCGTGCCGTTGGAGCAGATCTCGCCCTGGGTGTAGAAGTTGGCAAGCATCGCGGCGGACACCGCGTTGCGCAACTCCGCGTCCTGGAAGACGATCAGCGGTGACTTGCCGCCGAGTTCCATGGTCACGTGCTTGAGGCTCGCTGCAGCTGCGGCCATCACCTTCTTGCCGCTCGGCACCGAGCCGGTGATCGACACCTTGGCGATGCCGGGGTGGGCGGTGAGCGCCTGGCCCACACGGTAGTCGCCCTGCACGACATTGAACACGCCGTCCGGCACGCCCGCCTCGGAGTAGATCTCGGCGAGCTTCAGCGCGGTCAGCGGCGTCACCTCCGATGGCTTGAAGATCATTGCGTTGCCGCAGGCGAGCGCCGGCGCGGATTTCCAGCAGGCGATCTGGATCGGGTAGTTCCACGCGCCGATGCCTGCACACACGCCGAGCGGCTCGCGCCGTGTGTAGGCGAAGTTGCGGCCGAGGCCGATGTGCTCGCCGGTGAGGCCCGCGGCGAGGCCGGCGTAGTACTCGATGCAGTCGGCGCCGGACATGACATCCACCGCCTCGGCCTCCTGGATGGGTTTGCCGGTGTCGGCGACCTCGAGCTCGGCGAGCTCCCTGTTGCGCGCGCGCAGGATCGCCACCGCGCGGTTGAGGACGCGGCCGCGCGCCGCCCCGGTCATCGTGGACCAGGTGAGGAAGCCTTCCTGCGCGCTCTCGACCGCGGCGGCGACGTCGGCGTCGCTCGCCTGCTGGACCTTGCAGATCGGCGTGTTGGTGGCGGGGTCGAGGGTGTCGAAGCACTCGCCCGAGGTGGCGGAGCGGTATTCGCCGTGGATGTAGAGTTGCCGTTCTTCTTTCATGGGTGTGGCTCTCAGTGCGGGTTGCAGGGCTGCGGCGGACGCCTGGAGGCGCTCTTGTAAATGACGGCCGCGGGGAGGGGAGTCAGGCGCCCGATCAGGGATCGAGCAGGGCGTCGAGTTGCGTTCGCATCAACTGCTGCGCCGCTTCGGGTGTGATCGTGCCGGGCTTCAGCGCGGCCTGCAGCGACAGACCGTCGATCAGCACCATCAGCATGAAGGTCGCGGCCTCGGCGCGATCCGCAGGCAGCAGTTGGCGCAGCGCGTGCAGCAGGTTGGCGCGCAGACGCCTGGCGTTGATCTGCTGCAGGCGGAAGAGCGCGGGCACGTAGGGCGACTGACTCCAGAACGCGAGCCAGGCGGCCACCGCCTGCGCAGAGAACTGGCTGTCGCAGAAGTTGCCGGCGATGAGCGCATGCAGGCGTTCGCGCGGATCGGTGATGCCCTCCAGGCGGCGCGAGACCTCGGCGTGCAGATCGGCGAGGATGCTGCGCATCGCGCCTTCCAGGAGCTCGTTCTTGCCGCCGAAGTAGTGGTGGATGATGCCGCCGGACACGCCGGCCGCCTTCGCGATGCGCGTCACCGTCGCCTCCGAGAAGCCGTGCTCTGCGATCACCTCGATGGCAGCCTTGATGAGTTGCTGGCGGCGAATCGGTTCCATGCCGACCTTGGGCATTGTGGTCCTGCTCCTGCTCTCAGGTTGGAGGGGCGTTTCGACGTGGCCGTACCCGGTGATTCTGGTCGCATCCGGAACGCAGGATGGCGAGCATCGGCATTTGCGTCGTGGAAAACTGTAGCACAATTTTTTTAATTGCACGATCAATCAAAAAAAGAGTAACCTCTGTTCTCATAAAGCAGGTCAATAAGAGCAGAGCCGATTTTTATGGCCTTGCAACAGGCCCCCTTCCCGACAGGAGTGACCGCCATGCTTCAGACCGCCACCGCCAGGATCTCCCCGTGCATTCCCGACTGCCAGTCGGCGAAGCGCGCCACGCAAGTGATCAGCAGCGCCTGAGTTCCCGCCCGACTGTCTGCCGGCCGACATCCGCAAGAGATGACGCCGGCCCTGCCGACGTGTGCCATCCGGCAACGTCGCGCTTCCCAGCCCAGTCATGAACGGAGACTCTCATGACCTTGATCATCAGCATTGCCTACATCGTCGTGCTCGCAAGCGCGCTCTTCGTCATCGTCCGCTGCGGCCACGTGCGCTGCACCGGCCCAACCCCGGTCGGCACCTTCACCCTGGTCGCCTTGTTGTTCACCGCTGGCCTCGACATGGGGCTGGTGATGCTGCCCCTCACCGAATTCCCCGTCTACAGCGATGACGCGGTGTATGCGTTCTCGAACCCGCTCGCGGTGGAGTTCGGCATGTGGGGGCCGCTGGTGTGGATGATGTATTTCATGTCGGCGTTCTACTTCGTCATCCTCGAACCACGGCTGCAGATCTTCCGCATCCCGGTCGTCAAGTGGACCTACAACCTCACCGTGATCGCGACCTGTGCCTTCACCTGCTACCTCTTCATGGTGAATCTGCCGACCTACGCGCCGGAGTTGCCGCAATGGTCGATCTGGTTGCTGGCGGTCGTGGTGATCATGGGCTCGGTGTATTCGAGCGCTGACATGAACTTCATGAAGTGGCTGGCGATCCTGTCGACCTGGGGCTTCGGCATCCTGATGTTTGCCGCGCTGGTCGTCGTCGCCTATATATATAGCGGGGTCGGGCTGGCGGGCCTGCTCGCGAACGTGGTTCAGCTGACCGATTACTTTGCCAATCTGCACCGCTTCGTCACACCCATCTCGGACTATCACGAGTTCTACCTGTTCTGGTGGTTCGCGTGGAGCATCATGATCGGCGAGTTCGTTGCGCGCTTCGTGGGTGGCATGCGCGCCTGGCGGCTCGCCTTCGCGATGGTGGTGCTGCCGACGATTCCGCTGGGCTTGTGGTTCTGCGTGCTGTTCATCTACTTCGAGCAGTCGATCACCATCCCGGTCTGGCTCAACTGGGCGATGATCTTCGTAGGGGTGGTGTTCGTGGTGAATTCGCTCGACAGCCTGATCCGGCTCTACACCGCCAACCTCGGCTGGACGGTGGAGCAACTCGGCAAGCCGGTGTACTACCCGCTGCATTTCTTCACCCAGCTGGCGCTGGTCGCAGCCTATTTCTATACCCCGTTCAAGATCGAATGGGTGGGGTTGGTGGTGATCGCGCTCTACGTCACCGTGTATGGCGTCGGCATGGGACGGCGTGCCGAGATCAGGGCGGCGCTGCGCGCTTGAGCGGCATGGGGTCGACGCCCGGCATTGGCCGGGTTTGCGATCCCGTGGCCATGATTTTCTTGATGTCACATCGAAGCATCACTCACAGGGAGAACCGACATGAAGCTACGTGTACCGACCCAGTTGCTCGCATCCACCATCGCAGGCCTCTCGCTCGTCAGCGGCGCGCTCGCGGCCGAGCCGTCGCAGTGCGCGACGGTTCGTTTTGCCGACGTTGGCTGGGCCGACATCACCGCGACGACCGCGACCACCTCGGTGGTGCTGAAGGCGCTCGGCTACAAGACGACCACGCAGATGCTGTCGGTGCCCGTCACCTACACCAGCCTCAAGAACAAGGACATCGACGTGTTCCTCGGCAACTGGATGCCGACGATGGAAGCCGACATCAAGCCCTTCGTCGATGATGGTTCGGTGGACGTCGTGCGTGCCAACCTCGAGGGCGCGAAATACACGCTGGCGGTGCCCGATTACGTGTTCGAGGCCGGGGTGAAGAGCTTTGCGGATATCGCGAAGCACGCGGACAAGTTCGGCAAGAAGATCTATGGCATCGAGCCCGGCAACGACGGCAACAGGCTGATTCTCGACATGGTCGAGAAGGACGCGTTCGGGCTCAAGGGCTTCAACGTGGTCGAATCGAGCGAGGCCGGCATGCTGTCGCAGGTGAGCCGGGCGGTGAAACGCAAGGAGTGGATCGTGTTCCTGGGCTGGGCCCCGCACCCGATGAACAGCAACTTCAGCCTGCAGTATCTTGCCGGCGGCGACGACTTCTTCGGCCCGAACTACGGCGCCGCCACGGTGTTCACCAACGTGCGCAAGGGCTATGTGAGCGAGTGCCCCAACGTCGGCCAGTTCATCAAGAACACCGTGTTCGATCTCAAGATGGAGAACGAGATCATGAGTGCGATGCTGGATGACGGCAAGGAGCCCGAAGCCGCAGCCACCGCATGGTTGAAGAAGAACCCGCAGATCCTCGGCACCTGGCTCGCCGGCGTGAAGACCAGCGACGGCAGGGAAGGCCTGGGCGCGGTGCGCGCCGCGCTCGGCCTCTGACCCGCTGCACGCATGCTGCCGCCCGGCCGCATGGCCGGGCGGTGAAGATCCGACAGGCCTGCCACGAGGGCGGATAGATGGAATGGTTGACCGACAACAAATTGCCGCTCGGTAAGTGGATGAACTGGATGGTGGAGCTCGTCAATGAGCACGCCTCGTGGTTCTTTACCGCGATCTCCGAGGGGCTCGGCTTTCTGATCAATGGGCTGATCGGCGCGTTGCAGTGGTTCAACCCCCTCGCGCTCGTGGCGCTGGTGGCTGCGCTCGCCTATGCGCTGCACCGCTCGGTGGGGCTCGTGGCGCTGGTGGTGGGCTCGCTGCTCCTCATCATCAACCTCGGCTACTGGCCGGAAACCCTGCAGACGCTTGCGCTGGTGCTTTTCGCAGCCACCCTGTGCATGCTCATCGGTGTGCCCATCGGCGTCGCGACTGCCCACCGGCCGTGGCTGTTCGCGGTGGTGCGGCCGGTGCTGGACCTGATGCAGACGATTCCCACCTTCGTATACCTGATCCCGACGCTGATCCTGTTCGGCCTGGGGGTGGTGCCCGGGCTGATCTCCACGGTGATCTTCGCCCTTCCGGCGCCGATCCGCCTTACGCACCTGGGTGTGTCTTCCGTCCCCGAGAGCCTGCTCGAGGCGGGGCAATCCTTCGGCGCGACGAAGTCGCAGCTCCTCTGGAAGGTGGAGTTGCCGCACGCGATGCCCACCATCCTCGCGGGCCTTACACAATGCATCATGCTCAGCCTGTCGATGGTGGTGATCGCGGCACTGGTCGGTGCCGACGGGCTCGGCAAGCCGGTGGTGCGTGCGCTCAACACCGTCAATGTGGCCCAGGGCTTCGAGGCCGGGCTCGCCATCGTGATCATCGCGGTGCTGCTCGACCGCATGTGCAAACAGCCGGGTAAGAGGAAGGGAACGAAATGAGCGAAGCCAGCGAAACCAGTTTGCCCATCGTCGAGTTCCGTAACGTCGATATCGTTTTCGACAAGAACCCTGCGCCCATCCTCAAGATGCTCGACCAGGGCGTCAGCCGGCAGGAGATCCAGGACCGCTGTGGCGTCGTGGTCGGTGTCATCGACGCCTCGATCAAGGTTGCCGAGGGCGAGATCTGCGTGCTCATGGGCCTGTCCGGCTCGGGCAAATCCACGCTGCTGCGCGCGGTGAACGGCCTCAGCAAGGTCTCGCGTGGCGGCGTGCTGATCCTTGACGGCGAGGCGGCGGTGGATATTTGCCGCTGCGACGCCAACACCTTGCGACGCCTGCGCACCCACCGGGTCGCGATGGTGTTCCAGCAGTTCGCGCTGCTGCCGTGGCGCACGGTGCGCGAGAACGTCGGTTTCGCGCTGGAACTGCGCGGCATGCCGCGCGAGGCGCGCGAGCGCATCGTCGACGAGAAGCTGCAACTGGTGGGGCTCAAGAAGTGGGCGGACAAGTACGCGCACGAGCTCTCCGGCGGCATGCAGCAGCGCGTGGGGCTCGCGCGCGCCTTCGCCACCGACGCCGACGTGTTGCTGATGGACGAGCCCTTCTCGGCGCTCGACCCGCTGATCCGCGAGCACCTGCAGGACGAACTCCTGATGCTGCAGCACAAGCTGAAGAAGACCATCATCTTCGTCAGTCACGACCTTGACGAGGCGCTCAAGCTCGGCACTCACATCGCGATCATGGAGAGCGGTCGCATCGTGCAGTACGGCAAGCCGGAGGAGATCGTGCTGAAGCCGGCGAACGACTACGTGAAGGAGTTCGTCGCCCACATGAACCCGCTCAACGTGCTGCGTGGCCGCTCGCTGATGACGCGCCGCGATGCGCTCTCCAGCCGCGACAACATGTTGCAACTCGACTGGACAGGCCACAACCTGCTCGCCCTGGACGCGGAGGGCAGGCCGTCGGCTGCGATGATCGAGGGGCGTGCCGGGCGGCTGGTGCCGTACAGCAAGGATCTGGAGCTCGACAAGACGGGCGAGGACGGCCTCGCGATGGTGATGGCCACGCCCGACGTGCTGCTGCGCACGCTGGTGCAGATTCGTCAGGCCACTGGTCGGCCGGTGCTGCTCGTCGATGGCGGGCGCTTCGTCGGTGTGGTGGGCGATGACGAGATTTTCCGCGGAATGCTGCGCCAGACTGCGGCTGCGGACGATACCCAAGGCGCGAATCCGGAGGCTGACATCGAGGTAGAGGTGGTCTGATCCGTAAAGGTGTTGCGCGGAATGAAGTCGGAATTGCTCAGTTCAGGTAATCCAGTGCAAAAATAAACAAATTTGTAAATTAGTGATAAGTTTTCGGCTTGACCTGCTTGCGCCGAGGACGGATGATCCGTCCTCGTTCCAGGCTATAACCAAGGTATTAGATGTCAGGCCCGCAGCGCTCTCCCCACCAGTGTCATTCGGGCAGGAAAACCCTGCTGTCCATGCTCCTCGCCGGCCTCACGCCACTCGCAGGCGCGGCAGATGACGACTATTTCGCCGAGATCCCGATGGTGCTCACTGCCTCGCGGTTGGAGCAGTCTGCGCTGGACGCCCCGGCGGCGGTCACGGTCATCGACCGTGGAATGATCGAGGCTTCGGGATTCACCGAGATCCACGACCTCATGCGCCTCGTGCCCGGCTTCGTCGTCGCGGACTGGCCGGATGGTTCGCCGATGGTGGTGAACCATGGGCTGGGGGATCCCTTCGACCGTCGCATCAAGGTGATGATCGACGGGCGCGAGATCAACAGCCCGTTCTGGGGCGATACCCGCTGGGACAACCTGCCCATCCGGGTTGACGATATCGAGCGCCTGGAGGTGGTGCGCGGGCCGAACGGCGCAGCCTACGGCGTCAACGCCTTCCAGGGGGTGATCAACATCATCACCCGGCCTACCGGCACCGAAGACGGCGCGACCGTGATTGCCCGTCTCGGGCGGAACGGCTTCCGTGATGCAGGGGTGCGCATCAACAGCCAACCCGGCAGCCGCGTGGACTGGCGGGTGACCGCGTCGCAACGTGCGGCAACGAACTTCGAGCCGCATCGCGAAGAGCGTATGGGACTGCACTCGGGCGAGTCGATGACGCGCAACGTTTTCAGCTTCACTGGCACGACCTTGCTCACGACCCAGGATGAGGTGCGATTCCAACTCGGTGTGAGCGACGGCACCGACCGCCGCGGCAACCCGGAGAACATCGAATTCCCGCCACACCGCCAGGACAACCGCGCGGTGTATCTGCACGCCGGTTGGCGACGCAGTCTCAGCGCCGATTCGGAGCTGTCCCTGCAGTACTACCACCAGGAGGAGCGGGTGCGCGCGGATTGGGTCGTACCCGTGCCGCTGTCGGCAACCGAAGTGGCCAATATCCCGGTCAACGCGCACCGCGACGCAAGGAGGGACGATCTCGAACTGCAGTACAGCAAACGGCTTGCGCCCACCTGGCGGATGATGGTCGGAGCGGGCATTCGCAACGACTCGGTGACCTCCGAGCGTTACTTCACCTCGACCGACTCGCTCGATGCGTTCAACGCGCAGTTGTTCGGTAGCGTCACCTGGCAGCCGGTCGAGCCGCTCAAGCTCGATGTCGGCGGCACGCTCGAGAAGCACCACTACAGCGGCACCCTGTTCTCGCCGCGGGTGGCTGCGAACTATGCGCTCAGCCCCGATCAGTCGCTGCGGCTCGCGAGCGGTATCGCCTACCGCGCGCCATCGATGATGGAATCGAGCGCATTCGAGACCATCCAGTACAACGGTCAGGTGAAGTCCATCCTCTACCGCGCCATGTTCCCGGTCGATCCTGAACGTGTGCGTTACGTGGATGCCGGCTATGTCGCGCACTTCCGGGAACTGGGAGTGCGCTTCGATGCCCGCGTGTTCCGCGAATCCTACAGCCGCTACCTGGACGACAACAGTTGCGTCAATCCGCCGCTGAAGCCTGACACCATCTACGCCAACCGGGTGTGCAAGATCCTGCCGCCGCCCAACTACAGCCCCTTCCGCATCGAGCAGAAGTCATTCGTGTTCCTCAACTCCAGCGCCTTCGACATGGACGGCGCCGAGTTCAGCATCGACTGGCACAAGCCGGACTGGGGCAGGGTGGTGCTGTCGCAGGCCTTCATCGACATCAAGCCACGCGGCAAGCTGTCTGACCAGGACATCGCCCGCTCGGCGCCCAGCGCGATGACCTCGCTACTGCTGATCAAGGAGCTGCCCGGCCGTTGGCGCGCGAGCCTCGGCTACTACCATAACGGCGAGATGTACTGGATGAACGGCGGCGACCGCGTGCCCGCACGCGACCGCTTCGATGTGAAGCTGGCTCACCGCTTCGGCGCGGGTGAGAGCAACGAACTCTCCTTCACCATGCAGAGTGCTGGCGGCGCCTACCCTGACTTCCACGCTGGCAAGTACCGCCACGAGCCGCAGGCCTTCGTGGGGCTGCGGCTGGGTTGGTAACGACTTCGGGCGCCGCGTCCGTCATCCGAGCTGCCTGGACATCTCCTTGACGATCGTGTGCAGGATCGTCCGCAGGCAGCGCGCCTCGCCGGCGATTGTCGTGGCAAGCTCCGGGCGAGCCTGTACGAGTGCGTCGCTCTCGGCTTCGAATTCTGCGTACAGCATGGCAGCCTCAGTCAGAGTGCGCTTGACCAAGTCGGGCAGCATGCGCTCGGCGGTACCCTTTGTCAGGCCCAATTTTCCGGCAGCACTCAACATCAATGAGCGGCTCACGTCCGAGAAATGGTGCACATCCAGAATCGGCCACGCCAGCCGCGTCTGCGCCGGCCAGCCCTTTCTCCCGAACGCGGGCGTGTCGTAGGTGGCGACGCTGAGAAGATCGTAGAACGGCGCCAACCGTATGCCTTCATGCGATACAAGAAAGCTCAGATTCTTGAGATGAGCGTCGCTGTTGCCGACGAGCATGTTGAACACCAACCACCCAAAGAGTCGGAGCCGAGCCACTGCCGGACTACGGCACGCATTCGCGAGTGCTGCCAGGTTCTCCATGCTGCCCTGGCTGTATTTGAAGCTGCGGTCCAGCCCCAACAGCTGGCAGGCATCGATGACATGCCGACGTTGCCAGCCTCGCGCACCCGGGGTCCGGTCGAAACGATTGATCACATAGACCGGTGACGGTACATAAATGCGATGAACGTCCGGTACCTCCAGGCCGAGACGCTTCGCCAGGCGCATTACGTACCATTCGTTGATCACGGAGTGCGGGTAGTCCTTGTCCGGGTGATCGGGCTTGAGGATGTGCGTGGAGGGGGCTGCACCCACAGGCTCGAACAGCAGGCCGTCCTTCATGACGATCGCCAGCTTGTGCTGAGCACCGGCCAGCGACATGCGCTTGACCGCGGCATGCGTCAGCGGGGCGCGGGGGAGTTGCCGGATGCGCGCCTCCAGCGCCTCCTCCGGCAGATGGAGCAATGCTTCGAAGGCTTGAGGGGCCGAGTCGGCCGGCAGCAAGCTTACCGATCCGGCCGACTCGGCACCGTACCAGCCGAGCAGGCTGAATGCGTCGGCTGCGTCCAGCCGGGCATCGGCCGCCATCAGCACACGCTGCCCTTCTTCCGGCAACAGGTTATCGAAGTACCACTGCACTGGTCGTCGCGTGCCGCCGTCCAGCAGCGGCTGGGCACTCAACGGAAGGTGGGGGCTGAGAGGAAAGCACTCCGGGTTGTCGAGCCAGATTCTTGCGTACTGGAAGCTCCACAGGCCATTCACCTCCTGCAAGGTGCCGACCTCGGTATCATCGATACACGCACGCAACAGACGGCCGTTCATGGTGTGCGTTTATGCTTGACAGGATCGCTCATCAAGACGGCCACGTTCTCCGGCACATCCACTACGATGTGGATGCCGAGCCCTTGAAGTACTTGAAAGAGCTTGCCCCAGTGTACGGATGTGCTGCCACGCTCTATCTTGCCGAGAAAGTTCTCGCTGACACCAATGCTGCCGGCGGCGTCGTCCTGACGGATCCTCTGGGCTTTGCGGCTCGCGCGGACCACCTCGCCGATCGCAGTTGCATTGTCGATGGGTATCTTCATGATGAATCCTCACGATTGTGAGGATTCTGCACCAAATCAGCGTGTCTGTCCGAAATCCTTACGGTCTTGAGGATTCAGCTTCACATCAAGGACCATTTGCAGGCGACGTCTCTCAGGATTTGGCGCCCGCCTCGCCGCGGCTCGCCAGCCGGCTCTCGGAAACGAACATCGCCATCCCCGACGCCACGATGATCGCGATACCCACCCAGGTGACCGCGTCCGGGAAGTCCCTGAACACGAAGTAGCCGACTGCGGTTGCGCTGATGATCTCCAGGTACTGGAAGGGTGCGAGCACGGTGGCCTCGGCATGGCGGTAGGCGTAGGCTACCAGCAGGTGGCTGATCGCCGAGATCAGGCCCACCCCGGCCAGCATCAGCGCCTCGCCCGCACTGGGCCACGACGGGGTCAGCAGCGGAATGCCCGCGGCGCTCCCTGCCAGTAGCGCGGAGATCATCACCAGCGCGCCGAAGAACCCGGTGAAGCACTGCATCGCCACCGGCCCCTCCTTTTCGCGATGGGCGCGCACCAGAATGATGTAGCCGGCAAAGCACACCGCAGCGAGCACCGGCAACAGCGCCGTCCAGCCCACCTGCGAGAAGCTCGGCCGGATCACCAGCAGCGCACCCGCGAACCCCACCAGCACCGCCGCCCAGCGCCTGCGCCCGACCACCTCGCCGAGGAACAACCCGCACAGCAGCGTGAGGATGAGCGGCTCGACGAAGAAGATCGCGATCGCGTTCGCCACCGGCATGGACTTCAGCGCCGCGAAGAACAGCAGGGTCGACACCGCGATCAGCACCCCGCGCGCCGCATGCCAGCGCCACTGCGCCGGCCACAAGCCCCGCGGCCCGAGCGTGGCGACCAGTACCGGCAGCAGGAACAGCGTCTGGAACACGAAGCGCGCCGCCGAGATCTGCCCCACCGAAATGGACACCGACAACAACTTCGCGAGCGCGTCCATGAACGGCACGGTGAGCATCGCCAGCGACACGAGCAGCATGCCGCGCGCGGTGTTCGAGCCGGCAGTGGCGGTGGCATTCATCATCGGCTCTCTGGGAATTCGGCTCCATACCATGCCGCATGTGCGTGTTCCGCATTGTCATCCAGGCGACAAGGCGTGGCCTGAAGGCGCCGGGGTCAGGTGTCGCTCGGGGGTGTGTTTCCCCGTTGCGACCTTTCCAGCCTCAGCAGGGCGCGACCTGAACCGCGCTGCCAAGTGCCTGCAGGATGAAGTTCAGGATCTCGGCAGTGACACGCGCGCGGTTGAAGATGATGTCACTCAACAGCGCAAAGGCGCCACCAAGGTAGGCGACGTAGGCCAGTCCGGTGAAATCGCTGAATACCAGCGTGTGGAGCCAGTTCTGGTTGAAGAGGTAGAGGCAGGCCGTGATCGACGCCGCGGCGAGCAGTACCAGCGCCGACGGCAGCAGATGCAGGCCGGCCTTCGGCTTCACCAGTACAGCCACGAGTAGCAGCAGGAAGACCACCGCATTGCTGCCGGTGAATATGCGGAACTCGCGCGTCAGCTGGCCAGCCGTATCCATGTATTGCGCGCGGATGAGCGTCGTCAGCCGCGCCTGCGCGGCCTCTGCGCTGGCGATCCGCCACTCGAATCCGTCCCGTATGCTGGCTGGTTTCGATCTTCCTGCGGCACTCGCAGCTCACGTCCTGCATCTCTCCGATCACCTCGGCGAGCCTTGCAGGCAGCGCCTCGGCGAGCATCCGCTTCGCCTGCGCGAGCTCCTCCGCGTAACCCCTGGAGAGCGTGCCTGCATGTTTCGCGAGAAAGTGGCTGTCGATCGCCTCGACCTTCTCCCGCGTTTTCTTTTCCACCTGATAGCGGATGACGTCCCTGGCGATTTGCTCGACAAAGCCGGGGTTCGCGATTGACGCCGCAAAAGCGAGGCCGAAGACCACACAACCAGCAATCCCAAGCATGAGGATCAGGCGACGGAGGAGTGACATGCAGACAGAGCTGCGGACTAGGGCGGCGGTAGCGTTCATCAGACGTGATGTTGATTAGGAGTACTTGATAAATTCTCCAGTAGGGTTAATGGTCTTGGCGATCGTATGCTGGGGTAGCGTTGTTGTGGAGACCCGTGTCGTACCGAGAGCACATGTGACCAATCGGTAGCCTCGGCGTTGCTAAGTCTGCGTCTGGTCAGAGACTTCATCGAGAAAATCATCACGCAACGGTCATCCGAGGGCTTGTTATTTGTATCACGATATAGTCATAATGCCTGAGGAAGAGAGTGCGGGAAGATGTGATGAAGAAATTGTAGGTTCTATTCAATGAATGGCCCGTGACTTCAATCTGGGTAAGTGTATGAGAACTCCTGAGTACTCATTATTTTCAGACTATTGAATACATTTACCGTCGTTAGATTTTGGGGTCAGTGGGAGTTATTGGTGTGAATTTTTGGTTAGTTCAGTCTTGGGATAAAGTTACTCATGGTCTCTTCCATTTATCTAGTATATGGTTTCTGGATGTAGCGAGATGCGTTGTGTTAACGCCTTTGAGGTCGTATCTATACAGTTGCCATGGAATACATTGATTTGTTGCGAAGAGTGATATCGGAGAGAAATGAGCGTCGATTGAGAGATCAATTGGATCGCTCGTCAGTGAATGTCGTTGATTCAGAAGTTAATGTGCCCTGTGTCCATAAAGGAGATGTAATGGCTGCGCCAGTTGATTTTTTGAAAGTGGTTGATGAGTGTTTCGAAAAAGTCGAGATTGATAAGAATCACAAGGATGCAATTAAGAGGACTATTGTATTAAACTTTGAAGAGCACTTGGCGACATCTAAGCTCAAAGAGCGACTTCAGCTTCTTTTTGAGTATGAGAGAAACTATCTAAGTCTGGTTAAGGAGTTTAAGGAGGAGATAAAGTTTGTTGGGTCTCTTCAAGAGGACTTGCGTAAGGAAAGAGCGAAATTTTTCTCAGATACCTTGCAAGAGGTTTCGGCTGCTCTCAAGGAGTCTCAAGTTGCTGGTGATGTTGCGAGTCAATGGATACAGGAGTTGGTTAATAGTTACACAAAGAGCCTAGACGTAAGTTCAGGCTTGGTCGAGGAACACACGTTCGACACAATTGGGGAGATTCGAAAAAAAGCGAAAGATGAGATAAGTGGTGTTGTAGACAAAAGGCAGTTGGATGAATAGTCACGAACTCGTTCGCGCTCTGACTGCGCTGAGCCTTGGACGACAGACTTTAGTTGATCAGTTCCGAAATGAGGAGCCGAAGTTGTATCGGCCGATGTTCATGCATAGTGCTTGGTCAAATGATATGAATATTGCGATCGATAAATTCATGCTTGGTTGGATTGTTCAGCATCCTATGTATTACAAGGGGGCGACTGCGTTATCGGTTTCGGAGTGCTCCGTTGAGTGCGATGTCCATTGTGATGGTTTCCTTCATGCGTATAGACGTTTGTGTGAGATGTTTGTTTCTGGTGCAAGTGGGAAAGGAATTGAAAAAAGCCACTTCATTGAGAAGGTAATAATGGATTCTGTTGAATATCTAGATAAATTGCTGATACTGAGCGGTCAGGCAGACGAGAAATTAGAACGTCTCCGGTACCATGCAGAAAGGTCAAGGAGCTTGTTTGATCGGGCTCTGAAAGAAGCCGAATCAAGGAGCGGTGATGAATCTGATTAGTGTAATGAGTAAGTTGGGCGACATAGTTCTTGAGCCTGTGAAGTTGATGACTGATTGGGCTAGAGAGCCGTTGAAGACTCGTGAGCACCGTAGGCAAATGGAGCGTGATCAGTATGTGGTTGGGGCGGAGTCAGAGGTTAGGATGAAAGAAGCTTCTCATGCTAGTGGTATCGCTATGCAGGAGAGGGTCACAGACGCTGAATTAGAAATACGAAGAAAGACAGAGATTCATCGAATCATGGTAGAGATCGAGGAACTACGCAAGGATAACGACTTTCAGCGTATGAAGGCGGTTTCTGATGCCGTAATGCAGTATCAGTCACAATTGACTCGGCTGAACGTTAGTGCTATCAGCGCTATTGGGAATATGCAATTAGATCTCCGTGAAAAGGCTCAGAGTCTTGTATATGAAAAAACAATTAAATATAAGGAAATACAAGATGGTGCGCACTCTCAGGCTTTTGAAGAGATAATGAAGATTGAGAAGGAATTTTCTGGAAATGAATCCGCTAAGGCGATACTATACAAGTCGGTTGATCTTAGACTTGCCAACATGATTTCCACCGCGCAAAATTTTCTGCTTGAGCTAAATAATGATATAGCGGTATTGAATAGAAGCATAAACCTTTTGGCTGAGCATGGTCAAACATTTGTTCAAGAGCATCTGGGTCAGTTTCATGTAATCGCAAACGGCGGTCTATTGGATAGTGATGCTAAGTCAAAAGAGATTTCACATAAGTAAGTTTTTAGATATGCTCTTTTTGTTTTGCGGATTTTATTTCAAGAGTTTTTTGGGTGCTTTGCTCGTTTGGTATAGATTCTGAATTTGGATCGGTGTGATAAATGCGGGAAGATTAGTGCAGTTGTTGAGACTTCAGTTAGGCGAGATGGTGCGAGGACTGATGTGCCGGCTCAGGAGCGATACGCCCGCGCTGTCACTGCGTGGAAGGTGTCATTTTGCATTAATTTTCTATGCTTGATGTGGGTGTTGCTACGATTAGGTATGTTTTTCGTCGCATTCACATTTGATGGTGAAGTCGAAGATGTGATGGCTCCAGTGCTTCACTTATCGGACGATCCGATGCTCATTGATAAAGCGGGGTGACCAGTATCCGATAACGTATATTTGCTTACGTCGGGTTTGCCGCCCGCTTCGCGTCTTTGCCCGTGCATTCCCCCCTTCGACGGCAGATTGCAGGCGTCTGGCGTATGGGGGCATGCGAAGCTAGTAGGCGATCTTGTCGAGTGACCTTTAGTCCTCAGGCGCGATTTTCAGTTAGGTTTGTTTGCTGTTGCGGGAGACGATCTAGAGATTCGTAATCTGAGATCCGGCTCATGGTTTTGGCTATGTTGGCTCGCAGGGCGGTGCAAGGTAAGGCGTCCATGACATGTTCTCTTTCATGCATTTGAAAGTCTAGATGTCCTGCGCGGCCCCGCCTGGCGCTGCGTGGCACTCAAGGCGTCGCCGCCCGATGTTCACGTTAAGCTTCGCCCTCGCGGACAGGGTCCGGTGGCGTGGATTGGAGCGGTGGCGATGGCGGAGTACGACTATCTGGTGATTGGCGGCGGCAGCGGCGGGGTGGCGAGTGCACGACGGGCGGCGGAGCATGGCGCGCGGGTGCTGCTGGTGGAGTCGGGGCGGTTGGGCGGAACGTGTGTCAATGTGGGCTGCGTGCCCAAGAAGGTGATGTGGTTTGCCGCCGAGATTGCCCAGGCACTCGAGGATGCCGAGGGCTACGGCTTCGACGTGGAGCGGCGCGGCTTCGACTGGGGGCGGCTCAAGGCGGCGCGGGATGCCTACATCGCGCGGCTCAACGGCATCTATGCCAGTCTGCTCGAGCGCTCGGGCGTGACCGTGGTGCGCGGTCATGCGCGGCTGCGGGCGCCCGGAGTGGTGGAGGTCGCGGGTGAGGCGGGTGTGCAGGTGTTCAGCGCGCCGCACATCACCATCGCCACCGGTGGTTTGCCGCAGAGACCGGACATTCCGGGCGCCGAGCTGGGCATGGATTCCGACGGTTTCTTCGCGCTCGAGACGCTGCCGCGCCGGGTGGCGGTGGTGGGGAGCGGCTATATTGCGGTGGAGCTCGCCGGCGTGTTCAACGCGCTCGGCAGCGCGGTGAGCCTGCTGGTGCGCGGCGAACACCTGTTGCGCCCCTTCGACGACATCCTGCGCGACACACTCGCGGCCCAGATGCGCGAGGACGGCGTGGATATCCGCACCACCACACAGGCGCGCGCGCTCTCGCGCAACAGCGCAGGCGCGATCGAGGTGGATTGCGGGCAGGGCGCCCCGCTGGTGGTGGATGCGCTGGTGTGGGCGATCGGGCGCAAGCCCAACACCGCCGACCTCGGGCTCGCCGCAGCCGGCGTCGCCTCCGATGCGGAAGGGCGGGTGCCGGTGGATGTGTTCCAGAACACCAACGTGCCCGGCATCTACGCGCTCGGCGACATCACCGGCCAGCCGGAGCTCACGCCGTATGCGATCGCCGCCGGGCGCAGGCTCGCGGCGCGCCTCTTCCTCGGCGAGGCGGATAGTCGTGTCGGCTTCGAATACGTTCCCACCGCAATCTTCAGCCATCCGCCGATCGGCACCGTGGGCCTCAGCGAGGCCGAGGCACGTGCGCGCTTCGATACCGTGAAGGTCTACACCACCCGCTTCACGCCGATGTACCACGCGCTGACCGCACACAAGGTCCAGACCGCGATGAAGCTGGTGTGTGTCGGCGCCGAGGAAAGGGTCGTCGGCTGCCACATCATCGGCGCGGGGGCGGACGAGATGCTGCAGGGCTTTGCAGTGGCGGTCGAGATGGGCGCGACCAAAGCGGATTTCGATCGCACCCTGGCCATTCACCCCACGAGCGCGGAAGAACTCGTGACGATGCGCTGATCATGCTCTTGCGAGATTTGGGCGGGCTGCTGTGGCAGGACCTTGCACGGGTGCTGCGCGCGGTGTCGCGTCTGCTCGAGCCGGAGCACAAGCGCGCGGTGTGGCGGCTGTCGCTCGGGATGGGGCTGTTCACCCTGTTCGAGTTGCTTGTCGGTGCATCGGTGCTGCCCTTCCTGGAGTGCCTGCGCGGCGTCTCATGCGGCCCGGCCGGAGCCGTCGGCGAATGGCTGGGGTGGCCGCCATTGCTCGTCTACGCGTGCCTGTTGCTGTTGCTGCTCTCTTCCAAGAGCATTGCGGAGATGTGGCTGCACTGGTCGATTGCCGGTTTCCACCAGCAGGTGCAGCGCAGCCTCGCGCTGCGGCTGACGCAAGGCTTTCTCCACCAGGGGTGGCCGGCGTTTCGCGCGCGCCATCGTGCCGACTACTTCAAGCGCGCCACCACCACCGCGCTGGACGCGGCGCATGCCTGCAAGGAGGTGTTGACGATGATGTCCGCCGCGCTGGTGGTGCTCGTGCTCACAGGCTTGATGCTGTGGGTGAACCCGCTCGCATCGCTGTCCTTGTTCGTGGCCTTCCTGCTTGTGAGCGCGCTCGCCCAGCGCTGGGTGGGTCACATCCAGTCACGCGCCGCGCACGCGCGTGAGCGTGCGCTGCACCGCTGGCATGTGGCCACCGCAGAGGCGCTCGCCTCGTTCCGCGAGCTGCGCATCTATGGCGCCGAGCAGCGCTTCCTCGACGAGATCGCCACGGACACCGAAAGGCTTGCCGCCGCGAACCGGCGGATTGCGTGCCTGCCGCACATTCCGCGGCTCGCGCTCGACACCATCGCCTTCGCACTGGTGCTGTCCGCGGTGCTGGCATGGCTCGCGCTCGAGCGGCCGATTGGCGAGCTGCTGCCGCATTTCGTGTTCTATGCGGTGGTTGGGCGCAGCGTACTGCCGGCGATGATGAACTTCGCGAGCGCGCGCACCGGACTGCGCGGCTCGGTGGTGAACGTGGATCTGGTGGTGGAAGACCTCGCCCGCGCCCGCGCGCTCGCGGAGTCGCGGCTGCCGTTGCCGATCGAGGCAGGCGAGCCCGGCCTGCGCCTCGATGCGCTCTGCTTCGCCCAGCCCGGCGAGTCGCGCCCCATCCTGGATGCGGTGTCGATCAAGATCCGTGCTGGCGAGTGGGTTGCGCTCACCGGCCCGTCCGGCGCGGGCAAGAGCACGCTGCTCGAGATCATCAGCGGGATCCTGCGCCCCGATACCGGTCACCTTGCGTGGTGCGCGGGGGATCCGGCTGCGGCACATGCCCCTGTGATCGCCTACGTCCCACAGCATGTTGCGTTGCTGGATGCCAGCATTGCCGACAACGTGATCTTCGGTTTCGACACAGGGCGTGAGGCTGACGTAGAAGCTGCGCTGTCGCTCGCGCAACTCGGCGGATTGCTTGCCGGCCTCCCCGAAGGTATGCGCTCACCGGTCGGTGCCGAGGGCACCCGCCTCTCCGGTGGCGAGCGCGCCCGTGTCGCGATCGCACGCGCGATCTACCGCCAGCCGGACCTGTTGCTGCTCGACGAGGCCACCGGCGCGCTCGACGAAGCCACCGAGCGAGCGCTCTTCCGTGCGCTGCGTGCAGCCCTGCCACGGGCGACCGTACTGATCATCACCCACCGTGCCGGAACGCTGGACGCTGTGGACCGCGTGCTGCGGCTCGAAGCCGGACATCTCGATGCGCTCAGCGTGCCTGCTGGGGCATCGAGAGATATGTCGATTCAATGAAAGTTGGCGAATTTCCCGCTTCGGGGCTTGCCCTCAAGGGGGGCGGCTTGTCATGATGCGGGTCCGCGCAGTTTGCGCGGCACGCCTATCCGCATGCTCGCGGAGGATTCAGGAGGTTGTCGTGTTCAAGTCCCATTGCCGCCCCGCTGCGGTGACCACGTTCGCGGCCATCATGCTCGCGCTCTCCGCAACTGCGCCGGTGCTGGCACAGCCTGCAGAAGGCGGAAGGGTCATCGTTCAATTCAGGGCCGTCGGGGAAGGTGCGGACAAGCAGGCGCTCGCGGCCGACCGCGTCGTGTCGTTGTCCGCCCGCACCGGTCTCGCGCTCTCCATGCAGACCGGTCCTGCCCCGGATCTCAAGCTCGTCAGCGCGCAGGGTGTCGACGCCACCACGCTCGCCGAGCGCCTCGCGGCGCAGCCTGATGTCGCCTATGCCGAGCCGGACGGGCGCAAGCAGATCCGGCGCATGCCGAACGACCCGCGCTTTGCCGACCAATGGCTGCTGCAGGCCGCCCAGCCGTCTTCGATCCGTGCCGAGTCCGCGTGGGATATCACCACCGGGGCAACGTCAACCGTGATCGCAGTCGTCGATACCGGCGTGCGCTTCGATCATGAAGATCTCGCGGCAAGCCTGCTGCCCGGCTACGACTTCATCGCCGACCTGCCCACGGCGGGCGACGGCAACGGCCGAGACGCAGACGCCTCCGATCCGGGCGACTTCCTCAGCGCGGCAGACCTGCAGACGCCGAATTTCGCCGGCTGCAGCGCATCGCCAGTCGAGAGCTCGTGGCATGGCACACGGGTCTCCGGCGTCGCGGCGGCGCGCGGCAACAACTCGCGCGGGGTCGCCGGAGTGAGCTGGAATGCGCGCGTGCTGCCGGTGCGCGTCCTCGGCAAGTGCGGTGGTTACGACTCGGACGTCCTCGCCGGCATGCGCTGGGCAGGTGGCCTCACCGTCGAAGGCGCGCCTCAGAACCCCAACCCTGCCCGCATCATCAACCTCAGCCTGGGGTCGGTGGGCATCTGCACCCAGGCCTATCGCGACACCATCGCGGCGCTCAATGCCGCAGGTGTCATCGTCGTCAGTGCGGCCGGCAACGCCGGCAGCACGGTGGAGACACCCGGCAACTGCCCGGGGGTGATCTCCGTCGCGGGGCTGCGTCACGTCGGCTCCAAGGTGGGCTATAGCAGCCACGGCGCGGAGGTCACGATCAGCGCGCCGGCAGGCAACTGTGGTGACGACGCATCCAATCCGGCCTGCGTGTACCAGATCCCCACGACGACCAATCTCGGTGCCACGGTGCCGGGAGCGAATGGCTACTCCGATCCCTTCAATGCCACCTACGGCACGAGCTTCGCTGCGCCGCAGGTGAGCGGGGTGGCCGCGCTGATGCTCGCCATCCATCCCAAGCTCGGGCCGGCCGCCGTCAGCCAGCGATTGCAGGCCAGCGCGCGCAGCTTCCCGGTGGTCGCCGATGTACCGGTGTGTCCGAGCACGGATCCCGAAACGGGGCAGTGCGTGTGCACCACCACGACCTGCGGTGCCGGCATGCTCGACGCCGCTGCGGCGGTACAGGCCGCCCTGCGCCCGGCGGCTTCCCCACGCCAGGTGGGTCAGCCGGGGCGGGTGATTGCAGATGGTGGGGCAAGCAGTGCCAGCAGCGGGCGCAGCATCGTGGCCTGGGAGTGGAGCGCTGTAGATGGTCCGGGCGCGCTCGTTTTTGCCCAGCCGAACGCCCCCAGCAGTGGTATCCAGGCTGCGTCCGCAGGCATCTACCGGGTGCGCCTCGCCGTCACCGACAGTGCCGGTGCGCGTGACCAGAACCTGCTTACACTGTCGCTGGATCAAGCTTCAGTCGCCGACCCCGTGCCGGGCCCGACGCCCGCGCCCACGCCCAACCCGGGAGGCGGTGGTGGTGGCGGTACGCCGGACCTGTGGTCGCTCCTCGGCCTCGCAGTGCTGGCAGCCGGCGCGCGTCAGGCCTCGCGTCGCACGCGTGCCACGGCGGCGCCGACAAGGTAGGCGATACCGCCGCCGACGAAACCATAGATATGCGCCGGCGGCGCGACGGGAATCCCCAGCGCCCCGACATGGCCGGTGCCGGCGTCGAGCTCCAGCGCGAGCTTCACCCCGGCACCCAGCAGCAAACCCCATCCCAGCCAGCGCGCTGGCCCGGCGCGCAGCCCGAGCGCCAGGGCCAGCGCGGCGAACACGCCGTGCAGCGCGCCCGACAGGCCCACATACCACGCCACCGGCCAGATGTCGGCAAGAAGCCCTGTGCACACCGCGACGAGGCTCGCGAAGAGCAGCAGCGGCAGGTGAGCGAACACCCCCAGCTGGCGCGACACCACCGCCAGCATCGCAAGCGCGCCGAGATTGGCGGCGAGATGTGCGCCACCGAGGTGCACGAACTGACTACTCAGCGCAGTCCATGCCGGACTGGCGTCCCGTGCGCTGCGCCAGCCGAAGAGCGCGCGCGCGTCGGGGATGAAATGCAGGACGATGCACACGAGCATCACAACGGCGAGGCAGACGAACGCGACACGCCCCATGCGGACAGCACGCCTTGGCGTCGGTGACGGCTGCAGCGCGGGCTTGCCGGACGGCGCTGCGGGTGGCCTCGGCCCTGTTTGCGGTGTGCGCTTCACGGCAGGCTGATGAGCACCCGCCCGCGGGTGCCGCTCGCGCGCGCGTTCTGGTCCATGACGTTGGGGATGCGGTCGACGATGTCGGGGTCGCCCTCGATCGCGCCCTCGAAGCGGCCCTGCCCATTTATATCGACCATGCCGTTGCCGCTCACGCGCAGCGCGCCCTCCAGCGTCGCGACGCTGATCTCGAAGCGCTGCCCGAGCGCCTTCAGGAGTACGTCATGGCTACCCAGGCCGCGCCCCGGCACGATGTCGAGCCCCGCGTCCAGCCAGCGCAGGCGCAGCGCGCCCTCGCAGGTCTGCCGCCAGTCACAGCCCAGCCCCTGGCTTGCAAGCTGAAGCCGCCCGCGCCAGCCGGCGCGTGCGACCGGATGGTTGATGCCGGCGGCGAGCGCCGCGAGCGGCATCTCGATCGCGAGTGCCTCGACGCTCACGCCCGCCGGGCCGAATCGCACGCGCGCCTGACGCTGCCCGTGCTCCTCCAGCTCGAGCACCAGCCCGAGCGGCGAGGCCGACGCCTGCAGCTGCCAGCCGATCGCACGCAGCGCATGCAGCTGTCCGCGACCGTCGGGTGTCGCGAGCATGCCCTGGCCGCGCCACAGCGTGCCGTGGCTGTCGGAGAGCCGTAGCGTGCCGCCGGAGGCGGTTGCGAGCGCGCCGTCCAGCAGCGCGGCGGGCAGGCGTACCACCGTCAGCGCGAGGACGAGCAGCGAGAGCAACACGAGCAGCAATACGCGGTGTTTCATGGTGTGCTCATTGCGTGAGCGAGACCTCGAAGTGGGTGCTGCCGTCGCGGCTCGTCAGCACCACCCGCGCCGGGCGCAGGCGCTGGTCCGCCTGCACGCTCGCGAGCCAGTCGATGACCGCATCGAAGCGGCCCTGGCCGGAGGCCGTGATGCCGTTGCCGCTCTCCGCGGTCTCGAGGTGCAGTCCGCGCGACACGCCGGCCGCATGCGCAGCGCGCGCCGCGGTCGCGAGCGGCACAGGCTGGGGCCGCGCCTGGCGTGCGAGCTGCGACAGCGCAGCGGCGTCGTCCTGCATGCGTGCAAGCGTGGCCTGTGCGCCGGGCAGGGCGCTGCGCAGGCGCGCCTGCTCGCTCCACACCCACTCGGCGAGGCTCAGCATCAGGCCGAGCCCGACCACCAGTGCGGCGAGGAGGATCAGGCGTTGTTCGCGCGGCGAGCGCGCGGCAAGGCTTGCGCGCAGGCCACCGGGTTCGTGCTGGCTCATTGCATTCTCCTCGTCACGCTGAGGCGCTGCGCGCCATCGGCTGCGGATTCGGCCACGCCCTCCAGCCCGAGCGTCGCGAGCCGCGCCTGCAGCAGCGGCAGTGCGAGCCCGGCGTCCGCACGCAGGGTGAGGCCGAGCTTGCCGTTCTCGAACGTGGCCTGGATGACCACGGCGCGCGCGGCGCTGCCCCCCGCCTCGGCGAAGCCGTCGAGCAGGGCGAGGAAATCGTCCTGGCGGAGCTGGCCGTGGGTGGCGCGCAGCGCATCCAGGCTGCGCGCGAGCTGCTGTGCGGGCGCGACCGCCGGCGTGTTCGGTACCGCGGTCTCGAACACGCGGCGCATGCGCTCCTCGAGGTTGCTCAGTTGCTGACGCTGCCACAGCACCTCGCCCAGCCCGACGAGCAGCCACAGCGCAGCGGCGCTGCCGGCGAGCAGCAGCGGCGCGCGCAGGCGTTCGCGCCAGGCGGAGGCACCGCCGTGGCGCGCGAACTCGCCGTGCAGGAGGTCCGTCGCCTGACGCGTCTGCCACCAGGCGTGGTGTGGCCCGGCCTCGACCGGGCGGCCGAGCTGCAGCGCGAGCGCGGCGCGGTCGGGCGCCTGAGCCGGGTCGGCGACGCACAGCGCGAGTACAGCGTCCGGGGCGCCGGCGGCGAGGAGATGGGCGAAGAGTGCCGGCGCGCCGTCACCATCACAGGCCACCGCCGGTTGGCCTGGCTGGTGGAGGATCCACACGCCGGTCGGGCCGAGCGTGATCCGTGTCGGCGCGGTGTCGATGCCGGACTGCAGTTCGCTCACCACGCGTACCGGCTTTCTGCCCAGGGTCGCGAATTGCGCGAGCAGCCTGCGCAGGCGTGCCCTGGCGATCACCAGCACGGCCGCGTCCACCCCGTCGCTGCCAGCGCGGCGACGCATCACGCTGAAGTGTTGCTCGTCGACATCGCGCACCAGCTGGTCTTCGAGCGCGTAGCGCAAGAGGCGCGCCTCCTCGCCGCGGCTGCCCTTGGGCAGGCGGGTCTCGAGCCAGGCGCACTGCGTGCCGGAGAGCACCACCACGCAGTCGGCCGCGGCAGGCCAGTGGCGCGGGTCGCTCTGGCCCTGCTCGATGATGCGGTCGCGCTCGTCGGCCAGCACCCAGGGGGCGGTGGGCGTGTCGGGCCAGTGTTCGTCGATGTAGACGGTCAGGGTTGTGCTCATGGGATGCGTTGCCAGAGGATTTCGGGCCAGGTGTCCTTGCGGTCGAGGAGGACTTCCATGCTCACCACCGACACGCCGAAGCGCGCCCGGCCGGTGACGAGGAAGTGACGGCTGCGCACGTCCAGCTTCGCCGGGTCGTCCGCGCTGGCGCCGGCGGGCAGACGTGCGCTGAAGTCGGCGACGTCCTTGAACCAGGCGCGTGCGCGCTCGGCGGCGAGTACCTGCGCCGCGTCCAGCTCCAGCCCGGACGTTAGCGCAAAAAGCACCTCGACGGGGGCGGTGTTGACGTTGATGCGGCTGGGCGCGGGCAGTGCCACCGCCACCTCGGCGAGCTGCGCGAGCAGTGCGGGGTCGAACTCCGGCAGTTTGCGAAGCTCGTCGAGGTGTGCGAGCGGGCCATGCGGTGCACGCGCGGCGTTGCCGGAAAGCGTCGCGCCCACGCCTGCGGCTTCCCCTCCCGCGGTTTCCTCGCCCGCGGCGCTGATCCACGCCAGCACCTGCTGGGCGCGTTGTGCAGCCTGCGCCTGCGACAGTCCGAGTGCCTCGAGGAGGCGCGCGAAGCGGGCGGTCATGGCGAGATCGGGCTTGCCGCCCGGCGCCAGGTTGTTCACGTTGAAGCGGCCGGACCAGTCCTGGATCTCGCCCGCGACCTCGCCCGAGGTGTCGCCCTGGTCGATCGGAGTCGGCGGCACCTTCACCGCCCACGGCTCGCCGAGGTGGTCGGCGGTGGTGCGGCGGCCGTCGTCGGCCAGCACGTTGCGCGCCCAGTCTGCTGCGCCACGGGCGAGCATGCGGGCCTGGTGCTGGTCCTGCAGGCCGGTGGCGCTGTCGATCGAGCGGCCGAGGTTGGCGATCACCGCTGCGGCGACGATGGCGGCGAAGAGCACCGTCACCAGCGCGAGGATGATCGCCGCACCGCCTTGCGGCCGCCTGTCAGCGCAGCGCATGGATGCGGGTCAGCACGCCGGTGTCGGCGAGCTCCAGGTTGATCTCCACCGCAGCTGGCAGCGCGCCCGCGGCGGTGCCGGCATTCCCGACATTGCCGGACGGGGGCCATTGGCTGGTCCAGCCGTCGCCGGCGAGGAAACGCCAGCGCAGCGCGCGCACGCCGTCGAGCAGCGGCTCGCGGTCGTCGTCGCGTTCCGCGCGGCCGTCCTCCAGCCGCACCCATTCGAGCACGCCTTCGCGATGACGGAACACCACCTCGGCCACCCCCTGGGCTTGCGACAGCGCGAGCAGGCGCAGCTCGCTGCCGCTGCCGCTCGCGAAGTGGCTCAGCGCCGGGGGGCGCCGGCTGCCGGGCGTCGGTTCGGGTGCGACCACCTGCAGCAGCTCGGTCTCGATGATCTGCATCGCCCGGTCGATGGCGCGCCAGCGCTCCAGCGCGGTGTCGATCTGCGCCTGGCCGAGGATGAGCTGACTGGTGCCGCGGTAGGTGAGGGTGCCGAGCACCGCGAACACCGCGAGCGCCACCATGAGCTCGATCAGCGTGAGGCCGCGCAGGTAACGCGAGGTGGTGCAGCACCGTTCGGCGGGAGGCGTCACCCTGGGGTGCGTCACCGCAGGATGCGCGCTGAGCGCCTGTGTGGGGAGGCGCTGCGGTTGCGGCGCGTGCCTCATCGCAGAGGCCTCACGACGAAGCCCTCGGCGCTCGCGAGCGGCCGGTCGCTGCCCGGTTCGAATACCCGCACCTTGACGCGACGGAACAGCGGATTGGGCGTGCGCTCCACCGTCTCGCGCCAGCGATAGCTGCGCCCGGCCTGTTGTGCCTCACCGTCCGAGGCGCCGAGCGGCGGGAAGGCACCGGTGGCGCGCAGTTCGGCAAGGCGGTTCTGCGCGACCCAGCTTGCCAGCGTGTGTTCGCGCAGGTTGGCGGTGGAGTGGGCGCTGCTGCCGAGCGCACGCAGCGCGGCGGTGAGCGCGACCGCGAGGATCGCGAGCGCCACCAGGCACTCCAGCAGCGTGAAGCCGCGCAACGTTGTGCGCCTCATGCGCCTCATGCACCGGCCCCCGCGCTCACGAGGGCCACCGTGCCGTTGCGTCGTCCCTCCAGGTGCGCGCGGCCGTCCGTGCCGCGATGAAGCTGCAGGAGAAAGCGTGGCGCCTGGCTGCCGAACACGATGCGATCGCTGTCGCGGCCGTTCACCGTCAGCCCGTTCCAGCGCAGCGAGGCCGGCAAGGTGCGCGCGACGAACACCGGCGCGTCCTCGAACACGATCCAGCGCCCGTCGGCGTCCAGCAGGCTGAAGCGGTAGCCGTCGGCGAGCGGCTCGAACGCGATCGCCTGGCCGCGGATACGCGCCCGCTCGGCGGTCGCCTCCAGCACCCAGCGCAACCGCTCCAGCGCAAGCGCGTCGTCGCGACCGCGCAGGCTCTCCAGGCCGATCGTCACCCCCGAGATCGCGAGCCCGATGATGGTCATCACCACCAGCACCTCGATCAGCGTGAAGCCGCGGCAGCGCGCGGCGCGCGGGGGGGCATGCATGGTCGGGCCGATCAGTTGTCCCAGGAGCCGATGTCGGCGTCGAAGCCGCTGCCGCCGGCGCGGCCGTCGGCGCCGAAGCTCATCACGTCCACATCGCCCTTGAGGCCGGGGTTGAGATACTGGTAGGGCTGGCCCCAGGGGTCGGCGGGCAGGCGCTCGAGGTAGGGTTTCCAGTTCTCGGGTACCGGGGCGGTCGCCGGGCGCGCGATGAGGGCGGCGAGGCCCTGTTCGGTGCTCGGGTACACCCGGTTGTCGAGCTTGTAGAGCTTGAGCGCCTGGCTGATCGTGGCGATGTCCTGCTTCGCCGCGACCACCCGCGCTTCGTCCGGGCGGCTCATGATGCGTGGCACGACGAGCGCCGCGAGCACCCCGAGGATGACGATGACCACCATCACCTCGATGAGGGTGAAGCCGCGATTGCGGCGGGGGGGCGTGAACGTTGGCATTTGTGCTTACCTCAGCAGGGTGTTGATCTCGATGATGGGTTGCATGACGGCGAGCACGATCACCAGCACCAGGCCGCCCATGACGAGCAGCAGCAACGGTTCGAGCAGGCTGGTGAGCGTGGCGGTGCGGTTCTCCAGCTCCTGCTGCGACAGGCGCGCGGCGCGCGCGAGGAGCTCGCCGAGCCGGCCGGTGGCCTCGCCGTTGGCGATCATGTGCACCAGCAGTGGCGGGAAGGCGCGCGTCGCACCCAGCGCCTTCGCCAGGCCCTGGCCCTCGCGCACCCGCTCGGTGGCGTCGCGCACCGCGTCCTGCAGCGGGATGCGGCCGATCACTTCGCGACCGGCGTCGAGTGCTGCGATCAGCGGCACGCCGCTGCCGGCGAGGATGGACAGGGTGCTGGCGAAGCGGGTCGCGTCCAGCGTGCGCAGGTGGCGGCCGACGAGTGGCAGCCGCAGCAGCCAGGCGTCCCAGGCGCGGCGCAGGTGGCGCTCCTTCAGTGCTGTGTGGAAGGCGATGCCGGCGGCACCGCCGCCCGCGAGCAGCAGCCAGCCCCAGCCGCGCAGGAAGTCGGAGGTGTGGATCATCACGCGCGTGAGCAGCGGCAGCGCCTGCTTGCTCTGCTGGAACACGCCCACCACCTGCGGCACGACGTAGGTCATGAGCCCGATCACGACCAGGATCGCCACCACCGCGACGATCGCGGGGTAGAGCAGCGCCTGCAGCGTTTTCTGGCGCAGCGCGCCGCGTTGTTCGAGGTATTCGGCGAGCTGGTCCATGACCTTGGCGAGCTCGCCCGACTTCTCACCCGCGGCGACGGAGGCGCGGTAGATCGCCGGGAAAGCGGCGGGGTAACGGTCGAGCGCGGCGCGCAGGCTGTGCCCGGCGAGGATCTCGGAGCGGATGCCGGCCAGCAGCTGGCGGGTGGCGTCGTTCTCGGCCTGCTCGGTGAGCGCGGACAGCGCCTGTTCGACGGTGAGGCCAGAGGCGAGCAGGGTGGCCCACTGTCGTGACACCAGCACCAAGGCGCTCTCGCGCAGCCGCTGGCGGCCGCCGCGCGTGCCTTCGCGGCTGGAGACGCTCGCGACCTCGAGCGGAAACAGGCCGCGCTCGCGCAGCTGGGCACGTGCCGCGCGGCTGGTGTCGGCCTCGAGCACGCCGGCCGATTCGGTGCCGTCGCTGGTGACGGCGCGGTAGCGGAACGCGGTCATGCCCGGTCAGTCCCTCGTCGCGCGCAACAGCTCTTCGCAGGTGGTGAGGCCACTCCCGAGGTGGCGCAGGCCGTCGTCCCGCAGCGCGCGTGCGCCGCGGGTGCGTACATGCCGGCGCAGCGCGGCTTCGTCCGCGCCGTCGTGGATGAGGCGGGCGAGGGTCTCGTCGCTCGCCATCAGCTCGTAGATGCCGCTGCGCCCGGCATAGCCGGTGTGGCCGCAACGCGTACAGCCGCGCGCCACCCACAGCGTGTCCGGGCAGTCGGCGCCGAGCAACGCACGGTCGGACGCCTCGGCAGGACGCTGCACGCGGCAGTCCGGACACAGCCGCCGCACCAGGCGCTGGGCGAGTACGCCGCGCAGCGTGGAAGCGAGCAGGAAGGGTTCCACACCCATATCCACCAGCCGGGTGACGGCGGAGGGCGCGTCGTTGGTGTGCAGCGTGGCGAGCACGAGGTGGCCGGTGAGGCTTGCCTGCACCGCGATCTGCGCGGTCTCCAGGTCGCGGATCTCGCCGATCATGATCACGTCCGGGTCCTGGCGCAGGATCGCGCGCAGCGCCTTGGCGAAGTCGAGGCCGATGCGCGGGTTGGCCTGGATCTGGCCGACGCCGGGCAGGTCGTACTCGACCGGGTCCTCGACCGTGACGATGTTGAGCCGGCCGGCATCCATGCCCTGCAGTGCGGCGTAGAGCGTGGTGCTCTTGCCCGAGCCGGTGGGGCCGGTGACGAGCAGGATGCCGTGCGGCTGGGCGAGCAGCGCGGCGAAGGCGGCGCGGGTGTCGTCGGCCATGCCCAGCGTCTCGACGCCTAGGCGGGCCGCAGCCTTGTCGAGCAGGCGCAGCACGATGCGCTCGCCGTGGGTGGTGGGCAAGGTGGAAACGCGCACATCCACTTGCCGGCCCGCCAGACGCAGGCTGATACGGCCGTCCTGCGGCAGACGCTTCTCGGCGATGTCGAGGTTCGCCATGATCTTGATGCGCGAGGCCATCGCCGCGTGCAGGCCGCGGTGCGGCTGGGCGATGTCGCGCAGCACGCCGTCGCGGCGCAGGCGCACCACGGAGTGGCGCTCGTAGGGCTCGATGTGGATGTCGGAGGCGCCCTCGCGCACCGCCTGCGACAGCAGCGCGTTGATCATGCGGATGATGGGCGCGTCGTCCTGGCTCTCGAGGAGGTCGGCCACCGCGGGCAGGTCGGTCATCAGCTGGCCGAGGTCCACATCCTGGCCGACGTCGGCGAGGACTTCGGCGGTGGTGTTGTCGTCGCCGCCGTAGCAAGCGGCGAGCTGGGCCTCGAAGTCATCCCTTGCGACACGCTGGATGCGTGCCGGGGCGCCGAATTCGCGCCGCACCTCGGCGAGCGCGGTGGCGCTGGCGTCCTCGCGCAGCACGAGCTCCAGCCCGGCTTCGCTGCCGCGCAGCAGCACGCCCTGCTTCTTCGCGAAGCCGTAGGGCAGGGGGCTGGCGCTGCTCATTGGGCAAACTGGCCGTTGGCGACGCGCGCGATGCTGGCCTCGCTCACCGGCGCGGGAGCCTGGCTGTCGGCCTCGCTGGTGAGGCTGCCCGGCGCGAGCGGCGGCAGGCTTGGGGCATCCGGCTCCTTGCGCAGCTTGCGGATGGATTCGGACATCGAGGCCTGCTGACCGATCACGTACTCATAACGCGACTGGGTGAGGTTGGTGTAGCTCTCCTGGTCGCGCAGGATCACCGGTCTCAGGAATACCACCAGGTTGGTCTTGGCGCGCTTGCGGCTGTCGTAACGGAACAGTGCGCCGGCGATCGGGATATCGCCGAGCAGTGGCACCTTCTCCTCGCCGGAGGCGAGGCTGTCCTCGACCAGGCCGCCGAGCGCGATGATCGCGCCGTCGTCGATCAGCACAGTGGACTTGATCGAGCGCTTGTTGGTGGTGGGGCCGAGCGATTCGTCCACCGTGGGCAGCACCGACGAGGCTTCCTGGTAGATGTCGAGCTTGATCGCGCCGCCCTCGGAGATCTGCGGCCGTACCTCGAGGGTGAGGCCGACGTCGCGTCGTTCGATGGTCTGGAAGGGGTTTGCCACCGAGCTGCCGCTGCCGGTGTTGGTGTATTGGCCGGTGACGAAGGGCAGGTTGCGGCCGACGACGATCTTGGCCGGCTCGTTGTCGAGCGTGACCAGCGTCGGAGTGGACAGGATGTTGGTGCGGCTGTCGGTTTCGAGGAAGCGCGCGAGCAGGCCGAGGTTGAAGATCTCCACCATCTCGCCACCGATCGGGATCTTCACCGTGCCGGCCCCGATGAGCAGGTTCATCCCCTTGCCGACCGAACTCAGGTTGCCCGCCGCGCCGATGATGTTCTGGCCGGCGCCGCCGAAGTTGGTGCCGCCGAAGGCGCCGGAGCCGCCGCCTTCCGGGATGTTGGTGCTCTGCCACTGGATGCCGAACTCGGCTGCACGGTCGGACGACACCTCGGCGATCAGCGCCTCGATGAAGACCTGGGCGCGGCGCCGGTCGAGCTTGTCGATGACGTTGCGCAGGTTGCGGTAGATCGCATCCGGCGCGACGATGATCAGCGCGTTGTTCACCGGATCGGCCTGCACCATGCCGCCGCTCGCGAGGGGAGCTGCGGATTCGGTGCTCACGCCGGTGACGCTGCGGCCGTCGCTGTTCGCGCCGCCGGCAGAGGTCGTGCTCGTGCTGTTACTGCTGGTGTTCGATGCGCTGTTGAGGGCGGTGGTCGTTGTCCGGGCAAGGCCTGCGAGCGCCGGGTTGCCGCCTTCGCCGCCGGCGAGCGCGGCGTTGAGCGTCTGAGCGACCTTGGTCGCCTCGGCGTTGCGCAGATACACGACGTGGATGTTGCCGCCCGCGCCGGGCCGATCCAGCGAGGCGACGAGCTGGCGGATCGCGCTGATGCGCGAGGGGTTGTCGGAGCGCACCAGCAGGCTGTTGGTGTGCGGATCGGGGATCACCTGCACGCGCTGCGAAGGATCGCCCGCTGCGGCCTGGCCGGGGCTGCCGCCATCGGCCATGAGCTTGCTGACGGTGTTCGCGAGATCCACCGCCACCGCATGTTGCAGTGCGATCACGGTGACGTCGCCCTGCGGCACATCCACGGATTCGATGATGCGTGCGATGCGGTTGATGTTCTCGGCGTAGTCGGTGACCACCAGCACGTTGTTCGACGGGAACGCGGTGACGGTGTTGTTGGGTGACACCAGCGGCCGGACCACGGCCAGCATCTGCGCGGCGGATTCGTTGCGCATCGCGAACACCTGGGTGACGAGGTTGTCGCCATTCGCCGCGCGGGTGCCCTTGCCCACCGGAACACCGTGCAGCTTGGCGTCGGCCTCGGGCAGGATCTTCACCACGCCCGGGCCCTCCACCGCGGTGAAGCCCTGCAGGCGCAGTGCGGAGAGCAGGATCTGGTAGGAGAGATCGCGAGATACCGGGGTGTTGGTGACGATGTTGAGCGTGCCCTTCACGCGTGGGTCGATCAGGAAGTTCTTGCCGGAGATGCGGCCAATCGCTTCGATGACCGAGGTGATCTCGGCGTTGGCGAAGTTCAGCGACACCGGTTCTTCGGCAGCGGCGAGGTGGCTGAGGCCGAGCAAGGCGATGGCGGCCAACGCGCGACGGGTGCGGGCAAAGGGTTTCATGCGGGCGATTATCTCAGATTGGCCGGAGCGGGCACGGCCGGGTTCGCGCTGCCCGCGACGGGTGCGGGCATGCCGGCGGATGACTGACGGAACAGGCGCACGGTTTCGCGAATGCCGCCACGGTCGATCTCGACTTGCTGGGCCTGCAGACCGACGAGGCGCACGCCGGGCGCGATCTCGTCGCCGACGAGGTGCGCGCGTACCGTGCCGCCCGACGGCTTGATCAGTGCGAAGCCGGGATCGTTGCCGAAGCCGGTGGCGACGCCGACGAGCTCGAAGCCCTGCGCGATGCGCGGCGCATCGGCAGGCGCCTGGGTCAATGCCCCATCCGAGGCCATCGGCGAGCGTGTCGCGAGGCGCTGCGCAGCGACGCGCGGGTCGGTGATCGCGGCGGGCTGCGCCGAGACACCGGCCGGGGTGATGAAGCGCAGCACCAGGTCGGAGACGACCCAGGCGGCGAAACACAGCGTCAGCAGCCAGGCAAGGGCGGTCGGAAGGCGGGCACTGCGCAGGGGGAATCTGAAGGCGGACATCAGGTTGCGGGCATCGAGGGAGGCGGGCGGGGCATAACGTGAGGCCGCATATTACTACTTCACACCGCCGTGGATGCGGGAGATGCCAATCCGTGCGAGATGCCGGTCCGCAACCGGCGGGGACCATGCACGTTGCAGCCGGGGATGTACTTGGCGCGCCACACAGCCCCGGCGACGGCGTACGCCGCACCCCGGAGGGTGCGGCGCGATCGACATCAGCTGCCGATGATGCCGCCGTCGTCCTTGGTGATGACGATGGTGGCCGAGCGCGGCAGCGCGGTGCCGCCGTCGGGCCAGTGGCTGTCGCCGTCTTCGCCCGGATGCTGGATGTTGATGAACATCGTCTTGCCGTCGGGGGTGAAGGTCAGGCCGGTCACCTCGCACTCCTTCGGTCCCACGAAGAAGCGGCGGATCTCCTTGCTCACCGGGTCGGCGCACAGCATCTGGTTGTTGCCCTGGCCCTCGTACTCGCCGGCGTTGCTGTAGTTGCCGTCGGTCTGGATCCACAGACGGCCGAAGGCATCGAAGCCGAGGCCGTCGGGGCTGTTGAAGGTGTTGTCGGCGGTGACGTTGGCGGAGCCCGACTTGAGGTCGGTGCGGTCGGTGTACTTCACCGGGTTGCCTGCGAGCACGAAGATATCCCACTCGAAGGTGGTGGCCGCGGGGTTGCCGCCGGCCTCACGCCAGCGCACGATCTGGCCGTAGCGGTTGGCGGCGCGCGGATTGGCCTCGTCGACCGCGCTGCGGCCGGAGTTGTTGGTGAGGGTCACATACACCTCGCCGGAGGTGGGATGCACCGTCACCCACTCCGGGCGGTCCATCTTGGTGGCACCCACGGCGTCGGCGGCGAGCCGGGTGTTGATCAGCACCTCTGCCTGGTCGGCGAAGCGGCTGTCGGCGGCGAGCACGGCATTGGCGGCCTTGTCGAGCAGGATCCACTCGCCGTCGCCCATGAAGTCGCCCGAAACCGCACCGTCCTTGAACTTGGCGACATACAGCTTGCCGCTGTCGAGCAGGCTGGAGTTGTCGCCACCCTGGCGATACACGCCATCCGAGACGAACTTGTAGATGTAGTCGTTGGCCTGGTCGTCGCCCATGTAGACGACGATGCGCTTGTCGGCGGTCAGCGCATAGGCGGCGTTCTCATGCTTGATGCGGCCGAGCGCGGTGCGCTTCTTCGGCGTCGAGTTCGGGTTGAACGGGTCGATCTCGACGATCCAGCCAAAGCGGTTGGATTCGTTCGGTTCCTTCACGTAGTCGAAGCGGTCGACCACCTGCTCCCAGCCGTAGCTCGTGGCGGTGCCCGACAGTCCATAGCGCTTCTGCGCGTCGTTGCGGCTGTCCGCACCGGAGGTTGTGCCGAAGTAGTTGTTGAAGTTCTCTTCGCAGGTCAGATAGGTGTTCCACGGCGTCCAGCCATTGCCGCAGTTGTTGATCGTGCCCAGCACCTCACGTCCGCTCGGGTCGGCGCTGGTCTTCAGCAGCGCATGGCCGGCGGCGGGGCCGGTCAGCTCCATCGGCGTTGCGGCGGTGATACGGCGGTTGTAGGTCGAGTCGAGCACGATCGCCCACTTGCCGCTCGCGTTGCGACGGATGTGGATCACTGACACGCCGTGCGCGGCGATCGCCTTCTCGGCGCGCTCCAGCGTCATCGGCCCGGCATCGTTGGCGCCGAACAGCCAGGCGTAGGTGCCTTGGCCCGTGGTGGTGGTGTATTCGTGGTTCATCACCAGCAGCCCTTCGGCGCTGCTGTTGTTGAGCGGGAAGAAATGGATGCCGTCGTGGTTGTCGCCCATCTGGCGTGCCTGCGCCGCGGCGCTGTCGCTGCCGTCGCCCGCCCAGCTCGAGCCCGGGCCGGTGGAGAACAAGGGCGCACCCCACGGGGCGAGCACGCTGGCGGTATAGCCCGCAGCGATCGTCACCGCATCCGCGGTGGAGGTGGGGATTGCGGTGAAGCCCAGCAGCGAGGCGGGCGGCGGGGTGGCGTCGTCGGTGCTCTTGCTCGAACCACCGCCACACGCAGCGAGCGGCCCGGCAAGGAAGGCTGCAGCCGAAAGACCGAGACCGGACTTCAGAAAGCCGCGACGACTGACCGCATGCTCCACGACGGTCTGGAAATGTTCATTGTCCGAGGTGTTGGTCGGCAGGTCATCGGGATCGATCTGACAGGACTTGTTCATGCTGAAGCTCCGCGTGCGGTGATAAAGCCCGGAGTCTATGCAGCCGATGTTTCAGCCCGGTGACACCCCTGCCGGATGCGGTGGCTACGGATTACCCCTGCCGCATGATCACCTGGCGCTGCGGGAAGGGGATGGTGATGCCTTCCTCGTCGAAGGTGCGCTTGATGGTTTCGAGCAGATCGAAGCGCACCGGCCAGAAGTCGCCGGTGTTCACCCATGGCCGCACGAAGACGTTGACGCTGCTCTCCGCCAACTCGCCCACCACGATCTGCGGGGCCGGATCGGCGAGGATGCGGGGCTCCGCCGCGATGATCCGCTCCAGCACGGCCCTGACGTGGTCCAGCCGGTCTTCATAGCTCACGCCGATGACGAGGTCGATGCGGCGCGTGGGGAGGGCGCTGTGGTTGATGATGGCTGCGTTGGCGATCTGGCCGTTGGGGACGATGATGACGCGGTTGTCCGCGGTGCGGACCATGGTGGAGAAGATGCGGATCTCCTCCACCGAACCGCTCACGCTGCCGGCCTCGACGAAATCGCCGACGCGGAAGGGGCGGAACAGGATGAGCATGATGCCGGAGGCGAAGTTGGCGAGCGAGTCGCGCAGGGCGAGGCCGATCGCAAGGCCAGCCGCACCGAACACCGCAAGCATCGATGTGGTCGGGACGCCGAGGTGGTCCAGCGCGGCGATGATGATCACCACCAGCAGAGCGGTATGGATGATGTTTCCGAGGAAACGCACCAGCGTGATGTCGATCGCCGCACGCTCCATGCCGCGGCGGACGAGGCGGGTGATGCGGTTTGCGACCCACTGGCCGATCAGCCAGATTGCGATCGCGGTGATGATGCGCAGGCTCCAGGGAATGACGAATGCGTCGACGAAGTCGGGGCGGGTGATCAGGGCGATGGGATCCATGCGCGAGGCTCCGGGCGGAAAGTTGTCGTCACCGGCCGCGAGCGCATGTGACGCGCTTCAGACGGCGGTGGGCGGTGGTGTCGACAGCCCCGTCACGGTTGCGAGGGACGTGAGGGGGCCGGTCGAGGAGAGACTACTTGCAGGCGCTGCCGTCGCCGGCGAGCACGATAGGCTTCGACAAGGCCTTCGTGACGCGCTGGTCGTGACCATAGATATCCGGACGGTAGGTGAGTTCCCCGCTTTCGCTCGACCCGATTGTCGAATAGGTGAGCTGCACCGGCACCGGCGTGACGAGATTGACCCTGCGGGTGCGGCCGCTGTCGAGCAGCTCGCGGGCGCGCTTCGCGTCCATGTCCCCGGCATCGGCGAGGAGATGCTCGACCAGCGTCATCGCGTTCTCCACCCTTACACATCCCGAGCTGGTGGCGCGCCGGTCGCGTGCGAACAGGCCCTTGCTGGGCGTGTCGTGCAGGTACACGGAGAACGGGTTGGGGAAGCGGATCGCGACCTGGCCGAGCGCGTTGCCCGGGCCGGCCTCCTGGCGCAGCGAGATATTGCCCGGTGCGCTCCAATCGATCTCCTCCGGGACCAGTTCGTTACCCTCGGGGTCGAACACGCGGAAGCGGTTTCGCTCGATGAAGCCGATGTCCGCGCGGATCTCGGGCAGCTTGTCCTGGCGCAGGATCGTGGGCGGCACCGTCCACGTCGGGTTGAAGGTGAAGTGGGTGATCTGCGACTGCAACAGCGGTGTGGGGCGGGTCGGCCGGCCGACCTGGCTGCGACCTTCCCAGACCATTTTGCCGGCGTTGAAGTAGCGGATCTGCGCGCCCGCCACGTCAACCTGCACCAATCGGTCGGGGAGGGGGGTGTTGAACCAGCGCTGGCGTTCGAGGTTGGCGCGCAGTTGCTCGGCCCGCTCGGCCATCGTCACATTCAGCGCGGCCAGCGTGCTACGCCCGACGATGCCATCGGCCTCCAGCCCATGAGTCCTCTGGAATTGCTTCACCGCTTCGACCAGTGCGTCATCCATGGTGGCCTCCGCGCCCTCCTTGGCGGCGACCTTCTTGAATCCGGCTGCGAGCAAGCGGGCACGCACGGCGGTCACACGTGCATCCGTGTCTCCGGGGCGCAACGACGGTCCGGCCGGCACGACGGGCCAAGTGGTCTCGGGGGCCTTGTCGCGCATCGTCACATAGGCCTTGCTCAGCGCGGCGTAGATGGGCGAAGCCGGGCGTGCGGCTGCAAAGGCCTTGCCTGGTTCGGCGACGTTTTCTGCCGCGAGCTTCAGGATCGCGGAGAGATCCGGCGCCGGGCGCTTGTCCGCGCTCCAGTGTGACTCGACCGAGGCCGGGTCGAGCTTGCCGCGATGGAGATGCGCAAGTGCGAGCAGATAGGCGCGTGTCGCGAGTAACTCGTCACAGATCGCGGCCTCGGGCTGGCCTGCTCCAGTGCCGCCTTGAGCAAGACTCTGCAGCAGGTGCTCGACTGCGTAGTCCTCGGGTCGCAGGCCATCGTCGATCATCAGTTCGAGTTGTGTGATGAGCGCTGAAAGCCTACCGTCCTCCTGCCAGACGGCTTTTCCTCCCACCTGCTCGTAGAAGCTGCGCACGTCTGCCGCGGTGATCTGTGGGTAGAGGTCGCGCTGACCGTCAGCCAGCCGCGCAAGCTGCGCCTGTAGTGCGTCCACGCTACCCTGCGTCGTGAGAGAGTTCGGAGTGGGGGTGGGGGCCGATGTCTGCGCGATTGCGCCGGCGGCGGGGGCCAGCAAAAAAAGGCCTGCAAGGACAAATCTGATTGCTGACAATGCTTTTCTCGGTTCGTTGCGCTGCTAGAATACTGACACTTCGAATTGCCCCATGTCCACATATTGGCGCTTTGCTGCAGGGGCAGATCAATGAATTGTTGGGAGGACCGCACACATCGCCTGGTCGGCTGGCCGGGGCGGACTGCGGTGTCCGTCAGGAAGGGGATATGAGCGCATGACGAACAGATTGCGTCGGCTTGCCGCTGCGTTGCGAATCGGTGTGGTGGCGGCTTGCGTGGTGGGTGTCGGTGTGCCCGGATTACCGGCACATGCAGCCACGGGTGAGGCACCGAAGAAGGTGCAGTCGAGCAAGAATCAGGGGGCGAAGCCCGCCAAACCGCAAAAGGCTTCGAGCAAGCCTGCTGCGAAGAACGTGAAGAAGACGGCTGCGAAGCCGGCTGCGAAGAAAACTGCGAAGACGGCGGGCAAGAAGGCCGTCGCCAAGAAGCCGGCGGTCAAGAAGAGCGCAGCCGCGAAGGCGACCAAGACGGCCAGGTCGACCAAGACGGTGAACACTGCCAAGGCGCACTCTGCCGTGGAGGCGTCGCGCGCGCCCACGGCCAGGCGTGACCTTGCGTCCGGCGTCAGTCCGTTCGGTCTGAAGGCGCCGCAGGCTGCGCTGGTCGATTCGCTTTGGGGGCTTGCGCCGCGTCTCGACAAGGTCGTGCTCGGGAAGGCGGTTGCAGCGATGCAGTGCGCCACCAGCAGTGGCTTGCCCGCTGCGCAACGCCTCGCAGTGATCGATTTCTCCTTGCCGTCCTCGGTGCCTCGTCTGTGGATCTTCGATCTCGAACAGCGCAAGCTGGTGCTCGAGGAGTTGGTGGCACATGGACAGAAATCAGGCGACGATCTGGCGACCCGCTTTTCCAACCGGGTCGGTAGTCATCAAAGCAGCATCGGCCTGTTCCGTACCGGCGAGAGCTACTTCGGTGAGCATGGGTACGCGCTGCGCATGGACGGTCTGGAGCCGGGGATCAACGACAACGCGCGCGAGCGTGCGATCGTGGTGCACGCGGCGGACTATGTCGATCCCGCCTGGATCGCGCGGCAGGGGCGCATCGGCCGAAGCCAGGGCTGCCCGGCTGTCCGACCGGAGATCGCTCAGCAAGTGGTGGATAGTCTGAAGGACGGGCAGTTCATGTTCTCCTACTACCCTGATCCCAACTGGCTTACCTCGTCGCCTTACCTCAACTGCGAGCCGCGTCGTGTCGCGGCGATCATCGCACCACTGCGCGGGTCCTGACAAAGCAGCGGATCGTGCTTTTGGCGGTCCGCCCCGGGGCGCGGCATCGGTATCGCGCCCGACGGGTCGTTCCGTTCCCGCAAGTTCAGCCCTTTTCTTGCCTGCGCAGCGCTTCGAGCAGCTTTTTGCCTGCGCGGCCGTCGGCCGGCAGGCCAAGACGGCGCTGCTCTTCTTCGATCGCCTTGCGGCTGGCGCTGCCGATGATGCCGTCGGCCTCGCCGATGTCGTAACCGCGCGTGATCAGCATCTGCTGCACTTCGCGCCGCTCTGCGCGCGAGATGCCAGGGTCGTCGGTCGGCCAGGCGCGTACGAACGGAGTGCCGCCACGCAATCGGTCGGAGAGGTGCGCGATCGCCAGCGCGTAGCTCTCGGCCGCGTTGTAGGCGTAGATCGCGTCGAAGTTTGCAAACACCAGGAAGGCGGGGCCTTCTGTACCGGCCGGCAGCAGCAGGCCGGCTGGGCCTGCCTGAGCAGACAGCGCGCTACCGTCGGCCTTTCGTAGTCCCTGCGCGATCCAGTGCTGTATCGGCCGCTTGTTCTTGCGCCCGCTCTCGGTGGCGTGGAAGCCCGCAGGAAGGATGACCTCGAACCCCCACGGCTGACCCGTCTTCCAGCCCGACTTTTGCAGGTAATTGGCGGTCGATGCGAGCGCGTCGGGTATGTTGCCGATCAGGTCGCGCTTGCCGTCCCCGTCGAAATCGACGGCGATGCGCATGAAGGTCGAGGGCATGAACTGGGTATGCCCGAAAGCCCCTGCCCAGGATCCGACCAAGGCTTCGGGGCTGACATGGCCTTCTTCCAGAATCTTCAGTGTCGTCATGAACTCGCCGCGGAAGAAGCTTTGCCGCCGCCCGAAGCAGGACAGCGTGGCGAGCGAACTCACCAGCGGCCGCTTGCCGAACGTGCGGCCGAAGTTGCTTTCCACCCCCCACACGGCCACCACGGTGGCTGCATCCACGCCGTATGCCGCTTCCACCGCGGCGAGCGTCGTCTGCCATTCGGCGAGACGGGCGCGACCATCGGCAATGCGCTCGTCATCCACCAGGGCCGAGAGGTAGTCCCATATGGGGGTCGAGAACTCCGGCTGCCGGTCGAGCAGCGGCAGCACCGTCATGTCCGGTACAAGCCCTGTAGTGAAGCGATCGAAGGCGGTCTGCGAGACCTGCTTCGTTGGCGCCGCCGCGCGCAAGGTGCGCATGCAGTCCGCGAACGCCTCGTCGCTGGCCAGAGTGGGGGCCGAGCACACCAGCCCCAGGCTCAGCACGCAGGTGAACCGCAATAGGGCGTGCGTGCGCACATGGCCTGGGCGCTTGGTGGCGAGCACGAGTTTCAGGGCGGATTGAGCCGCCGGGGCTGCTTTGAGATCGGTCTTCATTGGGGTGCAGTTGCTAAGCTGTTGATGACACGAAGGTAAAATTTTGAGTCCTTAACACCAAAACTCCGGGTTCTAAATAAAATCGAGAAACTAATAGAAGCCATTGAGGATTCACCGCCATGATGAAGACGCCCGCGAATGAACGCCAAGTGGACGAAGCCATGCAGTCTCCTTCCGAGAGTGCGCACGCCGCACTGCATGTTGCGACGGGTGCCGACATTCCTTCGTCCAGACGTGGAGTCCGCATGCCGGACATCAGCGCGAAGGAGTATTGCAGCACCAAGGAAGCCGCGCAACGGCTGGGATTGTCGCTCGGCACGGTACAACAGATGGTGGAGAGTGGTGTGCTGGAGGGCTGGAAGACGGCGGGTGGGCATCGGCGCATCCGTGTGACCTCGGTGGACCGCTTCGTGGCGCGCTCGGTGACCGGACCCTCGATCGGCGTTCGTCGCGGAGGGGGTGAGAGCCTGTCGATCATCGTGGCCGAGAACGACCCCATCATTCAGGCACGCTACCGCAGTGCATTCGACGACTGGGGGTTCCCGATCGATCTGCGTGTGCTATCGAGCGGCTTCGACCTGCTGCTCGAAGTCGGACGAAACCCGCCCGACCTGCTCATTGCCGACCTGCATCTCCCGGGCATGGATGGCTTCGAGATGATCCGGCGTGTGCGCGAGAGCCGTGTGGCCGGCGACACCGATATCGTCGCGATCTCCGTATTCACCCCTGAAGAACTTGCCGGTCGGGGCGGGCTGCCGCAGGACGTCACCTTCTACGCCAAGCCGGTGCCTGTCTGGGAGTTGCGCGGGTATGTCCAGGCGCTCGTGTCGCGTCGGGTGAGATTGCGCCGCGCCTGAGCGCAGCGGCGCGTTCAGATGCCGAGGTCGTCGCCCCCTGGTCGCTGAAAACCGAGCATCAGGGCGCCCAGTTCACGGGGCGACATCGGCTTGCCGATCAGGTAACCCTGGATTTCGGTGACGCCCAGCGCCTCGATGAAATCGCACTGCCTCAGGGTTTCCACGCCCTCGGCGATGATCTTCAGGCCGAGTGTCTGGCCTATCGCCGTGACAGCCCTGACGATGGCGCGGTCTGCCTGGTTGCTGGTGATGTTCATCACGAAGGCGCGATCGATCTTGATGGCATCCAGCGGAAAGCGCAGCAGGTATTCCAGGGAGGAGTGGCCGATCCCGAAGTCGTCGATCGCAATCTGGAAACCTTGCTGGCGGAAGCGCTCGAGGATATCGATGGAGTGATCCGGATCCTGCATGGCGAGGCTCTCGGTGATCTCGAGCTCGATCAGGCGAGCGTGCACCCCGGATCGACGTACCGCGTTGCTCACCTGGACAAAAAGCTCCGGGTTGACGAACTGGCGTGGCGAGAGATTGATGCCAACCCGCAACGGCATGCCTGCGTCGGTCCAGGTCTTCGCCTGTGAGCATGCAGTCTCGAGCACCCAGTTGCCGACAGCGGAGATGAGGCCCGTCTCTTCGAGCAACGGGATGAACTGGACCGGCGGAACCGGACCTCGCTCCGGATGGTTCCAGCGCAGCAGGGCCTCGACCCCTACGATCCTGCCGGCGCGCAGGTCCATCTGCGGCTGGTAGACGAGATGAAACTCGTTGTTCTCCAGCGCACGACGCAGCGCACGCTCGATGTCCAGGGACTGAGGGGTCGTCTTTCCGCCGTCGAGCGAAGCGACCGCGATCTGCTGATTTTGCCCCCGTGCCCGGCGCTGAGCATCCTGCGCCAGCACCAGCAGTTGCTCGGCGTCCCCACCGTGCGTCGGGTAGCTCGCAATGCCAGCGGAAAATGACAGGAAGGTCTCCTGGGGCCCGATCATGAAGGGATGATTGAGCCCCTCCAGCACCAGCTCGAACCGGTGCAGCGCATCCTGGTCGCCGTGTGTACGGAGCATCACCGCGAACTCGTCTCCGCCGACCCTGGCGACACGGCTGTCCTCGGAGAGCAGGGCGCGCAGGCGCTGACCGACCATTTTCAGCAGCATGTCACCCGAGCTCTCGCCCAGCGCGTCATTGAAACGATGGAAGCGCGCGAGGTCGATCCAGGCCACGAGAAGTGTGGGGTCGTCGCCGATCGGCAAGGTCGTGAGTGTCTCGCGTATCTGGCGAATGAACAGACGCCGGTTCGCAAGCCCGGTCAGCTCGTCGTGCAGCGCCAGATAGTCCACCAACGCTTCGGTGCGACGGCTGTCCGTGACATCCTGAAACGCACCAAACACCCTTTCAATGTCCTGGCCGGCGCAACCGCGTTCGCCAACCATGCGCAACACACGCTGCTCGTCCCCGACGCGCAGGCGTAGTTCGATCTCCATGCGTCCACCGGGTAGCGGCGCGAGCGCGAAGCTGTGGCGTACGCGGCGCTGGTCGTCCGCGTGTACGCAACCGATCAGTTTCTCCGTCGAATCAAGATGTTCCGGTGCGATGCCGATGAGCACCTCAAGATCGTCCGACCAATTCAGCCGGTTGTCCCCGAGTCGCCACGCCCAGAAGCCGAGCTTCGCGATCTGGCGCGCCGACGCCTGCTGCAGGCGGTTCTGGCGTACCTCGCGGTTGAGCGCGCTGCCGCGCAGCGCATACTTGACACGCTGGCTCAGGAGAGGCCAACTGATCGGCTTGGTGATGAAATCCGTGGCGCCGGCGTTGAAGGCCCGATCGATCGCCTCGATGTCATCCGCCGCCGTGAGCATCACGACCGGTGTCCCTTCCTCATCATCGATTGCGCGGATTTCGGCGCAGGCGGCAAACCCGTCCTTCACCGGCATCATTACATCCAGCAGGACGAGATCCGGGTGCTCCCGGGAAAACAGCTCCACGGCCTGCTCACCATTCGCGGCCTCGACGATCCGGTAACCCTGTTTGCCGAGGATGCCCTTCAGCAGCATCCGCGTCGGTGTGTCGTCATCAACGACGAGCAGCTTGATACGCTCTGTCCCGTCCAAATGGGGAATCCTTTTGTTGGTTCGCATGGCTTCGGCGCCACGACGTCTGTCGCGGGATGCGAGGCGGAGCCGCCACGCTTCCGCGGGTGCTCGGCCGGGAGCTGACGGAACTTGGCGCCGGTCTGCCCACAAGCAGCAATGTACTCGTGCGCATCTGCAACGAAAAGTGGCATCGGCACAATCCCACGCCTCTTGCGGGCAAATTCCACGTCCAGCACGAACTCGCTCGCGAACGGCGACGACGCTCGGCGTCGGAGGCTCAGCGCCCGCTGGAGCAAAGTGTTTCGACTTGCTAGGATGCGTGATGTCCGTGTGACCGCAAGTCCGATCTCATTGCCGAGTTGGCACACCGTGCCACTGCGGGCGTGTTGTGCTGGCGGTCGGGCGCGACCCCACCTTACTGGAGTGATCTCGATGACTTGTCTGGATGTTCAGATGCTTGGCGAACTTGCGGAGGCGTTGGGCGACGAGCTCAAGGAGATCACCGGGTACTTCATCGCACAACTGGACGTGCAGGTATCCGACATTCGGGCTGCACAGGACGCGGGTGACGCCCAGTCCCTCAACCGGCTCGCCCATGCGCTCAAGGGCAGTGCAGCGAACATGGGCGCCGTTACCCTGGCACAGGCCGCGGCATCGATCGAGAAGCTTGCGCAACGTGGAGAACTGGAACCCGCCGGCCCATTGGTCGCCAGCTTGCCGAGCCTGGCCGTCGAGGCAGCAACCGCGCTGCGTGCTGCCGGATTCGCGCACCCGGCCTGAACGCCGAGCCAGCGCGCCGCATCGCGACTTCTTGCCGCAGAAATCAACTTTCCGGACTTCCAATATGAAAGCTCAGTGGCTATAATGCGCGTCTTTCGGGCCGATAGCTCAGCTGGGAGAGCGCCGCGTTCGCAATGCGGAGGTCGTGAGTTCGATCCTCATTCGGTCCACCAGAACACCGTCTCACAGAGTCTCGTGATGACACAAAAGCCGCAACCTGCAAGGGTTCGCGGCTTTTTTTATTCTCGTCCTGTCTCACGTTGTCCCGTGATATCTCGGGGCAACTGAGGGCAGTTCGACTTCAGGCGAAGGAGTTGCACCATGCCATTCACCGACCTGATTGACGGCAGGCATCTGGCCTGTGATCCAACGGGCAGAGATGGTATATTAGAACTCGTTGATTAACTGGAGTACAGTATGTCAGGCAAGTCGTTCGGACAAATTACCGGAGATGTTTCCAAGGCTCTCGCCACATTGCGCAGTGAGGTGCCGGACACCCTGCAGGGCTTCAACGCAATGGCCAAGGCGGCACTGAAGCCCGGCGTCCTCTCCGCGCTCGACAAGGAACTGATCGCGCTTGCGATCGGCGTTACATCCCGCTGCGACGCCTGCATCGGCTTCCATGTCAAGGCATTGATCCGGCTCGGCGTAACCCGCGAGCAGCTCATGGAAACGCTCGCGATCTGCACCTACATGGGCGGCGGCCCGGCCCTGATGTATGCGGCCGAAGCGGTGCGCGCGTTCGACGAGTTCCAACCGGCCGCAGAGTGAGCTGAGGGAAGAGGGAGTTCACTTTTCTCGCGGCTCAGCTATAATGCCGAGCTTCGAGCGGAGAGGTGGCAGAGTGGTCGAATGTACCTGACTCGAAATCAGGCGTACTGCAAGGTACCGTGGGTTCGAATCCCACCCTCTCCGCCACCCGAATTACTGAAACCCGCATGGCTACTGGCTTTGCGGGTTTTTTTGTTTGACGATGACTCCAGCCCGGTACTTCGCTGGACTGCGCCGCAGCTCGATACAGCAGGTTTATCAAAAACTTACGCGCGTCCATCATATGCCGGTGCTTTCTGAAACTTGACCCGGTTTTCCCTCGCGCCGCTCCTATCTGGCTCTTGGAATCCGGGTCGTTCCAAGGAGTCATCATGGCAAAGATCAAGCTCACCAAGACCGCCGTAGAGTCAGCGCAACCCCAGGCCAAGGACATCGAACTACGGGATACCGTGGTGCCAGGCTTCCTGTGCAAGATTACCCCGAAGGGCCGCCGGGTGTTCATGCTCCAGTACCGCACGAACTCCGGGCAGCCCCGCAAGCCCTCGCTGGGCCTGTTCGGGGAACTGACCGTGGAGCAGGCCCGCGTCATGGCGCAGGACTGGCTGGCCGAGGTTCGCCGGGGCGGCGACCCCGGTGGCGCCAAGGCCGAGGCGCGCAAGGCGCCCACGGTCGAAGCGTTATGCAAGAAGTTCATGGAGGACTACTCCAAGAAGCGCAACAAGCCGAGCACGCAGCGCGGCTATCAGGCGGTCATAGACCGCTGCATCGTCCCGCTGATCGGCCGCAAGAAGGTGCAGGACGTGAAGCGGCCCGACATTGCCGGGCTGATGGAGAAGCTGGCCTACAAGCCGGCCGAGGCGAACAACGCCTTCGGCGTGCT
>JAYRYZ010000029.1:0-65114 GCA_041916775.1 Rhodocyclaceae bacterium | reverse complement strand
TCCTCTTCGCCAAGCGCGCGGAGAAGAAGTACGGCGTGCCCGCACGCGAGATCCTCGTCGAGATGGGCCGCCGCGGCATGGTCGGCGGGCAGGAGGACATGATCGAGGATACGGCGTTGAATCTCGCCAGGGCACGAGGAGTGGCAGCATGAAACTGGACCGGAACACCATCGAGCAGCTCGCGGCGCATCTGGAAGGCTGCGAGCTGGAAGCCAGGGATACGCTCAAGATCACCGACGCGCATCCCGACATGGATTGGGACGACGCCTACGCGATCCAGGACGAGATCAAGCGGCGCAAGCTCGCACGCGGCAACAAGGTGGTCGGTCTCAAGGCCGGCCTGACCTCGCACGCCAAGATGAAGCAGATGGGCGTCGAGACGCCGGTGTTCGGCTTCCTGGTCGATTATTTCAGCGTGCCGGACGGCGGCGAGATCGACACCAAGGCGCTGATCCATCCCAAGGTCGAGCCCGAGATCGCCTTCGTCACCAAGGCGCCGCTGAAGGGCCCGGGCTGCCACATCGGCGCGGTGCTCGCCGCCACCGACTTCGTCATCCCGGCGATCGAGATCATCGACAGCCGCTACCGCGACTTCAAGTTCGACCTCAAGAGCGTGGTCGCCGACAACTGCTCGTCGAGCCGCTTCGTCGTCGGCGGCGCGATCGCGAATGTCGCCGACGTCGATCTGCGCACCATCGGCATCGTGCTCGAGAAGAACGGCGAGCCGGTCGCCTTCGGCGCTGGCGCTGCGGTGCTCGGCCACCCCGCCGCCGCGATCGCGATGCTCGCCAACATGCTCGGCGAGAAGGGCGAGGAGATCCCCGCCGGCACCCTGATCCTGTCCGGCGGCATCACCGAGGCGGTCACGGTCGCGGCCGGCGATGCGGTGACCCTGCGGGTGCAGGGCCTGGGTTCGACCTCGGTGCGTTTCAAGTAGATCAGCCAGACCACGTCATTGGCCGGCCGTGAAGGGGCGTCACGCCCCTAGGCCCCGGCCCAGGAGATTGCCATGCCTTTCGCCCAGATCTACATGATCGAAGGCCGTACCGAAGAACAGAAGCGCGCCGTGATCGAGAAGGTCACTGCCGCGCTGGTCGAAGCGGTCGGCGCCCCCAAGGAGAACGTCCGCGTGTGGATTCACGACGTGCCCAAGGAGAACTGGGGCATCGCCGGCGTCTCCGCGAAGGACCTCGGGCGCTGAGCGCCTGAGCGCCCGCGCCGGCCCGACCGGCGCACCTGATTGAACCACAGTGATTCGATTCACGGCCCGTCAAGAGGCCGGGGCGGCGTTCGCCCATTGGTAGCGTTCGTAGTGCAAAAAACCAAGAAACGACATCAACAAGCAAATGAGGAGGCGTGCATGAACAGGATGAACAAGATTGTTGCGGCGATGCTGCTGGCCGGGCTCGTTGCGGGGACGGTCCAGGCGAAGGAGGGCGGCGACCAGTATCCCAATGGCGCGGAAACGTGGCTCGCAGGGGCGGTACCGCCGCCAGGCAGCTACTTCATCAACTATTTCGGGCATTACAGCGGCGAGCTGCGCAACGGCAGTGGCGACAAGGCGCCCGCGGGCGAGGTGGATGCGTGGTTCAACGCGCTGCGCTACGTTCATGTCACCAACACCCAGATCCTCGGCGGCAACTGGGGCTGGCATGTGATCCTGCCGCTGGTGCATCAATCGGTGGATCTTGGCGGCGAGAAGAGCGTCACCGGCATCGGCGACCTCACGATCAACCCCTTCATCCTCTCCTGGCACACCAAGAACTGGCACTGGGCCGCGGCGCTGGATGTGAACCTGCCCACCGGTCGCTATGAATCCGGCGACCCGCGGCGCAGCATCGGCGCGAACTACTGGAGTGTGGAGCCGATCTTCGCTTTCAGCTACATGGGCGACGACGGCTGGGAGGTGTCCGCGAAGTTCATGCTCAACCTCAAGGGCAGCAACAGCGACTTCCGCCCTGCGCCCGGCGCGCCCAAGATGAAATACGCGTCCGGCGACGAGTTCCACATGGACTACCTGGTCGGCAAGCGCTTCGGCCCCTGGGGCGTGGGCGTGTCGGGCTATTATCTGAAGCAGCTCGGCAACGACAAGGTCGGTGGCGTCACCATTCCCGAGAACCCCGGATTCTGGTCCGAAGGGCGCAAGGGCGAGGTGTTCGCGATCGGCCCGAGCGTGACCTACACCAACGCCTCCGGCATGCACTTCATCGGCCAGTGGCACCACGAAACCAGTGTCGAGAACCGCTTCGGCGGCGACAAGCTGTGGTTCAAGCTGATCATGCCGCTTTGAGCGGCTGAATCCGGCCCGGGGCGCTATCCGCTCACGCCCCGGGCTGCAGCGTGATACTCACCTGGCGCTGTTGTCCGCCACGCTCCACCAGGAGCTGGACGACGTCGCCCACCTTGAAGTCGTCCAGGCGCCTATCCAGTGCTGCCGGGTCGGCGACCGCTTCGCCTTCCACCGCCACGATCACATCGCCCGGCACGATGCCCCTCGGGTCGCGCCGCACTCCGGCGAGGCCCGCCTTTTCCGCGGCGCCACCCGGGCGCACCTGCAGGACGAACACGCCCGCGACACCCGTGGAGCTCGCCAGATGCTGGTTGATCCGGCCGTCGACGTCGATGCCCAGCCCCGGGCGGATGTAGCGTCGGGTGCGGATGACTTGCGGCACCACGCGCATCACCGTATCCACTGGCACCGCAAAGCCGATCCCCGCCGAGGCGCCCGAGGGGCTGTAGATGGCGGTGTTGATGCCGATCAGCCGTCCTGCCGAGTCCAGCAACGGCCCGCCCGAGTTGCCCGGGTTGATTGCGGCATCGGTCTGGATGAGATTCTCGATGGTCGGCCCGCCGCGCTCGCCGGCGAGCGAGCGGTCCAGCGCCGAGACGATGCCGGTGGTGAGCGTCCAGTCGAGGCCGAAGGGGTTGCCGATCGCGAACACCTTCTGGCCTACCTTCAGGTCGTGGCTGGTGCCGACGGGCACCGGCGGCGGCCGCTTGAAGCCGACCCCGATGCGCAGCACCGCGATGTCGTGCGCGGGTGATGCGCCGACCAGGGCGGCCGCGTAGTCACGTCCGTCGGCGAGCTTCACCATCGCCTGCGAGGCACCCTCGATGACGTGGAAGTTGGTCACCACATGGCCCGCGTCGTCCCAGATGAACCCGGAGCCGTTGCCGCGCGGCACGGTATAGGCATTGCGTGTCCAGGCGTCGCGCACCACCTGGGCGGTCGTGATGAACACCACCGAGTGGCGCGCGTTCTCGAACAGCGCGATCGTCGCCTGCTCGTCCGCCGCGAGGTCGCCACGCGCGCTTACGGTGCGCGGCGTGCCATCCGCCGGCGCCAACCCGCGCATCAGCGCTTCGAGCGCGGGCCAGGCGAGCAGCATGGCGGCGATCAGGACGAGGAGCAGCAAGACGCGGCGCAGCATGGTCGATCATCCTCTTTGCCAAAGGGTTCTGCGGGTGTGCCGGCTAGCGGCCCTTGCGGTCGGCATGCAGCGCGGAGCTTGTCATGCGCTGTGCAGGTCTGCAAGCGCCCCCGGGGGCGCGGCGGTCCATGCCGATCATTCCGAGGCATCATGAGAAATGCCCCAGAAGTGTGCATCGATGCGCGCTGCGCGTCCCTCCACACCGCGCAGGTCAAGCGCCGCATGTCGTGTCCAGTACGAAGTTTCATTCAAAACAAATGCTTGTGAATGCGCGGCGATCATGGCACGGGTTTCGCTAAAGCCCACGCATGAACGCCCTTGCAGAGCGCGCTTTTGCGCCGAATCCGCCGATGGATCCCGATGCATCGCCCGCTGGTTGGCAGGCGGCGCTTTCGCTCGGGTTCGAGCGGCGGGACGCGGGCACTGTGTTGGTGCGCAATCGGCACCTCGGGCCGCTGCGGGTGCAGAAGGCGCTGTACCCGGAAGGCGAGGCGATCTGCCATGCGATCGTGCTGCATCCGCCGGCCGGGCTGGTGGGTGGGGATAGCTTGTCGCTGGATGTCGAGGTGAGCGCGGGCGCGCATGCGCTCCTGACCACACCGGGTGCGGGCAAGTGGTATCGCTCCAATGGCCTCGAGGCGCGAATGCGGCAGCTGCTGCGGGTGGCCGACGGGGCGCGCTGCGAGTGGCTGCCGCAGGAATCCATCGTGTACGACGGCGCGCGCGGCATGCTCGGCAGCGAGGTGTTGCTCGACGAGGGCGCGCGCTTCATCGGCATGGAGATGGTCTGCCTCGGGCGGACGGCGTCGGGCGAGGCTTTCGACAGCGGCGCGTTCGCGCTCGAGACGCGCATCCGCCACGCCGGGCGCAGCGTGTGGTTGGAGCGCGGACGCCTCGCCGGGGGCGATGCGATGCTGGCATCGATGGCCGGGCTGGCGGGGCAGCCGGTGTTCGGCACGATGGTGATGATCGGCCCGGGCGCGGACGAGGGCTTGCGCGACGCCTGCCGCGAGATCGTCGCGCAGGTCGGCAACAGTGGTGTGACTCTGGTCGATGGTGTGCTGGTGGCGCGCTGGATGGGGCCGGCGGTGGAGCCGGGGCGGGCGTGGTTCCGCGCGCTGTGGGCGTTGGCGCGGCCGGCGTTGATGGGTGTGGCGATGCGTGAGCCGCGCATCTGGCGTACCTGAGCGCAGGCGTGCGCTTGGATGGATAAGGCATGCACCGCAGTGGTGCATGAAGAATGCAGGGAACGGCGCCGTCGAGACGGCTGCATGGAGACGAGGCATGGAACTGACCCCACGAGAGAAGGACAAGCTCCTGATCTTCACCGCCGGCCTGCTGGCCGAGCGGCGTCGCGCGCGCGGACTCAAGCTCAACTACCCGGAGGCGGTCGCGCTCATCACCTGCGCGATCATGGAGGGCGCGCGCGACGGGCGCAGCGTCGCCGAGCTGATGAGCGCCGGCACCACCATCCTCGCCCGTGACGAGGTCATGGAAGGCGTCGCCGAAATGATTCCCGAGATTCAGGTCGAGGCGACCTTTCCCGACGGCACCAAGCTGGTGACCGTGCACAACCCCATTGTCTGAGGAGCGCGACATGATTCCGGGTGAAATGCGCACGCGCGAGGGCGAGCTCGAACTCAACGGCGGCCGCGCGACGATCACGCTGGCGGTGAGCAACACCGGCGACCGGCCGATACAGGTGGGCTCGCACTACCACTTTGCCGAGACCAATGCCGCGCTCGCGTTCGACCGTGCCGCGGCGCGCGGCTTCAGGCTGGACATCGCTGCCGGCACCGCGGTGCGCTTCGAGCCGGGGCAGTCGCGCACCGTCCAGCTGGTGGCGCTGGCCGGGGCGCGCAAGGTGTACGGCTTCAACGGCGACGTGATGGGGCTGCTCGATGCGCCCCTTGCAGGGGCCGCGTCGCCCCCGGGACAGCCGGGCGGGAGGGCAGGCTGATGAGCACGAGGATTTCGCGCCGCGCCTATGCCGAGATGTTCGGTCCCACCACCGGCGACAGCCTGCGCCTTGCGGACACCGAACTGTGGATCGCGGTCGAGCACGACTTCACGGTGTATGGCGAAGAGGTCAAGTTCGGCGGTGGCAAGGTCATTCGCGACGGCATGGGCCAGGGCCAGCAGCTTTCCGCCGAGGTCGCCGACACCATCATCACCAACGCGCTCATCGTCGATGCGGTCACCGGCATCGTGAAGGCGGATGTGGGTCTCAAGAACGGTCGCATCTGGAAGATCGGCAAGGGCGGCAACCCCGACATCCAGCCGGGCGTGACGATTCCGGTCGGCGCCGGCACCGAGGTGATCGCCGGCGAGGGCATGATCCTCACCGCCGGCGGCATCGACAGCCACATCCACTGGATCTGCCCGCAGCAGATCGAAGAGGCGCTGATGAGCGGCGTCACCACCATGCTCGGTGGTGGCACCGGCCCGGCCACCGGCACCTTCGCCACCACCTGCACGCCCGGCCCCTGGCATATCCACCGCATGCTCGAGGCGGCGGACGCATTCCCGATGAACCTCGGCTTCTTCGGCAAGGGCAACGCCAGCCTGCCCGGGCCGCTGCGCGAGCAGGTCGAGGCGGGCGTGATCGGGCTCAAGCTGCACGAGGATTGGGGCACCACCCCGGCCGCGATCGACTGCTGCCTGACGGTGGCGGACGAGATGGACGTGCAGGTCGCGATCCACACCGACACGCTCAACGAATCCGGTTTCGTCGAGACCACCATCGCCGCGTTCAAGGACCGCACCATCCACACCTTCCATACCGAGGGGGCGGGTGGCGGCCATGCGCCGGACATCATCAAGGCGGTCGGGCGGCAGAACGTGCTGCCGTCCTCCACCAACCCCACCCGGCCCTATACGGTGAACACCATCGACGAGCATCTCGACATGCTCATGGTGTGCCACCACCTCGATCCGGCGATCGCCGAGGATGTGGCCTTCGCCGAGTCGCGCATCCGCCGCGAGACCATCGCCGCCGAGGACATCCTGCACGACACCGGCGCGTTCTCGATGATGTCCTCGGATTCGCAGGCGATGGGGCGGGTCGGCGAGGTGATCATCCGCACCTGGCAGACCGCCCACAAGATGAAGGTGCAGCGCGGCTGGCTCGCGCCGCCCGCGGACGCCTCCGCCGCCGATGCGGCGCCCGACAACGACAACTTCCGCGTCAAGCGCTACATCGCCAAATACACCATCAACCCGGCGATCACCCACGGCATCGCGCACGAGGTGGGCTCCATCGAGGTCGGCAAGCTCGCCGACCTGGTGCTGTGGCGGCCGGCCTTCTTCGGTGTCAAGCCCAGCCTCATTCTCAAGGGCGGCATGATTGCCGCCGCGGCGATGGGCGATCCGAACGCCTCCATCCCGACGCCGCAGCCGGTGCACTACCGGCCGATGTTCGGCGCCTTCGGCGGCGGCTTGAAGACCTCGGTGACCTTCGTGTCGCAGGCCGCGCTCGCCAACCCCGCGGTGCAGGCGCTGGGCCTCGCGAAGCCGCTGGTGGCGGTGAAGGGCTGCCGCACGGTGAAGAAGGCCGACATGGTGCTCAACGGCGCCACGCCGCTGATCGACGTCGACCCCGAGACCTACGTGGTGCGGGCCGACGGAGAGCTGCTGGTGTGCGAGCCGGCCGATTCGCTGCCGATGACGCAGCGCTATTTCCTGTTCTAGGAGGTCCGCATGGAGCTCATCCACCACAGCCGCGCACCGCGCGAGGCGGGCTTTCTGCGCAAACGGAGAACCGAGATGTTGTTGATCGAAGCCCTTTACGAAGGCACCGAGACACCCAGCGAGCGCCTCGAGCTCGATTTCGGCTATCGCACCAAGAGTCGGCTGCGCGCCAAGCTGAAGTCCGGCGAGGAGGTGGGCCTGTTCCTGCCGCGCGGCACCATCCTGCGTGGTGGGCAGAAGCTGCTCGGCAAGGATGGTCGCGTGGTCGAGGTGCTCGCCGCGCCCGAGCAACTGCTCGAGGTGCGCTGCGCCGATGCCTTCGAACTCGCGCGTGCTGCCTATCACCTGGGCAACCGCCATGTCGCGGTGCAACTCGGCGAGGGTTGGTTGCGCATTCAGGCCGATCACGTGCTGGAAGGCATGCTGGTGGGGCTGGGGGCCGACGTCTATCCGCTGTGTGCGCCATTCGAGCCGGAGGCCGGCGCCTATGCCCACGGCCACCAGCATCCGGGTGACGGCTCCGGTGCGCGCATCCACATGATGGCCAGCCACTGAGGCACGCGTCGCATGCTCGCGCTCGTCCGCCTGTTTCAGCTCGTCAGCCCGACTCTGCCGGTCGGGGCCTACACCTATTCGCAGGGGCTGGAGTGGGCGGTCGAGTCCGGCGCGGTGCGGGACGAGGCCGGCGCCGCGTGCTGGATCGGCGACGTGCTGCGCGGCAGCGTCGCGGGCTTCGAGGCGCCCCTCGTGGCCGGCTTGATGCTGGCCTGGGAGGCCGGTGCTGACGACGAGGTGCGGCGCCTCAACGAAGACTTTCTCGCCAGCCGCGAGACCGCCGAGTTGCGTGCCGAGGCGCGGCAGATGGGCTACTCGGCGAGCCGGTTGCTGTGCGAGCTCGAAGCCTTCGCCGGCCTGCCGGGCTGGAAGGTGCGCCTGCGCGCGATCGAGGACCCCGCCTTTCCCACCGCCTGGGCGGCGGCGGCGGCCGCCTGGCGCCTGCCGGTGGAGAATGCCGTCACGGGCTACCTGTGGGCCTGGCTGGAGAACCAAGTGATGGCGGCGGTCAAGGCCGTGCCGCTCGGCCAGAGCGCCGGACAGCGGCTGCTCTCGAAGCTGGGCGGCGAGCTGCCGACCTTGGCCGAAGCGGCGCTTGCGCGCGAGGAGCGCGACTGGAGCAACTTCGCGCCTGGCCTGGCGCTGGCGAGCTGCAGGCACGAGACGCAATACACACGCCTGTTCCGCTCCTGAGGGCGCGGTCCGGGATGCACGCCGCCGAGGCGCGGACGAATGGAGACAGCGGAATGAATCACGACAGCATGAAGGACAGATCGCCCGCCCTGCGGGTCGGCATCGGCGGCCCGGTCGGTTCGGGCAAGACCGCGCTCACGCTCGCGCTGTGCCGCGCGCTGCGCGACAAGTACAACATCGCGGTGGTCACCAACGACATCTACACCGCCGAGGACGCGCAGTTCCTGGTGCGCAACGAGGCGCTGTCGGCCGACCGCATCATCGGCGTCGAGACGGGCGGCTGCCCGCACACCGCGATCCGCGAGGACGCCTCGATCAACCTCGAGGCGGTGGATCGCCTCAACCGGCGTTTTCCCGGGCTGGACATCATCTTCGTCGAGTCCGGCGGCGACAACCTCGCCGCGACCTTCTCGCCCGAACTGTCGGATCTCACGCTCTACGTGATCGACGTTTCCGCCGGCGACAAGATCCCGCGCAAGGGCGGCCCGGGCATCACCCGCAGCGACCTCCTCGTGATCAACAAGATCGATCTCGCGCCGCTGGTCGGTGCCTCGCTGGAGGTCATGGACCGCGACGCGAAGAAGATGCGCGGCGAGCGTCCCTTCATCTTCTCCAACCAGAAGACCGGACAGGGGCTCGCCGAGATCATCGCCTTCATCGAGGCACAGGGCCTGCTCGGCAGCGCCGCGCCCGCGATGGTGACGGCGTGACCGTTTCGGCAAGCGGGGTGGCATGCTACTGTCCGCTCATCGCAGACATTCGGCAGCCATGCCGTGCCCTGGCGCGTGGCACGTATCTTGAATGTCGGACAAGTGACCGGCACCAACCAATTCAAATCATCTGAAGGGGATTTCACGATGAACGCACGCAACACCCTCCTCGGCCTGTCCCTGTCGCTGCTCGCGGGCTCCGCGGCCGCGCACGTCGGCGATCACGGCAACGCCAGCTTCTTCGCCGGCTTCGGTCACCCGCTGGGCGGCCTCGATCACCTGCTGGCGATGCTCGCGGTGGGACTCTTTGCGGTACGCCAATCGGGCAGCGCCCGCTACGCGCTGCCGGCAGGATTCGTGGTGGCGATGCTCGTCGGCGCCGGCTTGTCGGCGCTGGGCGTCACCCTCCCTGCGGTCGAGTCCGGCATTGCGCTGTCGGTGCTGGTGCTGGGCCTGCTGATCGCCTTCCTCGCCCGGCTGCCGATGCTGTTGTCGCTGCCGCTGGTGGCCGCGTTCGCGCTGTTCCACGGCTATGCCCACCATGTCGAGATCGGCCAGGCTTCGCTGCTGACCTATGTCCTCGGCTTCGCGCTCGCCACCGCGCTGCTGCATGTGGCGGGCTTCCTGATCGGCCGCTGGATGCCGGAGACGCAACGCGGGCAGCGCGTGCAGCGTGCGATGGGTGCAGGCATCGCCACCGCCGGGGCGCTCTTCGTCGGCGCCTGATCGCAGCCGGAAGGCGGCGCCCCTCCCGCAATGCGTGGGGATGCGGACGTCGCTAGGCGCCGGCCCGCAGCCACACGATCGCGGCCTGCAACGGGTCGATGCTGGCGGCGACGGGCACGCTCGGTTCGAAGTGCGCGCAGTCCGGCAGCAGGAAGCACTCGCAGCGATCGCCGGCGGCGTGCGCGGCGGCAATGAAACGGTTGACCGAGTCCGTCGTCACGGTCGGGTCCAGCGCACCTTGCACGAAAGCGGCGGGAATGCCGAGCGGCAGACGGCGCAGCGGCGAGGTGTCGGCATAGCGGGCCGGGTGTTGTGCCGGCGTGCCACCGAGTAGCGGCTCGACCGCGGCGTGGCAGCTGTCCGGCGGGCCGATGCGATAGGTGTCGAGGTCGGTGATCGCGGCGAGCCCGAGCACGCCGTGGATGGGCAGCGCATCGGCGGCGTGGAGTTCGCTGCCGGCGTCCAGACGCGCGCGGCTGGCGAGCCACAGCGCGAGCTGCCCGCCCGCCGAATGGCCGGCGGCAAGCACGTGGTCGAGGTCGAGCGGATAGACCTCGGCCAGGGTGCGCAGGAAATCCACCGCATGTCCCACATCCTGGTGCGTGCCGGGCCAGCCGCCGCCTGCATCGCCGAGGCGGCGGTACTCGATGTTCCAGGTTGCCAGCCCGTGCTCGCGGGTCAGCCAGTCGGCGAGGCGGCTGATGTACTCCAGACTGTGGCGGTTGCGCCAGCAACCGCCGTGGATGACGATCATCACCGGAAAGGGGCCGTCGCCCGCGGCCGGCAGGCGCAGCTCGCCGAACTGCTCGGGCAGGCGTCCGTAGGGAATGCGCAGCGCTGCCGGCGGTAGCGGCAACTGCGCGAGGGTGTCGAGGGTGAGCGGGCTATAGGGGGCGGGTTGATCGAGTGGTGTGCCGTCCGGTTGTGCGCGCATCGTGTTCTCCTGGCGGTTCAGAGCTCGGTGCGCAGGTGCCAGATCTCCGGGAAGAGCACCGTATCGAGCATCTTCTTGAGATAACTCACCCCGCCCGTGCCGCCGGTGCCGCGCTTGAAGCCGATCACCCGCTCGACGGTGGTGAGGTGGCGGAAGCGCCACAGGCGGAAGGCGTCCTCGAGGTCGGCGAGCTCCTCGCCGAGCTGGTAGAGCTCCCAGTGCTGCTCCGGCGCGCGATACACGGTGAGCCATGCGGCTTTCACCGCCTCGTCCTCCGGGTAGGGCTGGGTCCAGTCGCGCGCGAGGTGGCTCTGCGGGATGGGCAGGCCGCGCCGCGCCATGAGCTGCAGCGTCAGGTCGTACAGCGATGGCGCCGTGTAGGCCGCCTGCACGCCGGCGAGGAGGTCGGGGCGGTGTGCGTGGGGCTTCAGCATCGCGGCGTTCTTGTTGCCCATCGCGAATTCGATCGCCCGGTACTGGTAGCTCTGGAAGCCGCTCGACTGCGCGAGGTAGGGGCGCAGTGCGGAGTACTCGGGCGGCGTCATCGTCGCGAGCACGTCCCACGCATGCACCAGCTGCTCCATGATGCGGCTCACCCGCGCGAGGCGCTTGAAGGCGGGGGCGAGCGCGTCGGCGGCGATGTTCTCCATCGCCGCGCGCAGCTCGTGCAGCATCAGCTTCATCCACAGCTCGCTGGTCTGGTGCTGGATGATGAAGAGCATCTCGTCGTGCGCGGGCGAGAGCGGCTTCTGCGCGCTGAGGATGGCGTCGAGCTGGAGGTAGTCGCCATAGCTCATCGCGGTGGAGAAATCGAGGCGGGCCTTCTCCTCGGCGACGATGGACTCGGTGCGTGGCGGGTTGGCTTCTGTCATGGCAGGCTCTCAGGTCACGGCGTTGCGCTGGTTGAACGCGGGGCTGCGCCACTCGCCGCTTTCCAGCACCTGGCGGAGGTGTTCCACCGCATTCCACACATCCTCGAAGCCGATGTAGAGCGGGGTGAAGCCGAAGCGCAGAATGTCCTTGTGGCGACCGTGGCCGTCGCCGGCGCGGAAGTCGCCGATCACGCCGCGCGCGATCAGGGCCTGCACGATCGCGTACGCGCCGCTGTCGCGCCCGTCGACGCCGGCGCCGTGCTCGCGCGTGAGGCACACCTGCGAGCCGCGCTGCGCATGTGCGCGCGGGGTGGCGAGGCCGAGCCCGTGGCCGGCGCAGCGGGTTTCCACCAGGTCGATGAAGAGGTCGGTGAGCGCGAGCGATTTCTCGCGCAGCACCGCCATGCCGCCCAGCGCCTCTGCAGCGCCGAACACATCCAGCCCGCACTCCAGCACGCTCAGGCTGATGATGGGCTGGGTGCCGCACAGGTAGCGGCCGACGCCCGGAGCGGGGCGGTAGTCGGGCGTGAACTCGAAGGGTGCGGCGTGACCCCACCAGCCGGCGAGCGGCTGCCAGAAGCGCTCCGCGAGGCGCGGATTGACCCAGGCGAAGGCGGGCGCGCCGGGGCCACCGTTGAGGTACTTGTAGCTGCAGCCGATCGCGTAGTCTGCATCCGCGCCGCCGAGATCCACCGGCACTGCGCCGGCGCTGTGGGCGAGATCCCAGACCATCAGCGCGCCCGCGGCGTGTGCCTTCGCGGTGAGCTCGGCCATCGGGTACATCGCGCCGGTACGGTAGTTCACATGCGTGAGCATCAGCACCGCGACCTGCGCGTCGAGCGCGCCCTCGATCTCCTCCGGCTCCACCAGCTTCAGCGTGTAGCCGCGCTCGCGTGCGAGGGATTCGGCGATGTAGAGGTCGGTGGGGAAGTTGCTGCGCTCGCTGACGATCACGCGTCGTTCGGGCGCATCCGCCGCGGCGATGCTGAGCGCCGCGGACAGCACCTTGTAGAGGTTGATCGAGGTGGTGTCGGTGACGACCACTTCGCCGGGGCCGGCGCCGATGAGGCGCGCGATCTTGTCGCCGAGCCGGGTCGGTAGGCCGAACCAGTCGGCGCTGTTCCATGCGCGGATGAGCTCGTGCCCCCATTCATGGCTGACGACCGCCGCGGCGCGCGCGGGCGCTGCCGCGGGCATCACGCCCAGCGAGTTGCCGTCGAGGTAGATGACGCCTTCTGGGATGGTGAATTGATCGCGCAGGGTGCGCAGGGGGTCTGCGGCATCGCGCCGCTGGCAGTCGCTCAGTTGCATGATTCGGTCCCGGCCTGTGGTGGTGTTGGCTGCAAGAGGTGAATCGGCGCAAGTATAAATCTATAGATAAAATATTTAAATACTGTTTATTTATATCTAATGCTTTGCCGGCCCTCGCCGCTGAGTTGTACCGTTCAGCTCGGGTTGCCGAAATAACTGGCCAGCTTGGCGAGGTCTGCGTCCGAGTCGGCGTAGCGTTGTGCGATCGCCTGGAACTCGTCCTGAATCTGGATGAAGGCCTCCACGACGTCCGGGTCGAAGTGCTTGCCGGCGCCCTCGATGATGATCTCCACCGCCTTTGCATGCGGCATGGCCGCCTTGTAGATGCGTCGACTGATGAGGGCATCGTAGACATCGGCAAGCGCCATCAGGCGCGCCGGGATCGGAATCTGGTCGCCGCGCAGCCCTTGGGGGTAGCCGCTGCCGTCCCACTTTTCCTGGTGTGAAAGCGCGATCTGCTTGGCCATGGTGAGGCTCTCGACGCTGGTGCCGAGCGCGCGCTCGGCTTGATGCAGGGCGTCGTAGCCGAGCGTGGTGTGGGTCTTCATGAGCTCGAACTCGTCGGGTTCGAGCTTGCCCGGCTTGAGCAGGATGCGGTCGGGGATGCCCACCTTGCCGATGTCGTGCAAGGGTGCGGACTTGAACAGCAGCATGATGTTCTGCTCGGTTGCGAAGTTCGCGAAGCGCGGGTGATCGCGCAACTGCTCGGCGAGCGTCTTGACGTAGTGCTGGGTGCGGCGGATATGGTTGCCGGTGTCGGAGTCACGTGTTTCCGCGAGCGAGGCGAGCGCATGAATGGTGACGTCCTGGATCGCGACCACCTCGCGGGTGCGGCGTAGCACCTCCTGCTCGAGGAAGATGGTCTTGTCCCGCAGAAAGTCCGCCGATGCCTTGAGCGCGAGTTGGGTGCGCACGCGTGCGAGCACGATGGGCGGGCTGATCGGCTTGGTGATGTAGTCCGCCGCGCCCAACTCCAGGCCGCGCTGCTCGTCCTCGATCTGGGATTTCGCGGTCAGGAAGATGATCGGGATGTCACGTGTCGCCGGTGCCGACTTGAGTCGCCTGCACACCTCGTAACCATCCATGCCCGGCATCATGATGTCGAGCAGGATCAGATCGGGTGGCGGGGACGTCTGCGCGACCCGAATCGCCTTGTCCCCACCGTTGGCAACCTTGACGCGATAAGTGTCCTTCAGCAGGCCGCTCATCAACAACAGGTTATCGGGCGTGTCGTCCACGATCAGGATCGTCGCCTTGTCGATTGTCATGTCGGGGTGCATGTCGTCGCGTCCTCGGTCCGGGTCCGATCATCATAATGGACTGGGCCGGGAATCCAGCATGACATGTGTCGCACCGGGGCGCGGGCTTGACGCCCGTCAATGCTCGGGCGACGGGGCAGGCGTCAAATGGAGGCTCCTTGATTCCATCGGGCGAACGGCGTCCGCAACGCCCATGCAGCTTTCCCGTCGTGCCTTCCTGCGTGTCGGATCGCCGGTCGAGCCCGCCATCCGGCCGCCGTGGGCCCAGCCCGAACCCGTGTTCCTCGCACGCTGCACGCGCTGCGGAGACTGCCTGCGCGCCTGCGGCACGGGGGTGATCGTTGCAGGGGACGGGGGGTATCCGCGCGTGGATTTCACCCGGGGCGAGTGCACTTTCTGTGGAGATTGCGCCGCGGCATGCGTACCTGCGGCCTTGCAGCGTACCGAGGAAGCGAAGCCCTGGCTGCTTGTGGCCGCGATCGGCGACGCCTGCCTGGCGCCGCGCGGGGTCGAATGTCGTGTGTGCGGCGAGAGTTGCGATGCTCGTGCGATCCGTTTCCGCCCGCGACTCGGGGGCGTGGCGCTACCCGAACTGGACGCCACCGCCTGCAGCGGCTGTGGCGCCTGCGTCGCACCCTGCCCTACGCAGGCGGTCAGGGCCGTGGTACCAGGGAACGGATGACCCGGCCTCCGGCCTGTGCGGTCGGCGAGAAGAACGGGCGTGCTGGGGCCCTGTCAGCCTGTCCAGGGGTTGAAGATCCCGACGGGAAGACCGGCGAAATCCCTGGTGTTGCGCGTAACCAGCACAAGATCGTGTTCCAGGGCTGTTGCAGCGAGCAGGCTGTCGATCGTGGGCAGCGGTCGTCCCGCTGCCGCGACCAGACGGCCCCAGCGATCGGCCACCGCGCCATCGACGTCGAGGATGCGCCCGGTGAAGAAGCGGAGGAGATCCGTTTCGAGCCAATCGATCAGCGTCTGCTTCCGGACTTCGTCACTGACGCCTTCGATCCCCTTGCGGATCTCGCCGAGCGTGAGTACGGAGAGATGCAACGTGGCGGGAGGTCGCTGCGCGAACCAGGCAACAAGGCCAGGGTCCGGCGACTTGCGCCGCAGTTCGGACAACACGTTGGTGTCGATCAGATAGCTCAAAACGGGATCTCGCGCGTCGGGCTCTGCTCGCGTTCGAAGGTGATGTCGTCTGCACCGAACAAGGGCGAGCGTCGCATGAAATCGACCAGCGAGTCCTGCGCCTGCGACAGTCGATCGAAGGTTTCGCGCGAGATCACCACGGCGACCGACTTGCCGTGCAGGGTGATGTCCTGAGGTTGCGTCTGGGCGCGCTTGACCAACTCCGACATGCGCGCCTTCGCTTCCTGCATCTGCCAGGTCTGCATGGTGTTGCTCCTTGTTCTGACCGTTCTGGTCAGATTCTAGTGGCGATCCCGCCTGCACTCAAGGCGTGACGCCGAAGCGCTCCGCCGGAAGCCGTACTCGCAGCGGGTGTCGCTTGCGCCGTGTCGAGCGGCACGAAGCGACCCGGCGCGGCTTCCCGCTCGTCCTACTTGACCCGTCCATGGCTTCACGGTTTAGGCTGTGCATATGGACAACTTCCGCATCACCGCACTGGGCCGGCGGTTCGGTCTGTCGCGCTCGACCCTGCTGTACTACGACCGTATCGGCTTGTTGCGTCCGTCCGGACGCAGCGAGGCCGATTACCGCTTGTACTCGCAAGCAGACTGCGACCGGCTGGCCCGCATCTGCGCTTTCCGCGCAGCCGGCGTCAGTCTCGACGACATTGCCCGGCTGCTGGACGCCGACGCGCCGCATGGTCCGATTCTCGAGCGCCGCTTGCACGAGATCGGGCAGGCGATGACGGCGTTGAAGGCACAGCAGCAGGTGATCGCGGGCATGCTTCGCACGACCGCCGCAGGGCCGGATGCGGCGGGCCTGGACCGCACGCTCTGGCTGGAACTGCAGCATGCGTGCGGCCTCGACGCGGCGGCACTCGCGCGCTGGCACAGCGAGTTCGAAAGCCGCGCACCGGCCGCCCATCACGCCTTTCTCCTGAGACTCGGGCTCAGCGAGAAGGAAGCCACTCAGGTCAGGATGCTGACCCGCAACATCGAGAACAACACCATGTCGATGCACTACTTCTTCGAACTCTTCGAAGGCCTCCCGCGCCAGGGGCCGGGCTGCGAGGCAGCCACCCTGCGGGCCCTGCGCCTGCTCGAACACCTGCCTGCCAACCCGGTGGTGCTGGACATTGGCTGCGGCAGCGGCCTGCAGACGCTCACGCTGGCGCGCGAACTGCAAACGACGATTCTCGCCATCGACAACCATCCGCCCTTGTTGCGCCAACTGGATCACGCCGCAAGGCAAGCCGGGCTCGGTGTCGAGACCCGCGAGATGTCGATGATCGACATGCCCTTCCCCCCGGCGCACTTCGATCTGCTGTGGGCCGAAGGCTCGATCTTCATCATCGGCCTCGCGCGCGGATTGCAGGATTTTCGCCGCACCCTCAAACCGGGCGGCTACCTGGCCTTTACCGAGATGTGCTGGTTCGAGGCCGATCCGCCTGCCGAGATTCGCGCCTATCTTGGTCGTGTGTATCCGGACATCCGCTCGATGGCCAGCATCTGCGCGCTCGCGGAGGCGAGCGGCTATGCGCTCGTCGACAGCTTCCAACTGCCGGACCATGCGTGGTGGAACGATTACTACACGCCGATGCTCGCGCGCATCCAGGCGCTGCGGGCGCGGAACGCGGGCATCGACGAGGCCGAGGCCGTGTATGCCGCCTGCGAGGAAGAGGCCGACATGCACCGCCGTTACTCGGCCAGTTACGGCTACGGATTCTTCGTGCTGCAGAAGCAGTGAGCGGCATGGGCAATTGTCGTCGAGCGGTCGGAGTCATTGACCCCAGACCCGTGTGAAGGGGGCCAAGCCTGAGGTGTCCCTGCACCGCCGCCGTCCTCGCGCAACGCGCGCACTGATCCTACCGGCGGTTCGCAGTTCCAAACACGAGCCCTTCTCATCTTGACTGCGGTCAAGGTCGCCCCCAGCCGTAAAGCGTTCAATCCATACCCATACCTGCGTGATGGCGAAAGCGCCCCGCGCCGCGTGCTGCCCGCGCTTGCGGGATCTTCCGCGTGTGTCGGCCCGGGCGATGGTGATGGAGATCCTGCAATGAACATAGCAAGCCTCGTGCTGCGCGCAAAGCCGGCCGATTTCGCGCTGCTCAAGCAGCAGCTGGAAGCGACGCCCGGTGCCGAAGTGCATGGCGAATCGATCGATAACGGCCGCCTGATTGTGACCGTGGAAGACGGCGAGGGCCATGCCGTCACGGACTCGATCCTGGCGATCTCGCTGATGCCTCAGGTGCTCAGCGTGACGGTCGCCTACGAATACACCGATGAAGGTCTCGAATTACAGGAGGCATGATCAACATGGACAGACGCGAATTCATCAAGACGAACGCCGTGGCCGCTGCCGCGGCGACCGCCGGCATCACCGTGGCCGGGCCCGCAGCCGCCCAGTCGGACGCGGCCGCAACCAAGGTGCGCTGGGACAAGGCCGCATGCCGCTTCTGCGGTGTGGGCTGCTCGGTGCTGGTGGGCGTGCAGAACGACCGCGTCGTCGCGACGCAGGGTGACCCGGACGCGCCGGTCAACCGCGGCCTGAACTGCATCAAGGGCTACTTCCTGTCCAAGATCATGTACGGCTCGGACCGCCTGACGCGGCCGATGCTGCGGATGAAGAACGGCCAGTACGACAAGAACGGCGAGTTCACCCCGGTGAGCTGGGACCAGGCCTTCGACATCATGGCGACGAAGTGGAAGGCGGCGATCAAGGAGCACGGCAAGGACTCGATCGCGATGTTCGGCTCCGGCCAGTGGACGATCTGGGAAGGCTATGCCTCTGCCAAGCTGCACAAGGCCGGCTTCCGCACCAACAACCTCGACCCGAACGCGCGCCACTGCATGGCCTCGGCAGTGGCGGGCTTCATGCGCACCTTCGGCATGGACGAGCCGATGGGCTGCTACGACGACATCGAGAACGCCGACGCCTTCGTGCTGTGGGGTTCGAACATGGCGGAGATGCACCCCATCCTGTGGACCCGCATCACCGACCGGCGCCTGTCGAAGCCGAGCTGCGAGGTGCATGTGCTGTCCACCTTCGAGCACCGCTCCTTCGAGCTCGCCGACAATGGCATGATCTTCGTGCCGCAGACCGATCTCGCGATCCTCAACTACATCTGCCACCACATCATCTCCACCGGCAAGGTGAACAAGGAGTTCATCGGCAAGCACGTGAAGTTCAAGCGCGGCGAGACCGACATCGGCTACGGCCTGCGTCCCAACCACGCGCTGGAGGTCAACGCCACCAACAACGGCTACCCCGGCGCGGAAGGCAAGCCCAAGGGCAACCCGGGCGCGGCCGCGGACATGAGCTTCGACGAGTTCGCGGCCTATGTCTCGGAATACACGCTGGAGAAGACCGCCCAGCTGTCCGGTGTGCCGGCCGAGCGTCTGCAGCGCATGGCCGAAGTGTATGCGGACCCGAACAAGAAGGTCACCTCGTTCTGGACCATGGGCTTCAATCAGCACACCCGCGGCACCTGGGTGAATAACATGATCTACAACGTCCACCTGCTGGTGGGCAAGATCTCGGAGCCCGGCAACAGCCCGTTTTCGCTCACCGGCCAGCCGTCGGCTTGCGGCACCGCACGTGAGGTGGGCACCTTCGCCCACCGCCTGCCGGCCGACATGGTCGTCACCAACCCGAAACACCGTGCCACCGCCGAGAAGATCTGGAAGCTGCCGGAGGGCACCATCCCCGACAAGATCGGCCTGCACGCGGTGGCGCAGAGCCGCGCCCTCAAGGACGGCAAGATCAAGTGCTACTGGACGTCCACCACCAACAACATGCAGGCCGGGCCCAACATCAACGACGAGATCTACCCCGGTTGGCGCAACCCCGAAGCCTTCGTGGTGGTGTCGGACGTGTATCCGACCGTGTCGGCGCTGTCGGCGGACCTGATCCTGCCGTGCGCGATGTGGACCGAGAAGGAGGGCGCCTTCGGCAACGCCGAGCGGCGCACCCAGTTCTGGCGTCAGCAGGTGAAGGCGCCGGGCGAGGCGAAGAGCGACCTGTGGCAGTACATCGAGTTCTCCAAGCGCTTCAAGGTCGAGGAGGTGTGGCCGGAGGAGCTGCTCGCGAAGGCGCCGGAATATCGCGGCAAGACGCTCTACGACATCCTGTTCGCCAACGGCCAGGTCAACAAGTTCCCGCTCGAGGACGTCGCCAAGGTCAACGGCCACGCCTGGGAAGGCTACATGAACGAGGAGTCGCGCGAGCTCGGCTACTACCTGCAAAAGGGCCTCTTCGAGGAGTACGCGGAGTTCGGCCGCCATCACGGCCATGACCTCGCCGACTTCGACATGTATCACAAGGCGCGCGGCCTGCGCTGGCCGGTGGTCGAGGGCAAGGAGACTCTGTGGCGCTACCGCGAGGGCTACGACCCGTACGTGAAGGCGGGCGAGAGCGTGAGCTTCTACGGCTACGAGGACAAGAAGGCGATCGTGTTCGCGCTGCCCTACCACCAGCCGCCCGAGGTGCCGGACGCCGAGCATGACCTGTGGCTGTGCACCGGCCGCGTGCTGGAGCACTGGCACACCGGCTCGATGACCCGCCGCGTCACCGAGCTGCACCGCTCGGTGCCGGAGGCGCAGGTGTTCATGCACCCGGAGGACGCGCAGAAGCGCGGCCTGCAGCGCGGCATGGCGGTGAAGGTGGCGTCGAAGCGTGGCGAGATCGTCGCGCGGCTCGAGACCCGTGGGCGCAACAAGCCGCCGGTGGGGCTGATCTTCATCCCCTTCTTCGACGAGGGCCGGCTGGTGAACAAGCTGATCCTGGACGCGACCTGCCCGATTTCGAAAGAAACCGACTTCAAGAAATGTCCGGTGAAGGTCACCAAGGCCTGAGCGAGCGCACGGCGCAACGTCACAAACGAGAGGAGAACCGGGGGCGGTCCGTGAAGACCGCTGCCCGGATCAAGCAAGATGAGCAAGGACAATCCCGTTACCCGCGCGAACAGTGGCACCCCGCCGCGCCGCCGCTTCCTCAAGGAAGTGGCCGGCGTGGCGGGCGGTGCCTGCCTGCTCGCGAGCGGTGTGGGCTTGTATTCCCGCCAGGCGCAGGCGCTGCCCTCGACCGCGTTGCGGCCGCCGGGTGCGCTCGCCGAGGCTGACTTCCTCGCCGCCTGCGTGCGCTGCGGGCTGTGCGTGCGCGACTGCCCCTACGACACGCTGAAGCTCTCCGAGCTCGGCGACGGGATTGCTACCGGTACGCCGTACTTCCACGCCCGCAAGGTGCCGTGCGAGATGTGCGACGACATCCCGTGCGTGGCGGCCTGTCCCACCGGCGCGCTCGACCGCTCGCTCACCGAGATCGGCAAGGCGCGCATGGGGCTTGCGGTACTGATCGACCACGAGACCTGCCTCAACTTCCTCGGGCTGCGCTGCGATGTCTGTTACCGGGTGTGCCCGGTGATCGACAAGGCGATCACGCTCGAGAAGATGCATAACCCCCGCTCCGACCGGCACGCGATGCTGCTGCCGACGGTGCATTCCGACCACTGCACCGGCTGCGGCAAGTGCGAGGCCGCCTGTGTGCTGCCCGGCGAGGCGGCGATCAAGGTGTTGCCGATTGCGCTCGCGCAGGGCTCGCGCGCGACCCACTACAAGCGCGGCTGGGAGGAGAAGGAAGCGGCTGGCGGATCCCTGATCGGCGATCAGGTCGAGCTGCCCGTGCGCGGCATGGAGAGCCAGCCCTACGGCGACACCCGGCTGCGGCCGGAGGCGCCGCCCGCCGCACCCGCCGAGCCGGGTGCGTCCTCGTCCGGCCTGAACTCGGGGTGGAAGCCATGAGCGCCAAGGCAGACAAGGCCGGCGTGGTGCCGCAGGCCAGCATCCGCGGTGCGGCGATGCGTGGCGTCGTCGCGCGCCCCGGGCGCGAGGCGGTCGAGAAGCGCGGCTGGCTCGCGGCCCACAAATGGCTGCTGCTGCGACGCATCTCCCAGCTCGGCATCCTCGCGCTGTTCCTCGCCGGCCCGTGGTTCGGCGTGTGGATCGTGAAGGGCAACCTCTCTTCCAGCCTGACGCTGGACGTGCTGCCGCTCACCGATCCGTTCCTGCTCGCGCAGTCGATCGTGGCCGGACAATGGCCGTACAAGGAGGCGCTGCTCGGCGGCGGCATCGTGCTCGCCTTCTACCTGATTCTCGGTGGCCGCCTCTTCTGCGCCTGGGTATGCCCGGTGAACATCGTCACCGATGCCGCCGCCTGGCTGCGCCGCCGCCTCGGCCTCAAGGGCGGCAAGGCGCCGGACGCGCGCCTGCGCTACTGGCTGCTCGGCTTCGTGCTCGCGCTCGCGGCGCTCACCGGCACGCTCGCGTGGGAGTGGGTGAATCCGGTGTCGATGCTGCACCGCGGCCTGATCTTCGGCTTCGGCCTCGCCTGGGGCGTGATCGGCGGCATCTTCCTCTACGACCTCCTGATCGCGAGCCGCGGCTGGTGCGGCCATGTGTGCCCGATGGGTGCCTTCTACGGCCTCCTCGGCCGCGCCGCAGTTGTGCGCGTCAGTGCTGGCCGGCGCGGCGCGTGCAACGACTGCATGGACTGCTTCGCGGTCTGCCCTGAACCCCAGGTGATCCGGCCCGCGCTGAAGGCGGCGGGGCAGGACCACCCCCTGATCCTCGACCAGGATTGCACCAGCTGTGGCCGCTGCGTGGATGTGTGCGGCCAGGACGTTTTTCGCATTACGACCCGATTTGACAGGAGCGAGTCATGAACATGAAGACCCGTAATCTGCTGTTTGCACTGATCGCAGCGGTAGGCATCGGTGCGGTGACGGTGCCGGCCGGTGCCCAGACCGTACAGAGCGTTCGCGGCGCGGATGTCGCCGCACCCGAGCTGGAGCCCGGCATGTACCGCCCGCTCCCGGACGGCCCCCCGATCCCGCGCGACTACCTGCAGCAACCTCCGATGATTCCGCACAAGGTGGAGGGCTACGAGGTCAGCACCAACTTCAACAAGTGCATGGATTGCCACTCCTGGACGCGCTACCGCACCACCGGCGCCACCAAGGTGAGCCTCACCCACTTCAAGGACCGGGACGCGAACGAGCTCTCCAACATCTCGCCGCGGCGCTATTTCTGCCTGCAATGCCATATCCCCCAGACGGATGCGCGGCCGCTGGTGGAGAACCGCTTCCAGCCTGCCACCGGCATCCGCTGAAACTGGGTTTCGACCGACGGGGAACAACATGAGTGAAGAAAAGAAAGGCCTGATCGGCAAACTGCGGGCGATGGGGCTGGTGAGCGTGGTGGTGGTGTTCGCCGCCGGCATCGTGTTCTGGGGCGGCTTCAACACCGTCATGGAATGGACCAACACCGAGAAGTTCTGCATCTCCTGCCACGAGATGCAGGAGAACGTGTTCGTCGAATACCGCAACACCATCCACTATCAGAACCGAACTGGCGTGCGTGCGATCTGTTCCGACTGCCATGTGCCCAAGGAGTGGGTGCCGAAGATGATCCGCAAGGTCCAGGCCTCGAGGGAGGTGTGGGGCAAGATCATGGGCACCATCGACACCCCCGAGAAGTTCGAGGCCAACCGCCTGCGCCTCGCGCAGAACGAGTGGCGGCGCATGAAGGCCAACAACTCTCAGGAATGCCGCAACTGCCACAGTTTCGAGTACTTCGACTACTCGGTGCAGGGGCGCCGCTCCAACCAGGCGCACCAGACCGGCCTCGCCCAGGGGCAGACGTGCATCGACTGCCACAAGGGCATTGCCCACCAGTTGCCGCAGATCGCGCAGGACATCGGTGCCGACCGCGGCGGCGTCGCGCCGGATGTGCTGCATCCGCCGGTGAAGACGCAGTAGGCCGCAGCCGCAACTGACCCGACAAGCGGGTTTCAGCGAGCTCTGGATCTGCTGTGCCCTGTATTCGTTGTCATTTGGCGACGAATACAGGAAAAACTTCATGAGTTGGTGCAGTCGTGGTCAGGTTCCATCGTCAGGGGCCATAGAATGCAAAGGATTACTTTCTTGCATTTTTGGCTTCTGACCAGGGACTCACATTGCGCATGCGGATCAAGCGACTCGGCACCATCGCCATCTCGGGCCTCTTCACGCTTTTGGTGGGCCTCGGTTTTCAGACAGCACATGCAGAGGGCAGCCGCAGCCTCTATCCGAGCGGAATCAGCGGTAGCCGCGCCAACCTCGATCTGCAGCCAGGTAACAGATATGTCGGCAAGGTGCATCGTGTCACTTTCCTGTACGTCTATGCGCAAGCTGGCGAGTACATCCTGCTCGGATCCAGCAACCGCAGCGGCTCCGGTGACATCCTTGTTTACAATCCGCAGAGCTTCGGCATTCCGGGCGACGAAACGATTCCCGCGACAGCCGATTTCAGTTGCGCGGATCCTACGCCTCCGGCAGGCAGTTATTCCGGCGGCGCTCTGGGTGTCATCAACTCGCGTGACAAGGAACTGGCGGGTCCGAATAGCGCCGACAATTCCGTAACCGTCACGAACGGATTCGCGCCGTGTGCTTACCTGGCGACGCAGACAGGTATCCATGGCGTGCAATTCACGGTGAACAGCAGCGGCGGTGGTCCGACCGGTACGGTGGCATCGATCACGACTTCGAGCAATTCGGTGGCCGCCTGGGATGTCAGCGTGCGTGGCAGCGCCAACTCGACGACCGACCTCAACGGGCGTGTCTTTACTTACGCCTGGAATGGATTCACGGGCGGCAACAGCCGGCCGGTGCATTCCACGCACTACTACGTGACCGCGGATGGCTACCGCTACTCACAGCAATTGCGGGGCTTGGATCCGAACGGTTTCGCGTTGTATGCGAACAGCCTCGGCTTTCTCGACAACGGGCAGCCGCTCTACAAGGATTTGCGCGGCGCCGAGGCGCTGGTGACGTCATTGCCGATCGGCGTGACCACGCAGATCGCGCAGTTTCCGCTCTTCTTCAGCGACATTGCCCCGACAACTGCGCATGCGGCCGAGGTGGACCGCGTATTGGAGGCGCTCGGAATCCCGACTGCGCCGGCCACGCCGACGGTGGCCAATGTGAGCTTCACCGGCCCGGTGAGCGGCAACCGTTCCACGACCGGGGCGGGGGGGACGTTCAGGTTCTCAACCACCGACACGGTCACGTACATGATCGTCGTCAGTCGCGACGGCATCGACTTCAGCCCGCAGAATACCGGCAACGTCGTTCTGACTGGTATCGCCACGACCGGTACGCACGTCATCGAGTGGAATGGGCGGGATACGTCCGGCGCCGTGTTCCCGTCGAATCCGGACGATGGTTACAAATTCCGTGTATTCGGGCGTGCGGGTGAGGTGCATTTCCCGATCATCGACGCAGAAAATAACGACGGCGGCGGACCGACCGTCACCCGGCTCAACGGGCCGGCCCCCAGCAACGACACGACGGTGTACTTCGACGACCGCGGCTACATCACGAACAGTGGCACGCTGGTGGGCAACCTGAACGGTACGCTCTGCAACGGAGCAACGCCGGCGGCACCGAACCCGCAGGTCCGCCTGGACGGGGTGGATTCCACCACCAGCTATCGGGCCTGGCAATCCGGCACGAACGCGAACAGCGATTGTGCCGCGTCTGCCGGCTGGGGCGATGCCAAGGCGCTGAACCTGTGGACGTATTATTCGACCTCGCACGAGGAGAACGAGCTCTTCATCGATCCGGTGACATACGATGGCGCCACCTCCGTCAGTGCGCCGATCAGCGCGGTGCCGGGCAGTACCGTGCAGGGCACCTTCACCTTCGGCAACAACGGTACCGGGTCGGTGACTGGCGTGACCTATGGGATGACCATCGGCACGGGCTGCTCGACGCCTGCAGTCACGTTCGCCAATCTTCCTGTCGGTGTGAGTGCATCCTGTTCCGGCGCGGGCGAGTATGCCTTCATCGGGCTGCCCGCCACGCTCGGATCGGGTGAGTACATCGCAGGTTCGAATCCCAATGCGCCGATCACCTTCTCATACACCGCGCCGGCGTCCGGCACGGTCACCGCAACGACGACGATAGCCATCGCCGAGGCGGACGAGTATGCCGGTAACGACAGCGATTCGGTCACGACCGGTTTCGGCGCCAACGAGGTACGCACCTTGGTCAGTGTGCCGGCGACGGCCTCGGCGGGCAGCACCGTGCTTGGCACCTTCCAGTTCGCGAACATCGGCGGTGGCGCTGCTACGGACTGGACCTACTCAGCCGTGATCGGAGCGCCGGGGGCGTGCCCGGCTGGCGTGAGTTTCCCGGGCCTGCCGGCCGGGGTGACGCTCGCGAGTTACAACACCTCCACATGTGCGGCGACGTTCAATGGCTTGCCAAGCAGTCTTGCCGCCGGTCAGAGCTTCGACTTCACCTTCAGCTACACTGCGCCGGGTTCTGGCGCGACGATTCCGGTGAACACCACGATCAACGCAACCGGGGACGGCAACAGCGCCAACAACGCTGCGAATGGTGAGACGACGGTGGTCGTACCGTTGCCGGATGTGTATGCCGAGATCTCGGCACCGGCAAGCGTCCCGGCTGGCGCGGTGGTCAGCACAGCGGTACGCTTCGGCAATCAGGGTGGCGCAATCGCCCAGGGCGTGATCTACATCGTCGAACTGGACCCTGGCTTGTCCGGTGTGTCCTGCGCGGGGGCAAGCTGCAGCTACAACCCGGCCACGGGCCTCGTGACCGTGACCGGATTGCCAGGCACGCTCTCGCCGGGCCAGAGCGTAGACTTCACGCTGACCTACCCGGCGCCGACCGTCACGCCGGACGCCTTGCCCGCAGCGGCACGCATCACGACCACGACGGCTGGCGAGACGCCGACGGCGAACAACGAGGCGACCACGATCACCGCGGTGACGGGCGGTGCTCCGGCCCTAGCCGATCCCGCGACGACGGCCACCGCGCCGGCAACGGCCTATGTGGGTACTACCGTTGTCGTCGATGTCCGTTTCTCCAACGATGGCACGACGGGTGCGACTGGCGTGACTTATGCGCTGGGTGGGTTGCCGGCCGGTGCCACGGTAAGCTATGCGGGCTCGTCCTGCACCGTTGGCGCATTGGGCGCGCTCAGCGGTTGCGCCCTGCCGACCGGCTTGCCGGCGGGTGAGGGCGTCGATGTCGTCGTGACCTACCCGGCGACCGCCCCCGGTTCGGTGACGGTGACGTCGACCATTGGCGGGACGTCGGATGCCAACCCGGCGAACAACCAGGCGAGCGTCACGACGGTGGTGTCCGCGCCCCCCGCGACACCGCTCGCCGATGTCACTGCAGATGTGAGTGTGCCCGCCACGGCAGGGCCGGGCTCGGAAGTGGTGGCGCATGTCCGCTACGCCAACCTCGGGCCAGGTACTGCAAGTGGAACGGGGTATGCATTGACGGTCAGTCCTGGTGCAGGTTCGCCGGTGGTTCGCTACAACGGGGTCGAATGCGCCTTCTCCGGTGGGGTGGTGAGTGGTTGCGGCCTGCCGACGAGCCTGTCGCCGGGGCAGAGCGTAGCGCTCGAGGTGATTTTCGTGATGCCGCCGAGCGGCGTCGTTGTGGTGACGGCTACGGCCTCGACCTCTTCGCCGGAGGTCAGCACCACCAACAATTCGGCAAGTGGTGCGACGACCGCTGCCACGCCCAGCGGAGGGATCTCGGGTAGCGTGTGGTATGACGGGGATGGCGACAACATGCGTGATGCCGGCGAGTCCGGACGTGCCGGCTGGACGGTCGAACTGATGCAGGCGGGCGAGGTGGTCGCCCGGACGACGACCGGCGGCGACGGCAGCTATGCCTTCCCGAATCTTGCGGATGGTGCGTACTCAGTGCGCTTCAACCCCGCGCCGGGCGTTGGTCGGTTGCCGGTCAATGGCGAGAGCGGTGCCTCGGTCCCGAATGGCGGCACGCCTGGTGTCTCCATTCTCAGCAATATCGTGGTGGCCAGCGGTGCAATGGTTACGCAGCAAAGCCTGCCGGTCGATCCGTCGGGCACCGTGTACGACAGCGTCACCCGGCAGCCGGTGAGTGGCGCCATTGTCACACTGAGCGCCACCTGCGGACCGATCGATCCGAGCTGGCTGGTGGGCGGGCAGCCATCGGTGACGACCGGAGCGGATGGGGCCTACGCCTTCTTCCTGACGCCGGCGGCACCGGATGCCTGCGAGTACAGCCTGTCCGTCACCAGGGGCGGCTACACCTTCGTCAGCACCAACCTTCCGCCGGACGGCGGCGTGTGGCCGGCAGGTGGCGGTTCGGTAGGCACCGCGGGCGCGCCGCAGCAAGGTGACAGCACGCTGTACTACCTGCGAGGTGCCAAGCCTACCGCCGACTTGACGAACAACAACATTCCTCTTGATCCGGCTGCAGCAGTTGCGCCCATCCCGTCACTGTCTCCAAGCAACATGGTGTTGCTTGCATTGCTGATTGCCGGGGTGATGGTGGTCGTCCGGCGTTACGGGTGGGCTCAGAGGTGAACGCCTGCGATATTCACGGCATATGCGGCCGCCAGAAGATGGCGGGAGATGCAGAATGTGCCACCATCATGTCCGTGAATGCGGGTTGGCATCACGATCGCATTCCGTGGCTGTCGCGACTCCCCGCATGATGCCACTGAGTCAAGAGCCAGACTGCCCGCCAGGCTCCGTTGATTTCTGAAACCGCGCGATGTTGGCCGCCGAGAGCGGCTTTCCGAGCAGGAAGCCCTGGAAGGTGTCGCAACCCATCTGCAGCAGACGCTCAAGCTGCGATGGGCGCTCGACGCCTTCCGCCACTGCGGTCATGCCGAGCGAGTGCGCCATCAGGATGATGGTGCGGGTGATCTCGCGGTTTTCGCCGGGGTGCTCGCCATCCAGCCCTGCGACGAAGGCGCGGTCGATCTTGACGGCGTCGATCGGCAGGCGTGAAAGCCGCGAGAGCGACGAATAGCCGGTGCCGAAGTCATCAAGGCTGATGTGCAGGCCCATCTGCTTCAGTTGCCGCAACAGCTGTTCCGCACTCTCCGTCGCGCCCGACATGGTGCTCTCGGTGATCTCTATCCCGATCGCAGAGGGCGTGAGGCCGTGGCTTTCGAGTCGATCCGCGATGCTGTCCGCGAGGCTGTGCAGGCGGAAGTGCAGTGGTGACACATTCACCGCCACGCGCGGCGGTGACAGGCCCGCAGCCCGCCATGCGGCGATCTGGGCGCACACCACATCAAGCAGCCAGTTTGTGAGGCTGATGATGAGCCCGCTCTCTTCGGCGATCGGGATGAACTGTGTCGGCGGAAGCGGGCCGCGTTGCGGGTGATGCCAGCGCATCAAGGCTTCGCAGCTGACCATCTGCCTGGTGCGGGCGCTGAACAGCGGTTGATACACGATCTCCAGTTCGCCGGACGCGGGGGCCTTGCGCAGGCCGCTCTGCAGCGCGAGCCGTTCAACCGAATGCTGGCGCAATTCGATGGTGGAGTAGCAGAAGGTGTTGCGGCCACGTCGCTTGGCGAGGTACATCGCGGTGTCCGCACTTTGCATCAACGACTGCTCGGTGTCGCCGTCGTCCGGGTAGAACGCGATGCCGACGCTGGCGCTCGAGAACACGGTGTTGTCGTGCAGGTTGAAGGCCTGGCCCAGGGCCGCCTGGATGCGCATCGCGACCAGTTCGGCTTCGCTCTGGGCGCTGTTCTCGATGAGGATGGTGAACTCGTCGCCCCCCAGGCGCGCCAAGGTGTCCTGGGTGCGGATGCAGGCCTGCAGCCGCACCGCCATCTGGCGCAGCAGCAGGTCGCCCGCGTCGTGTCCGAGCGAGTCGTTCACGTCCTTGAAGTTGTCGAGGTCGATGAACATGAGTGCCACGCGTTCGCGATTGCGCGCCGCGCGGGCGAGCGCGTGGCGCAGGCGGTCGAGCAGCAGGGCGCGGTTCGGCAGTCCGGTGAGCATGTCGTGGAGCGCGAGTTGCTCCATCCGGCGGCGTGACGCGAGCATGTCCGAGATGTCCGAGAAGATCGACACATAGTTGGTGATGTTGCCGTGCTGGTCGCGGATGGTGCTGATCGTGGTCCATTGGGTGAAGTGGCTGCCGTCCTTGCGCAGGTTCTCCAGTTCGCCCTGCCACATGTCCTGCGTCGCGAGTGCGGCCCACATGTCCTTGTAGAAGGCGACATCATGGAGCCCGCTCCGGAGGACATTGGGCGTGTGGCCGACGATCTCGGCCTGGGTGTAGCCGGTGATCCGCGTGAAGGCGTTATTCACCGAGACGATGTTCTGCGCAGCGTCGGTCACCATGACCGCTTCGGCAGCGGCGTCGATGACGCTGGCGGTGAGCCGGAGCTTGGCCTCCGCCTCGCTGCGCGCGGTGATGTCGAGCATCTGGATGCACACCGCATGGGCGCTGCGTGTTTCGTCGAGCAGCGCAAAGCGGATCACCTGTAGCCGGCGCCTGCCGGCGCTGGCGGCGATGTCCTCCTGCGTGTCGAGCACGCCGCCCGAGCGCAGCACCTCGAGTTCGTGTGCGCGCTGCAAGCGCAGGTGCTCGCCCGGCCAGAGCCCCTCGCCTGTGGAGCCCAGCAGCTGCTCCGGTGCGACTCCGAGCAGGGCGCAGAAGGGCGGATTGACGTACTGGTAGCGTCCTGCGATGTCCTTGATCGCGACCATGATGGGCGAATGCTGCATTACCGCCTCGAGGCGTCCGTTGCTCTCGCGCAAGGCACGCTCGGAGGCGAGCCGCTCGGTCTGGTCGAGCAGGGTGACGATCGCACCGCCGGAGCTGACTTGCTGCGCATGAAGGATGTAAGCGCGCTGCCCAAGCGTCACCACCCGCTCGCATGCCGTGGGCTCGGCCTGCCGCCGGATGAGTTCCGCCAGCAGCGGTGCGAGAGAGGGCGGCAGCGCAAGCGCTTCGATGTCGCTGCCCAGTTGTCTGGCGTGAAGTGCGAGGCACTGGGCCGCCGCCGGGTTGAAGCGGGTGAGGCGGCCCTGATCGTCGAAGATGAGCATCGGCATGCCGACGTTGTCGAGAATGGCGCTGAGGTCGGCGTGGCTGGTGCGCAAAGCCTCGCTTTTTGCCTGCATGGCCTCGTTGGTCGCTTGCAAGGCTTCGTTACCGGCTTGCAGGGCTTCGTTGGCGGATTCGAGCTCTTCGTTGGCGGCCTGCAGTTCTTCGTTGGTGGCCTGCATCTCCTGATTCAATGCCTGCATTTCCTGGTTGAGCGTCTCGCTCTCGGCGTGTGCAGACTCCAGTTCGGCGAGGTGTGCGCGGACCTCCCTGCGTGCGGCGTCGAGGGCGGCGGTGAGCGCGGCGACCTCGCGGTCTGCGGCCTCCGCGCCGAGCGGTGTTGCTTGCGCCGCCGTAGCTTGCGCGGGCGCCGGCGTGGGGTCGGATGCCGGGTCGATGCGCTCCAGAGTGACCAGATACAGCGCCGCGTCGGGCGGCGACTCGAGTGGCCGGACGCGGATGCGGCGCCACGGCGGGGCCCCCGCGATCTCTCCTGGGGCGGCGCTTTCGCATGGCCGGCCTTCGCGGCGGGCACGTCGCAACAGCGCCAGTACCAGCGGCCTCCACGTGGCCGGCAACTGTTCGAGCAGATTCAATGTCGGTGCGCCACTCGGCAGTGCGAGCAAGCGTCCGGCCTGGCCGAACACATGCTGGATGCGGAATGCGGCGTCGACCGCCACCGCGTCGGGCAGGAAGAGCTGGCTGACCCGGTCGACCAGCCGGCGCGGCGGCCTGCGCGGGTGTTGCGCATCCTCACCGGAGGGTGTGCCGGCACTGTCACCAGCCGTCGTGCGCGCAGGTAGCAGAGGCGTGGCGGTCGCGCCACGCCGGACGAACAGCCGCTGGCGCTTGTCGAGCGACACGAAGGCCGGCCCGGAGGGCGGGATGCCTTCAGACCTGCCGAGCAGCAGTAACCCGTCCTGCAGCAGGGCGTAATGGAATAGCGACAACACCCTTTGCTGAGCCTCTTGGGTGAGGTAGATCAGGAGATTGCGGCAGCTGATCAGGTCCAGCTTCAAGAATGGCGGATCGAGCATGAGATCGTGCCGGGCGAAGATCACCGTCTCACGCAGGCGCTTGATGATCTCGTAGCCGTCGCCCGCAGGGCGGAAGTAGCGCTGCGTCAGCGTCGTCCCCAGGCCGGCGAGCTGCGCCGCGCTGTAGCGACCGCGGCGGGCGCTCTGCATCGCGTCGCAATCGACATCGGTGGCGAAGATCTGTACGCGCCGGCGCTGGTTCTCGGATGTGCATATTCGGTCCAGCACGATCGCCACGGTGAATGCCTCCTCGCCGGTGGCGCAGCCGGGTACCCAAACCCGCACATCCTCACCCGCGGGCTTCGTCCGCAGCCGCTCCGTGAGTGCCCGCTCCAGCGCCTGGAACGCTTCCCGGTCGCGGAAGAATGCGGTCACCGAGATCAGGATGTCGCGCGCGAACTGTTCCAGTTCCTCCGGCTGCGATTCAATGAAGCCGAGATAGTCCTCCAGCGTGCGCGAGCGTGTCGCACGCATCCGCCGCTCCAGCCGTCGCCACAGGGTGGTGAGCTTGTAGCCGGAGAGGTCGAGCTGCGTGCGCTGTTGCACCCGTGTCAGCAGCGTTGTCAGCCTGGCCATTCCGACCGCATCTGCCGGCGCGTCTGGGTGGGGGCTGGCAGAGACCAGCGCGGCGATGCGCGTGCCGATCTCCCCGGGCGGCAGAATCCAGTCCACGCAGCCGCTGGCGATCGCTGCGCGTGGCATGCCGTCGTGGCGTGCGCTCTCCGGTTGCTGCGCGATCGTGAAGCCGCCCGCGGCCTTCACCGCGCGGGTACCTGTCGCGCCGTCGGAACCGGTTCCGGACAGGATGATGGCGATGCCCCGCTCCGGGTGGTGTTCCGCGATTGATGCCAGGAGGGCGTCCACCGAAGGTTTCGGTACGGCGGGGTTCGGCTGTTCGCGCAGCCACAGCGCCTCGCCCCGCATGATCACGTCATGGCCGGGCGGTGTGACATGGACGTGGTCTGACCGTATGGGCATCCCAGTGGTGATCGTGACCACGGGTAGCGGCGATTCCTTGGCCAGCACCTGGGGCAGCAAGCTGTTGTAGGTGGGTGACAGATGCTGGGCCACAACATAAGCCGCACCGAGCCCCGGGCTCAGTCCGGCGAGCAGCCTGCCGAGCGCTTCGATCCCACCCGCAGAGGACCCGATGCCGACGACCCAAAGTGTGCTGCCGGTGCTAGCGGCGTCGTCGTCGCGACGCGGATGGTCGTGCCTTCGGGCGACCGCTGGTCTGCGTCGGGTTCTCGGGTTCATTTCGGGCGTGATCCACGCTGGCGGGGCTTGGCAGGCGGTGTTCGCCGGATGCTGGCAGGCTGCATGCACCGGCACGGATTCTCCGCCCTCGCGACGGCTCTCCCCATCCGAGAAAACCCTGTACTGGCTACACCATGAATGAAAAGCCGTGTAAATTTAATGGCTTGTGGATTCTTTGAATGACATGGAGGTTGCTCTGGCGGCGCCGCTGGTTGTTTGCAGCGATCGCTTTACGCAATAATCCGGACGAGTGATGGAACCGGCACAAGGCTGCGCGCATCTTGCGCATCGGATGGCCCGCTGTGGCCGGTTTGCGAGGATGGCAGACGATGTCGGACAGCGATGGGCAGGAATCCCCCCCGGGACCGTTTCTACGTGGTCGGCATCGGTGCCTCTGCGGGAGGGCTGGAAGCGCTGAGCGCGATGATCGGGCAACTGCCTGCACAGCTCGGCGCAGCCTATGTGGTCGTGCAGCATCTCTCCCCCACCTACCGCAGCATGCTGGTGCAGCTGCTCGGGAGGGAGACCAGCATCACCGTCAAGGAGGCCGAGCAGGGCGAGGTGCTCGCACCCGACACCATCTACATCACCCCGCCCAATCGCAACGTCCTACTGCGGGAGGGCGCCTTTCTTCTCACCGAGCCGCCGCCACAGGCCCTGCCCAAGCCCTCCATCAATGCCTTCCTGTTCTCGCTTGCGGAGGCGCGCGGCGAGGAGGCGATCGCGGTGATTCTGTCCGGCACCGGTTCGGATGGTGCGAGCGGTGTGCGCGCGATCAAGGCCGGCGGTGGGCTGGTGTTCGCGCAGGACCCGGCCGCAGCGAAGTACGCGGGAATGCCGCAGGCTGCGATCGACACCGAATGCGTGGATTGGGTGCTCGGCGCCGAGGCCATCGCCGACGAGCTTGCCACCGTGGTCCGTACCGTGGGTTCGGTGGTCGTCCCGGAGCGCAACCGTGACGTGCCGGTATCCATCGGCGGCCTGCTCGCGCGGGTGTTCCGTCACACCCGGGTGGACTTCTCGGGCTACAAGGAGAACACCGTGTGGCGGCGCATCCTGCGCCGGATCGCCACCAACCGCGTCGATTCGCTGGAGCAGTACATCGAGCTCACCGAGCGCAACCCGGACGAGCTGGGGCAGCTATGCAAGGAGATCCTGATCTCGGTGACCTCGTTCTTCCGTGATCCGGACACCTTCACGGCCTTGCGCGGGGTGCTCGCCGAGCGACTCGCGACCAAGCAGCCGGGTGACGAGTTCCGAGTCTGGGTGCCGGGTTGCGCGACCGGCGAGGAAGCGTACTCGCTCGCGATCCTGCTGCGCGACCTGTGCCGCGAACAGTCGCTGATGCTGCGCCTGCAGATCTTCGCGACCGACATCGACATGACCGCAATGAGCATTGCGCGCCGCGGCTTTTACACCGCCGCGGCGATCGCGGAGCTACCCGCCGACCTGGTGCAGCGTCATTTCGTCCCGGTTGGCGAAGGCTACGAGGTGAGCAAGTCGCTGCGCGAGGTGGTGGTGTTCGCGCGCCAGGATCTGCTCCAGGATCCGCCCTTCCTGCGCATCGACCTGATCAGCTGCCGCAATGTGCTGATCTACTTCCAGGGCCCCCTTCAGGAGAAGGTGCTCGGCACCTTCCATTACTCGCTCGGGCCCGGCGGTACCTTGTTGCTGGGCAAGTCCGAGAGCGTGCAGCAGCGCGAGGAGCTGTTCGCTGCGGTCAGCCCCGAGGCGCGCATCTTCCGCCGCATCGACGTTACCGCGCGTCCGCCGGTTGGTGCCGCGTCGGCGCAGTCACAGCGCAGCTTCCAGCGCCAGGAGCGGGAGCGCTCGGCGCACGAGTTGCTGGTCGAGGCCGCGGCGCAGGCTTACGTACCGCCCAGTGTGCTCATCGATGCGTCGGGCGACGTGCTGCACATCCATGGCGATACCAGCCAGTTCCTGCAGATTCCTGCCGGGCGCCCCGACCTCAATGTCCTGAATCTCATCCGCAAGGACTTCCGGGCCGAGCTTCAGGCGCTGATCCATCAGTGCCGGCAGCGGCGCGATGTGGTCCTGGGGCGGATCCGGCCGCTACCCGGCAGCCTGGGCGAGCGCTCGCTGCGCCTGGTCGCGCGGCCGGTGTCCGCCTCTGGTCGGGACATGCTGCAGTTGCTGAGCTTCGAGCTCCAGCTCGCCAGTCCGGCTCAGACGGCCGAGCTGCCGGATGCGGCTCAGAGCGCCTCGCGCGACATGGAGGACGAGCTGATCGCGACCCGTGAGCACCTGCAGACGGTGATCGAGGAGCTCGAGACCTCCAACGAGGAGACGCAGGCGCTGAACGAGGAGCTGCAGGCCTCGAATGAAGAGTTGCAGGCCGCCAACGAGGAGCTGCAGTCGGCCAACGAGGAGCTGCAATCCACCAACGAGGAGCTCACCACCGTCAATGAAGAGCTGCAGATCAAGACGGCGGAGCTCACCGATCTCAACATCGACCTCGAGAGCATCCAGAACAGCTTCGGCTTCGCCTTGCTGGTGGTGAGCGAGCAAACCCGTCTCTTGCGCTACAACAACGTTGCGGCGCGCTTGTTCGCGCTGTCCGAGGATTCCCTGGGCGATACCCTGAGCGTCGTGCTGGCGCGGCGCGGGCTGGATACGCATAAATCGCTGGTCGAAGAGGTGATCGGCGATGGGCGGGCGCGAGACCGCCAGGTCAGTGACGACAGGGGGCACTACCTGATGAGGGTGTTTCCGCGCCCTGCGGTGCATGGCAGCTCCCTGGGAGCGGTGATCACGCTCATCGACGAGACCGAGCTCATCGAAGCGCAGCGCCGCCTGCGCGACAGCCAGGGGCGTCTGGTGGCGATCATGGATAACTCCAACGCGCTGATTTCGGTGAAGAATCCGCTCGGGCGCTACCAGTATGTGAACCCGCGCCTGGCCGCGCTGATCGGGATCGAGCAGGATGCGGTCGGCGGTCTCGGCGATGGCGACATCTATGGCGATGAGGCGGCGGAGGCCATCCGTCGTCGTGACCTCGATGTCCTCGCCAGCGGTCGTCCCTCCGAGCTCGAGGAGGAGGTCAGGATTGCGGGCAATGCGCGCACCCTGCGTTCCTTGCGCTTCGTCCTGCGGGCGCCGGATGGCAGTATCGACGCCATCTGCATCAAGTCCAACGACGTCACCGACTATGTCAGCGAGCGGCGTCGCTGGCGCGCCTGGATGGACGCCTGGCGGATGGTGGTCCTCAGTATCGACGGCGCGTTGCTGCTCGAATTCGATGCCGAGCGCATGGTCACCGGCGAGTCGTCGGGGCATGCTCCGCTGGTCTCCGCCGGGGATGCCACGGGTGTTCCGCAGACAATCCAGCAGCGATTGTCGGCGATGGATTTCGACGTGCGCAGCTTTCATGGTGCGGAGGGCGGGGTGTGGGAGTGGCGCAGCGCCACTTCACACGCGATCGCCTATTTCTCTGCAGATGGCGGCTTCGCCGTCGTTCTGCCGATCGCCGGGTAAGCGGACTGGCGACCCATGCCATGCGGGCTGACAGCGCCTCTGATCCGGTGATCCCGGCGGCCGTCCTCGACGCCTTGATGGAGCCCACCGTGCTGGTCGATTGTGTCGCGATGACGGTGGTGCACGCCAACCGGCCGGCCGAGCGGCTCTACCAGTACGGTCCGGGAGCGATGTCGGGCCTGCCCTTGGCGCGGCTCGCAGCCGATCCGGCCCGCGCCGGGGACTTTCTCCGTCAGCACCGTGATTTCGTGCCCTTGCGCTATGTGCGCTGCAGCGATGGCCGTCACGTGCCGGTGCAGATCCGGGTTCGGTACTTCGACACCGACGCCGTGCGCCAGGCGCTGTTGGTGCTGAAGGACGCCAACGAGCATGTGCGCGCCGAGCAGCGCCAGATCGAGCCACGCCTCAAGTACCGCGCGATCTTCGAGGCCGCGCCCTACCCGATCCTGCTGGTCGACGCGAGCGGCGTCGTGCTCGAGGCCAACCCCGGGGCGGCCGCGCTGTATGGCGCGGATCGCAGCCATTTGCAGGGGATCACGCTTTCCCGACTGCTGCCCGACGACCCCGATGTCGCGCAGCGCTGCTTCCTGCAGCGCCCCACCTTCCTGCCGGCCGGCTGGCACTGCCGGCTTGGCGGAGAGCGTTTCATCGCCGAGACGATGATCTCCTATCCGCGCCTGCGCGAGCAGCAGGTCGCGCTGCTGATGATCCGCGATGTCACCGAGGCGCAGCACACCTTGACCCTGCTTGCCGCAGCGGAGGAGCGTTGGCGCTTTGCGCTGGAGGGCTCGGATGATGCTGTGTGGGACTGGGATCTGCGTAGCGGCAAGCTGATCATCTCTCCACGTCTGCTCGACCGCATCGGATGGCCGGAGGGCGCCCGCGCCGATGACCTCGGGCTGTGGTTGGCACGCGTCCATCCCGAGGACGTGCCCGCGCTGCGCGATGCGTTCCTGCGTCACCTCAATGGTTCGTCGGACACCATCTCGGCCGATTTCCGCATGCTTGAGCGCGATGGCAGCTATCGCTGGAAGGTCAGCCGTGGCAAGGTGATGGCCAAGGATGCAGACGACCGTCCGGTGCGATTGATCGGGACGCTGCGCGACATTCACGACCAGCGCCTTCAAGAGGCACGCGAGCGCCAGCAACAGAGCGAGCTCGCCCATGCAGGGCGGCTGATGATGGTGGGTGAGATGGCATCGGTGCTCGCGCACGAGATCAACCAGCCGCTCACCGCGATGAACAACTTCAGCACCCTCAGCCTGATGCGGCTGGATGCGGCCGGTCCTGCCGCCGAGTCCCTGCGTCGTCCGCTCGAGATGATCCGCGCCCAGGCGCTCAGGGCTGGAGAGATCGTCGAGCGGATGCGGGGCTTTGTCCGCAAGGGTGCGCAGAAGCTGCAGCCGGTCGACCTCAACGACCTGGTGGGGGGCATTCTCGAGATGTCGCTGTTCGAAGCGCGGACTCATGGCGTGGTGATCAACCGCGACCTCCAGCCGGATCTCCCGCCTGTGCTCGCCGATCGCCTGCAGGTCGAGCAGGTGATCCTGAACCTGGTGAAGAATGCAATCGACGCGCTGCGAGGTATCGATGCCGACGGTGTCATCACGGTCAGTACCCGGAGCGCCCCGGCCGGACGTGTCGAAGTTGCCATCCGCGACAACGGGCCCGGCTTTCCGGAAGAGAGCAGGGCCGTGATGTTCGTCCCGTTCCATACCACCAAGCCGCAAGGCGTCGGCCTGGGTCTCTCGATCTCGCGCTCGATCATCGAGGCCCATGGCGGAGAGCTGCGCCTGGATGGCGGCAGCGAGGGCGGCACGACGATGCGTTTCGATTTGCCCCTGCGCCACCCGGAGGATGCGGATGAGTGAACGTGCGCTGGTCTGTGTCGTCGATGACGACGACGCGGTGAGGTTGTCGATCGAGATGCTGATCCAGTCCATCGGCTTCGATACCCGCGCCTATCCCGATGCGCTTTCCCTGCTGGCAGACAGCGCTACGCTTGCGCTCGCGAACTGCATCGTGCTGGACGTGCGCATGCCCGGGCTGAGCGGGCTCGCGGCGCAGGAGCGCTTGCTGCAGCGCGGAGCGGAGGTGCCCATCATCTTCGTGACCGGGCATGGCGACGTGCCGATGGTGGTGAAGGCGATGCGCAATGGCGCGGTCGATTTCATCCAGAAGCCCTTCAACGAGCAGCGTCTCCTTGACCGTATCCAGGAGGTGGTCCGGGCGGACCTCCACAAGCGCGCGCTGCGCAGCGACGATGCGACGGTGGAGGCGCGCATCGCCAGCCTCACCCCGCGCGAGCGGGACGTACTCGAAGGCATGTTGCAGGACCTGCTCAACAAGCAGATCGCCGACAGCCTGGGCATCAGCATGAAGACGGTCGAGCAACATCGGGCACGCATCATGGAGAAAATGTGCGCGGGCTCGTTTGCCGAGCTGGTCAGCGTGATCACGCTCTATCGCACGCGCAAGCACGCCGAATGAGCGGTCGTGTGAAGTTGGTCACGGTTGTGCAGAGCCTCCGGGTAAACCCGGAGCGCCTGCCGGGATCGCTAGGATTTTGCATTGCAGCAAGCTTTGCGATCATCCCTTGACACGTGGCACAAGGCCGTCCTGCTGGCGGCGTGTGCCCAGGGGCCGTCACCGCTGGGGTGAATGGCATCCGGTGTGGGGGAGAAACGGAGGGGGCGAAGACCCCCGACATCCACATTCAGATCACACGCACTCGGGAGCGCATGCAAGATGAACATGGAAAGTCCGGAACAGTTCGAGAGCCTGAGACGCGCAGCAGTGGGCAGCTTCAAGCTCGACTTGCGGCGCTACGAGACGCTGCTCGCAAGCTGCACGCGCGTCTTCGCGGCGCGGGGCGAAGCGCTGAAGGGCTGCTGGGGTCGCCAGTCGAGCGCGGTCGAGGCCTTGGGCGAGGTAGTCGACATGGATACGTTGGTCGAATGGAACCGCGCACAGGTCCCAGCTTGCCTCGATGCGTGGCGTCAGCAGTTCAGCGCTGACGTGCAGGCCTTTCAGGGCCTGCAGGCCGAGTGCGGTGCGGTGTTGCGCGAGCAGGCGCTGGAGTGGGGGCGAGGCACAGCGGAAGCGCTCGAGATCGGAGCTACCGAGTTCCCGGCGTTGCAAGCCTGGGCCGACTGGTACCGTTCGGTCCTGGACCAAGGTGTCGAGGCCGTGGCGCGCCTGGACGGGCTGATGGGCGCGATCAAGGCGCAGCAGCTTTCCGCGCAGGTGCTGCCGGTCGACATGCCGGTCCGTCGCAACGCGCCGCGCCGCAAGGCTGCCTGAGCGCCGCCCGGGATGTGGCCGCCCGCCCGGTCCAGGGCGGACGGTCCCGCGCAGGACCTCGGTCGGTCGCTCACTCGTTCTCCAGCGCAACCTGGCCGAAGGCCGGATGCGTCTCGTCTTCGGAGATGTACAGGCGGCAGGCTCCATCGAATGCCACCGCGCCGTGCTCCAGCGGATCGCCATCACGGCAACCCGCGAGACCGATCAGGTGCAGGAAGCGGCTCACCGTTGCCGGGCCCTTCAATAGGGTGAGGCCGCCGCCGCTCGCATGCAGCAGGCGCCCATTCACCGACAGTGCGAACCACTGACTGCCGTCTTCGCGGGCCTCTGCACGATGCTTGAGAACCACCGCGCCGTCCTGTTGCATGTGCGGTGCGAGCGCGATCTCCAGCCAGGTTGTCACACCGCGTCCTGTCGTGTTCATGTCTTCCTCCCTCTTGTTCCATAGGTTGTCCGCGTTGTCCGCCTTCGCGGCTCGCCAGTGCCTCGTGATCGAGCGCCAACGCCCGACGTCACAGTATTCTCGCCAAGCGGTCGAGCGCGCAATCCGAGCAAGTGCGGCAGAACATCAGGGAAATCCCTGCAGTGTTGCTGCCGCGACCCTCCCACGCCAGATCAGGTTGTGGTTCAATGTCGCGCCATGCTCGAAGCCGCCCAGCTCGCCTGCCTGAAGGGCGACCGTTTACTGTTCCGTGATCTCACGATGCGCGCCGAATGCGGCGAGATGCTGCGTATTGCCGGCCCGAACGGCGTCGGCAAGACCAGCCTGCTGCGCATCCTGTGCGGGCTCACGATGCCCGAGTACGGGGTGGTCAGCTGGGAGGGGCGCGACATCCGGCGCGAGCGTGAGGCGTTTCACGGTGCCTTGCTCTACCTCGGACATGCGCCGGCGCTCAACGACCTGCTCACCCCGGTCGAGAATCTTCAGTTCCTGTGCCGGTCGGCGGGACAGCGTGCCGAGGCGGCGGACTGCGTGGCCGCGCTGACACGCATCGGCCTTGGGGCACAGGTCGATCTGCCGGCGCGCGTGCTCTCCCAGGGGCAGCGACGCCGCGTCGGGCTGGCGCGGTTGTTCCTGTCAGCCGCCCGTCGGCTGTGGATTCTGGACGAGCCCTTCACGGCGCTGGATGTCGCCGCAGTGGCCGATCTGGCCGGAACCCTGTCGGCGCATTGCGATGCCGGCGGGACGGTGCTGCTCACGACACACCAGGACGCTCCCTTCGCGCGGCCGCCGCGTGTGCTGGATCTCGCTGGAGTGGCGTGTTGAACGGCGTGCTCGGCCCCTTCACCGCAGTCCTGCGGCGCGACCTGATGCTCGCGTGGCGGGGGCGCTCGGATGTGCTCGTGACGCTCGCCTTCTTCGTCATCGTGGTGTGCCTCTTCCCCTTCGGCGTCGGGCCGGAGACCAATCAGCTTCGCGCGATCGCCCCCGGCGTGCTGTGGGTCGCGGCGCTGTTGTCGACCTTGCTCTCGCTGCACAGATTGTTCGCACAGGACCACGCGGACGGAACCTTGGAGCAGTTGTTGCTGTCTCCGGAACCGACCGCGCTATGGGTGACTGCCAAGGTGCTGGCGCACTGGGTCGTCACCGGGCTGCCGCTCGTGATCGTCGCGCCGGGGCTGGCGCTGCTGTTTGACGTACAGCAAGGTGCGCTGTGGGTGCTGGTATTATCCTTGGCCCTCGGTTCGCCGATCCTGGCGCTGATCGGCGCGGTGGGGGCCGCGCTGACACTGGGGTTGCGCGGCGGCGGGGTGTTGCTGGCGCTGTTGGTGTTGCCCCTTTACGTGCCGGTACTGATCTTCGGTGCTGGTGCGGTCGATGCCTATCTGGGCGGAACCGGTGCCACGGCGCAGTTGCTGTTGCTGGGCGGCGGTTTGCTGGCTGCGCTTGCCGCTGCCCCCTTTGCATGCGCTGCGGCGCTGAGAATTGCCATTGAATGATGACCGATAACCGAAGTCGACCGTCCGAGCCGCGCAGCCTGTTCCGTTTCGCAGCCCCGCAGATGTTCTACCCCCTCGCTGGCCGTCTCGCTCCCTGGTTCGCGGCTGCGGCGGCGTTGCTGACCGTGGTGGGTCTCTACATTTCGTTCTTCGTCGCACCTACGGATTTCCAGCAGGGCGAGGTCTATCGGGTGATCTTCATCCATGTGCCCGCGGCGTGGATGTCGATGTTCATCTATCTCGTCATGGCCTTCTGGTCCGCGGTGGGCCTGGTGATGAACACCCGGCTGTCGTTCATGATGGCGCGGGCGCTCGCTCCGACCGGGGCGATGTTCTGCTTCGTCGCGCTATGGACCGGTGCGCTGTGGGGCAAGCCCACCTGGGGGGCGTACTGGGTTTGGGATGCGCGGCTGACCTCGCAACTGCTGCTGATGTTCCTCTACCTCGGTTTCATGGCGCTCACCGCCGCAATCGAGGATCCGCGCCGCGCCGACCGCGCCGGTGCGATCATCGCGCTGGTCGGTGCGGTGAATGTCCCGATCATCTATTTTTCGGTGAAGTGGTGGAACACCCTGCACCAGGGCGCGTCGGTGAGCCTCACGAAGGCGCCGACGATGGCCTCGACGATGCTCTCCGGCATGCTGATCATGGCCTTTGCCGCCTGGGCCTACACCATCGCAGTGGCGCTCTGGCGGGTGCGCGCGCTCATCCTCGAGCGTGAACGACACACCGACTGGGTGGGGGCGGAACTGGATGCCGACGGAGGGCGTGTGTGATGCAATGGGCGTCGTGGTCGGCCTTCTGGGACATGGGCGGTGCGGGGCTCTTCGTGTGGGGGAGCTATGCCGTTACCGCGCTGTTGATTGCTGCGGAACTCGTGCTGGTGTTGCGCCGTCGTAGGAGCGTTGTCCGTGCGCTCAACCGCTTGCGCCGGGCGGCGCCGCCGCGCGATTCGGCGCGGGTGATCGAGGAGAGTGTTCAATGAAACCCCGTAGCAAACGACTTATGCTGGTCGGTGGCGCGGTTGCGCTGCTGGTCGGCGCCGTCGCGTTGGTGCTCACTGCCTTCCAGCAGAACCTGGTGTTCTTCCATACCCCGTCCGAGGTCGCAGAGGGCAAGGCGCCGGTTGGGCGCACCTTCCGTGTCGGCGGCATGGTCGAGGCCGGTTCGGTGAAGCGCGAGGCCGATGGCCTGACGGTGCGCTTCACGATCACAGACACCGCCAAGGTCATCCCGGTGAGCTACCGCGGCACGCTGCCCGACCTGTTCCAGGAAGGCAAGGGCGCAGTGGTGCAGGGCTCGCTCGGGCCGGACGGCCTTTTTGCCGCCACCGAGGTGCTTGCCAAGCACGACGAAAACTACATGCCGGTCGAGGCTCAGTACGCGCTTGATCAGGCGCACAAGGCCGGTCAGACGGTGCAGCAGTAACCTGGAACCTTCCCCATGATTGCAGAACTCGGCCATTTCGCGCTGATCCTCGCGCTGGTTTTGTCCCTCATCCAGGCCGTCGTGCCGATGTTGGGCGCGGCGCGCAACCGTCTCGCGCTGATGATGGTGGGCCGGCCCGCTGCACAGGCGCAGACGCTGTTCCTGGTGCTGTCCTTCGCTTGCCTCACGATGGTGTTCATCCAGGGCGACTTTTCGGTGCGCCTGGTCGCGGCGAACTCGCACTCCGATACGCCGATGATCTACCGCATCACCGGCGTGTGGGGCAACCACGAAGGCTCGCTGCTGCTGTGGGCGATGTCGCTGTCGCTGTGGACGGTGGCGGTCACGATCTTCTCACGCAATCTTCCCGAAGCCTTCATGGCGCGCGTCCTGGGCGTCCTGGGCTGGGTCAGCGCCGGTTTCATCTCCTTCACGCTCGTCACCTCCAACCCCTTCGAGCGCCTGCTACCCGGGGCAGTCGAGGGCCGCGATCTGAACCCGCTGTTGCAGGATCCGGGCATGATCATCCACCCGCCGCTGCTCTACATGGGCTACGTCGGTTTCTCGGTGGCCTTCGCGTTCGCGATCGCGGCGCTGCTCACCGGCAGGCTGGATGCCGCATGGGCGCGCTGGTCGCGGCCATGGACGATCGTCGCATGGGTGTTCCTCACTGCCGGCATTGCAGTCGGCTCCGGCTGGGCCTATTACGAACTCGGTTGGGGCGGCTGGTGGTTCTGGGATCCGGTTGAGAACGCATCCTTCATGCCGTGGCTGGTCGGCACCGCGCTCATCCACTCGCTGGCGGTCACCGAGAAGCGTGGCGCTTTCCGCAGTTGGACGGTGCTGCTCGCGATCAGCGCCTTCTCCCTTTCCCTGCTTGGCACCTTCCTCGTGCGCTCGGGCGTCATCACCTCGGTGCATGCCTTCGCGACCGACCCGACGCGCGGCCTCTACATCCTCGCGCTGCTGGTACTGGTGATCGGTATCTCGCTGCTGCTCTTCGCGTGGCGCGCCCCGCGTCTGGCCGGCGGTGGCAGCTTCGCGCTGGTTTCGCGCGAGTCCTCTCTGCTGGCCAACAACGTGATGCTCGCTGTGGCCTGCGGTGCGGTTCTGCTCGGTACGCTCTACCCGCTCTTCATGGATGCGCTGGGGATGGGCAAGATCTCGGTCGGGCCGCCGTATTTCGAGGCGACTTTCGTGCCGCTGATGACGCCGGTGGTGATCCTGATGGTGATCGGCCCCTTCGTGCGCTGGAAGACCGACGAAGGTGCGCGCCTGATGCGCAGGTTGGGTCTCTGGATGTTCGCAAGTGTTCTCATCGGCATCGCGCTTGCGTTCTCGATGGGCCATGTCACGATCCGTACCGTGCTGGGCCTCGCGCTTGCGGCCTGGGTGCTGATCGGCAGCCTGATGCTCCTGAAGGGGCGGCTCGCCGAGCGCCCGGGTGCAGGCACCATGGTGCGCTTGCGCGGAATTCCTGCGGCCTGGTGGGGCATGTGGCTGGCGCACCTCGGCGTCGGGGTGTTCATCATCGGAGTCGCGATCGTCGGTAGCCTGAGCCAGGATCTGGACGTCAAGATGCGCGACGGTGAGCGCGCCGAACTCGCGGGCTATGTGTTCACCTTCCGTGGTGCGGTCGACGTGGTCGGTCCGAACTACGACGCGGCGCGTGCGACCATCGACGTCACCCGCGACGGACGGCCGATCGCGACCCTCGATCCCGAGAAGCGCCAGTACCGGGCGCAGGGCATGCCGATGACCGAGTCCTCGATCGACATCGGGCCGTTCCGCGATGTGTATGTTTCGCTCGGCGAGCAGGTCGAGGATGGTGCCTGGATCGTCAGCCTCCACTATCGTCCGTTCATCATGTGGATCTGGCTGGGCTGCACCCTGATGGGCCTGGGTGGCATCTTTGCGGCGGCAGATCGCCGCTACCGCCGGCTTGCAGAGCGCACCGCGCCTGCCGCCGCCGCCAGACAGGCAGGGTGACGAAATGAAAGCGAAAGCCCTGATTCCACTGGTGCTGTTCATATTGCTCGTCGGCTTCCTCGCCTTCGGGCTGACCCTCAACCCGCGTGAGGTGCCGTCGCCGCTGGTCGACAAGCCTGCGCCGGCCTTCCGACTTGCCCGCCTGGATCAACCCGCCCAGACCTTCGGTCTCGAGGAAATGCGCGGCAAGGTGTGGCTGCTCAACGTATGGGCGTCGTGGTGCGTGGCCTGCCGTCAGGAGCACCCGGTGCTGGTGGAGCTTGCGCGTCGTAACATCGTCCCCATCGTCGGGCTCAACTACAAGGAAGTGCGCGGCGATGGCGAAATCGACGCGCGCGGCATGGCCCTGCCAGCCGAGACCGAGCTCGCGCTGCAGCGCGCTGCGACCTGGCTGCGAGACCATGGCAACCCTTACCAACTGTCGGTGATGGACATCGACGGGCGAGTCGGGATCGACTACGGTGTGTATGGCGTGCCCGAGACCTTCCTCATCGACAAGGCCGGGGTGATCCGCTACAAGCACATCGGTCCGGTGAGCCCTGACGTGTTGCAGCGTGTGCTGTTACCGCGCATCGAGGAGCTGTCGCGTGCGAGCTGAAGCGTTGCTGCGAATGCGTCGGGTGGCGTGTGCGGGTTTGCTGTTGCTGGGGTTGGCGGGTGGAAATGCGCAGGCCCAGGTTGCCGCCGAGGCCACGATGCCGGGTGTCGCCGCGCCGGTGGGCGAGGATCCGGTGCTGGAGGCGCGGGTCAAGGCGTTCTCCTACAATCTGCGTTGCCTCGTGTGCCAGAACGAAACCATCGCGGATTCGCGGGCACCATTGGCGGTGGATCTGCGTAACCAGGTCAAGGCGCAGTTCGAGGCGGGCAAGTCGGACGACGAAGTGCGTACCTGGCTGGTCGACCGCTACGGTGACTTCGTCCTGTACACCCCGCCGCTACGCGCCGCAACCTGGCTGCTCTGGTTCGGTCCGGGCCTGCTGCTGCTGTGCGGTGCGGGCTGGTTGGTGTATCGCCTGCGCAACCGTCAGTCCGAGGCGCCGGTCAATCTCAGTGAAGAGGAGCGGGCCCGCGCCCGCGCGCTGCTCGAGGGCGGCGAAGCGCAATCCGAGGAGTCCCGCAAGTGACCGCATTCATCATCCTGGCCGCCGTGTTGGTGGCCGGTGCCCTGCTGCTCGTCGTTCCGCCCCTGCTGGGTTACGGCAGCCGCAATCGAAATGCCGTCGCGCGCCAGCGCCAGGCGGAGACTGCGTTGCTGGTGCTGCGCGAGCAGTTGGCCGAGCTCGAGTCCGAGCATCGCGCCGGAGGTGTCGACGATGCCGCGTACGCGCGTTCGCGCGCCGAGCTCGAGGCGCGCGCGCTCGACGAGGGCGCTGCGGCCGATGCAGGGGCTGACGCGCGCCCGGCTTCCGCGGCGGCGGTGTTGGTCGCGCTTGTCGTGCCGCTTGCGGCAATCGGGGTCTATCTTTCGCTCGGCGAGCCGGACGGACTGGACCCCGCCAAGATCGCTCAGCCAAGCGCGAGCGAGTTTTCCCCGGAACAGATTGCCGGCCTTGTGAATGGTCTGGTCGACCGAATCGAGAAGGAGGGAGGCGACACCACGGCCTGGCAGATGCTGGCGCGCTCGTATGCGATGCTCGGCGATCTGCCCGGCGCTGCCAAGGCATGGGCGCGGATCTCGGCGAAAGTGCCGGACGACGCCGATGTGCTCGCGGACTGGGCCGACCTGCTGGTGGCGAATGCCAAGGGAGACTTCAGCGGCGAGCCGGATCGGCTCCTCGCACGTGCGCTGGAGCTCGACCCCGACAACCCCAAGGCGTTGGCACTGGCGGGCACGGCGGCCTTCGAGCGCAAGGACTTCGCCACCGCGGCGAGCCTGTGGGAGCGCGTGCTGAAGCAGATCCCGACGACCGAACCGGTGCGTGCATCGGTGCTCGCGAGCGTCAATCAGGCACGCGCAGGCGCAGGACTTGCGCCGCTGGAGGGGGGCGCACCCGCTGCGGCCCCCGCCTCGGCGCAAGTCGCGGGGGAAGGTACGGCCGCTCCGCTGACCATTTCAGGCACGGTGAGCATCGCGCCGGAGTTGGCGGCCAGTGTCGAACCAGGCCAGACGGTTTTCGTGTTCGCACGTGCGCCTCAAGGTGGCATGCCGATTGCCGCCTTGCGCTTCACCGCTGGCGAGCTGCCAGCGCAATTCTCGTTTGCGAACGCGCAGCGCATGTCGGATGCGCCGCTGCCGGAGCAGATCGTGGTGGCGGCGCGGCTGTCGCGCAAGGGTGACGTGATGCCCCAGCCGGGCGATCTCGAAGGTGCGATCACCGCCACCGCTGCGGATGCGGCGGGGGTCGCGCTGGTGATCGACAGGGTACGGCAGTGAGGCTGGGGCAATGAAGCGTGCGCTGCACCCGTTCATGCTTGCTGCAATGCTATCGGCGGCAGGTGCAGGCGCACAGATGGATACGCTCGCGCCGCTCGCACCCATGACCCCGGTCATCACCCTCGCCTGCGGTGGAATCGGCCAGGACGAGTCCGAGGCCATGCGCGCGATGGAAAAGGCGCATGCGTTGATGATCCTGTTCATCGAGCAGGGGGGTCGCTACGTCACCGGGGTGGCGACGCGGGTGGACGACCCGCTCGGCGATCTCTCCGTTGCGCGCGATTGCGGCCCGGTCGGCTTGCTGGATGTGCCGGTCGCGGGACGCTATCGCATCACTGCGTCCTACTCCGGGTTGACCCGAGAGCAATGGGTCGAACTGACGCCGATGGGGGGCGCGAGGCTCGTCCTGTCCTGGTAGCCGGTGCAGGCGCCGCGTTCAGCCGAGGTATTCGAAGCGCACGCGCTTCACGTTGCAGAGAAGCTCGTAGGCAATCGTGTTCGCTGCCGCAGCGATGCGGTTGACCCCAATCTGGCGGCCCCACAGCTCCACCTTGCTGCCGATACCGGATTGCGGCAGATCGGTGAGATCCACCGTCAGCATGTCCATCGATACCCGGCCGATCAGTTGCGTCTCGACGCCATCCACCGCCACCGGTGTGCCGTCCGGCACGGTGCGCGGGTAACCGTCGGCATAGCCCATCGCGACCAGCCCGACGCGCGTCGGGCGCTCGGCATGAAAGCGTGCGCCATAGCCCAGCGGCTCACCGACGCCGATCTCGCGCACCGCCATCACCTCGCTTTCCAGACTCATCACCGGGCGCAAGCCGTTCGGTTCGCCTGGAATCGGGTCGGCACCATACAGCAGGATGCCGGGCCTCCCCCAGTTGCGGTGCACGCCCGGCCAGGCGAGGATGCCCGCCGAGTTGGCGACGCTGCGCGCGCCTTCCAGGTCGCTGGTGGCGGCGTCGAAGGTGGCGAGCTGTCGGTCGGTGGCGTCAACATCCGGTTCGTCGGCCCGCGCAAGGTGGGTCATCAGCGTGATCTCGCCCACGCCCGCGCAGGCACGCAGGCGCTGCCAGGCGGCGCGATAGGCTCCCGGATTGAAGCCCGCGCGGTTCATGCCGCTGTTCATCTTGAGCCAGACGTTGAAGGGCGCATGCGCAGCAGCGGCCTCGATCATCTCGAGCTGGCGCTGATGATGCACTACCGTCCATAACGCGTGATGCGCGACCGCGTCGAGTTCGTCGGCCGAGAACACGCCTTCCAGGACCAGAATCGGATGAGTGATGCCGGCCGCGCGCAGGCTCAGCGCTTCCTCGAGAAAGGCCACGGCGAAGCCGTCTGCATCGCCGGCCAGCGCTTCAGCGCACGCGACGGCGCCGTGGCCGTAGGCATTGGCCTTGATGACGGCGAGCGCCCGCCCACCGTGGCGGGCCCGGGCGAGGCGGTAGTTGTGACGCAAGGCGTCACGGTCGATGAGGGCGCGGGCGGGTCTCATGCGTGCGAGAGGCGGATGTCGTTGCGGCGAGCCTGCTTGCCGGGTGTGTAACGGGAGAGCCCCAGGTCGTCATGCCGGATTGCCGGGGTGCGACCTGTGACGAGATCGGCGGTGAGCTGTCCTGAGCCGCAGGCCATCGTCCAGCCGAGGGTACCATGCCCCGCATTGATGTGCAGGTTGGCGAAGCGGGTGGCGCCGACGATGGGCGTGCTGTCCGGCGTCATCGGGCGGAGCCCGGTCCAGAACTCGGCCCGGGGCACATCGCCGCCGCCGGGGAAGAGGTCGGACACGACCATCTCCAGCGTCTCGCGGCGGCGCGGGTTGAGGCCGAGATCGAAGCCGGCGAGCTCCGCCATTCCGCCGACGCGGATGCGGTCGTCGAAGCGGGTGATCGCAATCTTGTAGGTCTCGTCGAGCACGGTGGAAACCGGCGCGGCCGCGGCATCGACGAGCGGGATCGTGAGCGAATAACCCTTCACCGGATAGATTGGCAGATCCAGTCCGAGCGGCGCAAGCAACTCGCGCGAGTAGCTGCCGAGTGCGAGCACGAAATGGTCGGCGGTGAGGATCTCTTCCTTCGAGGGCTCGCCCACGCGCACGCCGCTGATGCGTCCGCCCTCGGAAACCAGACCGCGGATCTGCTGGCCGAAGCGGAACTCCACGCCCAGTTCGCGCGCCTTGTCGGCGAGTCGACGGGTGAAGAGATGGCAGTCGCCGGTCTCGTCGTTGGGCAGGCGCAGTCCGCCGCTGAGCTTGCCGCGGACCTTGGCGAGCGCGGGCTCGGCCTGCGCGAGTGCCTCCCGGGACAGCAGCTCGTAAGCGACGCCGCACTCCTGCAGCACCTCGATGTCGCGCTGCGCGGCGTCCAGTTGGGCCTGGCTGCGAAACAGCTGCAGCGTGCCGCGGGTGCGCTCCTCGTAGTGGATGCCGGCCTCTGCACGCAAAGTGCGCAGGCAGTCGCGGCTGTACTCGGACAGCCGCATCATGCGCTCCTTGTTGATCGCATAGCGTTCGGCGTTGCAGTTGGCGAGCATCTTCGCCATCCATTGCAACTGGAACAGGCTGCCGTCGGCGCGGATCGCGAGCGGCGCATGGCGCTGGAACAGCCACTTGATCGCCTTGAGCGGAATGCCCGGCGCCGCCCAGGGCGTGGAGTAGCCGGGAGAGACCTGACCGGCATTGGCGAAGCTGGTCTCCATCGCCGGCGCGTCCTGGCGGTCGATGACGGTGACCTTGATGCCGGCGCGTGCCAGATACCAGGCGGTGGTCGTGCCGATGACGCCGCTGCCGAGAACGATCGCGTTCATGAGTCTCTCCTGGGGATCATGTTGTTGAATGTCTCCAGTGTAGAGATTGATGCTTAGTGTTTTCTTTGTGAATTAAATGATTCGTAGTGAAAAACACTGCAACGCAATGCGAAGAACGACCCAATTCAGTGAGCGGCCCGCTGCGCTGCGATACGGCCTCAGGCGGTACGAAAGCGCGCAACGAGCTGATCGAGATGGCTTGCCGTTTGCTTGAGCCTGGCAAGCTCGCTGACCGTGGACGCGACGGCTCGCGTGCTCTCGTCAGCGCAATCGGCCACAGCGGCCACTGCCTGCGCGAGGCTGTGGCTGGTGTCGCATTGCCTGCTCAGGTTTGTTGCGATCTCACCCACCACGGCTTCAACATCGCCCGCCTCACCGGTGATGCGCGAGATCGATTCGCTCGCCTCGGTCGCGAGTCTGCTGCCGGTGCCGACCCGTTCCACCGCGATGTCGATGCTCGCGAGCGCGGCGGCCTTGCTGGCCTGGATGTCCGAGATCATCGTGGCGATCTCTTCGGTGGCGGCCGCCGTGCGTTCGGCGAGCTTGCGCACCTCGTCCGCGACGACCGCGAAACCGCGTCCCTGTTCGCCGGCACGGGCCGCCTCGATCGCCGCGTTGAGCGCGAGCAGGTTGGTCTGTCCCGCGATCTCCTTGATCAGGCCGACCACAGCGGCGACTCGGTCGGACTGGTTGCCGAGTCGCTCGACGTTCTGCGCGGATGCCTGGATGGTCGAGTGGATACCGTGCATCTCGTCTATCGACGCCCGTACCACCTTGCCGCCTTCGCGCGCCGCTTCGCCCGAGCTCATCGCGCGTTGGCGCGCAGTGTCGGCAACCTGCGAGAGCCGGCTGATCGCATCCGTCATGCCGGCAATCTGGCCGGCAATCGCGTTGGTTTCGTCGCGCTCGCGATCCATCAGCTCGTTGACCCGGTGCGTCAGCCCGGACAGGCTCTCGGTGCTCGCGAAAACCGTGTGCGCTTCCCGCCCGACGTCGCCAATGAGCGCGGCCAGCGCCGCCTGCATCCGCACGACCTCGCCCAGGAGCGAGGTTGCCCCGGCCTGTGCAGGCTGCATCGAGAGATCGCCCTGCGCCATCTTCCGCGCGAGCTCGGCGACCTGGGCGGCCTCGACCGTCTCGGCCTGGAGCCGCACCGCCATGTAGATCAGCACGCCGGCCTCGACCACCACATACACGGCATGCAGGATCACGCGCTGCAGTCCGGTGCCATTGGCAAAGACATACAGCCCCGTACCTGCCGCCTGAAGGTAGTTGAACGACAGGTGATGCACCGCGATCACCGCAGCCGCGACGAGGATGGGGCGCCAGTCGCGGTAGTAAAGCAGGAAGGCAAGCAGGACGAAGATGCCGAAGTGGGTTTCGATCATCCCGCGCGTCTGCTGGATCATCAGTGCGGCGAAGATCATCAGCGCCGCTGCGGCGGCACTCCGTCCGCCGAGCGAGCCCGGTGCCAGCCGCATCAGTGCGACGGGGACGATCACCGCCGGCAGACCGATCGCCAGTGCGACGGCTAGCGTTCCCGTGTACACGCCGAGCGCGACGCTGACCACCAGCAGCCCGGCTAGCGCCGCCTGCATGATCCGGTCGGCATCGATGCGGTACGGGCGCAGCAACTCCTCGGTGTTCGATTGGGACATCATCGCTCCTCCGCTTGCGGGGTGGCTCGGGCGACGCAGACATCGGCGCCGGGTTCGGTGTAGGCCCACCAGGCGAGGGCCGCCAGGCTGTAAGCGAGCCATGTCACCAGAAGCGCGCCACGCAGCCAGCGTGGGTAGCGCTGCGATCGGCCGGTCTGCGGATAGGTTGTGTGCATGGTGGGATATCGGACAGCAACAAACGGGCTTGAGCGATTATCGACCTGCGGTGGAATCTTGTCTGGATGGCTGATGTCGGATGTCACGGCTATTCAAACCAAACGTGGAAGGTTCGTCGTGGATCAGATTCAGGTTGTTTGGTTCAAGCGCGACCTGCGCATGCACGACCATCGACCATTGTTCGAGGCGTCGCGGCGTGGTCGTGTGCTCCCCATCTATATCGTCGAGCCCGCTTACTGGCAGCAGCCGGACGCCTCGCGGCGACAGTGGCGCTTCGTCCGCCAGAGCGTGCGCGCGCTCGCGCAGGCGCTCGAGGCCTTGGGGGGTAGCTTGGTGGTCCGCGTCGGTGATGTCGTTGAGGTCCTCGCCGAGCTGCACGACGGCCTGCGACCGCGGGGCGGCGTTGCGGGACTGTGGTCGCACGAGGAGAGCGGCAACGCGTGGACCTTCGCGCGCGACCGTCGGGTGCGTGACTGGGCGCGTCAGGCCGGCGTGCCGTGGCACGAGCTCCGCCAGGACGGGGTGGTGCGACGGCTCGGTTCCCGCGACCAGTGGGCTGCACACTGGGATACCTTCATCGCAGCACCGCTCACCCCGCCGCCCGCGCGCATCGCCTTTACCGATGTGCCGAGCGGCACGCTGCCCGAGGCGCCCGGTACGCTGATGCCCCCCGACGATTGCCCCGACGCCCAGCCCGGCGGGCGTGACGCGGCAGCGGCGCTGCTCGCGGGCTTTCTCGGCATGCGTGGCGTCGAGTACGCGCGTGGGCTGTCCTCACCACTGTCGGCGGCGCACAGCTGTTCGCGCCTGTCGCCGCATCTCGCCTGGGGCACGATGTCGGTGCGCGAGGTGGCGGCGGCCCTGCGCGAACGCCAGGCGCAGGTGGTCTCCAACCCCGCGCTCGCCGCCTGGCGCCGCCCGCTCGCGGCGTTCGCATCGCGGCTGGCGTGGCAAAGCCACTTCATGCAGAAGCTCGAGTCGGAGCCGCGCATCGAGTTCGCCAACATGCACCCGGCGCTCGACGGGCAGCGCGAAGTCGTCGATGCGGCCCTACTCGCGGCCTGGGCGCGTGGCGCGACCGGCTTTCCGCTCGTCGACGCGAGCATGCGCATGCTCGCCGCGAGCGGCTGGATCAACTTCCGCATGCGCGCGATGCTTGCTGCATTCGCCTGCTACCATCTCTGGCAGCCGTGGCGCGCGGTCGGCCTGGTGCTGGCGCAGCGCTTCGTCGACTATGAGCCGGGCATCCACTGGAGCCAGATGCAGATGCAGTCCGGCAGTACCGGCATCAACGCCTTCCGCATCTACAACCCGGTGAAGCAGTCCATGGACCAGGACCCGCGCGGCCTCTTCATCCGCCGCTGGGTGCCCGAGCTTGCGCGCGTGCCGGCGGAGTGGATTCACCAGCCCTGGCTGATGCCGCATGCGACGCAGCTGCGCGCCGGCTGCATCATCGGCCGGGATTACCCGCTGCCGGTCGTGGATCACGAGCAGGCAGCAAGGGCGGCAAGGCAGCGCCTCAAGGCGGCCTACGCCACGCCCGAGGCGCGCGCAGCGAGCCGCGCCGTGTTCGTCCGCCACGGCAGTCGCAAGCGTGGAGAGGGCGCGCGCCGCGAGCTCGAACCCACGGCGTCGCCGCAGCTTTCGCTGTTCGACGCCTGAGCAGCGGCTTCCGCGCGCGCCGCGCGCTCAGCGGACCTTGCCGGCAAGTGCCGGGAAAAGCTCGAGCAGCCCGTGCGACATCACCTCGACCGCGATTGCGGCGAGGATCAGGCCCATCAGCCGGGTCATGACGTTGATCCCCGTCTGCCCAAGCACCTTGCCGATGCGTCCCGCCGCGGAGAGCGCGAGCCAGGTCGCCGCACCGAGCACGATGCCGTAGCCGATCAGGATCAGGAGTTGCCAGGCGCTGGTGGTGCGCTCGGCGTAGATCACTACGGTGGAGATCGCCGCCGGCCCGGTCAGGAGCGGAATCGTCAGCGGCACCACCGCAATGCTCGCACCGGTCTGTGCGCGGGTCGCGCCTTCGGCGACATCCTGCGGACGCGATTCGGCGGGTTCCGCGTGCAGCATCTGGATCGCGCTCATCAGCAACAGCAGGCCGCCGCCCACCTTGAACGAGGCGAGCGAGATGCCGAAGACCTCCAGCACCTTGAGGCCCGCGAGCGCGCTCACCCCGATCACCACGGCGACCGAGATCGCCGCGATGCGCGCGGTCTGGCGCCGCTGGGCGGGCCCGAAGTCGCGCGTGAAGTGGATGAAGAAGGGCACTACGCCGATCGGATTGACGATCGCGAGCAGCGTGATGAAGGGCTTGAGAAGTGATTCCATCGCGTATTCGCCACATCAGTCGAGCGGCGTGAACTCCTGCGCGATCCACTCGTAGCGGCCCGCCGCGACCGCACGCACCTGGCCGATGCCGGGGAAGGGCAGGTGCGCACCGGCAACCACCAGCGATTCGTCCGCGGCGGCGGCGAGCACTGCCTTGCGGGTCGCCACCGCCTGCGCCGGGTCGATGTCGAACTCGATCGCGATGTCCGGGTTCGCGAACTGGGTCGCGGCGTTGTGGATGATGTCGCCCCAGATCAGGAGCTTCGACTGTCCTGACGAGAGCAGGAAGCCGCTGTGGCCGGGGGTGTGGCCGGGTAGGGCCTGCGCGGTGATGCCCGGCACGATTTCGGCATCGTCGCCGAAGACCTTCCACTTGCCGGCGGCAATGTACGGCGCGGTGTACGACTGTGCCATCTGGAAGAAGGGCTTGGCGCCTTCCGCGGCTTTCGCCAGCGCCTCCGCCGGCAGCCAGAAATCCGCATCCGCCTTGGCCGCGTGGATGGTGGCGTTGGGGAACGCCGGCTTGCCGTCGGCGCCGAGCAGGCCGGCCACATGGTCGGCATGCAGATGGGTGAGCAGCACCGCGTCCACCTGCTCGGGCGTGTAGCCTGCGGCCTTCAGGTTCTGCAGCACCATGCCCAGCGTGGGGCCGAAGGCGGTTGCAGCGCCGGTGTCCACCAGCACGAGCTGCTTGCCGGTGTTGACCAGATAGGCGTTCACTGCGGTCTGCACCTGCGGCCCCGATTTCAGCTGCGCGGCGAGCAGCGCGGCGATGTTTTCCGCCGGCGCGTTCTTGAGCATGCCCACGTCCAGCCCGAAGCGGCCGTCGAACAGCGCGGTGAGCTCGATCTCGCCGACCATCATGCGGTAGTAACCCGGTACCTGGGTGCCCACCTTGGCGGCTTCGGCAAGCGCCGGGGCCGAGGCGAGCAGGGGCAGGGAGGCGGTCAGGCCGGCAAGTAGCCAGCGGCGCAGTGTGGGGATGTTCATCATGGTCATCGTGTGCCCGTTTCGTTGATTTTCCCGAGTCTAGCAAATTTGCATGGCGGACCATGCGCCGAACCGCATCGCGCGGCTGCACGGCCTTTGGGCGGGCTAACCCTTCTTGGCTTCGACCAGCGGCACCACGCCCGGGAACTCGAAGCGCTTGCGGCCGGGCTCGACCTCGGTCTGCGGTTCGCACGGCTTGAGCGTTGCCAGGCTGCGCACCGTCAGGTCTTGATAGCAGCGCGTACCGTCGCCCTTCCAGGCGATTTCCTGTTCGGAAAGCTCGCGCATCACCTTGGCGGGCATGCCTGCCGCCAGCACGCGCGGCGGGATGGTCATGCCCGCCTTCACGAAGGCGCAGGCGGCGATGATCGCCGCTTCGCCGATCACCGCGTTGTCCATCACCACCGCGTTCATGCCCACCAGCGCGTTGCGCCCCACGCGGCAACCATGCAGCACCGCGCCATGGCCGACGTGGCCATCCACCTCGATAACGGTGTCGGTGCCGGGGAAGCCGTGCATCACGCAGGTGTCCTGGATGTTGCTGCCTTCCTCGAGCACGATGCGGCCGAAGTCGCCGCGCAGGCTCGCCAGCGGCGCCACATAGCAGCGCGGCCCGACGATGACGTCGCCGATCAGCACGGCGTCGGGGTGGACGAAAGCGGTGGGATGGATGACCGGGCGTACGCCGTCGATCTCGTAACAGGGCATGGTATGTCTCCGTTTGGGTCAGTCGCACATGTGCGCGTGCGATCGATGGGCGATGCGGCATGCGCACCGGCGGCACCGTCGGTACGGCCTGATGCCGCCGCTCTAGCGCAACCATGCCACCAGCCGGCGCGCGGTTCAAGCGTTCGCGGCAACTCATTTCAGGGTGCGCATTCTATGAACACCGTTGGCGTGTTGCGCTTGGTTGCGCCATGCAGGACGTGCTCCCGGCCTCCGCCGAGGTTGTGTTGGTGGTGGTGGTGGCGAGCTCAGCAAGGAAGCGGCAACGCAGGCAATCAGTCCGATCGCTTCGATGCATTGCTGTCGACGAGGCCTTGATCATGACCAAGGCATGGGCTAAAGGATCTTGACGACACCGACGGCCGGGGGTATCCGACACGGTCGCCTCAGCGATCGCTTGATCCGGTCAATCCTTGCACTGCGACGTCGCCATGTCCGGGACGATCATCAACTCGCCGCGCAGAGTGCGCAAGTGGATCCACCCGCAGCGCCGTTCGATGATGGCTGCGCGTTCCACGTGCTTGTCGTTGCCCAACAGATAGCGCACCGTCCGTTGTTCGGTGTTCGCGTCGGAGAGTGTGCCGTGCATGTCCTCAAACGCCAGCAGAAACGCCTGCGCGAGTAATGCACCGGCCTGGGCGCGAAGCCGCTCTGTGCCTGGCTCCAGCCACCACGCCCTGGCGTTGTCGCTGGCGACTGGTTGAGAAACCACCCGAACGACATTACGGTAGCGCGGATTGTCTTCGTCTGCCGACTGCGTCAACGTGATGTGCAGGTCAAGGACGATGGCTCGTTCATCTGGCGACAGGTAGAAGGTCGGCTGGTAGTCAAGAATCGCTTCCTTGCCCGATTCCCCCTGTCCCGTACCTGCCGTGTGCGTTGCGAGATCATGGGACGTGGCCTTGATCAGCTCTGCTTGCCTGATCGCTGCAAGTGTCTCTGCGTAGGGCTCGAGCACCGCGTCCGCGGCCTCCTGCGCTGCGTCTATGCGTCCTTGCCTTGCCGATTCGTTCAATATCCCGTGCGCGACGAGTCCGGCGACGAATGCACCTGCAGTCGGAGCGGGATACAGGACTGAACCGGCACTTCCGCCGTCTCCGTTTCCTGGCACGATGCCGGCCCACCGTACCGGGTCGGCAGGAACTCTGAGCATAAGGCCGCCGAGGACGCCGGGGTCGGCATGTGCCACGCTGAGTCCCAGTCCCAGCAGCGCAGCTAGGATCCGGATTCTCCTCATTGCCTTGTTGACGACGCAGCTTTGGCCGGCAGTGGAAATGGTTGCAGGAACGCGTCGCGAGCAGCCTCGACCGCCTGGAAGTAGGCATTCGTCAGGCCTGGATAGTCGGGTTGCTCGTCCCAGTCCCCGCGCGCCTCCTTCCGTACCAGGACATCCTGGTACCAGGTGAGTTGGCCTGAGTCCAACTGAATCATCATACCCAGGCCGGCAACCTGAGCGACGGGATCGGAGGAGGGAAAGTAGGCCGCGTACTTCCTGTGAAATCCTAGGTGGAAGACCTGGAGCAGCACCAATTGGTCGATTCCGTTACGACGCTGCAGGTCTCGCAAGTCGTGCGTCGCAATCCCCGGGACTTTCTTCTCCACTTCTGGGTACTGTTTCCAGTCGAAGTCCTCCTCGATTGCGACCGCGTCGAGGCCACGCGCAAGCAGACGCGCGACCACGTCGGTCTTCAGTTGCTTCAGATCGTCCACAGGCAAGGTCTCGGCCTGTTTGCTCACCAGCGACATCATCTGCTTTGCAAGCAGGATGCAGAGCACGCAGTCCGCCCCCTGGACGGCCACCGAGGGTGTCGGCACCGCAGTCATGGTCACACCGATTTTCCCGCGGCTGGCATGCAGCGATTGCGGATCGAGTTCCAAGGGTGTCTGCTGAAAGGATGTGCAACCGGATAAGAATGTGGCCAGTAGCAGGCCTGCCCAAAGTGGGAGCTTCACGTCGCTGTTCTCCTGGATGCCCGATTCGTTCCGGCGCAAAGGTGGGGGGCGGAATGCTCTGAGGATCGCAAGCGTCAATCCAAATGACATCACGGCGCGCGAATGTACATCGCGACGGGATATGCGTGACAAGATCGATGTCATTTCTTGTGTCGTATTGGTGCAGCGCGCGTTCCCGCTACGACCAAATGGGCAGGTGACCATGTGCCGCTGCGTCGTCTGGTTGGGGCCTGTTCGGGCATTTAACATTCTTCAACATTCCAATAAATGTCTTTGGAATATATCCAGCTAATATCCGCGCTCCCTCATCGGCCTTCTGAATAACCGGAGATCACCATGAAATGCATCATCGACCCTGCACGTCACCTGCCCCGTCGACAGGCTTCAGCACTGCTTCTGACGTTGGCGCTCACCGCGTGCGGGGGCGGCGGAGGGTCAAGCTCGAACGACGAGACCGATCCGGATGCGGGTGGCGGACAGCCGCCCACGCTGTCCATCGACAGCTACATCGGAACCTGGCGAGGCGCATGCAAGCCTTCCCCTGAGGTCACGCGCGATGGATTGCCGGTAAACGTGGTTGTGGAGCTGACCACCACCAAGCTCACTGCGACCAGTGGAAATGTCAGCCACACCGAGTACTACTACGGGCCGGGCGACAGTAGCTGCACGGGCGCGTCCATAGGGTTCAACAGGCGGGCGAAGGACAGCAACCGACTCGAGCTTGAGGCGCTGCGCAGCGCCTCGTTCAATTCCACCGTCGTCGAGGCCGGCGCGGTGCATCTCGTGATTGCCGCCGCGGGTGGTCTGAGTGCAGGTGGAAACGTCGTGATCAACGGCATCACCTTCCCCGGCAACTACTTCCAGCGCGCCATCGACCGCAAGGACCTCGGCTACATCGGTGCAGACGGGAAACTCTACCTCGGCGACACCGCGAACGTGGCGGCCGACAGCTACCCCGCGACGCTCGATGCAAGTGCGCCATATATGCGCCAGTAATGAGTGCGTGTCCGTGAATGGAGGCGGTATTCTTCATTCACGCTCACGGGCCGTTCGGACGGTCTTTATGGGCACAGGGCAGGCACTAGATTGTGCCTACGTAGATACGTCATTCCCTGCAAGCGACACGAAGATTTGACCCCCACCCGGCACCAACTGCACCTGGCTTGCCGTGATGTGGGTGGGCCGCATCGAGGGCGAGATCGCCTGTGGTGTGGAGACGAGGCGCATGCGATATGCGGAAGCACTCAGCCTGATGGGGGTGGAGCGTCTTCACCGTCCCGGTATAAGTCTTCTTTGGTCAAGCGCTGATCATCATGCCACTGTCCCTTGACGCTTTGCCGAGCCCGTCGGCGCTTGATCGGGATGAGGGCCATTGAGACGACCGCTGCAAGTACGCCGACGCCCCCGATGATCAATGCCCACAGGCGTGACCATCGTTGTTTGACCGGGTTGATCGGAGTTGGGTCGTCATAAAACAAACTCTCGATCCAGTATGTAATCTCATAGGAATGCCAGAGGACGTAAGTTATTGCGCAGGTAAGGATGAGGAATCTGATGTTTCCAAGTACCGACATATGGTCGAAGATCTCTCCAGGCCCCGAGTGGCTGCGCTTTGACTTCTCGTTGAACTCCCGAAACCACGCACGGAAGCTCATGGCTCTTGCACCGCTTCCGTTTCGGACAAGAAGCTCGGAATATTCGATACAGTCTGATCGATAATGAATCCGGCGTATTCCGGGTACGGGTTGGGCTGGCCGAAGTTCTGCAACAGGATCGCGACAGACGGATTATGCGGGTTTCCATCTAGATGGGTTGGGAGCCTATTGGCCAGCAGGCTGGTTGCTTTGTTGCCCATTCGGAGGTCACTTCATTGCTCCTCGGATCTTTGGCTCACGTTCGTCTCGGTTTCTGGCTGGTTTCATGGTAAATCTATAATGCACTTAGATGGTGCGAAAAAGCCAGGAATTGTACTGTGCGTCAAGTTCAGGGCCTATTGCTTCTCCGGTAAATCTATTTCGCATCCGGGTGGCACTATTTTGGGTTGCGATTAAGCCATTTTTCACTTTGGTTATGATGGTTTCTGTGTACTGGACCGATCTTCTTTCAGATTCTGGGGAGCCAACATTAATTACTGTTCTTATTATAAACTTGCCGGAATGGCAGCCTATGTTTGTGGAATTTATCTTCATTGTGCCAGTAAAATATTCAATGCCATTATCATCCAATAGTGAGACGGAAATAGCATCGCCGTTGAATTGAATAGAGCTCATGTAACGAACTTTTTCCTGGTTGTCTTGTTGTGATCTACTAATTTCTAGGTGCTTCGTTATGTGTACTCCGTTGATCGTGCGCCTTTCTCCTCCGGTCATTAATGCGTAGAGCCCGGTTTTTTTCCTGTGAGCGCCAATGTGATTGGTGTTATGCAAAGAGATTGATTCGCCAGTCGTATATTTACCGGTTAAGTCTGGACAGTCTCTTGCGGATAGTTTAGGTTCCCGCCAGTCGATATCGGATGTTGTTACGGGCAACTGAATGCAACCATACAATAAATTCGTGGCCAAAAAAATAATGGAGGCGCGGCACCAGCGTTTCACTGCCAGCTTCATGGCTTCTCCTTATTGGACTTGGGAATCCAGTGCATGGCGCCTGGGGGTAGCATTACGGATATTGAAAACGGAGTGGCAAGCAGCACATTTGTGTAGTTGGTTATATCGCCGATTTTACCAATGAACGTTTCTGATGTTCCTGATTTAATGTTTCCCAGTTCATCGTACCAGATTGAGCCATTTAACATGTCGTGTGGTCCTGCATAGGCTTCAGCAATTTGGTCCCAAGTGCTGCCGGGGGTGTACTCAAAGAATGCAAACTTTCCTTGATATCCTTGAAGCCCCCCCATCGGGCTCCATAGCTCGCCATGATCGGTAAGGTAGTCTTCGAGATATCCACCATTTCCGATAAATTGAATCATACCGTTATTGTCTAGAATATACGAGTTGGTTTCCTCATCTACGAGGCAGTTCGAATCTCCACATATCGCTGCTATCTCAACGCGTCCTCCTGCAAGCTTGACTCCATCGCCTTCAACTCCTGTGCTCGTTCCAGAATCATTCGAAAGGATATGACCATCTTCCGTTCCCACGATGCCTGCGAATTTTTGAGAATTACTGATCTCATGCTGTCGCATTTCATGATTCGCCCATGCAAGAGAACCCATCACGAATGCGGTGCCGGCCCCACTCTTGCAACTGCCCCCGACAATCTCATTGCCTATGCAGCCGGTGACCGTCTGAGCAGCCAGTCTCTCGATATTCCAAGTGCCGCTGAAGCTACTTGAAACACCTGCACTGAGCATTGCGCTCACTGCGCCACGGATGGTGTCACTGGAACCTAGTGCATCCAGCGTAGCGCCAATGTCGCCTTTATTGCTAGCGAGGGCGAGTGTCGCTTGTCCGGCAATGCTCGTGAATCCAGCGGAGAGAGCGGTGTTTGCCAGACCGCCAGCCATGAACGTCGCATAGGATCCATGCACAGCGACGATATCACCGATCGTCGTTACGGTGCCTGCCGCAAAGCCCTCGGCGAGTGCTGAGCCATATGCGCTGCCTGCCAATGAACCGATGGTTTCGCTGATCCATGGGCCCACAGCATAGCCAACGGCGATTGCGATGATGACTGATGCCGCCGGGCTCAAGCCCTCCTGCTCATACGCCCATGTCTCGTAGGCGAGCGCCACCGGCTGCCACAGCACCGGATCGGTGGCCCCCATGGCCGCGAGCTCGCCCACCCAGGCGGTGCCGGGCTGCTGGGACAACTGGCTGATATGGGTGTTGAGATCCCCCTCCGGGATCTGCGCCACGATCCCGCCCGGCGCGCGCACCCCGGAGAGCCCCGCCTGGATCTGGGGCAGGGTGAGTGTCTCGACGGTACTACCGTGGCCCGCCAGGCGCTGCCAGGCGATGTTGGTGTCTTCTTCGTGGTGTTCGGTGACGGTGCGGGTGACCACCCCCTCTAGGATGAGCTGGGCATCCGCTTTGGCCTGCGGCCCCACCCCCGGGGTGATGACGGGTGCTTCGGGCGACTCGATGACGCTCCCCTGCAGGCGGATATCCCCGCCCCCGGCCAGCGTCGGTGCCCCCTCGCTCTGCAGGTGCGCCACCCGCGCCCCGCTCTCGAACACACTGTCGGAGACGGCCTGGCGTTCGAGCGGAATCCAGCCCAGGAAGTGGGTGCTCGTCTCATGGCGTTCGAGCGTGTAATGCTGCTCCTCGACCGCCCACAGATTCACCTCGCCCCCGGCCACGAGTGAAGCCGCCGCCTCGCGCGACACGAGCTGCGACGCATAGAGATCCAGATCCCCACCCGCCACCAACTGCACCTGGCTTGCCGCAATGTGGGTGGGGTGGGCCAGCATCGACTCGGAGAGCGTCTCGTCGACGCGCAGCTTATCGATGAAGGCACCGCTCGAGCGGGTGGAAAGATGATGTTCGCGGCGGTGATCGACACCCGCATCGAGGGCGAGATCGCCTGTGGCGGCGATGCGCGTCACCCCGGGGCTTGCGAGGTGCGCGCCCACCAGTGTCACATCCTCGCCTGAGATCGTGATCGCCTGGGCCGAGAGGCTGCTCGCCACCCAGCTGTTGGTGACCGTCGAATCGATGTTGCTGCCGCTGCTGTTGCGGGTATCGTCGAGCGTGCGGCGGGTATTGCCGTCGATCAGCACATCGCCCTCGGCCGCCATGCCGATGCGCCCGCCCGCCTCGAGGGTGACGCTGGTCATCGCGATCGCCGCAGTGGCCTCCTCGCCCGTGGCCCCCTCGGGCACGCGCGCCACCACCAGGATGTCGCCCCCGGCGCTGAGGCGGCTGCCCGCCACCGTCTCGGTGGAGTGGATGTCGGTGAGCCCCTGTAGGTGGCGGCTACAGGCGCATTTCCTATCCTTATCGCATTAGCGGTACATCCGCGAATTGGGCAAACTCGTGAAAAGCGGCACATGCAAGATCAATGTCGCGCGTCACCGCCTTAGCAGGATAACGTTCCCCCATGATGACCATCAAATCATTTGGCATTTCTCCGTTCGTTAGCGTTCTCACACTGTAATCGCCATCCTCCTCATTTACTCCAAGCATCAGCAACAGATTCCCTCTATCCACATACATCGTCAACTTATCAGGACCAACTCTATGGAGCGTCTTGTACTCCAATTCGACAACACCTCTTGCTGCACAAGATACTTCCTTAATGGTTTCACGAATGATGACATCGCTTGGATTCTTAACAAGAGGTAGCTGATGTCGAAAACCTGTATCATCGATTAAATATCCACCGAAAATCATATTTTTCATCATGGCTTTTCCCTAATCGACCTCATTCCAGGTTGCCAGTAGTATATCTTTGGTAGCAGGGTCTTTTCGTCAGTCGCATGAACAGTTAGCGATTTCAATCCCGCTGCATCAGCCGCAGCAGCGATATCGCCTTTGCAGTAGCCACAGACATCCTTGCCAGAAACCGTCATGGACATATCTGCTCCTTGGGTTTTCCCTGCGTCGTACGCTTGCTGTATTACGCCAATTTCGGCATGAGAGTCTGCAACAGTTCCATTAGGGAACGGCTTCCCCTGTGCCTCGATCTTTGCCGCCACGCGATCGGCAATAAGGGTTGGTTCATTGGTAGCGCCAACTTTTGCTGCTTGGTTTACGTCCTCAAATATAGCTCCGTTCACGGTGCCTCTTGCAGTTACGACAGACGCGACCGTTCCACCCTCAACCTTCACCGCCCCCCGCTCCGTTGCTGACGTGAGCCACGCCCCAACTCTTGTGGATCCAGCCTTGAAGAGTCCCCCGACCGCATAGGCGCCGGGCACCAGCCAGTCTTCGACGATCACCGGCTCGGCCGACCCATTGTGGGTGAGGAATGCGTCGATACGCGCCTGCTCGCGTTGGGCTTGTCCGGGGGCGACCTGGGCGACGGGCGTGCCGCCGGGGAAAACGTTCAGGTACGGATCGCGCCATTGCTGCTCGGTGGCGCTGAAGTAGGTCTGTACCTCGCCATCACGTCCGTAATAGGGCTGGCCGTGTGCATCGACGATCGGGCGTCCCGCCTGCGTCTGCAACAGCGCCTCCGCGTAGGCCAGATCGGCCAGGTGGTTTGTCGCCTGACCGTGGTAGCCCTCAAGTGCCGGGTCCGTCGCCGCATGGGCCAGTGTCGCGGCGTACTGGTCGAAGGCTTCAGCCGCACCGGCGTCGGTGCGCGCGTGGCCCACGGCCGACATCGCATCCACCCAGTAGAGTGTCCGCGCATCGACGTCGCAGCCGGCTATGCCCGCACAGTCGGCCAGCGCCTGCTCCCTGGCCTTCTGCCTGATCCACTCCTTCTCATGCGGATGCAGCATGCGGTTGTTCACCGCCGCATTCTGCGCCGCCCCAATCGCGGTGTTTGCATCGAGCCCCAGGCCCTCGGCGACGAGGCTCGCCGAGAGGATGGCGCCGGAGGTGTAGAGGAACTGGGTGCGCTTGTCGTACTGCCCGTTGGCGCCCAGCTCCACGTCCAGGACATTGCCGAGCACACTCTCCGTCGCCCCGCCCACCGCCCCTGCGGCGCAGTCGGCGCCTGCGAGGCTTGCGGCGCCGCAGCCCAGCACCGCATGCGCGAAGGACTGCAGCACGGGATCCTTCCCCGCGCCCCACAAGCTACCGATGCCGCTCGCCCCCAACGCGGCGAGATCCGCCGACAGGCTCAAGCGCAGCGCATCGCCGAGATCCACCCCCTGCACCAGATGACTCACCCCCGCATTCACCAGCGCCCGCCCGCCCACCCCCAGGGCCAGATCGCCCAGATTGAGGTTCGCCAGCTCCAGGCTCGCGAGCTTCGTCCCCATGCCGGGCAGATCGGTGAGGCCGGCCAGATCATTGAGGCTCGCCGCATTGCCCGCCGCATCGGTGAAGAGTGCCGCGTTGGTCATGCCGGCGGTGACGATGCTCGTCACCAGGGAACGCACATTGCCACTCGACCCCAAGGCCTTCAGCGTCGCCCCGATATCGCCCTTGTTGTTCACGAACGCAATCGAAGCCTGACCGACCAGGGTCGAGAAACCCGCATTGGCCATCACCCCGACCAGCGTATAGGACACCCCCGTTGCCGTCGCCGCGGTCGTCGCCATCCCCGTCGCCTGGGTGAAGAGCTTCGCCCCCATCCCCTGCGTGCCGATCGCCACCGCCACCGCGATGATGGCGCTGGCCGCCGGGCTCAACCCCTCCTGCTCATACGCCCACGTCTCGTAAGCCAACGCCACCGGCTGCCACAGCACCGGATCAGTGGCCCCCATGGCCGCGAGCTCGCCCACCCAGGCGGTGCCGGGCTGCTGGGACAACTGGCTGATATGGGTGTTGAGATCCCCCTCCGGGATCTGCGCCACGATCCCGCCC
>JAYRYZ010000028.1:0-66837 GCA_041916775.1 Rhodocyclaceae bacterium | reverse complement strand
GTTTCGCTTCACGCTTCCTCCCCACACTCGGTCACCCTCATGCAGTTGCGCTTCGCTTCATTCGCCGTGGTCAGCTTGTGGGAGGACTTTCACCTCCAAGATCGCGCCCATGCTGGGCGCACAGCACAAAAAAGGCGACCACTTGGGTCGCCTCTTCCCGAGCGCCGTAAGGCGCTGCAAGCTGTCGTGACGCTCAGGCAGCCATGGCCTTGATCGCGGCGGACAGGCGGCTCTTGTGGCGAGCGGCCTTGTTCTTGTGAATGATCTTCTTGTCCGCGATGCTGTCGATGGTGCTGGTGGAGGTGCGATAGACCGTCTGCGCCACTGCCTTGTCACCGCCAAGGATTGCCTTCTGGACAGCCTTGATTGCGGTGCGCAGACGGGAACGCAGGCTGCCGTTGTGAGCGCGAGCCTTCACAGCCTGACGTGCGCGCTTGCGGGCTTGTGCCGAATTGGCCATAAATGTTTCTTCCGTTTGAATGGTTCTGTAAAGCTCGCGATTTTAGCGCCCTCATCCATGCAAAGCAATACTCTCAGTCGCATCATCTGTGACAGCGGCGCAGGTCAACGGCTATCATTGCGCTTTTCGGCAGAAACGCATGAACTTGCTCCGCGCGCTCGTCACGGTCAGCGGCATGACGCTGTTGTCACGCATACTGGGCTTCGTGCGTGATTTCGTCATCGCCAGGGCATATGGCGCAGGCGCCGCGACGGATATCTTTTTCGTCGCTTTCCGCATCCCCAACCTGTTCCGGCGCATGTTCGCCGAGGGTGCCTTCTCGCAGGCCTTCGTCCCGATCCTGGCCGAGCACAAGAACCGCTGCCCGCCGGAAGAGACCCGCCACCTCGTGGATCAGGTCGCAAGCCTGCTGGCGCTGGCGATGTTGTTGCTGACCGTGCTCGGGATGACGATCACCCCCGCGATCATCTACCTCACCGCACCGGGATTCGCCGGCAACCCGGAGAAGTTCGCGCTCTCCGTCGAACTCACCCGCATCACCTTCCCGTACATCTTCTTCATGTCTCTGGTGGCGCTCGCCGGCGGCGTGCTCAACACCTGGAGCCGCTTCAGCGTGCCGGCCTTCACGCCGGTGCTGCTCAACCTGTCGATGATCGGCATGGCGCTGTTCGCGTCGCCTTACTTCGATCCGCCGATCACAGCGCTGGCGTGGTCGGTCTTTCTTGGTGGCGCGCTGCAACTCGCGATTCAGTTCCCTGCCCTGCGCCGCATCGGCATGCTGCCACGCTTCTCGCTGCGGCCGCGCCACCCCGGCGTGTCACGCATCCTCAAGCTGATGGCACCAGCCCTGGTCGGTGTGTCGATCGCGCAGATCAGCCTCATCATCAACACAATCTTCGCCTCGTTCCTGCCCTCGGGCAGCGTCTCCTGGCTATACTACGCGGATCGCCTGATGGAGTTCCCGAGCGGCCTGCTCGGGGTGGCGCTCGGCACCATCCTGTTGCCCAGCCTGTCGAAGTATCACGCTGACGGCAAGCCGGAAGCCTTCTCCAACCTGCTCGACTGGGGACTGCGGCTCACGCTGCTGCTCACCCTGCCGGCCGCGCTCGCGCTCGGCCTACTCGCCACACCACTGATCTCGACGCTGTTCTTCCACGGCGCGTTCTCCGCCGAGTCGGTGCTCGCGACACGCAGCGCGCTGATCGCATACAGCATCGGACTCACAGGGCTCATCATGGTGAAGATCCTCGCGCCGGCGTTCTACTCCCGCCAGGACGTCAAGACGCCGCTCAAGTTCGCGCTCATCACGCTTGCGCTCACGCAGTTGATGAACATCGCCTTCATCGGGCCGCTGCAGCACGCCGGCCTCGCGCTTGCGACCGGCCTCGCATCCTGCATCAACGCGGTGTTGCTGTATCGCGGCCTGCGCCGCTGTGGCGCCTACGTGCCGCAACCGGGCTGGAGCCGCTTCGTCCTCAAGCTCACCCTGGCCTTGCTGGTACTGGGCGCCGCGCTGTGGTGGGGAATGGGTAGCGAGGCAAGCTGGCTCGCCGGCGACGCGCTGACCCGCGCTGGCCGCCTTGCCATGCTGGTTGCAGGCGGCATCGCAAGCTACTTCGCCACCCTCTTCGTTCTCGGCTTTCGCGTGAACGACTTCCGGCGTCAGGGCGCGCGCTGAAGCACGCGCCGGCCTTCGATCAGGTCCTGGAATAGGCCCCAAGACGTTGTGGCAGCGAGGGTAAGCTCAAGCGCGGATACACCGGCAGGCCATCCCTGAACGGCGGCCGCGCCTCGCCATGGATCAGCGGGCGCAGATAGGTCAGCGCCGCCTCGGTGACGCCCAACCCGCCTTCCGCGATGAACGCGGGCGGTACGACACGCTCCAGATTCGCAATCGCCTCTGCATCCACCGGCACGACGTCCCATACATAGGGGGTGTCTGAGAGGCGTCGGATTGCCACCATCACGCCGTCCCGGCCTTCAAGTGCAAACCGCACCGCAGCGCGCCCGACTGCGAGCGCATGCTCCCTGTCGGTCGCCGACACGAGGTGTCCGGCGGCGCGCTGCAGGTAATCCGGAATGGCCCAGTGGCTCTTGTAGCCCAGCCGCTCGTGAATCAGACGCGACACGTACTGCCCCGCCCCGCCCAGTTGCACATGGCCCCTGCGATCGTGATCCTGCTCCATCACCGGCGAGCCGTCCGGCCAACGAATGCCCTCCGAGACGGTAATCGCGCAATAGCCCAACCGCTCGACAGTGGCGCGCACCGCGACGAGCAGACGCTCGGCGTCGAAGGCCACCTCCGGCATCAGGATGAGATGAGGTGGCGCATCCGGTCCGTCCGCCGCCAGTGCAGTGGCTGCTGCGAGCCAACCGGCATTGCGCCCCATCACCTCCATCACGAAGGCACGCCCGGTGTTCGCAGTCATCGCATCAAGATCGCGACCGGATTCGAGCATTGCGGTGGCCACGTATTTCGCCGCGGAGCCGAAGCCAGGAGAACAGTCACTGCCCTCGAGGTCGTTGTCCACCGTCTTCGGCACACCGATGCAGACGAGCGGATAGCCGCGTGCGCGCGCCGCACGCGAGAGCTTCGCGACCGCATCCATCGAGCCATTGCCACCGTTGTAAAGGAAGGCGCCGATGTCATGGGCGGCGAAGACGTCGAAGACCCGATCGAACTGTGCCGGGTTGTCCTCCGGCCGGTCGAGGTCGAAACGGCAAGACCCGAATGCACCACCCGGCGTGTGGGACAGCGCCTCGATGTCCTCGGACGACATCACCGCGGTATCCACGACTTCCTCCGCGAGCACGCCGAGAATGCCGTTTCGCGCGGCGAGCATACGCCCGGTACGCGGCGCGGCGGCGCGTGCCGCTTCGATGACGCCGGCGGCTGAGGCATTGATCACCGCGGTAACACCGCCGGATTGGGCGTAGAGGATATTGCAGGGTTTCATCGGCGCAGGGCTTCCACGTGAAAAGGCCGACCGGCGGGCATCCGTCGATCGGCCAAGAGTTGCTGTAGTTGGGGTGGATCAGCCGGCCAGCGCGGCAAACGCTCGGGCGGTGATGTCATCCACGGCGCCGAGCCCGGAGATCTTGCACACGCGCGGCGCCTTCGCGTCCCCGCTCGCCGCCCAACTGGTGTAATAGTCCACCAGCGGCTTGGTCTGGGCGTGGTACACGTCCAGACGCTTGCGCACCGTGGCTTCGGCGTCGTCGTCACGCTGAATCAGATCCTCGCCAGTGACGTCGTCCTTGCCAGCCACCTTGGGCGGATTGAACTTGACGTGGTAGGTCCGGCCCGACGCCACATGCACCCGGCGACCGCTCATGCGCTCGATGATCTCTTCGTCGGGCACGTCGATCTCGAGCACCACGTCCAGCGGAACACCGGCTTCCTTCATGGCCTCGGCCTGCGGGATCGTGCGCGGAAACCCGTCGAACATGTAACCCGCCTTGCAATCGTCCTGCTGCAGGCGGTCCTTCACGAGGCCGATGATGATGTCGTCGGACACCAGCCCGCCCGCATCCATGACCTTCTTCGCCTCGACGCCGAGCGGCGTGCCGGCCTTTACTGCGGCCCGCAGCATGTCGCCGGTGGAGATCTGCGGAATGCCGTATTTCTCCTTGATGTAGTTGGCTTGCGTGCCCTTGCCCGCTCCCGGCGGTCCCAACAGAATCAGTCTCATCATCCCTCCCAGGCTAAATTCCGCGCATCGCTCGCGCGGGTTGTTATTGCAACGAACTCCTTACCCGAACTCCCAGAGCCCACCCGGCCGCACTCACCGCACGCCTCGGGCGGCGAACCATGTGCGCACCCGCGCGAGATCGGCCACCGTATCCACGCCAGCCTCCGGTGCTGCATCGATGCAGCGCACGGCAATGCGCTCCCCGTGCCACAGCACACGCAACTGTTCCAGCGCCTCCCAGCGCTCGAGCGGGGACACTTCGAGCGCGGCATACCGCTTGAGAAAGCCCACGCGGTAGGCGTAGATGCCCACATGGCGCAGCACGCCCAACCCGGCAGGCAGACGATCGCAGGACAGGGCGAAATCGTCTCGCGCCCACGGGACCGGCGCACGCGAAAAATACAGGGCACGCCCCACGCGGTCGCATACCACCTTCACCACGTTGGAGTTGAACATGTCTGCTGCGTCGTGGATCGCGTGCGCGGCGGTCGCAACCGCGGCACCATCGTCAGTGGCAAGCGTCGCCGCCACATCGGCGATGAGCTCCGGCGCGATCAGAGGTTCGTCACCCTGCACATTGACAACGATCTCGTCGTCCGCCCAGCCACATCGCACCGCCACCTCGGCGATTCGATCGGTGCCGCTGGGGTGATCAGGGCGCGTCATCATGACTTCGCCCCCCCCAGCCGCTACAGCCGCCCGAACACGCTCGTCGTCAGTGGCCACCCACACTGTCGCAGCACCCGCCTGCATGGCGCGCGCCCGAACGTGCTCCACCATGGGCCGCCCGGCTATGTCGGCAAGCGGCTTGCCTGGCAGGCGCGTGGACGCGAAACGGGCAGGAATCACGACATGAAACTGCATCGGCTCAGCGCAATGCGTCCACTTCTTCAGCGCTCAACTCGCGCGCCTCGTCCTCAAGCATGACCGGGATCCCGTCGCGAATCGGAAACGCGAGGCGGTCGCCCTTGCACACCAGTTCCTGGCCTTCCTTGAGGTAGTCGAGTGGCCCCTTGCACAACGGACAAACCAGTATTTCAAGCAACCTCGCGTCCATGCGCAATCTTCTCCACAATCACATCCACGGCCCGGGTCGGGATGACCGCGCGCACCGGCAACTGCCACACATCCGGCAGATCAAAGGAAGCGCATTTTACCGCATCCTTGGCGGTCATGATGATCGGCGCATCGTCGCCGAAAGCGAGCTCCCCGGCACTGAAGACATGATGGTCCGGAAACGGGTGGCGCACGACCTTCAGACCGAGCGACTCGAGCTGCGCGAAAAAGCGCTCCGGCCGCCCGATGCCGGCCACGCCATGCACCCGCTGGCCGGTCAACGCACGCACGGGCCTGGACTTCACGTTGCCACGCGCTGCGCCGACTGGGACGAGCTCGGTGCCTTCGAGCGCCATGTCGACCGCCGCCACGGCGCCCACAGCACGGGTACTCGCGTGCGACAGTCCGCCATGCGCCACCACCAGGTCAGCCTCGGCGAGGCGTGCGCGCCCTTCCCGCATGGGCCCTGCAGGTAGCGGCAGGGCGTTTCCGATCACGCGCTCGTCCACCACGACGATCTCGGCATCGCGGTGGAGCCGGTAGTGTTGCAGCCCGTCGTCGGCGATGATGAGGTCGCAATCGGGGAAAGCTTCGAGCAGGGCGCGGGCTGCCGCCGGGCGGTCTGCCCCGACCGCGACCGGGCACGCAGTGATTCCGGCGAGCAGGAGAGGCTCGTCGCCCACCTCGGCGACGGCATCGGCGTCCGTCACCAGCGCGACGCCGCGCCCCTTCCTGCCGTAGCCCCGGCTGACGATGCCTGGCTTCCACCCGCGCGCGCGCAAGGTCTCTACCAGCCACGCCACCACCGGCGTCTTGCCACTGCCGCCCACGGCGATGTTCCCGACCACGATCACAGGCACACGCAGCCTTTCGACCTTCAGCAGGCCTGCCCGGTAAGCGCTGCGCCGCAAAGCGACGACGAGGGCGTAGAGCCCCGCGACCGGCATGAGCAGCAACGCCCGCCAGTTCCATCGCGTCTGCCAGAACAGCGGAGAGGAGCGGCCCACGCGCTTGACGCCCGGGTTCAGGAATCGGGCAACTGGATTGCGAAGGTGATCTGGGACAGTCCGACGCGCTGCGCCGCCTGCATCACGTCGATCACCCCCTGATGCGCTGCCTTGGCGTCCGCGCTGATGACCACCACCGGGTCGCCTCGACCGGCAGGAATGGCCTTGCCCAGAGCAGCCGCAATATCGGTCACGGTCTGCGAGCCGACCAGGTTGCCTTCGACGATGATGTCACCGGAGGCGGTGATCGCCACCGAAATTTCCCCGGGAGCGGTCTCTGCCGCGCCGGCCTCCGACGAGGGCAGGTTGATCTCGAGCGTTGCCACCTTGGAGAAGGTCGTCGTCAAGGTCAGGAAGATGATGATGACCAGCACCACGTCGATGAGGGGAATGAGATTGATCTCAGGCTCACCGGTGCGCTGCCCGCGCCGAAAGTTCATCGCCCGTCCCTCAGCCGTGCCTGTCGCCGTGCACGACCTCGACCAGCTTGATCGCCTGCTGCTCCATGTCGATGATGAAGCCATCGATCAAGGCACGGAAGTGGCGCCAGAAGATCGTCGCCGGAATCGCGATGATCAGCCCCAAGCCAGTGGTGTTCAGCGCGATCGAGATGCCCTGCGCAAGCTGCTGAGGATTTGCCCCATTGACCCCTTGCGACGAGAAGATCTCGATCATTCCGACGATGGTGCCGAACAAGCCCAGCAGCGGGCTGATCGCAGCGAGCGTGCCGAGCGTCGTGAGGTAGCGCTCGAGCTCGTGCGCGACCGCTCGCCCCGTCTCCTCGATGGCCTCCTTCATCACTTCCCGCGAGCTACCGGTATTGCGCAGCCCTGCGGCGAGCACACGCCCCAACGGAGAGTGGGCATCAACGCTCGTGATCAGCGCTTGGGTTACGCCACGCGCCTTGATGTCGGTGAGAATCTGGTCGAGCAGGCCGGACGGGACGATGCGCGCGCGCCGCAGTGACAGGGAGCGCTCGATGATCAGCGCCATGGCGATGACAGATGCGAACAGCAGCGGCCAGATCGGCCAGCCGGAAGCCTGAATGATCGCGAACACGCGCGCTTACTCCGGAGCGACAAAGCCGGCACTCTAGCGTTACGGAACGCTCAGAGCAAGCATGCCCTGGTCACCTGCGCAGGCATCCCCGAACCAGGTGGGCCGATCCGGCCCCGAGCCCGCCCCCGACGCACCGCGCGCCACTCCAACATGCACGCAGGCGGTGCGCGCTCAGGAAAAGGAATCCACAAAAGCTGTGGATAACTTTGTGGACTGATGTTCAACACTTGGCCAAACCCGAGTGGCGCCAAGCGCTTTGTTACGCCGATGCAAAAATAGGCAATAAAATAGTTCTTTTTATTCAAGTACTTAGTATTTAACTATTGAAATACAAGGGTTTCTTTTCGACGCTTGACAAGCCTATTTCGTTGTGGATTAAGCCCATTGCCCGGCCCACCATCTCGATCACGATATCGATCCGGATCGTCCGAAGAGGCTCTGTCAGGCTACAATCCGGCGCTTTCCTCGCGCTCCCGCCCGGTTAGCTCATGCAGCCAGATTCATCCCACGACGCGATCCGACCCAGCCTCTTCATCGACCCTGCCGAGACCCTCAGCGTCGCAGCGCTCAACCGGCTCGCACGCCAACGACTGGAGACCGGCTTTCCGCTGTTGCGCGTGGAAGGCGAGATCTCGAATCTCAGCCTGGCCCCTTCGGGTCATCTGTACTTCACACTGAAAGACGCCGAGGCGCAGGTGCGTTGCACGATGTGGCGCAGCAAGGCGCAGTTGCTGACGTTCAGACCCGAGAACGGAATGCGGGTGGAGGTGCGCGCGAACGTCACGCTCTATGAGGCTCGCGGGGACTTCCAGCTCAGCGTCGAGCGCATCGGCCACGCGGGTCAGGGGCGCCTGCACGAGGCCTTCCTCCAGCTGAAGGCGAAGCTCGCCGCAGAGGGGCTGTTCGACACGGCGACGAAGCGCGCATTGCCGCGCTTCCCCAACCGCATCGGCGTGGTCACGTCCCCCGCAGCGGCGGCACTGCAGGACGTGCTGGCGAGCCTTTCGCGCCGCGCGCCGTTCATCGAGATTGTGCTCTACCCTGCAGCTGTCCAGGGCGTGCAGGCCGCAGCGGAGCTAACCCGGGCGCTGCGCTACTTCGACGCTCCGGCGGGCTGCGACGCTGTTGACGTCGTGCTGTTGGTGCGTGGCGGTGGCAGCATCGAGGATCTCGCAGCGTTCAATGACGAGCGACTCGCACGCGCGATCCGGGCCTGCCGCGTCCCGGTGATCTCCGGCGTGGGCCACGAGACCGATTTCACGATTGCGGACTTCGCTGCCGATAGTCGGGCGACCACGCCGACCATGGCGGCAGAGCTCGCCTCGGCCGGTGTCGTCGAGGCAACCAATGCCCTGCCCGCGCTGGCGCGCAAGCTGGAGCAGGACATGGCTCGCCGGCTCTCGGACTGTAGCCAGCGGCTTGACCGCGCCGCCCTGCGCCTGCTGCATCCGCGTGAGCGGCTCGCACGTGCAGGAACACAGCTCGAGCGCCTGCGCCAACGCCTCGACAGCGCTGCCTCGCTCCATATCGAGCGCGTCCGCGCCCGCCACGATAGGCTCACGCTGCGTCTTCGTGCCGTGGCGCCACGCACGACCGGCGCGCTCGATCGGCTCGCCCACCAGCGCCAGGCGCTCGACCGGACGATAACCAACTACCTGACGCAACAGCGAACTCGCCTGACGACGCTCGGAAGCCATCTCGCCCACCTCGACCCTCGCGCGGTGCTGCAGCGTGGATACAGCATCACCCGTGACCAGCACGGGCGCATCCTACAGACGGCCAGCGGCGTCGCCATGGGAACGCGAATCACGGTGCAACTGGCGAACGGCGAACTGGCAGCGTCGGTAGTCGAAAGCCGCTCCGTTCATGATGACGTATGACGCCTGGCGGGCCAATGGTCGCGACGGGGGGCCATACGTTTGCAAGTAAGCCTTAATCCCGACTAGAATAGTCAGGCTTTGAACCCACTTGGAGACCACAATGGAACATACCCTGCCGCAACTGCCCTATGCCAAGGACGCTCTCGCCCCGCACATCTCCGCGGAAACGCTGGAGTTCCATCACGGCAAGCACCATCAGGCCTACGTCACCAACCTGAACAACCTCATCAAGGGCACGGATTTCGAGAATCTCGACCTCGAAGCGATCGTGAAGAAGGCACCGGCAGGCGGCGTGTATAACAACGCCGCCCAGGTGTGGAACCACACCTTCTTCTGGAACAGCATGAAGCCGAACGGCGGCGGCGCACCGAGCGGTGCACTGGCGGAAGCGATCAACGCCAAGTGGGGCTCGTTCGACGAGTTCAAGAAGGCGTTCCAGGCTTCGGCAGTCGGTAACTTCGGCTCTGGCTGGACCTGGCTCGTGAAAAAGGCGGACGGCTCGGTCGACATCGTCAACATGGGCGCCGCCGGCACCCCGCTGACCACTGGCGACAAGGCCCTGCTCTGTATCGACGTGTGGGAGCACGCCTACTACATCGACTACCGCAACGCCCGTCCGAAGTTCGTCGAGACCTTCCTCGCGAGCCTCGCGAACTGGGACTTCGCCGCCGCGAACTTCGCCTGATCGCCACCGCTACTCGCTTGACCCGAAGGCCCCGCGGGGCCTTTTTCTTTGCCGATGCTCGAGATCCTGTATCAGGACGACCACCTCGTCGTCATCCACAAGCCCGCCGGACTGCTCGTGCACCGCTCGATGATCGCGCGCCACGAGACACGCTTCGCGGTGCAACTGCTGCGCGACCAGATCGGCAGGCACGTCTATCCGGCGCACCGCCTGGATCGCGGCACCTCGGGCATCCTGGTGTTTGCGCTCGACCCGGCGATTGCCGCTACCCTTGCCGGCGCATTCGAATGCCAACGGGTCACGAAGCGCTACTTCGCGATCGTGCGCGGCCACCCTGCCGAAGAAGGCAGTATCGATCACCCGCTGCGGCGCCAGCGCGACCCCTACGACGCGAGGGCGGAGCCTCCCGAGCAATGCGATGAGGCACCACAGCCTGCGCTGACCCACTTCAAGAGGCTCGCAACGGCCGAGCTTCCACATGCAGTCGACCGCTACCCCACCAGCCGCTACGCGCTGCTGATGCTGGAGCCGGTCACCGGCCGCCGTCATCAACTGCGACGCCACATGAAGCACATCGCCCACCCCATCATCGGTGACGCCACGCATGGCAAGGGGGTGCATAACCGCTTCTTCGCCAGCTGTTTCGGCGTCGACAGGTTGCTGCTGGCGAGCGTGCATGCACGCTTTCCGCATCCCGTCAGCAACCGTCCGGTGGCCCTGACCGCGCCGCCAGCCGCGGACTTTCTTGCCGTGGCAGCCAGCCTGGGCTGGTCGCATGTCATTCACGCCGCGCTTTCGGCGCCTTTCGATTCGTAGCAGAATACGGGCCTCGTTCACGAACACGCCCCGCGCCCATGAATCCCCTGCTCCAGGTCCGCGCCCTCGGCCAGCAACTCTGGCTCGACAATCTCTCACGCACCCTGCTCAACGACGGGCAGCTCGCACGCTTCATTGCCGACGACGGCATTGCCGGGGTCACGACCAATCCGTCGATCTTCCACAAGGCGATCGCTGACGGGCGTTACTACGAGGCGGATCTCGCCGCGCTCAAGCGGCAGCCCATGAGCGCCGAGGCGCGCTACGAGGCCCTCGTGATACCGGATGTGCAGCGCGCCTGCGACTTGCTGCTGCCGACCTTCGACGCCACCGGAGGTGACGCCGGTTACGTCAGCCTCGAGGTCTCTCCTGCGCTCGCCCATGACAGCGCCGGTACGGTCGCGGCCGGCCTGCGGCTGGCCGCAGCGGTGTCGCGCCCCAACCTGCTCGTCAAGGTACCTGCGACAGCTGCCGGCATCATCGCGATCGAGGCATTGATCGCACAGGGCATCAATGTCAACGTCACACTGATGTTCTCGCTCGCGCATGTGGATGCGGTTGCGGAAGCTTACCTGCGCGGGTTGGAACGGCTTGCTGCGAGCGGCGGTGACGTCCGGCGTGCGATGTCGGTTGCGAGCCTGTTCCTGAGCCGAGTGGACACACTTGTCGATACCCGCCTCGCGCAACTCGGCGCCCCGACTGCGCTGCAGGGCAAGGCGGCGGTTTCGATGGCCAAACGCGCCTACCAGCGATTCGTGTCTCGCTTTCACGGGGCCCCATTCGCATCGCACGCGGCACGCGGCGCGCGGCCGCAGTACATGCTGTGGGCGAGCACCGGCACCAAGAATCCCGCCTACAGCGACCTCCTGTACGTCGAACCGCTGATCGGCCCGCAGACGGTGAATACGCTGCCAGACGCGACCCTGGCAGCGCTGCGTGACCATGGTCAGGCAGCCGCGACACTGCCTCTCGGGCAGGACGAGGCTCAAGCACATCACGCGGCGCTCGCCACGCTCGGCCTGGACCTCGATGCCATTGGGGACGAGCTTCAGCGCGACGGACTGAAGCAGTTCGAAACCGCCTTTGCTGCTCTACTGGAACTGACCGCCTGATCGACTGGCGGCGGAGCGTCTCGCTCGCCGCCATCATACCGCCGGGGGAATTCGGCCCCTGGCAGTCACGTCACAGGCCGTTGTTGCGCCTCACGCAGGCACCGGCTTGCGTCCGATCAGCTCATGACGGGCAACGCCACGGTGTTCGTTGGCATTGCCGAGCAACTCCTTCATGTCGAGGATGAGAACGATCTGACCGTTCGCCAGCGTGGTCACACCCGCAACCCCCTTGGGCCGGAACGCATCCAGCGACTTGATGACGGCATCCTCGCGGCCAGCGAAGCTGTCGATTGCCAGAATGAACGAGAGCTCCGCGGTCTGCATGAGCACACCGAACTCCGGCGGACGCTCCAGCGGCCATCCAAGTAGCCCGGCCAGCGGCAGCACCGGCAGAACCTCGCCGCGGATCACCATCGTGGACCGACCACCCACTTCCTTGATCTCCTTCGCGTCGATCGGCAGAATCTCGCGCACCATCGACAAGGGCACGGCAAAGGGCTGGTCGCCGAGACGCACCAGCAGCACCGGCAGGATCGCGAGGGTCAGCGGCAGGTTGATGACGAAGGTGGTGCCTTTCTTGGGGACCGAGCGGATGTCGATCGAGCCGTTGAGCTTCTGGATGTTGGTGCGCACCACGTCCATGCCGACGCCACGACCGGAAACGTCCGACACCTTGGCTGCCATCGAGAAGCCGGGCAGAAACACGAGATTGAAGCTCTGGCGGTCGTCCATGGAGCTCGCCTCCTCATCGCTGATGAGCCCCTTCTCCAGCGCCTTGGCGCGCAGGCGCTCGGCGTTCATGCCGCGGCCGTCGTCGGCGACCTGGATGACGATGTGATCGCCCTCCTGCTGCGCTGCGAGCTTGACGATCGACTTCGCCGGCTTGCCGTTCGCGCGTCGCTCGTCCGGCTCCTCGACCCCATGATCGACGGCATTGCGGATCAGGTGGATGATGGGATCGGCCAGATCCTCGATCATCGTCTTGTCGATCTCGGTCTCCTCGCCTTCCAGCACGAGCTCGACGTCCTTACCGAGGTTGCGCGCGAGGTCACGGGCGATACGCGGATACTTCTGGAACAGGCGGCCAATCGGCTGCATGCGGGTCTTCATGACCGCGTTCTGCAGGTCCGATACGAGCAGGTCGAGCTGGCTGACGGCGATATCGAGCGCGTGCAGGGTCTCGTTGTCGTGGCGTCCGGAGAGGATGTCACTGCGCAGCGCATTGAGCCGGTTCTTGGTGAGCCCGATTTCGCCCGACAGGTTGAGCACCTGATCGAGGCGCGTGGTGTCGACGCGGATCGAGGTATCGCGTTGCCGCTCGACATCACGTCGACCGACAGGGCTGCCGACGCCCGGTTTGTCGGTAACGCGACGCCCGATTGCGGTCTGGATGACCTCCTCGGGTGTCTTCTCGGGCACCGGGAGCTTGGATGTGCCCGACGAAGCGGGCTGCGCTGCCCCTGTCACCACCGCATGCAGCAGCGTCCAGTCCGGCGCACCACCGGACGACGCGGGCGCAGCTGCGGCCATGGTCGGCGCCGCCTCGCCTGCCGGCAGCTCCCCGGCGATCGCCTGCTTCAGCCGCATGATAAGGGCGTCGTCGGCCGCAGGTGGCTGCGTTCCCTGGCCGAGAAAGCCGAACATGTCGCGCACCGACGCGGTCGCCGCGAGAATCACGTCCATGAGCTCCGGCTGCAGGTGCAGTTCATCATTGCGCAGCTTGTCGAACAGGTTCTCGGTCAAGTGGCAGAGCGTGACGAGCTCGGTTGCATTGAGGAATCCCGCCCCACCCTTGATGGTGTGGAACCCCCTGAAGATATCGTTCAACAGACCCAGATCGTTCGGGCTGCGCTCGAGATCGACGAGCTTGTTGTCCACTCCTGAGAGCAGATCGGTCGCTTCAACCAGAAAATCCTGAAGCAGGTCTTCCATTCCAGCGAAATCACTCATGATTTCCTCGCCTATCGCCTATCGCCTAAGCAATCCTCGTCGGCAGCGCCTGCCGGCTTCCCGATCGCTGCATTCGTCGCTTCACCCACGACACTGTTTCCTCAGAACCCCAGGCTATCGAGCAGGTCGTCGACCTGCTCCTGTGTCGTCACAACATCATCCCTGTCCTTGGCGTTGATGACCGGCCCATTCAGCAGCCCCTCGCTGTTGGCGGGCAGCCGCTCGGGTGGCGCGACCTCGATCAGGATGCCCAGTAACTCCGTCTCCAGCTTCTGGGCGAGATCCACCACCTTCTTGATCACTTGCCCGGTCAGGTCCTGGAAGTCCTGCGCCATCATGATTTCCATCAACTGGTCGTTGGTGGCCTTGCTGCTCTCTTCGACCCTCGAGATGAATGCTCTGGTCTCGTCCGCGAGGGCCTTGAACTCATCCACCGAGAGCTCGTTGGCATAGAGCCGGTCCCACCTGCCGCGCAACGCCTCGGCATCCTCACCGACGCGATCCTGCAGGGGTTTGGCGATGTCGGTTGCGTTGAGCACCCGGCTCGCCGCCTGCTCGGTCATCTGGCTGATGTAGTTGAGCCGCTGGCGCGCATCCGGCATGGCACGGACGGCCTCATGAAGCGTGCTGTCGGCGCCGAGCACACGCAGGGTGTCGTGCACCTGCCGCGTCATCACACCGATCCGGTTGAACACCGCATCCGCCTGCGCGCCGGACTTGTCCTCAGCGGAAGCTTCGGCGTCGGTCTCATGTGCATCGAACTCGGAGGCGACAGAATCGAACAGGGCCTGCAGGTCGCTGCTGTCGCCGGCGTCGTCCTTCACCGGAGCCGCCACCACGGCCGGCGCGGCCGGTTTGGCGGGGGTGGATGCGATGCTGTCGAACAATGCCTGGAGCTCGTCCGAGTCGTTCTCGGCCTCGCCTTTTTGCTTTTTCATCATCTGGGAACTCCTGCCGAACGCCCGGCACGCGGCCGGGCGTCGTTCACTTCTTGCCCATGCGCTCGAAGATCTTCTCGAGCTTTTCCGATAGCGTCGCCGCCGTGAAGGGCTTGACGATGTAGCCGCTCGCGCCGGCCTGCGCCGCCGCGATGATGTTCTCCTTCTTCGCTTCGGCGGTGATCATCAGCACCGGAAGGTGCTTGTGCGCCGGGGACTGGCGAATGCGCTGGAGCAGGGTCAGCCCGTCCATGTTCGGCATGTTCCAGTCCGTGACGACGAAATCGAAGTCGCCCGCCTCGAGCTTCTGCAGCGCAACGAGCCCGTCCTCGGCCTCGTCGACGTTGGTGAAACCCAACTCCTTCAACAGATTGCGTACGATGCGCCGCATCGTCGAGAAGTCATCGACGACCAGAAACTTCATTTTTGGATCGGACATCCTAATCTCCGTGTTTCACCTGACAGCGACGTCATGCCCCTGATGATTTCTCATCAGGAGTGGCCGCAAGGTATCGGCCAATACGTCGGCGTCGAATTTTGCCACGTACGCATCCACCCCGACCTGCTTTCCCATCGCGCGATTGGCGTCGGAGGACAGCGACGAATGCATCACCACCGGAATGCCGTTGAAGCGGGCATCGGCCTTGATCTTGCGCGTGAGCACATAGCCGTCCATCTCGGGCATCTCGGCGTCGACGAGAATCACGTCGACTTCGTCGATGAGTTGGTGGCCCGCCTGCTTGGCATAGGCAGCCATTGCGTCGAGCCTGTTCCAGGCCTCCAGCCCGTTGAGTGCGTGCTTGTGCTTGACGGAGAGTTTGTCCAGCACTTCGCTGATCTTGCGTCGCGCGACCGCGGAGTCATCGACGAAGAACACATTCATCTCGTGTCCGCCGGAGATCGGCGCGATCGCGCCGACAATCGCGTCACCGAACGTGGTGGCAAGCACGGTCTCCACGTCGAGGATGGACACCAGCGAGCCGTTGGGGAGTTCGGTAATGGCGGTGATGTAGCTGTTGGTGTTGCTCGCCACGTTGTCGGGCGCGCGCACCCGGTCCCACTCCACACGGACGATGCGATCGACCTCCTCGACGAGGAAACCGAGCGTGCGCTTGCTGTACTCGGTCACCATCATCGACGCACCGCGAAGGTCCGCACCGACATCAAGACCCAGAATACGTGCAAGAGAGAGCACGGGGATGACGTTGCCGCGCAGCGAGATGAGGCCTTCGACGCCGTTCGGCATGTTGGGCGCGCGGGTGATGAAGGGCGTCGTGCAGACCTCGCGTACCTTGAAGACATTGATGCCGAAGATCTCGCTGGTACCGAGCGAGAACAGCAGGATCTCCATACGGTTCGAGCCCGCCAGACTGGTGCGGGCGTCCACGTTGCCGAACAGGTCGTTGTCGGTCGCGTTCTGGGATGACATTGTTGCGCCTCCTTCAGCCCTGCGATCCACGCTCGGACGACTTGATCAGCCGCCGAAGCGTTTCCGCAAGCCGCTGCGGTTCAAACTTGGGAACATACTCGTCGACGCCGACCGATTTGCCGAGTTGCTGGTTCGACATGCCGGACAGCGAGGAATGCATCACCACCGGAATCCCCTCGAACGCGGCGTCCGACTTGATCGACTTGGTGAGGATGTAGCCGTCCATCTCGGGCATCTCGACGTCGGTCAGCACCAGGCTCACAAGATCCTTCACGGCACACCCCTGGGAGGCAGCCTGATGCGAGATCTGCTGCAGCATCTGCCACGCGGCGCGGCCGTTGACCGCGCCGCGGTAAGGCACGCCGAGCGTATCCAGGGTGCGCTCGATCTGCTTGCGTGCCACCGAGGAATCATCAGCGAACACCACGAAGCGCTCTTCGCCTTCGACAGGCTCGATGCCCTTGTACATGAAGTCCTCGTCGTAGCGTGCCGTCTCGGCAAGGACCTTTTCGACGTCCAGCATCATCACCAGCTTGTTGCCCGGCAATTCGGTCACTGCAGTGACGAGCCCACCAAGCTTCGCGGTGAGCATGTCGGGTGGCACACGCATCTGGGACCAGTCGAGACGCAGGATGGTATCGACGGCCTCCACGAGGAAACCCTGTGTGTGGCCGTTGTACTCGGTGACGATCATGATCTCGCGCGGGGTATCGGTATTCATGCCGGTGTACTTGGCCAGATCAACCACTGGCACCAGCACGCCCCGCAGGCTCACCATCCCCTCCACGCAGGAGGGCATCTCCGGTGCCGCCGTGATCGCCGCGGTGCGCATGACCTCGCGCACCTTGAAGACGTTGATCCCGAAGGTCTCTCGTCGCCCAGTCCGCTCGTCCACGCCCAAGGTAAACAGCAGGATCTCCAGTTTGTTGGTCCCCGCCAGACGCGTTCGCGCATCGATATTCTTGAGCAATTCAGACATCTGTCTCTCCACAAACCGTTCGCACCCCGATCGCACCGCAGCGGCAGGCGAAGCAAGGAAAGCGCCATTCCGGCCGGCGCACCAGTCGCTATTCTGCACGCACTTTCATCCACAAGGAACGCAGGCACGGTGCAATTCGCGACGCTGGCAATACCGCAAGCCCCACACAAGCACTGTATCGGCGGCAGTCATTGAACCTTTAGGCAAAAAATGCACCGCCGGAAGGAGAAATGCGATGAATGCGGGCTGACATGAGCCCCCGCCAATCGGCACCCGGCGCTAAATCGCCGGCCCCTGCCGCTGATACACCGTACGCCCCAGCGGTCGGAACAGGTTTGCCGCGTGCAGGAAGCTCTCGGAGTGCCCTGCAAACAGCAGACCCTCAGGCCGCAACAGCGGCCGAAAGCGCTCGAGGATCCTGAGCTGAGTGGGCTTGTCGAAGTAGATCATCACATTGCGGCAAAAGATCGCGTCGAACGGCCCGCGCACCGACCAGTTGGTGTCGAGCAGGTTGAGCGGCTCGAAGCGGATCAACTGCTGCAGTTCCGGACGCACGCGCATGACACCGGCGGCATCGGCGACGAAGTAACGCGCCCGCTGGTCTGCGGAAAGTGCGCTCAGCCGGTCCGCCGGATACACCCCGCGCCGCGCCTCCGCAAGCACGCTGGTGTTCAGGTCGGTGGCGACGATGCTCACCGCGGGACGCAAGCTGCCGCCCGCCTCACAAGCCGTGATCGCGAGTGAGTACGGCTCCTCGCCCGTCGACGCCGCACAGCACCAGATCGCATAAGTGCGCCCCCCGGAAAACGCGCGCAGGCGCTCCTCGAGGAACTGGAAGTGGTGAGATTCGCGGAAGAAGGCGGTCAGGTTGGTGGTGAGCGCATTCACAAACGCCTCCCACTCGCGCTTGTCGCGCTGCACGAGATCCACGTACTCGGAAAAGCTCTTCAGCCCCCGCTCGCGCAAGCGCCTCGCCAACCGGCCATACACCATGTCCTGCTTCGCAGGCGAGAGAACGATGCCGGCATGGGTGTGGATGAGTTGCCGGATACGTTCGAAATCCCCGGCCTGGAATACGAACTCCCGGCCGGCCGCGCCTGGCTGCAGGCGTTCGAACATTCCCTTGCTGGTGTTTGTCATGAATCGGGGTGACCCCATTCCTCTTCTAGCGTCCTGCGCCCCTGAGGGGCGGTACGACCACGCCGCGGCGCTGGCGGCACGGGAGGTCCTGCGGGCCCGATTGTCGCCGATCGCGACGACTTTCTGAAACTTCCGTCGGCCTCGGCCACGACCTGCGGCGTCGCCGTCAGCGCTCCGGCCGCATCCGGACCGGCGCCCGAGCGCGACCTGTAGGTGGGGTCCAGGACCGCCCAAAGACGCACGACATCAAGCACGAGACTGACTCCATCGATGCCGAAGAGCAAGCCGGTCACCGGACAGGCTGAAAACACCCCGCGTAGCGCTGCTGGCATGTGCAGTTGCCCGCGGCGCACCCGCAAACTACGGCCCGCTTCGTCCACGAGCAGGGCGACCATGCCATCCGGCGCCTGCAGCACGAGCATCGCCCCCGAATCCGGGAGTTCGCTGCAGCCATCCATGCCAAGCAGCACGCGCCGAGCATCCAGCAGCGGGACGGCCTCCTCGCCGACGCCGATCAGTCCGCACACGAATGCGGGCACCCCAGGCACGATGAATTGTCCCTCGTATGGACGCACGTCCAGCACCCACTCCTCGCCACACACGTAACGCTGTGCGGCGACACGAAAGCTGACGAACCAATCGCCCTCATCTCGAGCCGCGTCGCCGCCAGCATCGCCAAGTCCATCGCCATCCCGATCAGTGACGACATCCTTACCGGCGCGCAACGTGAGTTCATCGCGGCGCAATCTGGCGGCATCCTCCGGGGCCGCCACGCGCTCCGCATCGGCAGCCTCCACCCTCAGGCTGCCAGGTTCCGCAATGCCGCTCAACAGATCGCGTATCCACTCATCTGACACGGCACCAGAGAAGAGGATCTGCCAGGCGCCGCCATGTGTTCCCGTTGCAGCGTCACCCTCCTCCATCCTCTCGATCCGCCCGGCACTGGACAGCTCCTCGAGCACATGTTCGACGACGATTTCCGCACCAGCGAGGGAGCGGCTCACGCTGAATGCGATCAGGCGCGCATCAGTCGGCGCACACGGCGAGGCCTCGGAAGCCGGCACTGCCGCCCCTAACTCAGCCTCGAGTGCGGCCAGCCTGGAGGGGTCGGGCGCATTGCCTCGGCGGAGCATGGCGACCGCCCTGCCGAGCTCGCCCAAGGCGTCGCCACACAGCTTCCGGTAGCCGGTGTCCGGCCATGCTCCGAGTTCGCGCAGGGGATCCAGACGCCCCTCCAGTGCCCGCGCGAGGCTGGCGAGTTGGGGCATGTCCATGCTTGCGGCGCTACCCGCGATGCCATGCACGCAGCGATGCAGCTCCTTGAAATCCGCGCGGCTCAGTTCGTCCGCAATCGACCCGAAAAGCGACGACGCCTTGCCGAGCAGCAGGTCGCACTCATGGAAGAAGGTCTCACGAAGGGATGAATCGCCAAGGGTCATGAAGGCCGCCACACGCCGGATACCGAACGTCCCCGTGTCACCGGAGGAAGGCCGGCTAACGGGGCATGTACCCAATATCGGCCGAAGCGGTCACTTCTTTAAGTCGCGCGCGCAAATGTGAGGGAATCTGCACCGGGCGGTGGCAGCGGATATACCCTGTGGGTGTCCGATCCGGTCACCGAACCGGCGGCGACACAGGCATGGCGGTCTGACGCTCCATCTGCGAGCGGATCGAGAGCGGGTCGATGGGCGCCGCGCCCTGCACATCCACCACGGGCCTGTCGCTCCCCTGGGCACGCACCGCCTCTTCGGTCTTGCGGTTCATGACGATGATGCTGATGCGTCGATTGGAGGGATCGGAGGGGTCGTCCTGCTTGAACGGGATCGTCTCCGCCAGCCCCACCACACGCGCCACCTTCGAGGGCGTCAGTCCGCCCGCGACGAGCTCACGCCGCGAAGCGTTGGCGCGGTTGGCCGACAGCTCCCAGTTCGAGAAGCCCCGCTCACCGCCCGAGAACGGCGTCGCGTCGGTATGGCCCGAGAGGCTCAGGCGGTTGTCGACATCGTTCAGCGCCCGCCCGATGGCACGCAGGATGTCGCGCGTATAGGGCTGCAATTCGGCACTGGCACTGCTGAACATCGGCCGGTTCTGCTCATCGACGATCTGGATGCGCAGCCCCTCCGAGGTGATGTCGAGCAGGATCTGGTTCTTGAAGGCACGCAGCTTCGCGTCGGCTTCGATGATGGCCTCGATGCGGCCCTTGAGGTCGATGAGCCGGCCACGTTCGCGCAGTTCGGCCTCGAATTCGGCACTCTCGGACTCACCCTTCTTGGCCGCATCGAGCGCGATCGATCGATCACTCGGGCGCACCTCGCCGCGTCGCACCTGCCCCACCGAGCGGGTGAGGTCCTCGCCCCCACCGGGGATCACACTCGAACTGTCGCCCGTGCCGGAGCCGCCCTGCATCGCGAGCTTGAGCGGGTTCTGGAAGTGGTCGGCGATCCCTTCCAGATCTCCCTGCGCCGTGGAGCCGAGCAACCACATGAGCAGAAAGAACGCCATCATCGCGGTGACGAAGTCGGCGTAGGCGATCTTCCAGGCTCCGCCGTGGGCACCGCCACCGCCCTTCTTGATGCGCTTGACGATGATTGGTTGCTGGGTATCGTCGCTCATGTCAGGTCAAACCTTGCGCAGCGGGTGGAAACTGGCCCGACCACATCACCCCTTGCGGCTCTTGATATCGCTTTCCAGTTCGAGGAAGGTCGGCCTCTCGGTCGAATACAACACCTTGCGCCCGAACTCCACCGCCACCTGTGGTGCGTAGCCGTTCATGCTCGCGAGCAGCACCACCTTGATGACCTGAAAGATCTTTCCGCCCTCCTCGGACTTCTGTTCAAGCTGGCTTGCAATCGGCTGCACGAAGCCGTACGAGAGCAGGATCCCCAGAAAGGTGCCGACGAGCGCACCACCGATCATCTTGCCGAGCACCGCCGGCGGCTGGCCGACCGAGCCCATCACGTTCACCACGCCCATCACCGCAACCACGATACCGAAGGCCGGCACCGCGTCGCCTACCTTGGCGACAATGTGCGGCGCCATGTGCGCTTCCTGATGGTGGGTTTCGATCTCCATGTCCATCAGCGCTTCGATCTCGAACGCATTCAGGTTGCCACCCACCATCATCCGCAGGTAGTCGGCCATGAACTCGACCGCATGATGGTCGGCCAGCACGCGCGGATACTTGCCGAACACCGCACTCGAATCGGGATTCTCGATATCGGCCTCGATCGACATCAGGCCTTCCTTCCGAACCTTTGAGAGGATCTCGTACAGCAGCGCCAACACATCCATGTACAGCGCCTTGTCGTACGCCGAGCCCTTGAAGACGCTGGGCAAGGCCTTCATCACCGCCTTCATTGCCTTGGGCCCGTTGCCCGCCACGAAGCCGCCGATCATCAGGCCGAAGATGGCAACGTATTCCAGCGGCACCCACAGCGCGGCCAGGCTGCCATGCACTGCGTAGGTACCCACCGATGCCGCGAGTACGATCACGTATCCGATGAGAAGAAACACCAGCAATCCCCAATGATTTCAGAAGCGGATCGGGCCCGCACCCTGAATGTCCGGCGAGCGATGAAGCGGAAGACCCGCTTGCCGGAGTCTACCGAACACTGGCGGGATGCGCTAAGGGAAAGTCACCCGACAGCACCCCCGCATATGAACAGTGTCGTGCCACTTATCGACAACGAAACGACGAACTTGAAAAAAAAGACCGCACCCGGCGGTCTTTTCCTGCAAATGCTGCGGCTGTTATGCTGCGCCCTGCACGACTCAGACGGCAGCGGTCGCCTTGCGTCGCGCCCTGGATACCGCCTTGACCGGTGCGCGCCCCGCGGACTTACCCTTGCCAGCGCGCGACGGCATGTTGCACAGGCCGCATACGTACTCGTGCACCGGGTCGTAGGCGTGGGCAACGAAGTGGCCACCGCAACGCGTGCAGGGCGCAAGTTGCAACATGTCCGCATCGAAGAAGCGCACCAGGGTCCATGCGCGCGTCAGGCTCAACGCCGGCTCAAGAGACAGCGACTCGATGTGATCCAGATAGAGATGGTATGCCTTCAGGATCGCATCCAACCCATGAAGGCCGCCACGTTCCTCGAAGTAACGGAAGAACGCCATGAACATCGAAGCATGGACATTCGGCTGCCAGGCCATGAACCAGTCCGTCGAGAACGGCAGCATTCCCTTGGGGGGCGACACCCCACGGACTTCCTTGTAGATCTTCAACAGCCGCTCGCGGCTGAGGCTGGTCTCGGCCTCAAGCATCTGCATGCGGGCCCCGAGACTGACCATCTCCGCCGCACGCTGGATTTCTTCGGCTTCCTTCAACAGGCTCTTATTCTTCATTTTTCCCTCCTCGGCGCAAACCCTGCACGGGTTTGCCAGCCGCGATGATCGCCGCGTGCAGGCTGGCGCTGACCGCATCCCGCCCGTCTCCGGCCAACAAACCGGCCAGGAAGGCATCATCGAACCTGAACGCCGGCAACAGCATCTGCCCGTTCGCCATCTTCAACAACCTCGGGCCGGACAAGCCCTGAATCAGGTCCGCCACGTCGCCACCGATGCCAAGCCGGAACATCGCGGTTTCACGATCATCCTGCAACATCTTCTGTGCAAGCATCAGGAAGCTCAGATTGAGTTCGCTGATCTCTGCCTGAAAGTCACGTCTGGTCATCTACACACGCATTTTCAGAGGCGATTGGCCAGAACTTAAAGTAGTTTGTAAAGAAATGCAATCTGCCGATTGTGGGTATGTTGCGGATTAATCACAGTTTCACCGGATTCACGCACGTGCGCCGCTCATTGCCTGCACCGCCACGACGCGGTTCCGGCCACGCTCCTTGGCGAGATACGCGCCCTGATCGGCCAGCCGGACCAACGCATCCGCATCCGCCGTCGTGGTATCGCGCTGCGCGACACCCACACTCAGCGACATGGGCAAGCGCTTGCCGCCCCATTCGAACACATGCTGCTCCACCGCCGAGCGGAGACGCTCCGCCGCGCTCAGCGCCTCGGGCAAACTCGCCCCCGGGCAGATCACGAGGAACTCGTCCCCGCCCACCCTGCAGACGATCTCCTGGCGCCGCACCTGGGCAGCCACTGCCTCGGCGGCCGCCACCAGCGCCGCATCCCCCGCAGCATGACCATGGCGGTCATTGATGGCCTTCAGCCCATCGAAATCCATCACCAGACAACTCAACGGGCGGGAATCTCTCAGCGAGGCGAGCCATGCCTGCTCCATGCGCTCGTTGGCGTAGCGGCGGTTGCGAAAGCCGGTGAGGGAGTCCGTCATCGCCGCTTCCTTCAGGCGCCGGTTGCTCACCGCAAGCTCCGCAGCGAAACGGCGCAACTCCTCGCGCTCCCGGAGAAGCTCCTCCTGCAAGCCGACGACACGCACCGCCGACTGCAGTCGCGCAGCAAGGACCCGGTCTGGCAGCGGGCCGACGAGAACGTCATCGGCGCCGGCATCGAAGGCTTCCATCAATGCGTCGCCGGTCATGTCCTGAACGACCAGCAACACATACATCGGCTTGCCCATGCGCGTGCTGCGCAGTGCGCGGATGAATTCGAGCTGCCCGGGGTGACGGACGCCCGTGCAGATGACCTGAGGATTCACCTCGAGCGCCCGGTCGAGCGCCTCGGTGTGGCTGGAGAGCGCGACCACCTCCAAGCCCACACGTTGAGCGTAGAGACTCATCCGCTGACGCTCGTCCGCGTCCATTTCGACGACGAGCGCACACCGTACGTCGCTGGGCGGAGCGATACGAACGGTGGATGGGTGCGGTGTAGCCAGCGGAACGGGGGCGCCTGTCGCCGACGGTTGATCCGCTCCGTCAACAGCGGGGCGAAGTGCAAAAGGTACTGGCAGTTCGAACTTCAGCAGCCTCCCCCAATCCCGCCACAGCGCGAGGATACGCTCGCCGTCGTCGAGGAGCAGATCCTGCTCGACACCGATCGCCGCGCCCGCGTCGACCAAGGCGGCGAGTCGGGCCTCACGTACATCCTCGACCGCAAAACAGAGATCCGAGAACGTGCGGGCGAGCACCACGACCTGCGCGAGACGCTGCGCACGGCTGCCCGGGGCGCATTGCTCCGGCGCAGGGCGGCTGTAATGCGCGGCGGCCTCGACAAAAACCTGGGGTAGTCCCCAATCCGTCAGCATCGCCGCACCGAGCTCGGCGTGACTGATCGCGAACATCGCCGTCTCGGCCTCGAGCAAGCTCGTCTCCGGGTCGCGCACCACCCCTTCAAGCACGCGCGAGTAATCGTCCGGATAGACGGTCGCGAGCCCCAGTTCGCCGACGCGCAACAAAAGCCCGAGGCTGAAGAGCTCATCGGCTGCGGCAACCCGGGTTCGCTGTGCGAACACCTGCAGGCTCACCCCCAGAAGCAGCGAGCCGGCCCAGAAACGGTTGTAGTCGAATGCAACGCAGCTCCCGCTGCGGTAGTCCGAAAGTAGCGAGAAACCCAGCGCCATCGTACGCACCGCGGGCAGGCCGCATACCATCAGCGCCTCGTTCACCGACACCACGGTACGACGGCTCCCGGAGACCAACCCGTTCGCCGCCTTGATGAGCCGTCCGACGAAGGCTGGATCGCCGCCGATCACCCTGGCGAGCTCGTTGATCGAGACATCCGCACGCCGGGTGAGGCCAATGATGGCGAGCGCCACACCGCGAGGCGACGGCAGATCGCCCGATGCGCGCAACTTCTCGAACTTATCTAGCTGAAGTGGTGGCATTCCCGCCCTTTGGCAGCCTTGATGCGAATCATCATACATCCCGGCGGCGCAGGACCGCCACCGCATCACGCCGACAGCCTGGAACGCACCGGCACGGCGCTTGCTGCAGGGCACATCCGCAGCCGGTGGGCCTGTTAAACTTGCTCACCGACAACGCGACAACGATGCGATGAACTACTGCTCCCACTGTGGTGCCCCGGTTGAGTTCCGTGTGCCGGACGGCGACGCCCTGCCACGCCACGTATGCGACCGTTGCAACACCATCCATTACCAGAACCCCAAGCTGGTGGTCGGTGCGATCGCCGAGTGGGAAGACCGCATCCTGCTCTGCCGCAGGGCGATCGATCCGCGCCACGGCTACTGGACGCTGCCCGCCGGCTTCATGGAAAACAACGAGACCACCGCGCAGGCCGCGGCGCGTGAAACCCTGGAGGAGGCCTGCGCACGCATCGAGGTGGGTGACATGTTCACCCTCATCAACGTGCCGCACATCAGCCAGGTCCATGTCATCTACCGGGCTCGCCTGCTCGATCTGGATTTCGCAGCAGGCACGGAGTCGCTCGAGGTCGCGCTACTGCGCGAGGACGAGATCCCCTGGAAGGAGATCGCGTTCCGCACCATCTCGCTGAGTCTTCAGCACTACTTTGCTGACCGCAGAGCCGGGCACTTCGGCTTCCACGCCAGCGACCTGGAGTTCCCGGACGAATGGCGTGCACCACCTCACGCGTAACGCTATCCATGCGGTCCACATCGGTGCCTGCGAACCCCGTTCTGGTGCCTGCGCATGCCGATTGGCCAGGCGGTTGACATCGGGCACACGCGCAACCTAGAGTCCCCTGAGTTCTGCGACTGCACACACGGATGCACTTCGCTCCGGGACGGTGGCCGCAGCCGACAAACGGTCGCGACAGCGCCAGACCTCGAGGAAGAGCGCAGGTGAATGATGCCATCCGATTTCTCCTCAACGGCGCGCGGGTGGACGTCGATGACAGCACGACGACACTGAATCTGCTTACCTGGCTGCGCGAGCGGCGCGGCCTCACCGGTACAAAGGAAGGTTGTGCGGAGGGCGACTGCGGCGCCTGTACGGTTGTCGTCGCCGAGCTCGATGCGGACAGCGGATTGCAGCTTCACAGCATCAATGCCTGCATTCAGTTTCTCCCCGCACTGGATGGCAAGGCGGTGTTCACCGTCGAGTACCTGCGCCGCCAGGCCGGCGGCGGCCTGCATCCTGTACAGCAGGCGATGGTCGCGGAGCATGGCTCGCAGTGCGGCTTCTGCACCCCCGGCTTCGTGATGTCGCTGTGGGCGCTCTACAACGAACCCGACAACGAGACGCCGCCGCCCGAACGGCAGATTCGGGAAGAGCAGGTGCGCAACGCGATCACCGGCAACCTGTGCCGCTGCACCGGCTACCGCCCCATCATCGCTGCGGGCCTCAGGATGCGCGAAGCGCCCACGCTGCCACTGGATCGCGAGGCGATCCGGGACGCCCTCCTTGATCTGCGCCGCACACGCGAGCTCGACTATGTGCATGCCGGCCAGCATTTCCACGCGCCACAACGCCTCTCGGAGCTGCTCGCGCTGCGTGCCGCCAAGCCCGCCGCCACCCTGCTCGCGGGTTGCACCGACATCGGCCTGTGGGTGAACAAGCAGTTCCGCCCGCTCGGTGACCTGATCCTCACCCGCGAGGTGGCGGAACTCAAGCTCATTGCCACACAAGACGGCTGGCTGCGCATCGGCGCCGCGGTGTCGCTCAACCGCGCGTTCACGGCGCTCACCGACCTCTACCCCGCGCTGCGCGAGCTATGGCTGCGCTTTGCCTCCGAGCCGGTGCGCAATGCCGGCACGCTGGGGGGCAACGTCGCCAACGGCTCACCGATCGGCGATGCGATGCCGGCGCTGATCGCGCTCGGTGCGCGCATCGAGCTGCAATCGGCGACCCGCATCCGCCAGCTTCCGCTGGAAGCCTTCTACCTCGGCTACATGAAGAAGGATCTCGGCGACGACGAGGTGCTGGTAGCGATCGAAGCCCCGCTGCCGACAGCTGCGCTCTGCTTTCGCAGCTACAAGGTCTCCAAGCGCTTCGACTCCGACATCTCCGCCGTGTGTGCCGCCTTCGCGTTCCAACTCGAGGGCGAAACCCTGCGCGCGGTGCGCATCGCCTATGGCGGCATGGCTGCCACGCCGAAGCGCGCCACCAAGACCGAGGCCGCGTTGGAAGGCAGGCAGCTGGATGGCAGCACGCTGCCCGGTCTCGTCGCTGCCGCACAGGCGGCGCTCGCGCAGGACTTCAGCCCGCTCAGCGACATGCGTGCGAGTGCCGCCTACCGCGCCCGTGTCGCCGCGAACCTCGTCGCGCGCTGCCTGCACGAGACGCGGCCCGACGCGCCGCTGCCCGCGTCGATGACGAGCGTGTTCGCGCCGGCGGCGTCGGCTCCGGAGGACATGCCATGAGCCCCGCCAGCAGCAGTCACGCAGACACCCACGCCGCCTCCCGTGCAGCCCCTCCCGGCGTCGCCGTGCCGCATGAATCCGCGCACCTGCATGTCAGCGGCGAGGCGCGCTATGTGGACGACCTCCCCGAGCTCGCCGGCACCCTGCATGCGGCGCTGGGTTTGTCCGCCCGCGCGCATGCGCGCATCGTCGCCCTCGACCTCGCCGCGGTCCTCGCGGCGCCTGGCGTCTACGGCGTCCTCACCGCCGCGGACATCCCCGGCCATAACGACTGCGGCCCCATCATTGCGGACGATCCCATCCTTGCCGACGGCGTGGTGATGTACATCGGCCAGCCGGTGTTCGCCGTGCTCGCTGACAGCCACGACCAGGCGCGCCGCGCCGCCCGGCTCGCCCGCATCGAATACGAGGACCTGCCTGCGCGCCTCGACCCGGTGGCCGCGGCCGATGAAGGCGCGCTGGTGCTGCCGCCGATGCAACTCGTGCGCGGGCTGCCGGCCGAAGCGATTGCCGCGGCCCCGCATCGCATCGCCGGCAGCTGGACGGTGGGCGGCCAGGAGCAGTTCTACCTCGAGGGCCAGATCGCCTACGCCGCGCCACGCGAGGACGGCTGCATGCATCTGTGGTGTTCGACCCAGCACCCGAGCGAGATGCAGCATGTCGTGGCCGCAGCCCTCGGGCTGGTGTCCAATCAGGTGGTGGTCGAGATGCGTCGCATGGGCGGGGGCTTCGGCGGCAAGGAGTCGCAGTCGGCGCTGTTCGCGGCGGTGGCGGCGGTGGCGGCGCGGCGCTTCGACCGGCCGGTGAAGCTGCGCCCGGACCGCGACGACGACATGATGATCACCGGCAAGCGCCACGACTTCCATTACCGCTTCGAGGCCGGCTTCGATGACGAGGGTCGCATCCACGGTGCGCGGGTCGAGATGATCGCGCGAGCCGGCTTCTCGGCCGACCTGTCCGGTCCGGTGGCGACGCGCGCGATCTGCCACTTCGACAACGCCTACCACCTCGCCGACGTAGACATCCGCGCACTGTGCGCGCGCACCAACACCCAGTCGAACACCGCCTTCCGCGGCTTCGGCGGGCCTCAGGGCGCGATCGCGATCGAGTACATCCTCGACGACGTCGCACGCACGCTCGGCCGCGATCCGCTCGACGTGCGCCGCGCGAACTTCTACGGCATCGGCGAGCGCGACCGCACGCCTTATGGGCAGTGCGTCACCGACAACGTCATCCATGCGCTCGTCGCGGAGCTCGAAGCGGACAGCGACTACCGCGCAAGGCGCGCCGCGATCGCCGCGTTCAACCGCGAAAGCCCCATCCTCAGGAAAGGCCTCGCGCTCACACCGGTGAAGTTCGGCATCTCCTTCAACGTCGCCCACTACAACCAGGCGGGCGCGCTGGTGCATGTGTATACCGACGGCTCGGTGCTGGTGAACCACGGTGGCACCGAGATGGGCCAGGGGCTCAACACCAAGGTCGCGCAGGTGGTCGCGCACGAACTCGGCATTCCGGTCGGCCGGGTGCGCAGCACCGCCGCCGACACCAGCAAGGTCGCCAACACCTCGGCCACCGCGGCCTCCACCGGCGCCGATCTCAACGGCAAGGCGGCGCAGGATGCGGCAAGGAAGATCCGCGAGCGCCTCGCCACCTTCGCCGCGGCGCGCTTCGGCTGCCTCGCGGCCGAGGTGCACTTCGCCGACGGCAAGGTCAGCGGTGGCAACGCCGCGCTCGACTTCGACGCGCTGGTGGCAGCCGCCTATGTGGCCAAGGTGCAGCTCTGGTCGGACGGCTTCTATGCCACCCCCGGCCTGCACTGGGACCGCGCAACGCTCACCGGCCACCCCTTCTACTACTTCGCCTACGGCGCGGCGGTGTCGGAGGTCGTCATCGACACACTCACCGGCGAATGGAAGCTCCTGCGTGCCGACCTGCTCCACGACGCCGGCAATTCGATCAACCCTGCGATCGACATCGGTCAGATCGAGGGCGCCTTCATCCAGGGCATGGGCTGGCTCACCTGCGAGGAGTTGTGGTGGAACGACGCCGGGCGTCTGATGACGCACGCCCCCTCCACCTACAAGATCCCGGCGGTGAACGACTGTCCGCCGGTCTTCAACACCCGCCTCTTCCACAACCCCAACCGCGAGGAGACCGTGCTGCGTTCCAAGGCCGTGGGCGAGCCGCCGCTGCTGCTCGGCTTCTCGGTGTTCTTCGCGATCCGCGACGCGATCGCGAGCGTCGCCGACGGCCGGGCGCATCCGCCGCTGCGCGCGCCTGCGACGCCGGAGGCGATCCTCGACGCGGTCGACGCGCTGCGTGCAGCCTCCGCGTGAACCAGCGGACATGACCGACTGGCCCGATCGGTTGCTCGCCTGCATGGCCGCCGAAACCGCGGTCGTACTGGTCATGCTTGCCGACCGGCACGGCTCGGCACCGCGCGAATCCGGCGCAACCATGATCGTCGGTACCGACCTGCAACTGGGTTCGATCGGCGGCGGACGGCTGGAATGGCTCGCGCTCGCCGAGGCACGCGCCCTGCTCATGGACGACACGGCATGCACCCGTCTGGTGCGCTACCCGCTGGCGGCGAGCGCCGGACAGTGCTGCGGCGGTGTGGTATGGCTGAGCTACGAGCGCATCGGCAGCGCGGATCGAAACTGGCTGGAAGAGGCACGGCAGATCACACGCCGCGGCGGGCGCTGGCTGCGCGCATGGCTGCATCCGCGTGCGCCGGGCGCGGTGCGGATATTCACGGCCGATGCGCTGCGGAACGAGGGGGGCGCCGCGATCGACACCGCAACGGCACGTGACTTGCTTTCCAGAGCGGAAGGCGGTGCATGCCGGACGCACGCCGACCCGACTCGGGATGAACGGCTTCAGCCAGCAGGCACCGGCCTGCTTCAGGTCTCGCCCGAAGCCCCGCTGCCGGTGTACATTTTCGGCGCAGGTCATGTGGGGCGCGCGCTGGTGGAGGTGCTGGCGCGACTGCCGATGCACATCAGATGGATGGATGAACGTGAAGAGGAGTTTCCGCAGCATGTTCCCGAGAATGTCGAGGTTCACCTTACGGATGCGCCGGCACAGGCGCTCGCAGGCGCGCCCGACGATGGCGTGTTTCTGGTGCTGACGCACAGCCACGCGCTCGACTTCACGCTGGTGCACGCGATCCTCGCGCGCGGCCGCTTCCGCTTCCTGGGCCTGATCGGCTCGCGCAGCAAACGCGCCGCGTTCGTGCAGCGCCTCGCCGCGCGCGGCCTGCCCGCCGAGCGGATCGCGCGCCTCAGCTGCCCGATCGGGCAGCCCGGGATCAGCGGCAAATCGCCACAGGTGATCGCGGTCGCGGTCGCGGCGCAGCTCCTGCAGCTGCCGCGAACCCCGACGCAAAGCCCTGTACCATGCACAGAGGCGGGTATCCCTGCCTGATCGCGGCCCGACGAGGACCCCTCGCATGTCATCCACCAGAAACCCGACCCCGACCACGCCGCCGCGGCTCGCCCTGCGCGGTATCGGCAAGGTCTACCCCGGGGTGGTGGCGAACGCCGACATCGACCTCACCGTGGCGCCGGGCGAGATCCACGCGGTGCTGGGCGAGAACGGCGCGGGCAAGTCGACGCTGATGAAGATCATCTACGGCGTGACCAGACCCAGCTCGGGCACCATGGCCTGGGAAGGTCGCGAGGTGGTGGTGCACAACCCGGCGGAGGCGCGTGCGCTCGGCATCGGCATGGTGTTCCAGCACTTCATGCTGTTCGAGACGCTCACCGTGGTCGAGAACGTGGCGCTGGCGATGCCGGGCAAGCCGCCGCTCGCCCCGCTCGCCGACCGCATCCGCGAAGTGTCGGACCGCTACGGCCTGCCGGTGGATCCGCGCCGGCATGTGCACGCGCTCTCGGTGGGCGAGCGCCAGCGGGTGGAGATCATCCGCTGCCTGTTGCAGGATCCGCGCCTGCTGATCATGGACGAACCCCCCTCGGTGCTCACCCCGCAGGCGGTGCGCACGCTCTTCAAGACCCTGCGCAAACTTTCCGACGAAGGCTGCTCCATCCTCTACATCAGCCACAAGCTCGACGAGATCCGCGAACTGTGCCACTCCGCGACGGTGCTGCGCGCCGGTCGCGTCACCGGACACTGCACGCCCGCCGAGGAAACCCCCGAATCGATGGCGAGCCTCATGATCGGCAAGGCCCTGCCGGTGTGCGAACACGGCCAGGCTGCGCGTGGCGGCGAGCTGCGCCTGCGCATCGCAGGGCTGTCGCACGCCTCGCCCGACCCCTTCGGGGTGGATCTCAAGGACCTGCATCTGGATGTGCATGCGGGCGAGATCGTCGGTATCGCCGGCGTCTCCGGCAACGGCCAGCAGGAGCTGCTGCGCGCGCTCTCCGGCGAAGAGCCGCTCGCCGAGCGGCATCCGGTGCAGATCTGTGGTGTCGAGGCGGGCCGGCTCTCGCCCGCCCGGCGGCGCCGTCTCGGGATGACCTTCGTGCCCGAGGAGCGGCTCGGCCGCGGCGCGGTGCCCAGCCTCTCGCTCGCCGACAATGCCATCCTGACCGCCGCGCGCACGCAGGGGCTGGTGCGTCACGGGCTGATCGACTTCAAGCGCGCACAGGCCTTCGCCGCAGCCTGCATCGAAGCCTTCAACGTCAAGTGCGGCGGCCCGGGTGCGGCCGCCAAGTCGCTCTCCGGCGGCAACCTGCAGAAGTTCATCATGGGCCGCGAGATCCTCCAGCAGCCGCTGCTGCTCGTCTGCGCCCAACCCACCTGGGGTGTGGATGTGGGTGCGGCAGCCTTCATCCGCCAGCGCCTCATCGACCTGCGCAACCAGGGCTGCGCGGTGCTGGTGATTTCCGAGGAGCTCGACGAGCTGTTCGAGATCAGCGACCGCATCGCCGTCATCGCCAAGGGCCGGCTGTCACCGCTGCGGCCTATCGCGGAGGCCAACGTCGAGGAGATCGGTGTGTGGATGAGCGGCATGTGGCCCGGCGCCGAGGCCGAACCCGTCACCGAGGGCGCCCTGCATGGCTGACTGGCCGATCCGCCTCGAAGCGCGCGCCGAACCCTCGCGGGGCATGAGCCTGCTGTCGCCGCTGCTCGCAGTGGTATTGATGCTGCTGGCCGGGCTGGTCGTGTTCTCGGCGCTCGGCAAGGACCCGCTGGAGGGTTTCCGCTACTTCTTCCTGAACCCGCTGAAGGATGCCTATGGGCTCTCGGAGCTGCTGCTCAAGGCCACGCCGCTGATGCTGTGCGCCACCGGCCTCGCGGTGGGGTTTCGCGCCAACATCTGGAACATCGGGGCAGAGGGCCAGTTCATCCTCGGCGCGATCGGCGCCACCGGCGTCGCGCTCGTGCTCGACAGCCAGGAACGCGCGCTGGTGCTGCCGGCGATGGTGATCGGTGGCGCACTCGCCGGCGCTGCCTGGGCGGCGCTGCCGGCACTGCTGAAGACGCAGTTCAACGCCAACGAGATCCTCGTGTCGCTGATGCTGGTGTATGTCGCGCAGCTCTTCGTGTCGTGGCTGGTGTTCGGCCCGTGGAAGGATCCGGACGGCTTCAACTTCCCGCAGACACGCATGTTCGAGGACGCCGCGATCCTGCCGACACTGATCGACGGTACGCGCCTGAACGTCGCCTTCCTCATCGCGCTCGGCGTGCTGGTCGCGGGTTGGGTGTTCATGCAGCGCAGCCACACCGGTTTCAGGATGCGCGTTGCCGGCGAGGCTGCCGACGCCGCCCGCTATGCGGGCTACTCGGCGCGGCGCATGATCTGGATCGGACTCCTGTGCGGCGGTGGCGCTGCCGGTATCGCGGGCATGGCCGAGGTCGCCGGCCCGATGGGACAGCTCACCGACAAGGTCAGCCTGGGTTACGGCTTCGCAGCGATCATCGTCGCCTTCGTGGGCCGCCTCAACCCGCTGGGCATTCTGCTCGCCAGCCTGCTGATGGCGCTGCTCTACCTGGGCGGCGAGCAGGTGCAGCAGTACATGAACCTGCCCTCGTCGATCTCGATGGTGTTCCAGGGCATGCTGCTGTTCTTCCTCCTGGGGTCGGACGTGTTCATCAACTACCGTCTGGTCTTCGGACGCAGGGGCTGAGAGAGCGACACAGCAATGGATGCCAACCTGATCACCGCAATGCTGTTCGCCACCGTGGTGGCGGGCACGCCGCTCATCATCACCGCGCTGGGGCTGCTGGTGAATGAACGCGCCGGCGTGCTCAACCTCGGCGCCGAGGGCATGATGGCGATGGGCGCGGTGGTGGCCTTTGCGGTCACCCACCAGAGCGGCAGCGCCTGGCTCGGCATGGCCGCCGGCATGGGCGCGGGCATGGCGATGTCGCTGCTCTTCGGCTTCCTCGCGCTGACGCTGCAGGCCAACCAGGTGGCCTCCGGGCTTGCGCTGGCGATTTTCGGCGTGGGGCTGTCGGCCTTCATCGGCAAGCCCTTCGAATCGATCGCACTGGCGGCGATCCCGCCGGTGCGCATTCCCTTCATCGCCGACATCCCCATCATCGGCGAGGCGCTCTACAACCAGCAGGCGATGGTGTACCTCTCCTGGGCGCTGTTCTGGCTGGTGGTGTGGTTCCTGTATCGCAGCCGGGCCGGGCTGGTGTTGCGGGCGGTGGGCGAGTCGCCATCTTCGGCGCACGCGGTGGGCTATCCGGTGGTGCTGATCCGTTACCTCGCGGTGCTCTTCGGTGGCGCGATGGCGGGGCTGGGCGGCGCCTTCGTCTCGGTGTTCTACACCCCGATGTGGGTCGAGGGGCTGGTGGCCGGCCGCGGCTGGATTGCGCTCGCGCTGGTGGTGTTCGCCACCTGGCGGCCGCTGCGGGTGATGGTGGGCGCGTATCTCTTCGGTGGGGTGATGATCCTGCAGCTTTTCGCCCAGGGTTCCGGCCTGCAGATCGACTTCCCCGCCCAGTTCCTGTCGTCGCTGCCCTATTGGGCCACGATCATCGTGCTGGTGATCATTTCGCGCAACGTCAACTCGATCCGCCTGAATTCACCCGCGTCGCTCGGCAAACCCTACCGGCCCGACGCTTGATGCATCACCCGGAAACTGCCGTCAGACGGCGCCCCTGAACATCACGAACAAACCAGAGGAGAACACCAGATGATCGATCGTCGCAATTTCATCCTGTCTGCCGGCGCGCTCGCAGTCGCGTCCGGCCTGCCGCTGTCGGCGCTGGCCGAGGATCCGGCCAAGATCGGCTTCGTCTACGTGAGCCCGATCGGCGACGCCGGCTGGACCTTCCAGCACGACGAGGCGCGCAAGGCGCTGGAAGCCAGCCTGGGCGCGAAGATCCAGACCCGCTACGTCGAAAACGTCGCGGAAGGTGCCGACGCCGAGCGCGTGATCCGCGAGTTCGCGGCGAGCGGCTCGAAGATCGTGATCGCCACCAGCTTCGGCTACATGAACTATGTGGAGCGGGTCGCGAAGCAGTTCCCCAATGTCACCTTCCTGCATGCCACCGGCTACAAGTCGGGCAAGAACTTCGGTAACTACAACGCCCGCTTCTACGAGGGCCGCTACATCAATGGCGTGATCGCGGGCAAGATGACGAAGTCGAAGATTCTCGGCTACGTCGCCGCCTTCCCCATCCCCGAGGTGCTGCAGGGCATCAACGCGTTCACGCTGGGTGCGAAGAGCGTGAACCCGGACGTCGAGGTGCGCGTGATCTGGACAAGCTCCTGGTACGACCCGGGCAAGGAGCGCGAGGCAGCGATGACGCTGGTGAGCCAGGGCGCCGACATGCTCACCCAGCACACCGACTCCACCGCCGTCGTGCAGGCCGCCGAGGAGCGCGGCGTGTCGGCCTTCGGCTACCACTCGGACATGTCCAAGTACGGGCCCAAGGCACATCTCACCGCCACCACCCACCTCTGGGACCAGTACTACATCAAGACGGTGAACGCGGTCCTCGCCGGTACCTGGAAACCCGAACCGGTGTGGGGCGGGTTCAAGGACGGCATGATCAAGCTCGCGCCGCTCAACCCGGCGATCCCGGACGACGTCAAGGCCATGGTCACCGACCTCGAGACCCGCCTCACTGCCGGCACCTTCCACCCCTTCACCGGCCCGGTGAAGGACCAGGCCGGCACCGAGCGCATCGCCGCCGGCGTGGTCATCGACGATGCCACGCTGGGCAAGATGGACTACTTCGTCGAGGGCGTGGCGTCGAAGCTGCCGGGCAAGTAAGCACGACAGGACGGTCCGCCACCAGCACCCCGCCCGCCATCCCGCCTGAGGATGGCGGGCGGCGGATTCACCCGCCGCACCCGCATGCCGCCAGATCCACCTGATCGATCTGCTCCGGACGCAGGAACTTGTCCGCGTAATCCCGATACACCCCGGAGCGCAAAAACAGTTCAAAGAGATCCGGGTCGATGTGTTGCTCGTCGCGCATGCGCACCATGATCGCGATCGCCTCGGAGAGCGTCTTGCCACGCTTGTAGGGGCGATCCTCCGCGGTGAGCGCCTCGAAGATGTCGGCGATCGCCATCATGCGCGCGACCGGGCTCATCTCGTCGCGCGTCAGACCGCGCGGATAGCCGCCACCATCCATTCTTTCATGGTGGCAGCCGGCGAACTCCGGCACCTGCCGCAGGTGTTTGGGGAAGGGCAACTCGGAGAGCATGATCAATGTCTGCACGATGTGTTCGTTGATCTTGTAACGCTCCTCTGCGGTGAGCGTGCCGCGCGCAACCGACAGACTGTACAGCTCGCCGCGGTTGTAGAGCAGCGGCGGAACCTGCATGCGGAAGCCGGGCACGCTGCGCGTTGCAGCCGCATGTTCATGCGCGTCACGCTCGACGCGGTGGTCCGGGCGGTCTGCGAGCACGGGCTCGGCGACGGGCAGTGCCGGCGCGGGCGTACGTGCCTTGCGTTGCAGTTCCTCCTGGGAGATGCCGATCCGGTCGTCCAGCGTGCGCAGCCATGTCCTCTGTGCGATCCTCCGCAAGCGCTCGAGATCGGCCTCCGCGATCGACTCGCCACCGGTGTTGCAGGTGGCGACGAAGGCGAAATCATCATCGAGTTGCTTCCACTCAGCGAGGCATCGTGCTTTGGCCGTATCGGCAGGCGCTCCGGCAAGCTGGGCACGCAGGCAGTCGATCTCGGCATCACGCTTGCACACCTCGAAGCGCATGCGGATCTCGTGGATGCGGTCGTAGATCACTTCCAGCTTCGTTGCCTTGTCCACGACGTACTCCGGCGTGGTGACCTTGCCGCAGTCGTGCAGCCAGGCGGCGATGTGCACCGCCTCCCACTCGTCGTCGCTGAGCGTGAAATCCTTGAACCGGCCGCTCTGGTCGGCACACGCCGCGCGCGCGAGCATCTTGGTGAGCTCCGGTACGCGCGCGCAATGCCCGCCGGTATAGGGGCTCTTCGCGTCGATCGCGCCGGCGATGAGCTGGATGAAGGCCTCGAACAAGGCCTTCTGCGCATGCAGCAAGCCCTTGTTCTCGAGAGAAACGGCAGCGGAACCGCACAAGGCCTGGATGAAGGAGAGCCTGGCCGCATCGCACTTCTCTGCAAGCAGGATCAGCATGATCCCGACGAGCTCGCGCTGCCTGTTGCGCAACGGCACCGCAACCGCGTAAAGGGGTGTGCCGTGCTGTTCCGCAAGACCCGTCGCACGCAGGTCCTCCGCCTCCAGCGCCGCCATGCAGGCGCTCGCCGCCCCTGCCGCGCGTTGCAGCAGGGGGCCGCCGTCGGACAATCGCAGTTCTGCTGCGAGCACGCCAGGCACAGGTCCATCCGGGAACCAGTGCCCGCCGAGACTGAGCGTCTCCTCGTCGGCAAGATACAGCACTCCACCCTTTGCATCGGCTGCCGAGACCGTCTCGGAAAGCAGGCGCTGCATCAGGTGATCGAAATCCCGCTCGGCCGCCACCGCCTGACTGACATCGAGAAAGCGCCGGATCGTGCGCTTCATGCTTTCGAGCGTGATTGCGAGCTCGCTGACCTCGCGCACCAGCGAGCGAGCCGCCATCGGTCGGTCGAAATCGAAATGGCGAATCCGCTCGGCTTCCGCTGCAAGCGCGCGCAAGGGCTTGGACACGTTGCGTGCGAGCATCCAGGTGGCGGGGATCGCGATCACGATCACCGCGACGATGAGCAAGGCAGCATGACGTATGAGCGCCAGCGCGTCCGCCAGCAGTTCGGCCTCGGGGATCGCCGTCACAAGCAGCAGGCCATTGTCGGCATCGCCCCGCCCCATCTCGGACACCGACACGCGCCACGTCCCCTCGGGTTGCTCGATCTGCATCTGGCCGACATGCTCGCCCGCGCCGGTCAGGCGTACGCCCACTGCGGCAAGTATCGGTACACCGACGCTGTCGAGGCGCGGCAAACGAGCCTCGTCGGTATCGGCCTGGGGCAGCATCGTGGCGAGGTCTTCGTGGGCGACGATCTGCCCGCGACGATCGACCAGCGCCACCTCGCTGCCGGGCGTCACGCGTTGACGTGCGAGGGATTCGCCGAGCGTCTCGAGCAGGATGTCCACCGCAACCACCCCACCCTCGTCGGTTGCGGCCGCGATCGTCAGACCCACCTTGCGGTTCGAGTAGAAGAGATAGGGGGCCGTCTCGATCAGCCCGTCAGCCCCCCTGGCTGCCTGGAACCAGCCACGCTGGCGCGGATCGTAGGCGGCTGGATAGTCCGGTCGTGCGTCCTCGCGCAACACCGTGAGCGCCGCATCCAGATGCACGTAGCGCCCTACTGCGCCGGGCGTCGCATGGTCGATACTCTGCACAAGGTAGGCAGCACCCGTCGGCGCGCCGAAGGCCTCCCGCTCGGCAGCGTCGCGCAGGCGGCGCAGGAAGAAGAAATCACCATCGGCATAGCCGTAGTACACCGACGAAAGAGCTTCGGATCCGAGCAGCACGTCACGCAACATCGTCACCGCCGTCATCCGCTCGACATGCGTGCGCATGCGAGGCATCGCCACATGCCGGATCGCATTGAGCGCGGCGCGCGGCGGCGCGAGCAGGTTGCCGGTTTCAGCGAGCGTCTCGCGATGGATTCTCGCGGTGACATCGCGCGCAGCCTCATCGAGGACATCGCGGCCGAGCTTGTAACCTAACGCGCCGATGAGACTCCCGACGACGACGATCAGCAGGATGAAAAGCGAGGAAATGTGGATGTGTAGCGGAAACTGATGCAGGGCCTTCACCGCCTGCGCCACCTCGCGTTCCCGCGCCAGAGCCTGGGGCCGTGCGGTGTCGTCAGTCATCGCGCCATCGCTCCCTGATTGTGTTGCCCCGCCGGCTCCGAAACGCAGGCGATCCTTCAGGGATGCTAATTCAATCACCCGAACAACCAAAATACAAATTCACGACTGTCTGATGGAAACATCAAGGTCTCGCGATCGCGGCATTGCAGCACCGCGGGTACAAGCTGCGCTACCCTAGCACCAAGGCAAACGGCACAGGGGAATCCCCATCATGGCGCAGGCATCCAGGGTCACACTCGTCGCGGGCGACGTCATCCACTTTCTCGACGACCCCGCCTGTCGCCCGCACGCCGCGCTGGAGTACCTGCCGGGTGGGGCGCTGTTGATCGCGGACGGGCGCATCGTCGCGCGCGGTGCGCATGAAGAGATGCAGAGGATCGCACCTGCCGATGCACATCACGTTGACCATCTTGGCAAGCTCATCCTGCCAGGCTTCATCGACACACATGTGCATTATCCTCAGACCGAGATGATCGCGAGCCACGGCGAGCAGTTGCTCGCATGGCTGGAAAAGTACACCTTCCCGGCGGAATCGCGCTTTGCCGACCGCGCCTACGCGGACGATGTGGCGGGCTTCTTCTGCGACGAACTGCTGCGCAATGGCACGACCACCGCGATGTGCTTTTCCACCGTCCATACAGAGTCGGTGGATGCGCTCTTCGCTGCGGCACAGGCGCGGCGCATGCGCCTCATCACCGGCAAGGTGCTGATGGACCGCAATTGCCCCGACACGCTGCGCGACACGGCGGAATCCGGCGATGCCGACAGTCGCGCGCTGATCGCGCGCTGGCATGGCCGCGACCGCCTCGGCTATGCGGTGACTCCGCGCTTCGCGGCCACCTCGACGCCGGCGCAGATGACACTGGCCGGGGTCCTGTTCCGCGACTTTCCCGACCTGCACCTGCAATCGCATGTGGCGGAGAACCGCGATGAAATCGCGTGGATCGCCGAGCTCTACCCGGAGGCACGCAGCTATCTGGATGTCTACGACCGCTTCGGGCAACTCGGTGCGCGTGCCATCTACGCGCACTGCATCTGGCTGGACGCCACCGACCGACGCCGCATGGCGCAGACCGGCACGGCAATGAGCTTTTGCCCGACATCCAACCTGTTCCTCGGCTCGGGGCTCTTCGACCTGCACGCCGCCGAATCGGCGGGCATCCGCGTCGGCCTCGGGACGGATGTCGGTGCAGGCACCAGCTTCTCCATCCTGCAGACGATGAACGAGGCCTACAAGGTGCTTCAGCTCAACGGGCAATCGCTCTCGACCGAGAAAGCTTTCTACCTCGCGACACTGGGTGGCGCACGCAGCCTTGGCCTGGACGCGCAGATCGGCAACTTCGAGATGGGCAAGGAGGCCGATTTCGTGGTGCTTGACCCCCTCGCCACCCCCTTGATCGCGCGCCGTATGGCACACGCCCAGACGCTCGCCGAGCGTCTGTTCGTACTGATGATGCTGGCGGACGACCGCGCGATTGCGGCGACCTATCTCCTCGGCACGCCCGCCTGGCAGCGGGCCTGAAAGCCCGCCACGCGACGGGCGCCGCATGGCGGGGATGCGAGGGTATCAGTCCGGCACCGTGACCAGTCCGGTGTTGAACACGATCGCGTCAGCGGCGCTCACGGTGCCAGCGATCGCAGGCATGTGCGCTGCGGTCAGCGCCTCGCCCGAAGCGCGCGGCGTAGTGCGCACGACCTGGCTGGGCGGCAGCGCAGCGCCCGTGGTGAGATGCGCGTACATGCGGTCCATCGCCTGTCCGAAATAGTAATGCAGCGGGATGAAGCGGGTGTCGTAGCCCAGCAGTGCGCCCAGCGCGATGAAGGCATCGAAGTGCTGCGCATTGGTGACCTCCACATAGCTGAGCTTCGATGCGCTGCCCTCGGTCATGCGGTTCCGCCCGAAGTAGGCCCGCGCAGCGTGGTTGGGCGGGATCAGCGTATCGCTGCGCCCTGCCACGATGATCGCCGGCTTGCCGCGCAGGCCGCCCGACAATTGCACTTCGGCGATGCCCGCCAGCACCCGGTCCGACCACGACTTCATCTGGCCGGTCAACGCGGCGCCAGTCACCGGGTCACGTGCCGTCACGAGTGCCCGAATGCACAGCGCGCCGTCCAGTGCGAAATCCGCCGCCCCGCTTGACGGCGATACCGCGAGGAAATCCAGCGTCGGCGCACCGACCGCGTCGTTGTAGACGATGTTGGTTCCCGTGGTGGGCGGCACGCCGTTGCCGGAGGCGAAGATACCCGCCTGCCCGGCTGCGCTCGGCGCGATCACGGCACCGGCCACATCCGTGTTGGCAAAACTGAAGCCGCACACATTGTCGGTGACCCGGAAACGGCCATAGGTGTTCACATAGGTCATCGCGATCGAATTGGTCGCGAAGCGATAGTGCGACTGATGCACGAAGTCGTGTTCGGCGGACCAGCCGTAGTCGTGCAGCAGCGACATCGCCTCATCGGCCTGCGCTTCCGGGGTATCTGCGGTGAGCAGGCCCTTGGCGCGTAAGGCGCTGCAGCGGTTGCGAGCGATCGTGTTGAAGGCCTCCGGCCAGAACAGCGCCGACATTGCCGCGCCCGCGCTGGACGAAAGGGCCGCGCACGGCTGGTAGAGATTTGCGTAGCTGAAGTAGTCGAGTAGCGGACGCGCGACCGTAACCACATCGGTGCTGCCCTGGCGAATGCGTAGCCCCGTCGTGCCGCGTGGCTGAACATTGGGCTCCGACACCGCGACGCCGTCGATGAGGCCTTCGCTGTCCTGCTCCGCAGCCGCGATCGCGGCACCGCCACCGTTGGACACCGACGAGGCGATCACGATGGTGTTCGACGGCACGATGTCGCGTCGCTTGCGGTTGCCGTCACCATAGCTGCCGCCGAACTGCTCGTTGAGCACATAGAACGCGAAGCGCACCGCGTCGAGCGTATTCCGGCCCCAGTCCGCCTCCGGGTTCTGGCCGGAGTGAGCGTGCTTGAAGGCAACGCGGTTCGGATAGGCCGCATTGAAGGCGGCAAGCTCGGCCGCGGTGATATTGGCACGAAAGAGCGCGCCCGCGCCCGCCTCCGCCGACGGCACCAGGCGTCCGTCGATCAGCGTCACCTTGTCGCTCATGAGGTCGTGCAGGCCGTTGCCCGAGCCCTTGTCGGTGTAAGCGACCGCGCAGCCGCGCTTCAGCCCCCACTCTCCCGCGGTACCGATGGCGCCATATACGCCGCGTGAACCGGAAGAGGTGGCGGTGACGATGCAGGGCTTGCCGCTATCGAAGCTATCCGGCACCTGCACCATCATGGTGACGTTCTTGCGTCCGCTACCGTCGTCCGCGTAGGCGATGTACTCGGTGCCGGCCACCTTGCCTTCGCCCAGCGTATCGGCACCGTTCGCGTCGATGTTGGGGCCGAACAGGCTGCCGAAGCCGCCAGCGGCGGTGTAGTCGTTCAGGGCCCGGTAGTTGTTGTAGATCGCATTGCGGCGCAGTTCCGAAGCGCTGGGGTTGAGCGGGTCGGCATAGGCCGGGGCCGCCCCCATCAAGCCGGTCTTGCCGAGACCGGCGGTGAGGAGGTCGTCGGCGCCGCCATCGTAATTCATGACGGAGATCGCGCCGCGGATGAAAACCGGTTTGACATTGACTTCATCGCCACCACCGCCGCCTCCGCAGGCCTGCAACCCGAAAACAGCGGTCAACGCGGCCGCAACGGCCGAAAGACGGAATGCGCTTCGATTCATGCGTTGTCTCCTGATCGCGCCGCGCGTGCATGTCACGGCGGAGCTTGTAAGTGGGTGGCCATGCCCGGAAGGCTGGCGCGTCGGTGAAGCATTCATCGTGCCAACAGCATGACAGAATCGGCCAGTGCTGGAAATGCCCCCTCCCATGCGGCCATTGCGGGCAACGGAGCGACACACGCAGCGCAGCCCGGGCGCCAGGCGTCTCATTAGTGGGACACACCGCGCGAAGATCTGGCAATTCTTGTCTTCCTGCCAGATACTTGTCGCGCTCGCAGGGAAATCCATGAATCGGGACAAAGCTCGATTCCCAGACAGGATCATCGTCCAGCAATGACCACCGACAACTTCGACTATGCCCGCATCCGCACCCAGGCGATGCGCTCGCTCTTCGACACCCTGGACAGTCATTGCGAAGGAACGGTCGTCGTGGACAAATCGGCCCGCATCGTGTGGATGAACGACCGCTACGCGCAGCGCTTCGGTCTCGCCAGCGCGGACGAGGCAATTGGCCAGGACGTGGAGCGCGTCATCCCGAATTCCACGATGCGCGACGTGGTGAGCTCGGGTCAGGCAGTGCTGCTGGACATCCTCGAGGCCAACGGCGAGAGCTTCGTCGTCACACGCATTCCCCTGCGCGATGAGGCGGGCGAGGTCATCGGTGCGGTCGGTTTCGCGCTCTTCGACAACGTGCAACCGCTGCGTGCCTTCTACGCCCGGCTCGGGCGCATGCAGCAGGAACTCGCACAGACCCGCAAACGACTCGCCGAAGAGCGGCGCACCCGCTACACATTCTCCAACTTCGTCGGCAGCAGCCCGGCCGCGATGGAGGTGAAGCGCCAGGCGCGCCGTGCCGCACGCATCGACGCTCCTGTGCTGCTGTTGGGCGAGACCGGCACCGGCAAGGAGCTGCTCGCGCAGGCGATTCACGCCGCTTCGCCACGCGCGGGCAAACCCTTCATCGCGGTCAACGTCGCCGCGATCCCCGACAACCTGCTCGAGACCGAGTTCTTCGGCACCGCCCCAGGTGCCTACACCGGCGCAGACCGCAGGGGACGACTCGGCAAGTTCCAGCTCGCGGACGGCGGCACGCTGTTCCTCGACGAGATCGGCGACATGCCCTCCGCATTGCAGGTCAAGTTGCTGCGCGCGCTCCAGGAGCAAGAGGTGGAGCCCGTGGGCTCCGACCGGATGGTGCGCATCGATGTGCGCATCATCGCCGCGACCAGCGTCGACCTTGCGAAGAGACTCGCGGAGGGCAGCTTCAGAGCCGACCTGTATTATCGCCTGGCGGTGCTGCCCCTCACCCTGCCGCCCTTGCGCGAGCGCCTCTCCGACCTCGAGATGCTGTGCGAAGCGATCCTTGAGGATATCGCTCGCCAGCACGGCATGCCACAGCGCGAGCTCGACCCGTCGGTGCTGGCGCTATTCCGGCGCTGCCACTGGACCGGCAACATCCGCGAACTGCGCAACGTGCTCGAGCAGGCGGTGATGCTTACCGATCATGCCCGCCTCACCGAGGCCGATCTTGCCGGAATCGTCTCGCCCGCGATACCCGAGACGCTCGCGCCAAAGCCGCTGCGCACCTGGGATGCGGCGGTGACGGACTTCGAGCGTCACCTCATCAGCGAGACCCTAGCCGCTTGCGGCGGGCGCGTGATCGAGGCGGCGCGCAGGCTACAGATCGGGCGTGCGACGCTCTACAAGAAGATGACGACGCTGGGCCTCTCATCTCAACAATGAGACACGTCCAAATTTTGGGACACAAGCCGCCGCACTATCTCGCCAAACGAAGCCCAACCCTCGCAGAGATTCTCAATACATTGTTTTTGTAAAGTATTCCCAGTACAGACTGTTGCTGTGGCGCCTCTTTGTGGCCCGCGGAAAGCAGGGGAGTGGAATCGACGCAACATGAGTTGAGGTCACCTACGCCACTCAACTGCGCCCTCGTCTCGGATAATGGACAAATCCTTCGCGCGACTTCAGGGCATCCCACCATAAGCCCATTCAATCAAAGCATTAGCGATGATGGCACGGCATCTGCTCTGGAATCTGAGAGGGCCGGCGTCAGACCGGCTCGCGAACTGGAGGAGACCCATGCGACTGCAATCCGCGCCAGCCATCCGCATTCCCGGGCATCGGCTGCCGTTTCAACCATCGCGCAATGCGTCAAATGATCCGCGCATCCATGCCGCGCGTTCGCGACCAGGCGTGCAGCACCGTTACGCACTGGCGATCGTGGCCACTGACTTCATCGCCACCAGCGAAACCTTCCACCGCTCGCTGATTCGCATCGCCATGGGATCCGCCGGACGCATCGGCCTGCTCCAACAGCCGGTCGGGGGCATGGGCTCGGCTGCGGTCCTCGACAGTCGTTGCGACGAGATCCTGCTGGAGGGCCTGCGCCGACGCCTGGGCCTCGATGAGAACACGTGCGCCATCGTCACCGACCCACGCGCGCTCCCGGTACATGGCGACATCCTGATCGTCCATGGCCGGGTGGCCTCGGCACTGCCATCAGGGCTTCACCCCATGGCGGAAATGTCCGGCATGAGGTCAGATCTCGTCATCGTCCAGGACGGACCGGACTGGGATTGCGAACACTGGGGAGACGCGACGACATGAAGGCGCACAAGCATCCAATGCTCTCTGGCGAGGCCATGCCGCGCCGTAGCAAGATCGTCACCGCAGACGACGCGGTGAATCTCATCCGTGCGGGCGACACCGTCGCGACTGGCGGCTTCGTCGGCATCGGTTTCGCAGAAGGCATCGCATGTGCGCTCGAGCGCCGCTTCCTGGCCGAGGATCCTGGCCCTTTCGGGCGCCCCACCGACCTCACGCTGGTCTACGCCGCCGGCCAGGGCGACGGCGGCGAACGCGGCCTCAATCACCTCGGCCACGCCGGACTGGTGAAGCGGGTCGTGGGCGGTCACTGGGGCCTGGTGCCGAAGCTGCAGGCGCTGGCCGTGGAGAACCGCATCGAGGCCTACAATCTGCCGCAGGGCGTCATCACCCACCTCTTTCGCGACATCGCCGCAGGCAAGCCCGGCACGCTGACGCGAGTGGGCCTCGGCACCTTCGTGGATCCGCGCCTCGGCGGCGGCAGGATCAACGCCTCGACCGAGCAGGAGTTGGTCAGTCTGATCGAGATCGGCGGCGAGGAGTTCCTGTTCTACAAGGCCTTTCCGATCAACGTCGGCATCATCCGCGGTACCACCGCCGACCCGGACGGCAACATCACGATGGAAAAGGAGGCACTGACGCTGGAAGCGCTGGCGATCGCGATGGCGGCCCACAACAGCGGCGGACTCGTCATCGTGCAAGTGGAGCGTATCGCCGAGCGCGGCAGCCTCAACCCCCGCCATGTCAAGATTCCTGGCGTGCTGGTGGATTGTGTTGTGGTGGCAGAAAAGCCCGAGCACCACCTGCAGACCTTTGCAACGCCGTATAGCGCGGCCTTCTCGGGGGAACTGCGGGTGCCGGCCTCGTCGGTACCCAGCATGGCGATGAGCGAGCGCAAGATCATCGCGCGCCGTGCGGCACTCGAACTCGCTCCGAACAGCGTGGTGAACCTCGGCATCGGCATGCCGGAAGGCGTGGGCTCGGTAGCCGCCGAGGAGAAGATCATCGACCTCCTGACGCTTACCACCGAGCCCGGGGTGATTGGCGGCATCCCGGCATCAGGCATGAACTTCGGCGCTGCGGTGAACACCGACGCGATCATCGATCAGCCCTACCAGTTCGACTTCTACGATGGTGGCGGCCTCGACGTCGCCTTCCTCGGCCTCGCCCAAGCCGACCGCGACGGCAACCTCAACGTCAGCCGCTTCGGCCCTCGCTTGGCAGGCGCAGGTGGCTTCATCAACATCAGCCAGAACGCACGCAAGGTGGTGTTCGTCGGCAGCTTCACCGCGGGGGCACTCGAGATCCGCATCGCGCAAGGGCGCCTGACGATCCAGCGGGAAGGCCTGGCGCGCAAGTTCGTCGGTGAAGTCGAACACCGCACCTTCAGCGGCGCGTATGCGCGCAAGCGCGGCCAGCCGGTGCTGTACATCACCGAGCGCTGCGTGTTCCGGCTCGGCGACGAGGGCCTGGAACTGGTCGAGATCGCGCCAGGCATCGACGTCGAGCGCGACATCCTGGCCCACATGGACTTCCACCCGCACATCGCAGCCGAGCTTCGTCTGATGGACGCACGCATCTTCCGTGACGAGCCGATGGGGCTGCGCGCGGACCTGCTGTCGCTGCCGCTGGAACAGCGCCTGAGCTACGATGCGGGGCAAAACCTGTTCTTCGTGAACTTCGAAGGTCTGGATGTGCGCAGCCCCGAACAGATCGCCGCGATCCGCGCCTTGATCGAGGCACGCCTTGGTGGCCTCGGACACCGGGTTCCCGCCATCGTCAACTATGACAACTTCTCGATCAGTCCGGAGCTCATGGACGACTACATCGCGATGGTGCGCGGCGTGGTCAAGCGCCATTACAGCCATGTCACGCGCTACACCTCCAGTACGTTCCTGCGCGCGCGCCTGGGAGACGCGTTTGCGGCCGGGGCCGTCTCCGCGGATCTCTTCGACAGCGCGGAAGGCGCGCTCGCGAACCTGCGCGCGCGCAAGGCGGAGTGATGCGGCTCGTGGGCGAACGCTGCATTCCCGCACCGTCGGGAATGCAGTAAGGTAGGAGGCCGTCCACAGCCAGCCGCCGCACCTTGAACGACAACACCGCTACCGGTTCTACCGCCCCCTCGGCCGCGCTGTCGCAGGCCAGTCCCCATTCGCTCGCCGATCTCTTCCTGACCTTCACCTGGCTCGCGCTGCAGGGCTTTGGCGGCGTGCTCGCAGTGGCACAACGCGAGCTCGTCGACCGCAAGCGCTGGCTGAACCGCGAGGCCTTCCTCGACGCCTATTCGGTAGCGCAGTTACTGCCCGGCCCGAATGTCGTGAATCTCGCGCTGATGCTGGGTGACCGGTTCTTTGGCTGGCGCGGGGCGCTCGCCGCACTGGCAGGCATGCTGCTGATGCCGCTCGTGATCGTGATCGGGCTGGCCGCTGGCTACCGTGAATTCGCCGACCTCCCCGCGGTGGCCGGCGCGTTCCGTGGCATGGGCGCGGTCGCGGTCGGGCTGATGCTCGCGATGGCGATCAAGATGACCCGCCCGCTCGCGCGGAACCCGCTCGGCCCGGCGCGCTGCATCCTGCTGGCGGCGTTGACGGCCTCCGCCATCGGTTACCTCCGTCTGCCGCTTGTGTGGATCTTGCCGGCACTCGCCGCGCTCGGCTGGACGCTCGCACACATGGCCCTGGCCAGAAAGGGCACGACAGAATGACGAACGGCTTCCAGCACGCGGACTTGCTGCAGCTGTTCCTGCATTTCACGATGCTGTCCCTGCTCTCCATTGGCGGCGCGATGGCTACCGCGCCGGAGATGCACCGGTATCTGGTGGTGGAAAGAGGATGGCTGTCCGAGAGCGACTTCACTTCCGGGGTTGCCCTGGCGCAGGCCTCTCCCGGTCCGAACGTGCTTTTCGTACCCGTGCTCGGCTACCAGGCCGCGGGCGTTGCCGGCGCAGCGCTCGCGCTGGTCGGCATTCTACTGCCCTCCACCTTGCTGTCGCTGACCGTCTCCCGCTGGGGTGCGGACAAGCAACATACGCCCGGGGTACGCGCCTTCAACAGCGGGCTCGCGCCGGTGTCGGTGGCGCTGATGTACCTTGCTGCCTGGGTACTGGCACAACCCTACTTCGACGTGGACGCGTCGCGATGGTGGGGCGCAGCCTTCCTGATCCTCCTCACCGTACTCGTGATCCTGCGCACGCGCCTCGCGCCGGTATGGCTGATCGCCCTGGGGGCCCTCGTCGGCGCGACCGGTTGGATCTGACACCCGCCCAGAAGCGCAGCCGCACGAAATCTGCCACGGATGCCGGATCCGGCACGAATTTCCGGCAATCCGGCAAGGGCACTCATCAGCGTGTCAGTTTTTTTTACATCCGCCCTTGGGAACTTGCCCGGACTTATGCATCTAAGTAGGCAAGCACATGAATTAAATGGCTTAAAAAAGTCAACACGAATCTGGCAGGCTTCGTGCTTGAAGTCACGAAAAGACGGCCAGCACGCATGTGGTCCCAACCCAAAGACATCTCGAAGGCCAAACCGTTGAACACCAGCGAGGCAACCATGACTGCTCACCACCTGACCGAGATGCGCGTCGATCTTGTGCTGCGGCAGTTTGTAGGCGAGATCATCCGTTACCTGCACTCGGGTGGCGACCACGCGAATGCGCGCATGAACATGATCGAGCGCGGCGTTCCGACGCATGTCCAGCAACGCGTCCTCGAGGGCCGTGCCGTCCTGCACTGAATGCACCCTGCCACCCCGGCACCCTAGCGGCACCACGGCCTCACCCGCTGCGCCCCATTCGGGCAAACCCCTGGCATTGCCCAGGCGTCACGCTTGCAGCACGTCCGTTCCGGGGCGATCATCACGGCTTCATCCCCTAGGATTCGCATGATGAGCACCACGCTGCTGCTGCGAAATGCCGACCTGCTCGTCAGCATGGACAAACAGCGCCACGAGTGGCCCGATGGCGGCGTGTTCATCCGTGACGGCTGCATCGAACAGGTGGGGCCCAGTCAGTCCCTTCCCGCCTCCGCCGACGAGGTCATCGACCTTGCCGGCCACCTGCTCATGCCTGGCATGGTGAATACCCACCATCACATGTACCAGACCCTGACGCGCGCGGTTCCGGGGGCACAGGATTGCGAACTGTTCGACTGGCTGCGCCGGCTGTACCCGATCTGGGCGCGCCTGACACCTGAGATGGTGAGAGTCTCTACCCGTATCGCGATGGCGGAACTGCTTCTCTCGGGTTGCACCACCAGCTCCGACCATCTCTACATCTACCCCAACGGATGCCGCCTTGACGACTCCATCGAGGCGGCGATGCAGGTCGGTATGCGCTTTCACGCGTGTCGAGGCTCCATGAGCGTTGGCGAGTCGCGCGGCGGACTGCCGCCAGACAGCGTGGTCGAAGACGAGGATGCGATTCTCGCCGACTCCCTGCGCCTGATCGAAACCTGGCACGACCCCGCCGAGGGTGCAATGCTGCGGATCGCGCTTGCGCCCTGCTCGCCGTTTTCGGTGTCCACCGACCTGATGCGGGAATCCGCGCGCATGGCACGGCATCACGGTGTGGGCCTGCACACTCACCTCGCCGAGACCGTCGGCGACGTGGCCTACAGTCGCGAACGCTTCGGCCGCACGCCGGCCGAGTACGCCGAAGAATTGGGGTGGATGGGTGAAGGCGTGTGGCATGCACATTGCGTGTGCCTCGACGAGCCGGGCATCGCAAGCTTTGCGCGCACCCACACCGGGGTCGCGCATTGCCCCTCCTCCAACATGCGCCTGGGATCGGGGATCGCGCCCATCCGGCGCATGCTGGAGGCAGGTGTTCCGATCGGGCTCGGCGTGGATGGATCCGCCTCCAACGACGCAGGCCACATGCTGCTGGAGGCGCGCATGGCGATGCTGCTTGCCCGCGTGCGTCCCCGGGGAGACGGCACCCCTGCCGGCGACCCGGCGGCGCTGGGCGCGCGGCAGGTGCTGGAGATGGCCACGCTGGGCGGTGCCCGCACGCTCGGCCGGGACGATATCGGCTGCCTTTCTGCCGGCATGCGCGCAGATCTGGTTGCATTCGATCTACGCGGGATCGCTCACGCTGGCGCACTTCATGACCCGCTTGCGGCGCTGCTCTTCGCCGCACCGACACGCGTATCGCTGTCGGTGATCAACGGAAGGGTCATCGTCCGCGACGGCGTGATCACCAGCTTCGAACTCGAGCCCACGATAGCGCTTCACAACCGTCTCGCGGCGCAACTGCTGCGCGGCGAATCCTGAAGTTCGGGCAGAGGAGCAGCCTAGGCCGGAACGATCGGTCGGGCACGCCGCCGAGCGCTGGCGAGGTTGTACATCAGCATCGCGGCCGAGCACAGCATCAAGGCCCCACCGGCCACCGCTGCGACGCTCCACCAAGGTGCTGCCACGAGGCAGATCAGCATCGCAAGGTGAATGCGATAGTGCCAAGCCTGCGCAGCCTCGCCCAACAGCTTGCCCATGGAGGGCGCTCGCTGGCCTGTGCTGCGCAGCGACAGCCACAGGATGAAGGGAACGATCTTGTAGAGCATGCCGATCAGCACCGACAACAACCCTGCCCCCAGCGCGAGAACCCCGAACACGAGTGGCAGCGCCTCGAACCCGAACCCGGCCACATCCGCGATGAAGAGCGCAGCCGCACCACCAAGCCCGCCCATCGCGGTGAGCCAGAAGCGCAACAGCGCGCTGCCGGTGCGCCGCCTCCGGCTTGCCAGCGCGTGGAAGATCCAGGCCACGAACGCGATCGTCAGCACGGCCAGCGACACGGCCGGTGCGCGCGAATCCGGCAGCGCAGCCAGCGCGACCAGCATTGCGCAAACGGCTGGGGCGAAGACCCGCGTGATACGCGGCTCGAACACGCGCGTCATGAGGAACATCGGCAATACCAGCCAGGCCACCGCCATCAGCAGCGTCAGCGCCCAGCCGACGAGCCCGGCGCCGATGTGCAGCGGCACGCGCACCATCCATGTCGCATCCGCCCAACCCAGGCGTGCGAGCACGAGCATCACGCCCAGCGCCACAGTCGCGCCCAAACCGATCGACGCGACACGCAGACCGAGTACCGTCGCACCACGCGCGACACTGCGCGAGAGCGCGACCGCGGCGATCACGAGAAAGGTCGCGACGCCACCGCCCAGACCGGCAATCGCCAGCCAATAGCCCGGCAGCCAGCCCCACGCGAACGCGGCACATAGCCCGAACGCCCCGACGAACAGCGCAGGGAACACGAGGTAACCGATCACGCCTGGCCGCGAGAGCGTGCCGCCGCCTGCGACCGGCAGTACCTGGAGCAAGGCGCCCACCATGACCTGCAGCATGAAGCCGACGGTGAGCAGGTGAGTGACTGCGAGCGCCGCGCCGCTCCAGCGCGATGCAAACACCAGCTCGCTCCAGTGCATCAAGGCAGCGCCTGCAACCGCGAGAAAGAGCGGCGCGGCAAGAAAGAATCGCATCGGCAAGGCCACGTCTGGCGCTTGCTCGAATGAGAGGCCGGGCGTTTCCATGCCGGTGGCTAACCCTTGGCCGGGAAAATCCGTACCAGCACCTCGTGATTCTGGCCGTGCTGGACCTGATGCCGATACCCGTTGCGCTCCAGCACCCGATAGAGCGGAAACGGCTCGCGCCACAGGCGGAGGTGAATCTCGTCACCCGGCGCCAGGCCGTCCAGCGCCTCGAGAACGCGCTCCATCGGTTCGGGCGGCTGCATCTCGCGCGCGTCGATCTCGATCACACGTGGCTCAGGCATGGAGCACCTCTGTTCGCACACTGCGCTGCAGCATCGCGAGCAATGAAGAGTCCGAAATGGCACGCTCGCACATCGGATAGAGGATGTTCTCCTCCTTGAGGTTATGCTGCTGCATCAGGATGTTGAGCGCCTGCAGTGCATCGAGCCATGCCCCTGTATCGCCGCCTTGCAGGCACTGATCGAGCTCGAGCAGGACTTCGCGCATCTGCCCATGCTCGTGCCGCATGACCCGGGTCGGCCCCTCGGTCATACCGGTCGCCTGTTCGAAGGCGGGGAACAGCACCGCCTCCTCTGCCTTGAAGTGGCGCTCGAGCTCATCGCAAAAGCAGGAGAAGGCGGCCCTGCAGTCATCCACCCGGCCCATCCCGGCAAACTCCTCCGCCGCCAGCAAATGGTCGTCACATCGGTGATGATGTTCCGCAAGCAATGCGGAGATCGATTCGGTCTGACTCATGTTGGCATTCCTCGGGTTGGATGCAGCGATGATCCTCGCGCCCTCCGCGAGCCGCATTGACCCGAGTCAATTGCCCGTTTCTCGCCTTGATCGCCGATTGTCGCCGGTTTTCGCAGGCTGTCGGCGGAGCGATATGCTGAGTGCGCGGTTGAGCACGGGCACGTTTTGAATTAATGTCGCCACACTTCGACAGCCCAATCGCCGGGATAACAGGCATCCTGTTCGAGGCGCATGCCCCCTGCCGCGGTTGCGTGCGACCGTCACGCCCAGCCCACACCGATGGCCCACTTCGACCGCACAGCACACCGTCAATCCATCTACGCCTGCCAGACCCCTCCTGGCAGATTGCGCCATGTCGTCACTGAACGGGCGTGACCGTCGCAGGGTTCAGCGCATGCTGCTCAGCCTCGTGGGCATCATTGCCCTCGCGCTGGGCGTGCTGGGCATCGTGGTGCCGGGCCTGCCGACCACGCCCTTCATCCTGCTGGCAGCGGCATGCTTCTCGCGTGCCTCGCCGCGACTGCATCGCTGGCTTGTCGAAAGCCCTCACCTCGGTCCGCTGGTAAGCGACTGGGAGCGACACCGCTCGCTGCCCCTCGCGGTGAAGTGGATCTCCACCCTCATGATGGCCGCAATGGTGTCAGTCTCTCTATGGCATCTCGCTGGCAGCGTGGTGCTGCAACTCTGCATCGCGCTGGCCGGCCTGATCGGCGTCTGGGTCGTGTGGCGCATTCCGACGCGACAGCGCGCAAACGCAGCCCGGCAACCTTGATCCGCTCGTGTGTCTGACGAGGGCGCCGGCTCCTTGCCGCGCAATGCCCGATGACCTATGTGGGAATGCGCCCGTCAGGCGCAGGGAATATCCTGAGTGCGACCGTCTCCAATTGGATCGTGCTCCATCGCTGTGGCGAAAATGATCAAACCTGAAATGACGATACTGTCAGCTATATCCAAAGTGTTATTCTCTGGTTCATTTCACCGCTCCGGTTCCGGATAGACAAGCTCATGCTGCGAGACTCCAGCCCATCAGTGATGAACCCAGCCGATGCGCGCAAGCCCTTCGACATGCTGCGCCAGGTGCTCGAAGAACTGACTCGTCGCAAGCTTCCACCATCGCCGGGGCACTACGCGGCAGTGTATCGGCGACTCGAGGCAGAGGCGGGGAGCGACCCGGATGCGATCACCCGCTCCGAACTGCAACTCTGCGCCGCACTCATCGACGCGCTGCAGGGCCTGTATGCAAATGGCGGATGGCTGCATACCCAGATCGGGCAGTTGCGCGCCGCGCTTGAGGACGAGCGCGCCCCGCTCGTGATGCAGATCAACACTGCCGAGACAGTGATCCGCAACATCGCACTCAACAAGGCACGCGCGGCAGCCGAGGCGCAGGACTTCTCCGAGGAGTTGAAGAAGACGATCGCGCACATCCACGAAGAGGTGCGCTCCGCAATCGTCAGCGTGGGTGGCAGCGACGACTCCATGACCGAATACACCGCCCGTCTCGACCGCTGCGACACCCTATCGGAGGCTCGCACGCTATTGGCCGAGGTCAGCGCACATGTGAGTACCCTGTCCGCATCCCTGCGCCACACAGGCCAGGCACTGCTGGAGACGCGCAACTTTCTCGAGATCACTACCCGCCGCCTGGACGAGGCCACCCGGCAGGCGGCGCAGAACGCACTCGACGCCGAGGTCGATCCGCTCTCCGGTGCGCTCAACCGGCGGGGGCTGGAGCGCGCGCTGCAGGCCTGCCCGCGCGGGGACATTGCGTTGATCGTATTCGACATCGACGACTTCAAGCGGGTCAATGACACCCTCGGTCATGCGATCGGCGACCTCGTGATCCAGGGGTTCTCGCGCACCCTCCGCTCCGGGCTACGCGAGTCGGACCTGCTGGCAAGAATCGGGGGCGAGGAGTTCGTCGTCGTGCTACCGGGCATGCGCATGCCGCGCGCACGCCAGGTGGCCGACAGAATGCTGGAGCTGATACGCGGCTGGCGCCACAGCAGTGTCGCGCGCCAGCATGCGCTCAACGTCACGGCCAGCGGCGGCATTGCCTGCTGCACCATGGGCGGCTCCGTGGATGTCTCGGAGTTGTTGCGCATGACGCTGGAAGTCGCCGATCGCCACCTCTACGAGGCGAAGCGCGCGGGCAAGAACCGCGTTCTACCTGAATGACATGATGCAGGCGCGACGCGGGAGGCGAGAAATCCGCGGCCTGGAGGTGCTTACCGATGCAGCGGCGATGCGCGCGTGCATACGAAGCGGGATTATACTAAGCGGGAATCCACGCGCTCCCCGGACCCCAGGACCCAGCTCTTGCAGATGCCCGAACCGCTACGTACTCCGCCGGAAATTGCCAGGGAAACCCTGAGGCGTCTCGCACTCGAGAAACGTCCGCCTACGCCGGACAACTTCCGTGCGCTCTATGCCGAGATCGCGGGCACGCCGGTTGAAGAGGGCTTCCCGGAGCGTGCGTTGCGGCTCATTGCCACTGCGCTGCCACGCGAAACACCGGAATCCCTGCGTCTCGCCCAAGCCTTCGAGAACGCCGTCACCAGCCGTCAGTGGAGTCACGTCAAACAGGCCGTCGTGGCGATGTGCGCGCGCGGCGACGCGATGCCCACAAACTGGGCCAAGCTCATCCGCGAACTCGTGAGCCAACTCGAGCGTCCGCACAAGGGGTGGACCGCCGGGCGCAAGCGCGATTCACTCGAGCGGGTGTTGAACGGCTCGGCAGCTGGTCAACACCTCCCGGCACGTCTCCAGGGCCTCATGCACAGCTGGATGCTGTCGCCGGAGGACGCCCCCGCCGACGACGCCACGGAGGCCGAGGTCGGTACGCGCGTGGCAGACGACGCGGCGCAACCGGCACTGCCCCCTGCTCTGGTAGAACTCCTCCAGCATCTGCTGAGAAGCGGTGTGTGCGCGATCGCAGCGGATGACCCAGTGCTTGTCATGGAGATCCAGCTGCTTGCGGCTGCGCTTGGCGAGCCGGCAGCGCGCATGCCCTCCGGCGATTTGCCGGAGCGTATCCGGACGCTTGCACACCGGCTGGAGTTGCGTAGCGAGGATGATCGCGCGGTGCGCCAGGCGCTGGTTGCGCTGCTGAGGCTGATCATCGACAACATCAGCGAGCTGATCGCGGAAGACAGCTGGCTGTCGGGTCAGATCGGGCTGCTCAAGGAGGCCTTCAATGGCACGCTCGACATCCGCGTGCTCGACGAGATCGAACGGCGCCTTCGCGACGTCATCGCCAAGCAGGGGCGCCTCAAGCGTCAGCTCAACGACGCGCAGCAGCGGCTCAAGTCGATGTTGGCAGGTTTCCTCGACCAACTCGCCGAGTTCAGCGGCTCCACCGAGCACTACCACGCTGCGCTCGAACGCTGCGCCGAAGAGATCGCGTCGGCCGACAATATCGCGGACCTCGCCAACGTCATCGAAGGCATACTCGCAGACACCCGCAGCGTGCGCGACACTGCACAGCGGTCAAGTGACCAGCTCCGATCCCTGCGTGAGCAGGTGGAATCCGCAAACCTGCAGATCGCGCGGCTGCAGCGCGAGCTCGACGAGACCAGCGAGCTCGTGCGGCACGACGCGCTCACCGGCACACTCAACCGCAAGGGTCTCGATGAAGCGCTCGAGCGGGAACTCGGGCGGGCGCGGCGCAAGGGTGCGCCGATCTGCATCGCGATGCTGGACATCGACAACTTCAAGCAGCTCAACGATACGTTCGGCCACAAGACCGGTGACGAGGCGCTGCGCCATCTGTCCGAGGTGATCCGCAATGCCACCCGCCCGCAGGATCTGGTCGGACGCTATGGCGGCGAGGAGTTCCTGGTTCTGCTGCCCGATACCAATCTCGACGATGCCATCCTGGCCGTCACGCGGCTGCAGCGCGAACTGACAAAGCGCTTCTTCCTTGCGGATAACCAGCGCATCCTGATCACCTTCAGTGCAGGAGTCGCATGCGTGCACGGCGACGAGGACCCGCATTCCGCGATCGACCGTGCCGACAAGGCAATGTATGCCGCCAAGCGCGCGGGCAAGAACCGCGTGCTGGTCGCCCACTGACTGCGGCCCGACACGCTGCACCCGAGCTTCGACAACCCCTCCCGCGCGCTGCAACCCGGTCCATAACGGAAGGCCCTCCATGAGTGCACCGACCCAGCCATCAGAGATCGCCCGCGAAGTACTGCGCCTCTTCGCGACACGCAGGCTCCCGCCCACGCCGGCCAACTTCCGCGCCCTCTACCACGAGGTATCCGAGACGCCGGACGAGGAAGACGGCTACCCCGAACGCCTGATCCGCGAAATCGCCAGCCGCCTGCCTTTCGACACACCTGACCGCAAGCGTGCCGGCAAGCAGATCGAGCGGGCGCTGGCCGGCAAGGATCGCGCAGCCGCCGAGCAGGCCTTGTTCTCTTACTGCGCGACGATTGCGCAGGAGGACCCGCCTTCATGGAATACGCTGATTGCGACGCTGCTGCGCCAGTGGGAAACGCGCCAGATCGGCTGGACGGTCGCACGCAAGCGTGAATCACTGGACCGTGTGCTTGCCGCGAACGACCCCGCCACACTCTACAACCGCCTGCAAGGACTCGTGCGCGCATGGGCGCAGGCGCCCGGCGACCCGGAGGCCGGTGGAGGAGCCGCCGAGGGCGTGACAGATGATGCCCTGCCGGCCGCCGAGCAGCTCGCCAGGCCTGCCGAGGTGACGATCGTCGCGCGCGGTGAAGCGGGCGAAATCATCGCCAGTCTGCGCGAGCTGGTGGAAGTCACGCTCGACACCGTGGTACCTGCCTTTCTCGGCGAGCATCCGGAGCTCGTCAAGGAAGCCGGCGGCATGCTCGCCTCGGTGAAGGCTGCGAGCAAGCCCGCCCAACTCGACGCGGTGGCGCAGCAACTGCGTAAGTTCGCCTACCGCCTCGAGCTGGTGGCGGCCGACGACGGCGAGATTCGTGCCGGACTGATCAAGCTCCTCCGCCTGCTGCTCGAGAACATCGAGGAGATCGTCGTGGACGACCGCTGGCTCTCGGGCCAGGTCGAGGTGCTGCGCGAGGTCGTCACGAAGCCGGCCAACCTGCGTCATATCGACGACGCCGAGCGCAGGCTCAAGGAGGTCATCTACAAGCAGAGCCAGATCAAGCACAACCTGGTGCAGGCGCAGCAATCGCTGCGCGAGATGCTCGCAGGCTTCGTCGACCAACTCGCCAATTTCAGCGCGGCCACCGGCACCTACCACGACCGCATCGCCGACAGCGCGCAGCGGATCGCGAACGCACGCGACATCAACGAGATCGCACCGGTGCTCGACGAAGTGATGCGCGAGACGCGCGCAATCCAGGACGAAGCGCGGCGCTCCCGCGACGAGCTCACCGCCGCGACCGAGCGCGCCCGCAGCGCCGAGGCGCGAATCGTCGAGTTGCAGAAGGAACTCGACGAAGCAAGCCGCCTGATGCGCCACGACCAGCTCACCGGCGTGCTCAACCGCCGCGGCCTCGAGGAAACCTTCGATAAGGAAAGCGCCCGGGCACTGCGACGCGGCGCTCCGCTGTGCATCGCGCTGCTCGACATCGACAACTTCAAGCGCCTCAACGATACCTATGGCCACCAGACCGGTGACGACGCGCTGATGCATCTGACCGGCATCATCCGCGCCAACCTGCGCCCGAACGACACGGTGGCGCGGCTGGGCGGCGAGGAATTCATCATCATCTATCCGGAGTCGGACCTCGAACAAGCGACTGCAGCACTGGTGCGACTGCAGCGCGAGCTGACCAAGGCTTACTTCCTTGCCGACGACAAGAAGCTTCTCATCACGTTCAGCGCCGGCGTGAGCCTGTGGAACGGCGAAGCGATGGAGGCGGTGATCGCCCGTGCCGACGAGGCCATGTACGAGGCGAAGCAGACTGGCAAGAATAAGGTTGTCGCCGCTCCCGCGTCCTCCGGCTGACACGCGGCGCCTGGTATCGTCACACCTTGGAACGAACCTGTAGCGCTTCAGCCTGTCTCTGAACCGATATCCACCGGAGAACCCTTCATGCCCGTACGCCTGATCATCATGACCGGCAGCGCACGCCGCGATTCGCTCAACCGCATCACCGCGCTCGCACTCAAGGACGCAGCGGAGCGCGCGGGCGCCTCGACCACCTGGATCGAGCCTTCCGACTATCCCCTGCCACTCTACGACGGCGATCTGGAAGCGGCCGAGGGTTTGCCCGATGCAGCCGCACGGCTTCAGAGCGTATTCGCCGGACACGACGGCTTACTGCTCGCGGGGCCGGAGTACAACGGCTTTTTCTCACCGCTGGTGAAGAACACCTTCGACTGGCTATCGCGTCCGCTGCCTGGAGACCCAGGTCGTTCGGGCACACTGCACTTTCGCGGCAAGCCTGCAGGCATTGCCACAGCGTCGCCCGGTGCACTGGGGGGCATTCGCTCCTTGCAGCACACTCGGCAGTATCTGTCCAACCTGGGCTTTCTGGTGGTCCCGGATCAACTGGGGATTCCGTTCGCGAACAAGGCCTTCGGCGCCGACGGCAAGCCCGTCGAGGCGCGTACCTCGACCGCGCTCGAAGCCGTCGCAGGCGCCGTTGTCAGGCTCGCCGAGCGCTTGCACCAAGGCACCTGAACGCACGTCAGGGCTCAGGTGCCGACGCGAAAGCGCCTGACGGTCTCCTCGAGCGACAGCACCAGACCGCGCAGTTGCTCGACATGCGCCAGAGAGTTGCCGACGGCGCGGTGATTGTCGTCACTCATCGAGACGATGTCGGTGACGCTGGTGCTGATCTCGTTGCTGGCACCGCGCTGCTGACGCAGCACGTCATCCATGGACGTCACCAACTCGTGGAGTGCGCCCGCGTCGATCGCGAGCTGTTCGATCGCTTCGCGCGCAACCTGCACCTTGTCGACGCCGACACGCGCGAGTTCGCGGCCCGCATCCATGCTCGCGACCGCCTCGTCGGCACTTTCCTGAACACGCCGGATCATGCCGGCGATCTCATGCGTGGATTGCGCGGTGCGCTCGGCAAGCTTGCGCACCTCGTCGGCGACCACTGCAAACCCGCGCCCCTGCTCACCCGCGCGCGCGGCCTCGATGGCCGCATTGAGGGCGAGCAGGTTGGTCTGCTGGGCCACTTCCTCGATCACCTTGACGACATTGGAGATGCTGGCCGCGCTGCTGCCGAGAGCGCTCATCACCTCGGACGATGCCGTCATCCGGTCCGAGATCCGTTTGATCGCCTCCGACGCATCGCCGATCAGGCGCCCGCCAGAATCGACGCGCTCCCGCGTTCGCCTGGTCAGCTGATCTGCATCATCGGAACGCCTTGCGACATCATCGATGTTGGCTATCAACGCACGGATCGTGCCCTCGATGGACATCGCTGCCTCGCGCTGGGCAGCAGACCGCGTGGCCAGGTTCGCCTGTTCGGCGTGCAAGCCACCGATCGCGTCGGCGACATCGTCGGCGTTTGCCCGGATCTGACGGATCGTTCCGGCCAGTTCGTGCTGCATCGCGCGCATCGCCGCCAGCAGACTGTCCGATGCGCGGCCATTGACCTCGACAGGCTCGTCCAGCGCACCGGCCGCAACGCGACGCGCCACGCTGGACGCATACGCAGGCTCGCCGCCCAGTTGGGTGATGAGGTGACGGATCACGAACAATGCGATGAAAACGCACGCAAGCAACGCCACCAGCGTCGCCCCCACAGCAATCGAACGGGCACGCTCCAGGCCGCTGTCGGTCGCCTCGCGCAAGGACGCGGTCAGCCCGCTCAGGTGCTCGATCTGCTCCAGCAAGGCAGCGCGGATCTCGCGCCATGCCGGCGTTTCCTCCTTGACCAGTACCTGCAGGGCGCGCTCGGCCTCACCCGCTCGCACGAGATCGATGACGCGCTTCTGCAGCGGAGCCCAACGGGCGCGAATCGCCGCAAATCGGTCGACAGCGGCCTGCCCCCCCTTCAACGCAGCGCCACCGGCGCGGACCTTCGCCATCGCCTCGTCGAAACCGAGACTTGCGCGCTCGAAGTTCTCGTAGGCCTGCGGATTGTCAGGGTCAAGAAAGATGTTCCGCAGGGCTTGCCCCATCTGCAGACCCTGCGCATAGGCGCGCGTCACCTCCCGCTCCACCGCCAGTTCCTTGTCGATGAAGGCGAGCATCCTGTCCTGTCCGACACCCATCTGCCACAGGGTGCCGGCAATCGTCGCGATGAAAAGGCCGCAGGTCAGCACCACCAGCAAGGTCAGCTGGGTGCGGATCGAAATGGGTGTTGTCATGATCGCTTCCCGGAGAACGGGCGCACTGCCCGAGGTCGGCTTCCAGCTCTCGCGTGTTGCGAAAGGCAGAAGCCTGATTTCTATCGGCTCAATATAGCGCTTCTTGAATATGCGGCTTTTGAGCTTGGGCAAGAGTCATGCACGCCGAGAAAGACTGTCTCGCAGGCGCGCGGTGCAGGCTCAGGGCTTACGGACGAGAAGCAGCCCGCACTCGAGGTGATCGGTGTAGGGAAATTGGTCGAAGGCGGCGGCCGCCTGTATGGAGTGCGTGTCGCTGAGTGCAGCAACATCCCGTAACAGGGTGCGGGGATTGCATGAGATGTAGAGCACCCGCTCGAACCCGCGCGCCATGCGGGTCGTTGTTTCATCAAGGCCGCCGCGCGGCGGATCGACGAAAAGGGTCGTGAAGCGGTATGCGCTCAGATCCACATCGCGCATGCGCCGGTAGACCCTGCCGCCCGCCATGGCATCGCTGATCTCGTCGCTGGACATGCGCACGAGGGTGACGTTGCTGACCTGGTTCGCGTCAAGGTTGTAGGCAGCCGCCCCGACCGAGGACTTGCTGACCTCGGTGGCAAGCACACGGCCAAACAATGGCGCCAGGGCGACCGTGAAATTGCCGTTGCCACAGTAGAGCTCGAGCAGATCCCCGCCCGCGGAGGCGGCCACCCCGCGCGCCCAGCGCAGCATGTGCCGATTGACGCCGCCGTTGGGCTGGGTGAAGCTTCCCTCGATCTGCTGGTACTGCAGCACACGTCCTTCGAGCTCGAAGGATTCGAGCACCCAGTCGCGCGCGAGCACCCGCTTCTGCCCGCGGCTGCGGCCGATCACCTGCGCATCGAGCAACGCGGCCACTGTGCGGGCAGCGTCGTCCCAAGATGCGTCCAGCGGGCGGTGGTACACCAGGCTGACCATCAGTTCGCCACTGAGCGTAGACAGGAACTCCACCTGGAAGAGCTTGCGCAACAGCAACGGGTCGGCCATCACGGCATCGCGCAGCACCGGCATCGCCTTGGCGATGCGTGCCGCAACCGGAGGAAACGCGTCGATCAGAACGGGGCTGCGCGGTGACTCCGGGTCGAACATCGCGTAGTCGATGCGCCCGCCGTGATGCCAGATGCGGAACTCGGCACGCAACCTGTAGCCGCTCGAGGCTGACGCGAACACAAGTGGATCTGGCAAGCCGAGCCCGGCAAAATCCTGCTTGAAGCGCGCACATTTCTCATCGAGCTGCGCGGCGTAGCGAGCGGGATCAAAATCGGGCAATGGCATGGCGAAGGCTTTGGCAGCGGCGGTCGGGGACAAGGCCGCGAATATACCCGAAAGCCCCTTCGTCCGCTGCCGTGCTGCGGTACGATTGCGCATTGCACAAGTCCCGGAATACTCATGCAGAACCTGCATTACTTCAAGTGGTCGATCTTCCTCACGCTGGCCGGCATCGTCGGCGGCTACTTGCTCGGCGGTCCGGCAGGCGCGTTCATCGTCGCGGTGCTGGCGGTGCTCGAGACCTCGCTGTCATTCGACAACGCCGTGGTTAACGCCACGGTGCTCGAGCACATGGATGAGAAGTGGCGGCAGCGCTTTCTGCTGTGGGGGATCCTCATCGCCGTGTTCGGCATGCGCATCGTGTTTCCGCTCGCGATCGTCGGTGTGGTCGCGAACCTCGGGCCGGTCGAGGTGTTGAACCTGGCACTGTTCGATGAGGCGCAGTACGCGCGCATCCTCACCTCCGCACATCACGAGATCGCTGCCTTCGGTGGCAGCTTCCTGATGATGGTGTTTCTCAAGTTTTTCATCGACTCGAACAAGGATCACCACTGGCTCGGCTTCATCGAGGCGCCGCTGACGCGGCTGGGTCGCCTCGAGGCCGCACAGATCCTGCTGGCGCTACTCACGCTGCTGATCAGTGCCGCCTATGTGGGCGATACCGACACGCGCTCGGAGTTCATCGTCGCCGGCATCTGGGGCCTGATCACCTACATCCTCGCCGACGGCCTCGGCGCGATCATGGGCGGTGAGCCGAACGAGGCAGGCACCGCCGTGGTCAAGACCGGATTCGCAGGCTTCATGTATCTGGAGTTGCTGGATGCATCCTTCAGCTTCGACGGTGTCATCGGTGCCTTCGCGCTTACCAACAGCTTGCCGATCATCGCGATCGGCCTCGGGGTGGGGGCGATGTTCGTACGCTCATTCACGCTGATGTTGGTCTACAAGGGCACGCTCACCGCCTACCGCTATCTCGAACACGGTGCGTTCTGGGCGATCGGCGCGCTCGCGGTGATCATGATCCTCAGCGTACATATGCATGTGCCCGAGGTGGTTACCGGCCTCATCGGTGCACTCCTGATCGGCGCGTCGTTCTGGAGTTCCTTGCGCCACCGCGCCTGAACCGCCATGCCAACCAACCTCACGCGAGGGTGCGAAGATACATGTGGAACAGTGAAGCCTTTGCCAACGCAGTCCGCCACCATGACGCGACGCTCGCAGCGCGTGGAATGACGATCTGGGTAGGCGCCGAACCGACCTTCACGGACCGTCACGCCCAGTCGCCGGAGTGGTTGGGAAGTGCCCTAGGCGGAACCAAGGAAGCGCGCGCACGCGCGATGCTGGCGGTGCTCGCGCAGGCATACCCTGGCAGCACGGTGCTGCGCAGTACCGGGCGCCGTTATCCGGGCGAGGAAGCCCCCCGCTGGAACTATGGCCTCTACCGGCGCCGCGATGGCGCGCATTGCTGGGAGGGGCCGCCCGACCCTCTCCTGGCAGCCCCTGGCATGCCCTGGACGGGAACGCTGGACGACTGGGCGGAAGCAATCACGGGCGCACTCTGTCAAGCCGGCTGGCGCGTGGAGCGAGGGGAACGCCCTTACAGCGACACCATCGATCTCCATGCCGCACGCGACTGCGCACATCCCCTGACCTTCACGCTGCGCCGTGAAGCGGTAGATGGCGACGCGGTAGCCTGGATCGATCTGCCCGCCATCGCGTCGGTAACGGAATGCCTCGCGCTGCTGGATTGCATAGCGCGTTCCGCTACTGCCGCAGGGGTGCAGCAGTTGATCATCGCCGGCGAGCTACCACCCATGGACGACACCGTCGAACTCACCACGATCACCCCCGACCCGGCGGTCATCGAGGTCAATGCCGCCCCCAGCGCCGACGCGGCGGAGTTCCTCGCCCGCAGCCACATGCTCTATGACGCAGCGGCGACGCAGGGGCTCTCCACCTACCGCCTCTACTTCAACGGCACGGTGGCAGATTCGGGCGGTGGCGGCCAGATCACCCTCGGCGGCCCCTCGCCTGCTTCCAGCCCCTTCATCATCGAGCCGCGCCTGCTGCCCCGACTTGTACGCTTCCTGAACCACCACCCCAGCCTGTCCTATCTGTATTCCCATGACTTCGTCGGCAGCAGCGGCCAGTCGGCACGCGCCGACGAGCGTGGCAGCGACGCGTTCGACGAGCTCGCGCTGACGCTGGCGCTGCTCGCACGCACGCCGGATGCCGACGCGGCGATGTTGTGGCGCAGCCTGTCGCCGTTCCTGTGTGACGTGTCGGGCAACAACCACCGCGCCGAGATCAACATCGAGAAGCTGTGCAACCCCTTCCATCCCGGCCGTGGTCTGCTCGGCCTGGTCGAGTTCCGCGCGCTGCGCATGCAGCACACGCCGGAGCGCGCCACCGCGCTCGCCTGCCTGCTGCGCGCGATCACCGCGATGCTGATGACAGAGGACTACGAGGGCCCGCTCATCGACTGGGGCCGGGCGCTGCACCAACGCTTTGCGCTGCCCTTCTATCTCGAACAGGATCTGCGCGCCGTGCTGGATGCGCTCGAACAGGCGGGCTTCGGCCTTGGTGAGGCGATCGAATCCGTACTGCGCCGGGAGGAGTTCCGCTACTGGGCGAGCGTATCGCTCCCCGGCGCGACGCTCGAACTGCGACGCGGGCTGGAGTTCTGGCCATTGCTGGGCGATGCTGCGAGCCCCGAGCAGGGCGGATCGTCACGTCTCATCGACTCGAGCACCACGCGGGTGGAGCTGCGCCTCCGCCCTGTTTCCGGCGCACGCGGAGACGCCGATGTGCCCATCGCCTGGACGGGCTGGCAGGCGCTCGCGCGCGGCATTTCCTTGCCGTGGCGCGACGAAGTGGATGCGTACGGGCCGCTGAAAGTGTTCTCGATCCGCTATCGCAGCTTCACGCCCAGTACCGGACTGCATCCCACGCTGCACGACCAGAGTCCGGTCACGATCCACCTGCAGCACCCGGGTCTGGCCGATGTGCGCGCGCTCACCCTGCACGAGTGGCGCCCTGGCAACCTGCCTTACGACGGCCTCCCCACGGACCTCGCAGACGCTGCGCAGCGGCGCGCCGAACGTCTCGTGATGAGCACGGTGCCGCCGGAGGCCCCTCCATCGGCAGCGCGCGCCGGGCTTGGCGAGTACTGCCTGGACCTGCGCCATCCAGGCTGAAGCCCCCTGGGCGCGCCTGTCGGCAATACTCAGAGCCTGGACAAAAGCTCCGCCTTCTTGGCGCCGAACTCCTCGTCGCTCAGCACGCCCTTGGCGCGCAGCTCGGCGAGCCGCTCGATCGTCGCAAACACATCCTGGCCCGCGCCGGGCTGCCAATCCGACGTCGGATGCTGCGACTGATGGGGTGGCTGATAGGGTGCCTGCACGGGGGCTGCAGCCGGCACGCCATTCACCGACACGACCGGCAGGCTCGCGACATCGATCAGGCCGAACTGGCTGGTAAAGCTCAATGAACCGCCGCAGGACTGCTGCTGCGAGAAGCCACCGATCTGGTGATTCAAGGTGTCGTAAATGGTGACCGTGCCACCCACCTCGATCGCGAGCCGGCAAGCCTGGGCGAAGTAGGCGTAGCGCACGCCGTTCTGCGCACCCGTGCTGTTCGGGAAGCGCAGTTCGGGGCCCCACCAGTCCGGCCCGGGCGGCACGAACAGACTGGAAGCATTCCCTTGCGCCGCGCCTTGCTGCCAGCCCCCGCTGCTCTGCTGCTGCCCGTACCCCGCTCCGCCCGACTGCGACTGCGACTGGAAGCTGCCCTGTTGCACCAGATCGGGCTGATTGAGCACGAGATTGGAGAGCTCTGCGCACAGGCCATCGACGCGCCCTTTCAGGTAGTTGTTGAACATGTCGGAAACCATGGTCATGCCACCGCGCATCCATTGGCCGGCGCCGCAGAACTCCGGGTGGTTGAACTGCGCCATGCTGCCGTTGCCGTTGATGACCGACTCGAGCATGGACATCACCGCGTCCGCGCTGAAGCCATGCCGCTGCGCGATGTCATTGACGGCCTGCTGGCCGGAAGGGGTAAGTTGTCGCATCGTGTCGTTCGTCCTGTGTTCATGCTCCGACACCGGCCACTGCGGTCATCGGGCAGCATCTGAAAAGGCCATGCGCGCCGCACTCGCCACCGCCTGCTAGAGCGGCAGATCGTCCAGCATCGCGTAGGTGTTACGCATCCAGTTCTTCACCCGCTGGCGCTCCAGCAGGCCCAGCGCATCCGCGCCGTCGCGACTGTTGATCGCCGACCAGAAGCTCGCCCCCTGGCGATCGATCTTGCGCATGCTCGCCTCGTGCAACTCCGGAAGATTCACCACCTTGCCGCCCAGTTCGAGGGCGCGCTTGAGGGCGTCGGATTGATCGAGTTGCGAAAAGTCGGATCCGCGCCCATGGTTGCGCACCACCACATAGTTCGGTCCGGCGCCATAGGTATCGACAAGGCTGCCGAGAAGATCCACCGAATCCTTGCCTGCATCGGCCAGATGCCAGAAGTTGACCGAAACGCCCAACTCCGACATCAGCACGAGCACATCCGAATCCTTGATCCAGCGCGCCAGCGGTGCAGCCGTCTGCGCGGCCAGGTCGACGATCACGCTGTGCCGGGAATCATCAGCCAGACCATCGAAAACAGTCGCGACCGTATCCAGCCCCTCGTAACGATCAACCACCACGGGCGCTGCAAAGTCGCTGTAGAAGCGCGCAAAGGTCGTGTGCGAGCGATCGGTGTCGAAGCCGGTGAAGGTGCGACCCTTGTCGATGAAATACTGCGCCAGCAACCGGGCAACGACCGATTTGCCGACGCCCCCTTTCTCACCACCGATGAAATTGAGAGAGCGCATGAGCGAATCCTTGAAGGAGGAGAGACAACCGAAGACCCGAGTCTGCGGCATGCATGTTGCACGCGTATCATCCGGTGAGGCATGAAACGCGAGTCCCCAAATCGGGATAGGGGCGGTCAGCTTACCTGACCGTTCCCCTCCCACACCACCCGGCATGCGGGTCCGCACCGGGCGGTTCGAGCAGTTGAGGTCATGAGAGCCGGGGCACGCCAAGTCGGTCGAAGT
>JAYRYZ010000027.1:0-72669 GCA_041916775.1 Rhodocyclaceae bacterium | reverse complement strand
CGTTGATAGGTCGGGTGTGTAAGCGCAGTAATGCGTTGAGCTAACCGATACTAATTGCCCGTGAGGCTTGATCCTATAACCCTGTTTCACCACATACACGCCAAAAGCAATCACACAACAACACTCTCTTCGCCCCAGCTCGTTACCTCTCAAAGTCTGACGACCATAGCGTCTTGGTACCACTCCTTCCCATCCCGAACAGGACAGTGAAACAAGACCGCGCCGATGATACTGCACCTCGCGTGTGGGAAAGTAGGTCATCGTCAGACTAACCCATTCAAACACCCCAGTACGCATTAAACGGACTGGGGTGTTGTCGCGTCTACAGAATCCCCGAATACAGACTCAGTTGGAGTGCTCCATGAGCGTCACCCCGGAAACGCATGCCCTCTTGAGCATGATGTATCGAGTCAATGCACCGCGTTTTCATGAACTGGATGTTCATCAGGCAAGGCGATCATTTGCAAAGCTGCAGTTTGCGCTGGGCTTTGCGAACGAGGCGGTCGCATCGGTCCTCGAAATTCCCATTCCGCGTGAGGACGGGTCGGTATTGCTTGCCCGCTTGTACAGGCCCTCGCAGGCGCGTTCGAACGATACGTTACCACTGCTCATTTACTTTCATGGTGGCGGATGGACTGTCGGGGATGTGGAGAGCTATGACGGTTTGTGCAGGCGTCTGTGCAATCGAAGTGGCCACGCGGTGCTTTCGGTCGAATATCGCCTCGCCCCCGAGCATCCATTTCCTGCCGCTGTAGACGATGCTGTTCATGCGGTTCAGTGGGTCATTGGGAGGGCCTCAGACGTGGGGCTGAGTTTTGCGAGTATTGCGCTCGCCGGCGATAGCGCCGGTGGCAACCTCGCGGCCGTGGCTGCGATCCACCTCCGTGACAGGGTGCAGGGGGCGCTTCGTGGTCTGGTACTCGTTTATCCATGCGTGACGATCGCTAGCGAACGACCGTCGCGGGCGGCTTTTTCCGAAGGTTTCGTGTTGGATCGTGCGAGCTTGGACTGGTTTTTTTCGCATTACCTTCCCGATGGGGGCGAGGATCACTGGCGCGCCTCACCATTGAACGCGGAGACACTGGCGGGTCTGCCACCAATCCTGATGCTTACGGCGGGGCTGGACCCCCTTACAGACGATTGCAGGGAATTTGCGGGGAGAGTCGTGTCCGAGGGTGGGCGTATCGTTGAAGTGCATGTCGAGGGCGTGCCGCATGGATTCTTCACGCTCGGAAAACACTTCCCGGAGGCAGATTCTTCCATCGATGCAATTGCTTCATTTTTGAGCGAAATCTGACTGGTTGTTTAAATTTTTGTCAAAATTTCCGCAGGGATGGCGAATCTTTGATCGGGCTTCAGTTTATCCTCGTTTTGTATGACAATTGCGGGCTTTGCGCCGTGATGTCGGCGCGGAGTGGATGACGCGGTAATCGTGATGTACTTAACATCGCTGTCATCGACTCTTGGGTAACGTTCGCTTCGGCGCAGTGTATCTGCTGCCTGCGCACAAGGTACTGAACGCACCCATCTCAGCGATCCCCGCCTTACGGGGACTGAACGAGGCTCCCATGCTGAAGGTCTTCTCGCATTACTTCCCCACGCACACGCTTCAACAGGCCATCTTCGACGCATTGTTGCTCTTCTTTGCGGTACTCGTGGCCATTGGTGTGAAGATCCATGGTGGCGGCACCGAGTGGCAGCATATTGTTCCGGCGGCGTTCCTTTTTGCGGGGGTGATGATCCTGCTCAACAGCGTAATGGGACTCTATCGTCTGCCTGGCGCAGGTCTGTCCAGTCGTGATGCGTTGATTCGTGTCCTCTTCTCCATCGTCATCAGCGTCCCTGTTGCCTTCGTCGTCTTTCGTGTGACGTCGTGGGATGAGTTCGCCGACGACAGCGTCCAGGTCTCTGTGGTGGTGCTCCTCGGCATCATCCTTGCCATGCGCGGTTTTGTGAATCGGCGCAGCGCGAATGCCCTGTTCCGTCCTCGGGTCTTGATCATAGGCACTGGCGAGGACGCGTCGACAGTGGCCCGTTCGCTCAATTATCCGGTGCAGCGCGGCGTTCAGATCGTAGGTTTTGTTGGCTCCAACGGTGAGGGCGAGTCGGCTGTCGACTCGTCCAAGATTCTGCCCGCAGAGGTGGGGCTGCTTGATCTGGTTCAGCGGCACCGGGTCAATGAGATCATCGTCGCGGTGAAAGAGCGTCGTGGCGGGGTGCTGCCGATCCGGGCCTTGCTTGACTGCAAGCTGAGTGGTGTCAAGGTGCTCGATCTGTCGTCGTTTTACGAGCACACGCAGGGGCAGGTGCGGTTGGATTCGCTGAAGGCAAGTTGGCTGATCTATGGCGATGGTTTCCGGCAGGGGCTGGCGCGCACGACGGTCAAGCGTGTGTTCGATCTAGTGGTCGCATTTGGGCTGCTAACCTTGGCGCTACCCATCATGCTGATCACGGCGATATTGATCCTCCTGGAGGATAGAGGACCGGTGTTTTATCGCCAAGAGCGCATCGGCGAGGGGGGGCGCCCTTTCAAGGTCACGAAGTTCCGCAGCATGCGAACTGATGCGGAGAAAGACGGGAAGCCGCGCTGGGCGACTTCCAATGATGATCGTGTGACCCGGATCGGGCGGATCATCCGCAAGATTCGGGTGGATGAACTGCCACAACTGTTCAATGTGATTACCGGTGAGATGAGTCTGGTTGGGCCGCGACCGGAACGTGGCTACTTCGTGGATAAGCTCTCGCAGGAGATTCCGTTCTACGCAGTGCGCCATTGCGTCAAGCCAGGTGTCACCGGCTGGGCGCAGGTTCGCTATCAGTACGGCGCCTCGGTTGAGGATGCGGTGCAGAAGCTTCAGTATGATCTCTACTACGTCAAGAACCATACCTTGATGCTGGATATCCTCGTATTGTTCGAGACGGTTAGGGTCGTTCTGATGGGTGAAGGCGCACATTGAAGTCCTTCCTGCGCACTGTCGATGCGGGCATGCTGATCATGCGCCCGACAGGCCAGTTCGGTGAGGGGCCTTGGGGATAGAGTTGATCGACGTTGCCGTCCTGGGTTATGCGCTTGCTGCAGTCGTGCATGTGCTGTTTGCGCTGTACCTCGGTTTGGGTTGGCGAGGGGGGCGTCCCGGTGGTGTGCTCATCCTGGCGGTAGCGACGAGCGCCCTTTGGGCACTCGCGTGCGTCGCGCAGGTTCTCTCGCCCTCGGCTTGGGCTGCGCAACTCGCGACGATCCTGGACGCATTGCGCTTTGGTGCGTGGTTCGCATTCTTGCTGACTTTGCTCAAGGCGATCGCCGCGTATCGGGTCAAACTGTTCCTTTACTTCGCGGTCGCGACGATGTGTTCGATCCTGCTCGTCGTAGGCGCAGGCTCGCTCGGGTTCGATCCTGGCTTCTCGCTGCTCGCTCTGCTTCTGGGCGGGTTTTTGGCAATGGCTGTGTTCGGACTCGTTCTGGTCGAGCAGGTCTTCCGGAGCTTGCCCAGAGAATCGCGCTGGGGCCTGAAGCCTCTGTGCCTCGCGTTGGCCGCTCAATACATCTTCGATCTGTACTTCTTTGCCGATGGCTTCCTGTTCGGGCGACTGGATGCCGATGTCTGGTCCGTCAGGGGGATCGTGATGGCGATGGCAATGCCGCTGGTAGCGGTGTCTGCGGCGAGGACGCCATCGTGGAAGCTGAAGATCGCGGTGTCGCGGGAGATGGCTTTTCGTTCTACCGCGCTCGCGATATCGGGTCTTTACCTGCTTCTGATTGCGGCCGCGGGCTATTACGTGCGCTACTTCGGCGGAACCTGGGGGCGCGCGATGCAGATGACGCTGCTCTTTGGTGGTCTTCTGCTCTTTGGGGTGCTTGTCTTTTCGGGCTCGCAGCGTGCAAAGCTCAGGGTCATTGTCAGCAAGCACCTATTTCCGTATCGATACGATTATCGGGTGGAGTGGCAGAAATTTACGCAATCCCTCTCCGCTACGGGCGATTCGCTCGATCTGGGTCAGTCCGTGATCAAGGCGCTCGCGGATCTGGTCGAAAGTCCGGGAGGGGTACTCTGGTTACGCAACGAGAGTGGTGCGTTCCGGATGCATGCGCGGCTCAACCATCCGGGTATGTCGCTGACCGAAGGCGCGGATGGGGATCTCTGTCGCTTCCTGGACGATCGCGAATGGGTCATCAACCTCGACGAGGTTCGGGATCGCCCAGAGCTGTATGACGCGCTGGTGCTGCCCGATTGGCTTCAGTCCTTGCCTGACGCGTGGCTGGTCGTGCCTTTGAAATGCCGTGAAGAGTTGGTCGGCTTCGTTGTCCTCAGTCAGCCGCGCACGCCGTTCGAGGTGAACTGGGAGGTGCTCGACCTGCTCAAGTCCGCACAGCGGCAGGCCGCGAGCTATCTTGCTCAGATGGTCGCCGCAGAGGCCCTGCTCGAGGCGCGCAAGTTCGACTCCTTCAACCGCATGTCCGCGTTCGTTGTGCACGACCTCAAGAATCTGGTGGCGCAGCTCTCCCTGATGCTGAAGAACGCGGAGCGGCATAAGGATAACCCGGAGTTTCAGGCCGACATGCTGGATACGGTGAGCCATGTCGAGGCAAGAATGCGGGGCCTGATGAAGCAACTTCAGGAGAAGACCTCGGTGAATCCCCCGCGTGTCGTCGAACTCGGCCCACTGATGCAAAGAGTCGTCGAGGCGAAGCGTGCATTCGGCGACAGGATCACCATGACATTTCCGCAAAAGATGCCGTTGGCCGTGAGCGCGCATTCTGATCGGCTCGAGCGAGTCATTGGTCATGTCGTGCAAAATGCACTGGAAGCCTGTATCGACGGTGGTAAGGTAGCAGTCTCTATGGAAGTGACTGACGAGGGAAAAGTGTCATTGACCGTGGCGGATACCGGGAAGGGGATGAGTCGCGAGTTCATGCGCGAACATTTGTTCAAGGCCTTCCAAAGCACCAAGGCGAGCGGGATGGGGATCGGAGTGTACGAGACACAGCAGTACCTGAAGGAGATCGGTGGGACCATTCAGTACGAGAGCGAGGAGGGTAAGGGTACCCTCGTCACGATCAGCCTGCCACTCGCAAGCCATTCCCGCCAGGCGGCGGATGCGGTTGATGCGACACGAGGTGCTGCATGAACGAAAGGCGACGTCCCCTCCTCATCGTCGAGGACGATCCGGCGCTGCAAAAGCAAATGCGCTGGGCCTTTGATGCCTATGAAACGATCGTCGCAAGTGACAGGGAAAGCGCGATTGCGCAGATCCGGCGCTTCGAACCCGCCGTGGTCACGATGGACCTCGGCTTGCCGCCCAACCCTGACGACGTGACCGAAGGTTTTGCATTGCTGAGTGAGATACTCTCCCTTGTACCCGACACGCGGGTCATCGTCCTCACCGGGCAGCATGACCGCCACAACGCGGTGCGCGCGGTGGCGCTCGGCGCGTACGACTTCTTCGGCAAGCCATTCGAACCGGATCTGCTGCTACTGACAATCGATCGCGCATTTCGGTTGTTCGACCTGCAGATGGAAAACCGCGCACTCAAACAGCAGACGGACGCAAACCTGTCGGGCATCATCAGCCGCGATGCGGGCATGCTCAAGGTGTGCCGCACTGTGGATAAGGTCGCCAGCGCCAACGCCACGATTGCGCTCCTCGGCGAGAGCGGTACTGGCAAGGAGGTGCTGGCGCGTGCGCTCCATGCACGCTCACCACGCGCCAAGGAGCGCTTCGTCGCGATCAATTGTGCAGCCATCCCGGATACCTTGCTGGAGAGCGAGTTGTTCGGTTACGAGAAGGGCGCGTTCACTGGTGCGGTGAAGCAGACGCCGGGAAAGATCGAGACGGCCAACAAAGGGACCTTGTTTCTCGATGAGATCGGTGATCTCCCGCTGCCGTTACAGGCAAAGCTCCTGCGCTTCCTGCAGGAGAGGGTTATCGAGCGGATTGGTGGGCGAGAGGAGATTCCCGTCGATGTGCGCATCGTCTGCGCGACCCATCGCGACCTGCGCGAGCAGATCCGCGCGGGGTTGTTCCGCGAGGATCTGTTCTACCGCCTGGCCGAGATCGTCATCGACATCCCGCCGCTGCGCGACCGCGATGGCGATGCGGTGCTTCTTGCGCATGCATTCGTGCAACGATATGCCAAGGAGAATGGCCGCGGTACACTGCATCTCAGTGAAGGTGCGCTGTCGGCGATCGAATCGCATCGCTGGCCGGGTAATGTGCGTGAGCTCGAGAACTGTCTGAAGCGAGCGGTGATCATGGCGGACGGAAACTCCATCACCGCAGAGGATCTCGGCTTGGACGAGGGCGCCGAAGAGCTCGCCCATCTCAACTTGCGTCAAGTACGTGAGGAGGCCGAACGCAGGGCTGTCGTACGTGTGCTCGGGCGCACCAACAACAATATCGCGAGGGCAGCCGAGATCCTTGGCGTGAGTCGCCCGTCGCTTTACGACATGATGAACCGATACGGGTTGAAGAGGGAAGCATGAGTCGAGATGGGGCGGGAAAGAGGAGCGGTAGCGGCGTGACGAGGCTCGTGGCGGCGATGCTGGTATGTGCGGGTGTGCTGGCAGGTTGCAGCGACTCACCGGAGGAGATGGTCAGTGCGGCTCAGGCCTACCTTGCCAAGGGTGAGTGGTCTGCCGCGAGCATAGAGCTCAAGAACGCGCTGCAGCAGGATGGCAACATCGCACTCGCGCGTTTCCTGCTTGGAACCATCGAGCTCGATCAAGGCAATGTGGCGAGCGGGGTCAAGAATCTCGAGCGAGCGTTGGAGCTGGGACACCCGTCGGCGGCGGTGGCCCCGCATCTCGCGCGTGGCCTCGTCATGTCAGGTCGCTTCGACAAGGTGATCGACGACTACGCCGGCACGCGCATCGATGACCCGGCCGGGCAAGTCAAGCTGCTGGGTGCTGTCGGCGATGCGCGCTTCGCGCGCGGCGAATTGCCCGATTCGCGCACGGCCTATGAGTCCGCGCTGAGTCTGGCGCCCGACGATCTGACTGCGATCCTCGGCCTCGGACGGATCCGGCTGCTCTCCGGTGATCTCGATGCCGCTCTGGCGGATGCTGACCGGGCGGTCGCCATCAATGGTGCTTTCGGCGATGCCCATGCGCTCCGCGCGGATGCGCTGAATGCATTGGGAAGGACGGACGATGCGGTCAGCGCGCTTGAGGCGGCCGTGAAGGCCAGCCCGCGCTCGCGCGGCTATCACTTCGCCCTGATCAGCTTGCTCCTGCGCGGTGACAAACTTGACGCCGCCGAGGGCCATCTTGCTGAGCTGAAGAAGTTCGCTGCCAAGGAGCCCGCTACCCATTACCTGTCTGCCTTCGTCGATTTCCGTAGGGATCGCGTTCCCGCTGCGCGTGAGGCGATCGACGCCATGATGCGCGCGGTACCGGAGCATACTGCGGGGCAATTGCTTGCCGGGGCGATCTACCTCCGTCAGGGCGAGCAGGCACAGGCTCAGCGATTCCTTCAGTCCGTCCTCAGCAAGATGCCCGAGAATGCGTTGGCTCGCCGTCTTCTGGCTGCGTCGTTGCTGCAGAGCGGTGATGCGGAACGTGCGCGCGAACAGCTCAAGCCCTTGATGAATGATGCCGGGGACGTCGGAACCATGATGCTGGCGGGCCAAATCAACCTCGCCTCAGGTGATTTTGCCGGCGCCTCGGGTTTCTTCGAGCGAGTTGTCGCCGCGAAGCCGGGCGATGCCGCTGCGCGCACGCGTCTAGCGGTTGCGCGCCTCTCAAGCGGTGACACTCAGCGCGGTATTGCTGACCTTGAGGCAGCAGCCGAGTTGGATGACGGAAACGGGCAACCCGAGTTCACCCTCGCGCTCGCCTATCTGCGCAGTGGCGATTACGACAAGGCGCTCGAGGCCCAGCAGGATCTCGAGAAGAAGTTTCCGACCAATCCACAGACCTTCAACCTGAAGGGGGGCATCCTGCTTGCAAAACGCGACGCGGCGGGCGCGCGAGCGGCCTTCGAGCGTGCTGTCGAGCTGGATCCGAAATCCCTTTCTCCAGTAGTCAATTTGGTCAGGATCGAACTTGCCGAGAACAAACCTCAGGATGCGGTTGCGCGTCTGGAGCGGCTGGTGGCGGCAAGCCCATCAAATCCTGAACCGAGCATCCTGCTTGCGGAGCTCCAGCGTGCCACTGGGGCTCCGGTCGAGGCGGTGCGGAGCACGCTGGCGAATGCGCTCAAGGCTAACCCCCAGTCTGTGCCTGCGCGGGTTGCGATGGCGCGACTGCATCTGATGATGCGGGAACACGCGGATGCGCTGCGAATCGCTCAGGCGCTGTCGAGCGCCCAACCCGATGACGCAGCGATTGCAACCTTGCTTGGACAGGCCCAGTTCGCTGCGGGTGACCAGCGCCAGGCACTGGTCTCGTTCGAGAAGGCTGCGAGGCTTGAGCCGCGCTCTCCGCAGGCGCTCATTACCCTTGCCGACGCCTACCGGGCTGCAAACGATATCGTAGCGTCGGTGCAGAACCTGAAGCGTGCCCTGTCCCTGCAGCCGGATTTGATCCAGGCCCAAGTTCGTTTGCACGGACTTCACCTGCAGCAGCGCAGTCATGCCGAGGCATTGAAGATCGCAAAGGCTGTGCAGCAGCAGCGTCCCGATGCCGGCGTCGGCTTCATGATGGAGGGTGACGTGCTGCTGGCACAGGAGCAGTGGGAGCCCGCGCTGAAGGTCCTACAATCGGGCTTCGCGAAGGACCCGTCGGGCGATCTCATCGTGCGCATCCATGCGGCTGCCGCACGTATCGGCAAACTCAAGGAGATCGAGAAGCCCTTGGTGGAGTGGATGCGTGCCAACCCGGGTGATTTCGTTTCACGCAACTACATGGCCGAGCGTGCTATCGCCGAGAACCGGCTCGAAGAGGCCGAAGCGAGCTATCGGGAACTGCTCGCATCGAATGGCAACAATGCCCTCATGCTGAACAACCTGGCGTGGGTGGCTGGCCAACTCGGACGCGACGACGCCGTGGCGCTTGCCGAACGTGCGGTGTTGCTGGAACCGGGCAATGGAGCCTTCCTGGATACCCTCGGCATGTTGCAGGTCAAGAAAGGCGACCACGAGAAGGGAATCGCCAGCCTCAAGCGGGCCGTGGAGCTCGCTCCGCGCGTGCCCGCGCTGCGGCTGAACCTTGCGCGTGCCTATCTCGATTCTGGCAGGAAGACCGATGCAGCGCGCACGCTGGACGAGATCGTGAAGGACAATCCGACCAACGAGCCCCTGCTCGCAGAAGTCGACAAGCTCAGGAAGGGGCTGTGACGTCGCCCCCAGGTGTGGGGCAGAATCACCAGATCATGGGCTGCGCCTCGCGTGCGGCGAAGATTCATGTATGACAAGGACTGCAAGAAATGACGACGTTGGCTGTGATCGGATTGGGCTACGTGGGTTTGCCCCTGGCTGTTGAGTTCGGCAAGAAGTACCGCACCCTTGGCTTCGACCTCTCGGCCGAGAAGGTGGCCTCCTACGGGCGCCATGTGGACCCCACCGGCGAAGTGTCGAGCGAGGACTTGCGAGCTGCGGTGAAGCTGACTTGCCATACCGATCCGTCGGTACTCAAGGAGGCAGACTTCATCGTGGTCGCCGTGCCAACCCCGGTGGGCGAGGCGCACCAGCCGGATTTCACCCCGCTGGTCAAATCCTCGGAGACGGTGGGGCGTAATCTCAAGCGCGGCGCCATCGTCGTGTATGAGTCGACGGTCTACCCCGGCGCCACCGAAGAGGTCTGCATCCCCATCATCGAGCGCGAATCCGGCCTGAAGTGGAAGGAGGACTTCTTCGTCGGCTATTCGCCCGAGCGTATCAACCCGGGTGACAAGGAGCGTACCGTCACCAAGATCGTCAAGGTGGTATCCGGTGACACGCCGGCGACGCTCGCCAAGGTACAGGAGATCTACGGCTCGGTGATCACCGCAGGCGTGTACCCTGCGAGTTCGATCAAGGTCGCGGAGGCGGCGAAGGTGATCGAGAACACCCAGCGCGACCTCAACATCGCCCTGATGAACGAGCTTTCGCTGATCTTCCACCGCATCGGAATCGACACCCTCGAGGTTCTGAAGGCTGCTGGCACCAAATGGAACTTCCTGCCTTTCCGCCCGGGCCTGGTAGGGGGCCATTGCATCGGCGTGGATCCGTATTACCTCACCCACAAGGCAGAGATGCTTGGCTACCACCCCGAGGTGATCCTCGCGGGCCGGCGCATCAACGATGGCATGGGCAAATTCATCGCCGAGCAGACTGTCAAGGAGATGATCCAGAACAACCACTCGATCAAGGGCTGTGACGTCATCGTGCTCGGCCTGACCTTCAAGGAAAACTGTCCCGACCTGCGTAACAGCAAGGTCATCGACGTGATCCGCGAACTCGAGAGCTTCGGCTGCCGTGTGCATGTGCATGACCCGGTGGCGGAGAGTGCCGAGGCCTTGCACGAGTATGGCGTGAGCCTCACCACGTGGGACGACCTCCCCAAGGCGACGGCGATCGTCGCCGCGGTGTCTCACCAGGCCTACCTCGACATGTCCACGGACACGCTGCTTGCGAAGCTTGCCGATAACGGAGTCTTCGTCGACGTCAAGTCGGTGTTCGATCCCGAGGCACTCGTGCGCGCGGGTGTGCGACTGTGGCGTCTTTGACCGGCGTCTGCTATCAAGAAGGAACACGATGCAGTAGGAGCGCCACGATGGATAAGTCCTCCCGCATGCGGGCCGGCGTTCGCCGGGTCTCGCTGCTGACCCTGCTCGCCTTGGTACCTGCAGCGTCGCTCGCCAATTCCGAGTTGGCGCGCACTTCATTGCCTGCGACCGACGATGGTCAGCGCGCGCGTGCGCTGCTTGCCTCGGCGGTCGCGCTTGAGCACGGTGAAGGCGTTGCGAAGGATCCCCTGCAAGCGGCAGCCATGTATTGCGAGGCGGCACGTATCGGGGATCCGGAGGCGATGTACGCGCTCGGCTGGATGTATGCGAACGGACGCGGCCTGCCGCGCGACGATGCGCACGCCAGCGCATTGTTCGCCATGGCTGCGGAGCGTGGGCATGGTCATGCGCGTGGCATGCTGCGCTTCACCGGTAGTGATGTCGCTGTCAAGCCGGATTGCCTCGCACCGCGGCCGTTTGCCGATGACCCTGACGCGCTCGCCTCGCGTATCGCACGACTATCCCGGGAGCGCCGCGAGATCGCCCAGTTGGTGATGGACCTCGCCGAGGAGTACCAGGTGAGTCCCGGCTTCGCGCTTGCGATTGCGACTACCGAGTCGGCGCTCGACCCCGCCGCCGTGTCGCCCAAGAACGCCATGGGGGTGATGCAGCTGATTCCGGATACGGCTGTGCGCTTCAACGTCTCCAACGTGTTCGACCCGCGTGAGAACATCAAGGGCGGACTCGCTTACCTGCGCTGGCTGCTTGCGTATTTCGAAGGCGACATCGCTCTTGCTGCTGCCGCGTACAACGCGGGCGAGGGGGCGGTGAACCGCTACCGCGGGATCCCTCCCTACAAGGAAACGCAAGCCTATGTCGAGCGCATCCTCAACATCGTCCAATACCGGCAGCATCCGTTCGACAGCAATCTCGTCGAGCCGAGTCCGATGCTGAGCGCGATCAGATTGGCGGCGCACGGCGAGGATGACTGAACGAATCGATGTACTGGATGCAGGGCGCCGTAGGCTGTTGTCTGCTTGTATCGCGACCGCAGCAGGCTGTCTGCTGCCACATCACGCAGTTCGCGCGGAATTGCCAAGGACAGTGCGCGCCATCAAGCCCTCCGTGGTCGCAGTTGGTACCTTTCAGCGCACTCGCAACCCTTCGTTCCAGTTTCTCGGCACTGGTTTTGCCGTCGCTGATGGTCGGCGGATCGCGACCAATGCACATGTTGCAGGGGTCAGCCTTAACACCGGAGCAATGGAGACGCTCGCGATTGCGGTTCCGACCGGCGAGGGGGGTACATCCATTGCCGTTCGACCCGCGCGCCTTCTGGTGCAGGAGCAGGCACGAGATCTCGCATTGCTCGCGATCGAGGGCGAACCGCTCCCGCCACTGCGTTTGGCGGGTCAGGACAGCCGAGTGCAGGAGGGGCAGGATATTGCGTTCACCGGCTTTCCGATCGGAAATGCGCTGGGCTTTTTCCCGGTCACGCATCGCGGCATCATCGCGTCGATCACGCCCATCGGCATTCCGCAGGACAACTCGCGCGCGCTCGACCCGGCGCTGATCCGGCGCCTGGCCAGCGACCCGTTTCGCGTCTATCAGCTCGATGCCACCGCTTATCCAGGCAATAGCGGCAGCCCGGTGTACGACCCGGCGACCGGCGCGGTCGTCGGCGTGATCAACATGGTGTTCGTCAAGTCCTCCAAGGAAAAGATCCTGAGTGATCCTTCTGGAATCAGCTATGCGATTCCGGTCGAGCATCTTGCTGCGCTGATCGCCAGGGCGCGGTAACTGCGCGATTCAAAATAAGAACGCCCGGCACTGAGGCCGGGCGTTGCGGTCTGGCGCTCTCTCGAGGGCGTCCTTACATCATGCCCAGCGCCTTCGGCAGGAAGGTCGAGATGCTCGGGATGTAGGTGATCATCATCAGAAACGCCAGCATCGTATAGAGCCAAGGCATCACCGCCTTGCTCATCTCGGTGAGGCCGGCATTGGTGATGCCGCTCGCGACGAACAGGTTGAGGCCGACTGGCGGCGTGATCATGCCGATCTCCATGTTCACCACGATCATCACGCCGAAGTGGATCGGGTCGATGCCCAGCGCCACCGCCACCGGGAACAGGATCGGGGCGAGGATCAGGATGATCGACGATGGCTCCATCAGCGCGCCGGCAACCAGCAGCAGAATGTTCACCACGATCAGGAAGCCGATCGGCCCCATGCCGCTCGCGACGATCGCATCCGCCATGCGCTGCGGGATCTGCTCGCTGGTGAGGATGAACGAGAACAGCACCGCGCTGGCGATGATGAAGAGCAGCATCGCGCTCATGTTCGCCGAGTCGAGCAACACCTTCGGGATCTGCTTGAAGGTGAGGTCCTTATAGACGAACACCGCAATGAAGAAGGCGTACACCGCGCTCATTGCCGCTGCCTCGGTGGGGGTGAACATGCCGGAGTAGATCCCGCCCATCACCACCACGATCAGCATCAGGCCCCAGAACGCCTTGCGGAAAGCCTTGAATCGGTCACCCCAGCTCACGCGCGGCAGCGTCGGGTAGTTGTTCTTCTTGGCCACCCACCAGGTGCACAGACCGAGCATGAACGCGAGCAAGAGACCGGGGATCACGCCCGCCATGAACAATGCACCGACCGACGAGTTGGTCGTCACCGAGTACATCACCATCACGATCGACGGTGGGATCAGGATGCCCAGGCCACCCGCCGAGGCCACGACGCCCGCACCGAAGCGGATCGGGTAGCCCTGCTTGATCATCGCCGGGATCAGGATCGAGCCGATCGCCACCACCGTCGCCGGGCTCGAGCCCGATACCGCGGCGAACAGCGCGCACGCCAGCACTGCCGACATGCCAAGGCCGCCACGCAGGTGGCCGACCATCGCGGTGGCGAAGTTGATCATGCGCCGGGCGACCCCGCCGTGGGTGAGGAAGTTGCCGGCGAGGATGAAGAACGGGATCGCCATGATCTCGAACTTCTCGATACCGGTGAACATCTTCAGCGCCACGGATTCGAGCGGCACATCGGTGAAGATGAACATGAAGCTCAGCACCGTCAGGCCGAGCGCCACGCCGACGGGCATGCCGATCGCCATCAGGACGACGAGCAGGCCGAATATTGCAATGGTATTGGTCATTTCGTCTGCTCCTCTCAGCGCTTGCCGTCAGGGCGCTTGGGATGGGTCTTGGCCCACTCCTCGTCGCTCTTGCCCGCGTGGCTGTGTTCGATATCCTCTGCCGCGACGATCGCCTCGCCGATGGAGAGCGCCTCGGTCTCGTCGTCCAGGCCTTCGACATGGCCGTGGTTGTGCGTCGGCAACTCGCCGGTGCGGGCAAACTGCGCCATCACCTGCATGAAGCGGAAGCACATCAGGAACGAGCCCAACGGTACCGCCGAGTAAACAATCCAGGTCGGCCATTCCAGGTCTGGCGTGGTTGGCCCCTCGAAGAAGTCGCCGGTGTCGCGACCGAACAGGCTCAGTGTTTCGTAAGCCATGCCGTTCTCCCACACGAACAGCGCGCCGAAGATGCCGATGAGGCCGGTGAACACCACACCGCAGATCAGCCCCAGCTGGATCAGCAGCGCGCGCGGCTTGTCGGTGAGCTTGTTGATGAGGATGTCGACCCCGACGTGAATGCCGGTGCGCACACCATAGGCTGCGCCGAACTTCGCCATCCATACGAACAGGATGATGCAGAATTCCTGCGCCCAGCCGACGTTCATCTCCAGCAGCCAGTCCTGCAGGCCGGGGATCGCGTAGCCGGAGGCGTAGCGATGCACCACGGAGATGAAGATGACGATCGTCGCGATGGCCATCAGGCTGGCAATGATGATCTCTTCCAGACGATCCAGAATCTTTGTCATGAGAAGCCTCTCTGGAAAAAAAGCGCCCGTCAGGAGCACGTCTGACGGGCGTCAAGGGCAAGCCTGGGCTTACTGCTTCGAGGGGTCGAAGCCGGTTTCCTTGTAGATCGACTGGATCAGGTCGGCCCCGATGCGGGATTCCATCTTCTTATGCACCGGTGCCAGCCCCTTCTTGAAGGCAGCCTTCTCGGCATCGGTCGGAGTGTGGATCTCGGTCTTGCCCGAGGCGCGCACACCTTCCAGCGCCTTGTCGTTCTCCTCCTTCGCGATCTGGTTCGCGTAGGTGGTCGACTCCTGCATCGCCTTGTCGAGCTGGGTGCGCACCTCGGCGGGCAGGCCGTCCCAGAACTTCTTGTTGGTGATCACCGCGTAGCCGAGATAGCCGTGGTCGGTGAGCGTCATGTGCTTCTGCACCTCATGCATCTTCTGCGTGAAGAGGTTGGAGTGGGGGTTCTCCGTGCCGTCCACCACGCCGGTCTGTAGTGCCTGGTAGACCTCGGAGAAGGCCATCACCTGTGGCAGCGCCTTCACCTCGCGCATCTGTTCCTCCAGCACCTTGGACGACTGGATGCGCATCTTCTTGCCCCGCAGGTCTTCCGGCATCCTGATCGGAGTGTTCGCCGAGAACGACTTGAAGCCGTTGTCCCAGAACGCCAGGCCCTTGATGCCCTTGGGCTCCAACTTGGCCAGCAACTGCGCGCCGACTGGGCCCTGCGTCACCTTGTTCAGGGCGTCGTAGCCATCGAAGATGTAGGGCAGATCGAATACCTCGAACTCGCGTACGCCCAGAGGGCCGAACTTCGCAAGCGACGGCGCCAGCATCTGAACCGCGCCGAGCTGCAGCGCCTCCATCTCTTCCTTGTCCTTGTAGAGCGTGCTGTTGGCGTACACCTCGACCTTTACTGCACCGTTGGTGTATTGCTCGGCAAGCTGCTTGAACTTCTCAGCGGCCTTGCCCTTTGGTGTGTCCTGCGCCACCACGTGGCTGAACTTGATGACGATCGGATCCGCCGCGACCGACGCGGCCGACAGACCCATTGCTACCAGACCTACCAGAAGTGCACGAACTTTCATGAGACTCTCTCCTCCAGATTCAGCGCCAGAATTTATCTGCCATCCGCACTAAGTGCCGACGTCACATCGCGTGGCTTGGTGCGATGTCGTGATTCATTCTGGTGCAGCGGGTTGGATGACGCCATTGTGGATATCCACAAACGGCGCAGATCACTCGAACGGGGTCTCTCAAGGCCTCAAAAACGGTGCGTGGAGCGCCTCTCACGAACCTGCGTGATGATTCTTGAGCTGGCGCAACATGGCTGCATTCCTCGCTTGCAGGCCGCGCAGTATGTGATACAAATGAAGGAGGAGCCTCATGACCAGAATTGCGCCGCAATGGCTGGCGCAGGTTGGCAGTACGTCACCCTATTGCGGGTGGCGCCACGGCTTCCGGTGCCCCGACCGAAACGCGGAGCACTCACCTTACGTTCATCGATAGGGGAATTCATCATGCACTTTCGCCAACTCGCGCTAGCCGGGCTCGCCTCCGCGCTCTGCTCCCAGGCCAGCGCTGACATGTTGAACATCAGCACGACCGGTTATCACTCAGGGAACACCCCGCAGATTGCCTGTTCGATCGTCTCGACCGGTCAGCCAACCTACCAGGGTTACCGCGTGTTGTTCGTGTTCGCAGAGAAGTACAGCAATGGCGTGGATCCGCTCGTTCTCGCGACTTCCCTGTCGCGTAGTTACGAGGCCTACAACTTCGACTGGCAGGACACCGTTTACGTCAATGACGTCGCGACCGACCCCTTTGACGCGGCTGACTTGTACTCGTCGTACCTGCGACTGCCCAACGCCCCCCTCGATGCGGGGTTGGTCTTCTTCGCCCTGCCGGGCGAGGCCGTCTGTGCCTACTCGTGGGAGGAGACCAACAGCGGTGCAATGGTCGGTGTCAGCGTATCGATCACAGACGTCACCAAGAACGTACTCGCCTCCAGTGGAACCGAAATGGAGCGCAAGTTCGCCGAAGGTCTCAGACGTCATCAGGAGGCAGTCGGCCAGACGAGATAGGCACGTCCCCGGACAACAAAAAACCCGCGATTCCAGTGAATTCGCGGGTTTGTCGTCTGTACTGCCTTGATGTTGCGGGTGATTCTGGGGGCAACTGGTCCCTCGACAGGAATCGAACTCGGTGGAGTTTTTCAAGCCTGGAGCGGGTTCTGTGGCTGTTCTCGGTTTCGATTTGCGTGGTGTACCGTCAAGTGTACCGTCACGCGGTAACGGCAAGGTGCTTTCCGTTGAGTTGCTGCCGTTGCTCCGGTGGAGATTGTCCGGGCCAGGCGGCAGCGGTGCCCGATGGGCGCCTGGTGCCTTTCGGCTTCAACCAACCCAGAGGCGTCTGTCGAGCCCTGGAGCCTTGCCTTTGTACCGCATGCGCGGGCCCGGTGGCATTGTTCCGCAAGATGCGGCCGGTGCGTTCCCATGTCCTCGGTGATCCATTTTCCGGTTACGCCGGAAGGATTGGTCTGGCTATGGGACGCTCTCTCGCCAGACCACACCCTTAACTCGTGCCGAGCAGCATTTCATAGCCGTCCTGGTTTACCTTCACCTGGAGTGCCTTGAGCACTTCGAACATGAAAGCTTCCAGGTGCGGGGCGAGGCCGGCGCCGTCGATGGTGATCATCGCATCGCCGCGTTTCATGGCCTCGGTCCGGGCTTCCAGGTTCTCCATCTGCGCCTTGAGAAGCTCAACCTGCGCTTTGTTCAGTTCGTTGGCGCGGTTGTTGGCCTCGCTCAACAACTGCCCCTTCAGGAATCCGAATGGATCGGTCCCGTCTGATTTGCCGTAGAGGTCGCCGATCAGGTTGTTGACACTCACCAGGCTGGTAGCGACCGACTCAAACGCGGCCGTCATCGTCTGCGCGTCTGCATTGATCTGCGCCGTGGTGATCGCGGTTTGGCTCTCGATCGCCTTCAGTCGCTCGGCGTGTTGCATCTCCTGGAAGCGCTCGTTGAGGGACTTCACCGCGTTCGCGGCCTTGGATGAGTCCTCGCCGAGCTTGCTGATGGAGTTGCTGGCGTTCTTCGACTCCTTCGCGACACCCTTGGAGCCGGTTTCCACATAAGCGAGGTTCTGCTTGTAACCGGTGATCTTTCCAGTGACCTTGTCGTACACGGGAATGATTTTGCTGGTGGTGTCCAGCATCTGCGCAGCTCCGCCGGCCGCCTCCTTTTCGGCTTCCGTCAGCCCTTCGAATGAACCCTGATACCCGATGACTGCACCAGTTGCCTTGTCGACGATCAGCTTCGACTGCTTGATTCTTTCGCCGAACTTATCCAGGCCTGCGCCGGACTTCTCTATGACGCCATCACTTTCAAGAAGTCTCTTGTTCCAGGCGTCCAGGCTTTCGCCACTGGCTGCAGTGGTCAGGACGATGTTACCCATCGCGTCGAGGTAATCCACGAAAGGTCCGTTCGTGACCTTTTTTACGGCACCTTCGACGCCGTCGAGGCCGCGCGCGATCTGGCTGACTCCGCTTTCGAACGAATCTAGGTTCTCGGACGCGCCTTTGACGGCAAACCCGAACTTCTCGGCTTCTTCGGCTCCGTTCACGAGCTCATAGATCCAGGTGCCGAGCGTCTGCTCGGAGCCCGACAGCGAGCTGACGAAATCGTTGATCACACCGTTAAATGCTGTTCCGACCGCGTAACTGGCCGCTCCAACCGCTCCAACAAGCCCTGCTTGACCGAGCGACTTGGCGAGCCCGTCAGCCGCGGGCACAGCCGCCCTAAGCGCACCCACCAAGCCGGCGCCTTCCTTCGCGATGAGGACCGCGAGGAGACCGTTCAGAAGGCCGGACGCCAGGTTCAACTGTGTCGCCAGCCCGCTCAGCGTGCCGGCGAACTGCAGAAAGCCGGTGTTGGTCTGGGCAGCACCTTGTCCGACCTGCACCAACAGATTGAACAGAGGGCCAAACGACTCGATCACTCCCGCCGAGTACTTCGACAGGCCCAGGAACGCAGCGCCGAGCGTCTCGATAGCAGTCTTGAGGCCGCTCGCGCTGGTGATATCGATGTTGCCGAACAGCCCCTTAACCGCCTCGGCGACTGCCTTGATGCCTTCCTTGAAGCCGGAGAAGTCGGCTCCGTCCAGCGCCTGCGGCAGATTTCGCGCCACGCGCTCAAGCGCGGCCTGCACGTCACCGAAAAGATCTTCGATCACGCCCATCAGACCGCCCAGGCCGTCCTCCTTGACCTTTGCGCCGATAGCATTGAACACCGCGGCGATCGCCTCTGCCACCCCGCCGAACTCATCGAGGAGCGGATCACCGATATTGACCAACAGCACCTTCAGCGCGCTGTTGATCTTCGTCGCCGCGTTCTCGATGCTGCCGGTGATCTTGGCGAACGCTGCATCCGTGGCGCCGGATGCGCTCTCGATCTCGCGCAGCGACTCCGCGAACTTGCCGGCCTGAGGTCCTGCCAGCGTAACCGCCGCGGTGAATCCGCCGATGTCGCCGAAGAGGATCTTCATCATTTCGGCGCTGCCGCCGGTCTTCTCGGCGACCTGTTGCAGCAGTCCCGCCAGGCCATTCGCCTGCAGACCGGTGGCGTTGAACTGGATGCCGAGCTTCTCGGCCAGCTCTTTCGCCTGCCCGCTGGGGCTGATGATGTTGCTGATCGCCCCGCGCAGGTATTCGATGGACTCTGACGGCGCGATGCCGGAGGCGGTCAGGGTGGCGATCGCTGCACCGACCTCGTTCAGCGACACGCCCGAGGCTTTTGCGATAGGCGCGATCTTCGAGAACCCGGCCGACAGGTCCTGCATGCTGATGTCGCCGAGATCGATGATCTTGAAGAACGTGTCGGACACGTCCCGCGCCTGGCTGATCTCCATGCCATAGGCGGACAGCGTCGAGACGAGCACCTTCGTGGTGTCGTCCAGGTCTGAGCGGGTCGCGACCGAAAGCTTTTCCGCTGTCGTCAGAAGCTCAAGCGATTGCGAGTACTCAACCCCCGAGCCGATCGCCGCCGACAGCGCACCCACGATGTTTTCGAGCGGCTGCGTGCTGTTCGACGCATAGTCCAGGATCGCTTGGCGGAACGCGGCCAGATTCTCGGCCGGTGCATCGATGATGGTCGAGAGCTGCCGGAACGAGGCGTCGAAGTCGCCCGCGACCTTGACCCCGAACGCCACCACCGACGCCCCAGCGGCGAGAAGAGCCCCCTCGATTTTGAGCGCGCCTGCCGTGAAATTGGCGATCGGCTGGGTGGCAGACTCGATATTTCCAGAGAACCTCCCGAGGTTGTCGAGCGCGGCTTGTGTAGCCGCGCCGGTCCGATCGACACCTTGAAAAACGAGTTCGATCACGCGCTGTGCGTCAGCCATTGGCGCCTTCCTCTGCCGCGTCGACCGCGGCGGTGATGATTGCGTTACGGAAGTGCCGCAGGGTCAGCATCAGCGACAGCGGCCCAGGGGTCATGGTGCGTTCGTCGCCGACGAGCAGCGCGACTTCGCCCAGGAAGCGCTGGGCGGCCGCGTCGTAGCGGCGCTCGATCTCTGCACGCTTCCCAGCGAAATCAGCGGCTGAAGGGCTCATGTTCTGTGGACTCCCGACCGTCGGCTGGTCACAGCGTGACCAGATCCTTGCAGACCGCGAACGAGGTCGGCCGGCGGATCACGATGCCTACATCCAGGAAGGCCGTGATCTTCACCGCGCCTGGCTGGTAGGGGTTGATCAATACATCGACCGCAGGCGCCCCGAAGAAGGCGACCAGGACTTCGGAGAAATTCCCGGCGATGATCGGCGAGAGGTTTGTGTCGGCACCCTTGGTAAGGTTGCTTGGAAGACTCTCAGTGAACCGGGCGGAATAGCCCAGCAGATCCTGTCCCGGCATGATGAAGTCCAAGCCTGCGCCGAGTGTGGTGTTCCGCAGTGTGCGGCGCACCGCCGAGTTAGAGACGAACGCGAGGCCTTCCTTGTCGCCGCTCGCAGATCCAACGGCCTCTTCCATGTCCGTGAGCAAGCGCCATGTCGGGGCACCGCCGGCCGGGTCAATCTCGAGAACCGGATCACCATCGGGACCTGCGGAATGGATACTCACATCAGGATGATTCAGAAGGCCGAGCGGCTCTTCACCGCTGCCACTACCGGCGAGGATGACACGGTCGAGCTCGGCCATCGTGGCGCCGAGAAGCGCCCTGCGCAGTTGAAGTTCGAAGCCACCGTTTGCCCCACTACGCATGAGTTGGCGGCTTACCGTGACCTCGGCAACGAGGGTGCGCGATACTGCGACTGGCAATCCGAATGTCGGAGATGCGGGGGTCGCCGGAACGCCTTCGCCTGCCCAAGTCACCGAGATGTCAGTGTCCATGCTGGGGAGATAGAGCTTTCCGCCGCCGACGCCTTCGACGACGGTGGCGCCAAGTGACATGGCCACGGACACCGGGCGGACGGCTTCGGCAATCTCGGCAGAATGTGTGTCCTGAACCAGGTAGCCACCGTGGGCCAGGGTGCTGGTCGAGAGATCGCGCGAGGCCAGCATATTCAGTGGAATCAGCAGGCCACGTGCGGCAGTTCCGTACTTCTCGGTCAGGGCTGCGGATGTTTCAAATACCCCGAGCGACTCTGGAGAGCGGCGGCTATCGAGCATGTCCTCCAGCGCGCGCGATACTGAGTACATGCCTAGCTCGCGCGCAATGGCGCCGAAACTGCGGCCGGATTTCACGTGGTTTTCGATCGCGGCCTTTTGGTGGGTGCTGACGGGTAGGGACATGGCAAAAGCTCCGTTGAGGTTCAACGTGATGCTATGCCCCACACTGCTAACTATTTATCCGGTTCGGGTTAGCACTTTCTCATACCCCTGGATGCTGCCGGGCAGCATCAAGCCGGTCTTGAGCGCGTAGAACACTCCTCGCATCACCGGCCCGGCATGCGCAGGGGGGTGTGCGGATGCCTTCCAGGCTAGCCACTGCCGGCGCTCGAAGTGCTGCGCCAAGTCGCGAAGGCTCTTTGCTTTCTGCCAGGGCGTGCCCGGCAGCTGCTCGGCCGCCTCGCATAGCCAGCGATCGCGCAGGGTACGCCGGCATTCAAGGTCAGTTTGACCGATCTGGAACGCCTCGAAGAAGGTGAGGTCGCCGCCCGAGTACATCCAGCGGGCGAAGCACTCGAAGAGCTTGTCCTGGCTTTCAGTATCTACGGTGCCAGACTCGAAGATGCGCTGCAGAAGCGCGACGTTGTCATTCATGGTGCGCAAGCTCCATTTGTGTGGCGTCTTTACCAGCGATTCACCCAGCCGCCTTGGCGGCGCTTTCTGATCGACTGCGCTGGGGCATCAGCGGTGGCAGCCTTTTCGCTTTCGGGTTCGGGTGGAGTGGCTGCAGGTGGCACCGCGAAGAGATCGCCGTTCGCCGGCCGGATCGCCTCTTCCAACTTCGACCACATGCTGTCGGTGAACTTGTGCAGGTCGAGCGCGTGCATGCAGAAGAGCGCGTACACCGTGCAGTCGAGCACCTCGTTACGCGGCCGGCGCTTGACCCAGCGGTATTGCGCGCCGCCCGCAACCTTCTGGAGCACGCGGACTTCGGCCGTGAGCTGCTCGTAGAACTCGACGGGCAAATCCTTGCTGAAGTGCATGCAGCCCGGGCCGGGTTCCTTGATGCGGGCGCGGGCGTAGATCAGGTCCTTGGCGGTGTCGGTGCCGACGTGCCAGAGCTTGACGCCGTGCTTGAGCACCGCGCCCCGCCAGTTCACGTCCTGCCGGCTGCTCTTGCCCTTGACCGGGCCGCCGTAGGCGTTGTCGCCGCGCACGGCGTAGATGCGGCGCCGCTCGCGGTGGCGCACGAAGTTATAGACCTGGTGGGTGAAGTGGCCGCCGGTGTCGATTGCGGCCGCATCGATGCCCATGGTGTTGCCCGGCGCGTTGGAGAGCGGGTAGCGGCTTTGCAGGTAGGCGTCGAGCTTCTCCCAGTCGCGCTCATCGGCCGGGTTGGCATCGAGCACCACATAGTCGATCGTCCAGGTTTCCTCTCCCCTGCCCACGCCCCACACCACGAGCTCGAAGCGGTTGTCCTGCACGTCGACGCCGGCCACGAGCTTCAGCACGCCGGCCGGAATCGTCCGCAGCGGGAAGGGCTCCGCGCGTTCCATGAGCTCGTGCGTCTCGGCACGGTCGCCGGCATGCTCCCAAACCTCGCCGAGGGTTTCATTGACGAAGCCCTGCATCGGCCCTTCGTCGCCCGCCTTGAGTTTGGCGTGGGCTTCGAGGAACTCGCGCACGATGTCGGGCCATGCGCGCTGCGGGCTGTAGGCCGTCCAGACGTGGGCGCCGACATGGGCCGGCGGTTGGCAGGGCTGGCCGGTTTCGTCACGCCAGATGCGGTCCATGCCGTAGCGGTAGCGGCCGTGGGTGTCGATCCACACGCCGGTGTGCCACTGGCGCAGGTAGTCGGCCTGCCGGATCGGTTCGCGGCAGTGCGGGCAGACGTGCCAGACGTTGTCCGGGGCGGCGCGGTCCCACTTGAAGCCGTGGGCGACGTTCTTCCCGCCCCAGAGCAGCGGGTGTTCGACTTCGCAGTGCGGGCAGGCGATGTTAAACACCATCTGCGCGCCGGCCTGGCTGTGGCGGTGCTCGATGTGCGAAAGGCCTTTCACCCGCGGGGTGGAGCCGGCCACGAGCTTGGGGAAGGGGGCGCCTTCGAGACGGCCGCGCGCCAGGGTGACCGGGTCGGCGGACTTCTCGACTTGCTGGTCGAAGGCGTCGAGCTCGTCGAGCACGGCCACCGCCACGGTGATCCGGCGATAGGCGCGCGCGGCCTTGCCGCCGAGGAGGTGCCAGACGCTGCCGATGAACTGCTTGAGCTTGATCGTGTCCTCGCCGCCGGTGCGCATGCGCACACGGGCGAACGCCGGAATGTCGCGCAGGATGGGTTCGACCTCGGACTTCACGAACGAGTCGCGGTCGTCGTCGGTGGGTTGCCACATCGCGAGCTTGAGCCGGCTGTGAATCGCGCAGTACGCCATCAGGGCGAGCAGGATCTTGGTGTAGCCGATGCGCTTGGCCTTCTTCACCGAGAGCTCGACGATCCGGCGATCGGACGCCCAGTCCATGAGCGCGAGCTGGAACGGGTAGGCGCTCCAGCGGCCTTGCTCGTGCGAGCTCTCGGCCGACAGGTAGAAGTGATCGGCCGACCAGTCCGACAGGCGCTGATGCGGCATCGCCTGCATGGACTCCATGCCGGTGCGGACCGCGCCGAGTACGGCACGGGCGGTCACATCCGGGCGGTAGAGCGCTGCGGTCATTCGCTGGCCTCGACAACGTTCTGCTCGAGCTCGTCGGCCGCCGCGTCGAGCATCACCGGATCGGCACGCAGTGCAGCCGCGACGGTGGCGCGCGCCCACTCGTTGCGCGCAGCCGCGACCACGGTCGCGATCACCTCATGGGCTTCCTGCGGCAGATCCGGCAGCGCCTTCTGGAGCCGCCCGGGCAACCCCTCCAGGCGCTCGACCACTGCGGCGCTGGCAGCGCCGAGCACCCTGGCGAGGAGGTCGATCGGGGCATAGGTGCCGGCAGCGACTTCGTTCTTGATGTCCTGCCCGACCCGCTGCGCCCGTGCAAGGGCCGCGCGTTCCTGCACCAGGTCGAGCTCACCCCCCATCGAACCGCGACCCGCTGCAACCTCGCGCAGCCGCCCGCAGTAGGCGAGCAACCACTCGCCCGCGGTGCCGCCCTCCTGTAGTACGCCACGCGACACCAGGTCGGACACGGCGGGCTGAGAGATTCCAACCATCTCGCCGAACCTGTACTGACTGACCTGCTCATTCAACATCATCGGATAACCCCCTTAGGGCATGTTCTGAACAGCGGGAAATCGCGCCTCTGCGCCCCCGTGCGGCGACCCTCCAGGAGGACCCGCGACGATGAGCGACTGCCATCCGCAACAACGTGTCGGCCACACAGACGGATACGCCACCCCCCCAACGACAAACACGACAAACACGACAGACGCTCGTGAAGCCCAGCATTGGCGCGGATCTCTGCTTGCATGAGAGGGCCACGACAAACACGACAAACACGACAAACGTTCATCGATAGCTTGGGTTTGTCGTGTTTGTCGTTGGGGGGGGTGATTGCGCCCCACAACCAGACCCCGCACGAACACAGGGTTTTACCCGGTCTGTCGTGTTTGTCGTGTTTGTCGTGGGGGGTGGTGTGCATTGGCTATGTATTTAATAAGAAAGAAAAAAGTCTATTTTTGCTTCTGGCGGCAAACGCAAAATCACGACAACAACTTCGGATTCATGATGACCACCTCAGTCGCGACCGCGCCCTTGTTGCGCCTGGTGTAGAGCCGCACCACGTCTTTCTGCTGCAGCCGCTGCAGCGCAGCGTTCAGGCGGTCCTGCGTTCGGAAGCGGCCGCTCAATGACTTCTGGCAGTCGCGCTTGCTGAACTGATCCAGGCCGTTGCCCTTGGCCCACTTGACCACCGCCAGGCCATCGGCGTCCGCCTGGTCCAGGCCCACGACACCGAAGGCAGCCTGCGCGTGGGGGATCAGCAGCAGGCCCAATTGCACGGCCTTGCTCACCGCCAGCTCGCTAACCTCTTCCGCGTGGCGCCCCATCTCGGCGAGCTCGATCAGCGCCGCCACCCGCGCCACCGCGCCGGGTAGCTTGCTGGTCCAGTCGCTGATGGATTCGTAGAGCCCGCCTTCGCCCTGCTGATCCTCGATCGCCTGCGCGAAGTCCGCCCACAGGTCGAGGGCAGGCGGGGTCATGGGCAGCACACGGGGCGCTTCAGGCACGACTTTCCGCCCCTCCAGCAGCTTGAAGATGCCGGCCTCGTAGTCGTCACGGATGCGCTCGGGCACGGCTTGCCGCAGGCGTACATCGCGCTTGCCGACGTTGCTCTCGGGGATGGCGTACAGGAACCGCGCGAGGAGACCGGTATCCCGGAAGCGGGTCGAGGCGGCGACCTCGCCGAGCACGCCGTTCTGGATTGCCAGCGCGAAGGACAGGGCGGGCTTATCCACGTGCGCCGACCGTCCGGCGCGGTCCACTCTCATGGCCGTGCCGGCATGGCCCTTGAGGAATACGTCGAGGTTGGCCGCGCCACCGCTATACAGCCCGCCCAGAATCTGGAAGATGCCCGCCTCGTCGGAGAGCACCGCGACACGCTCACCCTGTTCCACAAGCAGCGCCTGCAGCCGCTCGGCCGTGATGTCATCAACGAAGACGCGCGGCGCGTGCAGCTCGGCAGGCATGGTGTCCTTCTCGTGCTGGATTGCCGCGCGGAGCTGCTCGCGCTCGTGGTCATCCTTCGCCTTGCTTGCATCCATGAGCAGGCGCTCGATGCGCTTCTCGGCCACCTTGCGCGCCGATGCCGCCCGCCCGCGCTCTGCGCGCCCCCGGTCGTATTCGAGCCGCTCCCACTTCACCAGGACCTCGGTCATCGCCTTGAACACGGCCGACTTGCGCGACCCGCTCAGCATGGCCACGACAGTCCAGATCGAGAGGGGCTCCCGGTAGTCGTCGTCGAAGGGTGCTACCTCGAATTCCCGCTGCAGCACGGCACCCAGCACGCCGAGCGCCACCATCACCGACAGGGCCGGGGGCGTCTGCGTGGATGCCGCCACCGCCTGGCACATGGCGCCCACCCACGTAGGCAGGATGTCGGTGGGGATCTCGGGCGTCTTGATCATGCCCGGCAAGACCGGGTCGGGCGGGTTGTCCCAGCGCGGCGCGGATTCCGCCGGGGTAGGCACTTCCGCCGGTGCTGCTGCCAGCACCTGGTCGAGCGCCGCCTTCACCACCTGCGGGCCGGCTACCTGCGCCAGGTCGTTGAAGTCCGAGAGCTTACCCATGGGCCACCCCCGCGAAGTCCGGCACCGCCACCAGCCCGCCCACGGCCGCCGCTGCGGCGCGCGCTGAGGTCAGGCCAGGATTGCCGGGAGTGGCGCTGTCGTCGTCGGCGCACACCACCAGGCGCAGCCGGGGGAATTTGCCCCGCAGCGCCCGTGCCACGGACACGAGGTTGCCGCAGTTGAAGCACGCGGCCACCGCGCGCCCCGTAGCCTGGTGGAGGGTGGCGGCGGTGGCGTAGCCCTCTGCGAGCAGCAGGGTGTCGTCTGGCCTGCCGATGGCGCAATAGCAGCCCCTGATGCGCCCGCCAGTCAGGAAGCGCTTGCCGCCGTCCGGGCTGATGAACTGCAGGGTGTGCAGCGTGCCGGCGGCATCCCGAGCGGGCACCACGAGCTGCTCGCGCAGCGCCCGCAGGCCGTAGGCGGGCACGCCCTTGGCGCGCAGGTAGGGGTGGTCGTTGGTGGCAGGTTTGGCGCCGTTCCAGATTTTCGCGGCGCGGGCGGCAGCTTCGGCATGGATGCGGGCTTCGTCTGCCGCACGCGCGGCGCGCAGGGCCTCCACCTGACGGCGATGCTCCGCCCGCTGGGCCGCTGTCATCTGCTCGTTGGTGGTGGCCTTCCAGGTGTGTGACTCACCCGTGCGCCACGATCCGAAAGCCCCCCAGGGGGACGGCTCAGAGTACAGCACCGCCCAGCCGTTCTTGCTCCCAGCCTTGTCGCCATCAACCCGGAACCGCTCAAGCTTGCCCTCGATGAGCCTGATCGGCTTCACCGGCTCCAGGCCCGCCGCGCGCAGGGCGTCGATGAATGCGTCTCGCGCGGTCATTGCAGCGCCTCCAGCCTCGCACCCGGCCACTGGGCGAGCACCTCGCTTGCGGTGGCGCCCTGCGGAACCGTAACGACGAACGGCTTGCGGGTCGGGAGCGTCACCCGCCAGGTGTGGAACACGGGGCCGGCGGTGATCCGGCGGAGCTCATCGGCCGCACCCGGCACACCGGATCTGGCGTAGCCCTTGAGCGTGCGCAGGATCTCGCGCCGCTGGGCGCGGCTGCCGTTCTGCATAGTGAAGCCGAAGTCGATGAGACCGGGCCGGCGGGGATTCGCATCGCGTCCGAGGCCCGACCCTTTGGGGATGGGGGAGTAGCTCATTTCCCGACCTCCTCTTGCTGCATCGCCGCGCGGATGTAGCGCTCAAGCGCATCGAACGCGATCTCGATGAACGCTGCCTGTACCTTTGCACGGTGGGCGTAGGCTTCGAACAGTCGGGCGACGAACTCTGAGTCCGCGTAGGTGTAGGCTTCCATCTCCCCGAGCTGCTGCAGCGCCTTGTCACGCATCGCGAAAACGGCATGCATGTCGAGCTCTTCCGCAATGTTCAGCGCCTCTTCCTTGGCGTGAATGCTCAAGGCGACGACCTGAGCAAGATCTTCGGGCTTCATGCGGTCGGCGGCCAGAAAGTAGGTCCTGACGAGGGTCGAATAGGGTGCAGTCATTTGGCCTTACCTCCCTTGGCGGGCGTTGCATGATGTTCGGCGGCGCGGTGCAGGCGGGCACGGGCGTCTGATGCGATCTCGATGAAGGCTGCTTGAATGCGCATCCTGTATGCGTAGGATTCGAGCAGATCAGCCAGCGGACGAGGGGTTTGGTACGCGCCCATCACATGCCCGCCCTTGTCTTGCAACTCACCTTCCTGCACCACTAATGCGGCAAGCATGTCGAGCTCGTCGGCCCACCGATCCGCCTCGACGACGACCTCATAAGTCATGGTCGAGAGTTCGAGCAACTGATCTTCGGAGAGCGTGTCGGCCGCATGCGCGTAGAGACTGAACAATGTTGAACGTGGTCCGGCCATGTCAGATATCCCCCCTGAGAATCCGAGAAAGCTCAGCATCGTCCTGTCCGTGTTCGAGGCCAGCCTCTTTATCGATGGAGAAGTAGACGACGTGAGAAAGTCGCTTCAGGCGCGCGGCGATGGATGCGAGTGCGTCCATCAAGGCATGGGAGTCCATGCTCTCGACAGACAGGCACTCAAGCACACATGCGAGGGCGGCGACTTGGTTCGCTGCGTCCAGGCCGGGGGGCATGTCGGTAGTAGTGCTCATGCTTCACCCCCTTCGCTGTCGCTGCTGATGGTCGCGAGGCTGGGCGAGGCCGGCACCTGGCGGAACTCGGGCTTCCCCCAGGCGCGCATGCCACGCTCCATCGCGGCTTCGAGATGGACCATTGCGCTGCGGCCTTCGGCCAGCGCCAGGGCCGCGCGGATCTCGCGTTCCGCCTGGTTGAAGTAGCCGTCGGCGTTGAGGCCGCTGACGACCACCAAAGCGGTGCGCAGTGCGTTGTAGAGCTCGGGCGCCGCGGCGATCAGATGCACATTTGCATCGGCTTGGGCAATTGCGTCGTCGCTCGATGTGCCGATGGCGCTCCAGACCTCGCAGACGATGCCGGCCTTGGGGCCGATCTGGCGGTGGGAGTGCTCGAACCACGGGCCGGGCGTGAAGCCGGGGGCGGGTGCAGTACGGGTGGCGGTCATCACGCAGCCCTCCCGAGTGCAATCCGGAAGGCCGCGACGGGGCCGAACACAGCGCGCAGGGCGCGGTAGGCGGTAAGACGATGGGATAGAGAGAGGATGCGGGCAGGCGTGCCCGATGCGGAATTTCGCATGACTGATGCTCCGTGTCGTGAGGCTTGAATCCCGCTCCCAGACGCCAATCTGGGGTGGCGGGCGCATGTGGGATTGGCGTACCGGGACAACGGAACCGGCGAGCCTTGCGGCTCTCCCACACGGCCCACCATAAACACGGCAGCACATGCGGTGGACGTAAAAAATCCGCCAGGGTGGCGGAATCGTCCGCCGTCGTCATTCGGGACGCCAATCCCGTTGCCTGTTGTTTGCAGGCACGGTGGATGATGCGCCCGGCTGGTCGACAGTGTCAAGCGCGCTGAGCCGCGGAGCGTGAGCCCGTTGCAGGCTCCGGCCGATTTCCACTTGCGCTTGCGGCGGCGGTTGCGACGCGAGGGCTTCGCGTAGTCGTCGTCGATGTTGTTGGCGTTCATGCCGACACCCCGAGGTTTGCGAGGTGGCGACGGATGGCGCCGACGTTCCAGCGGGTGCTGTACGGGCCTGTCTTTACCGGCTTGGGGATGGTGCCTTGCCTGGCGTCACGCCAGATCGAGCCGGTCGAGCGACCCAGAATCCCGGCCACGGTCTTGACGTCGACCATGGCGGAATCGGGCAGGGTGTCGAAGTTCGCAAGCGGCTTCGGGGTTGATTGGGTTTGCATCGTTCGTTTCTCCTTTGGCCTGAGTGGCACGGAGAATCATTCGAGCGATGCGAAACGGTCAAAAAAGGCGATTTCGCATTACATGAAGACCAATGAATGTGATTCTGCTTCGATGGAGGGTGATCAACCGCGAGGCATCTTGCGGCGGGGTTCCATGGGAAGAACATCTGCCCCCTTGCATACCCGATCCACGTAGTCCGCCCACGCCTGCATCATCTTCTTGCGTTCGGCGAGGTACTGCACCTGGTGCGAGTAGGCGCCGAAGACTTCCTTGCGCTCGCGGTGGGAGAGCTGTCGGTCGATCACCTCGGGGCGATAGCCCAGCTCGAGGATGGCGCCGGTGGCGGTGGTCCGGAACCCGGCGCCGCTGACTTGCGCGCTGGTGTAGCCCATGGCGCGCAGGCCGGAATTCACCGTGTTGTCGCTCATGGCGCGGGCTGGGTCGTTGCGGTTGGGGAATACCAGGTCGCCATGCCCGGAGAAGTCGCGCTGCTCCTTGAGGACGGCGATCACCTGCCGCGAGAGGGGCACATGGTGCGCCTCTCGCATCTTCATCCCGACCAGGCCGCGCGCGCGGTCGCGCTCCGCCGGCACGATCCACATGCCGGCATCAAGGTCGAACTCCTGCCACATGGCGCAGCGCAGCTCACCAGGCCGGACGAAGGTCAGCACCTGCAGACGGATGGCATGCTTCACGGGCATGCCGAGGCGAACGGCGTCCAGGCGGATGAAGAAGTCCCGCAGATCCGACACGCGCAGCGCCGCCCGGTGGGTGGAACGGTAGGGCGTGACCGCCTTGTGCAGCCCATCGGCCGGGTTGCTGGTGGCGGCACCCGTGGCGATGGCGTACATGAACACGTCGGCCATGCGCTGGCGAAGTCGCTTCACCATGTCGGCCGCGCCGCGCGCTTCTACCTTGCGCAGTACGTTGAGCACGTCGACGGCGCTGATCTCGCCAACCGGCTTGTCACCCAGGGACGGGAAAACGTTCGCTTCCAGCGATCGGAGAATCTTGCCCGCGTGGGTCGGCACCCACTCGGATTCATGCAACTTGTGCCAGGCCCGCGCCATGGCCTCGAAGCTGTTTTCCTTGGCGAGGCGCTTTGCTTCCTCCTCGTCCTTGCGCGCCTGGTTGGGATCGGTGCCGGCGGCGATCAGCTCGCGCGCCTCGTCTCGCAGCCGGCGGGCAGCGGCAAGGCTCACATCCGGATAGCTCCCCAGGGCGAGGGTCTTCCGCTTGTCGTCGAAGCGGTAGTCCATGCGCCACAGCTTGGAGCCGCTCGCGCGCACGAGCAGGTATAACCCACGGTCATCGCTGAGCTTCCTGTCCTTGTCGGCGGGCTTGGCCTGCCTGATGGCGGTATCGGTGAGAGGCATGACGGTACACCTCGGGGAAGGGTGGCGGTATACCGTCAAGTGTACCGTCAAAGTTGACGGTATGGCGTGGCTCTTGGTGACACTGCATGGCACAACAAAAAACCCGCAAAGCCTTGAGCTGTGCGGGTTTCTGGTACTGCTTGGCACTGCCTGACACTTCTAATTGGTCCCCTCGACAGGAATCGAACCTGTATCTGCCGCTTAGGAGGCGGCCGTTCTATCCATTGAACTACGAGGAGAGGGCGCAATTCTAGCGGGTCGGAGCGGCTTGACCAAGCGGGAATTGCGGCTTGAGCGACCTGTGCGGCTTGGCTCGCTCGGGCCTTGCGGCGGTGCTTCGTGGGGCGTCAAGGTGGCGTGTTGCCGTTCGTATGGGTGGTGGATGCGCGGCGGAAGGTGGGCAGGATGAACTCATGGGGGCGGCGGATGAAGCGTCGCAGCAGCAGCCGCCCCAGTTCCTGGCCTTGGGCGAAGGTGATCTGACGGGCGCGCATCGCCACCGACAGGGTCAGTGCGAAGCTGACGGTGAGGTTGGTGACGCCGATCATTACCACGCCGGCGATAGACCAGAGTGCCAGGTTGAGCGGAATCGCGAACTCCAGCCCGACTGCAGCGTATCCGACGTAAGCTGACGAGAACGCGATGTGGCGGATATCCAGTGGCAGTCCGAACAGCACGCCGAGTGCGGTGACGCCGCCGAGCAGGAATCCGAACAGGAAGTTGCCAGCGAGTGCGCCGAGGTTGCTGCCGACATAGCTGGCGACGCGCTCCATGCGCGCCGTGCCGAAGAGACGGCAGGCCCAGCGCAGTTGCGCCAGGCGCTGCGGTATGCGACCGTAGGCGCACAGGTTGTCGTAGTAGCCGGCGATGAGCCCGGACAGAAACAGGCACACACCGGCAATCGCGGCGAAGACCAGCGTACCGCCCAGCGGGTCGACGTCTGCGAGCATGGCCTCTGCATACTGCGGAGACAGGAAGTGCTGCCCGCTGCCCAAATACACCAGTGTGCCGATGAGCATCGCGACCGGTACCGCCACGCCCACGTTGCCCACTATTGCGGCGATCTGGCTGCGTATGGTTCGGACGATGATGTCCACCAGCGCATCGAGGTTGCGCTGTTTCCCGCGCGTCTCGCCGATGGTGGCGGCGATTGCGTTGGCGGTCATTGCGGGTTGCTTGGTCGCGACGGTGCCACCCAGGATATGGATCAGCGCAAAGCCGATGCCGTAATTGAGGCAGAAGGTCAGCGCCGCGCTGAGCGGGGGGAAGTTCTGCGCTTCCAGCACCGCTTTGATGGCTGCCATCATCGCGATGATCAATCCGCCCAGCGCGGCGGAACCCAGGATGCCGAAATACTCGCGGTGGCTGGACGCAATGTAGCGCTCGCCGGTACGGCTGGCGTTCTCGGTCATGCGCAGCGACAGCAACTCGAGGTTCTTGCTCCAGTAATCCGACAGTTTGTACTTGCGACACTCGGCGCGGATCAGCGTCTTCATCAGCGGAACGATCGGCTCCGCGACCGACTCCACGGTGCGGCCGCTGCGCAGTCGGATCAAGAGGCCGAGCAGCACCGTGATGCGCTCCAGGTGCTGACGCAGGCGTTCCAGCTTGAAGGTCAGCGACAGGCTGGTGCCGATCTTGCTCGCGCGTTTGCGGATGCGCTGCACGACCTCGCGACACTGGTCCAGCATGACCTCGAGATGGTTCGCATCGACCATGCTGGTGCGCGGGTTGTGCCACCAGATGCTGTAGTGGCCGACATAGTTCACCACCTCCGCGTTCTGCGCCATGAAGGGGGACTCGTGTTCTTCCAGGGTGGGGTCGATACGCACCAGCTCGGGGTCGAGGCCGATCGCGCTCACCTGGTAGGAGAGGATGCGCAGTGCCTCCACCAACTCCAGCAGCGGGTTGGGCAGCTCTTGATTGGTCGGAGGTGCCCCCGATTCGGTGATGACCTCCGTATCCGGGGCGAAGAGCTGCGTGATGAAGGCCGACCATACCGCGTCTGGGATCGCGCGTACCCAGATCTCGTCGTCGACGCGGCTGAACACCATGCCGAGCACGTCGCGCATATAGGTCGGGTCGGCGACATCAGGCAGCACACGGCCGGCGAAGCGACGCGCGGTCTCGGAGAAGAAGCCCGTGGAAGGCAGCAGCCCCAGCGAGACGTAGAGCGACACCGTCTTGCGCTCGAAGAATGCGCGTGCGATCGAATTGCGCAGCCGTGCGCGCAGCTCGGGCTGCTCCGTGAGCAGTTGCGAGAGCGCGGCGAGGTTCGCGATCGCCTCTTCTACGGCGTGCGCGCTGGCGGGGCGCAGCCGCGCCACCAGTGCGATCCAGTGGTGCAGGTCGTCGTCACCCTGGCCGAGCTTGCGGAGTATCTCTTCCATTCACTACCTCTTGCCGCCCGACAGACCGGTAGAATCGCGCCTCGCACACACGACCCGGAACACGCCGATGCCGCTGATCACTCTCGAGAACGCCTGTCTAGCCTTCGGGCATGTGGATTTGCTGGATCGTGCCGCGTTCCAGCTGGACGCCGGCGAGCGAGTCGCGCTCATCGGCCGCAATGGGTCCGGTAAGTCCAGCCTGCTGCGCACCCTGGCGGGGCAGGCCAATCTGGACGACGGAACAGTGTGGCGGCAACCCGGCCTGAAGGTGGCCTACGTGCCGCAGGAGCCCGATTTTGCCCTTGATGGTGACGTGTTCGCAACTGTAGCCGATGGCGTCGGCGGGGCGGCGCGCCTCCTGAAGGAATACCACGCCGCGATGGTCGCGGTGAGCGAGAACCCGTCTCAGCCGGCGTTGGCACGGCTGGAGGCGCTGCAGCACGAGGTCGAAGTGGCGGATGCCTGGCTGCTCAACCAGCGGGTCGAGATGGTGCTGCTGCGCTTGTCGCTCGATGGTTCGGCGCAGGTCGGAAGCCTTTCCGGCGGCGGCATCAAGCGCGTGGCGCTGGCGCGCGCGCTGGTGTCAGAGCCCGACCTGCTGCTGCTCGACGAGCCTACCAACCACCTCGACCTCGACGGTATCTTGTGGCTGGAGTCGCTGATCCGCGAGTTTCGCGGCGCGGTGCTGGTGATCACCCATGACCGGGTGTTCCTCGACAGCGTCGCGACCCGCATCATCGAGCTCGACCGCGGCATGCTCGCGAGCTACCCCGGCCGTTACGCCGACTACCAGCGCCGCAAGGCGGACGAACTGGAGGCGGAAGGCAAGGCCGCGGCGCGTTTCGACAAGCTGCTTGCGCAGGAGGAGGTTTGGATCCGCAAGGGCATCGAGGCGCGGCGTACTCGCAACGAGGGACGGGTGCGGCGGCTGGAGGCGCTGCGTCGCGAGCGCGCCGCGCGCCGCGATCGCCTCGGTAATGTTCGCCTTGCGCTGGACAAGGGTGACAGCGGCGGTCACATGGTCGCGGAACTGCGCGACGTGTCGCTGCGCTTCGGGGACAAGGTGGTGGTACGCGAATTCTCCACCCGCATCATGCGCGGCGACCGGGTCGGTCTGATCGGGCCCAACGGTTCCGGCAAGACCACCCTGCTGAAGCTCATCCTCGGTGACCTGCAACCCGATGCCGGCCAGGTGCGGCGGGGCACACGCCAGGCAGTGGCCTACTTCGACCAACTGCGCACCCAGCTCGACCCCGAGTTGCCGCTCACCGAAGTGATCAGTCCGGGCTCGGACTTCGTGGAGATCGCCGGTGAGCGAAAGCACGTCATCGGCTACCTCGGCGATTTCCTGTTCGCGCCCGAGCGCGCTCGCTCGCCGGTGAAGTCGCTCTCCGGCGGCGAGCGCAACCGTCTGCTGCTCGCGCGTCTCTTTGCCCGGCCGGCGAACGTGCTGGTGCTCGACGAGCCGACCAACGACCTCGACATCGAAACGCTGGACCTGCTCGAAGACTTGCTCGCGGGTTACGACGGCACCCTGTTCCTGGTGAGCCATGACCGCGCCTTCCTCGACAACGTGGTGACCCAGGTGATTGCTGCCGAGGGCAACGGGCGTTGGGGCGAGTACGCGGGCGGCTACGCCGAGTGGCAGCGGGTGCAGGCCGAGCGCGAGCAGGCGCGCAAGGACGCGAGCGCACAGGAGGCGAAGCGTCCCGCATCGGCCGCGAGGCCTGCGGCCACGGCTGCCGCCAAGCCGGCCAAGCTCAGCTACGGCGAGAAGCGCGAGCTCGAGGCGCTGCCGGAGCGCATCGCCGCGCTCGAGGCGGAGCAGGCCGCGTTGCAGACGCGGCTGAGCGACCCGATGCTTTACCAGCAGGCGCCGGCCGAAGTGAAGGACGTCCAGGCGCGTGCAGTGGCGCTCGAGGCCGAGATCGAAGCGGCGATGCTGCGCTGGGAGGAACTGGAGACGCGCGCCAGCGGCGGCTGAGTGCCCAGTGCCCGAAAACCCGGCGCGGCTGCTACGGAGACTGCGTCAGCGCAGGTTCTCCGACAGCCAGGCGATGGTACCCACCCAGCACAGGAACAGCGCAGCGTAAGCCAGCGCGCCGACGCGGTAGCGGCGTGCGATGGTATCCGGCGGAAGGTCGGAGATGAGGAATAGTCGCCCGGTCGGTTTGCGTACCACATGCAGTTCGGGGGCGGCCTGCCGCTCCGCTTGGCGCCGGCGCACCTCGCGGCGTGCTTGCGCGCGCGCCAGCGCCCATTCCCTGAGGTCGATCTCGCCGTCGCCGTTCAGGTCGAAGCGCGTGTGCAGGGATTCCGGGTCGGCCTTCCACGCGGTCAGCAGCGCGCCGGCTTCTGCCCGGCTGTCGCCGTGATGGTCGATGCTGCCCATGGTGGCAAATTCGCCCAGCACGTAGAGGGCGTCGTCTGTGATGATCGCCCACTGCGTCTGGCGTCGTTCGCCCTGGGTGTAGACGTCGCGGCGCCGGATGAGCATCTCCGCGCCCTCCGGGTCGACCGCGCAGGCGCCGCTCGCGTCGTGCAGCTGAAACGAGTGGTCGCTCTCGACCGTGCCCACCCGTTTCCATTTGCCGTCGCTGCCCTTTTCCTCGGTCACCACGCGGTACCACAAGAGCGGCAGGCCATTCACAGGCGAACGCAGCGGCGTACCGTCGAGCGGTTTGCCGCGGCCCTGCAGTTCCACATAGCCCTGCGGTGCCGAGGCGATGCGTGCGGTGGGGGTGTCGCTGATCAGGCGCGCATGGCGCAGCGTCCGCAGCCAACCGAAGAGGCTCATCCCTGCCAGCAACCCGAGGCAGGCCAAGGTCCATGGGCCAGGCTCGCCGCCGGCCACGAGCGCGAGCACCAGCAGGTGTGCGGCCGGCAGGGAGACATTGACCGGGTCAAGCCTGAGGTGAGTCAGCATTGCGGCCGCTTCAGCGCGAGGAGAACAGGGAGCCGATGCTGACGTCCGCCTTCTCTGCAGCGGAGAAGTTCAGGAGGCGCTGCGCTTCGTAGCCGATGAGGCGCGCGACGATCAGGTCGGGAAACTGCTCGATCCGGGTGTTGAGGTTGTTCACCGCGTCGTTGTACCACTCGCGACGGTCGGCGATCGCGTTCTCGAGCGCGGTGATGCGTACCTGAAGCTGCATGAAGTGCTCGTTTGCGCGTAGCTCAGGATAGGCCTCGGCGAGCACGAAGATACGGTCGAGGCCACCACGCAGCGCCTCCTCGGCGCTGTCCAGCGCGGGAAGGTCGTGCGCGGCGCGCGCCTCCGCGACGCGGCTGCGCGCTTCGGTGACGCGCACCAGCGTATCGCGTTCGAAATGCCGATACTGGCGACACACCTCGACCAGCTTGGGAAGTTCATCGTGGCGTTGCTTGAGGAGGACGTCGATGTTGGACCAGGCCTTGGCCACCATATGACGCAGCGCGACAAGGCCGTTGTAGATGATGATTCCGTAGAGCAGCACCAGCACGGTCGAGCCGAGCAACAGCGCGTTCGAGACTGACATGGCGGATTCCAGGCGACTTGGGCGGGCGCTCAGGGCGTGATCTCGGTGGGGTCGTCCGGCCCCGCGATGAAGCGCTCCATGTGTTCGGGCGGCACGCCGAGCCGACGCAGCAGAGGCTCGCGGCCGATGTGCAGCAGGCGTTCGATCTCGGCGATGTCGTCCGGCAGCGCTGCGTCCGTCCACCCGCGCGCGACATGACGGGCGAAGTCGCTCGCGAGGCGCACGTTGCGTACCCGCGGGTTGTGCGCGTTCGCTTCATCGAGAAGGTCGCTCAGCAACTCGGGTAACTGCCAGGCACGGATCAGGCCGATCTGGATGTCGCGCTCGGTGACACCGAATGCCACCTTCTGCGCCACGCTGCTGCGCAGCCTGTGGTCCATCTCCTGCATGTTGTAGACACGCTGGGTAAGCGCCGGGGCGAAAGTCCAGCAGACGATGTCGGTCGCCTCGCGCAACAGCGCGGCGACGGTGATCTCGTCCACATCCACGTCGTGGCGGGCAATTGCCCAGTCGCGTGCGTAATGTGCGGCACGGCGCGCACGGCCAATGACCTTGAGTGCCCCCAGCAAGGCACGTGGCTGCTTGGCGAGGTGGTCTTCCAAGGTTGGCACGTTCTCGAAGGTCTTCAGGAAGGGGCTGATCCCCATCATCATGATGACCCGGTCTATCGTGGTCACGTCTCGGTTCTGGGCGCGGCCGCGGTGCGTCTGCAGGTAGTTCAGCAGCTTGATCGTCATCAGCGGGTCGCTCATGACGATGGCCGCGATCTGACGGCCATTCACCGTCTCTTCCTGCCCGCGCAGCGCATCCAGCTCGCGCACCGTGTGGCGCAGCGCGGGGACATCCTGGCTGGAAAAGTAGGCGACGTATTCTTCAACCGAGGCAAGTGGCGTTTCTAGCATCGCAGTCAGGTCCGTGCAGTGGTGCGGCGCTTGCGCGCGCGACGGCTAAATTCTGGGTGCCTGACCTACAATGCCCGGCCCGGCCTGTGGATTTGGCTATAATTCGGGCTATTGCGCAAGCCCGGGCTGCGGGCGGCGGCTTCGGACGAGGAGACTGGCACGTGAATGCACCCTTCAAGGCGTTTCTGATCAACCAGGATGAGAGCCGCAAGGTTTCCGCTGCCATGGGTTCCCTGTCGGTCGATCGTCTGGATGCGGGAGAGGTACTGATCCGGGTGCATTACTCCAGCATCAACTACAAGGATGCGCTCGCTGCGACCGGGGCAGGGAAGATCATACGCCGCTTCCCGTGCGTGGGCGGCATCGACCTCGCCGGCGAGGTTGTGGAGAGCACCGACGTACGTTTCAAGGTGGGCGACAAGGTGATCGCCACCAGCTTCGACATCGGCGTCGCCCATCATGGCGGTTATGCTGAGTTCGCGCGCGTGCCGGCCGGCTGGGTGGTGCCACTGCCGGACGGGTTGGATCTCTTCGAGGCCATGGCGCTCGGTACCGCAGGCTTCACTGCGGCGCTGGGCGTCGTGCGTATGGAGGACAACGGCCTCGCGCCCGCAAACGGGCCGGTCGTCGTCACCGGCGCGACCGGGGGCGTGGGTGGGCTCGCGATCGACATGCTGTCGCAACTGGGGTACCACACGGTTGCGCTCACCGGCAAGGCCGAGGAGGCGGACTACCTGAAGATGCTCGGTGCTGCCGACATCCGGTTGAGATCCTCGATCGATTTCGACAAGGTGCGCCCTTTGGAAGCCGGTGAGTGGGCCGGGGCGGTGGATAACGTCGGAGGGCAGATCCTGCACTGGGTGCTGGCGACGATGAAGCAGGCCGGTGTGGTGGCGAGCATCGGCAACGCGGCGAGCTTCAACATCAGTACGACGGTGTTCCCGTTCATCCTTCGGGGGGTGAGTCTGCTCGGCATCGACTCGGGCTACATGGGCTTCCCGACCCGTCAGCGGGTGTGGGACCGCCTCGCGACCGACCTCAAGCCGCGTCATCTCGGCGCGGTGACCCGCACGATCGCATTCGACGAACTGCCGGCGGCCTTCGATGCGTTCATCAAGGGTGCGGTGAAGGGGCGTACCGTCGTACGCATCGGCGCCTGAGCGGCCCACACGCATGACCGTCCAAGCAGGGCGCACGCCGCCCAAGGTACTCATCATCGATGACTCGCGCATGGTGCGGGCTTCGATCATCAAGCACATCCGCGGGCGTTTCGAGTTCCGTGAGGAGGCCGACGGTGAGGCCGGCTGGCAGGCACTGGTGGTCGATCCGACGATCGAGGTAGTACTCACCGACATCGGAATGCCCCAGCTGGACGGTTACGGCCTGCTCGAGCGCATCCGCGCCTCGCGCCTGCCGCGCCTCCAGCACATGCCGGTGATCGTGATCTCCGGCGACGAGGACGACGCCGCGCGCGAGAAGGCGCGTCAGCTCGGAGCGGACGACTTCATCACCAAGGGCACCGGCCCGGCGGAGCTCCTCGCGCGGCTGGACTCCATGTCGCGCCTCGCCCAGGCCCGGCGCGAGCTCGAGGAGAGCCGTGCCGCGTTGGCGGAGCAGCAGGGGGTAGACTCGGTCACCAACGTGATGGGCGAGACCATCGTCAATTGGGATGGTAGCGGTGGGGATGCGCCGACGCTCGGCGAAGGCGCCGGCTACGATGGCGGCATCACCGCGATGGTCATCGACATCGATCACTTCGACGCGCTCGCCAACCGCCACGGTGTCAAGGTGGCAGAGTTGGTGGCGCGCAAGTTGTCGCGCATCCTATCGTCCAAGGTCCGCCAGGAGGACACCGTCGCCCAGCTCGGGCCGTCTCGCTTCACCGTCCTGTCGCCGCTAGCGGAGTCGATCAACTGCTGTGCTTTCGCCTTGCGCCTGCAAAAGGCCATCCGCAAGCTGGTGATGACGTATCGCGACGACCGCATCCGCATCTCTGTGACCGCGGGTGTGGCCGGTTCCGCGGCAGATGGCGTCAGCACCGTCAGCCGTCTCGTCGGTCTCGCCGCGCAGCGTGCCGCGCAGGGCACCGCCGCCGGCGGCAACAGGGTCGTGAACGAGAAGGGTATCGTCAGCGAGGACATGGTCGAGCGAGTCATGCGCCAGTCGGTGAGCATCGACCAGGTCCTGCTACGTCTGCGCATGGGCGATGCCGACGATGTGCGCGGCCGCCTGCCGGAGATCGTCGCGCGACTGATGCCCTTGTTTCAGTTGATAGAATCCGAATTTCGCTGTGGCCTGCCAACGGAAGCGCTTGCGCGAATCCGGCCGGCCGTGTCCGTCACGGCGAATGACAAGAGCACGAGCTGATCCCGGGGGGGGAAGGTATCGTGCCCGCAACAAACGCACGTGTCGTCACGTGTGGCAGTAAGGAAAGGCTGGCGTGACCGGCAAAGCCGGCGTGCCTGGGCGAAGTTGGCCCGCATCGCAGGGAAATAATATTCGGGAGAGGATGTCCACATGACCACGTACAACGATTTTCACCGCCGTTCCATCGACAAGCGCGACGAGTTCTGGGCCGAACAGGCCAGCCTCGTGCATTGGAACAAGCCCCCAGTCGAGATCTGCGACTTCTCCAAGCCGCCGTTCGTCAAATGGTTCAAGGGCGGTGAGACCAATCTCTGCTTCAACGCGGTGGATCGCCATGCCGCCAAGCGCCCCGACGACAAGGCGCTGATCTACATCTCCACCGAGACCAACGAGGAGAAGACCTACTCCTTCGCCGAGCTGCAGCGCGAGGTGGAGCGCATGGCGGCGATCTATCAGGATCTGGGCGTCAAGAAGGGCGACCGGGTGCTGATCTACATGCCGATGATTGCCGAAGCCTGCTTCGCGATGCTCGCCTGCGCGCGCATCGGCGCGATCCACTCGGTGGTGTTCGGCGGCTTCGCCTCCGGCTCGCTCGCCACCCGTATCGACGACGCCAAGCCGGTGCTGATGGTGAGCTCCGACGCCGGCATGCGCAACGGCAAGCCGGTGCCTTACAAGCACCTGGTGGACGAAGCCTGCAAGCTCGCCGAGTTCCCGCCCGCCAAGGTGCTGATCATCGACCGCGGTCTCGACAAGGGCTTCCCGGTCGTTGAAGGGCGTGACGTCGATTACGCCACGCTGCGCGCAAAGCACATGGATGCGCAGGTGCCGGTCGTATGGCTGGAGTCCTCCGAGCCGAGCTACATCCTGTACACCTCCGGCACTACCGGCAAGCCCAAGGGCGTGCAGCGCGACACCGGCGGCTACGCGGTCGCGCTCACCGCGTCGATGAAGCACATCTACACCGGTGGCGAAGGCGAGACCATGTTCTCGACCTCCGACATCGGCTGGGTGGTCGGCCACAGCTACATCATCTACGGCCCGCTGCTTGCCGGCATGGCTACCATCATGTACGAAGGCACGCCGCTGCGCCCGGACGCCGGCATCTGGTGGCAGATCGTCGAGAAGCACAAGGTCACGGTGATGTTCTCGGCGCCGACCGCGGTGCGTGTGCTCAAGAAGCAGGACCCGGCCTTCCTCAAGAAGTACGACCTGTCCTCGCTCAAGCACCTCTTCCTCGCCGGCGAGCCGCTGGATGAGACCTCGCACGAGTGGATCATGAGCGAACTCGGCATTCCGGTCATCGACAACTACTGGCAGACCGAAACCGGTTGGCCGATGCTGGCGATCTGCCGTGGCGTCGAAGAGAGCCCGATCAAGCTCGGTTCGCCCGCCTTCCCGGTGTATGGCTACGACCTGCGCATCTTCCGCGAGGACGGCAGCGAGTGCGGCGCCAACGAAAAGGGCATCGTCGGCATCGTGCCGCCGCTGCCGCCGGGCTGCCTCTCCACCGTGTGGGGTCAGGACGACCGCTTCGTGTCCACTTACTTCACGCTGTTCACCGATCCGGTGGTGTATTCCTCGTCGGACTGGGGCATCAAGGACGAGAAGGGCTATTACACCATCCTCGGCCGCATGGACGACGTCATCAACGTTGCCGGCCACCGCCTCGGCACGCGCGAGATCGAAGAAGCCGTGCAGACCCACCCGGCGATCGCAGAAGTCGCGGTGGTGGGTGTGCATGACGAGCTGAAGGGCCAGATGCCGATGGCTTTTGCGGTGGTCAAGGATTCGAGCACGGTCGATACGCCCGAGAAGCGCGCCGCGCTCGAGAAGGAAGTGATGAAGAAGGTGGACGAGAGCCTCGGCGCGATCGCCCGCCCGGCGCGTGTGCACTTCATCAACGGCCTGCCCAAGACCCGTTCCGGCAAGATGCTGCGCCGCTCGATCCAGGCGCTGGCCGAAGGCCGCGATGCCGGCGACCTCACCACCATCGACGACCCCAGCACGCTGGAGCAGATCAAGGCCGCGATCGCCGGCCGCTGATCGGTGTCGACAGTCCGGCGCCCGGCGTACCGGGCGTCCGGATGTGAGACGAACAAGAATTCGGGCCCGCCGCAAGGTGGGCCCGAATTTCTTCAGGTGCTGCTGTTCAAGGGATCAGACGTTCGCGATGCGCGCGTTGGCGAGCGACAACCGGGTGGACAGCACTTCCAGGAAGGCCTTGTAGAAGTGCATGCGGCAGGTGTCGGAGGCGCGCTGCAACGCCTTTGCGCCGATGCGCACCACGCTCACGTCCGTGACCGCCTCCACCGAGGCCGAGCGCACGCCGCCACCGGCCGAGAACAGCGCCATCTCGCCAAAGCAGTCGCCGCTGGTGAGCAGGTTGAGGAGCTTGCCGCGCTTCTTCACGCGGGCCTCGCCGCTGGCGAGGAAGCAGAAGTGGTCGCCGGCTTCGCCCTCCTTCATGATCAGCGTGCCGGGCCGCTCGCGCGTCCAGCGAGAGAAGCCGACAATCTCCCAGATCTCGACGTCCGAGAACTCGCGGAAGAACCCGAGCTCGCGCAGGGTCTGGAACTTCTCGGTGTCGGCGATCTCTTCGCGCGGGACGCTGAGGCTGTTGCTGCGGAAGGCACGCGCCAGGTCCTGAGAGAACTCGGCCCAGTCCTGGTAGCGTCGCTCCAGGTCGCGCTCCATCGCGCGGCGCACGATCGCGTCGAGCGCTGGCGGCACGCCGGGGCGCAGCTCGGAAGGAAGCGGCGCGAGCTCGTGCGCGATCTTGTAGATCAGGCTGTAGTTGTTGTCGCTCTCGAAGGGCAGGTGTCCGGTGAGCAGCTGGTACATCACCACGCCGAGTGAATAGATGTCGGTGCGCTGGTCCACCGGCATCTCGCGCACCTGTTGCGGTGACATGTAGGCCGGCGAACCGACCCCGGAGACCTGGGTGGTGTCGGTCGCCGTCTGGTAGGCGGCGCCGAAATCCGAGAGCTTGATGTCCTGGCCGTCCGGCGACACGAGCAGGATGTTGGCGGGCTTGATGTCGCGGTGGGTGATGCCGTGATGGAAGGCGTAATCGAGCGCGCGGGTGCATTTGAAGACGATCTCCACCAGACGCTCGAACGGCAGCAGCCGGTCCGGGTGGGTGAAGGCTTCCAGCGTGCCGCCCGGCACGTACTCCATGACGACGAAAGCCTCGTCGTCGCCAACGGACGCGTCGAAGATCTGCGCGATGTGCGGATGCTGCAGCTTGCCCGCGAGCGAGGCCTCATTCATCAGCAGGTGCCGGTACAAGGCACCGCGGATCGGGTCGCGCAGCATCTGCGGGTGGAGCTGCTTGACCGCGACCTCACGCCGTGTGAACGGGTCGTAGGCGAGGTAGACGCAACTCGTCGCCCCCTCGCCGATCTGGCGGCGGATCTCGTACTTGCCGATGCGCCCGCTGCTCTCCGCCATGGTGCGCCTCGCTAGCCCAGCTGCGCGCGGGCGGTGGCGATTGCCGCGCGCACCTGCTCCGGCGCGGTGCCACCCACATGGGCGCGAGACGCGAGCGAGCCGTCCACCGTCAGCACCGCGAACACGTCGTCGCCGATCAGCGGCGAGAAGGCCTGCAGTTCGGCAAGGCTGAAATCGGGCAGGTCGCAGCCACGCGTTTCCGCCGCACGCACCGCGGCAGCCACCACCTCGTGCGCATCGCGGAAGGGCAGGCCGCGCTTCACCAGGTAGTCGGCGAGGTCGGTCGCGGTGGCATAGCCCTGGCTCAGCGCGCCGCGCATTGCGTCGGCCTTGACGCGGATGCCGGTGATCATGTCTGCGTAGATGCGCAGGGTGTCGATCACCGTGTCGGCGGTGTCGAAGAGCGGCTCCTTGTCTTCCTGGTTGTCCTTGTTGTAGGCCAGCGGCTGGCCCTTCATCAGCGTCAGCAGCGCGATCAGGCTGCCGTTCACGCGGCCCGTCTTGCCGCGCACGAGTTCGGGCACGTCCGGGTTCTTCTTCTGCGGCATGATGCTGGAGCCGGTGCAGAAGCGGTCGGCGAGGTCGATGAAGCCGAAGCGCGGGCTCATCCACAGAATCAGCTCTTCCGACAGGCGCGACAGATGCATCATCAGCAGCGACGAGGCGGCGCAGAATTCGATCGCGAAGTCGCGGTCGCTCACCGCGTCGAGCGAGTTGGCACATACCTCGTCGAAGCCCAACTCGCGCGCGACGAAGGCGCGGTCGATCGGGTAACTGGTGCCAGCGAGCGCGGCGCTGCCGAGCGGCAGGCGGTTCACCCGGCGGCGCGCGTCGCGGAAGCGTTCGGCGTCGCGGCGGGTCATCTCGAAATAGGCCATCAGGTGGTGGCCGAAGGTGACCGGCTGGGCCACCTGCAGGTGGGTGAAGCCGGGCATCGGCGTGGCCGCATGTTGCTCGGCGACATCCAGCAGGTTGCGCTGGAAGCTGTCGATCAGGGAGAGGATCTGGTCGATCGCGTCGCGCAGCCACAGACGGATGTCGGTCGCCACCTGGTCGTTACGGCTGCGCCCGGTGTGCAGACGCTTGCCGGCATCACCCACCAGCGCGGTGAGGCGCTTCTCGATGTTGAGGTGTACATCCTCGTCGTCGAGGCTCCACTGGAACTCGCTGCGCTCGATCTCGCCCTGGATCTGAGCGAGCCCGGATTCGATGCGGGCGAGGTCGTCGGCGGAGATGATCGCGCGCGATGCGAGCATGCGCGCATGGGCGAGCGAGCCGCGGATGTCCTGTGCGGCCATGCGCTGGTCGAAGAAGACCGAAGCGGTATAACGTTTGACGAGGTCCGAGACCGGTTCGGAGAAGCGGGCCGACCAGGTCTTGCTGGCGTGGGAATTCAAGTTGTCTGTCATGGTATCGTTGCGCGTGCCTGAGGCAGTGGCGCAGCCCGCGCGTGGCTGGCGCCCCGTGGAATCGAATGGAAAGTATAAAGCAAAAGCACACCCCCCCCGTCCTGCACCGGACGCTGCCCGATTTTCGCAATCTCGGGGTACTGCTGCGCGTGCTCCTGCTCGTCAATTTCTGTGGCGTGCTGACGGTGTTGATCCAGCAGCACGACCCTGCGCTGCTCACGGATGCCTTGCTTGCCTTTGCGGGCGAGCTCGAGCTGCCGCTGCTGGTGATGATCCTTCTGCTTTACCTGGCGCAGCCTTTCCTCGCCCGCCTGTCGCCAAGAGGCTGGCGCGGGGTGCTGGTGGTTGCCGCCAGCATGGTGGCGACCACGGTCTATGTCTCGTTCGGTGGCGCGGACCCCGTCGCGATGTGGCGGCGCATCGCCTGGGCGGTCGGCGTCACCCTGATCGCGATCGCCTACCTCCTGCATCGCAGCCAGCGGCTCTCTCCGGCGCTCGCGGAAGCGCGGCTGTTGGCCCTGACCTCACGCATCCGGCCGCACTTCCTCTTCAACGCGCTCAACGGCGTGCTCGGTGTGATGCGCGACGATCCCCGTCGTGCCGAGCGTGCGCTGGAGGAGCTTGCCGAGCTCTTTCGCGTGCTGATGCGGGACAACCGCGAGCTGATGCCGCTGGCCGACGAGATTCGGCTGTGCGAGCGCTATCTCGATCTCGAACAGCTCCGGCTGGGTGAGCGCTTGCAGGTTCGCTGGCACCTCGAAGGCTGCCCGCGCGACGCGCTCGTGCCGCCCTTGCTGTTGCAGCCGTTGCTAGAGAACGCGGTCTACCATGGGGTGGAGCCGGCAGGCTCACCCGGAGAGATCGTCGTCGAGGGCCGGCGGCGCGGGTCCGAACTCGTCCTGTCGGTGGATAATCCGTTGCTCGAGGACGAAGCGCAGCGTCATCACGTCGGCAACCGAATGGCGCTCGACAACATCCGCGAGCGCCTGATGCTGTTCTTCGATCTGGACGCGCGACTCGACAAATCCGCGCGTGGCGGTCGCTACCGGGTCACGATCCGTTTGCCCTACAGGAGGAAGTCAGCATGAACCCCACGCCTTTGCGGATTATGGTCGTGGACGACGAGGCGCCGGCACGCATGCGCATGCGCCATCTGCTGGCCGACATCGCCGAGATCCAGCCCAACGAGATCGTCGGCATGGCCACCAACGGGCTCGAGGCGCTGCGCCTGCTCGAATCCCGCCCTGCCGACGTGGTGCTCGCCGACATCCGTATGCCGGCGATGGATGGTGTGGAGCTCGCCCGCCACCTCGCGCGACTGCAGCCACCGCCGGCCACCATCTTCACCACCGCCTATGACGAATACGCGGTCTCCGCCTTCGAACTCGCCGCGGCCGATTACCTGCTGAAGCCGGTGCGCGCGGAACGCCTCGCAGAAGCGCTGGCCCGCGCCCGCGCCCGCCTGCCCGCGGCGGATGCGCAGCTCGCCTCGCTCGCGCCGGGGGCGCGCCAGCATTTCAGCGTGACCGAGCGCGGCCGCATCCTGCTTTTACCGGTGGTGGATGTGCTCTACCTGCGCGCCGAGCAGAAGTACGTCACCGCCACCACCGCCGAGCGTGAGTACCTGCTGGATGAATCGCTGGTGCAGATCGAGCAGGAGTTCCCCGAGCGCTTCCTGCGCGTACACCGCAGCTGCCTCGTCGCGCGCGGCGCGGTGGCCGGCGTCGAGCGCGACAACGAGGAGGACGGCGAAGGCCACTGGGTGATCCTGGTACGCGGCACCGACGCCCGCCTGCCGGTAAGCCGCCGCCAGTGGCCGGTGCTGAAGCAGGCGCTGGGTCTCTGATCGGAGCGCACGTTGCGGTGCATGCGCGCGGTCGAGCCACTTGCATGCACCTCCGTGGCTGCCCTCAGCCGCTGTTCCGCAAACCCGCCGCGATGCCGTTGATGGAGATATGGATGCCCAGACGTAGGCGGGCGTCGTCGTGGTTGTCGCGGTGGCGGCGCAGCAGCTCGACCTGCACGTGGTTGAGCGGGTCGAGGTAGGGGAAGCGGTTGCGGATCGAGCGCTTCAGCGGCGGGTTGCCGTCGAGCAGCTCGGCCTGGCCGGTGATTGCGAGCAGGGCCTCGCAGGTGTCCTGCCACTCGTTGCGGATGCGCGTGAAGATGGATTCGCGCAGCTTCTCGTCCTTCACCAGGTTGGCGTAGCGCGAGGCGATCGCGATGTCGGTCTTGGCGAGCACCATGTCCATGTTCGACAACAACGTCGCGAAGAAGGACCACTCCCGGTACATCGTCTGCAACTGGGTGAGGCCGTCGTCGGGATGCGCTTCGCGCCACGCCCGCACCGCGCTGCCGAAGCCGTACCAGCCGGGCAGCATCAGCCGGCACTGCGACCAGCTGAACACCCACGGAATCGCGCGCAGATCCTCGATGCGCGTGCCCTTCTTGCGTGAGGCCGGGCGCGAGCCGATGTTGAGCTCGGCGATCTCCGAGATCACGGTAGACTCCCAGAAGTACTGCTCGAAGCCCTCCGTCTCGTACACCAGGCCGCGATAGGCGCGGAAGGCGTGCTCGGAGAGCGCCTCCATCGTGTCGAGGAAGCCGGCGCGCGGCGCGGTGGCCTTGTCGGCGAGGAGGCTCGCCTCGAGCGTGGCGGCGACCAGCACCTCCAGGTTGCGTCGGCCGACCTCGGGGTTCGCGTACTTGGCGGCGATCACTTCGCCCTGCTCGGTGAGGCGGATCTGGCCCTGCACCGCGCCGCCGGGCTGCGCGAGGATGGCCTGGTAGCTCGGGCCGCCGCCGCGACCCACCGAGCCGCCACGGCCGTGGAAGAGGCGGATCTGCACGCGGTGGCGGGCGAACACATCGACCAGACCGATCTCGGCCTTGTACAGCGACCAGCCGGAGGTGAGGAAGCCGCCGTCCTTGTTGCTGTCGGAGTAGCCGAGCATGACCTCCTGCGCCCGCCCGCGCGACTCCAGCAGCTCCATGTAGAGCGGGATGGCGAACAGCGCCTCCATCACCGCCGGGGCGGCGGCGAGGTCGTCGATGGTTTCGAACAGCGGGATGATGTTCGCATCCAGCGCCTTCTCGTGCGGGCGCAGCAGGCCCGCTTCCTTGAGCAGCAGCGCGAGCTCCAGCATGTCGGATGCCGAGGCCGCCTTGGAGATGATGGTGTTGGGCAGCACGGCAGGGCCGAAGCGCTGATGGGCACGCCGCGCGGCGCGGAAGATCGCGAGCTCGGATTCGGTTTCGTCCGAGTAGCACACATGCGGCGAGGCGAGGAGCCGCGGTGACTGCAGCTCATCCACCAGCAGCGCCACCCGTGCGGCCTCATCCAGCGCGCCGTAGTCGAGCTCAGGCCTTGCGACCGCCAGCAGTTCGGCAATGACGCGCTCGTACACTTCGGAGTTCTGGCGCAGGTCGATGGGTGCAAGGTGGAAGCCGAACACCTTCACCGCGCGGCGCAGCAGACGCAGACGACCGCGCGCGAGCGCCTGCGAACCGTTCGCGGCGAGTGAGCGGTGGATGATGTCGAGATCGTTGCTCAAGGCTTCCGCCGCGGCGTAGGGCTCGGCCGGCGCCACCGAATGGCGCGGCGGCTCGCTGCCGAGCAAGGCCTGGTAGGTGGCCGCGAGGCGTGCGTAGATGCCGGTGATCGCGCGTCGATAGGGTTCGTCGTCGCGATGCGGCGAGTGGTCCGGCGACCGGCGCGCGAGATCGAGCAGCGCGTCGGAGGCGCTGATGAGGCCGGTCGCGAGCGACAGCCGCGCGCCCAACGCATGCAGCTCGTCGAGATAGTGCGACAGCACCAGCCCCGCCTGCATCGCCAGCGCACGGTCGAGCACCTCGGCGTTGACGAAGGGGTTGCCGTCGCGGTCGCCGCCGATCCAGCTGCCCACCGTCATGAAGGCCGGCAGCTCCAGCGCGCCGAGCGCGGCATCGCTGCGCGCGAGCTGGTCCTCGACGCTGGCGTAGAGGCGCGGCAGCTCGTGCAGGAAGGTAGACTGGAAATACGACAGGCCGTTGGCCACCTCGTCCAGCACCGACAGCCGCGCCGGACGCAGCATGCGCGTCTGCCACAGGGTGAGCACCGCGCGCCGCAGCGCCTCCTCGCTCTCGGCGAGCTCCTCGGGGGTGAGGACCATGCGGTCGCGGCGGTCGAGGATGTGGGCGATGTCCGCCTGACAGTTGAGGATGCTCTTGCGCTGCACCTCGGTGGGGTGGGCGGTGAGCACGGGCGAGATCTGCGCCTTGTCGAAGAAGCCCACCAGCTGCACCGGCGAGTGCCCGGCGGCGAAGGCGTCGCCCAGTGCGCGCGCGAGGCTGCCGGCGCGCGGCGCGGAGCCGGCGATGGCGTGGGCGCGGTTGCGGCGGATGTGGTGCTGGTCCTCGGCGATGTTGGCGAGGTGCGAGAAATAGCTGAAGGCGCGCACCACCTGTATCGTCTGCTCGCGCGACAGCGCGTCGAGCAGGCCTTCGAGCTCGCTGCGCGCGGCGCGGTCGTCGTCGCGACGGAACTTCACCGAGGTCTGGCGGATGCGTTCGATCAGGTCGAAGCTCGCCTCGCCCTGCTGATCGCGCACCGTGTCGCCGAGCATGCGTCCGAGCATGCGGATATCCTCGCGCAGGGGCGCGTCCTTGTCCTGGGTCATGTTGTGGTCCGAAAAAGTGGGATAGGGTGGTTTGTAGTATTGGTATGGGCGAGCCGGCATGCGGCAGTGCGCAAGACTTTAACCGAAGTTCGCGCCGGATGCCCGCCGCCCGGCCGGTGTCCGGGCCCATGCTAGAATGCCGGCCGAAAAACGCCCGCCGCCTTGCGCGGTCGCCCGCTTCCATCGCAATGCCGTCCAGAGTTCAATCGCCGTGACCCAGACCACCGCTCCTGCCTCCGCCCCGCAACGCATCGTCATCGCCACCCGCGAGAGCCGCCTCGCGCTCTGGCAGGCGGAGCACGTCAAGGCGCGCCTCGAGGCGCTCTATCCGGATTGCACCGTCGCGCTCCTCGGCATGACGACGCGCGGCGACCAGATCCTCGACCGACCGCTTGCGAAGGTGGGCGGCAAGGGGCTGTTCGTCAAGGAGCTCGAGACCGCGCTGCTCGATGGGCGTGCCGACATCGCGGTGCACTCGATGAAGGACGTGCCGATGCATCTCGACCCGGCCTTCCGCCTCGCGACGATCTCGGCGCGCGAGGCGCCCTTCGACGCCTTCGTCTCCAACCGCTACGACAGCCTCGACGACATGCCGCCGGGCTCCGTGGTCGGCACCTCCTCGCTGCGGCGTGAGTCGCAGCTGCACATCCGCTATCCCTATCTCGGCGTGACCAGCCTGCGCGGCAACCTCGACACGCGTTTGCGCAAGCTCGACGAAGGACAGTACGACGCAATCATCCTCGCCGCGGCTGGCCTGAAGCGCCTCGGGCTCGCGTCGCGCATCCGCGCGGTGCTGCCGGCGGAGGTGTCGTTGCCGGCGGCCGGGCAGGGCGCGCTCGGCATCGAGTGCCTCTCCGCGCGTGAAGACGTCGCCGCCTGGCTCGCGCCGCTGCACGACACCGAGACCGCCGCGTGCGTGCTCGCCGAACGCGCGGTGTCGCGTGCCCTCGCCGGTAGCTGCGAGGTGCCGCTGGGCGCCTACGGCGTGGTGCGCGATGGTGTGCTGTGGTTGCGCGGCTTCGTCGCGCTGCCCGACGGCAGCCGCATGGTGTCTGCCGAGCTCAGCGGGGCGATGGATGCGCCCGAGGCACTCGGCGATGCGCTCGCCACCGCGCTGCGCGACCAAGGCGCCGCAGACATTCTCGCCGAGCTCGGCTGACGGCGCCGCCGCATGGCTTCCCTGTCAGGCCTCGGCATCCTCGTCACGCGGCCGGCAGCTCAGGCCCAGGGCTTGTGCGAGGCCATCCGTGCGCGCGGCGGCGTGCCCTTGTCCTTCCCGCTGATCGAGATCCGTCCGCCAGCGGATCCCGCCCCTTTGGCCAATGTCGCGACGCGGCTCGCAGACTTCGATCTTGCCTTCTTTGTCAGCGCGAACGCGGTGGATCGGGCGATGCCGGTACTGCGTGAGGCGGGCGCGTGGCCGGGGCACCTGCGGGTGGCGACGGTCGGCAAGGGTAGCGAGGCTGCGTTGCGCCGCTGGGGCTTCGACGCGGTGATTGCGCCCGACACCGGCTTCGACAGCGAGGCGGTGCTGGACCTGCCTGCGTTCCAGACTGGCGCGGTATCCGGTCGCGGAATTGTGATCTTTCGTGGCGACGGCGGCCGCGCACTCCTCGGCGAGACGCTGCGCGCGCGCGGAGCTCGGGTCGAGTACGTCGCCTGTTACCGACGCAGTCCGCCCGGCGGCGGCCCTGCGCCGCTGCTCGCATGGCTGGACAGCCGCGCGCTGCACGCGGTCACGCTCACCAGCAGCGAGGCGGTTGAGCACATTCTGGCGCTGCTCGGCGCGTCCGGACTCAGCCGTTTTCGTGACGTACCGGTCTTCGCATCTCACCCGCGGATCGCGGCGCTCGCGCGTGAAGCGGGCTTTGCCCGCGTGGTGCAGACCGACCCCGGCGACATGGCCATCGTCCATGCGCTGGAATCGCAACTTCCCGGCACTCTCGGTTAAACTCCCGCACATGAACAAGGAAATCCCCGCGCTCACGCAAGCGCCCGTATCCAGCAAGGCGGTCGAGACCGAAGGTTCCAGTGCGGAGCTGCGTCCCGACGCCGGTGTCATTCCGGGCGACGACGGGCCCGGCAGCGCTGCGTCGTCGGCCATGCCGCCTGCGTCGCAGCCTACCGAGCGCGCAGGCGAACCGCCACCCCAGCTGAAACCCAGTCGGGCTCCGCTGGTGCTATCCGTCCTGGCACTCGTGATTGCGGCGGCTGCGGGCTGGCAGGTGTTCGAGCAGCGGCTCGCTGCGCGCGAGCTGCGTGGTGAGCTGGCCGAGCGGCTGAACGGTGCCGACGTGGGGGTCGCCGAGGTGCGTGGAGTGTCGCGCCAGGCGCAGGAAACGATCGGCGCGATCCAGTCGCGCCTGGGCGTGCTCGACGCCAAGGTCGCGGCCACCGAAGGGCAGGCCGCCGCGCTCGAGGCCCTGTACCAGGAGTACTCCCGCTCTCGCAGCGACCAGCTGCTCGCAGAGATCGAGCAAGCCATCAACATCGCAGCCCAGCAGCTGCAACTGGCAGGCAACTTCGAATCCGCTCTGATCGCACTGGAGGGCGCCGAGTCGCGCCTCGCGGGGCCGGATCAGGCCCACCTGCAGGCACTGCGGCGCGCGCTGATAAAGGACATCGATGCAGTGCGTGCGCATCCGCGGGTGGATGTCTCCGGGCTCGCGCTGAAGATCGAGCTGCTGCTCGAGAAGGTTGATGGGCTGCCGCTCGCATTTGGCTTCGAGCTCGACAAGTCAGCCGCCATCGGCGCTGAGTCCGCGCCGGTGCCGGAGGCGCCCTCCGATGGTGTGGTCGATCAATCTCTCCACTACTTGCAGATGCTCGCTGCCGATGTGTGGGATGAAGTACGTACCATGGTGCGGCTGGAGCGCCTCGACCGTGCCGACCCGGCGTTGCTCGCGCCAGCGCAGAGTACCTTCCTGCGCGAGCATGTGAAGATTCGCCTCCTCACCGCCCGGCTGGCGCTGATGGCGCGTGATGGCAGCACGTACGCCTCAGACCTCTCGCAGGCGCGCAAGTGGATGGAACGCTTCTTCGATCCGCGTGACGATGGCGTGGTGCGCGCGATCGCCGAACTGGGCGAGCTCGAGAAGCTGAGCGTGGGCGCGAGCGCGCCCACGCTGGAGGAGACCTTTGCTGCGCTGCGCATCCTCCAGGCCCGCCCGGCGTCGCAGGCGGCGCCAGTGATTGGCGGGGCGTCCGAGACCACGACGGAGGCGGCGCCCGCGGCACAGACCAGCGCCGAGCCCGCCGCTGCGGCGCCCGCCGACGGCGCTCGCTGAGGACAGAACATGCGTGCATTGCTCTGGATCATCGCGATTTTTGCGGTTGCGGTTGGCGTCGCGATGCTGGCGGATGCCAACAATGGCTACGTGCTGGTGGTGTTCCCGCCCTGGCGTGCGCAGATCTCGCTGAACCTGCTGATCGTGCTGCTGCTGTTCGGCTTCTTTGCGGTGTATTTCACCACGCGCATCATCTCGCGAGCGGTCGATCTACCCGGCCGGGTCGGGATGTTCCGCGCGCGTCGCCAGCAGGACAAGGCGTTCCGCTCGATGCGCGACGCAGTCGAGGCGCTCTTCGAGGGACGCTTCGGAGAGGCCCTGAAGCTTGCGAAGGTTGCGCACGCCTCGGGCGGCGGTTCGCAGGTGGCGGCGTTGGTGGCTGCACGTGCCGCGCATGCGATGCATGACGAGCCCCGCTACCGCGAATGGATGGGACGTGCCGCAGAGTCGGGTGAGGGGCAGGTCGCGGGGCTGCTCACCAGCGCCGAACTCGCGATCGAATCCGGCGATCTCGTCGAGGCAGAGCGCGCGTTGCAGTCGCTCGGCGAGGGGCAGCAAAAGAACGTCGCTGCGCTGCGCCTCGCGCTCGATGTCGCGCGTGCGCAGGCGCGTTGGGAAGACGCGGGCGATCTCGTGGCGCGACTCGTACATTCCAAGGGCATGAGCCCCGAGCAGGCGCGGCCGGTGCTGCGAGAGGTGAGGATAGGTGCGCTGCGCGCTGCAGCGGGCGATCCGGCGAAGCAACTTGCGGTGTGGCGCGCATTCGGAAAGGAGGATCTGGCCGATGCGGCGCTGGTTCACGGTGCGGTACGCGTGCTCGCCGCGAGCAGCCAGGCTGCGGTGGCACGCCGCGCGGTGGAGCGGCTGCTGGAAGCGAACTGGGATACGGCGCTCGCGCGCGACTACGTGTTGTGCTCCGGCACAGGCGACGAGGCGGTGGATGCCCTCGCGTGTGCCGAGCGCTGGCTGGCGGCGCGACCGGATGATGCGGGGCTGCTCTATTCGCTTGGCCGGCAGTGCATGGCGGCGCAGATCTGGGGCAAGGCGCAAACCTATCTCGAGCAGTCGTTACGGATCGCGCCTGCCGCCGATGCGCACCTCGCGCTCGGCGAGTTGTTCGAGCAGTTGGGTCGCCCGGCGGATGCCGCAGTGCAGTTCCGAACTGCAGCGCAGCTCGGTTTCGCGCATCCGATGGGTCTCCCGAAGCGGAACGAGGTGGTGCCGGTGGCGTGAGGTCCGGTACAGCATCGGTTTCACAAAGCCATCGGCCCGCAATAGCGGGCCGATGGCTTTGTGGGTCGATGCCGCTGGTGCGCGCGACGGCGGCGGCGTTCGTGCCTGCAGCGCCGGTTTTCCGCGTGGCTTTCAGATCCAGTCGCGCGGTGGCAGAAAGTCGGTGTAGAGGCGCGCCTCTGCCGAGCCGGGCTCCGGCGCCCAGTCGTAGCGCCACTTCACGATCGGCGGCATCGACATCAGGATGGATTCGGTACGACCGCCGGACTGAAGGCCGAACAGGGTGCCACGGTCGAACACCAGGTTGAACTCCACGTAGCGCCCGCGCCGGTAGGCCTGGAAGTCGCGCTCGCGCTCGCCATAGGGCATGTCGCGGCGGCGTTCGACGATGGGCAGGTAGGCCGGCAGGAAGGCGTCGCCGACGCTACGAGTGAGCCCGAAGGCCCGGGCGAACTCCGTCTGTCCGTCCGCCCCCAGGTCGTCGAAGAAGAGTCCGCCGACGCCGCGTGCCTCGTTGCGGTGTTTGAGGTGGAAGTAGCGGTCGCACCACGCCTTGAGCCGCTGGTGTTCCGCGTTGCCGCCGAAGGGCAGCACCGCCTCGCGGCAGACGTGGTGGAAGTGGCGTACATCTTCTTCCAGCGGGTAGTAGGGGGTGAGGTCCATGCCGCCGCCGAACCACCACACCGGCGCCGCGTCGGGCGCGCTGGCGATGAAGAAGCGTACGTTCATGTGCACCGTGGGGCAGTGCGGGTTGCGCGGGTGCAGGACGAGCGACACCCCCATCGCCTCGAAGGCACGCCCGGCGAGTTCGCGCCGGTGGGCGGTGGCGGAGCCGGGCATCGCGTCCCCGGTGACATGCGAGAAGTTCACCCCGCCGCGCTCGAAGAAGCGGCCGTCCTCGATGACGCGGCTGAGCCCGCCGCCGCCGCCCGGGCGGGTCCATCCGTCGGCGCGGAAGGTGTTGCCGTCGAAGGCCTCGAGCGCCGAGACGATGCCCGCCTGCAGGCCGGTGAAGTAGGTCTTAATGCTGGCGACGTCGATGTTCATGCGTGTGTCCGCAAGCTGTGTTCAGCTCTTCCGCGCAATCGCGCGGAAGCCGATGTCGCGCCGATACTGGCGGCCGTCGAAGACGATCGCATCCGCCACCTCGTAGGCCGCCTTCTGCGCATGGCGGATGTTGTCGCCCAGCGCCGTCACGCACAGCACCCGGCCACCGGCGGTGACGACGTTGCCGCCACGCTCGGCGGTGCCGGCGTGGAACACGTGCACATCCTCGCGTGCAGCCTCCGGCAGGCCGGCGATCGCGTCGCCCTTGCGTGGTTCTTCCGGGTAGCCGTGCGCGGCCATCACCACACCGAGCGCGATGCGACGGTCCCACTCGGCCTCGACTTCGTCCAAGCGACCGTCGATGCCGGCTTCGAGGAGATCGGTGAAATCGGTCTTGAGGCGCATCAGGATAGGCTGGGTTTCCGGATCGCCGAGGCGGCAGTTGAACTCGACCACGCGTGGTTGGCCGGCGTCGTCGATCATCAGTCCGGCATAGAGGAAACCGGTGTAGGCGTGGCCCTCGGCCGCCATGCCGGCGAGCGTCGGCTGGATGATCTCGCGCATCGCCTTGGCGTGAACCTCGGGCGTGACCACCGGAGCCGGAGAATACGCGCCCATGCCGCCGGTGTTGGGGCCCGCGTCGTCGTCCTGCAGGCGTTTGTGATCCTGGCTGGTGGCGAGTGCCAGCACGTTGCGGCCATCGGCCATGACGATGAAGCTCGCTTCCTCGCCCTGCATGAACTCCTCGATGACGACGCGCGCGCCGGCGTCCCCCATGCGGTTGTCGACCAGCATGCGGTCGATCGCGGCGTGTGCCTCGTCCGACGTCATCGCGACGACCACGCCCTTGCCGGCGGCGAGGCCGTCGGCCTTGATGACGATGGGCGCGCCTTCCCGATCGATGTAGGCATGCGCAGCGGCGGCGTCGGAGAAGGTCTCGTAGCGCGCGGTGGGGATGCCGTGACGTACCAGGAAGCGCTTCGCGAAGTCCTTGGAGCTTTCGAGCTGGGCGGCCGCCCGGGTCGGGCCGAAGATGCGCAGGCCGGCGGCACGGAAGGCATCCACCACGCCTGCGGCGAGCGGTGCCTCGGGGCCGACCACGGTGAACTGCACGTTCTCGTTGCGGGCGAGGCGCACCAGCGCGTCGATGTCGGTGACCGCAACATTCTCGACCAGCGCTTCGCGCGCGGTACCCGCGTTGCCGGGGGCGACGAGCACCCGGGTGACCTTGGGGGACTGGGCGAGCTTCCACGCGATTGCGTGTTCGCGGCCGCCGGAGCCGATGACGAGGACTTTCATGCTGGAGGGTCGCTTTATGGAGTCGGGGGCGATGCTCCGGCGCATGTTGCCCACCGGAGCATGGTTATCAGTGGCGGAAGTGGCGGAAGCCGGTAAGCACCATCGCGATGCCCTGCTCGTCGGCGGCGGCGATCACCTCGGCGTCGCGCATCGATCCACCCGGCTGGATCACCGCGGTGGCGCCCGCCTTGGCGAGCACGTCGAGGCCGTCCCGGAAGGGGAAGAAGGCATCCGACGCGACCACCGAGCCCTTGACGGTGAGGCCGGCGTTCTCGGCCTTGATCGCGGCGATGCGGGCCGAATCCACCCGGCTCATCTGCCCCGCGCCGACGCCGACCGTCATGCCGTCACGGCAGTACACGATGGCGTTGGACTTCACGTACTTCGCCACCCGCCAGGCGAAGAGCAGGTCGGCGAGCTCGGTCGGGGTGGGCGCACGCTGGGTGACGAGCTTGAGGTCGGCCGCCTGGATGCGCGCCTCGTCGGCGCTCTGCACCAGCAGACCGCCGCCGACACGCTTGGTGTCGAGGGCGCCGGCCGGCTTGCCGAGCGGGCAGGTCAGCACGCGCACGTTCTGCTTCGCAGCGAGCAGTGCGAGTGCGTCGGCGGTGTAGGCGGGCGCGATCAGCACTTCGAGGAACTGCGCCGAGACCGCCTCGGCGGCGGCACGATCGACCTCGCAGTTGAACGCGATGATGCCGCCGAAGGCCGAGGTCGGATCAGTGGAGAAGGCCTTGCGGTAGGCCTCCAGCGGGTTCGCCGCAACCGCGACGCCGCACGGGTTGGCATGCTTGACGATGACGCAGGCGACTTCGCCGTCGAAGGCCTTGACGCACTCCCAGGCCGCGTCGGCGTCGGCGATGTTGTTGTACGACAGCTCCTTGCCCTGCAACTGGCGATAGGCGGCGATGGCGCCTTCGGGTGCGTTCGGTTCGCGGTAGAAGGCCGCCTGCTGGTGCGGGTTCTCGCCGTAGCGCAGATCCTGCACCTTGTCGAAGGCGAGCTGGTAACAGTCTGGGAAGGCCTTCTTCGAGCCGTCCTCGGCGAGCGCGGTGAGGTAGTTCGAGATCGCGCTGTCGTAGCGTGCGGTGTGGGTGAAGGCCTTCACCGCGAGGCTGAAGCGGGTGCGGTAACCGAGCGCGCCGCCGTTGTCGCGCAGTTCGGCGAGGATGGCGTCGTAATCGGCCGGGTCGGTGACGATGCCGACCCCGCCGCTCTCGTCGCCATGGTTCTTGGCTGCCGCGCGCACCATCGTCGGGCCGCCGATGTCGATGTTCTCGATCGCGTCCTCGAGGCTGCAATCCGGCTTGGCGATCGTCTGCTGGAAGGGGTAGAGGTTCACCACCACCAGGTCGATGCGGCTGATGCCGTGCGCCGCGATGGTGTCGAGGTGCTCGGGCAGGTCGCGGCGCGCAAGAATGCCGCCGTGCACCGTCGGGTGCAGGGTCTTCACCCGGCCGTCGAGCATCTCCGGGAAACCGGTGTGCTCGGAGACATCCGTGACGGGCAGGCCGGCCTCGCGCAGCAGGCTGGCGGTGCCGCCGGTCGACAGCAGCTTGACGCCGAGGGCGTCGAGACCGCGGGCAAGGTCGACAACGCCGCGCTTGTCGGAGACGCTGATCAGGGCTTGAGTGACTTTCATCGTGACGATCGCAGGTAAGGACAGAAAAGGCGAGGGCGGGCGCGGCCGGCGGCAGGCCGACTCAGAGCAGCTCGTACTCGGACAGCTTGCGGCGCAGGGTGTTGCGGTTGATGCCGAGGATCTCGGCCGCGGCGGTCTGGTTGCCGTTGGTCTGGCGCAGCACGAACTCGAGCATCGGTCGCTCCACGGTGCGCAGCACCATGTCGTAGATCGCGGCCGGCTTTTCCCCGTCGAGGTCGCGGAAGTACTGGTCCAGGGTGCGGTGTACCGACTCGGCGATGTCGTTGCTGCGGCTCATGCGGCGAGCTCCTGCGGGTAGTCTTCTTCGTAACGCAGACGGTTGTCGTGTTCGGCGAGCTGGCCGAAGAACGTGTCCACCGCGGCGAGCTGCGCATCGATGTCGGCGAGCTGGTTCATCATGCGGCGGAACGCGGCCGAGCCGACCAGGCCCTTGGTGTACCAAGAGATATGCTTGCGCGCGATCTTGACGCCGGTTTCCTCGCCGTAGAAGGCGTAGAGGTCGGCGAGATGTTCGCGGCACACCTGCAGGATCTCCGAGACGAGCGGCGGCGGCAGGTGCTCGCCGGTGGCGAGGTAGTGCGCGATCTCGCGGAAAATCCACGGCCGGCCTTGGGCGGCGCGGCCGATCATGACGCCGTCTGCGCCGGTGTGTCGGAGCACGAACTTCGCCTTCTCGGGGGTGGTGATGTCGCCGTTGGCGATCACCGGGATCCTCACCAGCGTCTTCACATGCGCGATGGTGTCGTACTCGGCTTCGCCGGTGTATTGGTCGGCGCGAGTGCGGCCGTGGATCGCGATCGCGCGGATGCCGGCATCCTCGGCGATGCGCGCGATGGTGGGGGCGTTGCGGTTGTCGCGGTTCCAGCCGGTGCGGAACTTGAGCGTCACCGGCGTATCGGGCACGGCCTTCACCACCGCCTCGAGGATGCGCGCGACGAGTGGTTCGTCCTGCATCAGCGCCGAGCCCGCCATCACGTTGCACACCTTCTTCGCCGGGCAGCCCATGTTGATGTCGATGATCTGCGCGCCGCGGTCGGCGTTGTAACGCGCCGCCTCGGCCATCATCGCCGGATCGGCACCGGCGATCTGCACCGAGATCGGATCGACCTCGCCCTCGTGGTTGGCGCGTCGCTGCGTCTTGGCGCTGCCGTACAGGAGCGAGTTCGAGGTGACCATCTCGGACACGGCCACACCCGCGCCGAGCTTCTTGCAGAGCTGGCGGAACGGGCGGTCGGTGACCCCGGCCATCGGGGCAACGAAGAGGTTGTTGCGCAGGGTGAAGCCGCAGAACTGCATGGCGGGAACGGCGCGCGCGCCAGAAATCAAAGATCGCGATTCTAACCCAAGGCCGCCGTGCGCTGAACAGCTTACACACCGGTAACGGGGGGAAACGTGTTCCAGCGGGTGTGCGTCCGCGCCGGACCGGCGTTCCGGCGTCGTGCGCTCCGTCAGGGCCAGGCGCGTGCGCCGAACATCATTCGGCGCGCGACGAAGCTGCGCAGCGGCGGCAGCATGTCGAGCGCAAGCAGGCCGGCGCCGCGCAGGTGGCGCAGCGGCGGGACGTCGTTGCTGAAGAGTCGCACCAGGGTGTCGGTGAAGGTGATGGTGCCACGGCGATCGAGCGCGCGGGCGCGTTGGTAGGCGGCCAGCACGGCTTCGCCGCCGGGGTCGCCGGGGTGGCGGTGGATGGCCTCGGCGAGCGCCCATACGTCGCGCAATGCCAGATTGAAGCCCTGGCCCGCGACGGGGTGCAGGGTCTGTGCCGCGTTGCCGAGCCAGGCGGTGCGCGTGGCGGTCACCGCCTTGCGGTAGCGCAGCGCAAGCGGGTAGCAGAGGCGCTCGCCCACCTTGGCGAGCGTCACCCGCCGGCCGAGGTGGGATTGCAGCACCGCGAGGTAGCTGGCGTCATCCAGCGCCATCAGCGCCGCGGCCCGCTCCGGCGGGCACACGTGCACCAGCGCGAAGGCTTCGCCACAGGGCAGGAGCGCCACCGGGCCGTCCGGCGTGAAGCGCTCGTAGGCGGTGTTGGCATGGCCGCCGCGTGCCTCGACGAAGCCGATCAGCGCGTGCTGGCCGTAGTGGCGCGTGACCGTCTCGGAGCCGGACTCCGACAGGCGGCCCTCGGCGCAGGCCAGGAGGCGGGTGCGGATGCGCGCTTCGCCGCCATCGATCCTGAGGGTCACGGTCAGCTGTTCGCTGCCGGCGGCGACATCGTCCCGGGGGAGTCTGCTCTCGCCGACCTGGGCACCATGCAGCAGGGTGGTGCCGGTGTACTTCAACCGAGCCAGCAGCACGCTCGCGAGCGCGCCTGCCGACACCACATGGCCGAGTGCCGGAACGTCCTCTTCCTCCGCGCGGATCAGCGTGCGCCCGAAGCCGTGCTGCTGCGAGACGTGGATGCGCGTGATCGGCGTCGCCTGCAGCCCTTGCCAGGCGCCGAGGCGTTCCAGTGTCTGGCGCGTGCCGTGGGACAGCGCCAGCGTGCGCGGATCCTGGCACGCCGCGCCCTCTGCACGCGCATCCGCGACCACCACCGCGAGTCCGGCGTCGCGCAGCGCCAGCGCGGTGGCGAGGCCGACCGGGCCGGCGCCGACGATGAGGACGTCGCAGTCCTTCATGCCCGCGCGTCCGACATCAATGCCTCGATCTCGGCGATGTCGCGCGGCACGCCGTCGGTGATGAACTCGCAGCCATCGACGGTGACCACGGCGTCGTCCTCGATGCGCACACCGATGTTCCAGAAGGCCTGCGGTATGTCGTCGCCGGGACGGATGTAACAGCCGGGCTCGACCGTCAGCACCATGCCGGGCACGAGCTTGCGCCACTCGCCATGGGCCTTGTACTCGCCCGCGTCATGCACGTCGCGCCCCAGCCAGTGGCCGGTGCGGTGCATGAAGAAGCGGCGGTAGCTGCCGCTCTCGAGGATCTCGTCGAGCGAGCCCTTGAGGAGTTTGAGTGTGCGCAGGCCGTCGGCGATGACGCGGGTGGCGGCCTCGTGGGGCTCGTTCCAGTGCGCGCCGGGGCGGATCGCATCGCGCGCGGCGGCCTGGGCATTCAGCACGACGGTGTAGATGTCGCGCTGGGCGGCGGAAAAACGGCCATTCACCGGGAAGCTGCGGGTGATGTCGGAGGCGTAGCCGTCGAGCTCGCAGCCGGCGTCGATGAGGAGCAGTTCGCCGTCCTGCATGCGGCGATTGTTCTCCACGTAGTGCAGCACGCACGCGTTCGCGCCGCTCGCGACGATGGAGTTGTAGGCGGGCGCCTGACTGCCGGCGCGGCGGAAGGTGTGGAGGAGCTCGGCCTCGATCTCGTACTCGAAGCGGCCGGGTGCGGTGGCACGCATCGCGCGGCAGTGCGCTTCGGCCGAGATCGCGGCGGCGCGGCGCATCGTCGCGAGCTCGCTCGCGTCCTTGACGAGGCGCATCTCGTCCAGCTCGGCGCGCACGTCGCGGATGCTGTGCGGCGGCACCGTGCCGGCGCGGGCGGCGGCACGCACCGCGTTCAGCGCACGTGTCACGCGTGCGTCCCAGTCGGCGTCGTAGCCGAGGCTGCACCACAGCAGCGGCTGGTCGGCGAGGTATTCGGGCAGGCGGCGGTCGAGATCGCCGATGGTCCAGGCCTCGTCGAAGCCGAAGGCCTCGCGCGCGGCATCGGGACCGTAGCGGAAACCGTCCCAGATCTCGCGCTCTTCGTTCTTTTCGCGACAGAACAGGATGGACTTCGGCGTGTCGCCGGCGATCAGCAGCACCACCGCCTCCGGCTCGCCGAAGCCGGTGAGATAGTGGAAATAGCTGTCGTAGCGGTAGGCGTAGTGGGCGTCGCGGTTGCGCAGCACCTCCGGCGCGGTGGGGATCAGCGCGACGCCGCCGCCGTTGGCGTTCATGCGCGCAATCAGGCGCTGGCGGCGGCTCCGGAACACTTCGGCAGCGGACGCGGCGCCTTGCGTTGCGGAAAGAGGCAGGGCGAGGTCGTTCATGTGGACACCACTGGGTTGGAAGGTGAAGGTCGACAGGATGATAGCGCTATCGTTCTGCGCCGAGGCGGCCGGCGAGCCGCTGGTCGAGTTCGGCGAGCCGCTCCGGCGTGCCGACGTCCAGCCAGTCGCCATCATGTCGCTGGCCGCTGACCTGGCCGGCGGCGATCGCCGTGCGCAACAGCGGCCCGAGCGCCGCACGCGCGCCCGCGGCGAGATCGGCAAAGAGCGCGGGGTGGTACACGCCGATGCCCGAGAAGGTGAGCCGTGCTGCCGAAGCTGGGGTGATGCGGCCGCCGTCCAGGTGGAAGTCGCCCTCTGGGTGGTGCGGCGGGTTCGGCACCAGCACGAGATGCGCGCGGTCGCCGTCGGCCGCGAGCGTCGGCGCCCTGGCAACCAGGGTGGCGAGATCGAGGTCGCAGTGGATGTCGCCGTTGATGACGAGAAAGGGCGCCTCGCCGAGCAAGTGCAGCGCGTTGAGGATGCCGCCCGCCGTCTCCAGCGCCACCGCCTCCGGTGAATAGCGGATGCGCACCCCGAAGGCGCTGCCGTCACCCAGCGCGGCCTCGATCATGTGACCGAGGTGGGCGTGGTTGATCACGATGTCACGCAGCCCTGCGCGCGCCAGCGCCTCGATGTGGTGGACGATGAGCGGCTTGCCGCCCGCCACCAGCAGTGGCTTGGGGCAGCTGTCGGTGAGCGGGCGCATGCGCTCGCCACGGCCGGCTGCGAGGATCATTGCGTGCATGGCGCCCCGCGTCAGAAGGTGTAGCCCGTAGCCACCGCGTCCGGATGAAGGCGTTCGATGAGGCGCAGCAGCGGTTTCAGCTCGCCGTAACGCAGACAGGTGCGGCGCAGGTAGTCGAGCACCAGTGGCAGATCCTTGAGGTAACCGTCCTTGCCGTCGCGGTGGTGGAGGCGGGCGAAGATGCCGAGCACCTTCAGGTGGCGTTGCACGCCCATCCATTCAAAGTCGCGCAGGAAGTCGCCGAACTCGGTGCGCACCGGCAGGCCGAGTTTTCTCGCCGCATCCCAGTAGCGCACGAGCTGGTCGAGCACGAACTCCTCGTCCCAGCGGATGTAGGCGTCCTTGAAGAGCGAGACCAGGTCGTAGCTCAGCGGCCCGTACACCGCGTCCTGAAAGTCGATGATGCCCGGGTTGCCGCCCTCGGCAAGGTGCATCAGGTTGCGGCAGTGGTAGTCGCGATGCACGAACACCTGCGGTTCGGCGAGGTTCACGTCGGCGATGCGTTGGAAAATCGCCTCCAGCGACGTGATCTGCGCGTCGTCGAGATCCACGCCGATGTGGCGGCCGATGTACCACTCGGGGAAGAGGCGCATCTCGCGCAGCAGCATCTCACGGCTGTATTCGGGCAGTACGCCCGGGCGGCTGGCATGCTGGATTGCGATCAGGCTGCCGAGCGCGTCCGCATAGAGGCCGTGCGCGTTCTCGGCGGTGAGCGCGTCGAGGTAGGTGCGGCTGCCGAGGTCGGACATCAGGATGAAGCCCTGCGCCGCGTCGCTCGCGAGCACCCGCGGGACATGCACGCCGGCTTCGGCGAAGAGTCCGGCGACCTTCAGCCAAGGGCCGCAGTCCTCGTGCGCGGGGGGGGCGTCCATCGCGATCAGGGTGTCGGTCGCGTCCGCGATGCGTACCCGGAAGTAGCGGCGGAAGCTCGCATCGGCCGACGCCGGCTCGATGCCGATTGCGTGGTCCGGATAGTGTCGGGCCAGCCAGTTTTGCAGTTGGGCGAGTCTTTGCACCAGAGGCTCCACGTGCTTCGTGTAAAATCCGCGAGTTTATCAAAAGGCGGGGCCGTTCCCCGCACGCGCGGGTGGCGACAGGCGCCACGCGGCTGAGGAGTCTCTGTTTGCGAATGTCCGGAATCCATCCACGGTCGAGAATCCTGCCGCTTCTGCTGGCGGCGCTCGCGCTGCCGGCCGCGGCTGACGATGGCTCGCCGCTCGCCGGGAGCAGTGTCACACCCACCGCGCCCGGCGCCACCGAGATCTCCGGCGAGCGCCTTTACGGCACGCGGCTGCAGGAGACCGTGGCCGAGGGTGCGGCGGAGTTGCGCCGTGACGGCTCGCTGCTGAACGCTGATCGCCTGACCTACCGCGAGCTCGCCGACGAGGTGCTGGCCGAGGGCAACGTGCGCATCGAGCGCGACGGCAGCGTGATCACCGGGCCGCGCGGCCGCCTGGTGGTGCACGAGTCCACCGGCGAGATCCAGTCGCCGCGCTACACCATGCGTCGCGCGGTTTCCGGCGACGGTAGCGCCGCGCCGCGCGAGGTGGTCGGGCAGGGCGAGGCGGAGGTTCTGCAGTTCGAGGGCGAGAACCAGTACCGGCTGAAGGACGCGACCTGGAGCACCTGCGAGGCGCCGGATCCGGATTGGTACCTCAAGTCCAGCGAGCTGCAGCTCGACTACGACCGCGAGGTGGGCGTCTCGCAGGGCAGCTCTCTGGTGTTCAAGGACACGACGCTGCTGTGGTGGCCGTGGGTGGAGTTCCCGCTCGCCGGGCAGCGCCAGTCCGGTCTGCTGCCGCCGACGGTGGGGCTCTCCAACAAGACCGGCTTCGATCTGTCGCTGCCCTACTACTTCAACCTCGCGCCGAACTACGACGCCACCTTCGCACCCCGCCTGATGACGCGGCGCGGCCTGCAGCTCGCAGGCGAGTTCCGCTACCTTACGCAGCAGAGTAGTGGCAGCGTGCGCGGCGAGTGGCTGCAGGACCGCGTCACCGGCGAGGCGCGCTCGCTCGGTGCGTTGCAGCACGCGCAGTGGCTCGCGCCGCATCTGTTCGCGTCGCTCGACCTCAACGCGGTCTCCGACGACCAGTACTTCGAGGACCTGAGCTCGCGTATCGAAGGCGCCTCGCGCTCCAACCTGCTGCGCGAAGCGCGCCTGCGCTACACCGGCGGCGGTTGGTGGACCGCCTCGGCACTGGTGCAGAGCTACCAGACGCTCTCCGGCATCGAACCCTACCGGCGCTTGCCTCAGTTGCTGCTTGAAGGGCGTCGTGGAGATCTCCCGGCAGGCCTGGTCCTTTCGCTACGCGGCGAGTTCGTGGATTTCGACCACCCCGACGCAGACAAGGCCACTGGCAGTCGCCTGCTGCTCAACCCGCAGTTGTCGCTGCCGATCGAGACAGCGGGGTATTACGTCACCCCCAGGATTGCGCTGCACCACACCCGCTATGCGCTCGACGAGGCGCTGGCCGGCGGGCGCAAGGACATCACCCGCTCGATGCCGGTTTTCTCGGTGGACAGCGGTCTTTTCTTCGATCGCGATACCGAGCTTTTCGGCAACGCCTACCGGCAGACGCTGGAACCGCGCCTGATGTATGTGAACGTGCCGTACCGTCGCCAGAACGATGTGCCGGTGTTCGACACCGCGATCTACGACTTCGGCTTCGCGCAGATCTTCTCCGAGAACCGTTATGCCGGCATTGATCGGATCGCCGATGCCAACCAGGTGACGGCCGCGGTGACGACGCGCTTCATCGAGCCGGCGAGCGGACGCGAGCGCTTCCGTGCGACGATCGGCCAGCGCTACTACTTCGACGATCGACGCGTATTGTTGCCGGACGAGAAGGTCACCGCCTCCAACAACACCGACATCCTCGCCGCGGCGAGCGGGCGCATCACCGCCACCACCTCGGTCGACACTGCGCTGCAGTACAACGCCGAGGACGCGGTGACGCAGCGCTTCAATTTCGGCGTGCGCTACCAGCCCGAACCCTTCAAGGCCTTCAACATCGGTTATCGCTACTCGCGCGGCGTGCTGCGCGACATCGACGTCTCGGGCCAGTGGCCGCTCGGCGACGGCTGGTACGGCGTGGCGCGGGTGAGCCGATCCATTCAGGAAGGCCGGATCACCGAGGCGATCGGCGGCCTGGAGTACAACGGCGGCTGCTGGGTGTTCCGCACCGCGCTGCACCGCTTCGCCACCAACCCGGACGACGCCACCAACGCGCTCTTCTTCCAACTCGAGCTCTCGGGCCTGGGCAGCCTCGGCCCCAGCCCGGTGAATCTGCTCCGGCGCAGCGTGCCGGGCTATGGCAAGATCAACGACGCGCCGGAAGAGCGCCTCTTCGGCGGCAACTGACGCTGCCCCGCAGAGCGACGAACATCGACGAATATCGACGAATCCGCAATCGGACCCACACTCACCATGCGCATGCCCACCAGACTCATCCCGTCCCTGCTCGCCGCTGCCTGCATCTTCGCCGCGCCGGCCCTCCACGCACAGACCGCGGTCGCGGTGGATCGCGTGGTCGCCGTCGTGAACAAGGAGGTCGTCACCATGGTCGAGCTGCGCAGCCGGGTGAACCAGGCGGTGGCCCAGCTCACCCGCCAGGGTGTGCAGCTGCCGCGCGCGGACGTGCTGGAGCGGCAGGTGCTGGAGCGTCTGGTGCTCGAGAAGGTGCAGCGCCAGCGTGCCGAGGAGACGGCCATCCGCGTCGATGACGAGACGCTCCGACGCGCGATCGCGCGCATCGCCGAGAACAACCGCCTCACCGAAGCCGAGCTGCGTGCCCGCCTCGACGCCGACGGCATCGGCTGGGACCGTTTCCGCGAACAGATCCGCACCGAGATCCTGCTCACCCGCCTGCGCGAGCGCGAGGTGGACAGTCAGGTCACGGTGACCGAAGCCGAGATCGACAACTTCATCGCCACCAACCCGGACGCCTTCAGCGGTCGCGAGTACATGGTGGCGCACATCCTCATCAAGGCGCCCGAGTCGCCTACCCAGGCCGACATCGTGAAGATCACCAACCGCGCCAACGAGGTGATGAAGCGGCTTGCCGCGGGCGAGGATTTCGGTCAGCTCGCGGCGACCTACTCCGAGGCCCCGGACGCAATGAATGGCGGCCAGATCGGCTGGCGCGGCATGGACCGCATGCCGGCGATATTCGCCGACGCGCTGCAGGGGCTTCAGCCGGGCGAGGTGTCGCCGGTGCTGCGCAGCTCTGCCGGACTGCACATCATGAAGTTGCTCGCGGCGCGCGGCGGTGAGCTCGCCGGGCCATCCGAGGTCGAACAGACGCGGGCGCGGCACATCCTCCTGAAGACCTCCGAAGTGCTGTCCGACGCCGAGGCCGAGAGTCGGCTGATCGGCCTGCGCGAACGGGTCGTCAATGGCGAATCCTTCGAGGACCTCGCGCGCGCGAACTCCGCCGACCTGTCAGCAGCCAAGGGCGGCGACTTGGGCTGGCTGGACGTCGGCGACACCGTGCCCGAGTTCGAGCGTGCGATGAACGAGCTGCGCCCGGGCGAGGTCAGCCCGCCGGTGAAGTCGCCCTTCGGCTGGCACCTGATCCAGGTGCTCGAGCGTCGCGTGCAGGACGTCTCCGAGTCGCGCAAGCGCAATGCCGCGCGTCAGGCGCTGCGCAACCGCAAGGCGGACGAGGCCTTCAATGACTGGCTTCGCCAACTGCGTGACGCCGCTTATGTCGAGCTGCGCCTCGAGCAGGAATGAGCATGACAGCCGTCGAAGCGCCGGTGATCGCGGTCACCGCGGGTGAGCCTGCGGGGGTTGGCCCGGAGCTGTGCGGTGCGCTCGTGCAGCGCGACTGGCCGGCGCGGTTGGTCGTGATTGGCGACCGCGACCTCCTCGCCAACCGTGCGACCCTGTTCGCACCCTGGGTAAAGCTGCGTGACTACGATCGTGCGGCCGGCCCTGCGCCGCGTGGCACGCTCGAGGTGCTGCACGTGCCGGTCCGTACGCCATCCCGGCCCGGCAAGCTCGATCCCGCGAACGCTGCGCATGTCCTGGGTTTGCTCGATCTTGCGCTGGCCGGCTGTGTGAGCGGCGAGTTTGCCGCGATGGTGACCGCACCGGTGCACAAGGCGGTCATCAATGATGCCGGTGTGCCGTTCTCGGGGCATACCGAGTATCTCGCCGAACACACCGCAACGCCTCTGGTGGTGATGATGTTGGTGGGTGGTGGCATGCGCGTCGCACTCGCAACCACCCACCTGCCGTTGTCGGCGGTGCCCGCGGCGATCACGCCGGACCTGCTCGTGCGCACCTTGCGCATCCTGCATGCGGATCTGGTCGAGCGCTTCGGCCTCGCGGCGCCGCGCATCCTCGTCGCCGGCCTCAACCCCCACGCGGGCGAGGGCGGGCACATGGGGCGCGAGGAGATCGAGGTCATCACGCCAGTGCTCGCGCAATTGCGCGAGGAGGGCATGCAGCTCGTCGGACCCTTGCCGGCAGACACGTTGTTCGTACCGCATACCCTCGACCAGGGCGACGCGGTGCTGGCGATGTACCACGACCAGGGCTTGCCGGTGCTCAAGCATGCGAGCTTCGGCGGCGGCATCAACGTCACGCTCGGGCTGCCGATCATCCGCACCTCGGTGGATCATGGCACTGCGCTGGATCTCGCCGGGACGGGGCGCGCCGAGGCGGGCAGCCTCTACGCGGCGGTCGAGCTCGCGATCGACATGGCGCGGCGGCGAGCCGCGAGCGCGGTCGTCGCTGCGACGGGCAAAGTGGCTCCGGCATGAGCGAGCACCGCGCGCGCAAACGCTTCGGCCAGAACTTCCTGACCGATCCCAACATCATCCGCAAGATCATCGACGCGATCCGCCCGGTCGAAGGCGAGGCCATGGTCGAGATCGGCCCCGGCCTCGGCGCGATGACGGAGCCGCTGCTCGAGCGCCTGGGGCACCTCCATGTCGTCGAGATCGACCGCGATCTGATCGCGCGCCTGCGCGAGCGCCACACTGCTGCGCGCATCACCATCCACGAGGGCGACGCGCTGAAGTTCGACTTCGCGACCCTGCCGGCGCCGCTGCGCGTGGTGGGCAACCTGCCCTACAACATCTCCACGCCGCTGCTGTTCCACCTCGCGTGCTTTGCCGAGCGGGTGCGCGACCTCACCTTCATGCTGCAGAAGGAGGTGGTGATGCGCATGGTGGCCGAGCCGGGCACGGACGACTACGGCCGGCTGTCGGTGATGCTGCAATACCGCTTCCGCATGGCGCGCTTGTTCGACGTGCCACCTGGCGCCTTTCGGCCGGCGCCCAAGGTCACCTCCAGCATCGTGCGCATGGTGCCCTTGCCCGCCACGGAGCTCACCGCGCGCGACGAGGATCTGCTCGGCCGCATCGTCACGGCTGCCTTCGGCCAGCGGCGCAAGACCCTGCGCAACACCTTGCGCGATTTCCTCGATGAAGCCGACTTCGCCGCGCTCGGGCTGGATCCCGGCCTGCGCGGCGAGCGGCTGACCGTGACGCAGTTCGTGGCGATCTGCAATCATCTCGTCGCGCGGGCGGAAAAAGATGGCCGAGTGTGACATTGTTCCTTGCCTGATCCGGGTTATGCGATAACGAATAAGTAATTGAATTTAAAGGAATAAATGTCGAATAATCTTACACTTCGGGTGCGGTATTGATGCGACGAATTCAGCAAATCTATTGAAGATCAGTGCTTTGTAGTTTCTGGCACACGAGGTGCTTAGGGGTCGCCATAGACCACAACGCAAAGTGTGCCCCATGTCCAAAGCCTCCCGCCTCGCGCTCGCCACTGCCGCCCTGACCCTCAGTGGGGCCGTCCATGCCGCAGCTGTCACCATTACCTTCGACAATCCGATCTTTGGGGGCTTCACGGCCGGTTCCGGGGCAACCCACGACAACGTTTCCATCACCTACCTGAAGCAGAGTGGGGCCGGCAGCCAGACCGCCGGTGTTGCGGCAGGCCGCTTCAGCGGCGACGCCACCGATCTCGTCGGGATCGAGTCGAGCATCTTCGTCGACGGGGTCGACCAGGTCTTCATGTACTGCTACGACCTGTACGAGGGTATCCGTGGCGGACAGGTCGTGCGCTACACGGTGAACTTCGACGGGCCGACCGACCGCACGCTCGACTTCCTCGGCGCGGTCAACTATGTGATGCACGGCAACTCCAACGATTGGCTCGACCCATACGCATGGGCGCGTCCGCTGAATGGGCTGCAGGGTTCGGCGATTCAGCTCGGCATTTGGGAGAGCCGTTTCGATACCAGCAGCGCCTGGAGCGTCGGCGGTGGCGACTTCAAGGCTTCCGGGCTGGAGTCGAAGACCAAGGGCTGGCTGGACGAGTTCTTTGCTGCGATTCCACTTGCGAACAGCCTCGACAAGCGCTTTGCGATGACGCTCGAGAACGCGGGCGCGCAGGACATGATCACGGCGGATCCTCCGTCGCGCGTGCCTGAGCCTGGCAGCATCGCACTGGTCGCTGCCGGCCTGGCTAGCCTGTTGGGCCTGCGCCGCCGCCGGGGCTGAACGACACCATCGTGAACGCGACGAGGCCCGGTTTCCCGGGCCTCGTCGTTTCAGCAGCTGAGCAGGGTGCGCTTACTGGTTCTTCACCGGGCAGGTGTTCAGGCCCAGCAGCGGATACAGTGGGCACCAGCCCAGCAGGCCGGTGGCGAGCGGGACCACTCCGATGAAGGTCCACGGTGCGCCGATGCCCATGACGCCCAGCACGATCAGGACGATGCCGGCGACGATGCGGAGAATCTTGTCGATACCACCTACATTGCTTTTCATGATGTGACTCCTGCGATCTGTTGGTGAAGGTGGCGCCATTTCACCAGTCGCGCGCGTCCCTGTCTGTAACCTGGGATACATAGCGCCCTTGCGGCTCGATCACAGGCGACTGTGTCAGTCGGTGCGGCTGTCCGCCGCGACGCGGCGCAGGCCGGCTGGGTCGAGAATCTCGATCTGCTCCCGCGCGAGCCGCACCAGGCCTTGTGCGGCAAAGCCCTTCAGTAGGCGGCTGACGAACTCGCGCACGCTGCCGAGCTCGTCGGCCAGTTGTTGGTGCGTGACATGCACGATCCGCCCCTTGCCCAGCAGCAGTGTGGCGAGGCGCTGGTCGAGGCGCTTGAACGCCACCTCTTCGATCAGCTGCATCAAGTCTGCGATGCGCTCGGCAAAGAGGTGGAACACGAAGTTGCGGAACACCGGTTCGGCAAGCAGGGCATCGAAGGCCGGGCGCGCGAGCAGCACCAGCTCTGTCTCCGCCTCGGTGACGCCGCGCGCGTTGTAGTCCTCCTTGCCGAGCAGGCAGGACGAGGAAATGATGCAGGTCTCTCCGGGCGCCACCCGGTAGAGCGGCAGCTCGCGTCCGTTGGGTGCCGACTTGATCACCCGCACCGAGCCCTCCACCACAAAGGGAAAGCCCTCGCACGCCTGGTGGTCGTCGAAGAGGAGGCTGCCGGCGGGAATCGTCACCCACTGGCTCGACGTCAGCAGCCGCTGGCGCGACGGCTCGGGAAGCGCGGCGAGCATCGGATAGCGCTGTGCCAGCCGGTCGAGTGCGTGGATGTCCTGCGTCATGTCCGTTCCCCTTGGCTGCCCGGTCGCTTCAGGTTGCGAGCTCCAGCACCACCGGCGCGTGATCCGAAGGCCGTTCGAGCTTTCGCGGTGCTTTGTCGACCACACAGCTGCGGCATTCCGGCACGAGTGTCGGCGACACCAGCACGTGGTCGATGCGCAACCCGAAGTTGCGCCGGAAGGCCATCATGCGGTAATCCCACCACGAGAAGCTGCGCTCGGGCTGATCGAAGAGGCGGAACGCATCCACCAGCCCCAGGTCGAGGAGTGCGGCGAAGGCCGCGCGCTCGGGCGTCGATACGTGGATTTCGTCCTTCCAGTCCGGGTGAGCATCGCGTGCCTCGGGCGCGATGTTGAAGTCGCCGGTGAGCACGAGGCGCGGATAGCGCGCGAGCTCCTCGCGCAGCCAGGCTGTGAGTGCTTCCAGCCAGCGCAGCTTGTATGCGAACTTGTCCGAGCCGACCGCCTGTCCGTTGGGGAAGTACGCGCCGATCACCCGCACGCCGCTCACCGTGGCGGCGATCACGCGCTTTTGCTCATCGGCGAAGCCGGGGATGTCGCGCACCACCTCGGTAGCTTCGCCGGCTGCGACCGGGCTCAGGATCGCAACGCCGTTGTAGGTCTTCTGTCCGTTGAACACGGCCCGGTAGCCCGCCTCGGCCAGCGCCTCGAGCGGGAAGGCCTTGTCCTCGCACTTCAGCTCCTGCAGGCACAGCGCATCCGGCTGGTTCGTCGCCAGCCAGTCGACGAGGTGGGGGAGGCGAACCTTGACGGAGTTGACGTTCCAGGTGGCAATCTTCATCTGATTAATAAGTAATTGATATTGTTATAAGTTATAAAACTTTTCTGAAAGAATACCCCTTTAGATACCCCCAGTTGGGCTTGATGCCCCTGTATGTTTCCGCCTAGGGTGCAGCGATGGTACCGCATCAGGTGGGGGCGACGCCTCGTTACGTGTCGTTCGAGATCGTGTCCCAGGGCGTGGTGTAAGAGGCGTCAGCAGAATTGGTCGGCGGGCCATCGTCTCCGGTTTGGCAGGAGCGCGTGTCAGGCTGCGACCGCGGGCAGGCTGACGTTGGGATTGTCGCCAAC
>JAYRYZ010000026.1:0-73345 GCA_041916775.1 Rhodocyclaceae bacterium | reverse complement strand
CATCGCGTAGAGCCCGATGTAGTTCAGGAGCGTCACGTAGAACGGCGACAGCACCAGCGGGGCCACGAGCAGCAGGGCGAGGAAGCCCGTGAGCAGGTGGCGTGCGGAGAGGCCGGATTTCATTCCTCTTCCTCCATGTGATGGCTGGTGAGCGAGCGCCACACCAGCACCGGGATGATCAGGGTGAACACGATCACTTCCTTGTAGGCGCTGGCCCAGAACGAGCTGAACGCTTCGAGCAGGCCCACCAGAATCGCCCCGGCGGCTGCCAGCGGGTAGCTCGCGAGCCCGCCGATGATCGCCGCGACGAAGCCTTTCAGGCCGATCAGGAAGCCGGAGTCGTAGTAGATCGTGGTGATCGGTGCGATCAGCACCCCGGAGAGGGCGCCGATCAGCGCGGCGAGGAGAAAGGTCAGGCGCCCGGCGAGTCCGGGCGGGATGCCCATCAGTCGAGCCCCGGTGCGGTTGAGCGCAGTGGCGCGCAGCGCCTTGCCATAGATGCTGCGCTCGAAGAAAAGGTAGAGCGCGACGATCAGCGCGGCCGATGCGCTCAGCACCCACAGGGTCTGGCCGGTGACATCGAGCGGGCCGAGAGTGAAGCGGGCCTCGGAGAAGGCCGGTGTGCGCTGGCCCTCGGCGCCGAAGAAGACCAGCCCGAGTCCGACCATCGCGATGTGCGTCGCCACCGAGACGATCAGCAGGATCAGCACCGGCGCGGCGGCGATCGGTTGATACACCAGGCGATACATCATCGGCCCCATCGGCACGACGATCGCGAGCGCCAGCACCACCTGCAGCGCGAGTGGCAGCTGAGCGACGGGCAGCACGAAGAGGATCGCGAGCAGCGCGAGCGGATAGGCGAGGTTCCAGCCCGCCAGCGCGGCCAGACGATGCGACTGGCCGGCGCGCATCGCGGCGGTGCCTTCGACGGCCGTAACCGCTGCACCCATGATCAGCAGTAGCCATGCGGTGGCTGGCAGGGTTCCGGTCTGCAGCATCGCAAGGGTGAGCGCGCCGTAGGCAACGAACTCGCCCTGCTGGATGAAGATCACCCGGGTGACGGCGAACACCAGCACCAGCGCCATCGCCAGCAGCGCGTAGATCGCGCCGTTGGTGATGCCGTCCTGGCCCAGCATCAATCCGATATCGAAATCCATGAAGAGGTCTCCATGCGGGCGCCTCGCCGGGCGTCATGGCGCGGCAGGCACGGGCGGACCATGCTTGCGCGGCAGGAGACCTCCCGACGACGGCGGGGGCCGGGCGCAGCGTGCGCCCGGCGTGGAGGGTTGGAACGGAATTACTTGACGAGCTTCCACTTGCCGTCGGCGACCTCGATCAGCACGACCGCATTCGGGTTGTAGCCGCCATGGTCTTCGGCGCTGAGGGTGTAGCTGCCATTGACGCCGACCAGGTTGGCGGTGGCCTCGAGCCCCTTGCGGATGCCGTCGCGGAACTCGGGCGTGCCCGGTTTGGCGGTCTGCAGCGAGGTCTTCATCGCGCCTTCCAGCAGCAGCCAGGCGTCCCACGCGGCACCGGCGAAGGTGGAGCGGGAATCGGCGCCGAGCTTGCCTTCCAGCGTCTGCAGGAAAGCCACGCCGGCGGCCTTGTTGGGGTGGCCGTCGGGCAGTTGCTCGGCGACCAGCACCGGCGCCACGGGCAGGCGCGCACCTTCGACGTTCTTGCCGCCAAGGCGCAGGAACTCGCGATTGGCGACCGCGTGCGACTGATAGATCGGGCCCTTGTAGCCGCGCTCGCGCAGCGTGGTCTGGGGCAGGGCGGCGGGGGTGCCGGATCCGCCGACGAACACCGCATCCGGACGTGCCGAGAGCACCTTGAGCGTCTGGCCGGTGACCGAGGTGTCGGTGCGGGCGTAGCGCTCCGTCGCGACGAGCTGGATGCCGGCCGCCGCGGTGGCGTCGGTGAGCGCCTTCAGCAGCAGCTCACCCCAGGAGTCCGAGAAGCCGATGAAGGCAACCGTCTTCACGCCCTGCGCCTTCATGTCCTCGACGACGCGGCTCACCATGACGCCGGCGGTCGGCTCGACGCGGAAAGCCCAGGCGTGCTTGTCGGCGGGTACCGAGATCGGCGCGATCGACAGCATCGGCACCTTGGCCTCGTTGACGACGTCGGCCATCGCCATGCCGTTGGTGATGAGGTTGGGGCCGATGATTGCGTCGACCTGGTGCTCGCCGATCAGCTTGCGGGTGTTCTTGACCGCATTGGTCGGGTCGGTGGCATCGTCGAGGACGATGTAGTTGATCTTCTCGCCGGCCAGCGTCTCGGGCATCAGCGCGATGGCCTTGCGCGTCTCGGCGCCGAGCGAGGCGGCCGGGCCGGTGAGCGAGAACACCACGCCGATGTTGATGTCCGCGAGCGCCGGACCGGCGGCGAGGGCGAGGCTGAGGGCGGCAGCGATATGGGTCGAACGGGTCGGGGCGCGAAGCGTCATGGTTGTCTCCTGGTCTCTCTGGGTGTGCTGCGTTTATGGGGTGGTGCGTTGTCGGGGGCTGCGTGATCCGGTGCGGTGTTGTCTGTTGCGGTGTTTCTGTCGTCTCGCAGGGCGTTCGGCGCGATCAGCCGGATCGTCCGCTGAGGGCGCCGAAGCCGGCGATCCACTCCGGGATCTCGCGGTAGTAGCGCTGGGCACTGCGCCAGCGTCCGGCGCAGGCCGCCTCCATCGCGGCGACGGCGGCAACCCAGGTCTTGACCTCGTGCGCCGAGCCGCCTGCCGCAGCGGTGATCTCGTCGTTGCGATAGGCGTCCAGTGCCGTCCAGTCGCGTTCGGCGAGCCGGGACATCAATGCCTGATCCCATTCGGCGTTGAGCGGGTGCAAGGTGCTGGTGCCGGCGGTGAAGGCGCGCGCCGCAGCGATCGTGCGTGCCTGGCGCGCGGCGCGCGCTTCCGGCGACGGGTTGCGGTTGTTGATGAGGCGCTGGATCACCTCCGGATCGCTGGTGGTCGCGAGCTGCGGCACGGGCGGATTGTGCGACAGGCCGCCCGAGCCGATGAAGAGCGCGCGCTCGCCGCGGCCACGCGCGAACCGGCCCACGGCCTCGCCCAGCAGGCGCGCACGACGGAAGCTCACCACCGGCGGCGCGACCGCGTTGATGAAGATCGGCACGACCGGGTAGCGGTCGAGCGCGCCGGTGAGTTCCTCCAGCGGCTGGGCGCAGCCGTGGTCCACCTGCATGCGGTAGGAGAACCCGAGGTCGATGTCGGCCGCCACCACCGCGTCGGCGCAGGCCTCGGCAAGCGCGCGCGGCACCTGCAGGGGGCCGGCACCGGTCTGGTAGTCACCCACCGACTCGGCCGCGATGCCGATGCAGAACTGCGGCATGATGTCGAGGAAGAAGCCGTTCAGGTGGTCGGGCCAGAAGAGGTAGATCACCTGAGGATCGAAGGCCTCGACCTCCGCGCGCAGCCGCGCGACCACATCTGCGGCCTCGGCGACGATGGGCGCTGCCGGGTCGTGGTAGCCCTTGAGCGGGGTGTGCGACAGGCACTGCAGCATCGCGTCCATCAGGCGGCTCCCTTGGGGCGTTCGAGACCCATCTTGTCGGCGAGCTGGGCGAGCAGCTCGTTGATCTTGACCGGGTAGGCGAGGCCGGCGACGAAGCGGTCCGGGCGGATCACCGCGACCGCGCCGGGGACGCTGCCGAACCACTCCTTAAGGCGCATCTGCTCGTCGCCGACGACGATCGCGTCCGGGCCGATGTCCTTGTCGCGCCGGATCTGCACCACCGGCTTCACGGTGACGATGCGGCCGCCCAGTGCGGCGAGGATTTCGCGGCTGCGAGCATTCAGCCAGAAGCTCGGGTCCACGCCCCAGCACACCAGCGCGAAGCCGTTGCCGAGCACGTCGTCGAGCAGCTTCACCTCGCCGTCGCGGGTGCGCACCCGTGGCTGGATGAAGAGCTTGCCAACCGGCGAGCTGCGCTTGACGCGCTTCTTCGGCATCAGCCGGCCGATCAGCGGCGTCTTGCGCAGCAGCTGCCCGGCGAGTTGCATGAAGCCCGGCTCGACGTTCACCTCCGCCTCGCTGACCACCAGACCGGTTTCGTACTTCGGCATGGGCTTGAAGCGCATCTCGGTGAAGTAGCGTTTGGCCGGTGGCACCAGGTTCAACGCCCAGGTCGCGAAGTCGCGCGCGGCCACCACCCAGGCCTTGCGCGGCGAGAAGATGCGGCCGGCGGTCACCGACAGGTCGATCATCGCCTTGGCATGCGGCGGGCGCTCGAGCTGGTAGGTGTCGAGCAGCTTCTCGGAGGCGATGCCCTTGACCACATAGGCGAGCTTCCAGCCGAGGTTGGCGGCATCACGCATGCCGGTGTTGTAGCCCTGACCCTGCCACACCGGCATGATGTGCGCCGCGTCACCGGCGAGCATCACGCGGCCCACCTTCCAGCGGTCGGCGATGCGCGCGTTGTGGGTGTAGACGCGCTTGCGGATGTAGTCGAGGCTGTTCGCATCCACCCCCGGCGGCAGCACCTTGGCCATCAGCTTGGCCATGTTGTGCGGCATCGTCATCTCCTCTTCGGATTCGTTCTCGAAGATCATGAATTCGAAGCGGCGGATCGAGTCGGGGAGCGCGACCGACACATACGGGCGGGAAGGGTCGCAGTGCATGTAGATGTTGGGGACGCCGAGCGGATCGTTGCGCACATCCACCACCAGCCACTTCGAGGTGTCGGTGAAGCCGCCGAAGCCGACGTTGAGTGCGGTGCGGATCGGGCTGCGTCCGCCGTCGCTCGCGACCAGCCAGCGGGTGCGCAATGCGAGGGTGCTGCCGTCGCTGCGCTTCACGTCCAGGCTCACGCCGTCGGCGTCCTGCTCGAAGCGCAGCACGTCATGGCCGAGACGCACGTCGACGTTGTCGAAGCGCTTCAGGCCATCGAGCAGCACACGGTCGACCAGCGGCTGGTTGAAGGCGTTACGGCGCGACCAGCCGAACTCGTCGGTGCGCGGTTCGATGGACGCGAAGCAGCGGCCGCTGCGCGTGACGAAGCGCATCCAGTGGAAAGGGGTGAGGTGCGGCAGCACCGCCTCGGCCATGCCGATACCCTGCAGGGTGCGCAGGCACTCGTCGTCCATGCCGACCGCGCGCGGATAGTCGATCAGCTCGTCGCCGCGTTCCAGCAGCATCGTCTTCACCCCGTGCTGGCCCAGCATGCTGGCCAGGCTCAGCCCCACCGGGCCGGCGCCCACGACGATCACATCGGCGTCGACTTGCGCGACATTCTTCATTCCTGCGTCTCCTCACTACACTGTGGGTGTGCGTTGCGCCCGGTTCTGCGTGCGGGCTGGTGTGTTTCTTCGATGCCGGGCGTCCCGGCCAGTGGGCCGTTCCGCTGATCGGCGTATCGATGAAATCTATTCTAGGGATCGCACAGGAACGTCTCAAAAGCAGTGCATGTGCCGTCCACAGGATGCACAATGTTGTTTTTGAAAATAAAAAGTGGGCCTGAATGCGACCAAGAGGCGATTCCGACTACAGCACCGTGCGCAGCCTCGTGCGCGGGCTGGATCTGTTGCGCGCGCTGAACGCGCACGACAAGGGCAGGGCCTCCCTGGCGCAGCTCGCGGCGCGTACCGGGCTGCACCGGACCACCGTGCGGCGCCTGCTCGAGACGCTCATCGAGGCGGGCTATGTGCGGCGCAGCGACTCGGACGACAGCTACGTGCTGCGCCTGCAGGTGCGCGCGCTGGCGGAGGGGTTCAAGGACGAGGAGCGCGTGTGCGCCGTCTCCGGCCCCATCCTGTCGGAGCTGCTGCAGCACGTGCGCTGGCCGTCCGACCTGTGTACGCCCGAGGGCGGGACGATGCTGATCCGCGAGTCCACGCACCGCTTCAGCGCCTTGTCCTTCCACCGCGCCATGGTCGGCGAGCGCCTGCCGATGCTGCTCACCGCCGCAGGCCGCGCCTATTTCTGCTACTGCCCGGACGAGGAACGCGAGGCGCTGACGGCGCTGCTGCGGCAGGACCCTTTGCAGGCGACGCTGGCCTCGGATGCGCGCTTCATCACCAACCTGGTCGAGCAAACGCGTGCGCGCGGATACAGCTCCAACGAGGGTGACTGGGCCGAGGAGCGCAAGGTCGGCGCGATCGCCACCCCGGTGTTCGAGCGCGGCAAGGTGGTCGCGAGCATCAACGTGATCTACCTGACGCGCGCGATCTCGCACGCCGAAGCCGCCGCCCGCTACCTCCCCGCGCTCGTGCGCGCCGGCCGCCAGCTCGAGGCGCTGCTGGCGGAGCCGCCGGCTGCGTGATTGTCAGGTGCGGCTGTGGCGTTCGCGGAGGCTCGGCGCGTCATGCGGCTGGCCTGGTCTTCAGCGCATCTCGAACAGCTCCCGATGAAACGCCTCGCTCGGTAGGCCACGGGCGGTGAAGCCTTGGCGCAGGGATTCGCCGAAGGCGGCCGGGCCGCAGAACCAGACGTCGGCGCGGGTCCAGTCCGGCACGGCCTTGCAGATCGCCTCCACGTCCAGGCGACCTTCCCGGGCGGTGAGCCACAGGCGCAGCTTCACGCCCGCAGCGGCAGCGTCTCGTTTCAGCTTCGCGATGAAGCGCTCGTCGGGCTCGGCGGTGCTGTAGAAGAGATCGACCTCCTTGCCGTCCGGCGCGCTTGCCAATGCCTGCAGGCGGGCGACGAAGGGGGTGATGCCGATGCCGCCGCCGACCCAGATCTGGTGCGGACGCTCGCCTGCAAACGAGAACTGGCCATAAGGACCCTCGATCGTGAGCGGGTCGCCCACGTGGAGCAGTTCCGGCAGGCGGGTGGTGTAGTCGCCCAGCGCCTTGATCATCAGGCTCATGCGGCCGTCGTCGTGCCACGCGGACGAGATCGTGAAGGGGTGCGGCCCTTCGTCGGCGTCGAAGGTGACGAACACGAACTGTCCGGCCTCGTGGCCCGGCCAGCGGCCGCGGAAGCGCACATCGACCTTGAGCACGCGGTTGTCGGGAAAGCGGGTGAGCGCCTCGATTTCGGCGAGCGCCCTGTGATGCGTGCCGATACGCCGGGTGAGCGACAGCACCGCACTCACCGACCCGGCGCCCATCAGCAGCGCGAGCACCGGACCGACCGGCTCGCCCCAATAGGCAAACGGTGTCAGCACCACCGCGTGCAGGACCAGCAACAGATACACCGCAGCCAGCAAGCGGTGGGTCTTGAAGAAGTGGCGGTACGGAAAGCGCTTCACCAGCGCCAGCACGATCAGCACCACTGCGGCGTAGAAGGCCCACTCGCCGACGGATTCGGCAAGCCCGCGCTGCTGCTGCAGGAAGCGCAGGACCGCGTCGGTTTCCTCGATCCGCGGCGGGCGTTGCGGCCGTGTCAGCCAACCCCAGCCGATCGCCCACTTGATGCCTTGCGCCCACAGCCAGTGCGCCACCGCCAGCACCAGGCCGGTGATGCCCAGCCACTTGTGCAGGCGGTAGCCCTTGTCGATGCCGTTCAGCCATGGTTCGAGCCAGGTGAGGCGCATCGCGAGGATCATCCCGACGCTCATCACGCCGATTGCGAGGACGCCGGTGTAGTTGATGAGTACGGTGCGCAAGGCGAAGACGCTGTAGCCGTTCGCGAGCAGCGGGTCGGCGAGCCACCACAGCAGGCTCAGCAGGGTAAGAAGGGCGATGTAGATGAACTTGATGTTGCGCATGACGGCGTGCTCCGGATGAACACCGGGCGCGCCGGCCGAATGCGACGCCGGCGGCCCGGAGGGACTGACTTCATTGTCCGCAAACGAATGCGCGCGCGTGTATCGGATTGTCGGCGGGGCCGACAAAAAAAAGGGGCAGCCTGCGCTGCCCCAACGTACCGGCTTTCGCCGGACGGTCGGATGAGTGTCCCGGGCCTCAGGCGCTGGCGCCAGCCGAGGTGGCGGGCGCGGTGGCGGCGATCGGGGCGCCGCGCACGAAGAAGCTCAGCACATACAGCACCAGCCCCAGGGCGAAGCCCGCGCCGGCCCAGACGCGCATCCAGTAGAAGAGCGCGATCTGCTCCTGCACCATCATGAACGGCATCGGCGCGTCGGAGACGCGCTGCAGCCACACCTGCAGGATGCCGGCGCCGGTGAGGAAGAGGGTGATGAACACCATCGAGATCGTCATCAGCCAGAAGCTCCACATTTCCAGCACCTGCGCCCGCTCAGGGTTCGCGACGCGGCCGCGCATGATGGGGATCGCGTAGCTCATGATCGTGATCACCACCATCACATAGGCGCCGTAGAAGGCCATGTGGCCGTGCGCCGCGGTGATCTGGGTGCCGTGGGTGTAGTAGTTCACCGGTGCCAGTGTGTGCAGGAAGCCCCACACGCCCGCGCCCAGGAAGGCCATCACCCCGGTGCCGAGTGCCCACAGCACGGCGGCCTTGTTGGGATGCTCGCGGCGACGGCGGTTGACCATGTTGAACGCGAACACCGTCATCGCGAAGAACGGGATGGGCTCGAGGGCCGAGAAGATCGAACCCCACCACTGCCAGTACGCCGGCGTGCCGATCCAGAAGTAGTGGTGGCCGGTGCCGATGATGCCGGTCACGAGCGCGAGCGTGATGATCACGTACAGCCACTTCTCGATCACCTCGCGATCCACGCCGGTGACCTTGATCAACACGAACGCGAGCAGCGCCGCCATGATCAGCTCCCACACGCCTTCCACCCAGAGGTGCACCACCCACCACCAGAAGTACTTGTCCATCACCAGGTTGGTGGGGTTGTAGAAGGAGAACAGGAAGAAGATCGCCAGCCCCCACAGGCCCAGCAGCAGCACGATGTTCACCACCGTCTTGCGGCCCTTGAGCATGGTCATGCTGATGTTGAACAGGAAGGCGAGCGCGACCACCACGATGCCGATCTTGGTGAGCAGCGGCTGCTCCAGGAACTCGCGCCCCATCGTCGCGAGCAAGTCGTTGCCGGTGGCGGAGGCGAGCGTGCTGTAGTCGACGAACAGGTAGCCCAGGATGGTCAGCGCGCCGGCTACCAGGAACACCCAGAACAGCACCAGCGCGAGCTTGGGGCTGTAGAGCTCGGTCTCCGCCTCCTCGGGGACGAGGAAGTAAGCCGCCCCCATGAAGCCGAACAGCAGCCACACGATGAGCAGGTTGGTGTGCACCATGCGTGCCACGTTGAAGGGGATCTCGGGGAACAGGAAGTCGCCGATCACATACTGCAGGCCCAGCACCAGGCCGAACACGATCTGGCCGATGAAGAGCCCGATCGCCGCGATGAAGTAGGGCATCGCGACCGCTTGGGATTTGTATTTCATGGTTGTGGATTCCTCTGGTTCATGACGGTCCTCGTGGTACTCAGCCCTCGATGTTGGGTGGCCAGTTCTGGGTGTTGATATCGGAGGTGTAGCGCAGGAACTCCACCAGGTCGTCGAGCTCCTTGTCGGTCAGGTTGAACTGCGGCATCTGGCGGCGGCCGGGCGCGTTGGTGGGCATGGACTGGATCCACGCCTTGATGAACTCTGGCCCGCGGCGCTTGTAGACGTTGCCGAGCTCGGGGCCGTAGTAGGCGCCCTCGCCGAGCAGGGTGTGGCAGCCGAGACAGTTGCGCGTTTCCCAGATGTGCTTGCCCGCGGCGACCGCGGGGGTGATCGCGGCGCGGTTGTCCGACTTCGGCAGGCCCTGCATCGAGTCGAAGGTCATTGCTAGAAACAGCAGGAAGAAGAACACGCTGCCGCCGTAGAAGACGTTGCGCGCCATCGCTTTGGTGAAGGTGCCACTCATGGATAAGCCCTCGCGTTATGTGGAACGGGTCCGGCCGACATGACCGAAAACCCGCGGGTGAGGCGGATTCTGTCTGGCGTCGGGGCCCGCGCTCCATGATGTGAATCAATTCGGGACGCGCGTTGGCGTGCTGCGGGCCATGCACACGGGCTTGCCGATATTCTTAATTCACATCAAGGATTTCCCCTACTCACGGGTCGGATACTGCCGGCATCGAACCCATCCGGGTTCCGGTACAAGGGAGAGGAAGATGACGCAGGAGCACAAGTCGGCTGCATACAGGAGGAAAGGGCTGGTTCTGGCATTGCTGCCGTTCGCGATCGGCGCGGCGTTCGCGCAGACCGCCGGCAAGAACGTGAGCGAGGCGGAGAAGAGCTACAACGCCGGCTCGTCGCCGCTGGCTGCGGTGGAGATGTATCAGGACATCAACCCCAAGGCGCCGCCGATGAGCAAGTCGGAGTTCGACAAGGCCCGCCAGATCTACTTCGAGCGCTGCGCCGGCTGCCACGGCGTGCTGCGCAAGGGCGCGACCGGCAAGCCGCTGACGCCCGAGCTGACGCTCGAGCGCGGCACCGAATACCTCAAGGCCTTCATCGAGTACGGCTCGCCCGCGGGCATGCCCAACTGGGGCACCTCCGGCGAGCTCAACAAGGAAGAGGTCGACCTGATGGCGCGCTACGTGCAGCAGACGCCGCCGCAGCCGCCCGAGTTCGGCATGGCCGACATGAAGGCCACCTGGAAAGTCATCGTCCCGCCCGAGAAGCGTCCGACGAAGAAGATGAACAACTACAACATCGAGAACATCTTCTCGACCACACTGCGCGACACCGGCGAGGTGATGCTGATCGACGGCGACACCAAGGAAGTCATCAACATCGTCAAGACCGGCTACGCGGTGCACATCTCGCGCACCTCGGCCTCGGGACGCTATCTGTACGTGATCGGGCGCGACGCCAAGATCAACCTCATCGACCTGTGGATGGAGAAGCCCGACAACGTCGCCGAGATCCGCACCGGGCTCGAGGCGCGCTCGGTCGAGACCTCCAAGGCCAAGGGCTTCGAGGACAAGTACGCGATCGCCGGCTCCTACTGGCCGCCCCAGTTCGTGATCATGAACGGCGACACGCTGGAGCCGCTCAAGATCGTCGGCACCCGCGGCATGACGGTCGACACCCAGGAGTACCACCCCGAGCCGCGCGTGGCGTCCATCGTCGCGTCACACTACAAGCCGGAGTTCGTCGTCAACGTCAAGGAGACCGGCAAGATCCTGATGGTGGATTACTCCGACATCAACGCGCTCAAGACCACCGAGATCGAGGCGGCGCGCTTCCTGCACGACGGCGGCTGGGACAGCAGCAAGCGCTACTTCATGGTCGCGGCGAACCAGTCGAACAAGGTCGCGGCGGTCGATGCCAAGGACGGCAAGCTCGCGGCGCTCGTGGATGTGGGCAAGATTCCGCACCCGGGGCGCGGTGCGAACTTCGAGCATCCCAAGTTCGGGCCGGTGTGGGCGACGGGCCACCTCGGCGACGAGACCATCGCGCTGATCGGCACCGATCCCGAAAAGCACCCCGAGTCGGCATGGAAGCTGGTGCAGTCGCTGAAGGGGCAGGGCGGCGGTTCGCTCTTCATCAAGACGCACCCCAAGTCGAAGAACCTGTGGGTGGATACCGCGCTGAACCCCGAGGCCGACATCAGCCAGTCGATCGCGGTGTATGACATCGACAACCTCGACAAGGGATTCACGATGCTGCCGATCGCCAAGTGGGCGGAGCTCGGCGAAGGCGCGAAGCGGGTACTGCAGCCTGAATACAACAAGGCGGGCGACGAGGTGTGGTTCTCTATCTGGTCGGCGAAGAACCAGCAATCGGCGATCGTGATCGTGGATGACAAGACGCGCCAGCTGAAGAAGGTGATCAAGGATCCGCGCCTGATCACCCCCACCGGCAAGTTCAACATCTACAACACCCAGCACGACGTGTATTGAGCATCGACCGCTTGCGCGCGGCGCGGGGCAAACCGCGCGTCCGCAGCGCGGAGCAGTACGAAGAAGATGGCGCGGCCCGGCGGGCGGCGCCATTTTTTACTTGCGGGGTCCGTCGTGTGTAGCTTTGGAGCTTGCGCGCTGCAGCGACGACCGGGCAGGGAACGCACGGCGCCGAGGCGACGCGCCCGGAAGACCGCGCGCCCGGGGGCACGTGCTGGCGGTGTCGGGCGCGTACAGGTGGAAAGTGGGCCGCGCTCAGGCGGAATGCGGGCTGCGATCAGGCTGCGTGTGGCCGCTGTCCGATCGCAGTCTGCAGCCGCATTTCAGGCAGGCGTGGCGAGTTTCGTCGGCAGGACGCTATTGGCGGCGCTCGCCACGCCGATGTCGGCGGGCACGCCGGCAACGCTCACCACCCCGCCGATCATGATCAAGGCCGGGGCGCGCACACCGGCGCGTTTCACTGCGTCCGGCAGCTGCGCGAGCGGCGCGATCACGCTGCGCTGCTCGTGCGTCGTGCCCTTGTGGATCACGGCGGCGGGCGTGTCGGCGGGCAGACCGTGTGCGATCAGTTCTGCACAGATGATCGCGAGCGCGCCCAGGCCCATGTAGATCACCACCGTCTGGTTCGGCCGGGCGAGCGACACCCAGTCGAGATCGACGGTGTCGTCCTTTAGGTGGCCGGTGGCGAACACCACCGAGCGCGCATGGTCGCGGTGGGTGAGGGGAATGCCGGTACAGGCCGCGATGCCCGAGGCGGCGGTGATGCCGGGCACCACCTCGCATTCGACGCCACAGGCGCGCAGCGCCTCCATCTCCTCGCCGCCGCGGCCGAAGATGAACGGGTCGCCGCCCTTGAGACGCACCACATCGATGCCGCCCTGCGCCAACTTCAGCAGCAGGGCGTTGATCTCGTCCTGCGGCAGACTGTGGTTGCCTGCCTCCTTGCCGGCGTAGTGGCGTTGCGCGGCGGGGTTCACCAGCGCCATCACCTTGTCGCTGACGAGGTGGTCGAACACCACTGCGCGCGCCTGCCCGAGGAGTCGTGCCGCCTTCAGCGTCAGCAGCTCCGGGTCGCCGGGGCCGGCACCGACCAGGTAGACGCGCCCCGGCCGGCTACTCGCCTGCGTGTGGGGCCTGCGCGCGCAGGACTTGCCGGTCGTGGAATGGATTGGGTCGTCGGCCGCATTCATCGCTGCATCTCCATGAGCCGCGCTTCCCGGCGCGGGGTCTCCGGCACGGGAAAGACCCCGCTCGCCAGCTGGGCATCACTGTAAGCCTGTTGGTCGCAGGAAAAATTAACCGGGGTCAAGGCAGCCATGCCGATGCGGGATCGATACTGCCGGCGGATCGGAGTGGGCGCTGGCTTGCCGCGCGGCGCACCGGACGACATTCCGCCAGGCCAACACCTCGATGGACATGAGGCGCCCGTTGTGCCGCGCGACGTGCCCGCTCCGATCCGACCTTCCGCACCGATGCGGACGCAGAATGGGACGGACGAAGCATGATGAACGAGCTGATATGGCGAAGCATCCTGGTCATGACGGCCCTGGCCGCGGCGCTGCCGTTTGCGACCGAGGTGTGGGCGCAGGATGTGGCGGCCGCGCCGGATGCGAACCGCGCCCGGGCGCTGGTGCACATGGTGCGGCAGGACTGCGGATCCTGTCATGGGCTGACCCTGAAGGGCGGGCTGGGCCCGGCGTTGACCCCAGAGGCGCTGCGCGAGCGGCCCTTCGACGCGATGGTGATGACGGTGCTGGAGGGGCGCCCGACCACGCCGATGCCACCCTTCCGCGGGCTGCTGCAGGAGCGCGAGGTGGTGTGGATCATGCAGCAGCTCTACGCCGGCTTCCCTGCGGATGGCGCCGCGATCGAAGCCTCCGCCGGAGGATCCGGCCATGCACAAACGGAGTAAGCCGATGCGCGCACCGCTGATCAGGTTGCAACATCTCGCCGCGTGGCTCGCCGCGCTCGCACTCACCGCCTGTGCGACGTCCGGCACGCTGCCGGGCACGATGCCAGGTTTCTCCGGCCCCGACGGGCTGCGCGGCACCGGCGACCTCGGCGTGGTGATCGAGCGCGCCGCCGGCCGCGTCGCGATCGTCGAGACGAGCGGCCGCAGCGTGCTCGCGAAGGTGTCCGGGCTCGGCGATCTCTCCCACGCCTCGGTGGTGTTCTCGCGCGATGGCCGCTTCGCCTATGTGTTCGGCCGCGACGGCGGGCTCACCAAGGTCGATCTGCTGAAGGGCGAGATCGCCGCCCGGGTGATGCAGGCCGGCAACGCCATCGGTGGCGCGATCTCCCAGGACGGGCGCATCCTCGTCGCGCAGAACTACGAGCCGGGCGGCATCCGCGCCTTCGACGCAGACACCCTCGCGCCGCTCGCCGAGGTGCCCGCCACCTGGGGGCCGGCGCAGCAGCGCTCCAAGGTCGTGGGGCTCGCCGACCTGCCCGGCAACCGCTTCATCTACGCGCTCTTCGATGCGGGCGAGATCTGGCTCACCGACCTCTCCGACCCCGCGCGGCCGGTGACGACCAAGTTCCCCGCCGGCCGCCAGCCCTACGACGCGCTGGTGACGCCGGACGGCCGCTACTACATCGCCGGGCTCTTCGGCGAGGACGGCCTGTCGATGCTCGACCTGTGGCGGCCGGAGGACGGCGTGCGCACCATCCTGCCGGGCTACGGCCGCGGCGAGGCGGCGCTGCCGGTGTACAAGATGCCGCACCTGCGCGGCTGGGCGGTCGCCGGCGGGCGCGCGTATCTCCCCGCGATCGGGCGCCACGAGGTGCTGGTGGTGGAACTCGGCAGCTGGCGCGAGGTGGGGCGGATCGCGGTGAAGAGCCAGCCGGTGTTCGTGATGGCGCGGCCCGACGGGCGCGAGGTGTGGGTGAACTTCGCGTTCCCCGACAACGGCTGGATGCAGGTCATCGACACCCTCTCCGGGCAGCTTGTCGACACCCTGGAGCCGGGGAGGGCGGTGCTGCATCTGGAGTTCACGCCGCGCGGCGAGCATGTGTGGATCTCGGCGCGCGACGACAACCAGGTGGTGATCCACGACACCCGTACTCACACGCGCATCGCCAGCCTGCCGCTCGAGAGCCCCAGCGGCATCTTTTTCACCAGCCGCGCCTTCCGCACCGGGTTCTGAGATGACCTCTTCCTGTGCCACATCCTGCCTGGGTGATACCACGTACATCCCGTGCGATGATCCTGCCGACGCGGACGCCGCGGCGTTGCGCGGCGCGCTGCTGAACAACTTCCAGCGCGACTTCCCGCGCTTCGCCCGGCCCTTCGATGCGATCGCCGCGCGGCTCGGCGTCGAGGAGGCCGACGTCATCGCCGCCTACACCGCGGTGCACGCGCAGGGCGCGCTGAGCCGCATCGGCCCGGTGATCGCGCCGGGGCGGGTGGGGGTCAGCGCGCTCGCCGCGCTGGCGGTGTCGCCGCAGGCGCTGGACGCGGTCGCCGAACGGGTCAGCGCGGTGCCCGAGGTCAACCACAATTACCTGCGCGAGCACGCGCTCAACCTGTGGTTCGTGGTCACCGCGGCGAGCCGTGCTCGCTTCGACGCGGTGATCGCACGCATTGCGCGCGAAACCGGCTGCGAGGTGCTGACGATGCCGCTGGAGCGTGCGTTCCACATCGACCTCGCCTTCGATCTCGACGATACGGCGCGCAGCACGCGCCAGGTGTGCCCGCGGTGGACCGACGCGGCGGACGCGCTGCCGCTTGCCGCTGGGGTGGGCGGCGATGATGCGCCCGGCGATGATCACGAACGCAGCGCCTGCCTGCTTCCCGCGCTCGGTCGCGCCCTGCTGCACGCGCTGCAGGACGGTCTGCCGCTGGTCGCGGAGCCGTATGCGGAGCTTGGCCGGCGGGTGGGTCTGAGCGGCGACCGGGTCATCGAGATGATCGACGACTGGCTCGCGGAGGGGGTGTTCGCCCGCTTCGGCGTGGTGGTGCGCCATCACGAGCTGGGCTTCGTCGCGAACGCGATGTGCGTCTGGGATGTGCCGGACGGCTGCGTCGACGAGGTCGGTGCCGCGCTCGCCTCAGAGCCCGGAGTGACCCTCTGCTACCGTCGCCGCCGTGCCGGCACGGCGTGGCCGTACAACCTCTACTGCATGATCCACGGCCGCGCGCGCGAAAGCGTCGCGGCGCATCGGGACGAGATCGCCATGCGCCACAGGCTGGACCGGTGGCCGCATGCGGTGCTCTTCAGCACCAGGCGCTTCAAGCAGCAGGGCGCGCGCTACCTCGCGGCAGGCGACGCATGAGCACGCCCGCCGCGGCCCAACTGGATGAGGTCGATCGCCAGCTCATCAACGCGCTGCAGGGGGGCTTTCCGCTCACCCGCAGCCCCTTCGCCGACGTCGCGCAGGCGCTGGCGCTCGGCGAAGACGAGGTGATCGCCCGCCTGCAGCGTCTGCTCGCCGCGGGCGTGCTGACCCGCTTCGGCCCGATGTTCCAGATCGAGCGCGCCGGCGGCGCCTTCTGCCTCGCCGCGATCGCGGTACCCGAGGCGTCATTCGCGGCAGTGACCGAGTGCGTCAATGCCTTCCCCGAGGTTGCGCACAACTATCGCCGCGAGCACGCGCTCAACATGTGGTTCGTGCTCGCCACCGCCCATCCGGACGGGATCGCCGACACTGCGCGCCGCATCGAGGCCGCCTGTGGCCTGCCGGTGCTGCTGTTCCCGAAGGAGCGCGAGTTCTTCGTCGACATGAGGCTGCGCGCATGACGACGCCCGCAAACCTGACCAGCTACGCACCCGACCCCGCCCTCGAGCGCCGCCTGATCCTCGCCACCCAGGCCGGGCTGCCGCTGGTGCCGGACCCGTGGGGAGCGGTCGCGGCCACTCTTGGCGTGGACGCGGACACCGTGCTCGCCGCGGTGCGCGACATGCTCGCGCGCGGCGTGATCCGGCGCATCGGCGCAGTGCCCAACCACTACGCGATCGGTTACACCGCCAACGGCATGAGCGTGTGGGACATCGACGACGCCTGCGTCGAGGCGGTCGGCCGCCTGGTCGGCGCGCTCGACGCGGTCACCCACTGCTACCAGCGCCCGCGCCGCCTGCCGGAGTGGCCCTACAACCTCTTCGCGATGGTGCATGGCGCGTCGCGCGAGGCAGTCGGGCAGCAGGTTGCGGAGATCGCCGCGACCATCGAAGCGGCTCACCCGGGCGCCTGCCGGGCGCGCGAGGTGCTCTTCTCCAGCGCGATCCTGAAGAAGACCGGGCTGCGCATCGCGGGCTGAGCGGCGGCCGGGCATGAGCGGCAGGTAGCAATTGACCGCGATCATTTCCGTGCGTCATGGCCTGCGCTCCAATGGGAGCAACCCAGGGAGGACCCTCGATGTTCCGCATCTCGCACTTCATCCGCGAAATCCTCGCGCCGACCCCGCTCCGACCACGCCGCGCGCCGCCGGGGCCGGTGGTGATCTGGAACCTGATCAGGCGCTGCAACCTCACCTGCAAGCACTGCTACTCGATTTCGGCCGACAGCGACTTTCCCGGCGAACTCGACACCGACGCGGTGTTCGCGGTGATGGACGACCTCAAGGCCTTCCGCGTGCCGGTGCTGATCCTGTCGGGCGGCGAGCCGCTGCTGCGGCCGGATATCTTCACGATCGCGCGGCGCGCGAAGGCGATGGGCTTCTACGTCGGGCTGTCGTCGAACGGCACGCTGATCGACGCAGGCAACATCGACGAGATCGCCGCGGTGGGCTTCGACTATGTGGGGGTGAGCCTGGACGGCATCGGCGACACCCATGACCGCTTCCGGCGCATGCGTGGCGCGTACGCCGCGTCGCTCGCCGGCATACGTCTTTGCCGCGAGCGCGGTATCAAGGTCGGGGTGCGCTACACGATGACCGAGGACAACGCCCAGGATCTGCCCGCGCTGCTGCAGTTGGTGGAAGACGAGGCGATCGACAAGTTCTATTTTTCGCACCTCAACTACGCCGGCCGGGGCAACCGCAACCGCGGCGACGATGCGCGCCACCGCACCACCCGGCAGGCGATGAAGCTGCTCTTCGAGACCTGCCTGCGACTGCATGAGCAGGGCATCGACAAGGACTTCGTGAGCGGCAACAACGACGCCGACGGGGTCTTCATGCTGCACTGGGTACGGCGCCGCTTCCCCGGACGCGCCGCGCACATCGAGGCGCTGCTGCGCGCCTGGGGCGGCAACGCGAGTGGGGTGAATGTGGCCAACATCGATAACCTCGGCAATGTGCATCCTGACACCATGTGGTGGCATGTGTCGCTCGGCAATGTGCGCGAGCGTCCGTTCTCGCAGATCTGGTCGGATTCGGCGGATCCGCTGCTCGCGGGGCTGCGTGTGCATCCGCGCGTGCTGTCTGGGCGCTGCGGGCAGTGCAGCCACATCGACATCTGCAACGGCAGCTCGCGCGTGCGTGCCGGGCAGGTGACTGGCGACACCTGGGCGGAGGATCCGGGTTGCTATCTCGAAGACGCGGAGATCGGCCTCGTGCCGGACGCCGCTCCGCAGCGCGTGCAGGTGACGCCCTTCGTGCCGCGCCGGCGCAGCGCGTGAGGGGAACAGCATGAAACCTGTACTGCAACTGCTGGTGGCGCTGATCGCGATCGGCGTCACACCCGGCGTGCGCGCCGATACGCCGGCTGAAAGCTACGCCCAGCACTGCGCCGCCTGCCATGGCGCCGATCGCCTGGGTGGAATGGGGCCGGCGCTGCTGCCGGAGAGCCTCGCGCGCCTCAAGAAGCCCGAGGCGCTCGCGGTCGTCCGTGACGGGCGGGTCGCGACCCAGATGGCGGGCTTCGCGTCCGTGCTGGATGGCGCGGCGATCGCGGCGCTGGTCGATCATCTGTACACGCCGGTGGTGCCGCCCCCGGCCTGGGGCGAGGCCGACATCCGCGCCTCGCGCATCCAGGTGACCGACCCCGCCACGCTCGCCGACAAGCCGGTGTTCGCCCCGGATCCGCTCAATCTCTTTCTCGTGGTCGAGGCGGGGGATCATCACGTGAGCGTGCTCGACGGCGACCTCTTCGAACCCATCCACCGCTTCCAGAGCCGCTTCGCGCTGCACGGCGGGCCGAAGTTCGCCGAGGGCGGGCGCTATGTGTTCTTCGGCTCGCGCGACGGCTGGGTGACCAAGTACGACCTGTGGAATCTCAAGGTGGTGGCCGAGGTGCGCGCCGGCATCAACACCCGCAACGTCGCGGTGTCGCCGGACGGCCGCCATGTCGCGGTCGCGAACACGCTGCCGCAGACTCTCGTGTTGCTCGACGGTGACCTCAATCTCCTCAAAGTTCTGGAGGCCACAGACCACGCCGGCAAGCAGGGCTCGCGCGTCTCGGCGGTGTATGAGGCCACGCCGCGGAAATCCTTCATCGCTGCGCTGAAGGACGTGCCAGAGGTGTGGGAGGTGAGCTTCGATCCGCAGGCCGAGGAGATCCCGCAGGGTCTCGTGCATGACTTCAGGCTGCGCGAGGGCAGCTTCACGCCCGGTTACCTGAACCCGCGTCGTATCCTGCTCGAGACCCCGCTCGACGACTTCTTCTTCAGCCAGGATTACAGCACGTTGATGGGTGCCTCGCGCGAGGGCAAGGGGCAGGTGGTGAACCTCGACGTGCGGCGCAGGATCGCCGATCTGCCACTGGACGGCATGCCGCACCTCGGCTCCGGCATCACCTGGACCTGGCAAGGCAGGCGGGTAATGGCGAGCACCAATCTGCGCAACGCGGAGGTCACCGTCATCGACCTTGCCGACTGGAAGGTCATTGCGCGCATACCGACACGCGGGCCGGGCTTCTTCCTGCGCAGCCATGAGGCAAGCCGCCACGCCTTCGTCGACTCCATGATGCAGGCCGACGCGCGCCACATCCTGCAGGTCATCGACAAGACCACTCTGAAGGTGGTGAAGGAGATCATGGAGCCCCCCGGGCGCACCTTCGCCCACGTCGAGTTCACCCGTGACGGTCGCTACGCGTTGGCGAGTGTTTCTGAGCCGGATGGCGCCATCGTGGTGCTCGACTCCGCGACGCTCGTGGAGGTCAAGCGCCTGCCGATGAAGAAGCCGGTGGGCAAGTACAACGTCTGGAACAAGATCAATCGGGAAGAGGGCACCAGTCACTGAAGCGTGCGGGGCCGTCGGTGCAAATGAATACCCGTGGAGACTGCCGGGAAAAAAACCGCGGGCAAGCCCGCGGTTTTCGTTTGGCAACTGCCGGCATGCCGCTTGGCATGCCGGAGCGTGAGGCTCAGTGGCCCGAAGCGCCAGCCGCACCCAGGCCGGTCTCGGAACGCACGCGCTGGGCGGCGTAGCCGGCGCGGTCTTCCTTGGCGCGGGCGCTGTTGTCCAGGATGGAGAACAGCCAGATGCCGATGAAGCCGGCGGCCATCGAGAACAGGGCGGGCGAGGTGTAGGGGAACAGCGCCGAGCCCTTGGGGTTGCCGAGCGTGGCTTCCCATACCGACGGCGACACCACGGTCAGCACCACCGCGGTGATCAGGCCGATGAAGCCGCCGATGCACGCGCCGCGGGTGGTGCAGTCCTTCCACAGCACCGACATGAACAGCACCGGGAAGTTGGCCGAGGCCGCGATTGCGAAGGCCAGCGATACCATGAAGGCGATGTTCTGCTTCTCGAACGCGATACCCAGCACCACCGCAATCGCACCCAGTACCAGCGTCGTGATGCGCGAGACGCGCAGTTCCGAAGCGGAGTCCGCATTACCCTTCTTGAACACCGTGGCGTAGAGGTCGTGCGACACCGCAGAGGCGCCCGACAGCGTGAGACCGGCGACCACCGCGAGGATGGTCGCGAACGCCACCGCCGAGATGAAGCCCAGGAACACGTTGCCACCTACCGCGTTGGCGAGGTGGATCGCCGCCATGTTGCCGCCGCCGAGCAGGCCGCCCTTGGCGTCGAGGAACTGCGGGTTGGTCGACACCAGCACGATCGCGCCGAAGCCGATGATGAAGGTCAGAATGTAGAAGTAGCCGATCCAGGTGGTCGCCCACAGCACCGACTTGCGTGCTTCCTTGGCATCCGGCACGGTGAAGAAGCGCATCAGGATGTGCGGCAGGCCGGCAGTACCGAACATCAGCGCCATGCCGAAGGAGATCGCCGAGATCGGATCCTTGATGAAGGAGCCCGGCCCCATGATCGCCTGGCCGATGGTCGCAGCTTCCTCCGCCGTCTTGCCACCGGCCACCGCCACACCCTTCTTGACTTCGACTGACGCGGCGAACAGCGCCTCGAACGAGAAGCCGTAGTTGTACATGACCATGAAGGCCATGAACGACGCACCGGCGAGCAGCAGGCAGGCCTTGATGATCTGCACCCAGGTGGTTGCGGTCATGCCGCCGAAGAGCACATACACCATCATCAGCGCGCCGACGATGACCACCGCCATCCAGTACTCCAGGCCGAACAGCAGCTTGATCAACTGGCCGGCGCCGACCATCTGCGCGATCAGGTAGAAGGCCACCACGACCAGGGTGCCGGAGGCCGCGAACGCGCGGATCGGGGTCTGGCCGAAGCGGTAGGCGGCGACGTCGGCGAAGGTGAACTTGCCGAGGTTGCGCAGACGCTCCGCCATCAGGAAGGTGATCACCGGCCAGCCGACGAGGAAGCCGATCGAATAGATCAGACCGTCGTAGCCGTTGGCCATCACGGCCGCGGAGATCCCGAGGAAGGACGCCGCCGACATGTAGTCACCCGCGATCGCGAGGCCGTTCTGGAAGCCTGTGATACCGCCACCAGCAGTGTAGAAGTCGGCCGCCGACTTGGTCTTGGCCGCCGCCCACTTGGTGATGTAGAGCGTGCCGGCGACGAAGGCGGCGAACATGATGATCGCAGTCCAGTTGGTGGCCTGCTTCTCGGCCTGGCCGAGATCGGCGCCGGCGGCCAGCGCGGCCGCCGAGCCGAGAGCGAGCAGCAGCCCGCCGAACAGTTGCATCGTGCGGTGCATCATTTGCTGCTCTCCTTGATGATCTCCGCGGTCAACTGGTCGAACTCGGTGTTCGCGCGTTTCACGTAGATGCCTGTGATGACGATGGTGAAGAGGATCACGCCCAGACCGATCGGGATCCCGATGGTCATGACGCCCTCGCCGAGCCTCTGGCTGAGGAATTCCTTGTTGAACGCGACGATCGCGATGTAGCCGTAGTACACGAGCAACATCAGGATGGTCAGAATCCAGCCGAAGCGCGAACGCGTGCTCACGAGCTGCTGGTACTTGGGGTTGGCAGCGATCCTCGCAGCCATGTCGTTTGCCATGTCTCCCTCCCTTAGCGGTGAAAACACCGGACGGCCGCCCGGTTACCGACACATTAAGGGGGCATGACTTACACTTCGCTTACGAGTTCATAAAAAATATCTTTATTAACAAATGCTTAGCGTATTCTTAGCAAAATCTTGCGGAGGTTGACAGCGGCGCGAGCGACGCGCCCTCGAGGTGCCACCGATAACCGCAACATCGGCGCCGCCATGGTAGGCTGATGACTGCGGACAATGAGCCCGCGCCTGCGAAGCGTCGGCATGGCGCGCGAGAGGGTAGCGGTCGCGTGAGCCAGGGTGCGTCGCCCTCGCGTCAAGGGGGCACCGGACGACATGAAAGGGGACCATGAGGCTTCTGCTGGTTGAAGACGATCCGATGCTCGCCGAGGGCATTGCCGAGTTCCTGCGCGGCCAGGGCGATGCGGTCACGGTCGAGAACGACGGCATGCGCGCCGACCGCCTTCTGCAGGAGAGCGCCTTCGAGCTCGTTCTACTCGACCTCGGCCTGCCGGGGCTCGGCGGCTACGAGGTGATCCGCCGCATCCGCAAGCGCGGTCAGCGCATGCCGGTGATCCTGATCACTGCGCGCGATGCGCTCGACGACCGCATCTACGGCCTCGACCTCGGCGCCGACGACTACCTGGTCAAGCCCTTCGAGCTCGCCGAGCTCAGCGCCCGCATGCGCGCGGTGCTGCGCCGCGGTGGTTCGGCATCTGCAGCGACGCTCGGCTTCGGAGCGCTGGTGCTCGATCTCGACGGCCGCCTCGCCGAACTCGACGGCGCGGCGCTCGCGCTAAGCGGTCGCGAGTGGGATGTCATCGAGGCGCTCGTGCGCGCCGACGGCCGCACCGTCGCCCGCGAGCGCCTGCAGGGTGAGGGCAGTATCAACGCGCTCGAGGTCTGCATTTCGCGCCTGCGCCCGCGGCTGGAGTCCGCTGGCCTGGTGATCCGCACCGTACGCGGTTTCGGCTACCGCCTCGAGCGCATCCGCGTACGGTCCGGCGGTGCAAACTAGCCTTCGCCGCACCCTGCTCAATGCGCTGGCCGCACCCACCGTGCTGCTGCTGGCGCTGGCGGGTGCCGTCGCCTACGGCACGGCAAAGATGGTCGTGCGCGACGCCTACGACCGCAGCCTGCTCAACCTCGCCCATGGCATCGCTACTCATGTTAGACCGGCACCGGGCGGACTGGAGCTCACGCTGTCGCCCGAGGCCGAGGTGGTGCTGCGTACGGACATCCAGGACCGCATCTTCTTCCGCGTGCGTGATCGACATGGCCGTCTGCTCGGCGGCGATGCCGATCTCCCGCTGTTTGACGACGGCGGCACCGCCCCGAGCCTCCCGGTGCCCTACCAGCCGGCAGACAGCGAGTCCGCGTCCGCAGCCGGGCGGCCGACCAGCCGCCCCCAGTTCGGCGACCTTGTCTACCGGGGTGAGCCGATCCGTGCAGTGCGCCTGTATCGCGAACATGAGGCGGCCGGGTTCTACGTGCTGGTCGTCGAGACGCTCGGCAAACGCACCGAGGCCATGGACAAGCTGCTGTTCGGTTTCGCCTCCGCGGCCCTTCTGCTGCTGCTCGCCGCCATCACTGGCGCGCGTTTCGGCATCCCCAGCGGCCTGGCGCCGCTCAAGCGGCTGGAGGACTCGCTGCGGGCGCGCTCCGGCACCGACCTGTCGCCGATCGACCCGGCGGGCGTGCCGAGCGAGATCCAGGCCCTGGTCGCTGCGCTCAACGACCTGCTCGCGCGGCTGCGCGCTGCCAATGCGCTGCAGCGCGAGTTCCTGCAGGACGCAGCCCATCAGCTGCGCACACCGCTGGCCGGCCTGCAGATGCAGCTCGAACTGCTCGACTCGAAGCCCCTCGATGCCGTCGCCCGCGCCCGCCTGCGCCAGTCGGTGGCGCGCGTCACCCGTCTCGCCAACCAACTCCTGGCGCTGGCGCGCGCCGAGGCGAGCGAGCGCCTGGTCGCCCATGCCGCGCTGGTCGAGTTGTCGGCGCTGATCGACGATATGGTGGAGGACTGGCTGCGACTGGCGGACGAGCGCGACATCGATCTCGGCATCGAGCGCGAGGTGGTCTCGGTCGAGGGTGATCCGACTCTGCTGCAGGAACTCATCGCCAACCTGATGGACAACGCGCTCAAGTATGGTCGTGCCGGCGGCAGCGTCACGCTGCGCTGCGCGAGCGCGGGCGACGAGGTTCTGCTCGAGGTCTGCGACGACGGCCCCGGCATCCCGCAAGCGGTGCGCGAGCGGGTCTTCGAGCGCTTCTACCGCCACGCCGCCCACAGCCAGCTCAACGCCGCGAGCGGCAGCGGTCTGGGCCTGTCGATCGCACGCGAGATCGTGCGGGGTCACGGTGGGCGGATCGACATCGCGGACAGGCCGGACGGCCACGGCACCTGCGTGCGCGTGCGTCTGCCGGCCCACAAGGCAGCGGGGCGGTGAGCCTTCGCCCACCGCCCCGCCCCGGCCGCTGTCGTCCGCCAACGCCCCGGCGGGGCGCCGCGCAGCGGATCGGGCCTCAGTGTGCGGACGCCGGCCGCTGTCGGTGACGACGTCTTGGCCGCTTCGGGGTAGGATTGCGCGCTTTGCGCAAGGCGGCTCGCAATCGAGCGGGAAAATCGCCAGCGCGTGAGGTGGGTGTGATGAAGGCAGAGGTGCTTGGCGCGGACGAGACGGCCAAAGGGGTGTTCTTCGGCCTTGCCGCGTATGTGATCTGGGGGGGCTTTCCGCTCTACTTTTCGCTTTTCCGCGGCATCCCCGCGTGGGAGGTGCTGATCCACCGCGTGCTCTGGTCGTGCGTGTTCATGGTGGCGCTGGTCACGCTGCTGGGGCGTTGGGCCGGGGTGCGGGATGCGTTCGCCTCGCGCAGCGGCATGGGGCGGATACTGGGCTGTGCGGTGTTGATTGCGGCGAACTGGGGCCTCTTCATCTATGCCATCGAGACGCAGCGCGCGTTCCAGGCGAGTCTGGGGTACTTCCTGACGCCACTGGTGAATGTCGCGTTGGGCATGATCGTGCTGCATGAGCGCATGGCGCGTCTGCAGGCGGTGGCGGTTGCGATTGCGGCGGTGGCGATCCTCGCCCAGCTGGTGCTTCTGGGCGAGCTGCCCTGGATCACGCTCTCGCTGGCGCTCACCTTCGGGACATACGGCCTGCTGCGCAAGCAGGTGAAGCTCGACGGGCTCTCCGGCCTGCTGGTGGAGACCGCACTGCTGTTTCCGGTGGGCCTGGCGGCACTGGCGTTGCTGCAATTGCAAGGGCAGTCGCACTTCCTCGACGACTTCACGCAGTCGGCCCTGCTGATGTCGAGCGGCGTGATGACGGCGGTACCGCTGATGCTTTTCGCCGGTGCGACGCAGCGCCTGCGCCTGTCGACGATAGGCTTTCTGATGTACATCAACCCGACGATGCAGTTTCTCACCGCGCTGCTGATCTTCCGCGAGCCGCTGTCGAGCGTGCAACTCGCCACCTTCGTGCTGATCTGGATCAGCCTCGCGCTCTATACCTGGTCGTCGTGGCAGTCGCGCGAGCGCACTGCGGCGTGACCGCGGCGGATGCGGCGGGCGGCGTCATCGGGCGGAAACGCGGCGAGTGCCCGGCGCTGGTAGAATCGCGCGCTGTTTGCAAACTTCAGGATTCCGCTTGATGAAACGTATCGAAAGTACGCTCGAACACGCCTTGTTCGCGAGCCGCTGGCTGATGGCGCCGGTGTATCTCGGCCTGGTGCTGGCGATGGTGCTGCTGCTGTTCAAGTTCGGCAAGGAGGTGTTGCACCTCTTCGCCAACATCGCGACCGCGACCGGGTCGGACATGATCATCGGTGTGCTGTCGCTAGTGGATATCTCGCTGATCATGAGCCTCCTGATCATCATCATGTTCAGCGGCTACGAGAACTTCGTCTCTAAGATGGAGGACCTGCACTCGCACGCCGACCGGCCGGAGTGGATGGGGCACATCGGCTTCACCGATCTCAAGATCAAGCTCATCGGCTCGATCGTCGCGATCTCGGGGATCGAGTTGCTGAAGGCCTTCATGAACGTCGGCAACCTGAGCGACCGACACCTCGCCTGGATGGTCGGCATTCACCTCACCTTCGTCGTGTCCGGGTTGCTGTATGCGCTGATGGACAGGCTGCAGGGCAAGGGGCACTGAAGCCCCCGGTCCGCGGCTGGCAGTCCGCAGTCGCTACGCCTAGACCTGCAGGCGCTCGAGCAGGGCGCGCTCGATCTTCACGATCTGTGCGTCCTGTGAGAGGCCGCGCGCGTTGAGCAGGAAGGTGTCCTCGGCACGCTCGCCGAGCGTCGCGATCTTGGCAGCCTGCACGTCGATGTCGTTCTGTGCCAGTACCTCCGCGACCGCGTGCAGCAGGCCGGGGCGGTCGGAGGCGGTGAGCGACAGGATGTAGTGCTTGCCGGCCTCGTCGGGGCGCAGGCTCACCTGCGGCGTCACCGGGAAGTGCTTCACATGGCGTGACAGTCGCCCGGCTCCCGGTTTGTCGGGTGTGCCGCCGCGCTTCAGGCGCTCGGTGAGCTCGTGCTCGATCAGCAGCACCACGTCGCGGTAGCTCGCCTGATTGCCCGGATCCTGCAGGATGAAGCTGTCGAGCGCGTAGCCGTGTCGGGTGGTGTGGACCTTCGCGTCCAGGATGGAGAAGCCCATCTTGCCGAAAAAGCCGGTGAGGCGCACGAAGAGGTCCTTCTGGTCGCGGGTGAATACCATCACCTGGAGCCCCTGGTGCTCGTCGGAGAGGCGCGCCTTGACGACGGGTTCTTCGGAATTCACCCGGTAGTACAGCACTCGCGTGTGCCAGGCAATCTCCTCGGGCGAGTGACGCATGAAGTACACCGTGTCGAGCGCCGACCACAGCGCATCCTCGGTACCGGCGCGCAGCCCGTGGTAGCGCAAAAGGCGCTGTGCGTCCTCCTGGCGATCGTCCAGGCCGAGCGCCTGTTGTGGCGTGGCGCCGCGCAAGAGGCGCTGGGTGGCGAAAAAGAGATCTTCCAGCAGCTTGCCGCGCCAGCCGTTCCAAACCTTCGGGCTGGTGCCGCGGATGTCGGCGTGGGTGAGGAGGTAGAGCGCGGTGAGGCGCCGCTCGTTGCCAACGATGTCGGCAAAGCGGCGCACCACGTCGGGATCCGAGGTGTCCTGCTTCTGCGCGACGTTCGACATCGTCAGGTGGTGCTCCACCAGCCACACGATCAGCTCGGTGTCCTCCGCCTCGAGCTCGTGCTGCTCGCAGAACACACGCGCATCCTCCATGCCGAGGCGCGAATGGTCGCCGCCGCGCCCCTTCGCGATGTCGTGGAACAGCGCGGCGATGTAGAGCAGCCACTGCTTGGGGAAGGCGAGTATCAGCCGGCTCATCAGCGGGTACTCGTGCGCATGTTCGCCCATCATGAAGCGGCGCAGGTTGCGCAGCACCATCAGGATGTGCTGATCCACCGTGTAGACGTGGAACAGGTCGTGCTGCATCTGGCATACGATGCGCCGCCACGGCGTGATGTAGCGGCTGAGGATGCCGTACTGGTTCATGCGCCGGAACTCATGCACGATGCCGCGGCGCTGCTTGAGGATCTCCATGAACAGCGCGCGGTTCTCCGGGTCTGCGCGGAAGGCGGCGTTGATGCGGTTGCGGTTGAGCCACAGCGCGCGCAGCGTGCGCGCCGTCATGCCCTTGAGCTCGGAGCGCTGCTGCAGCAGCAGAAAACACTCGAGCAAGGCCGAGGGGTGGCGCTCGAAGACGTCATCGCTGCGGATGTCGAGCAGCTCGCGCTGGGACTGGAAGCGCTCGTTGATCACGAACGCGGCGCCACCTTGCTCCTCGAGGATCACGTTGCAGTAGTTCTGCAGCAGGATGGTGGTGATCTGGGTGAGCTGCTTGGCGGTGAGGTAGTAGCGCTGCATCAGCACTTCCGACGCCCGCTTGGCGCCTGAGGCCTCGACCGACATCGCGCGCGCGAGTGCCTCCTGATGGTCGAACAGCAGGCGGTCCTCGGCGCGGCCGCTCACGTGGTGCAGGCGGATGCGCACATGTTGCAGGAAGCGTTCGATGCTGCGCAGGTTGCTCGCTTCCTCGCCGGTGATCAGGCGGTTGCGCGCGAGGTCGCGCCAGTTGCGCCCCAGGCCCGCTGCGCGCGCGATCCAGCCCAGCATCTGGAGGTCGCGCAGGCCGCCCGGGCTCTCCTTGCAGTTGGGTTCGAGCGCGTAGGGCGTGTCCTGGTAACGGGCGTAGCGTTGATGCTGCTCGAGCAGCTTCGCCTTGAAGAAGGCGCGCACGTCGAGGTCCTCGCGGTAGCGCGTCTCGAAGCGCTCGTAGAGCGCCTCGCAGCCACACAACAGGCGCGCCTCGAGCAGATTGGTCTGCACCGTGATGTCCTGCCTCGACGCCTCCAGGCATTCCTCCAGCGTGCGCACGCTCTGTCCGATCTCGAGACCGATATCCCACAGCGCGCCGATCAGCGTGGACAGCTTGACGCGCAGTGCTTCGTCGGCCACGGCCGGGATGAGGATCATGAGATCGACGTCCGATGCCGGATACAGTTCGCCCCGTCCGTAGCCGCCCACGGCAACGAGCGCTGCCTCGTCGGGCATGCTGCACAGCTTCCACAGCGCGACGATGATGTCGTCGACCAGGCGTGAGCGGCCGGCGAGCAGCTTCGTCGACGCCGGCTGCGCCTCATACTCCGCGCGCAGCGCCTTGTTGCCGGCCGCGAGCGTGTCGCGCAGGCGGCCAATGTCATCCTGGATCGTCGTGGTCGGCATGTGCGCAATGCTCGGGCGTGGGCGGTCAGGCCGCGTATTCGGGGAAGCGGGCAGCAACCAGCGCAGGCGGGGGCGGGCACTTCTCGGAGCGCGTCAGCACCTCGACGCCGTCGTCCGTGACCAGCACCGTGTGCTCCCATTGGGCGGAGAGGCTGCGATCCTTGGTGACGATGGTCCAGCCGTCCGGCAGCTCCGAGATCGCCGCCTTGCCGGCGTTGATCATCGGCTCGATCGTGAAGGTCATGCCCGACGCGAGGGTGACCCCGGTGTTGGGCTTGCCGTAGTGCAGCACCTGCGGATCCTCGTGGAAGCGCTCGCCGATGCCGTGCCCGCAGAACTCGCGTACCACCGAGAAGCCGTTGCCTTCGGCGTGCTTCTGGATTGCCGCACCGATATCGCCGAGCCGCGCACCCGGCCGCACTTGAGCGATGCCCAGCCACAGGCACTCCAGGGTGACCTGGCAGAGGCGTTTGGCGAGGATCCCGGCCTCGTTGCCGACGATGAACATACGGCTGGTGTCGCCGTGGTAGCCGTCCTTGATCACCGTGATGTCGATATTGACGATATCACCCTTCTTCAACGCCTTGTCACCCGGTATGCCGTGGCAGACCTGATGATTGATCGAGGTGCAGATCGACTTGGGGTAGGGCGCATAGCCCGGCGGCGCGTAGTTGAGCGGCGCCGGGATGGTGTGTTGCACGTTCACCATGTAGTCGTGGCACAGGCGGTCCAACTCCTCGGTGGTGACGCCGGGTTTGACGAAGGGCTCGATGTAGTCGAGAACCTCCGCCGCGAGGCGCCCTGCGACGCGCATCTTGAGGATTTGTTCGGGTGTCTTGGGGACGATGCTCATGTTCATCTTGCTTTGTGTGACCCGGCGTTCGCCAGGAGGGACCAAAGGCCGAAGGCTATCCCATGCGGGGGTGTTCGGCAATTGAGTTGATCACCGGTTGATGAAGAGTAGAGCGCGCGGAGCTGGTGGCGGCCTGCCGAACACCACCGGCACGCCCGCTGGCGCATGCGGGCTGCCTGTCGGCACAGATCCGAGAATAACGAAAAAGACACGCTATTCATCAGATTTTTGAATTTTCACGAATGTTTGTGCCGGGAATAGAATCCGCGTCGGGCAAATACGATTGCCGGTGTCTCCAGCCGGTACAAGGTGGTTTGTGTGTTGATGGTCGGGGTCTGAGCGATGGCGAGAGAGATCGAGCGCAAGTTCCTGGTCAGGTCGACCTCATGCCTGGACGGCATGCAGGGCGAGCGCATCGTGCAGGGCTACATCGCCCGCGAAGCCGGTGCGATGACGGTGCGCGTGCGCATCCGCGGCGAGCGTGCCGTCGTGACGATGAAGGGGAGCCGCGAGGGTATCGCCCGAGACGAGTTCGAGTACCCGATCCCGCTCTCCGATGCCGAATCGATGATTGCGCGGCACTGTGCGGGAAGGGGCGTTCGCAAGACCCGCTTCCTCGTCCCGTATGGCGGGCACCTGTTCGAGGTCGATGTGTTCGATGGTCGTCACGCGGGCTTGGTGTTGGCCGAGGTGGAGTTGCCGCGCGCGGACACGCCACTGAACCTGCCCGATTGGGTGGGTGACGAGGTCAGCCATGACCTGCGTTACCGCAACGCCTTCCTCGCGCAGTTCGAAGGTGGCGTGCGCAGCCTTGGGGGCTGGATGGGGGTACGTGCTGCGCCGCAACGCCGGGTGGTTCGTGACCCGGGCTGGTCGGTCACGGGTTGAGGCGTGCCCGGTCGCCAGAACGAATCCGACTATTGCAGCCAATAGGGCGTGCGCGCAAAACCCAGCTGGTCGTGCAGGAGCGGGTCGGTGTGCATGTTGAGCGCGTACCGGTGAAGAACGCGCGCGATGACGTAGTCGGGCGTGCCCACATGCGCCAGCGTGTCGCCCGCAATCTGCCACGGGATGACCTTGTCTTCGATCAGCAGCAGCGTCGAGGCCACCTGCTTGCGCAGCGCCGCATTGTTTCTTCTGTCCATGCCGTCTCCTCGATCCTTTCGTTGCCATCTTTCTTGTATTCGGACTATAGATCGAATTCGAGATTTTCCAAGCGCGCACTTCACCCATGCATAGGGCCATCCCGCGCGTCGCTAGATCTGGCACTCAGTCGGGCAGCATCGCAGCCTCGACCCGGTTGCGGCCGTTTTCCTTGGCGCGGTAGAGCGCGGCATCGGCCAATTGCATCAGTTGCTCGATGCGCTGCACGCGGTCGACATCCAGGCTGGCCACGCCCAGGCTGATCGTGAAGCGTACCGGGCCGCTATCCGACTCGACCACTGCATCCTCGATCGCCTGCCGAAACCGCTCTGCGGCGGCGAGCGCCTCGGGGTAGCCCGTCTGCGGCAGCAGAAGCGCAAACTCCTCGCCACCGATACGCGCCAGCGTGTCCACCTCGCGCAGCAGTTGCCGCCCCACGCTGGCGAGGGTCTGGAGCGCAAGGTCGCCTGCGTGGTGGCCGAAGCGGTCGTTGATGACCTTGAAGTGGTCGGCGTCGATCATCACCAACGCAAGCGGAAGCTTGTAGCGGCGCGCGCGTTCCAGCTCCTGTTCGGCGATCGCCAGGAACTGGCGCCGGTTGTACAGGCCGGTGAGGTCGTCCGTGGTGGCGAGCGCCTGCAGCCGCGCCTGGATCAGCTGGCGCTCGGCAATCTCGTTCTCCAGGGCCGTAGTGTGCTCGCGGACGCGACCGAGCGCGGCGCCGAAGGCTTCGGTGGCCTGGGCGATGTCGTCTAGCTCCTGCAGGCGCTCGCGCCGCATCGTCACCGCACCCTGATGGGCCCGCACCTTGTCGAGCCCGCGCGTGACGCGCAGGATGGGCTTCACCACTGCGCGCCGGATGAAATACACGCTGGCGCAGAAGATCAGCGTAAGCCCGATCATGCCCAGCACCATCAACTGCGTCGCCCAGCGCGCGCGCGCCGCGATCTGGGTGACGCTGTCCGACGTGGCGGCGGCAGCACCGGTGGACAGTTGTTGCACCAGGTCGTTGAGAATGGCGCGCGCGGTGTGCCAGGCAACGCTTGCCTCGCGCGCGACGGCTTCGTTTGCGTCGGGCGAGGCGCCGTGCGCCTGGGCGCGCAGTTGCGCGACATCCTCGATGATGTCGAGCACACGCTTGATCTCCTGCTTGACGACATCGCTTTGTTCGAAGGCGGTATCGAAAACCAGAATGCGTGCGGCGAGCAGGGCTTCGCGACGGTCGCGTGCGAGCGGGCTGCTATGGACGATCTCACCGAACACCCTCAGCCGCTCGAGGTTGATCGCGGTGCGCATCTCGTCCCGGACGCGCGGGAGCAACTCACCGGTCGAGCGGTTCGCGAGGCTGACGATGTCCCGTTGGACGTCCAGCAGCAGTCCGCCTAGGGTGACGGCGAGCACGATGGAGACGAGCGCGATCGACAGCATCACCGGTACGATACGCAGGCGCCTGCGTGCCTCGGTGGTCGGCCTGGGTGCATCGGTTGCAACGTGAGGGTTGGCGGGAATCGTCATGGGGCCTGCATGCTGCCACGAACGCGCATGGTGGGGCGAGCACTAGTAGATATCGAATGGAAAGTAACGCGCGTTCACCTTGTGGTAGGTACCGTCCAGGCGCATCTCGCGCAGCGCCTTGTTGATCGCGTCGCGCAGCGCGACGTTGCCCTTGCGCACCTGCAGGTAGGCACCGATGCCATGCCCGTCGACATCGACGGGTTCGCCCAGAATGTCGAACGGCAGGCCTGCATCGGAGCGCAGGAAACCGAAAGCGCTCAGCGTGTCGCCGAGCACCAAGTCGGCGGTGCCGGTGGCGAGCGCGCGATAGCTCTCCTCGAGTGTCGCGGTGAGCAGGAGTCGAGCGGTCGGGTCGTGGTGTTTGCGCAGGAAGTCCTCGTAGATGGTGCCGGCCTGTGTGGCGATCGTGCGGTCGCGCAGGGCGTCCGCAGCCACGCTTGCGCCGGCGCGCCCCACGAAGATGTTGTGGGTGCGGTAGTACGAGTCGGTGAAGTCGGCGAGGCGCTCGCGTTCGGGTGTCTTCGCCATGCTGGCCGCGATCATGTCGTAGCGTCCGGCCTGCAGGCCTTCGAGCAGCTCTTCCCAGGGGACGACCACGAACGCACATTCGCGCTTCAGGTGAATGCAGATCTCATTGGCGATATCCACATCGAAGCCGGCGGGCTTGCCGCGATCGTCGATGTAGTTGAGCGGCGGGTAGGCCCCTTCGGTCGCGACGCGCAGCGACTGCGCCAGGCCATGAAGCGGCAGCGCGCAGCACATCAGCAGCGCGAGACGTGCGAGGTGCGCGAGGACGGAGGGGCGGATGGGTTGGGCGATCATGTTCGGATGCTCCGGTTCCTCATTGCGCCCGCCCGTCCGGGGCCGGCGTCAGGCAGCGGCTGGCGACCGTGAGTACCTGGTCGAGCAGGTCGCCGGCGAGAAAGTCGATCGCGCGCAGCTCCGGCCAGGTGTCACGGAACTGGCGCTGCCAGGTCAGTTGGCGCTTTGCGAGCTGGCGCGTCGCGGCGATGCCTGTTTCGCGCAGACCCCGCATGTCGATCGCCCCTTCCAGGTGGCTCCAGGCCTGACGATAGCCCACACAGCGCATGGCCGGCAAATCCGCTTGCAGGGCATAGCGTGCGCGCAGCATGCGAACCTCGTCCAGAAAGCCGTTCGCGAGCATCTCGTCGAAACGGCGGGCGATGCGCGCGTGCAGTGTGGCACGGTCCGCGACGTCGAGCACGATCGACACGAGGCGGTGGCGCCGCCCGTCGTGTTCGTCCCGTGCGTAGCTCTCCGCGAGCGGACGGCCGGTGAGCCGCACGATCTCAAGGGCGCGCTGGATGCGCTGCGCGTCGTTGGGGTTGAGGCGCGCTGCCGCCGCCGGGTCGAGCCGCGCGAGCTCGGCGTGCAGGCCGGGCCAGCCGATGCGCGCGGCATCGGCGTCTATGCAGGCACGCATCTCCGGGTCTGCATGGGGCAGGTCGGACAGCCCGTCGCGCAGTGCCTTGAAGTACAGCATCGTGCCGCCCACCAGCACCGGCAGCCGGCTGCGCGCGCTGATCTCGTCCATGACCCGGATCGCATCGGCGCGGAACTGCGCCGCGGAGTAGCGCCCCTCGGGTGAGACGATGTCGATCAGGTGATGAGGGCACAGCGCGCGCTCGGCGGGCAACGGCTTGGCCGTGCCGATGTCCATGTCGCGGAACACCAGCGCCGAGTCGACGCTGATGATCTCTACCGGCAGGCGCTGCGCGAGCGCGAGCGCGAGCGCCGTCTTGCCGCTGGCGGTGGGGCCGATGAGCAGCAGGGCGGGGGGGGCTTCGGCGTCGTGGTGAAAGGGCTGGGTCATCGAAACTGGGTCATCGAAACTCTTCATGATGCGGTGCAGCGCGATATCATAGCGTCCGCCCGCCGGCGCCGCCCATCGGGGTGTGCGGCTTTGCGGCACGCGCGGCACGCGGCCGATCGACCCGGGCGAACGAACCGATCCGAAGATACACATTCCACAGGGCATTCACTTGAAGATCTTTTCCCCGCTTTACGCGAAGGTGATGAGTTGGTCGCGCCATCGTCACGCCCCATGGTACCTGGGGAGTCTGAGCTTCGCCGAGTCATCCTTTTTTCCGATCCCGCCGGACGTGATGCTGGCGCCAATGTGCCTGGCGCGTCCGGGCCGGGCATGGTGGTTCGCGCTGCTGACCACCCTGACCTCGGTCGCCGGGGGGCTTTTCGGTTACCTGATCGGCGCCTATGCCTTCGATCTGGTCGAGCCCCTCATCCGGGATGGCCGCTACTGGTCTGCCTATCTGCAGGCGCAGGCGTGGTTCGCGGAGTGGGGCTTCTGGGCGATCTTCATCGCCGGATTCTCGCCCATTCCCTACAAGGTGTTCACGATTGCGGCCGGGGTTGCTTTCATGCCCCTGCTGCCATTCACGATCGCCTCTGTCGTCGGCCGGGGCGGGCGCTTCTTCCTCGTCGCCGGGCTGATGGCGTTCGGCGGCGAGCGCATGGAGGCGGCGCTGCACCGCCATGTCGACCGTATCGGTTGGGCGACGGTGGCACTGGTGGCGCTGGTGATCGTGGCGGTAAAGCTGTGGCCACAGGGGTGAGCGCCGCGTCGCCAGCCTGACCGCTCACTTGCCGCGCATGAAGAAGCGGTCAAGGTCCGCCATGGTGAGCTGAGTCCAGGTCGGTCGGCCATGGTTGCACTGGTCGGCGCGCTCGGTGGCCTCCATGTCGCGCAGCAACGCGTTCATCTCGGGCAGGCTCAGGCTGCGGTTGGCACGCACCGCGCCGTGGCAGGCCATGGTTGCGAGGAGTTCGTTGCGGCGCGCGGTGATGACGTCCGAGGCAGGCACTTCGCCGAGCTCGCTCAGTAGTTCGCGCAGCAACTCGGTGATCGGCGCCTGCGCCAGCAGCGCCGGCACCGCCCGCACCGCGAGGGCCTGGGGTCCGAGCGGCGCGGTCTCGAAGCCCATGGCAGCGAGTACCCCGGCGTGTTCTTCGGCGATCGCCATCGTGCGCGGGTCGAGCTGCAACACCGCGGGGATCAGCAGCCTCTGCACCGCTGGCGTGCCGTCGAGCACGTTCTTGAGCCGCTCGTAGAGGATGCGCTCGTGCGCAGCGTGCATGTCCACCAGCACCAGCCCGGCGCTGTTCTGCGCCAGGATGTACACGCCGTGGAGTTGCGCCAAGGCGTATCCAAGCGGGTGGGGGGTATCGCCGTGCGCGGACTGCGCGACGGGCATTGCGCGAGCCGAGGCGGCTGAGTCCGGCGTCGGGGCTGCGACAGGCCTCGCAGTTGCTGCGAAGGCGAGGTAGCGTTCGGCGTTGTCCTCCATCGCCAGGCGGTCCTGGCGCATGGCCTGGAAGCCGCTGGCGTACCTGCTTGCCTGCTCCTGGACGTCGGTGCGCGCGCCCTCAGCGGGTGGGGCTGCCTGCAGGGCCGCGCCGGTATCGGTCCGGGGTGGCTCCGGATCGAGACTTGCCGACTGGGCGAGCGCCTGCACCAGGGCATGGAACACGAACTGGTGGATCGCCCGCGCGTCACGGAAGCGAACCTCGATCTTCGCGGGGTGGACGTTCACGTCCACCGCCGTCGGTTCGAGCTCCAGAAACAGCACATAGGCAGGGTGGCGACTGCCGTGCAGGACATCCTGATAGGCCTGGCGGACGGCGTGGGTCAGCAGCTTGTCACGTACGAAGCGGCCATTCACGAAGAAGTACTGTGCATCCCGGCTCGCGCGGGAGTATGTGGGCAGCGACGCGAGGCCGCCCAGGCGCAGTGGCCCTGCATCGGCATGGACTTCGCGTGCGGCGGCGATGAAATCGTCGCCCATCAGCATTGCAAAGCGCCGCCGTGGATCGCCGGGCGGCAGGCGGTGGGAGATGCGGCCGTTGTGCCCGAGCTGGAAGGCGATGTCGGGGCGCGCGAGCGCCACGCGACGGAACATTTCGTCGCAGTGGGCGAACTCGGTCCCCTCGGACTTGAGGAATTTGCGCCGCGCCGGCGTGTTGTAGTAAAGATCCGCGACATCGACGACGGTGCCTTGATCGAGCGCGGCCGGCGAGACGTGCATCTCCTGCCCGTCAATACACCAGGCGTGCGGCGCTCCGCGCGCCCGGCTGGTGATGCGGGTACGCGCGACCGCTGCGATTGCTGCCAGCGCCTCGCCACGAAAGCCCATCGTCGCGACCTGCTCCAGATCATCCAGCGTGACGATCTTGCTGGTCGCGTGGCGCGCCAGCGCCAGCGGCAGGTCGTCCTGAGCGATGCCGCTGCCGTCGTCTGCAACGCGGATGCGCCGTACACCGCCTTGCTCGAGCTGCACGTCGATCGCGCGCGCGCCTGCGTCGATGGCGTTCTCGAGCACTTCCTTGAGGACCGATGCCGGACGTTCGACCACTTCGCCAGCCGCAATCTGGTTGATGAGTAGGTCGGAGAGAGGGCGGATGGCGGACATGCAGGGCATACGGTGGCGGAGTCGCCGCATTATACGGAGGCGCGCTGGGAAATCCGGGATCCGCAGCGAAACGGCCGATACCTCTCCAGCCTTGGCTATACTGCGCAAAATGTTCGAAAAGCGAAAAAAACTCGCAGCGCTTGCGCTGGCATACGCCTTGACCGGATGGGTGGCACTGCAGATCGCGGTGCCGCCGGGCTATGCAGCGCCCATCTTCCCGTCTGCGGGCATCGCGTTGTCGGCCTTGCTGATCTGGGGGCAGGGGCTGTGGCCGGCCGTCGCGCTCGGCTCGCTGGTCGTGCAGTTCCTGGTGATGTGGCAGTCCGGCCTCCTGGATGGGCCGTGGGGCGCCGCGTTCCTGATCCCGGTGGGCGCGGCCTTGCAGGCCTGGGTCGGAGCGTGGGCAGCGCGTCGCTGGATCGGCTTTCCGCACCCGCTCGACACCCCCCGGTCGATCCTGCGTTTTCTCGGTGTCATCGCTCCGCTGTCCTGCCTCATCAGCCCCTCCATCGCAGTGCCCAGCCTGTGGCTGTTCGGCACCCTGGATCCTTCATCGATGGTGTTCAACTGGTGGAACTGGTGGTTGGGCGACACGCTCGGGGTGATGATTGCGGCACCACTGATGTTCGCCTTCTTCGGCAGCCCGGTCGAAGACTGGCGTAGCCGCCGCGCCGGGGTGGTGGTGCCGATGGGGGTCGCGCTGGTGTTGCTCGCGTTCGCGCTCGCGCAGGTGCGCGATTGGGAAGCGCGCCGCCTGCACGGGGAGTTCTCACGCGCTGGCGAGCATATCGCCAGCATCGTCAAGAAGCGCCTCGATGTTCAGGTGGACATGATGCTCGCGATCGAGCGCCTGTTTGCGACCAGTGAAGAAGTGACGCGCGAGGATTTCCGTGAGTTCGTGTCGCCCTGGCTCGTGAGATATCCCGGCACGCAGAATTTCGGCTGGAGTCCGCTGGTGCAGGGGGCTGCGCGCGACGCCTTCGAGCAGGCGGTGCGCGACAGCGGTGTTGCCGCGTTCCGCATCCTCGGACGGGACGCATCCGGGGAGACCTTCCCTGCGCCAACGGCGTCGGAGTACCTGCCGCTCACCTACATCGAGCCGCTGCGTGGTAACGAGCGCGCGCTGGGGCTGAACACACTCCATCTGCCAGCAACCGCGCAAGCCATCCAGCGGGCGAGGGCCAGCGGTCAGCCCAGCGCATCCGCCGCCATCCGGTTGGTGCAGGAGCCGGCATCCCAGGCGCAGAACGGTGTGGTGGTCTACCTGCCGGTCTCTGTGAGGGGTAGGCTTGGTAGCGAAGTCGGCGCAGCACTTGAGCTCGGAGTCGTCTCCGGGGTGTTTCGCATGGATGACTCGATCGCGACGGCGCGAGCGCTCGCCGATGACAGCAACATCCTGCTCTGCATCATCGACCGGGAAGGTGCGGCAGGCCCGCAGCGGCTCGTCGGGCCGGCAGGCTGCGAGGCCGACGCACGGTTGAGCGGGGCGCTGCAGCATGTGGTGTCGCTGCCGTTCGCCGGCCGGGACTGGTCGCTCGCCATGCTTGCGACGCGCGACTATGCGGATGCGCAGCGCAGTTGGGCGGTATGGATCACGATTGCCGTGGCGCTGCTGTCGGTGGGCATGCTCGGAGCCTTCCTGCTCATCACCACCGGTAACGCGCGCCGCACCCATCTGCTCGTCGGTCAGCGCACCGCCGAGCTCGCGGATGCGACCGAGCGGCTGCGAGAGAAGCAGGTGGCACTCGCCGAAGCGCAGCGTCTCGCGCACCTGGGCAGCTGGCAGTCCGGGCCGGGTGGCGAGGGGCTCGATGCATCCGAAGAGCTGCGGCGCATGCTGGGCCTGGAAGGCGAGGTGCCGCGCACGCTCGAGGCCCTGGTCGCCTGCGTTGCCGAGTCCGACCGCGAGCGCCTGCAGGAAGCGATCGATGCGGCGCGTGCGCGCCCCGAGCGGCTCGCGCTTGATTGCGTGCTGCAGGGGCGAGCCGAGCGCATCGTGGCGATCCAGATCGAAGGCGACTGGCGCGAGGGCAGGCTGCTCCGCCTGCGCGGGACGGTGCAGGACGTCACCGGTCAGCATACCGCCCAGGCGCGCATTCACTACCTGGCGCGCTTTGACACGCTGACCGGTCTCCCCAACCGTGCTGCCTGGATGGAGCAGGCTCAGACGCTGCTCGCCGCGGCGCACCGACACCACGACGTGTTTGCAGTGCTGTTTCTCGATCTCGACAACTTCAAGAACGTGAATGACAGCCTCGGCCACCCGGTAGGCGACCAATTGCTCGCCACCGTGGCGCAGCGTCTGGGCTACAGCCTGCGCCAGGAGGACATGCTCGCGCGGCTCGGCGGCGATGAGTTCGTTGCGTTGCTGCCGCGTCTCGGCGATGCGAGCGAAGCGGCGCTGACGGCCTCCAAGCTGCTTGCCGTCCTGAGCCAGCCAGTGCGGATCGACGCCCTCGAGCTGTTGCCCTCGGTGAGCATCGGCATTGCGGTGTTCCCGAACGATGGCTTCGATGTCGATACCCTCCTCAAGCATGCGGATACTGCGATGTATGCCGCCAAGGCCTGTGGCCGCAACAACTACCAGTTCTTCGTGCCCGAGATGAACGCGCGTGCGCGGCTGCGCATCGAGCTCGAGGGCGCGCTGCGCACCGCGATCGAACGCGACCAGCTGGTGCTCCACTACCAGCCGCAGATCGACGCCGTGACCGGTGCGATGGTCGGCGTGGAGGCGCTGGTGCGCTGGCAGCACCCCGAGCGCGGCCTGATCCCGCCGGGTGAGTTCATCCCCGTGGCGGAGGACAGCGGCATCATCGTCGCGCTGGGGGAGTGGGTGATGCGCGAAGCCTTCCGCCAGCAGGCCCGCTGGCAGGGTACGCCAATGGCCGGGGTGTCGATCTCGATCAACATCTCGCCGTTGCAGTTCGTACGTGGCGATCTGATGGAAAACCTCGCGCGCGCGCTCGCACTGACCGGCGCGGATCCGTCGCGGATCGAGCTGGAGATCACCGAGAGCGCGCTGATGCGACCTTCCGGAGAGATCGCGGGGGTGCTCGGCACGATCCGCGGCTGGGGCATGAAGCTCGCGCTCGACGACTTCGGCACGGGCTTCTCCAGCCTCGCCTATCTCAAGCGCCTGCCCTTGACGCGGCTCAAGATCGACGCTTCGTTCGTCGCAGGATTGCCGGACGACCCCGAGGACGTGGCGGTCACCTCGGCGATCCTCTCGCTCGCGCGCGATCTTGGTCTGGAGGTGGTTGCGGAAGGGGTGGAGACCGAGACCCAGCAGCGCTATCTGGTGGATCGGCACTGCGGCATCCTGCAGGGATATCTCTTCGCCAGGCCCCTGTCGGTCGAGGCGCTGGAAGCCGCGTTCGACAGGGGGCAGTTCATGCCCGCGTTGGTGTTGTGAAGCACGGTGCGCCAGGTGCTGTGCCCTGAACCGGTCTGATCCGGTATCATCCGCGACTCACTCCGGTCGCCGCGCGCTGCGACCCCGGCCGGTGTCCGCCGCCAACTCGAAGAAGTCATGCGCATGAAGTCCATCGTCATCCTCATTTCCGGCCGCGGCAGCAACATGGAGTCCATACTCGCAGCCGCGATTCCCGGCGCACGCATCAGTGCCGTGATCAGTAACCGCCCCGATGCCGCGGGCCTCTCGCATGCGGCCGCGCGAGGTATCCCGACCGCAGTGGTCGACCACAAGGCCTATGCGGCGCGCGAAGACTTCGACGCCGCGCTCGCCGCCGCGATCGATGCACACTCGCCCGACCTCGTCGTACTCGCCGGCTTCATGCGGGTACTCACGGATGGGTTCGTCGATCGATACCTGGGCCGCCTGATGAACATTCACCCCTCGCTGCTCCCGTCCTTCACCGGCCTGCACACTCACCGGCGGGCGCTGGAGGCGGGGGTGCGGGTGCATGGCGCGACAGTGCATTTCGTCACGCCGGCACTGGACGTGGGGCCGATCATCATCCAGGCGGTCGTCCCCGTGCGCGCTGACGACGACGAGGACAGCCTGTCGCAGCGGGTACTCGCCGAGGAGCACCGCATCTACCCGCAGGCGGTGCGCTGGTTCGTCGAGGAGCGGCTCGTGATCGACGCATCGGGGCGGGTCTGCGTGCGTGATGCGATGTATCCCGACGCAGCCCTGCTGGTTCCGTCGTGCTCGGCATGCTGAGCGCTTGCGTCGCTGCCGTGATGCGACTCCGCTGGCGGTTTGCGACCTACCTGTTCCTGCTGGTACTGACGGGGCCGCATCCCGCCTCCGCCCAGGCCACCGCGTGGGCGGAGGCGGGGGAACTCGTGTTCGACGTGCTTAAGGGTGAGAACGGCATCAAGCTGGGTGAGGCACGCCATGCGTGGTCTCATGACGGCAGCCGCTACACGATGACGCTGACCCTCGAGACCACCGGGTTGGCTGGCCTGCTCTACGACTTCCGTTACACCCAGCGCAGCGAGGGCTGGGTGACGGCCGGGGGGCTGCGACCGGAGCGCTTCGGCGTGACACAGTCCGGGCGCAAGCCCGAGCGTGCCGACTTCGACTGGACGGGGGGCAAGGTGCGCGTGGAGCGCAAGGGGCAGGCGAGTTATCACGACCTGCGCGTCGGCGACCAGGATGTATTGAGCGTGTGGCACCTGTTCGCGCGTGCCGGAGACAAGTTGCCCGAGAGGCTCCTGTTGGTCACCAACCGGCGTGCGGCGCCGACGACGATCACCCGCCTCGGGCGGGAGCGGGTGGAAGTTCCCGCGGGCAGTTTGGAGGCGGCGCGCTATCGAGTGCGCGCCGATACCGGCAAGCTCACCATCGACCTCTGGCTTGGGCATCGCGAAGGTGTGCCGGTGCGCCTCCTGATGACCGACGACAAAGGCCAGGTGCTGGACCTGCAGCTGCGTGCCCCTGCTTCGGCGGCGCGCTGAGCAACGGCGCTGGCAGCGTGATCACATGGGCCTCGCGCCCTGGAGAAGAGAAGGAAATGGCAGAAAAGAAGGGACACAAGGGCCGCCGGCCTGCGGAGGTGGATCGGCGCGGCGGACGTACCGGACATTCCCCACCCGACGGCGGCGTGGCGAGGGGCGATGCACCCGCGACCCGGGCCGTGCTCATCCAGGCCGCTCAGGTGCTGGGTCTGGTGCTCGGCTTCGAGCATCCGGCGGATGCGGTGTTGTCGCGCTACTTTCGCGACAATCGCGAGCTTGGGCACCGCGATCGGGGATTCATTGCGGAAACGGTGTATGGCGTGGTGCGGCGCCTGCGTTGGTTGCGCCGGCTGGTCGGCGAGGATGCGCGTCCGCGCGCGCTCGTACTCGGCTGGCTCGCACGCGGCGAAGGCTGGCCGATGCGCCACTTCGAGTCGTTCACCTCGCCTACGGAGCAGGCCTGGGTGACGGAGATCAAGGCGAGGGTGCTCGACGAGGGGACGCTCGCGGACCGCACGGACATGCCCGACTGGCTGGTCGAGCGGCTGCTGCCGGTACATGGCGAGGCCGGCTTGATCGCGCTCGCACACAGCCTCAACAAGTCGGCTCCGCTCGATCTGCGCGCCAACCTGATCAAGACGACGCGCGAGCGCCTGCTCGCGGAGCTTCAGGCGTCAGGCGTGGAGGCCCGCGCAGGCGCGTATTCGCCGACCGCTGTCCGTCTTGCCGGAAAGCCGGCCTTGCAGAAGCATCCGCTGTTCCTGTCCGGCGACTTCGAAGTGCAGGACGAGGGGAGCCAGTTGCTCGCCCACCTGCTGCAACCGCGCCGCGGCGAGCTGGTGGTGGACTTCTGCGCCGGTGCGGGTGGGAAGACCTTGCAGCTCGGCGCGATGATGCGCTCGACCGGGCGCCTGTATGCCTTCGATGTGTCGGAGAAGCGCCTCGCCAAGCTCAGGCCGCGCCTCGCGCGCGCCGGGCTGTCGAACGTGCATCCGGTATTGATCGATCACGAACGCGACGCAAAGGTCAAGAAACTGCAGGGCAAGGCCGACCGTGTTCTGGTCGATGCGCCCTGCAGCGGCCTCGGGACCCTGCGCCGCAACCCGGACCTGAAGTGGCGACAGACCGCACAGGGTGTGGCCGAGATGACGTCCAAGCAGTTCGACATCCTGGCATCGGCGGCGCGGCTGGTGAAGCCGGGCGGGCGGCTCGTGTATGCCACCTGCAGCCTGCTTGGCGAAGAGAACGATGACGTGGTCGACCGCTTCCTCGCCGCGCATCCGGATTTCGCCGAGCTGAACGCCACCGAACTGCTCGCGCGACAGGAGATTCCGGTCGATACCGGCGTCCGCTTGCGTCTCTCTCCGGCAGCACACGATACCGACGGCTTCTTCGCAGTGGCACTGGAGCGCCGTGCGGATCAGTGAGCTTCGCCGCAGGCTGTGGTTTGCATGCTGCGTCGGCTGTTGCCTCGCCGGCCTGCAGCCGGCGCAGGCGAGCGAGACCTTCGCCGCGGCGGGTCGAGTGGAGGTGGCGTTCTCGCCGGCGGACGACCCTGCCGCCCTCGTGTTGCGCACGATTGCGGCGGCGCGCAGGAGCATCCATGTCCAGGCATACTCCTTCACCAGCCGACCGATCGCCGACGCCCTCGTCGCGGCGCGGGCGCGCGGCGTGTCGGTGGAGGTGCTGGTGGACGCCGACATGAACCGCCGCGGTGGCAAGGCCTTGCCGAGGCTGCTCGCTGCGGGCGTGCCGGTGCTCGCGGAAACCCGCTACGCGGCCGCGCACAACAAGGTGATCATCGTCGATGCAGCCGGGCCGGGCTGCAAGCTGCTCACCGGCTCCTACAACTTCTCATGGTCTGCGCAGAATCGGAACGCCGAGAATATCCTGGTGCTGCACGACAACTGCGCGGTGACTCGACACTACCTCGACAACTGGCAGCGACATCGTGCCGAGTCGGTGCGCGTGCGCGGCTTCCCGTTGCGGCACTGAAACGGCTGCCAATCGACGCACTGGAGGCTGCCCCTTGGTGCCGGTGTGGCCTGGGGCCACTTGCTTCGCACGCCACGATCTGGCGTACAATCCATCTACCGTAACACGCTGAATATCCACATATGTTCAATGGTTTAATCGATCTGCCCTGGTGGGGCTACGTGCTCGTCGCGCTGGGTTTGACCCATGTCACGATCGCTTCCGTGACGATTTTCCTGCATCGTCACCAGGCGCATCGCGCGCTCGAACTGCATCCTGTTCCCAGCCATTTCTTCCGTTTCTGGCTATGGCTCACCACCGGCATGGTCACGCGGGAGTGGGCCGCGATCCATCGCAAGCATCATGCGAAGTGCGAGACGGAGGAGGATCCGCACAGCCCGCGGACACGCGGGATCCTCAAGGTATTGCTGGAAGGGGCTGAGTTGTATCGTGAGGAGTCGCGCAACGCCGAGACGCTGGAGCGCTACGGCCACGGTACGCCGGACGACTGGATGGAGCGCAAGGTCTACCGGCATTCGGTGGTCGGCGTGTCGCTGATGCTGGTCATCGACGTCCTGCTGTTCGGTGCCCTCGGCCTGACCATCTGGGCAGTGCAGATGGCCTGGATTCCGATCTGGGCGGCCGGGGTCATCAACGGGCTCGGGCACTACTGGGGATATCGCAATTACGATTGCGCCGACGCTTCGACCAACCTGGTGCCTTGGGGCATCCTCATCGGCGGCGAGGAGTTGCACAACAACCACCACAGCTTTGCGACTTCGGCAAAGCTCTCGTCCAAATGGTACGAATTCGATATCGGCTGGATGTATATCCGCATCCTCGAGATGCTCGGGCTCGCAAAAGTGCGCAAGACCATCCCCAAGCCCCGCTTCGATGCGCCGAAGATTGCGCCCGACATGGAGACACTGCAGGCCGTCATCACCCATCGCTACGATGTCATGACGCGCTATGCGGCCTCGATCCGTCGCATCTGCGCCGACGAGATCGAGCGCCTTGCACGCGTCCATGCTGGCACCTTCGACCCACGCGCGCTGCGTCGCTGGGTTTTGTCCGGGCGTGTCAGTGGCCTGCCCGAGGAGGAGCGTCAGCGCATCGAGGCGGTCGTCAGGCAGAGCGACCGGTTGTCGACCATCATGGCCATGCGCGATGAGCTCAACGCGATCTGGGCGCGTTCCAACGCGACCCGTGATCAACTCCTGAAGCAACTGCAGGCCTGGATTGCACGGGCCGAACAGAGCGGAATCGCGCAACTGCAGGAGTTTTCGGTCCGCCTGCGGCGCTACGCGATTTGACCCCGACCGCCTGCTCGCAGGTCGGGCGGGCGCGTTTCAGTCGTAGGGCAGGATGAGAGCTTTCAGCCGCTCAAGGCGGGAGTGGCGTCCGCCCAACAGTTCGGGGTTTCATAGAGTCTGACGCGCGCGAGTTGCAACTGTCGCCCGAATCGGTCCTGGTACAGCGGTGCGAGGATGTCGAAGGCGCGCTGCGCGAGGTTCTCGGCGGTCGGCACGACATCGAGCACGACCGTCTTGTGCCCGGGCAGGCTTTCCAGAAAGGCGATCACGGCACGATCCCCGCGGTAGGCGAGAAACGCGTGGTCCCACACATCGACCACGTGCGTCTTCGCAATCGACTTGACCTCGGCGAAGTCCATCACCATACCGTTGTCCGCCTGCCCGTCGGCCTGGATGATCTCGCCGCTGAGCGTGACTTCGAGAGCGTAACGGTGACCGTGCATGTGCCGGCATTGACTGGCGTGATCGGGGATGCGGTGGCCTGCGTCGAACTCCAGGCGGCGGGTGATCTTCATGGGCTGGTTCCCGGGGGCTTGGGGCCGCTTGCGTTGCGGCGGGCTGCGGATTATAGCTGGCGGCGCAGCGTCGTGGCCGAAATGAAAAAGGCCGGCGAGATGCCGGCCTGCATGCGCAAATGGTGTTGGCAGGGATGCCCCGCCCAAGTCCTCACTTGCGCTTCTGCTTGGCTTCCTTCTTTAGCGACTTGAACAGTTCCGGGTTGGAACTCTTCAGGAATTCAGCCACTTCGATGTCCTCGCGCTTCACCTTGTTGATGTCGATCTGCTCGACATGTACCAGGCGGAGCAGCGCTTGCACCGGGCGGGGAATATTGCGGCCGCTTTCATATCGCGAACCGCCGCTTTGGGTTACGCCGATCTTCGACCAGAACTGCGATTGGTTCAGTCCCAGCTTGCGGCGGATTTCGCGTACATCCAGTTTTTCGGTACCTTTCATGGCATCTTCCTTCGTCTTTGTTCCGTTGGTCAGTTATACGTACTATGCGACACGGGTTCGCGAGGCGCGTCCCCTACAACTTTGGTCATAACATGGGGGTAGTATAGTGCAGTACGCGAATCACATACAACGTAAAATTTCACATTATCCTGATAGTGGGTTTCAATAGATTGAACGCATTTCCATCATGCATTTGCGCAATGCATGCCGCGTGACAAGCTGCATAGGCGGACGTCGTGTGTCGCGTGGGCCCTGTTTTAGTGGGCCCTGTTTTAGTGTTAATAATCCGTGACTTTGGATAAAATGTCAGGTTTTCATCTGGTGAGGCTTTGATTCTGCGATGGCACTGATAGTTCAGAAGTACGGCGGCACTTCGGTAGGCAACCCTGAGCGCATCAAGAACGTCGCCCAGCGGGTCGCGAAGTTCCAGGCAGAGGGCAACCAGGTCGTGGTGGTGGTGTCCGCGATGAGTGGCGAAACCAACCGCCTCATCGCACTCGCGAAGGAGATCTCCGCGACGCCCGATCCGCGCGAATTGGACGTCGTCGTGTCCACCGGCGAGCAGGTGACGATCGGCCTCCTGTGCATGGCGCTGAAGGAGATCGGTGTCGATGCAAAGAGTTATACCGGCGGGCAGGTGCGCATCCTGACCGATTCCGCGCACAACAAGGCGCGCATTCTCGAGATCGATGAGGCGCCGATGCGCGCCGATCTCGACGCAGGCAAGGTGGTGGTGGTCGCGGGCTTCCAGGGTGTGGACGAGGCGGGCAACATCACCACGCTCGGCCGTGGCGGTTCGGACACCACAGGCGTCGCGCTGGCTGCGGCGCTCAAGGCGGATGAGTGTCAGATCTACACTGACGTCGACGGCGTGTATACCACCGATCCTCGCGTGGTTCCGGAGGCGCGCAAGCTCGACACCATCACCTTCGAGGAGATGCTCGAGCTCGCGAGCCTGGGCTCCAAGGTGCTGCAGATCCGCTCGGTCGAGTTCGCCGGCAAGTACAAGGTCAAACTGCGTGTGCTGTCCAGCTTCGAGGATGGCGGTCAGGGCACGCTCATCACTGTTGAGGAAGATCAGAACATGGAAAAACCCGTCATCTCCGGAATCGCGTTCAACCGTGACGAGGCCAAGCTCGTCGTGTTGGGCGTGCCCGACAAGCCCGGCAGCGCCTACCAGATCCTCGGCCCGGTCGCGGACGCCAACATCGATGTGGACATGATCATCCAGAACGTGGGCCACGACGGCACCACCGATTTCTCCTTCACCGTGCCGCGCGCGGATTGCGACAAGGCGGTGAAGGTGCTGGAGACCGTCAATGCGCACATCGGCGCGCGTGCAGTCGATGTCGACAAGACCATGGCGAAGGTGTCGGTGGTCGGTGTGGGCATGCGTTCGCATCCGGGCGTCGCGTCGCTGATGTTCCGCACGCTGGCGGAAGAGGGGATCAACATCCAGATGATCTCGACCTCCGAGATCAAGATTTCGGTGGTGATCGCCGAGAAGTACCTCGAGCTCGCGGTGCGCGTGCTGCACAAGGCCTTCGGGCTCGACCAGGCCGCCTGAGCACCTGCCACCCGACCCGCGTGACGCGGGGCAGAATGAAGAAGGCCACGCATTGCGTGGCCTTCTTCATTCTGCGACTGCCCTGGCTTCAGTTCGCGACCAGCGTCTGCCGCCCCACCCAGCACTCGCCGGCGTCGAGTTGCTCGCGCCGTCCCGCGATCGCGGCCTCCACGCACAGCATGTGACGGAAGCCCAGTGGCGGCATGTCGCTCAGTGCGCGACACCCCACGTCCCAGGGGTTCCACACGACCACATCGCGGAAACCTTCCTGGCGGATGGTGAGACTGCGCTTGCCGTCCTCGAGCACCAGGGGACCGACGCTGTCCATGTAGATGCGATCGATCGGACCGTCCGGAACGACCGCCTCCCTGGCCTCGACGACGCTTGCGCCGTTGGCGAGTGCGTCCTTGTAGGTGTGACCCTGCAGGCCATGCAGTCTGCAGTGCTCCACCTCGGCCACACGCAGATAGCTGTGCAGCGCCCCAGTGAAGGCAAAGGGGGCATGTCCGGTGTTTTCGACCTGCAGTTCGAGATCGAGCCGATCACCGGAGACAAGAACACTCAGCTCGACGCGAAAACCCTGCGGCCAGACGGACCAGGTCGCGTCGTCATCCTCCAGACGCAGGGTCAGGAGCGCGTAGTCGTCGCCGCTGCGTTGCTGGTCTATCGTCCAGGCACGCGTGCGGGCAATGCCGTGTTTCGGCAGCTTGCCGAGTGTCGCGAACTGGGGGAAGCACACCGGCACGCCGCCACGGATCGCCTGCGCGCCGTCGAAACGCGCGGCGTCGCTTAGGTAGAGCCATTCCTCGCCACCGGCCGGCGCCCACGAGAGCACCTGACCTCCCAGAAGCGACACCACCGCCCGGCCGCCACGGCCGCAGTCGAGCGCGACCACGGGCTGGCCATTGAAGTCGGCGTTCCGGATGTTGCCGGCCATGCGACGTTCAGTCCTGCAGGGCGAGCACGCCGAGTTTCACGGTGCTGTCTTCCGGGTCGTTGCTGAGCACGAAACCCAGGCCCTGCACGAACTTCAGCATGCGTTCGTTGGACGCCAGGAACACGCCGTTCATGTACTGCAGGCCGCGGTTGCGTGCGGTCTCGATCAGCACCTGCATGAGCTTGCGTGCGAGGCCGCGCTTTTGCCAGTCGTCGGCGACGACGACCGCGAACTCGCAGGATTCGCCGTCCGGGTTCACCGCATAGCGGCACACGCCGATCTCGGTCTCCACACCATCGACCGCGATCGTCGCGAGGAAGGCCATCTCGCGGTCGTAGTCGATCTGGGTGAGGCGCGCGACCATCGCCGGCGGCAACTCGCGCATGGTGTTCATGAAGCGGAAGTACTTGGTCTCGGCCGAGAGCTTGCGCACGAACTCGACTTCGAGGTCGGCATCTTCCGGCTTGATCGGGCGGATGGTGATGAGCGTGCCGTCGGGCTGCGTCCAGGTCGTGGTGAGCTGCGACGGGTAGGGGTGGATCGCCATGTGATCGTAGCGATCCGCAGACGGCGAGACGTTGTCGGCGATCACCCGCGCGTCGACCGCCACCGCGCCGTGTTCATCGACGATCAGCGGGTTGATCTCGAGTTCGCGCACCCAGGGCAGTTCGCACACCATCTCGGAGATGCGCAGCAGCACGAACTCCAGCGCGTCCATGTTGATCGGCGGCATGTTGCGGAACTCGCCGAGCATGCTGGAGGCGCGCGAGGAGCGGATCAGGTCGCGCACCAGATAGTGGTTGAGCGGCGGCAGCGCGACCGCGGTGGCGTTGTTCGCGGCGACGCGGTTGCCGCCTTCGCCGAAGCCGATCACCGGGCCGAACACCGGGTCGCGGCGCACGCTCACGACCAGCTCGCGGCCGTTGCGCTTGAGGATCATCGGCTCGATCGCGACGCCGTTGATCGCGGCATCGGGCTTGTTGCGCTTCACCTCGTCGAGGATCTCCTGGTAGGCGGTGCGCACCGCGGCGAGGCTGCCGAGGTTGAGTCGCACGCCGCCCGAATCCGCCTTGTGGATGATGGAAGGCGAGTCGATCTTCATCACCACCGGCAGGCCGAGCTCCTCGGCCAGCACCATCGCCTCGGTCGCCGAGCGTGCGACGACGGTCTGCGCGATCGGGATGCGGAACGCGGCGAGCAGCGCCTTGGATTCCATCTCGTTGAGCACCTTGCGGCGCTCGGCGAGTGCGGTCTCGATCACCAGCCGCGCGCTCTCCACGCTGGGTGGGTTGAGATGCGACAGCGAGGCCGGCGTCTGCATGAGCAGCTTCTGGTTGCGGTAATAGGCAGAGATGTGGCTGAAAAGCTCGACCGCCGGCTCCGGCGTACGGAAGGTGGGGATACCGGCTTCGTTGAAGAGGTGGCGCCCTTCGGCGACGAGCTCCTCGCCCATCCAGCAGGTGACGACCGGCTTGTCGGCGGTCTTCTCGAGCTCGATGATCGCCTTCGCCACCTCCGAGGGTTGGCTCATCGCCTGCGGCGTCAGCATGACCAGCACGCCATCGACGTTCGGCCCCTCGAGTGCAGCCTGCACCGCCTTGCGGTAGCGCTCGACGTCTGCGTCGCCGCCGATGTCGATCGGGTTGCCGCGCGACCAGTGGGTGGGGAGCGCGGCGTTGAGCTTCTCCATCGTCACATCGGCGAATTCGGACAGGGGAATGCCGAGGTCGGCGGCGCGGTCGGCAGCCATCACGCCCGGCCCGCCGCCGTTGGTGATGATCGCGAGGCGGTTGCCGCGCGGGCGGAAATGTGAGAACAGCGCGTTCGCCGCAGCAAAGAGCTGTCCGAGGTTGTACAGGCGGATCACGCCGGCACGGCGCAATGCGGCATCGAACACCGCGTCCTCGCCCGCGATCGCGCCGGTGTGCTGGAGTACCGCACGCGAGGCCTCGGGGTGGCGGCCGACCTTGATCAGCAGCACCGGCTTCACGCGAGCTGCGGCGCGCAGCGCGCTCATGAAGCGGCGCGCGTCGCGGATGCCTTCCACATACAGGAAGATGCTCTCGGTGCGCGAGTCGGACACCATGTATTCGAGCACCTCGCCGAAGTCGATGTCACTGCTGGTGCCGAGCGAGACGACCGCCGAGAAGCCGACGTTGTTGGGCTTCGCCCAGTCGAGGATTGCGGCGCACAGCGCACCCGATTGCGAGATCAGCCCGATCGAACCCTTCAGCGCGCTCGCGTGGGCGAAGGTGGCGTTCAGGCCAAGCTCCGGGCGCATGATGCCGAGACAGTTGGGGCCGAGGAGACGGATGCGGTGGCGGCGCGCAGCCTCGACGACGTGGCGCTCGAGCATCGCACCGCGCGCGTCGGATTCGGAGAAGCCGGCGGTCAGCACGATCACCGCCTTGACCCCAGCGCGGCCGCAGCTGTCGATGATCGCCGGCACCTTGTCGGCACGCAGCGCGATCACGGCGAGATCCAGGCGGTGCGGTACGTCCTCGACCGACTTGTGACAGGGAATACCGAGCACTGACTCGTGGCGCGGGTTGATCGCAAACAGGCGGCCCTTGAAGCCGGCGTCCAGCATGTTGCGGATCACGACGTTGCCGAGGGACGCTTCGCGCTCGCTGGCGCCGATCACGCCGACCGACTTGGGTTCGAGAAGCGGGCTGAGATAGTGCTTTTCTTTCATGATCTTGTCGTCTTCAACGTGTCGCGCTTGGCCGGTTGGCTGGGCGCAGCAGGCGCATTGCGGGCAAGGGCGGGTGGTCCTGGCGCATGCATGCAGGCCGCTAGCTTACCGCAGTGCAGCATCGGCATCAGGTAAATAATCACGCTCCGGTCCGGCCTCGCCGTCGGTTGTCAGGTGGGTGCAACAGGTGGCGTCAGGCGTTCAGCGTGAAGCAGAACCGCGCGCCCTCTCCAGGCCGGGCATCGGCCCAGATCTTGCCGCCGTGGCGCTGGATGATGCGCTGCACATTGGCGAGCCCGATGCCACTCCCCTTGAAATCGGCCTCGTCGTGCAGGCGATAGAAAGGGCGGAACAGGTTGCTGGCGAACGCCATGTCAAATCCTACACCATTGTCTGAAATGCAAAAAATGCGACGGCCGTCTTCCATCGAGACGGTGAAGCTGATTTTCGCCGGATTCGTGTTCGCGGTGAATTTCCAGGCATTGTGAAACAGGTTGTCCAGCACCACCCTGACCAGGTTCTTGTCGGCGATTGCGACCATGTCCGCCACGACCTCGACGTCGACCACCCTTTCGGGATTCTCCGCACGCAGCTCCTCGACCACCTGGGCTGCCATCTCCGACAGGTTGACGCTCTCCTTCTTCAGGGCGTGGCGGGTGAAACGTGCCAGTTCGATCAGCTTGTCCGAGAGGTAGCTCATGCGCGCCGCGGCGTTGCGGATGCGTTCGAGGTGATTGCGGGTGCTCGCATCCAGCTTGTCGCCGAGGTCCTCCTCGATGATGCGGGCGAAGCCGTCTATGGAGCGCAGCGGCGCTCGCAGGTCATGCGAAACCGAATACGAGAAGGCCTCGAGCTCACGGTTCGACGCCTCGAGTTCGGCCGTGCGCGCACGCACGCGTGCCTCAAGCTCCTGGTTGATGTTGCGCAGATTCATCTCGGCGATCTTTCGAGAGGAGATGTCATCGATCGTGCCCACAAGGCCCGCGCCCTCCTGATTCTGGCCGTCGCCCACGATGCGTCTGGCGGTAAGCTCGATCCAGGTGATCTCCCCATTGCGCTTGAAGAGACGCAGCGAGGCGTGGTATTCGCGCTGCTCTCCCGTCAGCACACGCGACAGACCGGCTTCGGCATTGGGGTGGTCGTCCGGGTGAAGGTAGTCGAGGATGCGGTGCTCGAGGCTGTCCTCCACCGGATGGTTGGTGATCGCGAACCAGGCCTGGTTCAGCAGGCTGAAACGCATCGCATCATCGGTGCGGAAGACGACCTCCCGCACCGAATTGACGACGTCCAGATAGAGGGCGCGGCTCTCTTCCAGCGCCCGCTTGTTCTCGACGCGAGCGGTCACGTCTCGTCCGATGCCGAGATAGCCGATGCAGACACCGCGGTCGAAGCGGGGCTTGGCAAGGATCTCGAAGTGGCGGTCGTGCCCCTCATGACGACGCCTGACCGTGACCCGTGCCGGCCTGGCGTTCTCCACCGCCGACCGGTACGCGGTCCAGTCACCGTCGACCGGGAGCCAGTCCAGCTTCCATACGCGGGACTCCAGCGCGACGTGCTGCCCGATGCCGGTGGTCGCGGTGAAGCCGTCGCTGAGCAGCGTGAACGCGTGGTGCGAATCCGTCTTCCAGATCCAGTCGGCCGCGAGCTCGGTGAGCGCGCGCAACTCGGACCGGCCGAACTGCAACTCGCGTCGCGCGGCGCGCTCCGCGTCGGCAATGATGCGTTCGCGTTCGCGCCTGCGCCGCATGGCGATGAGCGCGAACAAGGTCAGCAGCAGTGCGACCAGTGTCCAGGGCAAGGTCGAGCGAAGGAATATGTCTGGCATTCCGCGGCCTCCGGGAAGCGGCGCACTGATGACGCGCGGGAGGATGAAGGATGAATGCGACGGCCGTGCCGGACATCATAACCGCTGCAAGGAGGTTCACAAAAGCGGGTGATGCGCGTGGGACGGTGCTGAGTGTGTCGGCACTGGCGGGTGGATTTTGTCGGCTAGAATCCGCTCTCCTGATTCGAGCCGGAGCGCACCACATGAACATTCACCGCCTGCATGGCGAACCTTCTCCCTGGGTGGTGCGATTCGCGCCGCTGTTGCGGGCGGGCTCGCGGGTGCTGGACCTGGCATGTGGCGGTGGTCGCCATGCAACGCTCCTGGCCGCTGCCGGGCATCACGTCGACGCAGTGGACCGCGACAGCGCCGCACTGCGGGCGCTCGGCGGCGTACCCGGCATCAGGCTGATCGAGGCCGACCTGGAGGCTGCGACATGGCCGCTGGCGGGGCGACGCTACGATCTCGTCGTGGTCACCAATTACCTTTACCGGCCGGCCTTCGATGCGCTGCTTGCCTGCGTAGACGACGCGGGCATGCTGATCTACGAAACCTTCATGCATGGCAACGCGGCCTTCGGCAAGCCTTCCAACCCCGACTTCCTGCTCGCCGAAGACGAGTTGCTCGACCGGCTGCGGCCCGCTTTTCGCATCGTGGCGTTCGAGCAGGGCGAGGTCGCGCGCCCCAAGCCCGCGATGGTGCAACGCGTGTGTGCGGTGCGCGACCGCGAAGGCTGGCCGAGGATCGTCTAGGCGCGCGCGCTGCGCTGCAGGATCGCCGCCGCGAGTGCGTTGATCCCGGCCGGGGACAGATCTTCGCTTTCGAAGCGCGGCGCAGCCGCGAAGCCCGCAAAGTTGCGGTTCTGCGAGCGTTTGTAGAGCGGGTCGTAGTGCAGGTCGATGAAGGCGGCGAAGAGGGTGCGCAGGTCGTGCCCCTCGGCGAGCGCCTTCCAGGCGGCGAGCGTCTCGTTGCTCTGCAGGCCGTGCAGGTAGTCGATGCGGCGCTTGAGGTCGTCAACATCATCGCCGAGGTAGGCGTAATCACGTACCAGGTAGTCGATTCGCGCCGCGCGGCTGGCGGCGATCTCCACGCAGGGGGCGGCGCGCATGCGCATCAACAATGCCTCCGGCAAATGTATGCGGCCGATCTTGCGGCTTTCTGCCTCGATGAACACCGGGCGTGCCGGGTCGAGGCCTGACAGCACCTGAAAGAGCTGTGTTTCGAAACCCTTCTGCGTCGGCTGCGGCCGACCGGGCAGGGCGCCGAGCACCGAGCCTTTGTGAACCGCAAGGCCTTCCAGATCGACGACCTGTGCGCCCATTGCCGCAAGCGCCTCGAGCACGCGCGTCTTGGCGCTGCCGGTGGCGCCGCACAGCACGCGCAGGTCGAGCTGCTGCGGCAAGCGGGTGAGCGATGCGACCACATGCTGGCGCCAGCGCTTGTAGCCGCCCTCGAGCTGGCAGGCATCCCAACCGATGAGGCGCAGCCAGGTCACGAACGCGCCGCTGCGCTGGCCACCACGCCAGCAATAGACCAGCGGACGCCAGCCTTTGGGTTTGTCGTGGAAGGCCTCGCGCAGGTGGCGTGCGATGTTCTCCGCCACCATCGCCGCACCCAGCCGCCGTGCCTCGAAGGCCGACTGCTGTTTGTAGATGGTGCCGACGATGGCGCGCTGCGCATCGTCGAGCACCGGGCAGGAGCAGGCGCCAGGAATCTGGTCCTCGGCATATTCCGCCGGGCTGCGGGCGTCGATGATCTCGTCAAAGCCGGTGAGCTGTGCTACGGTCGCGAATCCTTTCTTCATGCGTCTTCCCGGGTGCGGCACCCTGTGTGTGCGCCGGATTGCGGCGCTTCGTGATTCAAATGGACGACATCAAACTCACCCAATTCTCCCATGGTGGCGGTTGCGGCTGCAAAATCGCTCCCGCCGTTCTCCATGACCTCCTCGCGCGTGCGCCTGCGGGCCTGATCCCGCCCGATCTGCTGGTCGGCACCGAGCATTCCGACGACGCGGCGGTGTATCGCCTGAACGACCGCCAGGCGATCGTCGCGACCACCGACTTCTTCACGCCCATCGTCGACGACCCCTTCGACTTCGGTCGCATCGCCGCCACCAACGCGCTTTCGGATGTGTATGCGATGGGCGGCACGCCGCTCTTCGCGCTCGCCGTGGTCGGCATGCCGCTCGACAAGCTGCCGGCCGAGGTCATCGGGCGCATCCTCTCCGGTGGTGCCTCGGTGTGCCGCGACGCGGGCATCCCGATCGCCGGCGGACATTCCATCGACGTGCTGGAGCCGATCTACGGCCTCGTCGGCATCGGCGTGGTCGATCCGGCGCGGGTGAAGACCAACGCAGGGGCGCGTGCCGGCGACGTGCTCATCCTGACCAAGCCGCTCGGCATCGGCATTCTCTCGGCGGGCCTGAAGAAGGGTTTGCTGTCGGCCGACGACTATGCGGAGATGCTGCGCTGGACCACCACGCTGAACCGCGTCGGCGCCGCGCTCGCGACCATGGACGCGGTGCATGCTGTCACCGATGTCACCGGTTTCGGGCTTGCTGGGCATTTGCTGGAGATCTGCCGCGCCTCCGGGGTGCGCGCCGAGCTTGCGCTCGATGGCCTGCCGGTCGTGCCCCGTGCGCGAGAACTGGTGCGCGAGGGCGTCGCGACCGGCGCCTCCACGCGCAACTGGGCGAGCTACGGCGCGCAGGTCCACCTGCCCGAGGGTACGCCGGACTGGCAACGCAAGCTCGTCACCGACCCGCAGACCAGCGGCGGGCTGCTGATCGCCTGCGCGCCGGAATCCGTCGCAGCGGTGATGGCGGCGGTGCGGGACGTGCAGGGCGACGATGCGGTGCTGATCGGCGAGTTGTCCGAGGGGGAGGCCGGCATCGACTTCCGCGCCCGCTTGCCACGTTGACGCGGCACTTACTCGAGGAGCGGCAGCAGCGCAGCCCAGATGTTGTCGAGGATGCGCGGCTGCGCCTCGGCGGTGGGGTGGATGCCGTCGCTCTGGAAGAGCGTGGGTTGGTCTGCGAAACCTTCCATCAGGAAGGGCGTGAAGGCGAGCCGGCGGGCGTCGGCGAGCGCATGGAAGGTCTCCTCGAAGCGGCGGGTGTAGGCCGGGCCGTAGTTCGGTGGCATGCGCATGCCGGCGAGCAGCACCCGGGCGCCGATGGCCTCGGCAGCGTCGATCATCGCGGCGAGGTTGTCGCGCATCAGCTGGGGCGGCAGACCGCGCAGGCCGTCGTTGGCGCCGAGCTCGAGGATCAGGATGTCCGGCTTGTGGCGCTCCAGCGCGGCGGGCAGGCGGGTGCGTCCGCCGGCCGAGGTCTCGCCGCTGACGCTGCCGTTCACCACCGTGTGCGGGAACCCTTTCTGCTGGAGCCGCGTCTGCAGCAGGGTGGGCCAGGCAGCCTCGTCGGGTTTCAGCCCGTAGCCGGCCGAGAGGCTGTCTCCCCAGACCAGAATCGTTGCGGCGTGGGCAATGTTGCCGCCGAGCGCAAACAGGAAAAGAATCGCGATGGATGCAAACCGCATTGAGTTCTCCAGGCCGGTGATGGAAGTTGCCGGGTTGGGCAAGAGTGTACCCGTCGCGGACGGCGTGCTGCACATCCTCGAGGATGTGTCGTTCTCCGTCGCGCCGGGCGAGTCTGTTGCGATCGTCGGCGCCTCCGGCTCGGGCAAATCGACCCTGCTCGGATTGCTCGCCGGCCTGGATGTTCCCGGCAGCGGCAGCGTGCGTATCGAAGGTCAGGACCTCTTCGCCCTCGACGAGGACGCGCGCGCTGCATTGCGCGGGGCTGCGGTCGGCTTCGTGTTCCAGTCCTTCCAGCTCCTGCCGGCGCTGACGGCGCTGGAGAACGTGATGCTGCCGCTGGAGCTGGCCGGGCATGACAATCCGCGCGCAGTCGCCGAAGGCTGGCTCGCGCGGGTCGGGCTCGAGGCGCGGCGGCAGCACTACCCCAAGCACCTCTCCGGTGGCGAGCAGCAGCGCGTGGCGCTGGCGCGCGCCTTCGCGCCCGGGCCGCGCCTCCTGCTGGCGGACGAACCCACCGGCAACCTCGACGCCGCGACCGGCGCGGCGGTGATCGAGCTGATGTTCCGCCTCAACCGCGAGGCCGGCACCACGCTCATCCTCGTCACCCACGACGAGAGCCTCGCGGCGCGCTGCGGGCGCATGTTGCGCATGCAGGCGGGCAGGCTCGAGGCGGTGCGCGGACCCTCCGCCTGACGTCGTCTCCTGCGCAAGCTCTCAGCCGGCGTTGCGCGCGATCGCGCCGGCCACGGCGACGCCCGAGCGGACCGCAGACTCGAGCGTGGACGGATACGGTGAGTCGAGGTAGTCCCCGGCGAGCCACAGGCCGGTCAACGGCGTGCGCGCATCCGGGCGGGCGAGGCCGGGGCGACAGGAGAGCGTGGCGCGCTTCTCGGTGATCGTCATCGCCCACTCCGGCGTCGGCAGACGCTGCCCGAGCTCCTTCTCGAGCTGGCGATGCACCGCGATCTCGAGATCGTCGCGCGACAGCGATTCGTGTGGCCCCCGGGCGCTGATCACCATCGCGAGCAGCCCCGGCCGTCCGCCCAGGCGGCCGCGGTCGAAAGCCCACTGCGCCGGGCCGTCGGCAAGGCCGATCATCGGCCAGGGGAGGGTGATGCCTGCGCCGAGCGCGAAGTACACCGTGGTGATCGGCTCGAAGGGCAACTCGTCGATCTGGCGCGCGAGCCGGTCGCAGCCGCCCGCCGAGAGCAGCAGGCTCGCCGCGTGATAGGGCGCGGCGGCGATGACGACCTGGTCGAAGATCTCGCTCGCGCTCGGGTTGCCGGCAAGGCGGAAGCCCGCTGCGGGTGAGCCCTGCAGTGCTTCGATGCCGGTGATGCCGCAGGCGGTGTGGATGCGCCCGCGGCGCGTGGCGAGATAGCGCGCCGCCTGCACCGGGAAGAGCTCGGACAGATCGACGCGCGGCAGCAACAGCTCGCTCGCGCTGGCATCCGCGCCGAGCGAGTCGCGCAGCACGTTCGCGAACACCAGCGCCGAGGCGTCCGCCGCAGGCGTGTTCAGGGCAGCCACGCACAGCGGGTTCCAGACGAGCGTGGTGCAGCGCTCGGTCTGCTGGGTGAGCTGCAGCAGCTTCTTCACCGTGAGCTCGGGTTCGACGCGGTAGTCGCGCTGCTTCAGGTAGCGCATGAGGCGGATCATCGCCTTGCGGTCGGCCCAGTCCAGCCCGCGTGCGGTGAGGATTCCAATTGCAAGGTGCAGCGGCGCGGGCAGGGCCGCCGCGCGCAGGTGCAGCCTGCCCGGTACGTGCAGCGTGAGCGGCATGCGCTCCAGCACCTTGGGCGACACGCCGGTGAGGCGCAGCAGGCGGGTGAGTTCGGTGTAGGCGCCGATGAGGATGTGCTGGCCGTTATCCACCGACCAGCCGTCCTTGTCCACCCGTCGGGCGCGCCCGCCCATCAGCTGCGAGCGCTCGAACACCGTCACCTGGTGGCCGGCGCGGGTGAGCTCCACCGCGCAAGCGAGCCCCGCGTAGCCACCGCCGATGATCGCGATCGACTGGCTCATGCGCTCAGGCCCTCATCCAGGTGGTGCCGGCAAGCCAGATCTTGCGCAGCGGCGTGAGCGAGGTGCGGCGGTCCAGCACCAGGAAGCCGTCGCGCTCGATTTCCTCGAGCAGGGTGCGGTAGATCGCCGCCATCACCAGCCCGGGGCGCTGCCGCTTGCGGTCCTCCGCGGGCAGCGCGGCGAAGGCCTGGTCGTAGAACTTGCGCGCACGCTCGGCCTGAAAGCGCATCAGTTCGACGAAACGCTCCGAGTGAACCGCCTCGGTGATCTCCTTGGCGGGCACGTTGAAGCGCTGCAACTCGTCGATCGGCAGGTAGATGCGGCCGCGCCGCGCATCCTCGCCCACGTCGCGGATGATGTTGGTGAGCTGGAAGGCCAGCCCCAGGTCGTGCGCATAGCGCAGCGTCTGGCGGTTCTCGTAGCCGAAGATCTCGGCCGCGAGCAGGCCGACCACGCTCGCGACGCGGTAGCAGTAGAGCTGCAGGTTCTTGAAGTCGAGGTAGCGCGTCTGGCTGAGATCCATCGCCATGCCGTCGATGATCTCGAGCAGCTGTTCGCGCGGCAGGTTGAAGCGTTGACCCACCTCGCGCAGCGCCTGCCCGACCGGGTGGCTGGGCTCGCCGTCGAAGATGCGGTCCACCTCGGCGCGCCACCAGTCGAGCTTGGTCTGGGCGATCTGCACGTCGTTGCATTCATCGACGACGTCGTCCACCTCGCGGCAGAACGCATACAGCGCGGTGATCGCCTGGCGGCGCTCCTGCGGCAGGAACAGGAAGCTGTAGTAGAAGCTCGAGCCGCTCGCTGCGGCGCGTTCCTGACAGTAGTCGTGAGGATTCATCAATGCTTGCCCGGTGTGAAACGCAGTGCCCGTATCGCGATGCCCGCCCAGTCGGCCCGGCCGAGCGTGGGTCGGCGTGTGAACACGTCGTACCCGACCGCCTCGATCCGCGCGAGGACCGCGAGCCCGCCCAGTACCACCAGGCGCAGCTCCCAGCCCATGCGTCCGGGCAGTCGCAGCGCGAGCGGCGCCCCCGCGAGCATCATCGCGCGCGCGCGCTCGACCTCGAACGCCATCAGCGCTTGCCATGCCGAGTCGCAGCGGCCTTCGGCAAGCTGCGACTCGGTGACGCCGAAACGCGCCATGTCGTCCTGCGGCAGGTAGATGCGCGCCTTTTGCCAGTCGATGGCGACGTCCTGCCAGAAGTTGATCAGCTGCAGGCTGGTGCAGATCGCGTCCGACATGCGCAGGTTCTCGTGTTCGGCGGCATTGTACAGGTGCAGCAACAGCCGGCCCACCGGGTTCGCCGAGCGGCGGCAGTAGTCGAGCAGCGCCGGGAAGTCGGCGTGGCGGGTCTGCACCACGTCCTGCGCGAAGGCGTCGAGGAGATCGCGCAGCAAGTCGATCGGCAGCGACCAGCGCGCGATGTTCGCCGCAAGGCGCTCGAACATCGCGCGCGGCACGTCGTCGGCGGTGTGACGCCCCGCCTCGATCGCATCCAGCGCCGCGCGGTAGGCGCCGAGCCGCGCGAGCCGCAGCGGCGGCGGATCGTCGCCCTCGTCGGCGAGATCGTCGGCGCTGCGCGCGAAGGCGTAGATCGCCTCCACCGGCTCGCGCAGGTGCGCGGGCAGCAACAGGGAGGCTACAGGGAAATTCTCGTAGTGATCGACCGGCATGGCGCGCCGGAGTATACGCGATCGACCGTGGCGGTCTTGCGTGCATGTCGATGTGCGGGGGCGGGGCGACCCGGGCGGCTGTGCGCCGAGTGGGAGGAATGCAGCCTTGCGCCGCGTGGGCCGAGTGCGGCTGTGTGCCGCGTGCGCAGCGTTCGTCGGTTGCGGCGGTGGGCGTCGCGCCCCGGCTGTGCAATCATCCGGGCGTTTGCCGTCTTCCCTGTGTTTTTTCACTGTGCGCCGCACTCGCGCGGCCGGCTGCGGTCAATGCCCCCATGCTCGTTCTCGACAGACTCCACAAACGTGCGCCGGCCGACCCGGCGCTGGCGCTTTTCGGCGACGTCTCGCTGCGGCTGCAGCCGGGCGAGTGCGTCGCGATCATGGGTGAATCCGGCGTCGGCAAATCCACGCTGCTGAATTGTGTGGCCGGCCTCGAGCCGATCGACGGCGGCACCATCCGGCTCGGCGAGCGCCTGCTCGACGGGCTCGATGACGACGGCTGGGCGCTGCTGCGGCGGCAGGCCTTCGGCTTCGTGTTCCAGGCCTTCCACATCCTGCCGCACCTCAGGCTCGACGCGAACGTGGCGCTGCCGCTGTGGTTGCTCGGCGTGCCCGACGCCGAGGCCGCGCGGCGTGCGTGCGACATGCTTGCGCGGGTGGGCCTGGGTGCGCGCGCCGACGACTGGCCGGCGCATCTTTCCGGTGGCGAACTGCAGCGTGTGGCGATCGCGCGTGCGCTGGTACATCGCCCGCAGGTGGTGCTGGCCGACGAGCCCACCGGCAACCTCGACCCGGAGCGCGCGATGGAGGTGCTGGACCTGCTTCTCGCCAGCGTGCGCGAGGCGGGCGCGGTCGGGCTCGTCGTCACCCACTCGCATGCCGCCGCGGCGCGTTGCGACCGGGTGTTGCGCCTGTCGCGCCAGGGGCTGGCCGAGGAGGCGCGCGCTTGAGCCTGCGGCGCGCGGTGCTGCGCATCTTCGTCTCCAGCCTGTGGCGGCGGCGGCTCGCGAGCGCGCTGTCGCTGTTCGCGCTCGCGCTCGGGGTGGCGCTCGGGCTCGCGGTGCAGCTCATCCACTCGGCCGCGCTCGACGAGTTCGGTCGCGGCATCCGCCTCATCAGCGGCGAGGCGGACCTGCAGGTGATCGGGCCGCGCAACGGCTTCGACGATGCGCTGTATGCCGCGATCGCGCAGCACCCGCATGTCGCGGTTGCGAGCCCGGTGCTCGAGATCGAGGCGCGCCTGCCCGGGCGCGAGCGCCCGGAGGACGGTCAGCCCGGCCGCGAAGGGCAGACGCTGCGCGTGTTCGGCGTCGACGTCTTCCGTGTCCCTGCGGTAACCCCGGCGTTGATGCCCGCCGCCGCCCAGGACGGGACCGACGGCCGTGCCGCGTTTGCACTGCTGCGCGAGGACGCGCTGTTCCTCAGTGCGGCGGCGATGGCGCGGCTGGATCTCGCCGCGGGCGAGCGCCTCGCGGTGCAGGCCGGGCTGAGCGAGCTGAGCCTGCGGGTCGCGGGCAGCGTGCCGGGCGCGCCGGCGGGCGACGCCTTCGGCGTGATGGACATCGCTGCGGCGCAAAAGGTGTTCGACCGGGTGGGGCGCCTGAGCCGCATCGATATCCGTCTCGCGCAGGGCGTGTCGGTCGATGCCGCCCGCGAGGCGCTGGGCGCCCTCGTGCCGCCCGGCCTGTCGGTGCTCGCCCCCGAAGTGGCGGCCTCGCAGGCGGCCAACCTGTCGCGCGCCTACCGGGTGAATCTCACCATGCTGGCGGCGATCGCGCTCCTTACCGGCGCCTTCCTCGTGTTCTCGACCCAGGTGCTCGCGGTGGTGCGCCGCCGCCGCGAGCTGGCCTTCCTGCGCGCGCTGGGTTTGCCGCGCGGCGTGCTGTTCCATGGCTTGCTCGCGGAGGGTGCGGTGCTCGGCCTGGTCGGCGGCGCGCTCGGCGTGGCGCTCGCCTACGGCCTGACCGGGCTTGCGTTCTCGCTCATCGGCGGCGATCTCGGCGCAGGGTATTTCAGCGGCGTGCAGCCGGCGCTGCGCTTCGATGCCGGGCGGAGCCTGCTCTACCTCGGGCTGGGCGTGCTCGCCGGCGTGGGCGGTGCGTGGCTGCCGGCGCGCGAGGCGGCGCGGCTGGTGCCGGCACGGGCGCTGCGGGCCGGCGACGAGGCGCGGGCGCTCGATGCACGTCCGCGCAACCTGCCCGCGCTCGGCCTGTGTGCGCTGGCGGCGCTGCTATGCACCTTGCCGCCGCTGGGCGGGGTGCCGGTCGCGGGCTATGCGGCGGTGGTGGCGCTGCTCGCCGCCGCGGTGCTGTTCATGCCCGGCGCGGTGCGCGGGCTGATGGGCGTGGTCGGACGCTTCGGCGGCACGCTCGCGCGGCTCGCGCAGTCGCGTCTCGCGGCGATGCCGGGGCAGGCGGTGGTGGCGGGTGCGGGCATCGTCGCGAGCGTGGCGCTGGCGGTGTCGATGGCGATCATGGTGGGGTCCTTCCGCACCTCGGTGGACGACTGGTTGGCGCAGGTGCTGCCGGCGGATCTCTATGTGCGTGCCTCGTCGGCGAGCGCGAGCGGCTTTCTCGAGGAGGCTGCGGCACAGCGGGTGGGCGCGATGACGGGGGTGGTCGCGGTTGCGGCGGTACGCTACGACACACTGCGCCTCATCGACGAGCGCTTTCCGATGACGCTGATCGCACGGCCGGTTGCAGCGAGCGGTGGCCTGCCGCTGGTGGCGGGCGCAGACGGCGCGGCAGAGGTTGCCGCGGATCTGCGCGGCGCGCCGCCGGTGTGGCTGTCCGAGGCGGCGTCCGACCTGTTGCGGCTCGCGCCGGGCGATGCGGTGGCGCTGCCGATTGCGGGCGTCGCACGCACCTTCCGGGTGGCGGGTATCTGGCGCGACTATGCGCGTCAGCATGGCGCGCTGGTGGTCGAGCTGGAGACCTATCGCGCGCTGAGTGGCGACCTGCGCATCAACGACCTCGCGGTGACGCTCGCGCCGGGGCAGGATGCCGGGCAGGTGGCGGCGCAGATCCGTGCCGACTTCGGCGCGCGCAACGTGGATGTGGCGCTGCCGGGCGAGATCCGCGCGATCACGCTGGAGATCTTCGATCGCACCTTTCTCGTCACCTACCTGATGGAGGCGATCGCGGTGCTGATCGGCCTTTTCGGCATCGCGACCACCTTCGCCGGCCTGGCCGCGAGCCGCGCACGCGAGTTCGGCATGTTGCGCCATCTCGGCCTGCGGCGGCGCGACATCGCCCGCCTGCTCGCCTTGGAGGGCGCGCTCACCGCGCTCATCGGCGTGTGCAACGGCACGCTCGCGGGTGGAGCGATCGCGTGGGTACTGATCGAGGTCATCAACCGGCAGAGCTTTCACTGGAGCATGGACCTGGAGGTGCCCGCGTTGTCCATCTTCGTCTTCGTCGCGAGCCTGGTCGCGCTCGCCGCGCTTGCGGCGCGATTGGCCGGCGCACACGCGATGCGCGGTGGCGCGGTGCGGGCGGTGAGGGAGGACTGGTGATGTCGGGTCGCTCGCGGCGTGCCGCCGTTGTGCTGCTGTTGTGGATGCTGTCGGCGGTCCTGTTCGTCGTACGCCCTGCGTTTGCGCAGCCCGCCTATGCGCCGGTTCTGCCCGGCACGCTGCTCGACTTCCCGCGAGACACCGGCGCGCATCCGGATTTCCGCACCGAGTGGTGGTACATCACCGGCTGGCTGGAGGATGCGGCCGGACGCGAGCGCGGCTTTCAGGTGACCTTCTTCCGTGTGCGCACACTCGAGGGCGAGGACAACCCGAGCCGCTTCGCGCCGCGCCAACTGCTCCTTGCCCATGCCGCGATCGCCGACCCGCAGCATGGCCGCCTGCGTCATGCCGAGCGCTCCGCGCGTGCGATGGCGCCGCTCGCCCACTTCTCGCAAGCGCGCACCGAGGTGTGGGTGGGCGACTGGACGTTGGCGCTGGAAGGGGAAGACACCTACCGCGCTCGCATCGCTGCCGATGATTTCGCCTTCGACCTCGCCCTGCGTGCGCCCGCGCCGCCGCTCCTCAATGGTCAGGACGGCTTCAGCCGCAAGGCGCCGGACCCGCTCAACGCCAGCTACTACTACAGCCGGCCGCAGCTCGCGGTGAGCGGCACGCTGAAGCTGGACGGCACAGCGTTGCCGGTGACGGGCCACGCGTGGCTCGATCACGAGTGGTCGAGCGAGATCCTCCCCCCCGAGGCGCAGGGCTGGGACTGGATCGGCGTGAACCTCGCCGACGGCGGCTCGCTGATGGCCTTCCAGATGCGTGGCCACGATGGAAGCCCGATCTGGCTCGCCGCCACACTGGTGACCGGCGACGGTACCCGCAGCACCTACGGCGAGGCGGAGGTGCGCTTCGTGCCCCTGCGCCATTGGGTGTCGCCGCGCTCCGGGGCGCGCTATCCGGTGGAATGGCGGGTGGAGGTCGGCACACGGGTGTTCACCCTGGCGCCGATGATGGACGACCAAGAGCTCGACAGCCGCCGCTCCACCGGCGCCATCTACTGGGAGGGGGCCGTGCGTCTGCGCGATGCGGCGGGCAAGGAGGCCGGCCGCGGTTACCTCGAGATGACCGGCTACGCCGAGCGCCTCAGGATGTGAGCCGCGTGTATAATCCGGCCCGCTGCCGCGCCCGCGGCGGTGTCTTTCCCGGGTGGCCGCGCGGCACGCAAGGCCTCACCCCGGGCCCAGGTGGCGGAATTGGTAGACGCACCAGATTTAGGTTCTGGCGCCGCGAGGCGTGGGGGTTCGAGTCCCTTCCTGGGCACCACAATGAAATTGCGCGGACAGATCATTCTCAGCCGCCATCTCCCAAAAGACCCATGCCGCGCAGGGCCTCGATGATGCCGTCGGCCATCCGAGCGTAGCCCGCGGCGTTGGGGTGGATCTGGTCGGCGCGCAGGTCTGGGGCACCCAGAACCTCGGAGAACACCTTGTCGATCAACGGGATGTTCTCTTCCTCCGCGAGCTCGGCGTAGAGCGCCGCGTCAGCGGGACGGCCGGCGACCACGGCCATCAGCGACAGCTCCGGCACCGCCATCAGCACCGGCTGGGCCTGCGCTTCGCGTACTGCGGTGACGATGGCGCGGAGGTCCTCCTTGACTGCCGCGTGCGGACGGCGGCGGAGGAAGTCGTTGCCGCCAAGTTCGATGATCACCAGGCTGGGCCGATAGTCCTCCAGCAGCGCGGCGATGCGCTGTCGCCCATTCTGGGCCGTATCGCCCGACACCCCGCCATTCACCACGATCCAGCCCGTGCGCTCGGCGAGCAGCATCGGCCAATCCTCGCCTTCGGTGGCGCCGACGCCGACGGTGACGCTGTCGCCAAACGCCAGAACGGTTGCGCCGGGGGCCACTTCCGCCAGGCGCTCGGGTTGACCACAGGCGCTGACAAGGCAGACCAGGCATCCCAGGATGAACATTCGTATCGACATCGGGCGTCTTCCGGAAGGGGCTTCTCGCACGCTTGCGAGCGCGTCGGGGGTCACTGTATGGGTTTCATTGATCACGATCAAACCCAGCGGGAGCCACAGGGCGTTCAATATGTTTGGGCTGCAGAAACGGCAAAAATGCGACAATTCGGAAATCGCAGCGGGTTGGTGGGCGTGCATAGCTGTTTCGTCGGTGTGGGCTAAAGTCTTGTACACGTTGGCCGTAATGTCATTGACGAAGGATGGCCGGATCGGCTTCGGCGCATTCGGAGCGAAAAGAACAAGAAAATATACAAATTGACGAATAAATGATATTTTCGTCACGGCCGGAGTATCAGATGATGCATCCAAAAGAGTCACCTCCATGGAGCCGGATTGCGGTCGGGTTGGCGGCGACGCTCATTGCCGCGCTTGCCAACAAGCTCATTGCAGGTGCGTGGTCGGGAAGTGCACTGATCCTCGTCCTGGGCATGGGTTGGGCAGCGCTCTGGGGGTTGGCGCCCGCGCCCCTGGCAAAGCGTGACACGAGCGCCGAGCCGGCCGCCGGCGGCAACGATCTGCCGCTCGCAGAAGTCGGTCAGGCGCTGGCCACGCCGTTGCGGACCTCGGGCGAGGAGGTGAGGCGCGCGGTGGAGCTCATACATCAGGCCATCGACAAACTGGTGGGGGCATTTCACGTTCTCGAGCAGCAGGTTGCGTCCCAGGCGACATTGATTGGACAGTTGAATCCCGACGAAGATATCGACGAGCACGGCGTGCAGCGCAGCGAGTCCGACGCCGCGATGTTTGCGCGCTTCGTGCGCAGCACCACCGAAACCCTTGTCGTGTTCGTCGATGAGGCGCTCGGCACGAGCAAGCTTGCAATCGAGATCGTCGAGCGGGTCGAGGCCGTGTCCGCCCACATGGAGTCGGTGAATCGGCTGTTGGCAGGGATCGAGAACATCTCCAAGCAGACCAACCTGCTCGCGCTCAATGCGGCGATCGAGGCCGCGCGTGCAGGCGAGGCAGGGCGCGGGTTTGCGGTGGTCGCCGACGAGGTGCGCAAGCTCTCCGAGAACACCAACCGGCTCAGCACCGAGATTCGTGGCGTTCTCGACCAGGTGGGGACTGCGCTCGAAGAGGCCGGGCACTCGGTGGATGAACTTGCCTCGCATGACATGAGCCACGCATTGCAGGCGAAGCAGGACATCCAGGAGATGATCGAGATGCTCGACCGGATGAATGCCCGCCGCGGCCGGATCGCGCTCGATGCGCGCTCCATCTCCGACGCGGTGCGTGATGGCGTGCAGCAGGCGGTTATCGCGCTTCAGTTCCAGGACATGACCTCGCAGTTGCTTGGCACCGCAAACGCGCGGCTCGTCGCTGCCGCAGGGGTGCTGGAGCAGATGGCCACGGCTTCGCGCGATCCTGATGCCGTGCGGTCGGCGGTGCGCGATTTCCAGGCAACGACTTTCCGCGCGCCGGTGGCGCAGGCGTCGATGGACTCGGGCGACGTGGAGTTGTTCTGAGGGTGCGCTCTTGACTAAGCGGTTCGGTCACGCGGTTTCGGTTTCATTTCATTTTGAATAGGGTATCAACATGGCGAAAGCAATCCTTACTGTCGATGATTCCGCGTCGATCCGGCAGATGGTCGCGTTTGCATTGAAGAGTCAGGGCTACGAGGTGGCGGAGGCTGTGGATGGCCAGGATGGTCTCGCCAAGGCGCGTGCGAAGCAATTCAACCTGATCCTCACCGACCAGAACATGCCGCGCATGGACGGGCTGACGATGGTGAAGGCGCTGCGTGCGCTGCCCAACTACCGGACCACGCCGATACTGATCCTCACCACCGAGTCCAGCGACCAGATGAAGGCGCAGGGCAAGGCGGCCGGCGCGACCGGCTGGCTGGTGAAGCCGTTCGATCCGGCAAAGCTGCTCGAGGTGGTGCGCAAGGTCCTGCCCTGAACCCATCGGACACGCTGCCATGACGCTCGACATGGGCCAGTTCCTGCCGGTCTTCTATGAGGAGGCCGAGGAACACCTCGCGACAATGGAGGCCGGACTGCTCGGCATCGACCCTGCGGCGCTCGATCTCGAGCAGGTGAATGCGATCTTTCGCGCGGCGCATTCGATAAAGGGCGGTGCTGGCACGTTCGGACTCGCGGATGTGGCGGCCTTCACCCACAACCTCGAGACCTTGCTCGACCGTGTCCGGCATGGTGAGTTGCAACTCGACGAGGTCCGTGTCGATGCTTGCCTCGCGGCAGTGGACCTGCTGCATGCCTTGATCGGCGCACACAAGGGTGGCGAGGCGGTGCAGGGCGATCGCGTTCGGGCGCTGGAGTCCGAGCTTGCGCGGCTTGCGGTGACCGAGCGGGAGTCAGTTCCCGTCGTGACCGGCGGCGCTCCTGCGCAGCCGCAGGAGGTGTATCAGGCGATTCAGCCGCAGCCCGGCGCAGCGGTCTTGCGTGAGCTCCGCTGGCACATCGACCGCGACGGCATGTTCGATCTCGCGCAGGCGGCGCTGCTGCTGGACGCGCTGGGCCAGTTCGGTGCGCTCGAGCTGCGCGAGTCGCCGCCGGACGGCACGGTGCGTGGGAGTTGGCGTGTCGCGCTGCGTTCGACGGTCTCCGACGAAGACTTGCGCGAGGTGGTGTCGTTCCTGCTGCCTCCGGAGTCTGTGGAGATCGTTCCGGTCGATGAGGGCGTGGATGCCGATCCGGGTTACGGCCTGTTCGACGCGGAGCCCGCTGGCGACGGGTCGGATCCGGCTTACGGCTTCTTCGATGACGGGCCGGACGCGACGGTTGCGCAGGCCGACGCGGGCTACGGGTTCTTCGACGCACCTGATGACGATGCCGCTGCGGCCGCAGCCGTTCCCGAGGCTCAACCTGCGGGTGACCCCGGCTACGGATTCTTCGACGAGGTGCCGACGAAGCCGCCGGTCGCCGCGGACCCCGGCTATGGTCTATTCGACGATCTGCCGGCGCAGGCTGCGGCGCCCGATCCCGGTTACGGTTTCTTCGACGCAGCCGAACCTTCCCTGCCGGCGGCGGATGCGACGCAAATCGAGGTCGTGGCGGTGCGAACGGAGCCTTACGGCTTCTTCCCCAACGCGCCCGGCGTGCCCGACAGGGGCGCATCCGCCGGCAGCGCAAGCGAGGGCGCTACAGTGGCTGCGCCAGCGCCCAGCAGCGAAGCCCGGCCCTTCAAGGCCGGGGAGCCCGCTGCCCCGCGCGCTGCTGCGCCGACGGCCGGGGTCGCTGCCGACACTTCGATCCGGGTCGGCACCGCCAAGGTGGATCAGCTCATCAACCTCGTGGGCGAGCTCGTCATCACTCAGTCCATGTTGTTGCAGTCGGCCCAGCAACTCGACCCCGTGGTGCATGAGCGCATGCTCGCCGGTCTCGCACAGCTTGAGCGCAACAGCCGTGACCTGCAGGAGGCGGTGTTGTCGATCCGCATGGTGCCGATGAGTCTCGTCTTCTCGCGCTATCCGCGCATGGTGCGCGACCTCGCACGCAAGCTCGACAAGCAGGCGGAGCTGCATCTCGTCGGCGAGTCCACCGAGCTCGACAAGGGCATGACGGAGAAGATCGTGGATCCGCTCACCCATCTCGTGCGCAATTCCGTCGATCACGGTCTGGAGCTGCCTGCCGCGCGCGTCGCGGCCGGCAAGACGCCGGTCGGGCACATCACGCTCGCGGCCTCGCATCAGAGCGGTCATATCCTGATCGAGATCAGCGACGACGGCGGTGGGCTCAACCGCGAGCGCATCCTGGCGAAGGCGAGATCGAACGGTATCCCGGTGAACCCGGAGGCGCCCGACAGCGAGGTCTGGGATCTGATCTTCGCGCCGGGCTTCTCGACCGCCGAGGCGGTCACCGATGTCTCCGGTCGCGGCGTCGGGATGGACGTGGTGCGCAAGAACATTCACGCGCTCGGCGGCTCGGTGTCGCTCTCAAGCGTCACTGGTGCGGGCACGCGGGTGAGCATCCGCCTGCCGCTAACGCTGGCGATCCTGGATGGCATGTCGGTGCGTGTAGGCGACGAGACCTTCATCGTTCCGCTGGGCTACATCGTCGAGTCCATCCAGGCGAGCGGCCTCGTGTTCCGCACGGTGGGCCGCGACGGCCGTGTGGTGCAGGTGCGCGAGGACTATATCCCGGTGGTGAGCCTCGCCGAGCTCTTCGAGATCCCCGCCGCGAGCCGCGACGTGACTGAAGGTGTGCTGGTGGTGCTGGAATCGCAGAACCGCAAGATCGCTGTCGGCGTGGACGAGCTCCTCGGCCAACACCAGGTCGTGGTGAAGAACCTGGAAACCAACTATCGCCGTGTCCAGGGTGTCTCCGGCGCCACCATTCTCGGCGACGGCAAGGTGTCGCTCATCATCGATGTGGACGGCATCCTGCGCATGGCCGGCCCACAAGCCAAAGTCAATCAAGGAAGCGCCGCATGAACATCGCCAGCCACAGCGATCCGCATTCCGCCTCGCAGGAGTACCTCACCTTCGCACTCGGCGAGGAGGAGTACGCGATCGACATCCTCACGGTGCAGGAGATCCGCGGCTTCGAGCCGGTGACCCGCATCGTGCATGCCCCGCCCTTCATCAAGGGCGTGATCAACCTGCGCGGCGCGATCGTGCCCATCGTCGATCTGCGCATCAAGCTGGCGCTGGAGAAGGTCGAGTACTCGCCCTTCACCGTGGTGATCATCATCTCGGTGGCCGGGCGATTGGTCGGCGCGGTGGTGGACAGCGTCAGCGATGTGATCCGGCTCGCACCGGAGGAGATCGCCCCGCCACCGGAGATGGGGGCCGCGGTGGATATACGCTTCATCACCGGCCTGGCCACGGTGGACCAGCGCATGGTGATCCTGCTTGACATCGCCAAGCTGATGACCAGCGACGAAATGAAGCTCATCGAACAGGCTGCGGGATAACGAGGCGGAACCATGAAGATCAATCTTCCGATCACCCAGAACGAAGTGCTTGTGCCGGAATCCTGCATTCTGGTGTCCACGACCGACCTCAAGGGCCAGATCACCTCCTGCAACGCCGAGTTCGTCGCGATCAGCGGCTTCAGCGAGGCCGAACTCCTCGGCGCACCGCACAACATCGTGCGCCACCCCGACATGCCGGCCGAGGCTTACCAGGACATGTGGGATACGCTCAAGGCAGGCAAGCCCTGGTGCGGCGTGGTCAAGAACCGCACCAAGACCGGCGACTTCTACTGGGTGTTCGCCAATGCCACGCCGATCTACGAGGGTGGGCAGTGCAGCGGTTACCTGTCCTCGCGCACCCGTCCGACCCGAGAGCAGATCGATGCCGCCGCTGCGCTCTACCGCAAAGTGAAGGCTGGCGAGATGGCCTTCCCGTTTTCTGCCAACCGCCTCGGCCGCGTGGCGCGGCTTTCGGTCGGCGCAAGGCTGTGGGCGCTGCTGGCGTTTCTGATTCTTGCGCTGGTGGTCGGTGCAGCCGGCGGGCTGTTCATCAACGCCACCATGCGCGCCAAGCTCGACGCGGTGAGCAGCGCGCAGGTCAACGGTGCGCAGGTCGTTCAGGAGATCATCGCAATCTTGAGCGAAAACCGGGCGCAGATCCTGCTCGCGTTGCAGCATGACCCGCAGTCAAGCTTCGCGAGCATGCACGACCATCCGCTGAAGCTGCATCTCGACAACGTGGAGCGGGGCCGCGTCCGTATCGACGCCCTCTGGGCGGAATACCTCAAGATTCCGCCCTCCCCCGAGCAGCAGGCGCTCGACGAGCGCTTCACGGAGGCGCGTACGCGTTTCGTGCGTGACGGCCTGTCGGCAGTGTCGGAGCACTTCTCGGCCGGCGAGTTCATCCAGGCCAACCGTACCATCCTCACCCGACTCAACCCTGCCTTCACCGATGCAAGCACGGCGGCGAACGCCCTGTTGGCGCATCATCGCGCTGTCTCCGAGGCCGTGCTCGTATCGGCCAGCACCGTGGCGACGGTTACCAAGTATGCGGTGCTCGGCAGTATCGCGCTGGTTCTCGTGGTCGCCTTGCTGGCCAGCCGCGCGCTGATGCGCGCGATCGTGCTGCCCTTGCGCGAGGCGGGCGTCGCACTGCGCAACATCAGCGAGGGCAACTATCGCAACCAGCTCGTTCCGCACAACGAGGACGAGATCGGTCAGATGGTGTACGCGCTGCGCTCGATGCAGATCAAGCTCGAGAGCGACGTTGCATCCATCCGTGCGGTGGCGACCGCGTCCCTGCGCATTCGCAACGCCCTGGATCACGCCTCGGTGAACATCATGATCGCGGATCCGGACGGACTCATCGTCTACGCCAACAATTCGGTTCTCGAAATGCTCGGTCGGGCCGAAAAAAGCCTGCAGACCGAGTTGCCGAACTTCAGGGTGGACCGCATCGTCGGCTCCAACTTCGACAGTTTCCACCGCAACCCGGCGCATCAGCGTGGCCTGCTCGGTGCACTGCGCGGCGTGCATACCGCGCAGATCAAGGTGTCGGGCTACACCTTCCGGCTCGTTGCGAGCCCGGTGTTCGATGCCGAGGGGGCGCGGCTTGCGACTGTCGTCGAGTGGCAGGACCGCACCGCGGAGCTCGCCACCGAAGAGTCGCTGGAGCGTGTGGTGAGCGCGGCGGCGCGGGGTGATTTCAGCCAGCGGATGGAGACGGCGGAGCTGCGCGGCTTCTTCGAGACGCTTGGCAAGGGCATGAACGCGCTGATCGAGGCGGCGGACCGCGGGCTGCAGGAAGCGAATGCGGTGCTGGGTGCGATGTCGGACGCGGATCTCACGCGGCGCATCGAAGGCGACTACGAAGGTGCGTTCGGCGAGCTGAAGGCCTACACCAACCGCACCGCGGACGCGCTGACGCGGATGATCGGCGAGATCGCGGAGGCGGCGCAGTCGGTGGGCACGGCGGCGAAGGAGATCGCACACGGCAATGCGGATCTGTCGGCGCGCACCGAGCAGCAGGCCTCGAGCCTGCAGCAGACGGCGGCGAGCATGGAAGAGCTCACCGCGACGGTGAAGCACAACGCCGAGAACGCGCTGCAGGCGCGTGCCGAGGCGACCGAGGCGGCGGAAGTTGCAAGCCGCGGGGCGAAATCGATGGAGCAGATGGTTGCGACGATGGAGTCGATCAACCACGCGGCGCGCAAGATTGTGGACATCATCAGCGTGATCGACGGCATCGCCTTCCAGACCAACATCCTCGCGCTCAATGCGGCGGTGGAGGCTGCACGTGCAGGCGAGCAGGGTCGTGGCTTCGCGGTGGTGGCGGGCGAGGTGCGCAGCCTCGCGCAGCGCAGTGCGGCGGCGGCCAAGGAGATCAAGACGCTGATCTCGGAGTCGGTAGAGCGTGTGGAGCAGGGCTCGCGGCTCGCGGGCGACACGGGCGGGGTGATCCGCGAGGTGGTGGAGGCGGTGTCGCGGGTGACGCAGCGGGTGGCGGAGATCTCGTCGGCGTCGGCGGAGCAGAGCGCGGGGATCGAGCAGATCAACCAGGCGGTGACGCACATGGACGAGGTGACGCAGCAGAACGCGGCGCTGGTGGAAGAGGCGAGTGCGGCGGCGGAGTCGCTGGAAGAGCAGTCGGCGGCGCTGACCGAGCAGGTGAGCCAGTTCCGCATCGAAGGGCAAGGGGGGCGACACGCGGGAGCGCGTGCCCCTGCACCGGCGAGACTGCCAGCCGCGGCGGGCCGGCGCGCGGAGGCGGCGCCCGTACCGGCACCGGCTCGCAGCGCGCGCAAGGCGCTCCCGGTCGTCAGTGACGACGAGGACGAGTGGAAGGATTTCTGA
>JAYRYZ010000025.1:0-73548 GCA_041916775.1 Rhodocyclaceae bacterium | reverse complement strand
GAAAAATCAGCAAAACCGGCCGAACTGATACCCGTTTTTTTGTGGCCTCGTTTGTATAACGCGGACCTACAAAAAGAAAAAGCCCTGAATAATCAGGGCCTTCATGTATGTGGTGGCGGAGAGGGCGGGATTCGAACCCGCGTTGGGATGTTATCCCAAACACGCTTTCCAGGCGTGCGACTTAAACCACTCATCCACCTCTCCGTGGAAGGCGCGCATTGTAGCAGAAACCCTCGGGAACGAAAGCCCTGCCCTCCATTTACTGACGAGTGCGGTGTCAGGTGGTGGTTTCATCGTTCGGGAGGCGCGGGTAGCGGACGAAGTCGACGAGATCCTGAACATCCTGAGGAGGCGGTCGGGTGAGCAGGCTGACGAGGGTGATCACGAAGAACCCGAGCAACACGCCAAACAAGCCGCTGGAGATCGGGCTGATGCCGAACCATGCATTGCTCATGCTGCCGCCGAAGAAGGGATGGGTGCGGATCACGTAGAAGATGGTCACTGCCAAGCCGGCGAGCATGCCGGCGACGGCGCCGGGGCGGTTGGCTCGCTTCCAGAAGATGCCGAGCACGAGCGCGGGGAAGAACGCCGAAGCCGCGATCGAGAACGCGAGCCCGACCATGAACAGGATGTTGTCCGGACGCAACGACGCAACCCAGGCGGCGATCACCGCCACGACCAGCAGTTGCGATTTGGAGATCACCAGCCGACGATGTGTGGATGCACGGGGGTTGATCACCTTGTAGTAAAGATCGTGCGAGAGTGCATTCGAAATCGTCAGCAACAACCCGTCCGCAGTCGACAACGCGGCAGCGAGCCCGCCAGCGGCGACCAGGCCCGCCACAACATAGGGTAGTCCGGCAATCTCTGGGGTCGCGAGGACGATGACGTCGGTGTTGAGTGTGAGCTCCGCCAGCTGCAGGATGCCGTCGCCGTTGATGTCCTCGATCGTGACCATGCCGACCTTGCCCCAGGAAATCAGCCAGTTGGGAAGGCTGCTGATCTGCATGCCGATGAGGTTGTTGTAGACCTCCCACTTGGCGAACACGGCATACGCCGGAGCCGTCACATACAGCAGGATGATGAAGAGCAGCGACCAGAATACGGACCGACGTGCCTCCGCCACCCCGGGCGTAGTGTAGTAGCGGATCAACACATGGGGCAGCGCCGCCGTGCCGAGCATCATCACGAAGACCAACGCGAGGAAGTTGTTGCGCGCCTTGTTGGACGCCTCGGGCGACTCTCCCGGGTGCGCCTGCGCGTGGCGCGGCGGCACTCTGGAGCGTTCGAGCGCGCTGGCCCGGGCCCGCTCCCAGACCTCCAGTGCCTCCTCCGGTGTGCGCGGCATGTCCCGCAAGGCGCGCTCGGTCTGCGCGATCTCGCGTGCCGGGGCGTTCTCGATCCTGAGGCTGTTGACCCGCTCCACGAGCGCTGCCCGCTCAGATTCGAGCGATCCCGGCAGATCGGCGATCTTTCCGGCGAAGCTCTGGGCGCGGTAGAAGAACTGCCGGCGTACGTCTTCCTCGATCGGGCTGTCGAAGAGCGCCTCCTCCTTCGCCGAGAGCTGGCTCAAGACCGATCCGTACATCACCTGCGGCACCGGCACCCCGGTGACCTTGTACGAGAGAATCACGACCGGAACGAGATAGGCGATGACCAGGATCACGTACTGCGCCACCTGGGTCCAGGTCACTGCGCGCATGCCGCCCAGGAACGAGCAGACGAGTATGCCGGTGAGTCCGATGAAGAGACCGATCTCGAACTCGACGCTGACGAAGCGGCTCGTGATGAGGCCCACACCATAGATCTGCGCGACCAGATAGATGAAGCTCGCGAGCACCGCAGCAAGGAGTCCGACCAGGCGGGCGACGTTGCCCTCATAGCGCGCCCCCAGAAAATCGGGGATCGTGTATTGACCGAACTTGCGCAGGTAGGGCGCAAGCAGCAGCCCGACGAGCACGAAGCCCCCCGTCCAACCGGTGACAAAGGCCAGGCCCTCGAAACCGCCGTAGTAGAGCGTGCCCGCCAGCCCGATGAAGGACGCGGCACTCATCCAGTCGGCGGCGGTGGCCATGCCGTTGAACACCGCGGGGACACGACGTCCGGCCACGTAGTATTCGGCGACGTCCGAGGTTCGGCTCATCACGCCGATGCCCGCGTAGATCAGGATGGTGGTGAAGAGGAAGATATGCCCGATCACGGCATGCGACATGCCGAGGCTCTCGCCGAGCGCGAGCAACACGATGAACCCGATGAAACTGCCCGTGTAGAGCAGGTAGTAGCGCCGGAGTTGCCGGACGAAGCCGCTACCCCCGCTCATCTTGCCAACGCCGAGCCCGAGGCATCAGCCGTCGCGATCGATGCCGACGCGATCGCGACGGCTTGCGCGGGCAGATTGATCAATACTTCACCCTGGCATAGTAGGTCTTCTCGGCAGCTTCGCGCGCCTGCCTCAAGGTATGGATCCCCATGTCCGCCAGAAGCGGGATCATCTTGAGGAACACCTCGGCGGTCACGATTGCGTCTCCGAGCGCAGTGTGACGCCCCACGATCTTGAGGTTCAGGCGCTCGACGATCGCCTCCAGGCGGTGCGACTCCTGGTTGGGATGCAACACCGCCGATAACAGGAGCGTGTCCAGCACGGGGTTGTCGAAGCGGATGCCTGTCGCGGCCTCCTTCATCTGCAGGAAGCGCATGTCGAAGGCGGCGTTGTGCGCGATCAGGATGGTGTCCGCTGCGAAGGCGTGGAATGCGGGCAGCACCTTGTCGATGGTCGGCTTGCCCTTGAGCATCTCCGGCTGGATGCCATGAATGGGGATGGACTCCGGCGCCAGTGGCCGCTTGGGATCGACAAGTTGTTCGAAGGACTCCTGGCGCAGCAACTTGCCGTTCACCAGCCGAGTGGCGCCAATCTGGATGATCTCGTCCCCCTGGGAGGGATTCAGCCCGGTGGTTTCGGTATCGAAAACGGTATAGGTCAGATCCGACAACAGCCGATCGTCGAGTTCGTGAGACTTTTCCGACCACTGGAAGAGATCGAAGTCGTAGTACTCGGGCCGTCCCTCGCCATGTGCGGCGCTGCCCGCTTCGCCCTGCTCCTGTGGATTTGCCGCAGGCAGGAGCAGCCGGAAGAAGGCGCGGTGCTTGACCTTCTCCCTTTCGAGCCAGATCTCGCCGTCGTGACGTTCGATGACGTCACGCACCGTAAGCGGGCTGCTCTCGCCTGCCACGGTCATCTGTTCGAGCTCCCAGTTCATGACCGTCTCGGTGCTCATCGCCTGCCCCTGCCAGATCACGTCGAGGTGGACGAGGCGCCCGGCGCCGGTGACGCGGAAGCGGATCTCGCGCACCTCGAACTCCTCGGACAGCTTGCTGACGAGGAACAGCAAGGCCTGCACCAGCGAGAAGCTATCCACCTTGACCCACAAGCCCTCATCCACATCCTCGAGCTTGGTGGGAACCTTCAGGCGATTCTCCACGTTGCGCTGCACGGCCGCGATCAGGTCGGTGGCTGCCATGTCCTCCAGCGGCCAACGCGCCTTGAGCGAATCGGCGAAATCGTTGGCGGTGCGATCCAGGCGCTCGCTCATCGCCCGCACCTCGTCACGTATCACGGTGCTGAAGCGCTTGCGCAGGTCGTCGCCGAGATCGGGGAACTCCAGCATCTCGGCTGCCGCGCGCACATTCGCCAGCGAGGCGCGATTCCCCTCGGTGAGCGTATGCAGCATCTGGTCACGACGCGACTCGGTCTCGAAGTTGCGGGTGATGTTGTCCAGCATCAGGATGAAGCCGGTCATCGACCGCGTCACCGGTGCAGAAGGCTCGGCGGCTTCCCCTGCCTCGGCCGCGACTGCGCTCTCCGCATCGTTCGCGAGCACGGGCGACATCTGCACCCGCAACAGCTGACCCGAGCGGCTCGTGGTGACGAAGTTCGATTGCACTTCAGCCGCATTGCGCGCGAGCCGGTACTGGATGCCCTCCAGTGCATGGGCGATCAGGTTGCGGTCAAACGCGGTGTAGATCGAGCGTCCGAGGCCGATCAGCTCGCCGCCACCGGCGACGCCCGGTGCATCCGAGAGGGCGCGGAAGGTTGCGCGCGCACGCGCGTTGTAGAGCAGGATGCGACCATCCAGATTGCACACCACCACGCTCTGGGTGAGTTCGGACATCAACGCCGCAAGCCGGTTCTTCTCCTCGACCACGGTCTTGCGCGCCTCCGTGATCTGCAGCTCGACATCCTGCATCAGCGCATCGCGCTGTTCGGCAAGCGCGTTCGCGGTACGGGCCAGCGCACACACCTCGGGGGGGCCTTTCTCCACCACGCGGAAGCCACGATTCGCACCCAGCATCAGATGTTGCTGCTCGGCCATGCGCAGCAGGCCTTTCACGTACTGCTTGAACAGGTTATTGACCACCGCCACGCCGAAGCCGAAGCCCATCGCGGTCATGACGGTGCCGAGCGCGAGGTGCGGCGAGAGCGTCTCGACCAGCAGATCGCGCGCCGCCCCCTCGCTGCCAGCCCAGATGATGATTGCAGTCAGGATGAACGGGCCGGTCATCAACAGCCCGAGGACGATCACCGCAAGGATGAAACGCGTACGTGCGTTCATCGATCAGACTCCCGACAGCAGGCTGCGGACCTTTTCCACGAGCTCCTTGGTGGAGAACGGCTTGGTCATGTACGCGTCCGCCCCGAGCGCCAACCCCTTGGCAACTTCCGTGTCGCGCCCCTTCGCGGTCAGCATCAGCACCTTCACGTCCTGAAGGGTCGCGTCGGCCTTGATCTCCTGGCAGACCTCGAAGCCATTGCGCTTGGGCATCATCACATCGAGGAGGACGAGATCCGGCGGCGACTGCCGGATGCGGTCGATGGCTTCCTGGCCATCTTGCGCGATGGAGACCTCGAAACCCTCGCGCTTCATCAGGAATTCAAGTGAAATCAGAATGTTCTGTTCATCATCGGCGATCAGAATCCGGCTTGCCATGCTCCCCCCTCGAATTACGGTCTATGCTTTTACTCATTATTTTATCGGCTCAGGCCGGCGTCGCCTGTGCCTCGATACTGCGCCGCGGCAGGGAGAAGATGAAACACGCGCCCTCTCCCACGACGGACTCGACCCACATCCTGCCGCCGAAGTGCTCGACGATCTGCCGGCTGATCGGCAACCCCAGTCCCGTGCCCTGCGGCCGATCCCTCTGGTCACCACCCTGACGGAACTTCTCGAAAACGTAGGGCATGAACTCCGCGGCGATTCCCGGCCCGTTGTCCTTCACCTTCACGCGCACCGCCTCATCATCGGCTTCCAGCGTGACGATCACAAGCCCGACGCCCTTGGGAACGAACTTCGCCGCATTCGACAGCAGATTCAACAACACCTGATGCAGCCTGTCGTGGTCCGCGAGAAGGTGCGGTGAGGCCGCGGGAAGCTGCAACTCGATCTTCGCCTCACGATCGCGGAACAGCTGCGCCGTGGCGTCAACAGCGTGCTGCACCAACTCGCTCATGTCGATGTCGGTATTGTGCCACTCCGCATGCCCGGACTCGATCTTGGCCAGATCCAGCACCTGATTCACCAGGCGCGTCAGCCGGTTCGTCTCCGAAACGATGATACCCAAGAATCGTTGCCGGTCTTCTACGGAGATCTCCGGGTCGTCGAACATCATCTCCGAGAGCGCCCGTATCGAAGTCAGCGGCGTGCGCAGCTCGTGCGTCACCGACGACATGATGTCGTCCTTGAGACGGTCGAGCTCCTTCAGCTGTTCGTTGGCCTCGCGCAGCTCCGCGGTCGCCTTCTCCAGCGCCCGGGACTTTTCCTCCAGCTCGCGCGAGTAGGCACGCACCTGCGAGGCCTCATCGAGGATGTTCATCACCTCGTCGAAGCCCAGCGGCTCCTCCTGCACCACCGATGACACCATCACCCTTGCCGATGCACTGCCGATCGCGCCGGCGAGCTGGGTTTCGGCAAAGTGCACCAGGGCGGCGTCGGCGCGGACATGCTCGACCCCGTTCACGCCCCGCTCACGCGCGTAGCGACTGAAGAGCTGGCGGGTTCTTGCGGTACCGAGGAAACGCGACACCAGCTTCAGCAGGTCATCGACATGCGCGCTGCCACGCCACAGGGTCTCTGCCGCGCCCTTCTCGCGCTTGAAGACATCGACGAACAGGGTCGCCTGGCTCGCCTCCTGCCCCGTCGGTGCGCGCATCAGCGAGACGCAGACGTAACTCAGCAGATTGACGCCAAGGCTCCAGAACAGCGCATGACTGATGTTGTCGAGGCCGGTCAGGCCGAACAGCGCTTCCGGCTTGAGCAGCGCAATGCCGAACGCACCATGCTCGAGAAAGGCCGGATCGAGCCAGCCCGACTTGGCGAACGACGGCAGCATCAGGGTGTAGGCCCACAGCACGAACCCCGACAGCAAGCCGGCCAGCGCCCCCGCCCGGGTGCCGCCTCGCCAGTACATGCCCCCCAGCATCGCCGGTGCGAACTGTGCGACCGCCGCGAAGCTGATGAGGCCAATGCTGACGAGTGCGTAGGCCTCACCCGCGAGGCGAAAGTACAAATAGCCGAGCAGTACGACGATGAGGATCGCGCCGCGGCGGATGGTGAGCAGCAGCCCGGTGAGATCCGGACGCATCTCGCCGGAGAAGCGACGACTGCGCAGCACCAGCGGCATCACCAGATCGTTGCAGATCATCGTCGACACCGCGATCGTCTCGACGATGACCATGCCGGTGGCGGCGGAGAGCCCGCCGACGAACGCCAGCAGCGCCAAGGCCTCCTGCCCGTGCGACAGCGGCAGCGACAGCACGAACACGTCGGGATCCACGCTACCCTGGCCGAAGTGCATCAGCCCACCGAGCGCGATCGGCAGCACGAAGATGTTGATCAGCAGCATGTAGGCGGGAAACATCCAGACCGCGCGCCGCAGGTGCTGCTCGTTCACGTTCTCCACCACCATCACCTGGAACTGGCGCGGCAGGAAGATCACCGACAGCATCGCCAGCAAGGTCAGCGCGAACCAGCCGCCGTAGCCCGCCGCGCTGAACGACTCGAGGCTCAAGAGCCGCTGCAGATCCGGCTGCGCGGCAGCGCGCGCGAAGATGTCGCCCAGTCCGTCGTAGATGCCATAGGTGACGAACAGACCGACCGCCAGAAAGGCAAACAGCTTCACCACCGACTCGAACGCGATCGCCGCCACCATGCCCTCGTGCCGCTCGGACGCATCGAGGTGGCGTGCGCCGAAGAGAACGGTGAACAAAGCCAGCGTCAGGGCCACGTAGAGGGTGTTGTCACCCAGCCAGCTCGACGGACTGGTGGCTACAAAGGCATCCGACGCGTCGCCGGTGAGTACCGTGTAGCCGATCGAAATCGCCTTCAGTTGCAGGGCTATGTAGGGGATGATGCCGATCACCACGATGACCGTCACCAGTCCGCCCATCATGTGGCTCTTGCCATAGCGCGAGGCGATGAAGTCGGCGATGGTGGTGATGCGGTAGGTGCGCGAGATGCGGATCATCTTCGCCGTGATCAGCCAGGCGAGCATCATCGCCAGCGTCGGCCCCAGATACACCGGCAGGAACCACATCCCGCCCGACGCGGCCCGCCCGACACTGCCGAAGTAGGTCCAAGCAGTGCAGTACACCGCCAGCGAGAGGGTGTAGGTCCAGGGATTGGCAATGATCGAGCGCCCCTGATCCGCACGCCGGTCTCCATAGTGGGCGACCGCGAACAGGATCACGAGATAGGCGGACGAGACCGCGACGACGAGCCAGGCCGGAATCATCTGGTCGTCACCCCTAGCGTGGCCCGCGCTCGGCGATCCAGGCGATCACCGCAATCAATACGCCCCAGCTGGAAAAAAGGTAGACAAAGATCGCCGGCAGACCGAAAAACGTCCCGCCCTGGTCGAACAGGAACAGCAACGGAAAATTGAAGAGCGGTACGGCAACCAGGAAAACCGCGATCAGACGTTGACTGGCAAGACTCCTGCGCATCGTCCCCCTCCCCATGACAAGCTTGTTTTTTCGGGAATTATAGCCGGGGGGATGGCACGATGATCCGCGGCCACACATTGCGCCAAAAAAAAGCGCGCTTGCGCGCGCTTTTCCCTCCCCATGCCAGCACGAGTGCCGGCGCTTGCCCCTTGTTGTAATGCTGGGCGGCGGGGGCTTCTGACGAACCCCTCGCCACCCCGGGAATCAGCTCGCGGACTGCTTGAGCTGATCCAGGATCGCCGGATTCTCGAGGGTCGACGTATCCTGGGTGATCTCCTCCCCCTTCGCCAGCTGCCGGAGCAGGCGGCGCATGATCTTGCCGGAGCGCGTCTTCGGCAGGTTTTCACCGAAGCGGATATCCTTGGGTTTGGCAATGGGCCCGATCTCGTGGCCAACCCAGTTCTGCAGCTCCTTGATGACCGCCTTGGCGGCCTCACCCGTCGGGCGCTCGCCCTTCAGCACCACGAAGGCGACGATGGCTTCACCGGTCAGGTCGTCCGGACGGCCCACGACCGCGGCCTCGGCAACCTTTTCGTGTGCGACCAGCGCCGACTCGATCTCCATGGTGCCCATACGGTGGCCCGACACGTTGAGCACGTCGTCGATACGCCCGGTGATCGTGAAGTAGCCGGTGTCCTTGTCGCGGATTGCGCCGTCGCCGGCGAGGTAGAGCTTGCCCTTGAAGTCGTCCGGGTAGTAGGTCTTCTTGAAGCGGTCGGGATCGCCCCACACGGTGCGGATCATCGACGGCCACGGCTTCTGCACCACCAGGATGCCACCCTGACCCCACGGCACCTCGGTACCGGTCTCGTCCACCACGGCAACCTTGATGCCGGGGAACGGCAGGGTGCAGGAACCCGGCACCAGCGGCGTCGCACCCGGCATCGGGGTGATCATGTGCGCGCCGGTCTCGGTCTGCCAGAAGGTATCGACGATCGGGCAGCGCTTGCCACCGACATTCTCGTAGTACCACTCCCACGCGGCCGGGTTGATCGGCTCGCCCACCGAACCCAGGATGCGCAGCGAGGAAAGGTCGTAGTTCTTCGGATGCACCGTCGGCGTGTTGTCCGACGCCTTGATCAGCGAACGGATCGCGGTCGGTGCGGTGTAGAAGATGCTGACCTTGTGATCCTGGATCATCTTCCAGAAACGACCGGCATCCGGGAAGGTGGGCACGCCCTCGAACACGATCTCGGTGGTGCCGCAGGCGAGCGGACCGTAGGCAATGTAGCTATGGCCGGTGACCCAGCCGATGTCTGCGGTGCACCAGTAAACGTCGTCGGGCTTGATGTCGAAGGTGTATTGCATCGACAGCATCGCCTGCAGCAGATAGCCGCCGGAGGAATGCTGGACGCCCTTCGGCTTGCCGGTCGAACCCGAGGTGTAGAGGATGAAGAGCGGATGCTCTGCCTCGACCCACTCCGGCTCGCACACGTCGGACTGGTTTGCCACCACGTCGTGGAACCACTGGTCGCGACCTGCAACCATCGCGCAGTCGCCACCGGTACGCTTCACCACGACCACGTTCTTCACGCAGTCGCAACCGCCCAGCGAAAGGGCCTCGTCGGCGATCGGCTTGAGCGGCAGGGCCTTGCCACCGCGGAACTGACCGTCGGAGGTGATCAGCGCCACCGCGCCCGCGTCCTCGATACGGTCACGCAGGGCGTGGGCGGAGAAACCACCGAACACGATCGAGTGGGTCGCACCGATACGGGCGCAGGCCTGCATCGCGACCACGCCTTCGATCGACATCGGCAGGTAGATGACGACACGGTCGCCCTTCTTGACGCCCATGCCGCGCAGTGCATTCGCGAACTTGCTGACGCGGGACAGGAGATCCGAGTAGGTCACCTTGGTGACTTCGCCGCTGTCCGCTTCGAAGATGATGGCGACCTTGTCGCCGAGGCCGTTCTTGACGTTGCGATCAAGGCAGTTGTAGGAGACGTTCAACTTGCCGTCGGCAAACCACTTGAAGAAAGGTGCGTTGCTCTCGTCCAGAACCTGGGTGAAAGGCACGTTCCACTCCAGGAGTTCCTTGGCGCGGCGACCCCAGAAACCTTCGTAGTCGTCGTCCGCTTCCTTGCACAGCGCCAGATAGCCTTCCATACCCGACACTGCCGCGTTCTTCACCATTTCTTCCGACGGTTGATAAACGCTGACCTGTTGCTCGTTGGACATACTCACCTCTCCTCAACTGAATTGTTTGGTTGAAGCTTCCCTCAAGGACGGCCGGTTGATCCGGCCTTCTGCAAGCTCGCAACACTGCGTGAATCGCCGCGCATTTAAAGACCTTTATCTTACACAGGACTTACACACCAAGCGTTTTGACGAATGTGTCGCTGCCGGCCGAAATCATACGCCAGTCACCTGCCATTTAACCTGCCATTTCGTGTGCGCCTGCTAGAATTCCGGCTTCACCGAACACCGCCTTCCATCGGCCTCACCCGGAGATCTCCATGACCGTCATCCGCCAAGAAGACTTCGTGCAATCCATTGCAGATGCCTTCCAGTTTATCAGCTACTACCACCCGCTCGACTTCATCAACGCGCTCGGCGAGGCCTGGGCACACGAAGAGAGCCCGGCCGCGAAGGATGCGATCGCGCAGATCCTCACCAACTCGCGCATGAGCGCCGAGGGTCATCGCCCGATCTGTCAGGATACCGGCATCGCCGTCGTCTTCCTCAAGGTGGGCATGGACGTGCGCTGGGAATCCTCGCTGAGTGTGCAGGAAATGGTCGATGAAGGCGTACGCCGCGCCTACAACCACCCGGACAACAAGCTGCGCGCCTCGGTGCTGCTCGACCCGGCCGGCAGCCGCAAGAACAGCAAGGACAACACGCCCGCGGTGGTCCACTTCGAGATCGTTCCCGGCCACCATGTCGAAGTCATCTGCGCGGCCAAGGGCGGCGGCTCCGAGAACAAGTCCAAGATGGTCATGCTCAACCCGTCCGATTCCATCGTCGACTGGGTGCTGAAGACCGTGCCGACGATGGGTGCCGGCTGGTGTCCGCCGGGCATCCTCGGCATCGGTATCGGCGGCACGCCCGAGAAGGCGATGCTGCTCGCGAAGGAGTCGCTGATGGCGCCGGTGGATATCCATGAACTCAAGGCCAAGGCCGCGTCGGGGGCGGAACTCAGCCGCGTGGAGGCGCTGCGCCTCGAGTTGCTGGAAAAGATCAACGCGCTCGGCATCGGCGCGCAGGGCCTCGGTGGCCTCACCACCGTGCTCGACGTCAAGATCATGGATTACCCCACCCACGCTGCGAGCCTGCCTGTGGCGATGATCCCCAACTGTGCGGCGACCCGCCACGTGCACTTCCACCTCGACGGCTCGGGCCCTGCGAAGCTCGAAGCGCCCAAGCTGGAGGATTGGCCGGACGTGACCTGGAAGGCCGACACCAATGTCGCCACACGGGTGAATCTCGACACTCTCACCAAGGAAGAGGTCGCCGCCTGGAAGCCGGGCCAGATCCTGCTCCTCAACGGCAAGATGCTCACCGGACGCGACGCCGCCCACAAGCGCATCCAGGACATGCTCGCGAAGGGCGAGCAATTGCCGGTGGATTTCACCAATCGCGTGATCTACTACGTTGGCCCGGTCGATCCGGTGCGCGACGAGGTGGTCGGCCCCGCAGGCCCCACGACCGCCACCCGCATGGACAAATTCACCCGCATGATGCTCGAGAAGACCGGCCTGATCTCGATGATCGGCAAGTCGGAGCGTGGCCCGGTCGCGATCGAGGCGATCAAGGACAACAAGTCCGCCTACCTGATGGCGGTGGGTGGCGCAGCCTACCTCGTCTCCAAGGCCATCAAGTCTGCCCGCGTGGTGGGCTTCGCCGATCTGGGCATGGAAGCGATCTACGAGTTCGAAGTGCAGGACATGCCGGTGACCGTCGCCGTGGACTCCACCGGCACCAGCGTGCATAACACCGGTCCCAAGGAGTGGCAGGCACGGATCGGCAAGATCCCCGTCGCAACCGCCTGATCCCGCCCCCCCGCCGTCAAGCGCCTGCATGGCGCTGGCGGCGGTGCCGGAGCCGCCCGGGAGGCGGTCATCATATGGTCATCACGAGGTCATTGCGCGTCTAACGCGAGCCTCGCTGCGTGAGTCGCGCGAGCAGCGCGGTCGTCACCCGCTCGACCACGGAGCCCACTTCGAGTATGCGGCAAGCCCCCTCGCCCGCCAGCTGAGCCAGCGCGCGACGGCTTACTGCCAGTGGCGCCGTACGATCCGGATCGACGAGCATATACACCCGGCCGGCCGCCCCGACCCAAGTGACCACCCCGACGAAGGTCTCGCCGCCGGGCAGCGTAAGCGACACCCACCGGCCCAACTCGATCGCGGCAAGGCTTTGTGCAGCAGCGCGGATATTCGCTTCGCCCTGGTGATGCAGCAGGCGCAAGCTACGGCCACCGGAGATCTCGCTGATCACCGGTCCGCTTACCCGCCTCACCGCTTCCGGCGCGGGCAACTTGCCGGTGCGGACCGCCACGATCGCCGCCAGGCTCGATGCGAGCACCCGGCTGCACGCGGCCTTGTCCAGGCCGAGCGTCTCGAGCCCGGTGTGCAAGCCGGCGACCACCTCCGACAGGGCCTTGCTGCCGACCAGTGCGGCTTCACCGCGCGCCCACTCGTCACCCGCATGGACGAGCTGCCCGGCCAGGCCGACCAACTCCCGAACACGCTCGTCATCCTCTCCGAACGAGTACACCGCGCGCGCCACCACCTGCACCCACCAGACCTCGATGAAATTCCTGATCGCCGGAAGCGTATGGTCGAGCAAGCTCGCCTGCAGGCTGGCAAGCGCGAACAACACGGCAGACTCGCGCCGCTCGGCACGCCCGGCAGCCTCGGCATGCTGGCGGCTGATCACCTCGGCACGACGGTTGCGTTCTCCGCGCAGCTGCTCCAGCGCCTCCAGGCTGCGTGAAAAGGCCTCGATGCCGCTGGCCTGCGGGCTCTGCAAACCCTGGACGAGGTCGCCGAGTGCATGCAGCACCGTCTCGCCCGGCTCGCCCGGGGCCACGGTCGCGCCCATCGCCACGATCCCATCCAGCAGTTGGCGCGCGGGATGCTTGTCACCGTAGAGCAGGCCCGAATCCACGAGCGCGAGGCGCAAGTACGGAATCTGCAGGCGACGAACCAAGGTACGCACCGCCGGCTGCAGGTCATCCAGCGCATCGATCGCGTCGAACACCATCTCCACCGCCTCGAGTGCCGCGGCGGTCTCGGTCGGCAACAGCGGCGCGAGCCCACTGCCGGCCAGGCGGGCGGTCGCGGCACCGTCCTCACGCTGTCGCTCGGACAACCAGGCGAGCACGCGCTCCTGGATCGCAGCCGCAAGGCTGGGATCCAGCGTCTGCGCCTCGCTCGGATCGACGATGGTGCGCTGCCGCTGGAGAATGGCCTGCAGACCAGCCTCACCGGTTTTTCCAGCCGAGGCCGTACGCGTAATGACGGCTGCCTCCGCGCCGCGCACCGCTGCAAGCGGCCGCGGCTCCACGCCCTCGGCAGCGAACAGCGCATTGAGGCTCTCGCACAGCCGCTGCATGCCGACCGCGAGCGGCCTGCCCATGCGCTCGATGAGCTTGCGCTGCTGCTCCGCACTGAAGCCGAGCATGTCGATGAGACGCTGCACCGCCGGTCCAAGCCCATCCGGCCCCACCGGACATTGCTCGGGCGTCATTTCCGCTCTGTCCAGGAGGGTCTGAAAGCGCAGGGTGAGTTCGACGAGTTCATGACCGCACGTGTCCCGGACCTGCCTCTTCAGCGCTGCGAGCGCCAGCGTGAGGCTCAGGTCTTCCTCATGGACCAGGCTGATCCGCGACGCGGTGAGCCCCGTCGCCCGCATGTGACCGGGACGTTCCGAGGCTGCCGCAAGCTCGTCGAAGCTACGCCCCGCGAGGTCCACGAACCCGGCAACAACGACATTGTCATCCACACCCAGCTCCAAGATGACGCGCCTCAGCATCGAGAGATAGTCGTAGCGCGCACTCGCCAGCATGGCGGCGCGGGGGTCATTGAGTGAAGCAGCCTGAGTCATCAGTGGGATCCGTTCTGGGAAGGCTGGCGCACACGCGTGTGTGCGCCGCGTTGCAGCCTGGACATCGTCTCCAGGATCTTGGGGCGTGCCGCGCGCAAGGCCGCAACACACTCCCGGTCGAGCTTGTCGCCAGCGGCCATGCTCGACAGGTAATCGTAGGCATCGGCGACGGTCCAGCCCCGCTTGTAGGGCCGGTCGCACGTCACGGCATCGAAGATGTCGGCGATCGTGACCATGCGTGCGACCAGCGGAATCTCGTCGCCGTACCGACCGTTCGGGTAGCCGCTTCCATCGAGATACTCGTGATGGCACGACACCGAGGCGCGCAAGGTGTCCAGCCCCCGCACCTCGTGCAGATGCAGGTCGTTCACCATGCGCTCGACGAGATCGGCGCCGCGATTCACATGCGTGCGCATCAAGGCCTGCTCCGAGGCATCGAAGCTGCCCGGTTTGTGCAACACACTGTCGGGCACCGCAACCTTGCCGATGTCATGGAGCGAGCCGAACACCATCACCTCGTCCGCGAGCCCCTCCGGAAAGCCATGCGCAACCCCCATCTCCTGCACGAGGATCTGCAGGAAAGCGGCCAGACGCAGCTGATGCTCGCCCGTGATCCAATCCCGCGCATGGATGAACTCGCTGGCAAAGCGCACCGCGCGTGTCAGGTTCAACGAGTCCTGGATACCGTGGGTCAGCAGCGAGGCCAGCAAGGGCATCCAACGGCGCAGTTCCTCGGTTTGCGCCGCCTTCACCGCCCGACCGCGATCGGCAAGCAGCACCAGATAACCGTGGAAGCCGTCCGGACGTGCATGCACGGGCTCCACGAGCCAAGGCTCGCGAGCCGGGTCCAGCCCCCACTGCAGGATCGCGTCGTTCATCGACGCGCACCCACCCCGTCCTGCCTCCCGCACCCCGGCGATGGTCGGATTCACACCCGCGTCTGCGATCTCGGCAGGGCAACGGACCACGCGTCCGTCGCTGTCAGCCCAGTGCTCCAGGAACAGACCGTCGCGACTCGAGAGCAACAACACCAGCCCGCTCACCGCCCCCCCTGCCTCACGCACATGCTGAAGCAAGGGCTGCAGAATCACCGGAACGGAATGATTCACGAAGGACGCACACGCGCCCTCGAAATCCTGGGTCACTGCTCCACTCTCCTCGACAATCACAACCCCGACACGCCTCCGCTCAGAACTCAGTGCCAAACATCAGTGCGAAACCCATTTTTTCACTTCGCACATTAGCTCGCAGACTGCGACAAAACCAGGTACAAAATCACCCGATACTCGATAAAAAGTATAGATATCTTACATTCGATCAAAAAACTCGTCGCCTGTTCCGCACGTGTTTCATTTCCGCCGCAACGTCCGGGTTCCCCGGGACGCCACCCGGACGGCGCTCTTCCGCTATAATGCGGCCCGCGCCGGCATAGCTCAGTTGGTAGAGCAACCGCCTTGTAAGCGGTAGGTCGTCTGTTCGAGTCAGACTGTCGGCACCATGAAATCAAAAACTTAGGCTATCCATCAGGACTGCCATTTATTCGTTCAGGTTTTCTGTAACTGCTGTCCTCAGGCAATCGGCTATCCACAGCAAACCATGCTGGAACAGTGTTAGCCTTACAGGGTCAAACACAAGCCTTCCGACTCCGCCGCTTTTTCTACAGACAGCTGGAGCAAACGTTGACCACGCTTTATCGAGAGCGCAGAGAGCTAAAGGCCTTCAGTGCCAGCGTGAGCGCAGACGCTGCGCGATCGCTCGATCTACTTCGCGACATTGAGATCACTCTTGCCTGGCTGATCAGGCTGAAGGAAATGCTGCGCGCCGACGCGGCGTTCGCGGAAGCAGCCAACGACGGCCTTGCGGCGATCCCTTCAACGATCGATCCTGACGGCGCCATTCAAAACGACCTTGAGGACGCGCAGCACGAAGTCATGGCGCTGTACGAAATCCTGATCGACAAGCGTCAGGCTGGTCGCAACGATCGCCGCCTTACAGAAGATGACGGCATCGAGTCCGCCTATACCGAGGCGATTGCACAAGCGGCCGATCTTCACAACGCCATCAACACGCTGCGCTGGAACATCGGCGAGCATGACATTGACGCAAGTGATGCGCCTGACGGCACAACATACGCTGCGGATGACGTCGACAAGCTCTTCGCCGACATACTGGGGCGATGACTCGGCCACATCCGATCAAGCGCGTTAGGGCAACGCAAACGTTCGCGGACCTGCTTCGTAAGCTGCCGCCTGAAATCCAGCAGGCAGCTCGGCAAGCGGTCAAAGATCTGATTGCAGATCCACACCCGAAGAAGTACAGGCTGGAAAAGCAGACTGCCGAGTACTGGACGATCCACGTCACAAGCAATCACAGCCACAAACTGAGCTTCATGCTTGACGGCGATTGCGCCGTGCTGCGAAAGATCGGCACCCACAAAGAAATCGACCGCGCACCCTAGCAAGCGTCCTGCCCAAGCTTTCGACTCGCCTTCCAGATCGCGCGCAGGGGCCTGGCTGCTTCGCGTCGAGCAGGCGACGGGTACCGTCGCGCGCCGCGGCGATGACCGGCGCGAGCTGGCTCGGTGCGATGTTGTACCGCGCGAGCGGGTTCGGGAGGTCGCGCGGCAACTGGTCGATATCGTCGGGAATCACGAACTGCCGATGCAGTCGGCTCGTTGGTCCGTACAGGGCGTAGCGTCCGCACATGGCTGCCTCCTCTCGGAAGCACAATCATACCGGGTGGCGGTAGAATGCCCTCCGATCGCTTGCCTGCAGGCTCTCGATCGTAGGCCGATCCGTTGGATGTTTGGCATGCGTGGCATCCGCCGAGGTTTCTGTGGGTATGAGATTGGATGTTCCCGGGATGGCGCTCGCCAAGTTTGCTCTGCTGGCCATCGCCAGCTTCTCTCAACTGCACGGATGTGCGGTCATCGCGGTGGTCGATGCCACCGCTACGGTCGTGTCGACCGGGGTGTCGGTGACTGCGAAGACAGTCGGCGCGGTCGCCGACGTGGTCATTCCCGACGGCGACGATGAGGGCGACGAGGACTGAAGTTCCGCAGCGGACCGTCACCACGCCGGCAACCCGTCGCCGGCGTTTCCGACAACGCATTCACTGCAGCGCTGCCCCCTGAGCACCGAGGCCATGGCACGCTGCGCCGCCCCACGGCGCAGCGTCACCCGGCGGTCAGAAGCTGTGCTTCATCCCCACCGCAAAGCCCTTCACGCCCACGCCGGAGAGCCCCAGCGAGTTGCCCATGGGATTCATCGTGTAGGCCGCGTTGTCGTCGTTACTGATCTGCGCGTAGTCGGCATACAGCTCGGTCCGCTTCGAGAGCGCGTAGCGCACGCCGAGGGCCCATTTGCTTGCATCCGCATCATCGAGGGTGCGGTCGTTCACCTGGCCATAGCTCGCGAGCAGCCGATAGTTGCCGACCGGCACGGTCACGCCGATGTTCCAGTTGCGCCTGTCGTAGCTTGCGCCCGGGGGCAGCCCGCCCAGGTTCTGGTTACCGGCAAGTGCAGGGTTCAGGTCGATGTTGCCACCGATGAGCGAGTTCGGATCACCCTTGATGATGTCGTAGAGCGCCGAGACCTTGACCGGACCGAAATCGTACGAGGCTCCGGTCGTCACGACGTACAGGCGGCTGTCACCATAGCCCACCGCCTTGGTGGTTTCGTAGTCGAGATCGGCGCTCAGCGGGCCGTTCGCATAGACGAGGTTGACCGAGAAGAGTCGATCGTCGCCATTGTTACCCTCGGTCGGAACGCCTGGCGCCGTATGTACGCCGTTGAGGCTGCCTTCCGGCCCCTGGGTGTTGGTCGCAGTCGCGAGGATCAGCGTGAAGCCGTTCATCGCGGGCGAGATGTAGGCGATTGCGTTGGCCGCGCGATCATACTGCGTCGTCATCGACGCGAAGTTGCCGACGGAGTAATTGCCGAACGGGCTGTACTTGCCATAGATGCCGTAACGCAGACCGTCCAGATAGCCTGCGACGGCCGTGCCGAAACTGCCGGTCAGGCCGACGTAGGCATGGCCGGTGCGCAGCGCCGTGTCGGTATCGGGGGTGAAGCGGTACTGCAGGTCGAACAGGGCCTTGGTGCCGTTGCCGAGATCCTCCGCGCCCTTGAATCCGATATGGCTCTCGGAGCCGGCGCTCTGCACCGCGCGTTCCGACTGCCCGGACGGCACTGCGCCATTGTCGCCACCGCGGTACATCAGGCCCATGTCGATGTTGCCATAGATGGTCACGTTGCTCTGCGCAAACGCGGCGCCGGAAGTGGCTGCCGCAACGGCGAGGGCGATGAGTTTCTTGTTCATGAATCGTCTCCGGATGCATTCATTGATTTTGGCCACCGGGTCGCAACCCGGCCCAGCCGCCTCCCTGGGCCATCGCGGATGGCCCGGAATCCATGAGACTGCAAACATCGTGCCCAAAGCACGATAGCCACCCCGTCCAGCCTTTTGGGGGCAGGTACGCAATGTTGTGCTTGCAACAATTGGGCAGGCACTCACCCCGGGCAATGCGCTGAGCAGGCACAACTGCTTCGGGACGGAACGATCCGGACGGCACACGCTGCCCGCTCCCGGCGGGAACGTGCTGTATCTCGGGAATTTGACCTCCACCAGCTGCGTCGGATGCGTCGGATGCGTCACCAGATGACGCATCTGTCCGTATGATGCGACCCGTGCCGACCTCCACCTCACCCGCGACACACGAGACCATGCCCGACACACAGCCCAGTGAAGCCCTCCCGCCGGGATTCATCGCCTTGCACGGCAACCGTACCGAAGCCCTGCTCGACACGGTTGCGGCGTGGCTTGCCCGGCATCCGCTTGCACCGCTCGAACCGGAGGTCGTCCTGGTCCAGAGCAGCGGCATGGCCGAGTGGGTCAAGATGACGCTTGCGCGCTCGGCCGGGGTGTGTGCCGCCGCCGCGGTTCAGCTCCCCGGGCGCTTCCTGTGGCAAACCTACCGGCAGGTGCTCGGGCGCGCGCAGGTGCCTGCCCGCTCACCGCTCGACAAGACCGCGCTCGCATGGCGGCTGATGCGCTGTCTGCCGGCGCTCCTCGACCGAGCCGGCTTCGAACCCCTCGCCGGCTATCTCGATCGCAACGACCCGGACCGCCTGTTCCATCTCGCGCTGCGCGTGGCCGATCTGTACGACCAGTATCAGGTGCACCGCCCGGACTGGCTGGAAGCCTGGTCCGAAGCCCGCGAGGTGTTGATCGACACCAGCGGGCGGGAGACCCCCTTGCCGGCCGAGACGCGCTGGCAGGCCCGGCTGTGGCAAGAGGTGCTGGCGGAGCTCGACCCGCAACAGCGCACGCTCACCCGCCCGCAGTTGCACGAGCGCGCGCTCGAGGCCCTCGCCGCGGCTGCACCGGGGACACTGGCCCTGCCGCGCCGCGTGGTGCTCTTCGGCATGACCCATGTGCCGCTCCCCATCCTGAGGCTGCTCGCAGCGCTCTCGCAGCATGCGCAGATCATCCTCGCCGTGCCCAACCCCTGCCGCTTCCATTGGGCCGACATCATGGACGGACGCGAGTGGCTGCGCTGCGCGCGTCGCCGCCTGCCACTGCGGGCCGGACGCAGTGGCGGACCAGTGGCGCTCGACGCCGTGCCGCTCGAGCTCATGCACCTGCACGCCCATCCGCTGCTCGCCGCGTGGGGACGCCAGGCACGCGACTTCGTCCGCCAGCTGGACCACTTCGACGACGTCGCCGAAACTCGCCGGCGCTTCCCGCTCACCCGCCTCGACCTCTTCGACGAGGACACACCGGCCGATGCCACCCTGCTGACGCAGGTACAGGACCACATTCGCGACCTCCTGCCGCTCGAGGAGCACCCCAGACCGCAGGTCCCGGCGTCGGATCACAGCATCGTCTTCCACATCGCCCACAGCCCGGTGCGCGAGCTCGAGATCCTCCACGACCAGCTGCTTCAGCGCCTCGCCTCGCCTTCCGGCGGCAAGCCGCTGCGCCCGCGCGACATCGTCGTGATGGTGCCTGCGATCGACGACTTCGCGCCGGCGATCCGTGCGGTGTTCGGCCAGTACGGCCGCCATGACCCTCGCCACATCCCCTTCGACATCGCCGACCTGTCGGCGCGCGCGAGCAGCCCGTTGATGACGGCGGTCGAGTGGCTGCTGCGCCTGCCCAGCGACCGCTGCCGGCTGTCGGACCTGGCCGCGCTCCTGGATGTACCGGCGATCGCAGCGCGCTTCGGCATCGACGCGGAGGGCAAGCCACGCCTTGCCGAATGGATGCGCGGCGCCGGGATCCGCTGGGGACTCGACGCCGCGCATCGCTCGGGCCTCGCGCTGTCCGCCTGCGGTCCGCAGAACACCGCGCTGTTCGGTGTCGACCGCATGCTCATGGGCTATGCTGTGGGGCGAGCACCATCCGGGCAAGAGGCGCCCTATGCCGGAATCGAGCCCTACGACGAGGTGGGCGGACTCGACGCCGCGCTCGCGGGCGGCTTCGCCCGTCTCGTCGAACGCCTCGTCCGATGGCAGGCGGACAGCACCTCCCCAGCCTCACCTGCCGACTGGGCCGGGCGCCTGCGGGCCCTCGTCGCGGACCTCACCCAGCCTGTTGACGAGGCCGACCGCAAGACCCTCGCCGCACTCGACGACGCCCTCAAGAACTGGCTCGATGCCTGTGCAGAGGCGGGCTTCGACGCCGTGCTGCCATTGAGCGTTGTGGCAGACGCCTGGCTCGCAGAGCTCGAAGCCCCCGCCCTCGGCAAGCGCTTTCGCGCCGGCGGGGTGACCTTCTGCACGCTGATGCCGATGCGCGCAATCCCCTTCGAGTTGGTGTGCCTGCTCGGGATGAACGACGGCGACTACCCGCGCCGCAGCCCACGCAACGACTTCGACCTGATGGCCCTGCCCGGCCAGCAACGCCCCGGCGACCGTGCGCGCCGCGACGACGATCGCCAGTTGATGCTCGAAGCGCTGCTCTCGGCCCGGCGCGGACTCTACCTGAGCTGGAGCGGGCGCAACGTGCGCGACAACAGCGAGCAACCACCCTCGGTGCTGGTCGCGCAGCTGCGCGATTACCTCGCCGCGGGCTGGTCGCCCGAAGTGGTCTCCGCGCGCACCACTGAACACCCGCTGCAGCCCTTCAGCCGGCGCTATTTCGAGCCGGATGCCCCCATCTTCACGTATGCGCGGGAGTGGCGGGCCGCGCACCTCACCGCGCAACCGGCGGCCGGGTCCGCGCCCGTCGCCGCCTTCACGCCCGACCCTGCCGTGCCGCTGAGCGCAGTCGCGCTGGCCCGCTTTCTGCGCAACCCGGTCAAGGTCTTCTTCGCCCAGCGACTCGGAGTACGCTTCGACGAACGCCCGGACGCCCTGCCCGACGACGAATCCTTCGGTCTCGACGGCCTCGAGCAGTACGGACTGATCGGCGAGCTCGCCAACGCGGTGCTCGCCGACATGGCCGCCGTGCCAACCGCGACGTTGGCGAGCTTCGCACTCGACGACACCGTGAGGCGTCAGCTCTTCCAGGTCGAGCGCGCCGGGCGCCTGCCCATGGCGGGGCTCGGCGTCCACACCCGGACGCAGCTGGAGAACGTGCTGCAAACGATGATGCAGGCCTGGCGCAGCACGCGGCTCACCCATCCCCATGGGCAACAACGTCTGCCACTGCGCTTCACCCATGCCGGCGTGGTGATGGAGGACTGGCTGGACCAGCGCTTCGCCCACTCGGCCGACGGCACCGGATCGATCTGGCTCGCGCTCGACGCCGGCAAGCTCATCGACAATCCGAAGAAGATGACCCTGCGCCCGCACAAGCTCATCGCTGCCTGGGTGACCAGCCTGCTCGCCGCCGCGTCGGACGCACCCGGAGACGGGGTGCTGATCGGGCGCGACGCGCTGCTGCACATCACCGCCCACGATCCGCACCAGGCCCGCGAGCGGCTCTCCTGCCTCATCGAGGCCTGGATCAGCGGGCTGGGCGAACCGCTGCCCGTCGCCGCCAAGACCGCCCTCGCCTTCGTCCAGGACGGCAATCCGGCGCTAACCTATGAAGGCAACGAGCGCAGCATCGGCGAGGTCGATGACCCCTGCCTTGCGCGCTGCTACCCGGACTTCGATGCCCTGAACCGCGACGGACGCTTCGAGCAGCTTGCCCGAACCCTTTATGCGCCGCTCCAGGCATGGGCGACCGAGCATGTCGCGGTCACGCTGCACGCCGTGGCGGCGGATCCGGCACCCGGCATGGAGGCCGCGTGATGACTGGCACACACTCTGGCAACTCGCTCGCCCTTGCGCAACACGAGGCCCACTCGCTCTCCCCGCTGAACTTGCCGCTCCATGGCAGCCGGCTCATCGAGGCGAGCGCCGGCACCGGCAAGACCTGGACCATCGCGGCGCTGTACCTTCGACTGGTGCTCGGCCACGGCGCCGCGGGAGGGCCGAAGGAAGCGGAAGAAGCGGAAGATGCGGACGAAGCGAAGCACGACACCGGCGAGGAGCGCGCTTGCGGCTTTCATCGCCCCCTGCTGCCGTCCGAAATCCTGGTGATGACCTTCACCCGCGCCGCGACCAAGGAGCTCTCCGACCGCATCCGCGCCCGCCTCATCGAGGCCGCGCGCTGCTTCCGCGGTGATGCCGAGCCGCCCGCGCACGACACCCTGCTCGCGGCGCTCATCGCCGCTTACCCGGACTCCGCCGCGCGCGACCGGGCCGCCTGGCGGCTGGCGATGGCGGCCGAGGCGATGGACGACGCGGCGGTGTTCACGATCGACGCCTGGTGCCAGCGCATGCTGCGCGAGCATGCCTTCGACAGCGGCAACCCCTTCGATGAGGAACTTGCGGCCGACGAGGCGCAATTGCGCCTCGAAGCCACGCAGGATTACTGGCGGCAGCAATGCTACCCACTCGCCGGCGCGCAACTCGAGGTCGTCCTCGCCGAATGGCCGGACGTGCATGCGCTGCACGACAAGGTCGGCGCGCTCGTCGGCGAACCGCTGGCGGTGCAGGCGGGCGATGCAGTGGAAGGCAGCCTCGGCGCGTGCATCGCCCGCGCCCTGCAGCATCGCGATGACAGCCTGAACGCGCTCGCGGCCGGCTGGGAGGCGCGCGCCCAGTCCATGCAGGCCTGGCTGGATGCCGAGCTCGCGCACCGCCCCGGGCACTGGAATCGCAGCAAGCTCCAGGCGCGCTACTACGCACCGTGGTTCACCGCGCTGCAAGCCTGGGCACGCAACCCGACCGCACAGGCGCTCACGCTGCCCGAAACGGCCTGCACCCGCCTGACCCCCGCGGGCCTGCAGGAAGCGCGCAAGCCTGACGCCCCGCCGCTGGTGGCGCCCGACGACTTCGCAGCATTCGCCGCGCTCATCGCCGAACATGCGCGCTTGCCCGGCGTCGCGGTTGCGCTCAGCCTCCACGCCGCCACCGGCATCGCGCGCCGCCTCGTCGCGCTCAAGCGCGCGGCGCGCAGCTTCGGCTTCGCCGACATGCTGGAGCGGCTCGACCGGGCACTGTCCGGCCCGCACGGCGCGCGCCTGCGCGAGCGCATCGTCACCCAGTACCCGGTGGCGCTGATCGACGAGTTCCAGGACACCTCGCCGCTGCAGTACCGGCTCTTCGACGCGCTCTACCGCACCGCCGACAACGACCCGCGCACCGCGCTGCTGCTGATCGGGGACCCCAAACAGTCGATCTACGGCTTCCGCGGCGCGGACATCTACAGCTACCTGCAGGCACGCCGCGCCACCGCCGGCCGCCACTATGTGCTCGACACCAACTACCGCTCGAGCACCGCGATGGTGGCTGCGGTCAATCACTGGTTCGCGCGGGCGGAGTCGCGTGGCGACAACCTTGATGCGGAAGATGGCGATGCGGGTGGGGCCTTCCTGTTCCGCGGTGCGGCCGGCAACGCGCTGCCCTTCGTGCCGGTGGCGGCGCGCGGACGCGACGAGGTGTTCTGCACTGGCGCGGGCCCGGTCGCCGCCCTCACCATCCGCCACGACCTTGAACTGCAGAGCAGCGCGGATGCGCGTCGCCGCTTCGCCGCCCACTGCGCAGAGCGGATCGTCACCTGGCTCAACGATGCCGACGCGGGCTTCAGGCATGCGGACGGCCGCTTCACGCGGCTGCGCCCGGCCGACATCGCGGTGCTGGTGCGCACCGGCAAGGAGGCCGAGGCGGTGCGCCACGCGCTGCGCCGACGTGGGGTCGCCTCGGTGTATCTGTCGGACAAGGACTCGGTGTTTGCGAGTGCCGAAGCGCGTGACCTCCTGCACTGGCTGCGGGCGGCGGCCACCCCGCGCGACGCGCCGCGGGTGCGCGCGGCACTCGCCACCCGCAGCATCGGCCTGTCCATCGCCGCCCTCGCCGAACTCGCCGGCAGCGACGCGGCGTTCGACCGCCAGAGCGAGACGCTGCACCAGCTGCACGCAGTCTGGCGCGATCTGGGCGTGCTCGCGATGCTGCGCCGCACCCTCCATCTTCTCGACCTGCCGGCGCGCTGGCTGAGTGAAGACGATGGCGAGCGGCGGCTCACGAACTTCCTCCACCTGGCCGAGCTGCTGCAACAGGCGGGGGCGCAACACGAGGGCCAGGAGGCGCTGATCCGCTGGCTCGCGACGCAGATCGAGAACAGCGCGCGCAGCGGCGACGAGCAGGTGGTCCGCCTGGAGAGCGATGCCGACCTCGTCAAGGTGGTCACCATACACAAGAGCAAGGGGCTGGAGTATCCGGTGGTGTGCCTGCCCTTCGGCAGCAGCTTCCGGAACGTGGAGCGGCGCTACAGCCGCTACCTGAAGCTCGCCGATGCGGCAGGCGTGCGCACGATCAAGCTCGAATACAGCGACGAGGAGCTCGGTCGCGCCGACCTCGACCGACTGCGCGAGGATGTGCGGCTCTTCTATGTGGCGCTCACCCGCGCTCGCCATGCCTTGTGGATGGGTTTCACGGCGGTCAGGAAGGGGAATGGCAAGCACTGCATGAACCACCTCAGCGCCCCCGGCGTTCTGCTCGCCGGACGGGAAGCGCGTGAGGCGGATGCGTGGCTCGCACCGCTGGAGGCGCTCGCGGCACAGGCGAATGATGCGCACGCCGCATCCGCTTCGGGCGGCGTGTGCATCGCGCTCGAGGCGGCTCCGGAAGCAGCGGGCCTGACCCGACTGCAGGCGCGCGAGACACCGCCACCGCTCATCGACAGCCCGGTGTATGCGGGCGACTTCGAGCGCAGGTGGTCCATCGGCAGCTTCTCGGCACTGGTCCGCGACATCGCGCCCGGTAGCGCAACGCCGACCGCGCTCGCGCCCTTGCAGACAGACGGCCCGGCCGACGATGAGCTCACGCTCGGGGTCGCGCCCGCTGTCACGCACACGGTCACGCACACTTTCACGCTCGAAACCGCACGCGCCCCGCAGCCGGGTGGCACTGCCGCCGCGCCGCCGGATGGCGGCGATCTCGCCCCCTGGCACCGCTTCCCGGGTGGCGCCCTGGTCGGCAACTTCCTGCATGAGCTTCTCGAGTGCATCGCGGACGACGGCTTCATGCTCGAAGGCAACGCGGCGCTCGAGGCGGAACTGCGGCGCCGCTGCGTCCGTGCCGACCTGGCCGCGCATGCCGAGGACGCGGTGCAGTGGATGCGAGCGATCGTGTCGTCGCCGCTCCCCGGCCTGAGCGCGCCGCTGCGGGACATCGGCGCGCGGCTGCCCGAGATGGAGTTCTGGATGCCCGCGGCCCACCTCGCGGCGCCAGACATCGACCGGCTCTGCCGTCATCACCTGCTGGGCGGCCGGGCGCGGCCCGCGCTACCGCAGCGCGAACTCCACGGCATGCTGATGGGCTTCGCCGACCTCGTCTTCGAGCACCAGGGGCGCTACTGGGTGCTGGATTACAAGTCCAACCGCCTCGGCACCCACCCCGGCGCCTATGACCACGCCGCACTCGAGGCGGCCATGGCGCACAGCCGCTACGACGTGCAGGCGGCGCTGTATCTGCTGGCGCTGCACCGCCTGCTGCGCCAGCGGCTTGGCGCCGCCTACGACCCGGACAGGCAGCTCGGCGGCGCGCTCTATCTCTTCCTGCGCGGCCTGGACGGTCCCGCGCGGGGCGAGTATGTGATCCGGGCGACGCCCGAAACACGCACCCTCATCGATGCCCTGGACACCCTGATCTGCGACGAGGCCTCACTCGCATGAACCCACCCCTGCTCTCCATGCCCGCGCCGCGCACCGCAGCCATGCCGCCCGCCACCGCGCCGTCGCAGCCCGCGGCGCTGTGCGAACGCCTCGGAGCCCTGAGCGATGCCGGCGTACTGCGCCATCTCGACAGCAGCTTCGCGGCCTTCATCGCCGGGCTCGACCCGCAGGCCTCACCCGACACCCGCCTGGCGCTGATCCTCGCGAGCGCGATGCTGAGCCACCTCGAAGGACGCGGTCACAGCTGCATGCCGCTGGCCGCGCTGGCCGAGCAGGATGCGGGCCTGTTCGGGTGGCCGGAAGCCGCACAGGCGGACATCGCTGCGCTGTGGCAGGCGCTGCCCGCGAGCACGGACGGCTGGCTGCGCGCGCTGCGCGGCAGCCCGGTGGTGCAGCGCGCGGGCCATGATCCCGAGCTCGGCCAACCGCTGGTCGTGGACGGGCCGGACCACGCGCCCCGCCTGTACCTGCGGCGTTACTGGCAATACGAGCGGAGCGTGTCTCAGGCCGTCACGACGCGCTGCGCCAGCATCAGCGCGCCCGACGAGGCGGCAGTGCGCCACTGGCTCGAGCGGCTCTTCGGCATCGCCGCCGACACCGCCGGCGCACGACCCGACTGGCAGAAAATCGCCTGCGCGATCGCGCTGCGTGCCGGGCTCACCATCATCACCGGCGGCCCGGGCACCGGCAAGACCTACACCGCCGCGCGTCTGCTCGCCCTCCTCTTCGCCACCAGCGGGAACCCGGAGCGGCTGCGCATCGCGCTCGCGGCGCCCACCGGCAAGGCGGCCGCGCGGCTCAAGCAATCCATAGACAGCGCGCTGCAGGCCCTGCAGCTGCGCCTGGGCGAGACGCTCGACCTCGCCGCGCTCATGCATCGCACCGGCGCTGCGCGCACCCTGCATTCGCTGCTCGGTGCCCGGCCGGATACACGCCGCTTCCGGCATCATGCGGGGCATCCGCTCGATGTCGACGTGGTCATCGTCGATGAGGCCTCGATGGTGCACCTGGAGATGATGGCGGCCCTGCTCGAGGCGCTGCCCGCCGACGCGCGTCTCATCCTCCTGGGTGACAAGGATCAGCTTGCCTCGGTCGAAGCCGGCGCGGTGCTCGGCGACCTCTGTCGGGATGCGGAGGCCGGCCACTACAGCGCCGAGACTGCGCGCTACGTCGGCGCCAGCGCAGGAGACACCCTGCCCGCGGACTATCTTGCGCGTGAAGCCCACCCGTCCGCGCTCGCCCAGCAGACGGTGATGCTGCGCGAGAGCCGGCGTTTCGACGGCCCGATCGGCGCGCTCGCGAGCGCGGTGAACAGCGCCGCCGACCCCACCGCAGCCGCCCGCATCCTGGAGGCCGACAGCGGCGGCGCCCTCCTCGGCCGAACCGGCGTCCCTGCCGCCGAAGTGATCGGGCTTGCGCTCGACGGCCGCCCGGGTGCGCCCGCCTGCTACCGGGACTACCTCATGCTGCTCGCCCAGGGGCCGGAGCGTCACGGGGATGGGGATGCCGGTGGTGATGCCGGTGGAGATGAAGACGCAGCACACCGCGACTGGGCGATGCGCATCCTCCGCGCCTTCGACCGGTTTCGCATCCTGTGCGCGGTCCGTGCGGGCGAATGGGGCGTCGAGGGCATCAACCGCGCGATCGTCGATGCGCTTGCCGGCGCGCGCCTGCTGTCACCCCGCGGCAGCTGGTACCCGGGGCGTCCGGTGATGGTCACGCGCAACGATCCGGCGCTCGGTGTCTTCAATGGCGACATCGGCATCACCCTGCCCGCGCCTGGCAACGCTGCGAGCCTGCGTGCCTACTTCAGCGATGGCGACACGCTGCGATCGGTATCCGTGAGCCGTCTCGCGCATGTCGAAACCGCGTTCGCGATGACGGTGCACAAGAGCCAAGGCTCGGAGTTCGAACATACCGCGCTGGTGCTCTCCGCGCACAGCGGCGGTGTGCTCACCCGAGAGCTCATCTACACCGGCATCACCCGCGCGCGCACCGCCTTCACCCTCTTCGCCGAGCGCCCCGGCCTGCTCGAGGAAGGCATCAAGCGCGTGACACGCCGCGAGAGCGGCCTGCTTGCGGAAGCCGGGTGAGCGGCAGCATGAGCCGATGCGGCTGGCAAACGACCTTCACCGCCCCCCGACCGCAGCCCGGCGCCCGCCCAGCAGAATCGGCATCAGGCTCGCGAGCTGCACCCCCATCAGCCCGGCATAGCTCATCTGCAGCGCGCTCGCACGCTCGCTGCCCATGCCCTGCAGCAGGTCGAGCATGCCGCCCAGGCCCCACTGCACCGCGAACGCGCCGGCGAACACCATCAGGTTCACTGCCGTGCTCACCCGTCCGAACGCCGATTTGGGGAAGTAATCCGACGCCGCGAGGTAGGCCTGCGCATTCACCGATACCAGCACCCCGAGCGCGAACCACGCGAACGAGATCGGCCCCCACTGCATCAGGATCAGCAGTTCCACCACCAGCATCGCAGAGAACCCGCCCTGCAAGAGATGCACCGGCCGCACGCCCATGCGCGCGAGCCGTGTGCCGAGGAAGCCGATCGAGAGCTGCCCGGCGAGCATGCCCAGGTTCATCACCAGCAGCTGTGTCGCCGCCTGCGCACGGCTGAGACCATTCACATCCATCAGCCAGGGCACCGCCCACAGGCTCTGGAAGGCCATGAAGCCGCCGGTGATGAACACCGCCGACGCCGCGAAGCGCCAGAACCCCGCCGAAGTGAAGATCACCCCCACCGAGCGGAACGCCTCCATGACCGACTCGCCGGAGGCATGCGGCTTCTCGCGCGGCAAGGCGAAGAGCAGGAACACCGCCACCGCGAGCGCCACCACCGCAATCACCCAGAACACCCCGCGCCATCCCAGGATGGGCAGCATCGCCTCCACGGGCGCGCTCGCGGTGAGCGCCCCCAGCGCCCCCGCCGCCATGATGAAGCCGGTCATCGAGCTCTGCCGCTCGGCCGGGTACCACATCGCAAAGCCCTTCAACCCCGCCATCAGGCAGGCCGAGACCCCGAGCCCGATCAGGCCGCGCGCCATGCCGAGCTGCCCGAGCGAATCCCCCAGCGCGAAGGCCACCGCCCCCAGGCTGGTAAGCAAGAGCAAACCGCCCTCCACCACCCGCGGCCCGAAGCGGTCCAGCGCAATCCCCAGGGGAATCTGCGCCAAGCCGAAGGTGAGGAAATAGGCGCTGGTGAGAAGCCCCAGGTCTGCCGACGACAGCGCAAGTTCGCGCGTCAGGTCGGGCGAGATCACCGCATTCACCGTGCGCAACAGGTACGAGAGGTAATAGCCCAGCGCGAAGGGCAGAAAGATGCGCATCCAGGGGCTGGGAGGGGCGTGAGCGGTCATGGCGAACAGGGTCTGGAGGGTGCCCGGGACGGGCGCCGGGACAAGGCGCGGGTCTTGCGCGAGCCGGGGATTCTGCACGGAAAAGGTGCATCGAGGAAGCCTTGCCACCGACCCGGGGCGCGCCTGGACGTTTCCCGGGGCTCGCGCCCCCCCTCGATGCCGGCGTTCGTCATGCGGACGACCCGGCATGCGGTACCGCACAAATTGATTCGCGTACGCCATGCGTGTCTCGCAACATGAATGGCATGCCGTGCTCACAAAATTTCCGCCATTCCCGACGAATTTGTCGGAATTCTTTACACTCACGCGCAGGCGAGGCCTGAACCTGGCTACAAGCGCCTGTTTTAGCGGTTCTTTGCAATCATGGCATTATTCATGCTTGATTCTCGCAAAATGCGATATATGCCGTATCGCATGGAAATTTCCCCGACACAGCATGCAATCCGTATTTCAGGAGAACCCAGCAATGAAATGCACCGCCGTCAAGTATGCTGCAGTTGCAGCAATCGCCGTCGCCAGCTCTGCAGCCTCCGCCGCGGTCTATACGACGTCCATCCCGTCGCTGAGCGGCTACATCTCCGCCGCCGGTTTCGCCGATGGTGACTCCAAGACCTTCTCGGTGACCCTGCGCGACCTGAGCGGCGCGATCTCCCTGGGCGCGGGCCCGAGCGGCACCTATGCGTTCAGCGCATCGAACGGCGGCATCCTCCTCGATACCGACCTGAACGGGTCGGTGGACCTTGGCCTTCCGCCCTTCGCGAACACCCCGCTCGGTACCGCAACGGTGATCAGTGCCGGCCTCACGCCGGGCATCTACAACTTCGCCTTCACCCCGGGCACGCTCGGCGCGAACGACGGCCCGAGCCTGCCGATCGGCTTCAGCTTCGACTACGACGGCGTGCTTGCAGCGCCCTTCCTCGGCATCATCAACACCCTGCTCGGCACGAGCTTCGTTGACGCCAGCGGCAAGGGCAAGGTCGGCGTCAGCGGGTCGGTCTTTTCCGACGGCGCGGTGCTGAACTTCACCGAGACGGACACCGACTGGTTCGGCTTCGGCGCGCTGCTGGCCGCCGCCGACGCGCAGTTCGGCCCCAACACGCCCAACTTCGCGGACGCCTACTTCACCATCCGCAACCTCTCGATCACCGCCACCCAGATTCCCGAGCCTGCCTCGCTCGCGCTGCTGGGCATCGGCGCGCTGGGCCTCGCGGCCGCGCGTCGTCGCAAGCAGGCCTGATCACGCAGGCCGGGCCCGCAAGGGCCCGCTTCACCGGCGCCCGGACCACGGGCGCCGGTTTGCATTCAGGGGTTTCATGTTCAAACGCATCCTCACCGTCTGCACCGGAAACATCTGCCGCAGCCCGCTCGCCGAGGCCATGCTCGCCCACCGGCTGCAGTTGCGCGGCAGCGACGCGGTGGTGCGCTCCGCCGGCATCGGCGCCCTGGAGCTTCACCCGGCGGACGAGACCACCCAAAAGGTGGCCGCAGAACAGGGGCTCTCGCTCGACGCCCATCGCGCGCGCCAGATCAGCCTGGAATCGATACGCTGGGCGGATCTCATCCTGGTGATGGAAAAGCATCACCTTGAGCGCGTGCTGGAGCTTGCCCCGACTGCGCGCGGCAAGACCTTCCTCATCGGTCACTGGAGCGGCAGCGAGATCCCCGACCCCTATCGCAAGGGGGAGCCCGCCCACCGGCAGGCCTGCGACATGATCTCGAGTGCGGTGGATGCCTGGCTGGGCAAGATCTGAGCGCGCAGCCGCGGCTCACCGGGCCGGTTGCAGCGATTTGATGTGGTCGTAGCCGTTCATCTCGAGGAAGCCCTTGCCGCTACGCGCGCCAAGCACGCGCACCGGCCCTTCCCAGTAATACTTGAAGGTCGTCTCCAGCCCGTTGAACTCGCTCTCGTTCTTCTCGGGCCTGATCTCCAGCCGCCCCAGCGGTGAATCCACCACCCACGCCGCCGGATAGCTCACGCCGGAGCGCGCGCTGCGCCATGTCCCCTGCGGGGCGAGCGCGAGATCCGAACCATCCAGCGCCGTCGTCACGCCGTCCGCCTGCAGCGTGCCGGTGAGTTGGGCCAGCGTTCCGTCCGGGTTGAAGAGCTGGTAGATCATCATGTTCGCGCCGTCGTCCAGCTGCAACGCAAACCAGTTCCAGCCCTGCCGGCCGCTCTCGAAATCCCCCCACTGGTGATCGAACCAGACCTCGCCGGCTACCGCCAGCGGCGCACCGCCCGCTTCCAGCGTGCCCACCGCAGCGAGCCGCGGCCGCGAATAGTAATAGGTGATGCCGGTCTGCCCGTAGTCGATGAGCCCGGGTGTCCGGGAGCCCTTCGCCTTGTGCAGCAGCGGCGGATGAGGGTCGGTGAGCGTCAGCGAAAGGCGCGTGCCATCGGCATCGACCTCGATGGTGTGGGTCTTCACATCACTGCTCACCCGCCAACCCGCCTGGCGGAAGTCGAAGCCGGCGCTCGTCACCTCAGAGGGGATCCCCGCCGTGCGCACCTGCTTTTCCACCCGCCTGCCGCTCGCGAGGTCGGACAGGGAATAATGCAGCACCGTGTGCCGCACCATACCGTCGTACAGGAATACCGTGGCGTGGAACGCATAACGCTCACCCCCCGCTCCGGTGAGAATGCCGTTGTAGTACCACCACTCGGTACCGCTCACATGCGGCCCCTCGTCCTCCGGCAGCTTCAAGGGCTTCATCGCCGCCGTGCGCTCCACCACAACCGGCCGCTCCGCCGTAGTCCGCTGTGCCGTCGGCCGCGTCTCCACCAGCAGCGCCGAATACAACCACACCCCCAACGCCAACAACATCGCAAACGCCATCTTCCAGCGATACGCGCGCCACAATCGCACCAGGCGCCGCCTGCTCCATCCCTGCCCACTCATCGTCCGCAGCCCGCAATGTTCAACATCCCAACCCCAGTCCATTCATCCGGACGTCATTATCCCTGAATTGGGTAGCGTGCCTGGCCGTGAATTAAGTCACAAGATGTGAGTGACTAGCGCGTCGAGTAAGCCGGACTTCCTCTCGCACAGACGGCACGCCCGGGGCTGTTTGGAGGAACTGCGAGGCATCCGCTCCATCAAGTCCCGCACAATACCTGAATGACGCAAACCGCTTTCGTCGGATTAGGGACAACCAACGGTAATGAGTTCCGGCGGACACAACGTTCTGCCAACACAAAGAAACAGATCAGCAACACCTCGCAGCGCCAAAATCAATGGAAAAGCCACAGGAAACAAAGAACGTATCCACGACTCCGTGCTCAAACCGCAACTAAGTCCATGCGCACGCCGCCGGCGCACACTGTACCGCAGTCTCGCGAAGACTTAGTAACCCAAGAAATCTCAAAGATCTAAGAACCCACCTACCAAGACACACAAGTACGAAAACACAAAACGCGTCGTCATTCACAATTCCGATAGCATTCTCTTAAGCTCCAAAATGAATTCATCATTCGCGAACTTCGAACCTCTCTGACCATTCCCACCGAAACCACTTAGCGCTCGTGACAGCAACTCCTTGAGTTCAAGTTCATCAAACGCAACATGAACACCAGGATATCCAAGAAACTTCCTCGCAGTTGCCATCTGATGATCATTTCGATGCTCACCTAGCGCAAATCTCCTCGGGAAGATGATGAGAGGACGCCCCAACTCAAGCGCAGAAAGAATCGTACCCATCCCGGCATGTCCGACTACAAAGTCAGCCTCATTAAGATGAGTGTGAGCTTCTGTAGGCGAGAGAAACGGTCTAGCATCCGCCCATGAGAACGACAACTTAGACGGCCCAACCTGAGCAACCATTGGTACACCGTTAGCCGCAGCCCATTCCTCAACGATCATAACCAGTCTATCGAAGGGCAATTGAGTGCCCACAGTCACGTAAATCACAACACGTTTCCTCGATACTCCGGACCGCCTTCAGATGCTAACTCCGGCCATTGCGTGAGCCAGCGATCAGCAAATCTCCGAACTTTCACACCTGCAGATGACAATGTTTCAGAATTCGCAATACTATCGATCCAGATTGTCCTCGCCCCAAATAGCTTTCCCCAGAAAATCGCAAAAAACCCCGGTGCAGCCCCTGTACTAAGTACAAGATGTGGTCTAACTTTTACTAGAACCCAGAACACCTCTAGGGCTAGTCGCAAAAGCTTAAATTTATCCGTAAGGTTCGCGTCTATCACCCTGTAAAACGCAGAGTCGCCAACTTCGACACGCAAACCGTCATTCGTCGTTAAATAAGTAGTATCAAAATCAACAAATGCAGGTCGCAACCTTAATAGCTGAACCCAATGACCTCCTTCCGATGCCACAAGGAGTATCTTACGAACTTTAGGTGAACGCATACTTACCTCTACTAGTAAATCTCTTTATATACTTAAGCATAGGCCGCTCACACAAAAGATAGGCCAATATTCCGACAATAGTTGCAAAAGCAACGCATAGAACATACAGAATTTCGCCACCCAACGCGTAGACACCTATTTTTTTTGCGACGATATAAAATAGCGACACGGCTGCAGAGTGAACTAAATATATCGAATATGACGCATCACCAAGCATTGCAAAAAAGCCGCCACGTGCCGAATTAAAAAATCGATCCAATAGAGCCAATCCAAGCACAAGGGCACCAAAGCCAATCGCGAGAGAGAACATCGAGATAACGTTGCTTTGACTCAGCGGGGGAGCATCAAAATCAGCCGAGTAGATTCCATACGCAATACCGAGCAGACCAACTAGGACCGAGGGGTACGCTATCGTTGTAGAACTGCGTGAATAGAGACGATATGCCGCACACCCAGCCAGAAAATTCAAATTCCAAGACGCGAGCAATCGGAAGTCTGTATCGACTCCGCTAATCGCGAGGAACGCCACAACTGCAGCCCAAATCATGAATAACACTGCAGCCATTCTCACAGAAAAGAAAAAAAATATGAATATAAAATAGAAAAGCATCTCATAAAACAACGTCCAACCAACCTTCAAAGGAAGCGTCATTTCCCGATTAAATTGAAATAGCGCAAAAGAAGAAAGTAAGTTAGAAAAAGACCATTCAAAGTCGGCATATCCTAAACCAGCGTACGCGGCCGCAATATATAACGTCGAGAACACCCAATAAGGCGGGTATATTCTTATTACACGCTTCTTGATGTAGCCGAGAATACGATCCGGATTTCCATAATCAGACGAGTGCGCAAAACAAATAATAAAGCCGCTAAGAACAAAGAATAAATTAACCCCCAATTTTCCGGGCTGTGAAAAATCTTCAAAGACTTTCACGCCAAGATAATTCTTGTCTGCACCAATTAGATATACATGGTAGAATACCACGGACAGCGCAGCGATCCCACGGAGAATTTGAATCGATATCAACGATGAAGAACGTACGGGCATATATAGTTACTCCAAGCTATAAGACTCAACATAAGCCCTCGCTAATTGCTTTTTCGTACCCATCAATCATCTTGCTGATTGAAAACAGCCCTCTTCTCTCCATCGATGATCGGCTAGCCCTAGAATAGAGTTCTGGATCCAACTTCAATTTATTTATAACTCCAACCCAATTAGATGCCTTTAGTTCTTCCCTAAATCCAGCGTCCCCAAGCACCTCCTGAACAACAGGAATATCATTGGCTATAATTGGCAACCCAACTTCCATCGCCTCAACTAACGTTCGCCCAAAGCCCTCGAAAAGCGACGGCAAAAGAAAAACATCCACTGCCTGATAGAATTCGCATATCTCCGTGCCATGTACGGTTCCAACTAAATGCAATCTATCCAGCACGCCACGGTCTCTGGCCGCAGTCACTAGGCCATCCCTTAGTGGACCGTCTCCTGCCAAAGCCACTTGAATGCTTTCATCGGATGCCAGTATGTCGATCAGAAAGAATGGGTTCTTTTGCTCTGCGATCCTTCCAAGAAACCCACATATGAAAGCATCGTTGTCCAAATTGAACTTCGTTCGAAGTTCCGCACGAGAGAGTTCGGACCGAAACATCAACGGCAATCCGTTGTGAACGACAAACATCTTGGACTTATAAGCTCTCGGATAACTTTGATAGGAACTGGCGACCGAATGCGATACGGCAATATTCGCAGCGTAAAGACGGGTCGAGCCAACCAACTTCTCGAGCAATCTTGTCAACAACGATTGGCTTTCTGACGGATTTCTCTGTGTCCCAATGAATTTCGTACCTACGAATAGACTCGCTAGCGCTCCAAATATGTTCGCTAGCGGATGAAATCCGACAACACAATCTGCCTTCACTTCTTTCAGTCTTTTGCACAACGCCAGGAACAGGCTAAGTATTGCGATGGGGTTCCTGAGTTGCGGTCCAAATACATGAGTCGGTGTATCGGGAAACACATCCATACCACCTGCATCCATCAGAAACCAAGACTCAGTTTCAAATCCACGAATTCGCAATTGATCCGATACTAAATTTGAGTTGAGCTGCGCTCCACCCGTACTAAACCGTGTTGCCAAAGTGATAACTTTCAAAGCACCTCCAACATTATCCATAGCGCTGGTCTCGAGACTCTCTTGAACTAATCTTTATGCCAAATTGGCTCTTCATCCATGGAAGTAGCAGTATCATGTAGATATAGTTTTGTATAAAGGAATTCGGCCGCAAATAGTTCGCCTCTCCTATTCCGTAGAGTAGAGCAAAAAACATATAGAGAAGCGGCCAAATTCGCAAAGGACTCTCAGAACGAAGGTAGTAAGCCGTCGCACGATACAGCGCAAGAAGCAGCAGTGCTATGAACATGGCCATCCCCGGATATCCTAGTTGTAGACCAATTTCTAGGAAGCCATTATGAGCATGGGGCACAAACCAGTTTGTTTCATCTCGGATCAACTCCGCTTGGATAGACGACCAGAAGGCGCCCATCCCAAATCCGCTTAGAGGCCTTTCGTTAATCGAACTCACCGACAAGTCCCACAGTGTAGTTCGCCCGCTAAGGGTTGCCGATTTATCGAAGTAGCTCGCAACGTCATCGGATATGCTGACCCAGAATGCGGTGCCCGCGATTAGAATCGAGACTGCAACTATTAGAACCAAGAGTTTTGATCTGAGTCTGAGTAGGACGTAAAGCATACCTCCAAGCACAAGTCCGATGATCGCCGTTGCTGATGTTGATCCGATCGTGAGTATTATCGATAAAAGCAATCCTATAAATGAGATCCCATTCCTTTTCCATGAAAAGTAGACCAAAAGTGTTATGAAAGAAAATACAGCGAATCTTCCTAATACGTTCTTATGAACGAAAACACCTTGCCACGCGCCAGGGTGAATTACGTTCATTGTTCCATATGCTGGGATTACCAAAATGAAAACGAGTGAGATAGCTGTTGCGATAATACATATATAGGCTGTACCTTCAAAGAACTCCTCAATACTCATATCCTTAGCAATAAATAGTATGGCGATGACCTGAACGATGAGAAAGAATCCGATGACACCACTGCGGATTGGGCTTTCCGACCAAAGCAATGATAAGAAGGCGTAGCAAGAAATAGCTAAGGGCAGCAGTAAGAGCTTGAGCCCCTTTTTCGATATTGGCCGACTAAAGAAATGAAAGAATACGTAAGAGAGATTAACAAAGAGAAGAATTATGTTCAATAACTGCGACCTGTCCTCGTTGATGTCCCTTAAGTCATCCGGACCGTTTATCAACATTGGTATAAGCGCTCCTGTACAGAGGAACAAATACACCCAATGCAAAAGCTGAACTCTTTTTATGGACACGTTCTCATTAACTCAAATTAGATCTATCTACGACCTAGTAACGATGTATTCTCGTATCCTTTCGGCGTTAATGAGGATACACAGAACTACATATACAACACCGCCGACCGCTGCCGACATCGCAAATTGTTCTAATCCCACGCTCAACTGATTGGCAACAACCACCATCGCAGTAAACATTCCACTAGAGCATGCAACCGCTTTACCGAGCTCCCGCCACGGCCATGGCATTTTGTACTCTGGTGTAACTTTAAGTAGGCTCAACGCGAGCGCAAGAGCGTACGTTAGCAATACTCCCAAGGCCGCACCGTATATGCCTAGGGTCCAAACTAGCGCGGGTAACATCAATATCCATAAAGCCATTGAGACCAACGCGTTCCTGGCGAGCACTTTTGTAGTTGCGCTTAACTGATACGCTTGGTCGAAGTAGCAAACACGAAGACCTCTCAAGAATGTTGCTATTGCACCAACCAGCATGATCAATTCATATCCATGGTAATCAGGTGATAAGGCAACTATCACAATGATTTGATGTAATGCAGCTATTGCTGCAACCACTGGAATTGAGAGATACAAAAGGATTTCTATGTTTTGTCCGAGCTGCTTATAGCACGCCTGAATATCACCTTTCTTATAACGTTTCAGCGCTGCTGGGAACGTAGCTAGGTTCACGGCTTCCATGATGGTCATAACTAGTTGCTTTGCTATATCAGTCAACATCGCATAAACCCCCGATGCAGTTGTTCCAGCAATCAGTGTTACCACGAGTCGATCTCCAGCATTCAATATTGAGGAGACTGCATAACTAAATGCCAGCGGAAGGCCATAGGTAATGTATCGCCTTAGGGTGGTCTTTAAGCGCTTTCCGGATACTTTTCGTCTCGGAGTTCTAATGACACCAAAGAATCCAATCAATGGAAGAACGTTTCCAATCATGAAGCCTAATTGAAATGCACTAGCACTGTTGATTGAGAGCAGCGAGATTATTGAAAAAAACGTGAGAACTTGGCGTATGAAGTATTGAATGCTATATCCAATCACGCGTTCTTCTACGCGTTGCAGTTCAAGTACAAAGTCACTTAGACTAAGGGCTACATACATCCCAACGACGTAGGCTGAGTATCTCAGTTCTCCAAATACAAGGTACTCAAAGACGGTGACAACGAGGAGAGAAACGAGATATCCAGAGACATATAGCAAGCCGCACGTTCTAAGATAGACACTCTTGCGCTTGGGTGATACAGCCAGGAAACGCGTGTTTGTTATACGAATCCACTGTGAGAGACTAAGATTTAAGATATTTGCCGCAGCGAGACATGAAGCGTAGAGCCCATATTGCTCTACAGTCGCAACATTTGCATACACCAACAGTGCCCCGAAGCCAATCGCTGCGGGGAGAATCCGACCGAGTCCGTATACGAGGATCTGCTTTCCTAGATTCATTTACGGCTTAACTCAATAGCCAAAAGGCTCCGCTGTTCTCATCCGGATTATTTCGTATCCAGGAAGTTCTATTGCGTACAGGCGCCAATTTTTAAGTTCTCATCATTCCAGCCCTTTTCATACAAGGGCTCGACGTAAGGGATTACTGAAGTCGCAATGATCTGAAGCTGGCCCCATCGTGTTCTGGGGCCTGTCCCGCATTCCTGCCTGTTCGTCTAGAATCCGTTAATCCCCCCCAAACAAATCCCGCGTATACACCTTCGCCTCCACATCCCTGATGTCGTCCGTCATCCGGTTGGCGATGATCACGTCGCTGCGCTTCTTGAACGTTTCCAGGTCGTTGATGACCTTCGAGCGATAGAACTCTTCCTCGGTGAGGTTGGGCTCGAAGATGATGACTTCGATGCCCTTGGCCTTCAGGCGCTTCATGATTCCCTGGATGCTGGAGGCGCGGAAGTTGTCGGAGCCGGCCTTCATGACGAGGCGGAACACGCCGACCACCTTGGGGTTCTTCTTGATGATCTCGAAGGCGACGAAGTCCTTGCGGGTGGTGTTGGATTCGACGATGGCGTGGATGATGTTCTGCGGCACGTCGCGGTAGTTGGCGAGGAGCTGCTTGGTGTCCTTGGGCAGGCAGTAGCCGCCGTAGCCGAAGGACGGGTTGTTGTAGTGGTTGCCGATACGCGGGTCGAGGCATACGCCCTCGATGATCTGGCGGGTATCCAGGCCGTGGGTGCAGGCGTAGGTGTCGAGCTCGTTGAAGAAGGCGACGCGCATCGCGAGGTAGGTGTTGGCGAAGAGCTTGATCGCCTCGGCCTCGGTGCTGTTGGTGTAGAGCACCGGCACGTCGCGCTTCACCGCGCCTTGCTGCAGCAGGCCGGCGAAGGTTTCGGCGCGGGCGCTGCGCTCGCCGACGACGATGCGCGAGGGGTGGAGGTTGTCGTACAGCGCCCTGCCCTCACGCAGGAACTCGGGCGAGAAGATGATGTTGACCGGGCGGCCGAGGGCGATGGTGAAGGCCTCGCGCACCTTGGCGGTATAGCCCACCGGGATGGTGGACTTGATGACCATGACCGCGTCGGGATTGATCGCGGTGACGTCGCGGATCACGGATTCGACCGAGCCGGTGTTGAAGTAGTTGGTCTCGGGGTCGTAGTCGGTGGGGGTGGCGATGATGACGTAATCGGCGCCGCCGTAGGCGTCCTGCTTGTCGGTGGTGGCACGCAGGTTGAGCGTGCGGTTGGCGAGGTAGTCCTCGAGCTCGGGGTCGACGATGGGCGACTGCTTGCGGTTGAGCATCTCCACCTTGGCGGGGACGATATCCAGCGCAACGACCTCGTTGTGCTGGGCGAGGAGCACCGCGTTCGAGAGGCCGACGTAGCCGGTGCCGGCGATTGCGATCTTCATGGTATTCGAGTCCTGTGGGTGTTCGGGTGCTCAGACTGTGTCGCAAAACAGGCTGAATTGCCAGACCGGGCGGGTGGCACCGCCGCCATCGGTGCTAGCGGTACTTGTACTGGTACACATAGCCGCCATAGCCGTAGCGATGGCGCTGACGGCTGGTGTCGTAGTCGTTGAAAACGAAGCCCTTGATGGCGACGCCGGCCTGGCCGAAGCGCTTTACCGTCTGCTCCAGCTCGCCCATCGGGTGCTGGCCCGCGCGCGCGACGATGAGGGTCGCGGCGACCTGGCGTCCGATGATGATCGCGTCCGACACGGCCAGGATGGGCGGCGCGTCGATGATGACGATGTCGAAGGACTTGGCGAGCTGCTCCGCGAGCATGCCGAAGCGCGGGTGCATCAGGAGCTCGGAGGGGTTGGGCGGGCGGTGGCCGGTGGTGACGAGGTACAGACCCGCTACCGGCGTGGTGCGCAGCACGTCCGACAAAGGCTTGTCGGCGCTGATGAACTCGCTCACGCCGCCTTCGCGCGGCACGCCGAACTCCTTGTGCAGGTGGCCGCGGCGCAGGTCGCCATCGACCAGCGCCACCGTCTTGCCGCTCTGCGCGAGCACCGCGGCGAGGTTGCGCGCGATGAAGCTCTTGCCCACGCCCGGGCTCGCGCCCGAGATCATGATGGTGCTGTGGGCGCTATCCATGAGCGCAAAGTGCAGCGTCGTGCGCAGACTGCGCAGGCTCTCGACCGCGTCGTCCTCGGGGTCGGAGACGGCGAGCAGCGCGAGCGTGCTGATCTTGCCCGACTTGCTGCGCTTGGAAAGCACCACCTCGTGCTTGCTGTGCGGCACCGTGGCATACACCGGCAGGCCGAGTTGGTTCTCGATGCTGTGCGGATCCTCCACCACCACGCGCAGCACCTTGCGCAGCCAGATCAACGCGATCGCGAGGAAGATGCCGAATACGGCGGCGCCGGCGAGGATGAGCTTGGGCTTGGGCTTGACCGGCTCACGGTCGACGACGGCGTTATCGACGATGCGCGCATCGCCCACCGTGCCGGCCTTGGATACGCGCAGCTGCTGAGCGGTGTTGAGCAGGCTGGTGTAGAGCGCGGTGGAGACCTCCACATCGCGCTTCAGCCGCAGCGCCGTCTGCTGGGTGTCGGGCAGCACCGCCACGTCGCGATCGAAGGTGGCGCGACGCGCCTGCAGGCGCGACAGCTGCGCATCGATGGTGATGACGCGCGGGTGCTGCGGGGTGTAGCTCTGGCGCAGTTCGTCACGCTGTTGCTGGAGCTTGAGGATCTCGTTGTCGATCTCGACGATGGAGCGCAGCACCGACTGCGTCTCCAGCGTGAGGTCGACCGAACCGCGGTTCTGGCGGTAGTTGTTGTAGGCGGCCTCGGCAGCATCGAGCTGGGCCTTCAGCACCGGCAGTTGCGACTCCAGGAACTTCAGCGTGGTCTCGGCCTCGGCCGAGCGGCGTTCCACGTTCTGGCGTACATAGCTGGTGAGGATCTCGTCCAGGGTCTGGGCGGTGAGCGCGGCAGCGTCGCCGGTCAGGGCCACCTCCAGCACGCCGGACTTCTTGCCGCGCTCGTTCACCGAGAGGCGCTCAAGCAGCTCGGCGATCGCGGCCTCGCGGCTGTATCGAACCAGGCGGAAGCGTGTGCCCGGGCGGGCGTGCAGCTCGGAGACGAAGAGCTGGTAGCCCTCTGCCCGTGCGGGTTCGCCCACCCGGCCCTGCAGCACTTGCGCGTCGTCGGCATCGAAGAGCACGTAGCCGCCATCCGCCTCCGCCACCAGCCGGAAATCCTCGCCCAACCAGGATTCGGGCACCTCGAAGCTCTCGAGCTTGATGCGCTCGCCGCCCCAGGCGAACTGCGCCAGCCCGAACAGCGGCGCGGCCGGCTCGTCGAGTTGGGTGCGGCGCGCAATGGCCTTGCCGAACAGGGGCAGGTGAGCGGGCTCGGCGCGCACGTCGAGCTGAAGCCGCTCGATGACGCGGCCCAGCACCATGCGCGAGCGGATGAGCTCCACCTCGGTCGCCACCGAGGTGGTGTCTTCCATGAAGGCGGAAAGGTCGGTGAGCGCGCCAAGGCCCTTGGCCTGTTCCTCGATCTGCAGCACCGCGTTGGCGCGGTAGATCGGCGTCATCACGAACAGGGCGATGATGCCGAGCACGATGGCACCCGCGGTGACGGCCGCGATGAACCACTTGTAGCCGAGCAGCGTGGCGATGATCTCGCCGAGCTGGATGTCGTCTTCGTCGTCGCCGGCGTGGCGAGCGGGCGTGATGGGCTGGAGGCCGCCGTTCTGGCCTGGGTCGGTGGTCGCAACCTTCTCGTTGTTCATGCGTGGTCCGGTAAAGCCTGCTTGAGCGTGTTCCGTCCGGTGTATCCGGCGGCTGGGCCGGCGCGTGCCGGCCCGTGGGTGTGATCAGGGCTGCCCTTGCCGCCCGTTGAAGAGCGGGTACTGCACCTGGCTGACGGTGTTGAGCAGCGTGGCGGTCGGGAGGATGTTGGTGATCACGCGGTTCCAGCGCACCACCTCGGCCACATCCACATAGACGATGTCGCGCGGGCGCAGCGGGAAGCGGTCGGCGAGGATGAGCGCATCCGGCGAGCGCGCGTCGAGGTGGTAGATCTCCGGCGCATCGACGGTGCCGCGCATCACGAAGATGAAGCCCGGGTTGGCGGTGAGCTGGTTGGCGAAGCCGGCCTCTCCCAAGGCTTCGGCGAGGGTGATGCGGCGCTTGTTCATCACGAAGCCGCCCGGCCTCTGCACCTCGCCCAGCACGAACACCTTGTTCTGCTGGCGATCGGGCACGTTGACGATATCCCCGGATTCCAGGCGGATGTTCTCGGCCGTCTGCCCCTGCTCGTAAAGGGCCTGAAGGTCGACGCGGAAGGTCTCGCCGCGGCGGGTGAGCAGCACGTTGCTGTGGTCGGCCTCGGCAGAGAAGCCGCCGGCGCGGTTCACCGCCTCCAGCATCGTCATCGGGATGTCGTCTATCGGCTGCAGGCCGGGCTTGTTCACCTCGCCGACGACATACACGCGCTTGCTGCGAAAGGACACCACACGCACGTCGAGCTGCACTTTCTCGATGTAGCTCGCGAGCTTCTTCGCGAGCTGATCGCGCACCTCGCGCACCGTCAGGCCGGCGGCCTTGAGCACCCCGGCGTAGGGATAGAAGATGTTGCCGTCCTCGCCGACGAGCGTGCCGGCGAGCTCCGCGGAGCGGTACGAACCGGCGGGGATCGTCAGCTCGGGGTGATCCCACACGGTGACGCTGATGATGTCGCCCGGGCCGAGCTTGTAGTCCAGGTGCTGCAGGTTGGGATCCACCGGCCGCGGCTGCGCCGTCGCGGCCCGCTCCACCTGCGGTGCCTCGCCGCGCTGCGCGCGCTCCTGCTCGATGATCAGGTTGGCGCTGATCGGGCGAACCTTGACGTTGGCCGGCACCATATCGTCGCCCTGCCGTGTCGGCAGGAGAGTGGCCGATTCGGCGGTCATGTCGCGTGCGCTGCTCCCTGGCGCGATCGCACAACCCGACAGAGCGATGGCGGCTGACGCGACGGCGGCGGCCAGCAACGCGCGGGACAAGGTCATCACGGGCGCCCCCTCACCGTCGGAGCCGCACTGATGAAGCTGAATTTGATGTTGCACGATTGATCCACATCCGGGAAAAAATAGGTTGAATCCAACGCCCTCGCCGGCACGGCCCCTGGAATGTGCCTGCCGTCGTCACCACTCAGCGCATCAGCCGTTTGCTGACCACCACGCCGACCATCATCAGCCCGGCAAGAATCAGCGCGCCGTGCTCCGACTCGCCGCTTGCGGTGGCTTGCGCCTCGTTCGACGCGCCAGCGGCGTGCTCGCCCGACCTCACCGGCAGGATGTAGGCGCTGCCGTTCGCGCGATTCAGGCCGAGCATGCCTGTCTGCGGCTGCGCCATGACGCCCGAGCCACCTGTCGAAACCTGTGGCTGAAGCGTGCCCGCCAGCGTGCGTGTCACGTCCAGCTGCGCGATCGCATCAGCGGCCCGCACCCCGCCCGCCGATGCAAATAACAGGAGGGCCGCTGCAAGCGGCGTTGCGCACTTCTTGATCATCGTGACTTCTCCCTGTTACCGGATGGACCCAAACAACGCAGTGCAAGGATCGGGCCAAACCGTCATGGCTAAGCTGCGGTGCATGGCAAACGATTGAAACGCAACGCATTGCAAAGCAACATCTAAGCCTTTAGTCATACTTTTGCACGACTTTGTCGTATCGCATTATGCCAAATCCAACATAACCGCGCACCATCGTGATGCGCATGAAATACCCAAATTTGTGCATCCAATTGCATCAAACGCCGCTAATTAGCTGTTCCATAACATTTCTTTTATCGCATCAGCAAATCGACAGATACCCACCAATGTTGCCAAGATGCAAATCACGACAACAATTCATCTGAACTGACATGATCGGGTGCTATATTTTGTTGGATGCTGCATTACAGCAATATTGAGGTACACAGGATCATGCTTGGGGCACTGGACCGACCCAACAGTTTCGTCAGACCGAGCTTCACGCTACCCGGCCTGGTTGGAGCCTTTCTCGACCCCATCGTCATCGTCGCGGTGCTGATGGTGTGCGCTGCCGTCTTCGGCCAGCGCGTTTCGCCGTCGTTGATCATCCTGGCCGTGCTGGCCTTCGTGCTGAGCTTCCCGGGCAATGTGAGCGTTCACGAGCGCCCGCGCCGGGTGGTGCGCAAGGTGATGACGAACTGGCTGCTGTTCGTCGTCACCCTGGGCATCTTCGGTTACGTCACCCGCTACATGCAGCTGTTCCCCCAGGGCATGCTGGTTGCATGGGGTGCGACGACGCCGCTTGCACTGCTGCTCGCGCACTTCCTGATGCGTCGGGCGCTGCCGCAGGTGGTGGCGATGAAGCAGAACCAGAGCATGGCGGTGGTCGCAGGCGTGAACGACGTGAGCCTGCGGCTACTCGCGCAGACGCGTGACAATCCGTATGTGGGTACACGCATCGTCGCCTTCTTCGATGACCGAAGCGGCGAGCGTGCGCACACCCCGGATTCGGTACCCGTGCTCGGACGGCTCGCCGACCTCGCTGGCTTCGTCAAGGAAAACCACATCGACACGATCTACCTTGCGCTGCCGATGGCCACCCAGCCGCGCATCCTGGCGCTGCTCGACGACCTGAAGGACACCACCGCGTCCATCCTGTTCGTGCCGGACATCTTCGTGACCGATCTGATCCAGGGCCGGATGGACGACGTGGGCGGCATCCCGGTGGTGACGGTGTGCGACACGCCCTTCACCGGCCTGGCGGGCATGATCAAGCGGCTCAGCGACATCGTGCTTTCCAGCGTGATCCTGGTGCTGCTTGCGCCGCTGCTGCTGGCGCTGGCGATCGGCGTGAAGCGCTCCTCGCCCGGGCCGGTGATCTTCAAGCAGCGCCGCTACGGCCTGGACGGCAAGGAGATCCTGGTCTACAAGTTCCGCTCCATGACCACCACCGACAACGGCGACGTGGTGAAGCAGGCGACGCGCAACGACGCGCGCATCACGCCCTTCGGCGCCTTCATCCGCAAGACCTCGCTGGACGAGTTGCCGCAGTTCATCAACGTGCTGCAAGGGCGCATGAGCATCGTCGGCCCGCGCCCGCATGCGGTGGCCCACAACGAGACCTACCGCAAGCTCATCAAGGGTTACATGGTGCGCCACAAGGTCAAGCCGGGCATCACCGGCTGGGCGCAGGTGAATGGCTACCGCGGCGAGACCGACACCATCGACAAGATGGAAAAGCGCATCGAGTTCGACCTGGAGTACCTGCGCAGCTGGTCGCTGAGCCTGGATCTGTGGATCATCATCAAGACCGTGCTGGTGGTGTTCAAGGACCGCAACGCGTATTGATCGCCGCTGTATCGCCCGCGGATCGCGCCTGGAGGCAAGCAGCACACTGCGGCGGTGCGGCAGTGCGGCCTTTCCGGGGACCGCCGAAGATCCGCCGCCGAGCCGCGTGACTGACTGGTAGACTGCCGCCCTTCCCGGCAATCTGGACGTCTCGTCGCAGCGCATGCGTATCGAACTGCTCATCCCCGGCCTGATCTGGCCAAACCCCGGTGCGCGCAGCCCGAGCACCGGCCTGCCGCTGCCCGGGCTGGAGAGGCTGCTCGGACAGGGGCAAGTCGCTCGCCTCGGGCGCGTGGCACAGGAGGCGTGGCTTTCCGAGGCCTTCGGCCTGCCCGCCGGGCGCCTGCCGCTCGCGCGGCTGCGGCGCGCAGGCGAGGACGCACTGCCGCCGCCCGACGCGCACGCACACTACCTGTGCGCCGACCCGGTGAACCTTCACTTTGCGCGCGAGCACCTGCTGCTCACCCCGCTGCCGGGCGATGCGCTCGGCCTTGCCGAGGCGCGCACATTGGCGGCCACGCTGGAACACTTCTTCAAGCCGCTCGACGCGAACATCCTCGGCTTCGAGGTCGCCGCACCCGAGCGCTGGTATCTGAAGCTCGCGAACGCACCGCGCACCGCCTTCTTCCCGCTCGACGACGTCACCGGACGGCCGGTGTCGCACTTCATGCCCGAAGGCGAGGACTGCCGGGAATGGCAGCGGCTCGTGAATGAGGTACAGGTGCTGCTCCACAACGATCCGCTCAACCAGGCGCGCGAGGCGGCGGGTGAGCGGCCGGTGAACAGTGTCTGGCTCTGGGGCGACGGCGACGTGCTGCCTTCGTCGCTGCGCCTGCCCAACCAGGTGCTGACGCAAGATCTCGTCACCCGCGGCCTCGCGCGCACGCTCGGCGTGCCGCTGGGCGCCGCGGATGCGCTGCCGCAGGCAGATGCGCTGGTGGTCATCGACACCCTGCTCAAACCCAGCCTCGCGCTCGATCTCGACGCCTGGCGCGGCGCGCTCGCGGCGCTGGAGAGGCAGTGGTTCGCGCCGCTCGCCAGCGCGCTGAAGGCGCGTCGCTGCAGGGCGCTGCGCCTTCTTGCCCCGGGTGACCGCGCGAGCCTGGAACTTCGCCTCTCGGCAGGCGATTTCTGGAAGTTCTGGCGCCGCCCGGCCACGCTCGAGAGCTGCCTGCCGCAGGCGACAATGCCCGAGAACATGCCCACCAAGGGCCCCGCCCCACGATGACGACCATCCATTCCCGCAAGGCCGCGCCGCGCGCGGTGCAGACCCTGATCGACGCGCGCGTGCATCCGCTGCTCGCGCGCATCTACGCCGCACGCGGCGTGAGCCACCCATCCGAGCTCGACTACGCGCTCAAGCACCTGCTGCCGCCGGCGGCGCTCACCGGCACGCACGCCGCCGCAGAGCTCCTGGCGGACGCGATCGAGGCCGGCGCGCGCATGGTCATCGTCGCCGACTACGACTGCGACGGCGCCACCGCCTGTGCGGTCGGCGTGCGCGCGCTGCGCGCCTTCGGTGCGGACGTCGGCTACCTCGTGCCCAACCGCTTCGAGTACGGCTACGGGCTCACGCCTGCGATCGTCGAGCTCGCGGCGCGCATGGAGCCGGACGTGCTGATCACGGTCGATAACGGCATCGCCAGTGTCGAGGGCGTGGCGGCGGCGCGCAGCTACGGCATGGCCACGCTCATCACCGACCACCACCTGCCCGGCGACACCCTGCCCGAGGCCGACGTGATCGTGAACCCCAACCAGCCCGGCTGCGACTTCCCGAGCAAGGCGCTCGCCGGTGTCGGGGTGATGTTCTACACCATGCTCGCGCTGCGCGCCGAACTGCGCGAGCGCGGCGCCTTTGCCGGCCGCAGCGAGCCCAACCTCGCCGAGCTCCTGGATCTGGTGGCGCTCGGCACGGTGGCGGACGTCGTGAAGCTCGACCACAACAACCGCATCCTGGTCTCGCAAGGCCTCGCGCGCATGCGCGCGAACCGCATGCAGCCCGGCATCCGCGCGCTCTTCGCCGCGGCGGGTCGGGAGGCTGCGCGCGCCAGCACCTTCGACCTCGGCTTCGCCCTCGGGCCGCGCCTCAACGCCGCCGGGCGGCTATCGGACATGAGCCTCGGCATCGAGTGCCTGATCACCGACGACCCGGGCCGCGCGCTCAACATCGCGCAGGACCTCGACCGCCTCAACCGCGAGCGGCGCAGCATCGAGCAGGGCATGCAGGAGACCGCGCTGGAGCGGCTCGCCGGCTTCGACCCGGGCCAGACCGCGAGCGTGGCGCTGTTCGAGCCGGACTGGCATCAGGGCGTGATCGGCATCGTCGCCGGTCGCATCAAGGAGCGCCTGCATCGCCCGGTCGTCGCCTTCGCGCGCGGCGACGCGGGCGAGCTCAAGGGCTCGGGCCGCTCGATCGCAGGCGTGCATCTGCGCGACGCGCTCGACCTGGTGAGCAAGCAGCACCCCGACCTGATCCTGCGCTTCGGCGGCCACGCGATGGCGGCCGGCCTGACGATCCGCGAGCCAGACTATGCGCGCTTCCAGGCGGTGTTCGAGGAAACCATCCAGGCCCTCGCCACACCGGCCGACCTCGCCCACCGCATCGACACCGACGGTACCCTCGAATCGGGCTGGATGAGCCTGGATTCGGCGCGGCTCATCGAACAGGACATCTGGGGCCAGGGCTTCCCCGCACCGCTCTTCGACGACCACTTCCTGGTCGAGAACCAGCGCCTCCTGAAGGACCGCCACCTCAAGCTGCGCCTTTCTCGCCAGGGCCAGCAGTTCGACGCGATTCAGTTCAACGCGCCCTCCACCGCGGTGCCGGCCAACATCCATGCCGCCTACCGGCTCGCCCCCAACGAGTACAACGGCGTCACCAGCCTGCAGCTGATGCTGGAGCACCTCGACCCGACCTGACTGCGCGTGTGAGCGCCTGAAACATTTCGAGACTTGTTGACCTGGATCAGGATCCCGTTTTGCATAATCGATACCATCGCCGCTGATTTTTCAACCATAGGCGAGAGGGAAGCGATATGAGCAAGGCATTGGCGATTGCAGCGGCGTCCGCAGTGGTTCTGTGTTCCGGGTCGGTACATGCGCATGAGGCGGGAGACATCATCCTGCGTGTCGGCGCCGTCACCGTCGCTCCGGACGAGAGCAGCTCCCAGATCATGGTGGATGGTGCCGGCATCGGCGGCGGCGCCACGGTCAACAACAATACCCAGCTCGGCCTGACCCTGAGCTACATGCTGAGCGACAACCTCGGCGTCGGTCTGCTGGCAGCCACTCCGTTCAAGCACAGCATCGGGCTCAAGGGCCTTGGCGCGCTCGACGGCAAGTTTGCCGAAACCAAGCACCTGCCGCCGACGCTCACCTTGCAGTACTTCCCGCTCGACAAGTCCTCGGACGTGCAGCCCTATTTCGGCGTCGGCCTCAACTACACGGTCTTCTTCAGCGAGGAGCTGACGGGTGAGCGCAAGGCCCAGGGCTTCTCGGGGCTCAAGCTCAAGAACTCGCTGGGCCTTGCCTTCGAAGCCGGGCTCGACTGGAAGATCACCGATCGCCTCTCGATCAATGCGGCAATCTGGAACATCGACATCGACACCAAGGCGACGGCGAAGCTCGCTGGCAGCGACGTCCGTGTGAATGTGGACATCGACCCGTGGGTCTACATGGTCGGCATCGGCTACCGCTTCTGAGCGCCGCACCACCAGGGCGTTGCGGGTAGAATGGCGGGTTTTCAGCATCAAGCAGGAGCCCCGCCATGGAAGCCGAACGCCTCAACGCCCTCTCCGCCAAGCTCGAAGACCTCGCCAGCCGGGGTCGCGAGCTACGGAGGTATCTTTGACTACGATGAAAAGGCGAGCAAGCTTCAGGAAGTAAACCTCGCGCTGGAAGATCCGGCGGTATGGAACAACGCCGAGCGCGCCCAGGAGCTGGGCAAGGAGAAGCGTACGCTGGAAGGCGTGGTGCACACCCTGCGCAACATCGACCAGCTCGCTAAGGACTTGCGCGATCTCTTCGAGCTCGCCGAGGCCGAGGACGACGAGGACACCCTGGTTGCGGTCGAGACCGACATCGTCGCGCTCGCAGAGCAGGTCGAGGCACTCGAGTTCCGCCGCATGTTCGCGAACCCGATGGATCCGAACCACTGCTTCATCGAGATCCAGTCCGGCGCGGGCGGCACCGAGGCGCAGGACTGGGCCGGCATGCTGGAGCGCATGTACCTGCGCTACTGCGAGCGCAAGGGTTTCGACGTCGAGCTGATGGAGGAATCCGAAGGCGAAGTCGCGGGCATCAAGAGCGCCACCATCAAGGTGAACGGCGAGTATGCCTACGGCTACCTGCGCACCGAGACCGGCATCCACCGCCTGGTGCGCAAGAGCCCCTTCGACTCCAACGCGCGCCGCCACACCAGCTTCTGCTCGGTGTTCGTGTTCCCGGAGGTGGACGACTCGATCGAGATCGAGATCAACCCTTCCGACCTGCGCATCGACACCTACCGCGCCTCCGGCGCCGGCGGCCAGCACATCAACAAGACCGACTCCGCGGTGCGTATCACCCACGAGCCCACCGGCATCGTCGTGCAGTGCCAGAACGACCGCTCGCAGCACAAGAACAAGGCCGAGGCCATGTCCATGCTGAAGGCGCGCCTCTACGAGCACGAACTGCGCAAGCGCCAGGCCGAGCAGCAGAAGCTGGAAGACAGCAAGAGCGACATCGGCTGGGGCCACCAGATCCGCTCCTACGTGCTCGACCAGTCGCGCATCAAGGACTTGCGCACCAACCACGAGGTCGGCAACACCCAGGCGGTACTCGACGGCGACCTGGACGATTTCATCGCGGCGAGTCTGAAACAGGGGGTTTGAGCGCGAGGATGTACGTACTAGAATCTAGTGCGTACATCCGTGCTCACACATCCTGTCCAGCGAGGTCCTCATGGAACAGATCACCCTGACCGCACTCCGGCAGAACATCTTCCAGATTGCCGATCGGGTTCTCGCCACCGGCGAGGCGGTCGTGATCGAGCGTGACGGACGGCGTCTGGTGCTCGCGCCCGAGCCGGTTGCGGGCGTGCTGGACAATCTGCCCCGGCGCAATGCCATCATCGGCGACCCTGATGCGCTGGTGGACCTTTCTGTCTGGGACGAGCACGCATGGCGGGACAACCAGAAAGACCTCTGATCCATCTCGATACCCATGTCGTCTGCTGGCTCTACGAAGGCTTGGTATCGAAGCTCAGCGCGTCTGCCCGGGCCGCGATCGAAACCGGCCGGCCGGCGGTGTCGCCCATGGTCGAGCTCGAGATAACCTACCTGCGCGAGATCGGCCGGTTCCGCGATACTTCACCGCAGGTGCTCGGGGCGCTCGCGAGCGAAATCGGTCTTTGCGTAAGCCAGACGCCGCTCTCTCGCGTCGTCGGAGAGGCGCTCACGCTGAACTGGACCCGCGATGCCTTCGATCGCCTGATCGTCGCGCACGCAGCGGCCGACGGTGCACGCCTGGTCACACGCGACAGCCGCATCCTCGAAAACTTTCCAGCCGCCATCTGGTAGGCCGGCAATCAACTTGAACCCAGCCCCCTTCGACCTCACCGAGTTCCTCGCCCCGGGCGTGGCCGCCGACGACGTGCCGGAGTTGGCCGCGCTGGCGGCGGCGCGGACGATGCTGGATGCGTTCATCACGCTCTTCCGCGGCACCGAGGCGGAGGTGCTGATGCGCCTCGTGGTGCTGCGCGAGATCGGCCGCGACGCCGACGCGCCGCGCTGGTCGCCGGAGGCGCTGCGGGCGCGCTTCACCTACCTCGATCCGGTGAAGCTCGAGACGGTGTTGAAGCGCCTGCGCGACAACAACCTGCTCGCCTTCGCCGAGGACGGGCTCTACCACCTCTCCGACATCGGCCGCAATGCGGTGGCTGCACTCGCGATGCTGTTGCGCTTCGCCGACGAGGAGGATGCCGAGCTCGGCTTCCTCACCGCGCAACTCGCCGGCCTGCAGGCGGTGGGCAGCATCACGCCGGAGTCGCTGAGCCACTTGCTTTCCAAGCTCAACGATCTCCGCTGGCACTTCGAAGAGGCGATCGCCTCGGGCTCGGAGTTCAACATCGTCGCGGCGCGGCGGCGCCTGTCGGCCAACGGCAAGTGGCTCGCGCGCGGCACCGAGATCCTGCAAGGCCTGCTCGCCGATCCGGAGGTGGATTTCGAGATCGCGCGCGTCGCGCAGCGCATCGGCCTCGCGCAGTCGCGGCTCGCGCGGGTGGACGCAAGCTTCCAGCGCGCGCTCAACAAGATCGAGGCGCAACGGGTGACGCTGGGCGCCTCCGGCATCTCGTCCTCGGATGTGTCGGCGTGGCTGCGCAGCCGCACGATCGACACCATCGCCGGCTTCGCCGCCGACGCGCTCGCCGCCGTGCCGGACCTGCCGCTGCTCGCGGGCGGGCACGAGTTGCTCGACCGCGCCGAGGTGGTGCTTGCCGAGGACGCGCGCGCGCAAGAGGCCGACACCACGCTGCCGCCGCCCGAGCTGGCCGAGCGCGACGCCGCGCCGCCTGCCGAGGACCTCGCATTGCTCGAACACTTCAGCCAGCGCCTCGCCACACTGCCGACGGCCGAACCGCTCGCGAGCGTCGTCGCCGGCGGCGGCTTCGCGCCCGCGGCCTACCGGCTCTCGCTGCTGGCGCTGCTCGCAGATGGCGAACAGGGCGGCGCGCCCGACGGGCCGATCGGCGACTTCATGCGCCTGCCGCTCGAGGTGTTGTTCGGCGACGCGCTCGAAACTTGCGACGAGGACGGTATCGCGCTGATCTCGCGCGGCCATGTCGCCCCCCGCGCCGTGCACCGCGAGGTGGCAGCTGTACTGCCCTCCGCCACCGCGCCTTCCCCGGACTGAATCCATGGAACACGACGTCAAGACCCTCACCGCGCGCCTCATCGCGAATCGCTGGCTGCCGCGCAACGACCGGCTGGTGCGGCGCGCGCTGGTGGACGAGAGCTTTCGCGCGGAGCTCGAGCAGCGCCTCGCCGCGGTCGGCCTGCAGCTGCTCGACAACCCCTACGCCGACCATGTCGCCACCGCGCTGCAGGCGGAGATGATGGAGCCGGTGTTCGGCGCGCGGCGCGAATACGCAGCCAGCAACCTCGGCCTGAATCGCGACGAGATCGCGCTGCTGGTGGTGATCTGGTCGCTGATCGTGCTACCCAAGCGCGAGCGCCAGGTCACCCGCCGCGCGCTCGACGACGACGGCCAGGCCGACATGTTCGGCAGCGAGAAGCCCATCACCCACGGCGACAGCGTCTCCGGCGCGGTGGCCGAATCACAGCTGATCGCCGACTTCGGCAATCTCCTCGGCGGCAAGACGCGCATCGGCTTCGCGCTCGGCAAGCTCGCCCGCCTCGGCTTCGTCGAGCGGCGCGGCGGAATGATCCTGGAAGGTCCGCTGCTCGATGTGGCGCTCGACTACCGCATGCTCGCCGAGCGCATCATCCACGGCACCCTCGCCGACGTCCTCAGCCAGGCCGGCCACCCGCCGCCGCAGGCGGACGCGTTCAGCAATACGGGCGCGCTGGCGGACGAGGATGACGAGCAGGTGTGACTGATTCCTGCGTATCTGCGTTTGTCTTAGCTAGAAATCAAGGCTAAGCTAACCGTAGCTAATAACATTGCGTACCCGGACGGAGATCCCACCATGCTCACCGCCAACATGCACGAAGCCAAGACCCAGTTGTCCCGCCTTGTCGAACAAGCGATGGCGGGCGAGGAAGTCATCATCGCGCGCGCCGGCAAGCCGCTGGTGCGGCTCGTTCCCATCGTCGAGGAAAAGCCGCGCCGCCAGCTCGGCAATCTGCGCGGCAAGATCAGGGTGGCTGCGGATTTCGACAACACATCGCAGGAGATCATTGACAGCTTCTTGAACAGCGAGATCTTCCCACGATGAGACTCCTGCTCGATACCCACGCCCTGCTCTGGGCGCTGGCCGAGCCGGAACGCCTCGGGCCGACAGCACGCGATCTGATCACCGACCCGGCGCAGGAAGTCTTCGTCAGCGCGGTCAGCATCTGGGAGATCGAGATCAAACGCGAAGCAGGACGTCTGGAGGCCCCCACCGACCTGCTCCGTGAAGTGGCCGATGCGGACTTCCAGCCGCTACCGATAACACTCGAACACGCCTGCGTGGCCGGACGCCTGCCCCGCCACCATGGCGACCCGTTCGATCGACTGCTGATCGGTCAGGCGATAGCGGAATCACTCACGATAGTCACGGTTGATGGCGTCTTCCCGAGATACTCGGTAAAACTCCTCGCAGCCGATCAGTAGCCTGAAAACATGTTCCACATCAAACAACTCGAGCTCGTCCACTGGGACTACTGGCGCCGCTTCTCGCTGCCGCTGGATGCGCAGATCATCACCATCGTCGGGCCCAACGGCTCGGGCAAGACGACGCTGCTCGACGCGCTGCGCACGCTCTTTGCGCTGCGCTGTTCGGGCAAGCGTGACTTCCGCCGCTATGTGCGCCGCGCCGAGCGCAGCTTCGCGTGGATCCGCGCGGTGGTCGCCAACGTGCCGGGCAGCACCGGGCGGCGGCCGTTCTTCCCCTGTCTCGCGGACGAGGTCACGCTCGCCTGCCGCATCCGCCGCGCGGGTGGCGAGTGGACGCGCGACTACACCATCGTCGACGGTGATCTCGCGATCGAGGTGCTCGAGAACAGCGAGGACTGGATCGGCCTGCGCGACTACCAGAACCGCCTCGCCTGGGGCGGGCTGACGCCGGCGATCGCGAAGGTGCTGGCGCTGGAACAGGGCGACACCGACAAGCTCTGCGAATACTCGCCCAAGGCGCTGCTGGAGCTCGTCTTCGACGTATTCGGCGACAAGGAGGTGCTCGACAACTACGAGGCCGCCCGCCACGAACAGAAGGGCGCCGAGCGCGAGCTGGAGGATCTCGGCCTCGACCTCGACCGGCTGCGCGCGCAGGCCGAGGCACGCCGGCTGGAGGCGGACAACTACCTGCAGTGGAAGCAACTGAGCGACGAGGCGCACGCGCTGGAGGCGGAGATCTTGCCGCGTCTGGAAGTCTTCGAGCTCGCACGCGACATCGCTGCCGAACGCCAACAGCTCGCCGCCCAGCGCAGCGAGCGCCTGCGCCACCTGGCCGAGCGCCGCAGCGCGACGCAGCGGCTGGAAGCCGTGCGCGCCGAACAGGCGGCGCTGGAGTCCGAACGCGCCGGTCTGAAGGCAGAGGGTCAGGCGGTGGAGGCCGGCTACCTCGCCGCGCGCGACCACCTGCGCGACCAGGAGAAGCTCCTCGCCGAACGCGACGCGCTGCGCCAGCGCCTCGCCAGTGAACACGGCGCCGACGCGGTGACGCTGGAGCGCGACCACGAGGCGGCCGAGGTCGCGCTCGCCACCCTGCGCGCCGAGGAGCGCGCGCTCGTCGCCCGCTACGAGGAACGCACCGAGGCGCTGCGCGCCGCGCGCAGCCGCAGCGGGCCGCCGGGCGACGCGGAAGTCAGCCGCTTCCGCACCCTGCTGGAACAACAAGGCATCGCCCACCGCAGCCTCGCCGAGGTCATCGAGGTCACCGACGCCGGCTGGCAGGCGGCGCTGGAGGCGGTGCTGCGCCCCTACCGCAGCGTGTTGCTGCTGGAGCGCGAGTCCGACCGCCACGCCGCCTGGGCGCTGGGCGAGCGCGAGCGCTTCCGCCACTTCCTCGTGCCGGAGCGCGAAGCCGCCCCGCCCGCGCGCGAGCGCAGCCTGGCCGAGGTGGTGCGTTTCTCGGCGCCGGTGCCACGCTGGCTCACCGATCTGCTCAACCGCATCCGCCGCGTCGAAGACGTGGCGGCGGCGCGCGAGTTGCCGCGCGACGTCGAGTGGATCACCCGCGACGGCTATCACCGCGAGCGCCGCGGCGCCCGCCACCTCGGCCGTCCGGCCGAATTCCACTTCGGCGAGCTCGCGCGCCAGTCGCGCATCGCGCAGCTGGAAGAGGACATCCGCACGCTGGATGCCGGGCTCGCCGCGATCCGCCCGCAGGTACACACCGCCGCCGAGACGCTCACCGGACTGCGCCAGCGCCTCCTCGGCCTGCAGTCGGCGCAGCTCCTCGCCGCCCGCGCCGAAGCCTACGCCGCCGCCGAGGCCGCCCTGCCGCAGACGCAGCGCGCGCTCGCCGCGGCAAGCGCTGCGCGCGATGCGCACACGGTCCGGCAGGAAGAACTCTCCGGCCGGCTCTCCGGCGTGCGCATCGAGCTCGACCGTCGCGAGCGCGAGCTGGGCGGGCTGGTCGCACGCATCACCGAGCTCGGTCGCGACGCAGCCCCCCGCCGCCAGGCGCAGGTGCAGCGCATCCTGCGCCTGCGCAGCTTGCGCCGCGGTATGCCCCCCGCCTGGCGCGACCCGGACGAGATGGCACTGCTCTTCGATCGCTACGAATCCGCCGGCGCCGCGCGGCGCGAGCGCGACCGCCTGCGCGCCCGCCTCGCCGAAGGCGACTGGGTCACCGACGCGTCGGTACTCACGCTGTCGGAGCGTCTCAAGGCCGACGTCGCCAAGCGCGAACGCGACTACCAGGACCGCCAAGGCTACTGCGCCACCACCCGGCGCCTCACCGAGGATGCGCGCAACGCCTACATCGCCAAACTGCGCGCCACCATCCGCCAGTATGCGAAGAACCTCAGGGCGCTCGGCGAGCTCGCCGGCATCTCGGTGGATTGCCCGCTGCCCGTGTTCGGCAACGACGACGTGTCGCTCGCCCAGGCCGGGCTGGAGGTGCGCTTCGACTTCGACAGCAAGGGTGCGGTGGGCCTCAACGACGGCGAGGCCTCGGGCGGCCAGCAGGTGATGAAGTCGCTGATCCTGCTCATCGCGCTCCTCATGGACGACGCGCGCCCGGGCGGCTTCGTGTTCATCGACGAGCCCTTCGCCCACCTCGACATCGCCAACATCGACCGCGTCGGCGGCTTCCTGCGCGCCACCCGCGCCCAGTACCTCATCACTACCCCGGTGACGCACAACGCCAATGTGTTCGCGCCGGCACAGCTCACCCTGGTGACACGCAAGAAGAAGCCGGGCGACGCGTGGGCACCGACGATAGGTGTGCTGGCGCGGGCCACGCCGGGTTGATGCGACGGCCGGGCGCGCGCTGAGGAAGGCACGCCCGACGGTCGACTCAGATGCGGAAGCGCGACATCAGCTCGGCGAGCTGTCGTGCCGCACGCTCGATCTCTTCCAGTTTCGCGGACGCTTCCTGGATCGCGAAGTCGGATTGCCCGACCGCGCTCGACACCTGCGCGGACGCCCCTGCCAGGGCAACCGTTGCCGCCGACTGCTCGTGCGTCGCCGCGGCAATGTCCTGCATGCTCTGGCTGGCGCGCGCGATGCTATCCTCGATCGCGGCGATCTCGGCCGCGACCTCGGCCGCACGGCTCATGCCACTGGCGACCGTGTCGCGTGCGCGGCTCATCCGGCTGACCGCCTCGCCGGTCTCGCTATTCATCCCGTCGATCTTGGTGCGGATCTCGTTGGTGGCCTGGCTGGTGCGCTCGGCAAGCTTGCGCACCTCGTCGGCAACGACGGCGAAGCCCCGGCCCTGCTCGCCCGCGCGCGCCGCCTCGATCGCGGCATTGAGCGCGAGCAGGTTGGTCTGGTCGGCAATCTCGCGGATCACCTGAACAATGCTGTTGATCTGTCCGGAGCGCTCCGACACCTCCGAGAGCGAGCCGGCCAACCCGTCCATGCTGGCGGAGATCGCCTGCATGCTGGCTTCGAGGCCGCGCACGCCGTCCGCGCTGCGACGCGACACCTCGCTGGTCTGCTGCATCGTGTCGTTGGCGTGGTTGGCGTTGTCGGCAATCTGGTTGATCGAGGCGGTGATCTGCTCGATCGTCGCGGCGTTTGCGGTGGTGCTGTCAGCGATCGTGCGCGACGAGCCAGCGACCGCGCGCGTGGTCTGCGCGGCCTGCTCGACGCCGCCCAGGACGAACTGCGCCTGGTCACGCACTTCACCGAACATGCGCTGCAAGGACGCGAGGAAAGCATTCACCGACCTCGCCACCGTGCCGAGTTCGTCGCGCGAGCGCTCCGAAAGGCGACGCGTGAGGTCGCCCTCACCCTGCGCGAGCGCGCCCATCGCCTCGGACAAGGCCTTGAGCGGACGCAGCAGCAGGCTGACCACCACGAAGAGCACGATGGCCGTGATCAGCACGCTGGCAACCGCGAGCATGCCGGCGGTGTTTCGCAGTGCGAGCGCCTCCTGGAACACCACCGACTGCGGCACGGTGACGTGGATCGCCCAGTGCGTATCCACGCCGCGCACGCGAACGGGTTCGAGGGCGTGAACCATGCCGTCCTCACCGCTGTCGAGCAGGCTGCGCCCCTCGGCGAGGGCGCGCATCAATGCTGCAGGGAGCGTCGTCACGGCGGCTCCGGCGCGCGCGGGGTCTGCATCCGCGACGACGAGGCCGCTGCCGGTGAGAGCGGTGATCCGCCCGACGCCAAAGGGCTTGATCGCGGCCATGCGCGCAGACATCTCGTCCAGACTGATGTCCACCCCGACGATACCGCGGAAGCGCCCGTCCTCGAGAATGGGCTGGACCAGCGAGGTGATCAGGATCTTCCGGCCGGCGACGACGTATTCGTACGGCTCCGCCAGATAGGGCTTGCCGGTGCGCTTGGGCTGCTGGTAGTAATCGCCTGCACCGGGCTTGTCGTAGTCGACCAGCGGCTCCACGCCGATTGCGCCGGCGGCGCGGTTCCAATAGGGCACATAGCGCCCGCTGGCATCATGACCGGCCGCGCCTGCGAACGCCGCATCGGACGCATCGAAGGCCTGCGGCTCCCAACCGGTGTACACGCCGAGCAACTCGGGGTGTGCCTCCAGCACGCGGCGCTGCATCGCATCGACAAGCGGGCGCTCGCTCCCGAACGCCGCGCGCGCGCCCTCGATGGAAAGCCGCAACGTCTGGGCAACCGCCATCGCGCTGTCGAGCAGACTGGCGACATCACGCGCGGCCATGGTCGCCTCGGCGCGCGCCCTGGCCATCGCCTGATCCTGCACCGCATCGTAGGCGCGTCCGACGATGACCACCAGCGTCACCGTGAAGCACAACACCACCATGCCGGTGACGAACAACAACAGCCGCGTTCGCAGCCCGAATCCTCTATCCATGATCACACCCAACCCCAAATGCTTTCGTCCGGGCAATTACGACGCTCAGCGGCACATCTTTAGCGAAACAGTGCAGACCCTCGATATTGCGGCGCGACCGGGCGGCCGATCGAGACCCCCAAGCTGTGCTGAGGGCGCACCCGATCCTGCAGTTTCCCCGAGCGGGTCGCTGGACGATGCAAGTTCCAGGCTGAGGGGCGCCGGTGAAAGGCGCCGGAAGCTTTCCCGATCGCAATCCGGTAACATGGCGCCACTTCGCCTCTCATTGCGTGGCCGACCGGCCGCGCGTCCCATGCACCACATCAGCCTTTCAGTACAGAAGAATGTCCTCAGCCATTGAATCCTTCAGCCAGCTTGCGCTGCAGCCCACCCTGTTGAAGGCGCTGGAAGAGGTGGGTTACGAAACCCCCTCCCCGATCCAGGCCGCCTGCATTCCCGTGCTGCTCTCCGGCGCCGACCTCCTCGGCGAGGCCCAGACCGGCACCGGCAAGACCGCCGCGTTCGCACTGCCGTTGCTGAACCGCCTCGACCTCAGCGTACGCAACCCTCAGGTGCTGGTGCTGACGCCCACGCGCGAGCTCGCGATCCAGGTCGCGGAAGCCTTCCAGCGCTACGCCAAGCACCTGCCCGGATTCCACGTGCTGCCGGTGTACGGCGGGCAAAGCATGGTGGTGCAGCTGCGCCAGCTGAGCCGCGGCGCACATGTGGTGGTGGGCACACCCGGGCGCATCATGGATCACATCGAACGCAAGAGCCTGGAGCTCTCCAGCCTCACCACGCTGGTGCTGGACGAGGCCGACGAGATGCTGCGCATGGGCTTCATCGACGACGTCGAGTGGATCCTGGAGCACACCCCCGCCGAGCGCCAGACCGCGCTCTTCTCCGCCACCATGCCGGAACCGATCCGGCGCGTGGCGCACCGTTACCTGCGTGAGCCGCAGGAGGTGAAGATCAAGACGGCGACCACCACGGTGTCGACGATCCGCCAGCGCTACGTGCAGGCGAGCATCGTGCACAAGCTGGACGCGCTGACACGCATCCTCGAGGTCGAGGAGGACTTCGACGCCGCGATCATCTTCGTACGCACCAAAACCGCCACCGTCGAGCTGTCCGAGAAGCTCGAGGCGCGCGGCTACGCGGTCGCCGCCTTGAACGGCGACATGACCCAGCAACTGCGCGAACGCGTGGTCGAACAACTCAAGCGCGGCGCGCTCGACATCGTCGTGGCCACTGACGTCGCGGCGCGCGGCCTGGACGTGGCGCGTATCACCCACGTCATCAACTACGACATCCCCTACGACACCGAGGCCTATGTGCACCGCATCGGCCGCACCGGCCGCGCAGGCCGCACCGGCACCGCGATTCTGTTCGTGACCTCGCGCGAGATGCGCATGCTGAAGGTCATCGAACGCGCCACACGGCAGAAGATCGAGCCGGTGCAGCTGCCATCGCGCGAAGCGGTCACGGACCGGCGCATCACGCAGTTCCGCCAACAGGTTGCCGAGGTACTGGAGAAGGAAGACCTCGGCTTCTTCATGGACGTGATCACGGGTCTGGAGGCCGAATCCGACGCCGACGTGCAGGAGATCGCCGCCGCGCTCGCATTCCTCGCCCAGCGCGAGCGCCCGCTGCAATTGCCGCCCGCCTCCGGCCGCGACATCGCCGATCAGGTGCGCATGGAGTCTGAGCGCCCGGCGCGCAATGATCGCTTCGAGCGAAGCGACCGTCCGGAACGAAGCGACCGTTTCGAGCGCGGCGAGCGTCAGGAACGTGGCGAACGCTTCGGCCGAGGTGATCGCCCCGAGCGTGGTGATCGCCCCGAGCGCAATGATCGTTTCTCCCGCCCGGAGCGCAGCGAGGGCCCGGCTGCGACCGCGGACCGGCCGCCGCGCGAGAACCGCGAGCAGATCCTCGAGAAGCGCCGCGACTACGCCGAAGGCAAGATGGAGCGCTACCGCATCGATGTCGGCCGCAACCAGAATGCGATGCCCAAGGACATCGTCGGCGCGATCGCCAACGAGGCCGGCATCGAGAGCCGCTTCATCGGCCAGATCAACCTGTACGAGGATTACTCCACTGTGGAGCTGCCCACCGGCATGCCCAAGGAGATCTTCGAGGTGCTGCGCAAGACCCGCATCCGCCAGCACATGCTGAACATCCGCCTGCTGGATCCGGAAGAGGCCGATCGCGACGCACGCCGTGCCCGGCCCGAGCGCAAGTTCGCGCAGGGTGACCGCCCGCCGCGGCGCGACGACGGCAATGCTGCGCCGCGCCGCGCTGGCCCGCCCCGCAGCGACAAGAAGCCCGGCTTCAACCGCAAGGGCTGATTTCGCCCGTGCGATGGCGCGGGTCGCGCATTTCCGGCCCGGCGTGCTTCCCGCCGCCGGGCTCGACGCCATGTTTCAATAGTTGCCCGAATAGGGCCGCCTGAAGCAGGCGGCCCGCATCTGATCGATCATCGTCAGGAAATCGAACACCGGCCGCGCGGTGGCCGCCTGCACTGCGTGCGCATAGGGCGGCATGTTCGAGCACTCCAGCAGGATCGCACCGATCTCCGGATGGCTCGCGACCAGCTCGCGCGCCACGCCGGTGATCTCTGCGCGGATCGCCTCGTCGTCGAGTTCGGGGGTCTCGTCCAGAATCGGCCCGCGAAACGCAGCCTGGTCCTCCATGCCACGGATGAACACCGGCCGGGTCGGGTGCGGATAGGCCTTCGCGAGCAAATCGGGCGTCAGACGTCGGCGGTTCGCGCAGATCACCCCGATCGCCTGCCGCGGGCTCAGCGTGGACGCGATGAAAGGCAACTGCAGCAGGCTGGACAGCATCACCGGCACATCCAGTTCCGCGGCGACCAGATCCTGGAAATGCAGCATGTATCCGCAATCGCTACTGATCGCCCGCACCCCCGCGGTCTGCAGCCGCTTCGCCGCCGCGATCACCTTCGGCGCCAGCGACAGGTTGCCACGCTCGATCAGCTCCTCCAGGCTCAGGTCGTGGATCGTCTCGTACAGCACCGGATACGGATAGCTGCACGCATTGCCCACGTCCCCCGGGATGAATGGCGTCGCGCAATCGATCAACAGGATGCCGATATCGTGCCCATAGCTCTGCGCCCCGGGGCGCACTCGGTAGATCGTCATTGGCGTTTTCTCGTGAGGTCGGGAGATCGACTCTAGCAAAGGCCGGACACGCACGGATGCGGATACGCGACACGCAATGGCGCGAGGCGTACCGCACGGCCATCGATGAGATCATTATCGGCATTGAACAAGCGTCAGCGACATCGCGGCAAGGGGAGAGGTCTACAAATGAATGTCCAGACAATTCTGCGCGACGGGCAACCGGAGTATGTCGTTCTTCCGTGGGACGAGTATCAGGCTCTGTTGCAGAAAATCGAAGACGCTCGGGATGCCGCCCTGCTCGACGCCTTCGATCGCAAGCTAGCCTCAGGAGAGGAGGAGACCGTACCTTCAGCCGTCGTCGACGCCCTCCTCGCCGGCGCCAACCCGATCAAGGTCTGGCGGGAACATCGCGGGCTCACGCAGGAGTCGCTGGCAGAACGCGCCCACATCAGCAATGCCTATCTGTCCCAGCTGGAATCCGGCAAACGCCAAGGCGCCTTGAGCACACTACGCAGTATCGCGACCGCACTCGACATCGCGCTCGACGATCTGTGCTGACCGGACCGCCGCTGAATAAGCGAAGCAACCAGCGCGTATCCCCACGGCTCGCGAAACCGCCCTGCGGTACAATGCCGCTCCTCCCGCCCGGGTGGTGAAATTGGTAAACACAGCAGACTTAAAATCTGCCCTCGCAAGAGTTACGGGTTCGAGTCCCGTCCCGGGCACCACTTCCGACTGCACCTGAGCACGTACCGCAACGGTCATTGTTCTGCAACGCCCCGGAACATGTCATGGTGTTGTATCGATGCAGCATGGGTGGAAATTTCTTGACTTGCGTGTGCGATCGTCTAGCCTCTCAACGTTTATTCACAAATTTTCGGAGTAATTCCATGCGCCGTGGTTCCTTTGGATCGTTGTGTTCAGTCGTTGTGGCAGGTTTGCTCATGAGCGGCGAGGTGATGGCAGGGACTCCAGGCGGAACGATCACATACGGCCCAGCTGCGGCCTCGATTCCGACGCTGTCGGAAATCGGCATGTTGATCACCGGTCTCCTGATTGCCGTGATCGGCTTTCGCGTGATGCGCGCCAGTCCGGGGCACAAGCCACTGGCTTCGGTGCTTCTGATGAGCGGGCTGGCGATCGGTGCGGCAGGGGTGGGCACCCGGCTCGTGGATTCCGCGTATGCCGCCATTCTCCTTGAAATGAGCGTTGCCGCAGGCGGGACAATGGACATCCCTCCCACGGACGGTACGAATATTCCGGTGGAGAACACAAGCGGCGTCACTCAGCACATCCTTGGCCGTTCTGCTTTGGCTTGCACCTTCGCGGCACCTTCGCTATCGCCTGAATGCACCATTGGATCGACGGTTGCTCCGGATGGCACCTGCTATGTCAGGTTTTCGAATTGCCTCGATGAATGAGTCATAAGCAGGCTCAGACCCGCTGAATTGTATGCAGCAGCCTCGCCATGCCTTCGGATCCGGTCAGACTGCATGCATTCCTGAAGTGCCACACAAACAATGCCGCTGCAGCCAACCACGCAAATTCTCGTCATCGCTATCGTCGCCAGTCTTGCGCTAGTGCTGCTCTTCGAATCGGTGAGTCCCTTCCGCAAGGTCGAGTCCTCCTTGCTCACCCGCTGGCCCGGCAATCTTGTCCTGACTGCGATAGAACATGCACTTGCGCTGGTGCTGCTACCGGCATTGACGATCGCCATCGTTGGTGAGCGTGACTGGCATGCAAGCGGCTTGATAGCGCGGACCGGGCTCGGGTCACTGGGTGGCTTCATCGTTACCCTGCTGGCTCTGCAGTGCCTCGGGTACTGGCTGCACCGCGCGTTTCATCGGGTTGGCTGGATGTGGCGCATCCACTCGGTTCACCACAGCGACCCGGAAGTCGATGCAACCACGGTGCATCGGCATCATCCGCTGGAGGTGATGATCGGCTTCATCGTTGCGCTGCCGCTGATCTTCGTCCTTGGCCCGACGCCACTGCAGTTGCTCGCGTACAACATCATCCACATCGCCGTCGCGACCTTCAGCCACGGCAACCTCACGCTGGGCAAACGTATGGATGCATGGGTGGGGCCGGTACTGGTGACGCCGTCCTTCCATCGTCTGCATCACGCTGCGGCGCGCCCCTACACGGACAGCAATTACGCAACCCTGTTGCCGCTCTTCGACCACCTGTTCGGGACAGTCAGCCGCCTGCCGGAGCAGACCCAGGCGACGATGACGCTCGGCCTGGAATATTTCCGCTCGCGGCGCTACGCCGGCATCCTCGCCTTGCTGCGGCAACCGTTCCTGGCGAACTTCGGCTCGCGCCGCAAGCACCCCTGATCCACGCAGTCGCGCGGCGAACCAGCGCGGGGCATGGCCTGCAGCGCATGCCCCGAATGTGTGCCTGCCGGCTCAAGGATCAGCCGCCTTGATCAGGCCTGAGGGCTGTCCGGCACGCCAACAGATACACATCCCGCTATTTGCGCCGCAACAACGCCGCAGCATCAAGACTCGGCCAGGGTTGCCCAGCTTCGGTATGATTATTGCTGCGCCGCACACACCCCAACCCTGGCTCTGTTCTCATGCCCGCCCATCACTTCACGCTTGCCGGCCACCGTTGGCAGTTCAAGGACCTGAAGGACCTGCTCGCCAAGGCCACGCCGCAGCGTAGTGGCGACCGGCTCGCGGGTGTGGCCGCGAACAGCGCCGAAGAGCGCGTCGCGGCGCAGATGGCGCTCGCCGAGCTGCCCCTGCAGACCTTCCTGCAGGAATGCGTGGTGCCCTACGAGGCCGACGAGGTCACCCGGCTCATCATCGACGGCCATGATGCCGCCGCATTCGCACCGGTGCGCCACCTGACCGTCGGCGGCTTTCGCGACTGGCTGCTGTCGGACGCCGCCACCCCGATGGCGCTGGCGCGGCTCGCGCCCGGCATCACGCCCGAGATGGCAGCGGCGGTGTCCAAGATCATGCGCGTTCAGGATCTCATCCTGGTCGGCGCCAAGTGCCACGTCACCACGCGCTTTCGCAACACCATCGGCCTCGCCGGGCGGATGTCCACGCGACTTCAGCCCAACGACCCCACCGACAACCCTTCCGGCATCGCTGCCAGCATCCTCGACGGGCTGCTGTATGGCAGCGGCGACGCGGTGATCGGCATCAACCCCGCCACCGACAGCGTGCCGGCCGTGTCCGCGCTGCTGCACATGCTGGACCGGCTCATCCACAAGTACGACATCCCCACCCAGTCCTGCGTGCTCACCCACATCACCACGACGATCACGGCGATCGAGCGTGGCGTGCCGGTCGACCTCGTGTTCCAGTCGATCGCCGGTACCGAGGCAGCGAACGCCAGCTTCGGCATCAAGCTCGCGCTCCTCGCCGAAGGACGGGACGCCGCGCTGTCGCTCGGGCGCGGCACGCTGGGCGACAACGTCATGTACTTCGAGACCGGTCAGGGCAGCGCACTGTCGGCTGGTGCCAACCACGGCCTCGACCAGCAGACCTGCGAGGCGCGCGCCTACGCGGTCGCGCGCGCATTCAAGCCGCTGCTGGTGAACACCGTGGTGGGCTTCATCGGGCCGGAGTACCTCTACAACGGCAAGGAGATCATCCGCGCAGGGCTCGAGGATCACTTCTGCGGCAAGCTGATGGGCGTGCCCATGGGCTGTGACATCTGCTACACCAACCACGCCGAGGCCGACCAGGACGACATGGATGTGCTGCTCACCCTGCTGGCTACCGCGGGCTGCAACTTCATCATGGGCATCCCGGGGTCGGACGACATCATGCTCAACTACCAGACCACCTCCTTCCACGACGCCCAGTACGTGCGAAGGGTGCTGGGACGCCGCGCCGCGCCGGAGTTCGAGCAGTGGCTTGCGCAGATGGGCATCGTCGACGAGCACACGCGCACACTGGCCGACAGCGTGCCGCCCGTGTTCGCACGCCCGCTGGCCAGACTGCGCTGAACGAGGAGAACCCATGAGCGACGCTTCGAGCAACGCGAGCAGCACTTCCATTGCAGCCCACAACAACCCGGTGACCGACAACCCCTGGTCCTTCCTGCGTCGCCACACGGCCGCGCGCATCGGCCTGGGGCGCTCGGGCATCAGCCTGCCCACCCGGCACCACCTCGCGTTTCAGCTTGACCATGCACGCGCTCGCGATGCGGTGCACACGCCACTCGACACCGCGCGGCTCGATGAAGCTCTACGTGGCGCCGGCTTCACCACCTTGCATGCGCATAGCGCCGCGCCCGACCGCACCACCTATCTGCAGCGCCCGGACCTCGGCCGACGCCTCGACCCCGCGTCGGCCATGCAGCTCGCGCAGGCGGCTACTGCACAGCCCGCCGCACCCGATGTCGCCTTCGTCGTCGCAGATGGCCTGTCGGCGCTCGCGGTGCAGCGCCACGCTGCCCCCTTTCTCGCGCTGCTGGCCGAGTCGCTGCGCGACACGCTCGCCATCGCCCCGGTCACCATCGTCGGGCAAGGCCGCGTCGCGATCAGCGACGAGATCGGCGCCCTGCTCGGCGCACGTGTGGTCGTCATCCTCATCGGCGAGCGCCCGGGGCTGAGCTCGCCGGACAGCCTGGGGCTCTACCTGACCTACGCACCGCGTATCGGCAACACCGATGCCAAGCGCAACTGCATCTCCAACATCCGCGAGGGTGGCATGTCATACGCGGATGCGGCGCACAAGCTGCGCTACCTGCTGGACGAGGCGCTCGCGCGCCAGCTGTCCGGCGTCGCGCTCAAGGACGAGGCGCAGGCGCGGGTGCTGGAGGCACACGACGGGCTGGGCAACTTCCTGCTGGAAGAACACTGAGAAGCGCACCCCGCGCTTCCGCACCGGCGCGACATCGAGAAGTGCCCGCCCACCTGCCATGCAGACCGCGCGGACGAGCCGCACGACCGGGCCGCGCGGACATTGCCGGAACTTGTGCGCGCGGATATCCTCTGTGACACCATGCACCGCCCGCTACTATTGATCCTGCTGATGCTGCTCGTCCCGCTGCGCGCACTTGCCGCGGACTGGATGGCCTTCAGTCACGGGTTCGGACCAGGGCGCACGGCCACCTCCATCGCGCCCGCAAGCGCCCCCTGTCCGGGACACGGGCACACCGCCCGCGCCCGTCACGCGGACGCCGGCGTGCCTGCAGCCGCAGCTGCGACGGCAGCACACCATGGCGCACACACTGCCACTCATGACGCCACTCATGGCGGCACTCTCGGCGCCACTCTCGACTCCGCGCTCCAGTCCGCGCACGATATCGCCCGAACGGTCACCGCGGGTGAGACCTGTACGGATGAACACCACGCCAATCATGCTGGCTGCACCAGCTGCGACATCTGCCACGGCGCGGCGATCGCGGCGACGCTGTCGGATCGACTCACGCCGCCGCGCGCAAGCGTCATGAACCAGACCGCTGGCGGCAACTTCCCCGACCGCAAGCTCCCCCCCGGGCTGAAACCCCCCATCGCCTGACACGCATCCATCCAGCGCGCCTGCGAGCCGATCGCACGGCGCATCCCCGATGCTGTCAGGAGAAGCCCATGCCCCACCCATCGCGCCTGCGCGGCCCCGCCGCCCGAGCGCCCGTCACATGCCTCGCACTTGCGGTCCTCGTGGCCACGAGCGCGACGGCGCACGCCGGCGGCGCCGACGCTGTACCTGTCCACGGACACTACAGCTCCGCATTCGGCGCCCCCCCGACCTCCACCCCACCGACGGAATGGCGCGACGCCAACGAAGCCGTCGGCGCATTCCCGCGTGGCCACGCCGACCTGCTGAAGTGGGAGGCCGCCAACCCTACCGCACCGCCCGCCCAGGCACAGTCCGCCGCTGCAGGGGCCGTGCTCGATCTCGCCACGGCGACCCGGCTCACGCTCGGGCTGCATCCCGAACTGGTCGCCGCACCGGGCCAGAGCGAAGCCGACGACGCGCACCTGCGCATTGCGCTGCTCGAGCTTGTTCGCGAGGTGCGCAAGGCCTGGGCCGACGCTGTCACCGAGCGCGCCCGCGCACGCGTTGCGGAGATCTCGCTCAGCGCGGCCGAGGCGGGTGCCGAGTTGTCGGCGCGCATGGCGCGGGTCGGCAACATCAGTGCAGCACGCCACGCTGCCGAACAACTCCTTCTCGTGCAGGCCCAGGCGGATGCTGCGCTCGCCCGCCACCGCGCGCTGCAGGCGGACGAGCACCTCGCCCGGCTCACCGGTCTCTCCGGCGACGCACGTGCGGCGCTCGCGCTGCCACCGGCGCTGCCGGCACTGCCCGCAGCACCACTTGCGTTCGAGGACATCGAAGGCCTGATCCTCGCCGGCAATGCCGATTTCGCGCGCGCTCGGCGCGAGGCAGAACGCCTGGCCTTCGAGGCGGGTGCTGCACAGGTGGAGGCGCTGCGCGCGACGCGCGCGGCCTCCGGGGTGGCATGGCATGCGGACGCACTGTCTGCACCATTCGACGCCGCCCTACCCCGCCAGGACCCGCGCCAGCCGGCGACGCACGCGGCGGAGCGCGCGCTCCTCGCGCTCGCCCAACGCGACCGTCTCGAGCAGCGCCTGCGCTCCGAAGCGCGCGAGGCCTACCACGCCTATCGCAGCCGTCACGATCTCGCCCGCGCGCTCGCGACGACCCGAAAGCCGCTCGCCGTCCAGCTCGAGGAGGAAACGCTGTTGCGCTACAACGGCATGCTAGCGAGCACCTGGGACGCCCTCGCCAGCACGCGCGCACGCCTCGCGAGCGACGACGCGGCGCTGGATGCGCTGCGCGGCTACTGGCACGCACATGTCGATCTGCTCGCCTTCATCGCAGGCGGCGCTTTCGTCTCCGCCGACATCTCCGCCGAACCGCCGGCTGCGGGCACCAACCCGGGAGGACATTGACATGGACCGTCGACTATTCCTGACAGGCCTTGCAGGCGCCACCGGCGCGCTCACCACGGCCAGCGTCAGCCGCGCAGCGCTCGTCGGCCTGCCCGAGGAGATCAGCCGTGCGAGCGGCGAGACCGCTCCGCCCTGGCAGCCCCCCGGGGTCACCGGCGCAGGACGCCCCTACAAGCCCGTGGTGACCCTCAACGGCTGGACGCTACCATGGCGGATGAACCAGGGCGTCAAGGAGTTCCATCTGGTTGCCGAGCCGGTGGTGCGCGAGGTCGCGCCCGGCTTCAACGTCAATATGTGGGGCTACAACGGCCAGAGCCCGGGGCCGACGATAGAGGTCGTCGAAGGCGACAAGGTGCGCATCTTCGTCACCAATCGCCTGCCCGAGCACACCACCATCCACTGGCACGGCCAGCGCCTGCCCAACGGCATGGACGGCGTGGGCGGCCTCAACCAGCCGCAGATCCCGGCGGGCAAGACCTTCGTCTACGAGTTCGTCGCGCGCCGCCCCGGCACCTTCATGTACCACCCGCATGCCGACGAGATGACGCAGATGGCGATGGGCATGATGGGCCTCTGGATCACCCATCCGCGCGGCCGCCACCCCCACATTGCCGAGGTCGACCGCGACTACTGCTGGCTGCTCAACGCCTTCGACGTCGAGCCGGGCGCGCGCACGCCGCGGGTGAACACCATGCTCGACTTCAACATCTGGTGCTTCAACTCGCGTGTGTATCCGGCCATCGAGATGCCGGTGGCGCGGCTCGGCGAACGCGTGCGGATGCGTGTCGGCAACCTCACGATGACCAACCACCCGGTGCACGTCCACGGCATCGAGTTCGAGGTCACCGGCACCGACGGCGGCCCGGTGCCGCCCACGGCGCGCTGGCCGGAGGTGACCACCGACATCGCGGTGGGGCAGATGCGTCAGATCGAGTTCATCGCCGACGAACCGGGGGACTGGGCGATGCACTGCCACAAGAGCCACCACACCATGGGCGCGATGGGCCACGACGTGCCGACGATGATCGGCGTCGATCATCGCGGGCTGGTGGGCAAGCTGCAATCGGTGATGCCGGACTACATGGTGATGGGCGAGCGCGGCATGGCCGACATGGGCGAGATGGAGATGGCGCTGCCCGACAACACCTTCCCGATGATGACGGGCACCGGGCCCTACGGCCCGGTCGAGATGGGTGGCATGTTCACCGTGCTCAAGGTGCGCCGAAACCAGAAACCCGGCGACTACAGCCAGCCCGGCTGTTATCGCCAACCCGAGGGCACGCGCGCATTCGAGTATCAGGGCGCGCTCGCCGAGCCCGCGCGCGCAGAGCCACCCTCTGCACCCGCCAACGCCAACGCGCGCAAACCCGTGGCCGCCCCCGGCCACGACCATGAACACTGAATCCGAACCGGAGACGAACATGAACAGACGACACTTCCTCCTCACCCTCGGCGCACTCGGTCTCGCCGGCAGCCTGCCCGGTCGCGACGCACTGGCTGCGACCAACCCCGAGATCAGTATCTGGAAGGACCCCAACTGCGGCTGCTGCAACGACTGGATCGTGCATCTCGAGTCGAACGGCTTCCGCACCCGGGTGTTCGATGAAGGCAACAATGCAGCACGCGCGCGCCTCGGCATGCCGCAGCGGCTGGGCTCCTGCCACACCGCCACGGTGGACGGCTACGTCATCGAAGGCCATGTGCCCGCGAGCGAGATCACCCGCCTCCTCGCCGAGCGGCCGGACGCGCTCGGCCTCGCGGTGCCGGGCATGCCGATCGGCTCGCCGGGCATGGACGGTCCGGCCTACGGCGGCCGCCAGGACGCCTACGACGTGCTGCTGGTGGCACGAAACGGCGAGACGCGGGTCTATCGCCACTACGACGGACGTTGAGGAGAAATCCGCATGAAGAAACAGGCCCTATCTGCAAGCCTGCGCCGTGTTGCGCTGCTCGCCACCTTGTCGCTCGGCACCGGCGCGGTCGCTGCCGATGCGCTTCCGCAGGCCGAGGGCGAGGTGCGCAAGATCGACCTCGCGACGCACAAGATCACCCTGCGCCACGGCGACATCCCCAACCTCGAGATGCCACCGATGACCATGGTGTTCAAGCTCGCCGATCCGGCACTGCTCGGCGAGGTGCAGGTCGGCGACAAGGTGCGCTTCACCGCCGACAAGGTCGATGGCAGCTACACCGTGCTGTCGCTGGACAGACAGCCTTAGTCCGGACGACGAACGGGGCGCGGGCGTGACAAGGCACCGCCCGCGCCGCCGCAGGCTGCTGCTATCATCGGTCACAGCTGGGTCCGGGTGGTGGCGCGGGCAAGGAGTGCACTTGCAAGCGCGCGATTCGCCCCCAGATCCATCTCAACCCCCAAGCCGGAACCGCAAGTGATCGTACTCGACCTGTCCTGTGAGAAGCAGCACCGTTTCGAAGGCTGGTTCGCCTCGCGCGATGCCTTCGAAACGCAGTCGCGCAGCGGCCTCGTTGAGTGCCCGGTGTGCGGCTCGCAGCAGGTCGAGCGTCTGCCGAGTGCGCCGTATGTGAACGTCGGCGCCGCGCCACTGCCGGTGCCCGCCCGATCCGCCCCACCCGCCCCGGTGCGCCCGGCCGCGCAGAGCGCAGCCCCACCCGAGGCCCAGGCGATCGCGGCGATGCGTGCCCTGCTGCGCATGGCCGCAGCGGCCTCGGAGGACGTCGGCGAGCGCTTTCCGGACGAAGCGCGGCGCATCCACCACGGCGACGCCGAGGCGCGCGCGATCCGCGGCAAGGCCTCGGGCGACGACATCGTCGAGCTGCTGGAAGAAGGCATCATGGTGTTGCCGGTGCCGGCCGACGAGGACGTGCATTAGCGCCCCTCCCATCGCAGGCCGCCCGCGGTCAACCAAGCGGATCAGCTGACACGCTCGCGGCGCGGTACGGATCACGCATCCAGGCTGCGGGTGATGAGCGGAATCCACATTTCCTCGGCAGAGAGCCCGCCATGCACGCCGCGCATCGCATGCGGGGTCTCGCCTTCCATCTGGTCGATCACCGTCCAGCCCGGCTCCATCAGCAGGGTGTGCGTCCCGGTGCGTTCGGCAATGCGGCGGTGGCGCCGCCCAGGCCCGAAGAGTCCGGCGTCGACGAGCTCCGCCGAGCGCCGCACCACGCCGCGCCCTGCGAGCCACTCGGTGGCACGTGCCGCGAACTCGCTCTCCTTGCCCGGCAGGACATGGCAGAACGCGGCACGGCGCTCGCCAGACAAGGGCGCGGCGAGGAGCCGCGCGATGGCAGGCTGGTTCTTCAGGTGGAGCTGCCGCGACGGCGGCGAGTCGATGAAGCCGTGGTCGGACGTCACCACCACATCCACCGGCCAGCCGGCAAACATGTCGCAGAACATGGCGAAGGCGCGGTCCACGCGCCGGAACACCGTTTGCGCCTCCCGCGAGGTGCTGCCGAACTCATGACTCACCGCGTCGAACACCGGATAGTACGCGTGCACCAGGCCACCCTGCCCGGCGCACAGTTGCCGAAGACCCTGCCCGATGGCAGCGAAGAGCCCGCTCAGCCCCTCGTAGGGCAATACCGTGGCACCACGGGCATGGCGCCGGCTGTAGCGCGAGCCAGCAAGTTCCGCCGGCGTGACGACGAGCGCGCGTCGCTTTCGATGCTGGAACAGGGCGTCGTGCGAGAGCAGCCGCCGGGCGGCAAGAAAACCGTCGATGTCTCCGGCGCCACGGCGGGTCATCGGCAGCGGCGCGATCACGCCGCCGAAGCGCGCGTCGTGGATGAACCAGCCCGTCAGCCCGTGGCGAACCGGCGCGAGCCCGGTCATGCAGGTCGTCACCGCGCTGGCGGTCGTGGACGGGAACACCGATGTGAGGCACCGCTGCCGGGCGGCGAGCAAGGCGCTGCCAGCGCCGAAGCGCTGCAGAAAGAGATCGCCGAGGCCATCGACGAGAAGGAACACGAGGATGCGCGACGCTGCAGGCTCGACCGCGCCGGCAGGCGCCGCACCAGGTAGCACGAAGGCTGCGCCGTCGAGAAAGCCGGCGAGCCCGCGCGCGAAGCCGAAGAGCCCACCCGTGCCGTAGTCGGGCATCACGCTCGCGCTGGGCCAGGGGCCAGAGTCTCCGGCTGTCACGGCTCGCTCTCCTCGCACAGCCACAATCGGGATAGGGGCGGTCAGCTTACCTGACCGTTCCCCTCCCACACCACCCGGCATGCGGGTCCGCACCGGGCGGTTCGAGCAGTTGAGGTCATGAGAGCCGGGGCACGCCAAGTCGGTCGAAGT
>JAYRYZ010000024.1:0-74717 GCA_041916775.1 Rhodocyclaceae bacterium | reverse complement strand
CTCTCATGACCTCAACTGCTCGAACCGCCCGGTGCGGACCCGCATGCCGGGTGGTGTGGGAGGGGAACGGTCAGGTAAGCTGACCGCCCCTATCCCGATGCGCTGTTGGAGGCGAGCAGTTGGCCGCGTTGATGGTCGATCACAATGTCGTGGTTTCACCCGTCAGCCGATTTGAGATCAAGCCCGTGCCGTCAAGGAGATGCCTGGCGCGATCGCGCAGATCTCGGGACGCCTCCATCGCGACCGCAGTGCGGTGAAGCGGGGTGTGGATGAACTGGCGCGGGCCGGTTTGGTGACCGTTTTGGAGAAGGTGTTACCGGGCCACGGCCGGATGAATGAAGTCCGGGCTACCGCGCAGCGCATCAGCCTGATGGCGGAGGTCGCCTGACGGACACAGCGGGCCGAACGAGGCTGGCTTACCCCGCTGCCAGGCTGCGATAGGCGCCGCTGAAGTAGATCAGCGGCTCGCGTGCTTCGCGGTCGAAGCGGACGACCTCGGAGATGAACACGACGTGGTCGCCGCCTGCGTGGCGGGAGGTGTTGCGGCATTCGAAGCGGGCGCAGCAGCCGTGCAGCAGGGGCACGCCGTAGAGGCCCTCGTCGAAGGCGAGGCCGGCGAACTTGTCGTCGGAGCGGGAGGCAAAGGTCTGCGACAGCGCCTGCTGGTCGGCTGCGAGGACGTTCACCGAGTAGTACTCGCAGTTCTCGAAGGCGGCGAGGCTGGCGAGGTGGCGGGACATGCTCCACACGATCAGGGGCGGATCGAGCGATACCGAGTTGAAGGAGTTCACCGTGAGGCCGATCGGCTCGCCGCTCGCCGAGCGGGTCGCGACCACCGTGATGCCGGTGGCGAACATGCCGAGTGCATCGCGAAAGGCGCGGGTGAATTCCTGGTGGGTGATCGGGGGCTGGGACATGGTCGTGAGCTGTTCCGTGAGGATGCCGCCGGGTGCTGTGCGGGTGCCGGACGGCGGTTTTTGTTGTGGTTGGCGATTATGGCGCCGAAGTTGCGGGACGTCGACAGTACGGTCAGCGGTGTGACCTTGCCACACGCCCGAACACTCTGCATGTGTCGCGCGGATGCGCAGTCGGCATCGGCGATAATGCCGCGCATGGATATCTCACCCGCTTCCGACGACGGCAGCTTTGCGCGCTGCCTGATGGCCTGGCATGCGCAGCATGGCCGCCACGACCTGCCCTGGCAGAACACCCGCGATCCCTACCGGATCTGGCTCTCCGAGATCATGCTGCAGCAGACGCAGGTGGAGGCGGTGATCCCCTATTACGCGCGCTTCCTTGCGCGTTTCCCGGACCTCGCCAGCCTGGCGGCGGCGGCGACGGACGAGGTGATGGCGCTGTGGAGCGGCCTCGGCTACTACGCCCGGGCGCGCAACCTGCACAAGGCCGCGCAGGCGGTCATGCAAGTACATGGCGGGGTCTTTCCGCGCAGCGCGGAAGAGATCGCGACGCTGCCCGGCATCGGCCGCTCCACCGCGGCGGCGATTGCCGCCTTCGCATTCGGTGAGCGCGCCGCGATCCTCGACGGCAACGTCAAGCGGGTGCTGTGCCGGGTGTTCGCGATCGAGGGCTTTCCCGGCGAGAAGGTGGTCGAGAACCGCCTGTGGGCGCTGGCGGAGGCACTGTTGCCCGAGCAGGGCGTGGATATCTACATACAGGCGCAGATGGACCTGGGCGCGACGCTGTGCACCCGCGGCCGGCCGGCATGCGGCCGCTGCCCGCTCGCGCAGCGCTGCGGGGCACTCGCTGCGGGCAAGGTGGCCTCGCTGCCGACGCCCAGGCCGCGCAAGGCGGTTCCGCATCGCAGCCAGCGGGTGATGGTGATCGTCGCCGCCGGCCGGGTGTTGCTGGAGCGCCGCCCGGCCGCAGGCATCTGGGGGGGCTTGCTGTCGCTCCCCGAGTTGGGCGAGGCGGAATCGCCCGCGGTCTGGCTGCATGCGCGCCTCGGGCTGCGGGAAGACACGGTGCAGGTGCAGGCACTCGCGCCGGAGCCGCACGCCTTCACCCATTTCACGCTGGACCTGCAGCCCTTGCGTGTCGATCTGGAGATACAGCCGCAGCGCGTGTGCGAGGCCGAGGTCGTCTGGCAGTCACTGGAGCAGCTCGCGGATGCGGCGCTGCCGGCACCGATCCGGCGCATTCTGTCGCGCGGCGCGGAGCCGGAGCAGGCGCGTCTGGCGTTCTGAGCTTCGCCTCGTGGCGAGGGACTTGCGGGTTCAGCGCGGCACCAGGCCCTGACTCGCGAGGTAGTCCTGCAGGACGGTGAGGCGCACGAGCGGAGCATCTTCCACCAGCAGCGCGTGGCGGGCCTCCAGGCTGATCGGCAGCACCTCGGCGAGGCGCATGCTCACCCAGTTGGCCGAGCTCATCAAGTGCGGCGGTGGGAAGTGCGCGTCGCCGGCGTCATCGATGATCGCCTCCAGCAAGGTGGCCAGGTTGGAGAATGCATACGGCAGCGGTACGTCCTCCGGCTCGGCCAGCCACTCCACACGACCCAGCAGCAGGCCGTTCTCGCCGGTTTCGGTGGCGAGGATGCGAAAGCGCCGCTCGCCGCGCACGACGATGTGCAGCACGCCGGGCTGGGCCATGTCCCAGGCGGTGATGCGCGCGCTCACGCCGACCGGGTGGGGGCGGGCCGGGGTGCCGACCTCGTGGCCTTCGGCGATGAGGTTCACGCCGAACACCGAGTCTTCGCGCAGGCAGCGGGTGCTCATGTCCATGTAGCGCGCCTCGAACACGCGCAGCGGCAGCGTGCCGCCGGGGAACAGCACCGTCTGCAGCGGGAAGATCGGCAGTTCGCCGGGCAGGGGCACCGCAGCCGGCGTGGCGGTGTCGTGATCGGGTTCGCTCATGCCTGCAGGCCTCCGGCGGGCGTCGTCGCCGCCTCACCCCAGCGCGTCATCAGGCGGTGCGATACGCGCAGCTGGTCGAGGATGCGGGCGACGACGAAATCGACGATGTCATCCACGCTCTGCGGGTGGGTGTAGAAGCCCGGATTGGGCGGCAGGATGGTGACGCCGAGGCGCGCGAGCTTCAGCATGTTCTCGAGGTGGATGGGCGAGAACGGGGTTTCGCGCGGCACCAGGATCAGGCGGCGGCCCTCCTTGATCGCGACATCGGCGGCGCGCTCGATGAGGTTCTGGCTGAGCCCCGCCGCGATCGAGGCGAGCGTGCCCATGGTGCATGGGCACACCACCATTGCGTCCGCCGGGTTGGAGCCCGAGGCGAGCGGTGCGAACCACTCCTCGCGGCCGAACACGCGCAGCTGGCCGGGGCGGGCGCCGAAGCGCGCAGTGAGCGCGGCCTGCACATCCGCCGGGCGGGACGGAAGCTCCAGCTGCATCTCCTGGCGCGCGACGATCTGCGCCACCTGCGAATACAGCAGCCAGACCTCGCGGCCGGCCTCGAGCAGGCATTCGACGAGGCGCAGGCCATACGGCATTCCGGAGGCGCCGGTCAGCGCCACCGCGATGGTGGCGTTCGGTCTGTCGTGCGGGAGATGCGTCATCCTCGGACCAGCTTACTCCAGGTAGTCGGAAAGGATCTCCCAGCGTCCGTTGCTGATGCGCGCGAGGCGGCCGTTGCGGTTGCCGAGATGATCGTCAGGACTGAAACGATACGCCGGCCCGCCGAAAATGTCGCCTTCGGTGTGCAGCTGCTCCATCGCTTTCACGAAGCCGGGCACATCCAGTGCCGGCCCCGCTGCCTGCGCCGCGCGCGCGAAGAGGTCGGCGATGGTGTAGCCCATCGCGCTCCACACGTTGGGCGCCACGCCGAAGCGCTGCCGGTAGCGTTCGATCCAGGCGTTGAGCTCGGGGCTCGCGCCGTCGGCATAGGGGTGAGGCAGCACGGTGATGCCGTACAGGCCTTCGACCGCCGCGCCACCGAGCTCGTGCGTCTGGGCGGAGTAGCCGGAGGCGGTGACGAGCATGTCCACATTCCAGCCGATCTTGCGCGCCTCGCTCACCGCGGCAACCGTCTCGCGCACCACGGTGGCGAGCACGACGAGGTCGCAGTTGGCCGCGCGCAGCCGCGCGACCTGGCCGGAGAGGTCGGTGGCGCCGCGCTTGTAGCTGGTCTTCTCCACCAGCGCCGAGGACGCGCGGGCGAGCCCGGCTTCCACGCCCTTCATCACCTCCAGGCCGTAGTCGTCGTCCTGGTAGAGCAGGCATGGGCGCTGGTAGGCGCCGCGCGCGAGCATGTGACGTACCGCGGCGTTCATGTAGTCCTGATAGGGCGCGAAGATCTGGAACTTGAGCGGATCCAGCGGCAGGTAGGTGGACTCGTGTGGAGAAAACGGAAAGAGGTGCGGCCGGCCCGCCTCGACCACCAGCGGCATGCTCGCCATCACCACCGGCGTACCCATGTTGGCGAGGAAGGCGAAAACCTTGTCGCTGTCGAGCAGCTTGCGTGTCGCCAGCACGGCCTTCTTGGGGTCGTAGGCGGCGTCCTCGACGGCGAGGCGGATCTTGCGCCCATGCACGCCACCGGCCGCATTCACCTCGTCGAAGCGCATCAGCATGCCGTCGCGCACCGGCGCCCCGAGCATCGCGATCGGGCCGGAGAGGTCCTGCACGCTGCCGACCACGATCTCGCGGTCGCTGACGCCGGGTGTGGCGGCGATGGCCAGGGTGGCGCCGACAAGGCCCAGGCCGGCAACAAGGGTTCGCGCCCCGCGCAAGGCGTGGCGGGCAAGGCTGGATTTCATCTGGAACATTCCTGATTCGGTGATGCAAGGGCCGGCATTATCGCCACGCCGGATGCCCGCCCGCCATCGGGCAAACCCTGAAATCGCGGTGCCGGTGGATGCGGCGGAACGCAGGCGTCAGCGCCCGGCGACCCCCTGCGGGCGCCACAACATCACTGCGACGATCACCATGCCCAGCACGATCGCGTCCAGCCCCGCGAGCTGGGCGACACGCTCCGGCAGATGATCGCGCAGCACCGCCAGGAGCTGCGGGATCGCCACCAGTACCAGCGCGCCCCACACCGCGCCGGAGAGGTGTGCAACCCCGCCGATGAATGCGAGGATGAGCAACTCGAACGAGAGCTGTAGCCCGAACTGCTCCGGGCTCACGTAGGCGATCCAGTGCGCATAGAGCGCCCCGGCGAGGCCGCACAGCGCCCCGCCCAGCATGAACACCTGGATCTTCGCCGCGCCGGTGTCGATGCCGCAGGCCGCGGCGGCCACCTCGTCGTCGCGCACCGCGCGCCAGGCCCGGCCCACACGCGATGCCACCCAGCGTTGGCAGCAGAAGAAGGCCAGCGCAAGCGCGACCAGGCTCACCAGCGCCTGTTCGGTCGGGCCCGACGCACTCCAGCCGGCTATCTCGAAGCGGCCGACGGCGAGCCCGGCCGCACCCCGCGTGAGCGTCTCTGCCCGTACCAGCGCCTCCTCCACGATGAGCGCGAAGGCGAGCGTACTCATGCCGAAGTAGAGCCCACCCAGGCGGCGTGCCGGCAGACTCGCGATCCAGCCCGCGAGGGCGCCGCACAGCATGCTCAGTGGCAGTGCTGCCAGCGGTGGTAGCCCGCGCGCGACCAGCAGCGTCTGCGCATACGCGCCGACGCCCAGCACCGCGCCCTGGCCGAGCGAGACTTGGCCGCTCTGGCCGACGATCAGCACCACACCCAGGCCGGCGATCGCATAGGTCGCGACGAAGGCGACCTGGGTCAGGAGATGCGCCGCGTCCGCCATGTGCAGCAGCAGGAGGGCGACGAGCGAGAGCGCGGCGAGCGCCCACCTGCGCGTTGGCGTCATCGCGCGCCCCGCCGGCCCGCCAGCCCTGCAGGGAACAGCAGCAATGCGCCCATCAGCACCAGATACGGCACCATGTCCTTCACCCCATCGGGCAGCAAGAGGCCCGCGCAGGCTTCGACCACGCCCAGCAATACGCCGGCGACGAGCGCGCCGGGCAGGCTTGTCATCCCGCCCAGGACTGCAGCCGGAAAGGCTTTGAGCGCGATATGCCCCATATTGACGTGCACGAAAGTCACCGGCGCCAGCAGCAACCCCGCCAGCGCAGCGAGCGCCGCGCCGAGCGCCCACGCGAGCGTGTGCATGCGTGTCACCGACACCCCCAGCAACTGCGCAACCTGCGGGTTCTCCGAGCAAGCGCGCAGTGCGAGGCCTGCGCTGGAGCGGGTGAAGAACACCGCGAGGCCGAACGCCGCGACCAGCGTGACGAGGATCACCATCAGGTGTTCTAGCGCGAAGACCACGCCGCCCAGCTCCAGAACCTCGCCCGCCAGCGGAAGATCGAGCCGGTGCATGGTCTGGCTCGCCGCGGGTACCGCGGTGACCGCACCGCGCACGATCAGCCCCACGCCAAAGGTCAGCAGCAGTGCGGTGAGATGCGGTTGTCCCAGCGCCCGGTGCAGCACCGAGCGCTCCAGCAGCGCGCCCAGCAGGGCTAGGAGCATGATCGTCGCGACCACGCTCCACCCGATCGGCATGCCCACGGCGACGTTCAGCGCGAGCGCGACGAAGGCGCCCAGCATGAGGAGCTCGCCCTGCATGAAGCTGACGCTTCCGGTGGCCTTGTAGATGAGCACGAAGGATAGCGCCACCAGACCGTAGACGCAGCCGGTGGCGACACCGCTCAGGAGGACCTGGAGGATCGCAGACATGGGCAGGAGAATACTTGATCGGGACCGCTCGCCAATCAGGAAACGCCTGAAACGCGGTCTCTCGCGGCTCAGTCGCCTTGTTCGACGATGCCCGGCAGGTGGAGCGTGAAGGTGCTCCCCTCGCCGGGTTTGCTATGCACCGATATCGACCCGCGGTGGCGCTCCACGACGGTGCGGACCATCAACAGCCCGAGGCCGATGCCTCCGAGGGTGCGGTTCTGTTCGGTGGGCAGGCGCGAAAAGCGCTTGAACAACTGGGACTGCTGCGCCTCGGCGATACCGCAACCAGTGTCCGCCACCTCGATCGCCCACCCTGATGTCTCGGCGAGCAGGCGCAGCGTCACACGCCCGCCGGCGGGCGTGTATTTGATCGCATTGGTGAGCAGATTGACCACCGCCCGGCGCAGCAGGTCCGCGTCACCCATGGTGGCCTGCGGCGGGCCCTCGTCGTCCGGCGAGATCTCGCTCTCGAGCCTGACCTGTGCCGCGTGTGCGAGCGCCCATACCTCGTCGGCGGCATCCTGCACCAGCAGGGCGAGATTGACCTCGGCGAAGCTGACCGGATCGAGCCCCTCGGCGCGTACCAGCCGCACGAGGTTCTCTGCCAGGCTGAGGGCGTTGCGCGCGTTCCGCTCCAGCCGGTCGGCGAGTTCCGCGTCGTCGCCCAGGCCGCGACCACTCTCGCGCACCGACTCCAGGCTGCTGACGATGGCGGCGAGCGGCGCGCGCAGGTCGTGCGACAGGAAATGCATGGTTTCGTCGCGACCGCGCTGCAGTTCCCGCTGTCTGCGCGTGGCCTCGCGCACCACGCCTATGTGATCCAGGTAGGAATCGATGGCCCGGGAGGGTGTCGGGCCGGCACGTTCGGGGGCAGCATCATCGATGCCTGCGTTGGCCGTGCGCAGCGCCTCGAGCTCGACATCGAAGTAGCGCCGGCTGGCCTCCAGGCGCCGCCAGCTCCACAGCGGATAGGCGATCATGCCAGCGAGGATCGCGCTCGCGGGTGGAAACCACAGGTTGAGCTGGCTCAGCGCCCACCAGGCGCCCAGCGGCAGGAGCAGCGCAAAGCCGAAGGCCCCGACGAGCGTGGCGCGCGGGCGGGTGCGCAGCATCACCAGCATCAGCGCCAGCACTGCGAGCGCCGACGACAGGGTCACCCATACCGGCGCGACCGTGCTGATCACCTCGCCGCGCCGCAGGGCGGCAAGGATGTTGGCGTGCACCTCGACGCCCGGCATCAGCCCGGCATGTCCGGACGTGGGTGTCGGAACCATGTCGCCCATGCCTACTGCGGTCGCGCCGACCAGCACCACGGCATCGCGCAGGAGCGCCTCGGGTACCTCGCCACGCAGGATGTCGACATACGAGACATGCCGGAAGGTGCCCGGCGGTCCGCGGAACGGGATGCGCATCCACTCGGCTCGGGCCCATCCCGGCTGTGACACATCCTCGGGCGGGTTGAAGCGGTGCAGGCGGACCGGGTCGTCCAGCCCCAGCATCGCGAGCGCAAGCTGCGGGTGGCGTGCGCTGTTCATGCCCTCCCAGAGATAAACGCTGCGTGCGATGCCGTCGGGGTCGAGCTCGATGTGGATATGTCCGAGCGCCGCCGCCGCGTCGGCAAACGGCGCGCTCGGTCTTCCCTCGCCGTCGCTGCGCGCGGCGTGGGTGGCGTGGGTGACTGGCAGGACGACCCCGCCATGTGCCCCGATCGCAGCCGCGAGTGCGCGGTCTCCGGCGACATCATCGGGAGCGGGCTCGTGGAGGATGATGTCGAACGCGATCACGCGCGCACCCATGGCCGCGAGGCGCTCGATCAGCGCCGCATGGACGCCCCTGCTCCAGGGCCATCGACCAATCTCCGCGAGGCTGCGGTCATCGATCGCGACGATCACGATGTCCTCGTCGGGAGGGGCGCGAAATGCGTCCAGCCCGGCGTCGTAGATCACGCCGTCCAGGCGCCACAGCAGGTTGGTCTGGCCCGCGAGTGCTGCGAAGCCCATGCAGATCGCCGTCACCACCAGCCACTCGGCGAGTGTCTTGGCGCCAATCCGAAGACGACGGATCACAATGCCAGAATGGGCAGCGCGAACAGCAACCAGGGGAAGTCCGACGGCACCTCGACACGCTGGGCACCGCTCCAGCCGCCCTTGAAGCCATCGGAATCGACCGCGCGCACGCGCATGTAGTAGATCCCCCGCCCGGGGCGTTGCAGCGCGGCGTGGGACGAGCCGGTGGAACCCGATGCGAGCACCTGCGAGAAGTCAGGGTCGGCGGCGAACTCGTAGTCGTAGCGCTGCCCGTCGCTTGCCGACCAGATGAAGTGCAGCCGTTCGCGCTCCACCTCCACGAGCGTCGGGGCGCCCTGCGCAGGGCGGACGGCGAGCGGCATGGGATCCGACCAGGGGCCGGTTCGGCCATCCGGCGAGACGCTCGCGATGCGCCATTGGTACGCGCCCGCCTGCAGCGGCACGCTCAGTCGCGTCTCTCCGGTTTGGCGCCGGATCACGCTGGCGGCATCGAAGCCATCAGGGCCGGCCACCTCCAGACGGTAGGATTCGGCCTCCGGCGCACCGGTCCAGCTCAGCAGGACCTCGCCGGCCGTGGCTTTGCCACTCGCGGGTTGGGTGTAGAACGGGGGTTCCGGGCGCGCCTGCATCGTGAAGGCATGGCGTGCTTCCAGACCCTCGACGCCGCGCCCGTCGATCCCGCGCACGAGCAAGTGGTAGTTGCCGTCGGGCAGGTTGGCGATACGCGCGTCGTTGCCGGTTTCGCGCTGATCGACGAACACCGCTCCGGACTGCACGCCGCTGGTTGCGACCACCATGACCCGCCATGCGGACAACTCACCCAGGGGCGGCAGTGGCAGACGGATCGCGCTGCGAGAGAAGGACTTCGGCAAGCCATCGGGCAGCACCGGCGCCGCTGGCAGCTTCACCCTGCTTGCAGGCGCATCGGGTGGCAGCAGCAATCCCTGGCCTGCGTCGACCAGGCGCTGACCGTTGCGCCGAGTGCTGACCGCAACCCGGCCTTCGGTGACCTCCGCGCGCGCCGTATGACGCTGGTCATCCCAGATGACACGAAAGTCCGTGCCGCGCACCCCGATCACCGCCGTGGGCGTTTCGATGCGGTAACGCGCCGCCGGGCCACGCTGCGGCGCCACGCGCGATTCCAGGCGTCCGCGGTCGAGCCTGATGCGGGCATCCTGGCCCCGGCTGCCAGAGCGACCGGCGAGACGTTCCACCTGGGCACGCGATCGTGCCGGCAGGAAGAGTTCCGATCCGTCAGGCAGACGCAGCGTCATCTGCCCGCTTTCACCGGTCGTGAATGCAGAACCGGCGCCGAAGCGCATGCCGGCCTCCGCCTCGCGGCCGTCCACCCGGGCTTCGCCCGCCGCGGCCACGACCACCCCGCTGCGCGGGATCTTGTCCAGCATCGACGTCGGGATGCGCACCTCCGTGCCCGCGGGCAAGCGACCATCACCGAGCCCCGGGTTGAGTGCGCGCAGCCGCGGCAGGTTGGCCGCCGGGTTGGCGAGCATGGATTCGGCGATCAGCGAGAGCGTGTCTCCCGCCTCGCTGCGGTAGCGTAGCTCGCTCGCGGCCTGGGCAATGTCGAACAGGCTGGTAAGCGCCAGCGCCAAAGTGAGCGCGGCAGCATTGCGGCGGCATATCAGGTGGATCATCCGGTCGTACCTCGAGCGACTATGGCTGCAGTCATGCATTCTACATGGGCCGTGAATCACGTGCCCGATGCGCTCGCCACCCGGCGACGGGGTTCAGCGTGTGACGAGCACGTCGGTGCGTTCCAGGCGATAGCCGTAGTTGTAGGTCGGCGTCAGGCGGTAGCCCATCTCGGGGCGGAGTTGCAGTTTCGTGCGCACCCGGCTGACGTGGGTGTCCACGGTACGGGTCGCGACCGTTGGGTTGCGGCCCCACACTGCCTCCAGCAGATGGCCACGCGAGACCAGCCGGCCAAGATTGCGGAACAGGAACAGCGCGAGGTCGAACTCCTTGTCGGTGAGCTCAGTCGGCTGCCCATCGACGATGACCCGCTTGTGACGCAGATCGAAGGTGTAGGGGCCCTCGACGTGCTCCTCGCCACCGGTGGAAGGCTGAGTGCGCCTGAGGATGGCTTCGACGCGCGCCACCAACTCCGCCCGGCGAACCGGCTTCACGACGTAGTCGTCGGCGCCGCCCTGAAGCGCCGAGACGATGTCTTCCTCGGTGTCGCGCGCGGTGACGAACATCACCGGTGATGCGTCGCGTCGATCGTTGCGCATCCAGTGGAGGACCTCATGCCCCTGCACATCAGGCAGATTGCCGTCGAGCAGGCACAGGTCGAAGCTCTCGCGCGAGAGGATGCGCATGAAGTCGCGCGCGGTACCGAATTCATGTACCGAATAGCCGGCGTGCGTGAGCCACTCCACGATGAGTGCGCGCATGTCCGGATCATCTTCAAGCACCGAAATTCTCATTGCTGACTCCTGCTGGGCAAATCTATAAGTATTGTTTTACGTGCATTGCTGCATGCGGGGACGGACGATTGCCCCGCCGTGGACCGCATGCGCTCAGCGCACCGCAGCGTCGCCCACATAAGGGTTGGTCATGCGCTCGTCACCGAAGGTGGACATTGGTCCGTGCCCCGGGATGAAGCGTACCGCGTCACCCAGGGGGAAAAGCTTGTCCCGGATCGACCGCACCAGCGTCGGGTGGTCACCCCGCGGGAAGTCGGTGCGGCCTATCGATCCCGCGAACAGTACGTCCCCGACCAGCGCGAGTCCGGCCTCCGGCTGATGAAAGACCACATGTCCGGGCGTGTGTCCCGGGGTGTGGATCACGTCGAGGCGCGCTTCGCCGACGCTGACGACGTCACCATCCTTGAGCCAGCGGTCGGGCTCGAAGGACTCGCCGTCGGGCAGGCCGAACATCCGGCTCTGCTGAGGCATGCCCTCGATCCAGAAGCGGTCGCCCTCGTGCGGCCCTTCCACCGGTACGCCGAGGCTGCGCGCGAGCGCCGCCGTGCCGCCCGCGTGGTCGATATGTCCATGGGTGATGAGGATGCGCTCGACATCCAGCTTCAGTTGCTCGATCGCTGCCAGGATGCGATCCAGGTCGCCGCCCGGGTCGACCACCGCAGCCCGGCGTGTGGCCACGCACCAGATCAGGCTGGCATTCTGTTCGAACGGAGTGACCGGGACGATATGGCTTTGAATCATGGGTTTGTTCGCGTTGCACGCGCTGTGAGGATCGACGGTGGCTGCAGTTTAACTGCGTATTCGGGATCGAGTGAGTGAAGCTGTCACATCTTCAGGCAAAAATATCAAAAATATGCTTTTACACTATGGCCGCGCAGGCGACAACCGTCCGGAATGGCCGATGCGGACGATTGTCCCAACAGCCGGATCGGTTATTCTGGCGCCCATTCACCTTGTGCTGCGTTGCATCAATGCCGACTCAACTGCCGATCAACGACCCGGTGCTGGTATTCGCCCTCGTCGCAGCGCTGATCCTGCTCGCCCCGATCGTGATGGCGCGCTGGCGCCTGCCCGGGATGACCGGGCTGCTCATCGCCGGCGCGGTGCTCGGCCCCAACGGCCTCGGGGTTCTGGCGCGCGATCAGTCCTTCGTGTTGTTCGGCAGCGTCGGACTGCTGTACATCATGTTCACCGCCGCACTCGAGATCGACATGTCGGTGCTGCGCCGCTACCGGGCGCACAGCGTGGTGTTCGGCCTGATGACCTTCGCGGTGCCGATGGGATTCGGCATCGCGGTCGGTCGGCTGCTCGACTTCGGCTGGCCGGCGACCATCCTGCTCGCAAGCACCTTTGCTTCGCACACTCTCCTCACCTACCCGATCGCGAGCCGCCTCGGCATCACCCGTGACCGGGCGGTGACGACCTCGGTGGGTGGCACCATCGTTACCGACACCCTGGCCCTGCTGGTGCTGGTGGTGATCGCCAGCGCCAGCCGTGGGCAGATGGGCGAATACTTCTGGCCGCAGCTCGCGCTCGGGCTCACGATCTACTTCGTCGCAATCCTCGTCGGCCTGCCCATTCTCGCGCGCTGGTTCTTCCGCAACCTGGGGCGGGATGGGGTTGCCGAGTTCGTGTTCGTGCTGGCGGCCGTGTTCGGCTGTGCTGCCCTCTCGCCGTTGGCGGGCTCCGAGCCCATCGTCGGCGCGTTCCTGGTCGGGCTTGCACTGAACCGGCTGATCCCGCATCAGGGGGTGCTGATGAACCGGATCCGCTTCACCGGCGAAGCCATCTTCATTCCGTTCTTCCTGCTCTCCATCGGCATGCTGCTCGATCCGGGCATCTTCACGAGCGGCCTGCGCGCCTGGCTGGTGGCGATCGCAATGAGCGTGACCGTGGTCGCCACCAAGTGGCTCGCTGCGGAGAGCACACGTCTGCTGCTCGGCTACAGCCGCGACCAGGCGCGCCTCGTGTTCGGCCTCACCGTGCCCCAGGCGGCCGCGACCCTCGCCGCCACGCTCGTGGGCTACGAGATTGGCCTCTTCGACGACGCGGTGGTGAATGGAGCGATCATGATGATCTTCGTCAGCTGCTTCATCGCCCCGACCGTTGTCGATCGCCACGGTCGTGCGCTCGCGCTGGTCACGAGCCAGTCGCCTACCGAGCTCGAGGACGATACGCAGCGTCTCATGGTCGCATGCAAGAGCCATGCATCCGCCACACCGCTGATTGATCTAGCCGTGCTGCTGCACGATCGCGCCAGCAAGCAGCCGGTGCAGACGCTCAGCGTCGTGCAGGAGGGCGCCGATGCGGCCGACGAGGTGGCCGCAGCCGAGGAGATGCTCGACCGCCATGTCGCTGCCCTTGCCGCCGCGGAGGTGCCTGCGCAGCCGGTGACGCGCATCGACCTCAACCCCGCGTCCGGCATCATTCGCGCGCGCCGCGAGTTGCGTGCGACGACGGTGATCGTAGGCTGGCGCATGCGCGAGAGCCCACGCGAACGCTTCTTCGGCTCGATGCTGGAGCATCTGCTGCGTGACCGTCATTACGCGCTGGTGCTGTGCCGGCTCGTGCAGCCACTCAACACCAACCGCCGCATCCTGCTGGCCTTGCCACCGAACGCCGACCTCGAGCCGGGCTTCCAGATCGCCTCGACCCTGCTCGCGAACCTGGTGACGCAGCTCGGCGCGACGCTGGTGGTGATCGCCGAGGCCCGGCAGGAGACGGGGCTGCGCAAGCAGTTTCAGCGCCGTTCCGCGTTGGCGGGTTTCCGCTTCGAGCCCCTGCCGCGTTGGACGGCGATGCGCGCCACGCTGTTGGCATCCGCGCGCAGTGACGATCTCGTCGTGATCTACGGCGTCCGCCCCGGTGGTCTCGCTTGGGAGCCGCTGCTCGCCTCGCTGCCGCAACGCCTGGCCGCACGCCTGCCCGGCAACAATCTGCTCGTGATCTATCCGCCCGAGCCGCGCGAGCGCCGCGAGGACGCCCCGTATGGCGAAGCCGCGACCGAGATCCGGCTTTGACGGCGGCCTGCTGGCCGGATGTGCGCGGGTGGGATGCGCTGACCGTAGCGCCGCTTTGGTGTAGCCTTGCGGCTTTTTGTACCGCAGTGCAGCACGTTTCGACATGAAGACGCAGGGCGCGAACGCCACCCGCCTCGGTGGCTCCGATCTGGTGCGCATCCTAACCGGACTCCTGGACGAGGTGGTCCCGCCCGCACGCCAGGCCTTCGCGGACCGGGTCGGGCAGTGGCTCGACATCGGCGATGCGCTCAATCTCTATGCGGTCCTCAATGCCGACCTCGACGCCGATGTGCCGGTGCGCGCCGGCGGATCGGCGGTGGTGCTTGCGCGGCGCGAGTTCGACCGGGTGCGCGTGGCGCTCGCGGATGCGATCCGGGCGGACGGCGTCGATGGCATCGGCAAGGTGCGCCATGAGTGGCCCAGACCCATCCCGGAGCGGGGCAGTGAAGACACGATGCCGGACTACGGCCCCTTCCACCGGCATCACCTCGCCCTCCAGCGTGACTTGCAGGCGCAGATCGCCACCCTGCGCGGCGCCCTGCGTGCGACCTTGGCGCGACAGTCGCCCGGCCACAAGCGCCTCGCGGAGCTGGACGCATTGTTCGAGACGGCGCTGGGCGCGCGCGAGCGCAACCTACTCGCGCGCGTGCCGGAGTGGTTGGGCACGCGCTACGCGTCGCTCTACCGGCAACACTGCGAGGACCTCGCTGCGAAAGGCATGACGGACGACCCCGCCAGCTGGATGCGGGCCGGTGCCTGGCTGGCGGTGTTTCGTGCCGACATGCAGGCGGTGCTGCTGGCCGAGCTGGCATTGCGGCTGCAACCCGCGGCGGGGCTGCTCGCGGCATTGAATCAAAAGGAACTGGACTGGCAATGACTGCATTACTGAGTGTGGCGCTCCATCTGACCGGCCTGGCCGTGGTGGGCTGGGTCGGAGCAGGTTATGTGGGCCACAGCACGCTCGCGCTCGCCATGACGGCGCTGATCGGCCTGGTGCACCTTGCGGGTGGCATCGAGCTGTTGCGCTTTCACCGTGACACCGCGCATTTCGCGCGTGCGCTGCGTGGCCTGAACGAGACGCCGGCGAAGCTGGAAGACTGGCTCACGCAGGTACCGTTCGCGCTGCGCAATCCGGTGCGTCTGCGCGTGGAGGGTGCGCGCGGCGGGCTGTCCGGGCCGGCGGTCACCCCCTACCTGGTGGGCCTGCTGGTGCTGCTGGGCATGCTCGGCACCTTCCTCGGCATGGTGACGACGCTCAATGGCGCGGTGCTCGCGCTCGAGAGCACCACCGACCTGCAGACCATTCGCAGCACCCTGGCCGCCCCGGTGAAGGGCCTGGGTGTGGCCTTCGGCACCTCGGTCGCGGGCGTCGCCGCCTCGGCGATGCTAGGGCTGGTCTCGGCGCTGTGTCGGCGCGCGCGCCTGCAGGCGGCGCAGGTGCTCGACGGCCATCTCGCGACCACGCTGCGCGGCTTTTCGCTTGCACAACAGCGGCAGGAGACCCTTTCGGCGCTGCAGCAGCAGTCGCAGGCTCTGCCTGCGGTGGTGGACAGGCTCGAGGCGCTGATGGCGCTGATGGCGCAGCACCAGCAACAGTCGAACGCGCGGCTTGCCGCCGCGCAGGACGGCTTCCACGACCTGGCGCGCGAACGCCTCGCCGGCCTCGCCAACTCGGTGGCGCAGTCCCTGCAGACCAGCCTCGCGGACGCGGCGCGCATCGCCGGCGAAACCATAGGGCCGGCGGTGAACCGTGCGATGGCCGAGATTGCCGGAGAGACCACGGCGCTGCACGAGCGGGTGAGCGGCACCGTCGAACGCCAGTTGGACGGTTTGGCGAACCGCTTCGACGACGGCATCACCCGGATCAGCGCGGGTTGGGAGGCGGCGCTGGAGGCCCAGGCGCGTGCCAGCATGGTGCAGGGTGAGGCGCTCGGCGGCCTGCTCGACGCACACGCGCAGCGCTTCGCGGACGGCGCGGCCGCCCTGCTGGAGCGCCTTGGCGAGCACGCCGCGACGCAGCACGCGCAGCTGGCGGACAAGGACAGTGCCCGTCTGGCGGCGCAGTGCAGCGCTCTCGACGCGCTGGCCGCCGGCCTGCGGGAACACTGGCTGGAACTCGGCCGGCACGCCGCTGCGCGCGAGGCGCAGCTCTGCCGCACTCTGGAGGAGACCACTGCGGCTGTCGCAGCCGAGGTCCGGGCGCAAAGCCGCGCCACCAGTGAAGAGATCGCGCGTCTGCTCGAAGCCGCGGCCGAGGCGCCGCGCGCCGCAGCGGAAGTGGTCGGCGCGCTGCGCGACGAGGTGAGCGCGGGCATCGCGCGCGACACGGCCATGCTGCAAGAACGTGAGGCGCTGCTGGCGCGCATCGCCGCCCTGCTCGAGACGCTGGACCGCAATACCGGCGCCCAGCGCGCGGCGGTCGACGCCCTGCTCGCGTCCGCCACCACGACGCTGGAAGCCGCCGGCACACGCTTCGTCGACCGTATCGAGCACAAGTCGGCGCAGATGGACGAGATCGCCGGCGAACTCGGCGCTGGCGCTGCGGAAGTGGCCAGTCTGGGCGAGGCATTCGGCGCGGCGGTGCGTCACTTCGCCGATTCTACCGAGGCGGTGCTCGCCGGCCTCGTCCGCATCGAGTCGGCGCTCGACCGCGCGCAGCAGCGCAGCGACGAGCAGCTTGGGTACTACGTTGCACAGGCGCGCGAGCTCATCGACCTGACCCTGATGTCGCAGAAGCAGATCATCGACGACCTGCAGAAACGGAGTGACGGGTTCGAGTTGGCTGGCGACGAAGCATGAGCATGGACGAGGTCGACGTCGGCATCGAGCAGTCCGCACCGGTCTTTGGTGTTTTCGGCGACCTGATGGCAGGTTTGCTGGGCGTTTTCGTGCTGATCCTGGTAGGCTTTCTCGGGGTGCAGCTCGAGCTTGCGAGTGCACTGGAGACCGAGGTGGCGCGGCGCGAGGCCGAGCAGACGCGGCGAGAAGCACTGGAGCAGGCACTGGCGGTGCCACTCGCGGCGGGCCGGGTCACGCTCCACGATGGCCGCATCGGCATCAGCGGCAGCGTGCTGTTCGCGCTGAACTCCGCGGCGCTGCAACCGGAGGGCCGCCAGCTGCTGAAGAGCCTGGCCGCACCGCTCACAGCCTATGTCGCTGCCAACGACGAGCTGTTGATGGTGAGCGGCTTCACCGACGACAAGCCGATCCACGAGAACAACCGCCACTTCGCCGACAACTGGGAGCTCTCCGCGCAGCGCGCGCTGACCGTGACCCGTGCCCTGATCGAAGAGGGCGTGCCAGCCTCGTCGGTGTTCGCTGCGGCTTTCGGTGCGGAGCAACCGGTGGCCTCCAATGCCGACCCGGAAGGGCAGGCGCGCAACCGACGGGTGGAGATGGCGCCAGTGCCGAAGTCGGCGCCCAATGGCGTGCCGGCGATGCCGCCGCAGCCTGAGCTGCCCGATGCCTGAGCCGAATGCAGGATCTATCGGCCTGGCAGCCTGCCCGACCGTGGCCGCGGGAGATCCTTGGCTGCGGCTGGAGCGCATCCGCGCGCGGGGTGCGGGGCAGTGCGATACGGTTGGCTGGTACTTCATCGAGGCGCTTGCGCGCCGTGCCGCGCAGGCTCCAGTGCGGAGCCGCGCAGCGTTGGCGCGCAGGCTCACGCGTGCGCTGGATGCGCACGAAGCGCGTCTGGAGTCGATCGCATCCCCGCAAGGCGTGGGGTCTGATGCTGGCGCGCTTGTGCAAGCTTCATTGGCGAGTCCGTTCGCGCCGCTACTCGCATTGTTGGCCGAGGATGAGCCGACCCCGGCGCGCGATGCCTCGTTGCCGCAACCGGACCTGAAGGCGCTGCGCCACTTCCGCCGCAGCTGGGCGCGCCTGCACACCGAACACCAGCTCGCGCAGGCGTTGACACAGGCACCGGAGAACGCCGGACCGCTCAACTCGCAGCACCTGCTGCTGCAGGCAATGACCCGGCTGCGCAGGCTCTCGCCAGACTACCTGGAAGCCTTCATCGGCCATGCCGACACGCTGCTGTGGCTGGAGCAGGCGGGCGCAACGCTCGATGCTGCCAGGAAGACGCCGACCAGGTCAGCGGCGAAGGCAGCGCCGTCACCGGCAGGAGGGCGGACCCGCAAGACGACGACGCGGCCAGGAAAGGCATCCTGAGCCGCGTCGGGTGCGCGAGGTCTGCGCCACGGTGCCTTGGGAGAAAGACTCCGCTGCTTACTTGCCTGCGTTCGGGAAGAACAACTGCTGGCCGTCGATCTGATAGGCGGCGATCGATTTCTGACCTGCGTCCGAAACCAGCCAGTCGATGAACTTCTGGCCTTCCGCGGACTTCACGTGCGCATGCTTCTGCGGATTCACCAGAATCACCCCGTACTGGTTGAAGAGCCTTGTGTCGCCCTCGACCAGCACGCCCAGGTCGGCGCGGTTCTTGAAGCTCAGCCAGGTGCCGCGGTCTGACAGCACGTAGGCGCCGCTGGAGGCCGCCATGTTCAGCGCCGGCCCCATGCCGCAGCCGCACTCGCGATAACCGGCGCCCTTGTCCTCCAGCCCTGCGGCCTTCCAGTAGCGCAACTCGGCCGAGTGGGTGCCGCTCTTGTCGCCGCGCGAGACGAAGGCGGCCCCGGAAGCGGCGAGCTTCTGCAGCGCCGCGACGATGTCCTGGCCCTTGACGCCGGCCGGATCGGCGGCCGGGCCGATGAGCACGAAGTCGTTGTACATCACCTTGTGGCGGGCGACGCCGAAGCCTTCGGCGACGAACTTGTCCTCTGCCGCGGTATCGTGCACGAACACCACGTCGGCATCACCGCGCCGGCCCACGTCCAGGGCCTGGCCGGTGCCGAGCGCCACCACCTTGACGTCCACCCCGCTCGCGGCCTTGAACTCGGGCAGGATGTGGGCGAACAGGCCGGACTGCTCTGTGGAGGTGGTCGAGGCGACGACGATGGACTGTGCCGATGCGGCCGCAGCCATGAGCAGCATCGAGGTCGCGAGCGCGAAACGCTGCAGTAACTTGCGGGGCGAGGAAGCTGCGGTGAGGGTCATGCGGAGTCTCCGGTGAAGGTGTGCCTGGTGCGTTGCGAGGCGTGTGAATTGACGTAATCTATTGACCCACCCAATACCGATCAATATGAAATCGAATGCATAGGGTACGTTTCAGTTACGCGCTGGAGGACGACGGCGGGCCGACGCGCGTTGCCAATCCGCTCATCGACCTGCTGCGTGCGGTCAGCGAGCACGGTTCGATCTCGGCCGCGGCGCGCTCGCTCGGGCTGTCCTACCGTCATGTCTGGGGAGAGCTCAAACGCTGGGAGACGGTCCTGGGTGAGACGCTGATCGTGTGGGAGAAGGGTCAGGCGGCGCGGCTGACAGTGTTCGGCGAGAAACTGATGTGGGCCGAGCGCCAAGCCCAGGCGCGGCTGATGCCGCAAATCGAGGCGCTGCGTGCGGAGCTCGAGCGGGTGTTCGCGGTGGCCTTCGATGACGACGCGCATGTGCTCACCATGTACGCGAGCCATGACGAGGCGCTGGTCGCGCTCGCCGAGCACGCGCGCCGGCAGCGGCTGCATCTCGACATCCGTTTCTGCGGCAGTGTGGATGCGATCCGCGCGCTCAACGAGGGCCGCTGCATGATGGCGGGCTTCCACACCCTCACGCGGCCGGAGCAGGGATCACTGGCGCGGCGGGTCTACAAACCGCTGCTGCGCCCCGGCCTGCACAAGATCATCGGCTTCTCGGAGCGGGTGCAGGGGCTCATCGTCGCGCCGGGAAATCCGTGCGGGATCACCGGCCTCGCTTCGCTCGCGCGCGGCAAGGTGCGCTTCGTCAACCGTGTGCGTGGCAGCGGCACCCGCGTGCTGCTGGATGACCTGCTGGCGCGCGAGGGCATCGCCGCGCAGGCGATCCGCGGTTACGCGCTGGAGGAGCCGTCGCACTCGGCCGTCGCCGAGGCGGTCGCGTCGGGCGCCGCCGATGTGGCGCTGGGCATCGCCCCGGCCGCCTACGCACGTGGGCTGGACTTCATCCCGGTGGTCGAGGAGCGTTACCACCTCGCGTGCCTGAAGTCCTCGCTGGCGCTGGCCGGCAGCCAGGCCTTGCTCGGGCTGCTGCGCTCGACTGCCTGGCAAAAGGCGCTTGCCGTCCTGCCCGGTTACCGGCCGGTGCAGAGCGGCGAGGTGCTGGCGATGCGCGAGGTACTGCCGTGGTGGACCTTCCGCACGCCCAAGGCGGCATCGCAGCCCACCTGAGGGCACCACCGTTGCAGCGCCTTCGAGGCGGTCGTCATCAAGTGAGCGCCCAGTTCTTGAACTGCTCGAAGCCTTCCACGAGCAGGTGGCCGAAGGCGAATGCAAAACCGAACGCGCCCAGACCGACCAGCTTCGACAGGATCAGCGCTGCGCCATCCCTGAACATCCAGCCCAGGCACAGCATCACGAGGCTGAGCGCCGGGAGGACGTTGCCGAACGGGATCGGCAGGAACACCAGGAAGGCCATCAACGAGATCCACAGCGCCCACCACGGGCGCATGCGGTCTTCGGTCAGGGCCGACAGGCGTGGACGCAGGCAGCGTGAGGCGGTGCGGTACATCCAGGCAAACCCGTGCAGGACGCGCGCCGTCCAGGTTTCATTGAGTCGCACCCGGCCGATGCGTTCAGGAAGGTGGCTGGTCTCGCGCTGCTGCGCCCAGCGCCACGCGAGCAACACCATCGCAGGGCTGAGTACGGTGCCGACGCCGCTCACCGGCAACACGCAGCAGGCCGCAAGGATCATCAGGATGACCGCGGTGGAGCCTTCGCCGTGCAGTTGCAGCAAGTCCTGCAGGCTGGTGGTCGTGCCTTGCTTGCCGTCGCCGGTCGCGAGCCGCGCGTGGCGGTGGGATTCAGCTGCGTGGGTGAATGTGTGAGCGAGATGCGTGGTCATCGAGAGCCTTCACTGAGCGGGTTGCCGATACGTGTATCGCACGCCGGACCGCGCGGATCGTGGCCAAGTTCGTGCAATGGTCAATTTTGAGCCGTCGCGACCGGCGTAGTTCCCTGTCTCATGAGGCGCGCCATGCCTGGCATGGCGCGCGGGCTCCCGGATCCGGCGAGGTGGTCAGGCTGCACCGAGTTCGCGTGAGGTGAGCGTGTAGGCAAAGGCTTCGGGGTCGAGGCTGTCGAAGCGTCCTGCGGCGGTTTCACCCTGCGGATACATCAGATAGGGCACCAGCGGGCCGGAGCTGCCTGGCAGGGCGACGTCATGTGCGTCGTTGTAGGCGAGCCAGTTCATCTCCCACGCGCCGAACAACTGGCGGCGCACCGCGAGCACCTTGGGATCATCCAGCGCAAGCTGTCCCGGGGGCTCCTCGAGCACCACCTTGCGTACGTCGGCGGGGTCGACCGGTACCCAGCCGAAGCGCGCGAGGAACACCTCCGCGCGGCAGTGCTGGGCCTTGGAGATATTGCCGCTCTTGCCCAGGCTCTTGTAGCCGAAGCGCGAGTCCGCGACGCGCACGCCATACACGTCTCGCGCGGGCACGCCGGCGGCGCGCGAGAGCCCGACATAGAGTGCGTTCAGGTCCGCGCACTTGCCGGAGAGGTTGCCCGTTTCGAGCATCGCGCGGATGTCGCCGATGCCGCAGCCACGCGTCTTGGGTTCGCGGAAGGTGTTGTCCACCACCCATTCGTAGATCGCGCGCGCCTTGTCCTCGTCGGACTGCAGGCCGCGCGTGATCTCGAGCGCGGTGTCGCGCACGATGCCGTCGGTGGGCAGGAGTTCGGTGGCGCGGGTGTAGAGCGCGTGCTGTTCAGGCGACAGTGCAAGCGCAGAGGCGGCAGGGCGGGAGAAATCGGTTGCGCGGTCGCGCGTCGCGAAGCGGCTCACCACCTCGACCACGGGCGCGGTCGTGCCCGGCGCCCACTCGACCGCGAGCATCTCGGCGCCGGAGGCGGGATCGCGCATCACGCGCATCGTCTCGGCGTTACCGCTCCAGAGGTTGCCCATGGGGCGGAACCAGGCGCCCTCGTGCATTGCGGGCAGCGGAATCCACACGCGCGTGGCGCCGTCCGCGAGCTTGGGTTCGATGCGGCTGGTGACCTCGAACTGCCGCCAACCCGTGTCCGGCGTGGGTGCGAATGCGGTCGCAGGGGCTGCGGTGTCTGCGCGTGCCCAGGCGGGAGCGGTGAGGCTGGCGGCGAGTGCAGCGGTCTTGAAGAAGTTGCGGCGGTTCATTGTGATGTGTCCTTTGCGTCGATGAGGAGAATGTCCTGAATGCGGCGGCGCAGGGCCGGGTCGCGCCAGTCGGCTTCGCCGACCATGCGCGCGCGAGCCTGATGCGCTGCATCGAGGATGTAGGTCGTGGGCACCATGCCGGCACGCCATGCGCGCGCGATCTGCTGGTCGTGATCGGGGACGACCACGATGCCGTCGAGCAGCGTTTGCTCCAGGAAGCGCTGCGTGTCGGCGGCACGGTCTGCGACCGCAACAGTGATGAGCGCGATCTCCGGGTGGCGCTCCACCAACTCCACCATGCCGGGGAGCTCTTCTCGGCACGGCGCGCACCAACTCGCCCAGAAGTTGACCAGCACCGGCTGGCCCGACACCGAGGCGAGCGCCTCGCGCAGGCGTGGTGGCGGCAGCGGCAGCGGATCGGAGGCCTGCAGGCCGTTGGTCGCCAGCACTGGTGGCGCGGCCGCGACGAAGGCGAGCCCGCCCAGCGCTGCAAGAAAGCGCCTGCGCGGCGCCCTGCAACAGGGTTTCATCATCGTCTCCCGAGTTCAGCGAGCCGCCCCGGCGGGGAGCCGACGGGGCTTGATACGGCCATGGTGGCCGGAGGGATGGCGGAAGTGCCCGCCCTGCGGGCGACCGAGTCGTTCGGCCTGAATGTGCCCGGCGCGTTTGCACGCACACGCTCGCCGCGTCGCGGCGAGAATCAGTGGCATGAGTTTACAGGAAGAGATAGCTGCAGATGGCGACCGAGAAGATCACCGCGAACACGTCGGCGATCAGTGCTGCGGCGAGGGTGTGACGCATACGCCGGATCTGCACCGCGCCGAAATAGACCGCGAACACGTAGAAGGTCGTCTCGGACGAGCCCTGCAGGGTGGTGACGAGCATGCCCACATAGCTGTCGGGACCGATGTCCGGATCGTTGATGATCGCGCTCATCACGCCGTAGGCACCCGAGCCCGATAGCGGTCGCAGCAGCGCCATCGGCAGCGCCTCGGGGGGCAGGTTGAAGGCGGCAGTGAAGCCTCCCAGCGTGCCGACCAGGGCGTCCATCGCGCCGCTGGCGCGGAACATGCCGACCGCGACGAGGATCGCGACGAGATACGGAATGATGCGCAACGCGACGCTGAAGCCTTCCTTGGCGCCCTCGACGAATACTTCGTAGATCGCCACGCCACGCACCATGCCGAAGAGCAGGAAGCCGAGCATGAGGCTGGGCAGGATCCACGGCGACATCGCCCTTCCCCAAACCACGGTCACCGGGATCATCGCGAGCAGCGCGGCGAGCGCGACCGCGGACACCCACACCGGATAGCCTCCGGGCGATTGCGCCGCCATGTCGGCGCCGTCGGCCTGTACCCACGGTCGCTCCATCTCAAGCTCCGCCTTATCCGGTTTGCCGACCGGGAAGAAGCGTTGCAGCGCGAATGCGGTGATGATTGCGACGATGGTGGAGAAGATGCTCGCGAACAATGTCGTCGGCAGGATCGCGGCCGGGTCGGCGGAGCCTGCAGCGGCACGCAGGGCGATCACACTGGTGGGCAGCAGGGTGACGCTGGAGGTGTTGATCGCGAGGAATAGCGCCATCGCGTTGGTGGCGGTGCCGGGGCGGGTGTTGAGCTTGTCGAGCTCCTGCATCGCGCGAATACCGAAGGGCGTCGCGGCGTTACCCAGGCCCAGGGCATTCGCCGACATGTTGAGCACCATCGCGCCCATTGCGGGATGCTCGGGCGGCACCTCCGGAAAGAGGCGGGTCATGAGTGGTCGGATCACTCTCGCAATGATGACCAGCATGCCGCCCGCCTCCGCAACCTTCATCAGTCCCAGGAACAGCGTCATGACCCCGACCAGGCCGATCGCGAGCTCCACCGCGCCGCTCGCCGACGAGATCATCCCCGCCGAAAGGGCCTCCATAGGCGCCTGCACACCGTCTGCCGGAACGTGGCCGAGTTGGCGCCATGCGGCGGCGCCAAAGGCAATCAGGACGATGGCGAGGAAGATGGCGTTCATGGGTGTTCAGTCCGATGACCTTGAGATGCATGCACAAACGCCCTCTCGGCAGCGCCGGGCCTTAAGGCCAGGGCTACCGAGAGGGCGCGTCATCTTAACGGAAGCGTGCGGGGATGAGCGCGATCAGCGGCGCCTTCAGCGGCGGACGAGCGGGCGCAGCTTCTCCAGCATCTTCGGGCCGATGCCCTTGACCATGATGAGGTCACTGGTCTGGGCCCACGGACGGCCGGCGATGATGGCCTTCACCAGTTTCGCGGTGAGGCCCGGCAGGGCGAGCAGCTCGGCTTCGCTGGCGCTGTTTAGCGACACGCCAGCTTCGCTCGGCGCCTTGGCTGCAGCCTGCGCCTTGGATGGTGTGGTCGTGGGCGACGCCGCAGGCGGGGCTGCCTTGGCGGATGCCGCTGGCTTTGATGCCTGGGTGGATACGGCAGGGTGGCCGGCTTTGATCGATGGCGCCGGCTGCACCAGCGTCGCTGAAACGGCGGGCCCCTGCGCCTTGGCGGGTTCCGCGATCTGCGCGGTGATCACGGACGCGGCCGGCGCGTTATCCGCGGCGGTGGGTCGTTCCGCGGCAGGCGACACCTCCGCGATGTTCAGCGGCATTGCGAAGTTGCAAAAATCGCGCGTGAGGTAGCCGGCGGGCGTCCATTCGCGCAGCATCATCACCAGCTGCCACTGCCCGGGGGCGAGCTCTGCGCGGGGCAGGTCCCCTGCCACCTCGCTCCAACTCGCCTGGCCGGCGAGCGTTCCGAGGGTGACGGAGCCGAACTGCACCCCGCTGAACGGGCCGCCCTGGTAGGGCGTGGTCAGTGCCCACAGCTCAAGCGTGAGCGTGCCGCTCAGGTTGTCGCTGCCGCGAGGATTCTCGATACGCTCCACGCTCAGGCGCACGACGTCGCCCTCGAATGCGTAGCCGACCGTGCCGCCAAGGCGCGGCATCGGGAAGGCTTCATTGCGCTCGAAGCGCACCCGGTCATACACCCCGGCGCAGCCCTCGCCGTCGGCGAGCGCAAGCGACAGGGCGTAGTCCCCACCCCCGGCGGGCAGGCTGGCGATGGCGGTGCCGCTGATGCTGATACGACCATGTTCGTCCGGCGACAGCATGCCGCAAGGCAATTCGGCCAGGGTGATCTCACCCACGTCGCCCCCTGCGTTGGCCGGTACCGCGCGCAACTGTAGCGACCACGCGTGCGCGCCGGCCTCGAGCGGCGAGGTGACGACCAGGTCGGCGTCGAGTCGAACGAAATCGCCGTCGAATGCGAAGCCGTTGCAATGGCCGAAGCGAACCGGGGTGGGCGAGGAGTGAGTGAACATGGTGTGACGCTCTCAGGTTGAACCGGGGCGCGCATTCTGCGCGAGACAGCCCCTGTGCGCAACAAATAATATTCATTAAATTCAATGCACTATATTGGTGCTTTGGACTTTGCACCGGGTTGGTGCGAAACCTTTGGTGCCAGGAAAGATTCATTCAGGGTCTCTCCGGATTACGTGCGCCGAGGCCGGGAGTAAGATGCCGACTGCACGAAGTTGGGGCGATGGCGGTGAGCACGCCAGTCCGCAACGCGTTGCGCCTTGACCGATTCATCCAGCCCCACAAGCGAGTCTCCCCATGAGCACCAGCAGCGAACGCATAGAACAATGGCTCAACGAGAACCGGATCACCGAGGTTGAATGCCTGGTGCCGGACATGGCGGGCATCGCCCGCGGCAAGATCGTGCCACGCCACAAATACGACCCGGCGCAGGGCTTGCGCCTGCCCGAGGCGGTGCTCACGCTGACCGTCACCGGCGATTACCCCGAAGAGGACTTCACCTCGGTGGCCGACCCCGACATGCGCATGCTGCCCGACCCGGACGGCATGCGGCTGGTGCCCTGGGCGAAGGAGCCGACTGCGCAGATCATCCATGATTGCGTGAACTTCGATGGCACCCCGGCCTTGCTCTCGCCGCGCAATGCGCTCAAGCGCATCCTGGAGCTCTACAAGGCTGAGGGCCTGACTGCAGTGATCGCGCCGGAGATGGAGTTCTACCTCGTCGAGGTGCAGCCGGACGAGGACATCCCCCTTACGCCGCCGGTCGGTCGCACCCGTCGCAGCGAGGCGGGTCGGCAGAGCTTCAGCATCGACGCGGTGAGCGAATACGACGAGCTGTTCGAGCTGGTCTACAACTGGTGCGAGCTGCAGGGCCTCGCGCTCGATACGCTGATCCACGAGATGGGCACGGCGCAGATGGAGATCAACCTCGACCACGGCGATCCGCTGCTGCTCGCCGACCAGGTGTGCTGCTTCAAGCGCACCGTGCGCGAGGCGGCGATCCGCCACAACATGTACGCGACCTTCATGGCCAAGCCGATGCAGGGCCAGCCGGGCAGCGCGATGCACATCCACCAGAGCATCATCGACACGAACGGGCAGAACATCTTCTCGCTTGCCGACGGCAGTCCTGCGCCAGCGTTCGGCCACTTCATCGGCGGCCTGCAGACTTACCTGCCGGCGGCGATGCCTTTCTTCGCGCCTTACGTGAACTCCTACCGCAGGTTGTCCGCCTACACCTCGGCGCCGATCAACCTGTCCTGGGGCTACGACAACCGCACCTGCGGGCTGCGTGTGCCGCATTCCACGCCGCAGGCGCGGCGGGTGGAGAACCGGCTTGCCGGCGTGGACGCGAACCCGTATCTGGTGATCGCGGCGAGCCTTGCGTGCGGCTACCTCGGCATGAAGCAGCAGCTCTCGCCGGCCGAGCCGCTGGTGGGCAACGCCTACGAGCAGCCGCACCAGCTGCCACGCCATCTCGACGACGCAGTCGACATGATGCTCGCCTGCGAACCGCTGGCGGAGGTGTTCGGCGTTCAGTTCCTGCGCGCCTATGGGGCGATCAAGAAGTCCGAGTTCCGTGAATACATGGAGGTGATCAGCCCGTGGGAGCGGCGCTACCTGCTGCTGCAGGTCTGAACGCTGCTGCCCGTCACGCCGCGTCCGGCCGCAAAGCGCGCTATCATCTCGCTCGCACTTTCGGCGCCAGCCTCCTGGCGGTGCCCCACCTTCAGGCCAGCTCCGGAATTCCGTGACCATGCAGAAACGCGACGCCTCGCTCAGCACCGACCAGAAAGCGCTCGAGATCAACCTCGACAAGTACAAGTACGGCTCCATCGTCGAGATCGGCGCCGGCCAGGAGGTCGCTCGGCGCTTCTTCCATGTGGGCGCTGCGGCCGGCACGATCGCGAAGACCATGTCCGCCTACGACATGGCGGTCAGCGACGATATCTACGGGCCGGTCGAGCGCTATGTGAGCCGCGAACGCCTGATGCAGATGCTGGAGAAGGAGTTCGACCAGGTCGTCGGCCGGCTCTCCAAGGTGCGTGCGCGCAACACCACCTTCTTTGCCTATGCCGCCACGGTGACGGCGCGCAGCTTCAAGCAGAAGAACGAGTGCCATGGGTGGATCGGCGTGCGCCTGCAGCTGCACCCGGGGGCGCCGCCGTCCGACATCATCCTGCATGTGCGCATGCTGGACAACGACAACGCGGCGCAATCGGAGGCACTCGGCATTCTCGGGGTGAACCTGATCCACGGCGCGTTCTTCCACAATGTACACCCCGAGTGGATCGTCGAGGGGCTCGCCGACGGGCTCTCGCCGGACCGCATCGAGGTGGACCTGATTCATTTCTCCGGCCCCTATTTCGAAGAGGTCGAGAACCGTCTGATGAACCTGCACCTCATCCGCAGCTGGCTCACGCGCGCGGTGATCTTCAACCCGCAGGGGGATGTGGTGGTGCCGGGGGAGCTCTTCCACCGCAAGCCGGTACTGGTGATGCGCGGAACCTTCAAGCCGGTGACCAACGTCAATGTCGACATGATGTCGTCGGCGCAGATCCAGTTCGGCCAGCTCGCCGCGGTGGACAACGACCACATGGTGGCGCTCGCCGAGATCACGATGAATTCGTTGGTGTCTGGCGACAACGTCGACAATGCCGATTTCCTCGCCCGGGTGGATCTGCTCTCGTCCCTGGGCTATACGGTGATGATCTCGGACTATGTGCGCTTCTTCCGCCTGCGCGCGTATCTGCGGCGCTACACCCAGAAGCCGATCGGCATCGTGCTGAGCGTGCGTGACTTCACCCAACTCTTCGACGAGAAGTACTACGAGGGCCTGGAGGGCGGGATGCTGGAGGCCTTTGGCAAGCTTTTCCCCGACAATACACATGTTTACGCCTACCCGTCGCGCCCGCGCGGGGCGAGCGAGCTGGTAACGCTGGAGACTGTCGAGGTGCCGCACCACCTGCGCCACCTGCTCGCGCATCTGATCGAGAACGGCAAGCTGGTGCCGATCACCCACTACGACGAATCCAAACTGCACATCGACGCGGGCGAGGTGCTGGCCCTGCTCAAGCGTGGCCGCGGCGACTGGGAGCGCGACGTGCCGGATGTGGTCGCCGAGCGCATCGTGCACAAGCGCCTGCTCGGCTTCGACCGCGAGTAGCCGCGCGCGGCACGCCAGGCGAGGCGATGGCACGCATCCATCCGGAAGGCTGGCGCCAGCTTGCCGCCGGCGGTGCGCTGGCGCGGAGGCTGGAGACGCTCGCGCTGCTGGCCGACGGCCTCGCGGATGACTACAGCGTCTTTCACGGCATCCACTGGACCCGCGTGGAGGCGTCGGCTGCGCTGTTCGGCGAGCTCGACTTCATCATCGTCGGACCGCGTGGCAGCCTGCTGCTGGTGGTGCAGAAATCGGGGCTGCTGGAGGAGAGCGGTGCAGGCCTCTTCCGCAGCACGGGGCGCGGTCGTACCAGCGTCACGGCCGACCTCGCTCGCGTCGCCGAAGGGCTGCGCGGGCGCATCACCCAATACCTCGACGGCCATGTGCCACGTGTCGACATCCTGCTGTACTGCCCCGACTACCAGGTGCGCCAGCCCGGCAGCGCCGGCATCGACCCGGCGCGCATCGTCGATGCGGGCAGGCGTCAGCAGCTCGTGGCGGTGATCCAGTCCATTCTGCGTGAAGGTGAGATCGACGATATCGTGCTGTCGCGCATCGAACGCTTCCTCGTCGATGCGCTCGAGCTGGTGCCGGAGGTCGGCAGCGTGGTGGGCCAGGCGCATGCGCTCTATACCCGGTTGGCCGGAGGGCTTGCGGAGTGGGCACGACGTTTCGAGATTTCGCCGTTCAGGTTGCGCGTGACCGGTACCGCGGGCAGCGGCAAGACCCAACTCGCGCTCGCGGTGCTGCGCGACGCGCTCGCGGCGGGCAAGCGGCCGCTGTATGTCTGCTACAACCGCCCGCTCGCCGATCACATCAACCTGATCGCGCCGCCGGGCTGCGAGATCGCGAGCTACCACCAGCTGTGCGACCGCATGTTGCGCGCGGTGGGGCAGCTGCCGGACTTCTCGCGAGCGGATGCCTTCGCGCGGCTTGAAGACGGCTTCGCCGCGTTGGAGATTGCGGAGGAGGCGCGCTTCGACGTCCTGATCATCGACGAGGGGCAGGACTTTAGGCCCGCCTGGCGCGATCGCTTGCTCGGCCTGTTGCTGCCGGATGGCGCCGCATGGTGGCTGGAAGACCCGATGCAGAACCTCTACGATCGCCCCGAGGTGGCGCTGCCCGGCTGGCCCAGCTTGCGCAGCGAGGGCAATTACCGCAGCCCGATCGAGGCAATCAACTTGCTCAACCGGGTGCTGGAGCCGGAGCAGGCATTTGCAGCCGGTAGCCCGGTGGGCGGCGCGGAAGTGGAAGTGCTCACCTGGGCGGACGCGGATGAACTACTCGACTGCAGCAAACGTGCCATCACCCGGGCGATCGGCCTGGGCTTCAGGCGCGACATGATCGCGCTGCTTACCTTTCGCGGCAGGGAACACTCGCGCTTCACCGGTCTCACGCGACTTGGCGCGCATGCGCTGCGCGCCTTCACCGGGCGCTACGACCTCCTCGGCAGCCCGCTCTACAGCGAAGGCGAGATCCTCATCGACTCGGTATACCGCTTCAAGGGGCAGTCGGCCCCGTGCGTGATCTTCACCGAGATCGACTTCGAGGCGCTGGACACGCTCACCCGGCGCAAGCTCTTCGTCGGCATCACACGCGCCGGGCTGAAGCTCATCCTGGTGATGTCGCGACGCGCGGAGAACTGCCTCGGTCCGGTGTTGGCCCGTTGAGGCGTGCGTAGCTCAGCTGCGCGAGAATCGTCCCACAAGCTGCTGCAGCTTCTCTGCCTTGCGTCGCTCGGCTTCTTCCTCGCGCCGGCGCGCCTCGTCCTGCTTCTGCGCTTCGCGCTTCCTGCGCGCGACCTCGGCAAAGCGCTCCTTGAGCGTCTGCGCTGCGTGGGCGCGATGCTCCTCGGCCACCTCGCCACAGGTGTTGCCGTCGAGGTCGAAGCGGTGGGTGGCCTTCTCCATCGCCTTGAGATAGCGGGTCGAGGCGGTATGGGTGCGCATCGCGCTGCGGATCACCTTGCGGTCGACATCAGGGAAGCGTTCGGCGACGGCCTTGTCGATGCGCAATGCGACCGGGCGGAATTCCCTGAAGGTGATCGAAACCTCCTGCAGCTTCTGCAGCAGGCCGCGGGGGTCGAGGCCGGGCTTGGCGGCCTGCGCCGCTTCCGGCTGCGCTGGGGTGGGGTCTGGGGTGACGCCGCTGGCGTCCTGGGATTGGCTGGTCATTGCTTGAGTCGGCATCGGGACAGTTGAACTGCCGCCCGGCGGCGGCGGACGAATGATCGCATGAAACGTTGGCGCGCGGCGCCTGCGATCGTGTCCCGTGTGGTCTGCCGCTGTGTGGGTCGGGGCTGCAGAGTATTGAACGGACTCGCTTTTCTGTTTTGTTGCAGCGCACAAAATATTTGTTGACTTAGAGAAGGGAGAGATTAGAATGAAGTTGTGCACTGCAGCAAATCTCCTCTCCCAGAAACCCGGAACACAAGGAAAGCCATCATGAACGCCACGCCCGAAAAGTTCTCCGCCGCCCACAAAGCCGCCGTCGAGTCCTCGCTGAACATCGTCAAGACCGTGTTCGACTCCGCCGAGCGCCTCGTCGTGCTGAACCTGAACACCGCCCGCTCGCTGTTCGAAGACAGCTCCGCCAACCTGAAGGCGCTGCTCGCAGTGAAGACCCCGGAAGAGTTCTTCTCGCTCCAGACCAGCTTCGCACAGCCGGCCGCCGCCAAGGCCGTGGCCTACTATCGCAATTCGTACGAGATCGTCGCGCAGAGCATCGAAGAGATCGCCAAGCCCTTCGAAGCCCAGATGATCGAGACCAACAAGCTGGTCGCCGCCGAACTCGAGAAGGCTGCCAAGTCGGCGCCCGTCGGCTCCGAAGCCGCGCTGGCCGCGGTCAAGTCGACCATCGCTGCCGCGAATTCGACCTACGACCAGGTCACCAAGGCCACCCGCCAGGTCGCCGAGATGGCCGAAGCCAACATGGCTGCCGCCACCGACGTCGCCGTGAAGGCGGTGAGCGTTCCGGCTCCGGCCAAGGCGCGCAAGTCGGCCTGATCGCCATCGCTGCCTTGCGCAGCGCGCCTTTTCAACGCCCTGCAGCGGTTCGCGCCGTGCAGGGCGTTGTCGTTGGGCCCCCACACGATGCGTGTGCCACGGTCACGGCGTAGAATGCGCATCCTGCCGTAACGTCCAGAAAAACAACATGAAACTTTCCCCCAGAGCCCCCGAGTTGCTTGCCCCCGCGGGTTCGCTCGAGATGATGCGCACCGCCTTCGCTTTCGGTGCGGACGCCGTCTATGCCGGCCAACCGCGCTACTCGCTGCGCGTGCGCAACAACAGCTTCGGCAAGCTCGAAGTACTGGCGCAAGGCATCGCCGAGGCGCATGCCGCCGGGAAGCAGTTCTTCCTGGTGAACAACATCTATCCGCACAACGCCAAGGTGCGCACCTTCATCGATGATCTCGAGCCGGTGATCGCGCTCGGGCCGGATGCGCTGATCATGGCCGACCCGGGCCTGATCATGCTGGTGCGCGAGCGTTGGCCCGACATGCCCATCCACCTCTCGGTGCAGGCGAACACCACCAACCACGCGGCGGTGCGCTTTTGGGCCTCGGTGGGGGTACGGCGCATCATCCTGTCGCGCGAGCTGTCGCTCGACGAGGTTGCCGAGATCCGCGACGCGTGCCCTGACATGGAGCTCGAAGTGTTCGTGCACGGCGCGCTGTGCATCGCGTATTCGGGGCGCTGCTTGCTGTCGGGCTACTTCAATCACCGCGACCCCAACCAGGGCACGTGCACGAACTCCTGCCGCTGGGACTACAAGGTGCATGCCGCTGAGGAAGACGACAGCGGCGATCTGCACGCCGCAGCGGGCGACAGCCAGGCCTGCGGGCAGGCGCTCGGCGGCGGTCCGCGACATGCGCTGGGCACGCGCACCTGGTTGCTGGAGGAGGGCACCCGCCCGGGCGAGTTGATGCCGGTCGAGGAGGACGAGCACGGTACCTACGTGCTCAACTCGCGCGACCTGCGTGCGGTCGAGCATGTGCAACGGCTGGTGGAGATCGGCGTGGATTCCCTCAAGATCGAGGGCCGCACGAAGAGTCCGTACTATGCGGCACGTGCAACCCAGAGCTATCGCCAGGCGATCGATGATGCCGTCGCAGGGCGCCCCTTCGACACCACCTTGCTGGGTGCGCTGGAGGGGCTCGCCAACCGTGGATACACCGGCGGCTTCTACCAGCGCCACCATACGCCCGAGCATCAGAACTACCTGCGCGGCCACTCCGAGTCCGGCCGCAGCCTGCTGATCGGCGAGGTCAGCGGCTTTGATGCCGCTCGTGGCCTCGCGCAAGTCGAGATCAAGAACAAGGTGGCGCTAGCGGACAGGCTGGAGTTCATCCAGCCGCACGGCATCCATGTCGAGCGCCTCACGACATTGCTCGATGGCGATGGAGGCGCGCTCGATGGGGTGCCGGGCAGTGGCCGGCGTGTATGGATGAACGTGCCGACAGCTTTCCGTGCGGATTCGCCCTGCTATGTCGCGCGCTTGTTGCAGCCCGGTTGAGACGCCCAGCGCCTAGAGAGTCTCCGGTGGGTCGGGCAGGGGGTCGTCTGGTCGCTCCGTCCAGGCCAGCATGCCCACGATCACCATCAGGACGCCGACCACGCACAGCGCGAGTCCCGGAATCGACATCGCGACCAGTGCCCAGTTGAGCGTCCTGTCGATGAGCGCGTCGCGCGGGTCGGCGGAATCGACCCAGATCGTCAAGCGGTCACCCGGGTCGAGCGACATCAGTTGCTGCAGACGTGCGGCATCGCTGTCGATGCCGCCATGAAAGCCGAAGCGGTCACCGACGTAATCGTTGCCCTCGACCACGTAGCGGTAGCGCACATCGATGAACGGAAACGGCCAGGAAAGCCCCGGCCCGTGCGGATGCAATCCGATCTGCTCGACGCGCGCTTCGACCTGCGTCCACTGCCGCGTCCCGGCTAGCTCGCTGAGTGGCATCAGCGCGAAGCTGGTGACGCACAGCAGACCGATGATGAGCATGCCCACTCCGGACACCGGCATGAGCGTGCGCATGGCAAGCGCGACGAGGAATGCCCGCCGCGGCGCGGATGCTTCGGTACGTGGCATCATGAAGCGTTACCCGAGTCCTGCCAGCCCGTGCAGCGGCTGACAGGATGAAGTTTGAAGGGGCATGACGAGTGCGCGAATGTGGCGAATTCTCACCATTTTAAGGCTATTACAATATTCTCGTGGTTATGTGATGTGATGGGTGACGTGATGAAGATCGAACATTCCACTCGAATCGAGCCCACCCGGCTCGACGACCTCAATCATGCCGAGGCATTGGTCGATATGCTCGACCATTATGCGAGAGACCCGATGGGGGGCGGTGCGGCACTTTCCACGGAGGCGCGCGAGAATCTCGTCGCCCGGCTGGCTAGACGTGAAGATTTTGTCTCCTTTCTTGCTTTCGAGGGCGACACGGCGGTGGGCCTGATCAACTGCTTCGAGGGGTTTTCCACCTTCGCCGCCAGGCCCTTGCTGAACATCCACGATGTTGCGGTGCGTGACACGCACCGCGGCCGGGGCATCGGCCGGCAGCTTCTCGCGGCGGCAGAGGCGGTGGCTCGCGAGCGGGGGTGCTGCAAGCTGACGCTCGAGGTGCTCTCCAACAACGCAACCGCGGTTGCGGCCTACCTGCGTGCGGGGTTCGAGCCATACGTGCTGGATCCCGCGGCAGGGCAGGCGCAGTTCATGCACAAGCGGCTCTAGAGGCCGCCGCGGCGGTTACGGCAACGCATCGCCGGCAGACGTGCGCGCCGCCCTCGTCTATAATCCAAGGCTTTGTTTTATCTGAATAACAGGATCCACAGTGCTCGTCGCCGCCAACATCACCATGCAGTTCGGGGCCAAGCCCCTTTTCGAGAACGTTTCCGTCAAGTTCGGGGACGGTAACCGCTACGGCCTGATCGGCGCGAACGGGGCGGGAAAGTCCACCTTCATGAAGATCCTGTGCGGGGCGCTGGAGGCCAGCGCAGGCAACGTGTCGAAGGAGCCGATGGAGCGCATGGCCTACCTGCGCCAGGACCAGTTCGCGTATGAGGACATGCGCGTGCTGGATGTGGTGATGATGGGCCATGAGGAGATGTGGGCCTGCCTGCAGGAGAAGGACGCGATCTACGCCAACCCGGAGGCGAGCGAGGACGACTACATGCACGCGGCCGAGCTCGAGGGCAAGTTCGCGGAGTACGACGGCTACACCGCCGAGTCGCGTGCCGGTGAGCTGCTGCTGGGTGTGGGCATTCCGGTGGAGCAGCACTTCGGGCCGATGAAGAACGTGGCGCCCGGCTGGAAGCTGCGTGTGCTGCTGTGCCAGGCGCTGTTCGCCAACCCCGACATCCTGCTGCTCGACGAACCGACCAACAACCTCGACATCAACACCATCCGCTGGCTGGAGAACGTGCTCAACGAGCGTAACAGCACGATGGTGATCATCTCCCACGACCGCCATTTCCTGAACCAGGTGTGCACCCACATGGCGGATCTGGACTACGGCACGATCACCGTCTACGCCGGCAACTACGACGACTACATGGAAGCCTCGACGCTCGCCCGCCAGCGGCAATCAGCCGCCAACGCCCGGGCGAAGGAGAAGATCCAGGACCTGCAGGAGTTCGTGCGCCGCTTCTCGGCCAACAAGTCCAAGGCCAAGCAGGCCACCAGCCGCCTGAAGCTGATCGACAAGCTCAAGCCCGAGGACGTGAAGCCTTCGTCGCGCCAGTACCCGTGGATCCGCTTCGACTACGATGAGAAAGACAAGCTGCACCGTCTCGCCTGCGAGGTGGACAACATCAGCTTCGCCTACGAGGGCATGGAGAAGCCGCTCATCAGCCGCTTCTCGATCGCGATCGAAGCGGGCGAGCGGGTGGCGATCATCGGCGAGAACGGCGTCGGCAAGACCACGCTGATGAAGCTGCTGGTCGGCGCGCTCGTGCCGCAGAAGGGTAGCGTGAAGTGGGCGGAGAAGGCCAAGCCCGGTTACTACGCGCAGGACCACTCGGCCGATTTCGCCGGCGGCGAGAAGCTCACCGACTGGATCTCGGAGTATGCCCGCGTGACCGCGGCCGCCACCGGCGAGGACCTCGAGACGCTGATTCGCGGCACGCTCGGCCGGCTGCTGTTCTCCGGTGACGAGGTGAAGAAATCGGTGAGCGTGATCTCCGGTGGCGAGCAGGGGCGGATGCTGTTCGGCAAGCTGATGCTGTCGCGCCCGAACGTGCTGCTGATGGACGAACCGACCAACCACCTCGACATGGAATCCATCGAGTCGCTCAACACCGGCCTGGAAAAGTTCGCCGGCACGCTGGTGTTCATCTCCCACGACCGCGAATTCGTCAGCTCGCTCGCGACGCGCATCATCGAGATCAAGCTGGATGGCCGCATCAACGACTACCGCGGCAGCTACGAGGAATACCTCGCCAGCCAGGGGCTGGACTGACCGGCATCGACACTGCACCACAACCGAGGCGCGCGCATGATCGGCATCCTGCTCGTCACCCATGGCACGCTGGGCGAATCGCTCGTCCAGTGTGCCTGTCACGTGCTCAACAAGCGCCCGCCGCGCATCGCCCAGCTCGGCCTCGCAGCCGGCGACGATCCGCTGGACTTGCTCCCGACCGGGCGCCAGCTGTTGGAGCTCGTCGATGGCGGCGCGGGCGTGATCGTGCTCACCGACATCTTCGGCGCGAGTCCGTCCAATCTCGCCGGCAAGCTGCTGGAGCCGGGGCGGGTGGAGGGCGTCAGCGGCGTCAATGTGCCGATGCTGCTGCGCGTGCTGACTTACCGCGACCGTGACATGGCCACGCTGATCGCGCGCGCGGTTTCGGGCGGTTGTGACGGTGTCATGCACATGAAGCACGGATGACGCTGGACGCGCACCGCGCAATCCCCCGAGAATGAGAACCGGGCGTCGGAGTCGCCCGCGAGATTGCCCACGAGAGGCCTGCATGCCGAGACAGGAAGTCGAGATCATCAACAAGCTGGGCCTGCACGCGCGCGCTTCAGCCAAGCTCACCCAGCTCGCCAGCAACTTCGCCTGCGAGGTCTGGCTGGAGCGCAACGGGCGGAGGGTCAACGCGAAGAGCATCATGGGCGTGATGATGCTGGCCGCCGCCAAGGGCGCCACGATCCTCATCGACACTGCGGGCGATGGCGAAGACGAGGCGCTGCAGGCGCTGCTGGCGTTGATCGCCAACCGCTTCGACGAGGAGGAGTGACGAAGATGGCCTTCACCATCCATGGGCTTCCGGTTTCGCAAGGCATTGCCATCGGCCATGTGCATCTGGTTTCGCATGCATTGTTGGAGGTCAGCCATTACCACGTCGCCGAGCGTCACATCGAGGGCGAGTTGGCGCGCCTCGAGCAGGCGGTGGCCACCGTGCAGGGTGAGCTCGTGGGGCTCAAGGCTTCGGCCGCGAGCGGTCAGGCGCACAGCGAGGTGAACGCCTTCGTCGATCTGCAGATGATGATGATCGGCGACCCGATGCTGGTGGCCGCGGCGCGCGCGCTGATCTCGGAGCGGCGCTGCAACGCCGAGTGGGCGCTGGTGCAGCAGATGGAGCTTCTGGTCGAGCAGTTCGAGCAGATCGAGGACCCCTACCTGCGCGAGCGCAAGGCGGACGTGGTGCAGGTGGTGGAGCGCCTCGTGAAGGTGCTGCTCGGCCACCCCGGCCATCTGCCGCCCAAGCGGCGTGACGGCCTCGGTACGGTGATCGTCGCACACGACCTGTCGCCGGCCGACACCATCGGCTTCCGCGACCACAACATCGCCGGCTTCGTCACCGATGTCGGCGGACCCACCAGCCACACCGCGATCGTCGCGCGCAGCCTGTCGATTCCGGCGGTGGTCGGGCTGCATCACATTCGCCACCTCGTCGAGGAAGACGAGCTGCTGATCATCGACGGCACCCGCGGCGTGGTGATCGTCGGTCCCGACGACCACATCGTCGACGAGTACCGTTTGCGCCGTACCGAGCTCGAGCTCGAGCGCTCCAAGCTCAACCGCCTCAAGGATACGCGCGCGACCACGCTGGACGGCGAGCATGTGTCGTTGCTCGCCAACATAGAGGGCCCCAAGGACGTCAATCAGGTGCGCGCCGCCAATGCCGACGGGGTCGGGCTGTACCGCACCGAGTTCCTCTTCATCGGCCGTGACGCACTGCCGGACGAGGATGAGCAGTACGAAGCCTATCGCGCGGTGCTGAAGGCGATGGCCGGCAAGCCGGTCACCATCCGCACCTTCGACGTCGGTGCCGACAAGGCGCTCAACAACACCGAGGCGCGCTTCGAGCCCAACCCGGCGCTCGGTCTGCGCGCGATCCGTTTCTCTCTGTCCGAGCCGAAGATGTTCATGACGCAGCTGCGTGCGCTGCTGCGGGCCTCGGTGCATGGCAAGCTCAAGATCATGATCCCGATGCTCGCGCATGCGCACGAGATCGACCAGACCCTGCTCCTGATCGAGAAAGCCAAGACCGAGCTGCGTGCGGAGAAGGTCAAGTTCGACGAGAAGGTCGAGATCGGCGGCATGGTCGAGATCCCCGCCGCGGCGCTGGCGTTGGGCATGTTCATCCGCAGGCTGTCGTTCCTGTCGATCGGCACCAATGACCTGATCCAATACACTCTGGCGATCGACCGCTCCGACGAGGCCGTGGTGCATCTCTACGACCCGCTCCACCCCGCGGTCCTCAAGCTCATCGGCGGCACCATACAGGCCGGCGCGCGTTTCGGTCTGCCGGTGTCGGTGTGCGGAGAGATGGCGGGCGACCCGGCCTATACCCTGCTGCTGCTCGGCATGGGATTGCGCAACTTTTCCATGCATCCCGGCAACATCCTCGAGATCAAGCAGCAGGTGCTGCGCGCCGACGTCGGCGAGCTCGCGCCGCGCGTGCAGCGCATCCTCAAGATGGACGAGCAATCCAAGGTACGCGAGGCGGTGGCGCGGCTGAGCGGCGCGGCCTAGGACAGACGTTCGACCGCGAAGCCCACCACGCGCCGCTGCTCGCGGCTGAACTCGACCCCGACGAGGTGGATGGGTTCGTTGCGGTCGCGGTAGCGGTCGGCATAGCCGCGCGCCTTCAACTGCGCGAGGGCGCCGCCCTCGGGTTCGAGCTCCACCACCTTGAACTCGAAGAGATACACCTGTCCGTTGAAGCGCACCGCCATGTCCAGCCGCCCGGCATTGCTCGCCTCCTCCGGCACGATGTCGAGCCCGAGCGAGGCGAAGTAGGCGTAGAACACGCTCGCGTAATAGCCCTCGTACTGCGCGATCGGGTTGTTGCGGAACCAGTCGTGCGGAATGCTCGCGAAGAAGGCGGTGAAGAGCTGCTCCATGCCGGCGAAATCGTTCGCGAGCAGAAGATCGTAGAGCCGAGTGCTGTGCGCGCCGTACTCGGCCGGGTTGGGGCGCAGGCGCTGCAGCATCGCGCCGTTGAGGCTCGCGCGCACTTCCAGGTTGGGAAAGCGCAACCGGTACTGCGCGAAAGCGCCGATGCGCCGCACCCCGGCGATCGTGAGGTAGCCGGTCTGGAACATCAGCGCCTCGGTGGAGATGTCGCCGATCTCGAAGGCGGACAACAGGCTCTCGGGCGCCTCCAGGCGCTCCAGATCCGGCAGGCGAATGCGGCGCTCGGTGAGCATGTCGACCAGAAATGTGGGTGTGCCTGTTTCGAACCAGTAGGGGCGGAACTCACGATTGTCGAACAGCAGCAGCAGGTCGAAGGGGTTGTACACCGCCTCGCCGGTCCAGTTGTAGCCGTTGTACCAGGCGCGGATCTGCTCCCGGTCCAGCCCGGGCAGCTCGGGCGCGAACACGCGATCGACATCCTCGTCGGTGTAACCGCACAGGGACGAATAGCGCGCATCGACGGTGATGTCCTTGAGATTGTTGAGCCCAGAGAACAGGCTCACCTTGCTGAACTTGGACACCCCGGTGAGCATCGCGAAGCGGATGTGTGCGTCCTGGCCCTTGATCACCGAGTAGAGATCGCGCAACCCGTCGCGCATCTCGCGCGCACGCTCGGGGCGGGTGAGGTTGTCGAGGATGGGTTTGTCGTATTCATCGATCAGGATCACCACGCGCCGGCCGAAACGCTGCGCGGCGGCTTCGATGAGCGTGCTGAAGCGGTTGTGCACCGCCCCGGGTGGCAGCGGCTCCAGGCCCAGATGCTGTGCGTTGTATGCGAGCACGAAATCGATGCGCTCCTTCAGCGACGCTGCGCTATCGAGGATGCCCTCCGCAAAGCTGATGCGGATCACCGGGTATTTCACCGACCAGTCCCAGCGGTCATGACAGTGGAGCCCGCGGAACAGCGGCTCGTTGCCGGCGAAGAGCTCGGCCAGGGTGTCGATCAGCAGGCTCTTGCCGAACCGACGGGGACGCGACAGGAAGTAGTGTGTGCCACCCTCGATCAAGCTCAGCGCGAAGGCTGTCTTGTCCACATAGTAGTAGTCGTCCTCGCGAATCTTCGCGAAGGTCTGGATGCCGATGGGCAGTTTCTTGCGGATCATGGGTGTCCGACGCCTCGTGCATGACGGGTGTGTCGATTGTAGGGGATCGCGCGACAGGTTGCCCCGGTTTGACTTTTCGGGCTTCGCAGGCTAACGTTTCGGCTCATAGCGCCGATTTGAACAACAGCTTGCGGGCGCTCAAGAAATACGGCTAAAGCGAGGGCGACCCAGTCCGCGTGATGGCCGACTGGGTTTTTCTTTTGCTTTCCACGACCATGATCCAACCACAATCCGTCGGGGTGGTAACCCCGCAGCGTCTCCGCTTCACCGAGCCGCTCGCGTTGCGCAGCGGCGGCATGCTGCCGGAGTACGAGCTGGTCTACGAGACCTACGGTACGCTCAACGCGACGCGCAGCAATGCCGTGCTCGTTTGTCACGCGCTCTCCGGTTCCCACCACCTGGCAGGTCACTACGCGGATCAGCCGGACAACATCGGTTGGTGGGACAACCTCATAGGCCCGGGAAAGCCGCTCGACACCAACCGCTTTTTCGTCATCGGCGTGAACAACCTCGGCGGCTGCTACGGCACCACCGGGCCGGCCTCGATCAACCCGACCACCGGACGGCGCTGGGGCGCGGACTTCCCCTTCGTCACCGTGGAGGACTGGGTGGACTCGCAGGCGCGCCTGGCCGACGCCCTGGGCATCGAGCGTTTCGCTGCCATCGTCGGCGGCAGCCTGGGTGGCATGCAGGCGATGTCATGGACGCTGCGCTACCCGCAGCGCGTGGCGCATGCGATCGTGATCGCGGCGGCGCCGCGCCTGTCGGCCGAGAACATTGCCTTCAACGAGGTCGCGCGCCAGGCCATCCTCACTGATCCGGAATTCCATGGCGGCAACTTCTACGACCATGGCGTGGTGCCGGCGCGGGGGCTGAAGCTTGCGCGCATGCTCGGGCATATCACCTACCTTTCCGATGATTCGTTGGCGGAGAAGTTCGGCCGCTCGCTCAGGCATGGCAAGGCGGTGTATAGCTACGAGGTCGAGTTCGAGGTCGAGTCCTACCTGCGTTACCAGGGCGACAAGTTCGCCGGCTACTTCGACGCCAACACCTATCTGCTCACCACCAAGGCGCTGGACTACTTCGATCCATCGTTCGAGCATGGCGGCAACCTCGCCGCCGCGCTGGCGCGCTCGAGCGCGGATTTCCTGGTGGTGTCCTTCACCACCGACTGGCGCTTCTCGCCGGCACGCAGCCGAGAGATCGTCTATGCGCTGCTGCACAACCAGCGCAATGTGAGCTATGCCGAGATTCCCAGCGCGGCCGGCCACGATTCGTTCCTGCTCGATGACGCCCAGTACCATGCGGTGCTGCGTGCCTACTTCGCGCGGATGGAGTGCTGAGCATGGGTTACCGATACGATTTCGACGTCATCACGGAGTGGATCTCGCCCGGCGAGAAAGTGCTCGACCTGGCGTGTGGCGACGGCAGTCTGTTGCGTCACCTGATGGACGTGCGCCAGGTGCGGGGCTACGGGGTGGAGAAGGATCCGGTCAAGCTCGTGAGCTGCATCGGCAGCGGGATCAACGTGATCCAGGTGGATCTGGAGCAGGGCCTCGCGGGCTTCGAGGACGGCTTCTTCGACCATGTGATCATGAGCTTGTCGCTGCAGGCGATCCAGAACACACTGGGCATTCTCACCGAGATGCTGCGGGTGGGACGCGAGGCGGTGGTGAGCTTCCCGAACTTCGCGTACTGGCGCCATCGGCAGAGCATCCTGAATGGCCGCATGCCGGTATCGGATAGCTTGCCGCACCAGTGGTTCAACACGCCCAACGTGCGCTTCTTCACGATCGCGGATTTCGATGCGCTGTGCGAGATGAACGGCATCGTCGTGCGTGAGCGCCTCGCGTTCGACGAGGGCAAGTTGGTGCTGGATGAGCCCAACTTCCTTGCCAGCGTCGCGGTGTACAGGCTCGGACGCGCGGCTTGAGTGGGGCGCCCGCCCATGGCGGGCGGGCGAGACGTTCAGCCGACGATGAAGCCTGGCACATCGACCCGCAGTGCCGGGCGGTCGAGGCAAACCGCGACCGTCTGGGCAAACTGCTGCGCCCACTCGCCGCCGGCCTGAAAACGGGCTTCACCGCCGTACTTCGCCACGTTCAGGATCATGTCCAGCACCAGTACCTTGCCCATCGGGTTGGTCGGTGTGCATTCGAGCGATTCGAACTCCTTGGCCAGCCAGGCCCGGGCCTGGTCGCGGCTCATGCCGGACTTTTCTTCGGCGCTGACGGTGAATTCATAATCGCGGCCGGGGCCGAAGGCTACGGTGATGGAATGAGTCATGAAGGCGTCTCCTGAAATCATTGATGGTGGGATTGGACACGCGCTATTGTCGACCGCACCGCCAATGCAAGCAAGTGCATGACCTGGAACGACGACCCTACCCTGCTGCGCACGCAACTCAGGCAGATCCTGGAAATCGCCCGGATCGGCACGTGGACGCGCGAGCTGCCTTCCGGTGAGCCGTTGTTCTCCGATGAGGCCTGTGTGCTGCTGGAGATTCCGCCGGACGTCCCGCACACGCGCGCATGCTTCCTCGAGCGGGTGATCCCCGAGGACAGGGCTGCGATCGTGGCGCGCATCGAGGCCGCCTACGCACGCGGCGAGGATACGACCCTGCGCTACCGGATCCGGCGCGCCGATGGCAGTATCGGGCAATTCGAGACGCGCGTGAGCATCATCTTCGACGCACTGGGAAAGGCGGTGCGTGCGCTCGGAACGGTGCAGGACATCACCCGCCAGTTCGAGACCGAGCAGCGCATACTCAAGCAGGCGAATGACCTGGCCGAGATCCTCAACCACCTCCCGCAGGGCATCTCGGTCGTGGACGAGAACCTCCGCATGCGCTACTGGAACAGGCGCTTCGCAGAGGTGCTCGATCTGCCCGACAGCCTCATGCAGCGTGAGGCGCTGAATCTCGCCGACATCCTTGCCTTCAACGCAGAGCGTGGCGAGTATGGGCCTGGTGATGCGGAGAGCATTACCCGCTTCCTGGTCGAGCGGGCCAGCCGGCGACAGCCGCATCACGCCTACCGCACGCGTCCCGACGGTACTGTGCTCGAGATCCGCGGCCAGCGCCTTCCGGACGGTGGCATGGTGTCGCTGTACGATGACATCACCGAGCGCAGGCGTGCCGAGCAGCGCCAGCTTCTCGCCGACCTGGTGTTCGAGCAGAGCCCGGAGGCGATCGTGGTGCTCGACAAGGACCGCCGCGTCGTGTCGGTCAATCCAGCCTACTGCCAGATCCAGCGTACCGACGCGGCCAGTGTCGTGGGGCAGGTGTTCGAGCCTACCGTGCGCGAGGATGGCTGGCCGGCGCAGATCGATGTCGAGGTGATCTGGCAGGTACTGGCAGCACAGGGGCGCTTCGCTGGCGAGACGCTGGGGCGTCGCGCCGATGGCAGCACCTATCCGCGCTGGCTGACGATGGTGATGCTGCGCGATGCCCATAGCGGCCAGGCCAACCATGTCGTGGCGCTGTTTTCCGATGTCACCGAGCGCAAGCACGCCGAGGAGAGCATCCAGCATCTTGCCCATCACGACCCGCTCACGGGGCTCTCCAACCGCTTCTCCCTGCTCGCGCGGCTGGAGCAGGCGATGGCGGATTGCCAGCGCGGCGACGAGATCCTGGCACTGCTGTTCCTCGACCTCGATCGCTTCAAGAACATCAACGATTCTCTCGGTCATCATGTCGGCGATCAGTTGCTGGTCAAGGTCGCCGGCCGGCTGAGCCGCAGCGTGCGGGCGTCGGACGTGGTGGCGCGGCTCGGCGGGGACGAGTTCGTCGTGGTGTTGCAGGGCGTCATCGACGTCACCATGGTCGCGCACATTGCCGACAAGCTGCTGCACACCTTGTCGGAGCCCTACCTGCTGGAGCAGCGCGAGTTGCACGTCACGCCGTCGATAGGCATCGCGCTGTTCCCCGACGACAGCGCCTCCGTGGACGACCTGATGCGCAACGCGGACGCGGCGATGTATCACGCCAAGGCGCTGGGGCGTGCCAACTTCCAGTTCTTCACCGATGAGCTGAATCGCGCCGCGGCGGTGCGCCTGGAGCTGGAGAGCAAGCTGCGGCGCGCGATCAGCCGCGGCGAATTCGCCCTGCACTATCAGCCCCAGCTTTCCTCCCGCGACGGGCGCGTGGTGGGGGGCGAGGCCTTGATCCGGTGGCTGCACCCCGAGCAGGGCCTGATCTCGCCAGCCACGTTCATCCCGATCGCGGAGGAGACCCGCCTCATCGTCGAGATCGGCACCTGGGCGCTGCAGGCCGCCTGCCGCCAGGCGCGCATATGGGCCGACCGCGGGCTGGGCCGCCTGCGACTGTCGGTGAACCTGTCGCCGCGGCAGTTGCGTGACAGCCGGCTGCCGGAGGTCGTCGCGCGCATCATCGAGGAGACCGGGATCGACCCGGACCTCCTCGAGCTCGAGATCACCGAGAGCTCGGTGATGGAGCAGCCCGAGCGCGCGATCGAGATTCTGCATGCGCTCAAGCGGCTTGGCATCCACATTGCGATCGACGACTTCGGCACCGGCTATTCGTCGCTGTCGTACCTCAAGCTGTTTCCGATCGATCGCCTCAAGATCGATCGCTCATTCGTCTCCGATATCGAGAACGATCCCAACGATGCGGCCATCGTGACGGCGGCCGTTTCGCTTGCGCACAACCTGGGTCTCTCGGTCGTCGCCGAGGGCGTCGAGAGTGCAGTCCAGACCGAGACGTTGCGGGCGCTGGGCTGCGACGAGCTGCAGGGTTACCATTTCAGCCGGCCACTCGATGCCGATGCATTCGAGGCCTACGTCAGGCAGATGCACGCCGCCTGAGTTTGCGTACGTCGAGCGTGCCGGCCTGGCGGCACGATCTGCGATAATGCGGGCCCCTGCACTGCCACCGGTCGCGCACTTGCCTTCTGCATCACCCGCCCTCCTCGCCCGCAGCTGGCGCCTGTCCGCGATCCTCGTGCTCGGCTTCGCCTCCGGCCTGCCGCTGGCGCTCACCGGCCAGGCGATGCAGGCATGGCTCACCGTGGACGGCGTGGATCTCGCCACCATCGGCTTCTTCGGCCTGGTGGGCATGCCCTACACCTTCAAGTTCCTGTGGGCGCCGCTGATGGATCGCTTCGAACCGCCATGGCTGGGCCGGCGGCGTGGCTGGCTCGCGCTCACCCAGCTCGCGCTGGCCGGGCTGTTGTGGTGGATGTCCGGCCTGTCGCCGGTCGCGACGCCCGGCCTGTTCGCAGCGGCAGCGGTGCTGGTGGCCTTTCTGTCGGCCTCGCAGGACGTGGTCGTGGATGCCTACCGCACCGATCTTCTTCCCGAGGCGGAGCGCGGCCTGGGCGCCTCGGTGCATGTGTTCGCCTATCGGCTGGCGATGATCGTTTCTGGCGGCATCGCGCTGATCTGGGCGGGCCAGTGGGCCTCCTGGCCGCGCGTTTACCAGACGATGGCGATGATCATGCTTGCCTGCAGCATGGTGTCGCTGATCGCGCTGCCGCGGGTGGCGGCGATCTTCAAGCCGCTGGATTCCGACCCGCGGCGCGAGCTCGCCGGTTTCGTCGCGATGCTCGCCGGGATTGCAGCCGGCTACTGGATCGCGCGCCAGGTGCTGATCCTCGCCGGGCTGGACCCCGACGACGCCAACAAGTGGGTGCAGCTCCTGTTCGTACTCGCCGAGATCGCGCTGGCCCTGCCGCTGGCCGCCTGGGCGGCGCGGCGCGCCGGCTTCGAGACACTCAACCGCTCGCTGACGAGCTACTTCGCGCGCCAGGGCGCAGCCGCCTTCCTCGCACTCATCATCCTCTACAAGCTAGGGGATGCCTTCGCCGGCAGCCTGACCACACCCTTCCTGATCAAGGGCATGGGTTTCAGCCAGGAGGAGGTGGGCATCGCCAACAAGGTCATCGGCATCTGGCTCACCATTCTCGGCGCCTTCATCGGCGGGCTGATCATGACGCGGCTGGCGCTGTATCGGTCGCTACTGCTTTTCGGCATCCTGCAGCTGGTGTCGAACTTCGGCTTCTACCTGCTCGCGCAGCTCGGCAAGGGCGCCTGGGGCGCGGTGCTGGTGCCGGCCTTCGACTGGACCATCGTGTCGCTCGCCCACCCGGCAGCGCTCGACTGGCTGCTGCTCACCGTGATCGCGGGCGAGAACATCAGCGGCGGGATGGGGACGGTGGCCTTCGTGGCCTTGCTGATGGGCCTGTGCAACCAGCATTTCTCCGCCACTCACTATGCGCTGTTGTCGGCCTTCGCAGCGGTCGGTCGCATCTACGTCAGTCCGCTCTCCGGTGTGCTGTCGCTGAGCATCGGCTGGCCCGCCTTCTTCGTGTTTTCCATCGTCGTCGCAGTGCCCGGCGTCGTCATGGTGTGGTGGCTGCGCGAGGCGATCCAGCGCCTCGGCCGGCCGCAGACCGGCGGCGCGATGGACGACTGACGGATGCATCGCCCGCCTACTTCTTAGGCTGACCAATCGAGATCCCGCATGACCGCCAACGCCCTCATCAACGCTGCCCGTGTGCTGTCCGATCGTGTCGATGCGATGCACTTCGGTGCGCCGGTCACGCATGTCTACAACCCGCTGAACTACGCTCGCGACATCCACGAGGCTTACCTGCGCCGCTTCGGCGAGGGGCGCAAGCGGGTGGTGTTCGTCGGTATGAATCCTGGGCCGTTCGGCATGGCGCAGATCGGCGTGCCCTTTGGCGAGATCGCGAGCGCGCGCGATTGGCTCGGCCTCGCGGGGCCGGTGGGGCAGCCGCCCGTGATCAACCCCAAGCGGCCGGTCGAAGGCTTCGGCTGCTCCCGTTCGGAGGTCAGCGGGCAGCGCCTGTGGGGTCTGTTCCGGACTCGCTTCGGTACGCCCGAGGCCTTCTTTGCCGAACACTTCGTTGCGAACTACTGCCCGCTTGCCTTCTTCGAGGGCGGGCGCAACCTGACGCCCGACAAGCTGCCGGCGGCCGAGCAGACCCCCTTGCTGGCTGCGTGCGATGCCCATCTGCAGGCGCTCGTCGACACCTTGCAGCCGGAGTGGGTGATCGGCATCGGCAACTGGGCCGAGAAGCGCGCGAGCGAGGCGTTGGGTGTCGTGCGCGGCGTGCGTTTCGGCCGTATCCTCCACCCCAGCCCCGCCAGTCCGGCGGCAAACCGCGGCTGGGCCGCGGCCGCGAGCCAGCAGCTCGCTGCGCTTGGCATCTGGCCCGAGTCCGCGTGATCTGGCGGCGAAGGCGGCAGTAGAGGTTGTTCGCGCTTTTCTTGTAATTCATAATTATGGTATTGCACGGGCAATCACCTCAAGGATCCACCATGCCTCAAGCCATCGAGCATCTCTTCAACAACAACAAGGCCTGGTCCGAACGCATGCATGCGGAGGACCCGGAATACTTTGCCCGCCTGGTCAAGCAGCAGTCTCCGCAGTACCTGTGGATAGGTTGCTCGGACAGCCGCGTGCCGGCCAACCAGATCATCGGTCTTGCGCCGGGTGAGGTGTTCGTCCATCGCAACATCGCGAACGTGGTCGTCCATACCGACCTCAACGCCCTGTCGGTGATCCATTACGCGGTGGAGATGCTCCGTGTAAAGCATATCCTGGTCGTCGGCCACTACGGCTGCGGCGGGGTGAAGGCGGCGCTCAACGACAACAAGACCGGGCTTACCGACAACTGGCTGCGCCACGTGCAGGACGTACGTGACCGCCACTGCGAAAAGCTCTTGCAGATCGACGACCCCGCAGTGCGACTCGATCGCCTGTGCGAGCTCAACGCGATCCACCAGGTCGTGAATGTGTGCCAGACCTCGGTGTTGCGTGAGGCCTGGCAGCGTGGTCAGGCGGTGACGGTACACGCATGGTGCTACGGTCTCGACGACGGGCTGATCCGCGACCTGGGCGTGAGCGCGCGCAGCCGCGAGGAGGCGGTGGAGCTGTATCGCGACGCGATCGGCAGGTTGATCTGACCGTCCGCCGGATTGCGTCATGCCCCGCATAGGTGTCGATCTCGGCGGTACCAAGATCGAGATCGTCGCGCTCGAGGATGATGGCCGCGAGTTGTTGCGCCGTCGGGTCGCGACGCCGCAGGGCGACTACCGCGCGACAATCCATGCGATTGCAGCGCTCGTCATGGACGCCGAGAGGCGGCTCTGCATGCGAGGCTCGGTGGGCGTCGGCACGCCCGGCTCGGCTTCGCCTGCGAGCGGCTTGATGCGCAACGCCAACTCGACCTGCCTGAACGGTCAAGCGCTGCAGGCCGACCTCGAAGCCGCGCTCGCGCGGCCCGTGCGGCTTGCGAATGACGCCAACTGCCTCGCGATGTCCGAAGCCACCGACGGCGCGGCGCGTGATGCCGGCAGTGTGTTCGCGGTGATCCTCGGTACCGGCGTTGGCGGTGGCCTGGTCGTGAATGGAGCATTGCTGGAAGGCCGCAACGCGGTTGCCGGCGAGTGGGGGCACAACCCCCTGCCCTGCGCCGAGGCCTTTGCCGCCGATGCGCCGGCGTGCTACTGCGGCAGACGCGGCTGCATCGAGACCTATCTCTCCGGCCCGGCGCTGGCGGCGGACCACCTGCGCGCGGGCGGTACGACGCTGGATGCAGCCGGGATCGCGGCGGCTGCGGCGGCGGGCGATGCGCTCGCTGCGGCGAGCCTTGCGCGTTATGTCGAACGCCTGGCCCGGGCGCTAGCATCCATCATCAACGTCGTCGATCCGGACGTGATCGTGTTCGGCGGCGGGCTGTCGCGCATCGACGCCCTGTACCGCGAGCTGCCGCGCAGAATGTCGTCGCATGTGTTCTCCGACGTGCTGCATACCCGCGTCCTCCCCAGTCTGCACGGCGATGCCTCAGGGGTGCGCGGCGCCGCGTGCCTGTGGCCGATCGCCGGGCCGTAACGCCTCTCGCTCGCCAGACGGTTTCACACATCGAGCGGATCCACATCGATCTGCCAGCGCAGCTCGCGTGCGAGGCGCTGCGCGCGCAAGCGTGGCAGCCACGCAGCGAGGAAGGCCTGAAGGTGCCCGCGTGCGTCGCTCTCCACCAACAACTGCGCACGCTCCCGGCGCGCGAGGCGGGTGAGGCGCATCGGCACCGGATCGAACACCCGCACGCCCTCGGGCGCATCTTCCAGCGCCAGCCGACGTGCGTGCGCGAGGAACTTCACCGCCTCGTCGAGCGCCGGTGCATCCGCACGCAGCATCGCCTGGTGGCTCAGCGGCGGGAATCCGGCGGCCCGTCGCTCGTCGATCTCGCGCGTCGCGAAGGCGTCGAAGTCGTGGCGTACCAGGCAGCGGTAAAGGGGGTGATCGGGAAACTCGGTCTGGATCAGCACCTCGCCGGGCAGGTGACCCCGTCCGGCACGCCCGCCCACCTGCATCAGCTGCTGGAAGAGACGCTCCGGGGCACGAAAGTCGGCCGCATGAAGCGAGGCATCTGCGCCGAGTACGCCCACCAGCGTGATGTCGGGGAAGTCGTGACCCTTCGCCATCATCTGGGTGCCGACGAGGATGTCGGCCTCGCGCCGCCGGATCGTCTCCAGCAGCGTGCTCCATTGCTCGCGGGTGCGTGCCACGTCACGGTCTACGCGCAGCACCCGTGCCTCCGGGAACAATGTCGCGAGGTGTTGCTCGACGCGCTGAGTACCGCGGCCGAAGGGTTGGATATCCTGGTTGCCGCAGGACGGGCAGGCGCGCGGCAAGGCGCCGTCGCAGCCGCAGTGGTGGCAGCGCAGGCGCTGGTCGGCAAGATGCACGACGAGGTTCGCCGAGCAGTGCGGGCAGTGGCTGACCCAGCCGCAAGAAGGGCACGACAGCACCGGCGCATAGCCGCGCCGGTTGAGGAACACCAGGCTTTGCTCCCCACGTGCAAGACGGGCCGCGACCGCCGCCTGCAACTGCGGGCTGATGCCCTCCAGCAGCCGTTGGCGGCGCGTGTCGATGCAGCGCACCGTGGGCAACGCGCCCGCCAGCGCACGTGCGCTCAGGCGCTGGCTGCGATAGCGTCCATTGCGTGCATGCAACCAGGTCTCCAGCGATGGTGTCGCCGACCCCAGCACCACCGGTACCCCGCGCTGATGCGCACGCCACACCGCGACATCACGCGCGGAATAGCGCACGCCCTCCTGCTGCTTGTAAGAGGCATCGTGCTCCTCGTCGATGAGGATCAGGCCCAACCGCGGCAAGGGGGCGAAGACCGCAAGGCGGGTGCCGAGGACGATGTCGGCGATGCCCTCCAGTGCCTGCACGAAGCCACGCGAGCGTGCGCCCTCGCCCAGGCCGGAGTGCAGGCTGACCACGTGCGCCGCGGGAAAGCGTGCCGCGACGCGCTCTTCGAGCTGTGGCGTGAGCGCAATCTCCGGTACCAGCATCAGCACTTGCCGCCCACTTTGCATCACAGACTCAGCCAGTCGCAGGTAGACCTCGGTCTTGCCGCTCCCGGTCACGCCGTGCAGCAGCCAGGGCGCGAAGCCGTCGTTCAGGCGGATCGCATCCAGGGCGGCATGTTGTTCCGCAGTCAGCGTCGGGCGAAGCGCTGCGGGGAGTGATGTCTGTGCCGGTGCCGGGCAGGTCTCGATCCAACCACGGCGCATTGCGTCGCCGAGCGCCGCGCCGTCGGGCAAGGCACGGGCGATGCTGCGGCGCATCGGCGTTGCCTTCTCCAGTGCTGTCGTCAGCGCGCGCGCACGGCTGCTGCGGCCAGGGGTTTGCACGGCCGTCCGGCCCGACTCAGAGATGCGGACGTAGGGGTCGGCGTCCGCGCCCGATACCGCGTCGGCGCGGCGCAGCCCGGGAGGCAGGGCGAGCGCGATGACCTCGCCGAGCGGTTCGTGGTAGTAACGGGCAACGAAGCCGACCAACGCGAGCCAGTCCGGGGGCAGCGGTGACACCTCGCGTTGGATGTGGCGCACCGGCTTGAGCCGGGCCGGATCCACCTCGCTGTCGGCGAGGACGGCGACGATCACGCCACCTTTTTCGGCGCGTCCGAACGGCACGCGCACGCATCGCCCTACATCGGCTTGTGATAAATGTTCAGCCGAATAATCAAATAGTTGCGGTATTGGAACAGGCAGTGCGACGCGCGCGATATGCATTTGAGCTACGCACCAAAATAGATAATTCTTTTATATTCAGAAAGATGCGAAGTTTTCGTGAGATTCTGGATCGAAAGAACCACTAAGTATCTGCATTCAGGCGCCTCTCCCGCTTGTCCACAAAAGCTGTGGATAACTTTGTGAGTCACCTGGGTGAAAGTCTGCCAACCCTATGCGGTACAAGCCTTTCTGTCACTTTGCCTTAACATTGTGCAAAGTAAAAAGTCTTTTAAATCATTGCTTTAAAATAAAGCCTGCATAGGCCCGTCCGCCGAGGTTTGACAACGCCCGCGCTCCGAGTCGTGTGCATAAGTCAAGCCTTTTTATCGCATTTAAGGTGTTGACATGCACACTGGGCGGCCGCCCGAATTTTCTCCTCTCCTCCTCTGCGGTGCGGAATCAGGCGAGTCCGCGCAGGGTCCGGCTGTGACTGCGCACGGCGTCGACCAGCACCGAGACGGACTCGGGCGGCGTGAACTGCGAGATGCCGTGTCCGAGGTTGAATACATGGCCTGGGTGCGGACCAAAGGCATCCAGTACGCGGCGTGTCTCGGTGGCGATGGTCTCGGGCGTGCCGAACAGGATGGACGGGTCGAGGTTGCCCTGCAGCGCCACCTTGTCGCCAACCAGGGCACGCGCCCGACCGATGTCCATGGTCCAGTCGAGGCCGACTGCGTCGGCGCCGATGTCGGCGATGGACTCCAGCCACAGGCCACCGCCCTTGGTGAACACGATGCTCGGTACTCGGCGCCCCTCGCGTTCGCGAATGAGGCCATCCACCACCTGCTGCATGTAGTGCAGCGAGTAGGTGTGGTAAGCGGACTCCGACAGCACGCCGCCCCAGGAGTCGAACACCATCACCGCCTGCGCGCCGGATTCGATCTGGGCGTTGAGGTAGCCGGTCACCGCGCGTGCGGTGACGTCGAGGATGTGGTGCAGCAGGTCCGGGCGGGTGTAGGCGAGCGTCTTGATGCGGCGATAGTCCGAGGCCGAGCCAGAACCGCCCTCGACCATGTAGCACGCGAGCGTCCACGGGCTGCCGGAAAAGCCGATCAGCGGCACGCTGCCATCCAGCGCCTTGCGGATGGTGGACACCGCGTCCATCACGTACTGCAGTTCGGCATGCGGATCAGGTACAGCGAGGTTGCGGATCTCCCACTCGTCGCGCAGCGGGCGCTCGAAGCGTGGCCCCTCGCCTTCGGCGAAGTACAGGCCCAGGCCCATCGCGTCGGGCACGGTGAGGATATCCGAGAAGAGGATCGCAGCGTCGAGGTCGTAGCGTGCCAAGGGCTGAAGCGTGACCTCGCAGGCAAGGTCGGCGTTCTTGCACAGGTCGAGGAAGCTGCCGGCGCGCTGCCGCGTTTCGCGATACTCGGGCAGATAGCGACCAGCCTGGCGCATCAGCCACATCGGGGTGTGATCGGTAGGTTGGCGCAACAGCGCGCGCAGGAAGCTGTCGTTCTTGAGGCGGGTCACTGGCGTGTCCTTGAAGTGGCAGACTGGACTAAAGCCGGGATTATCCCGCTTTTCGCCCGCCCTGCCGAGCGTAGCCGCCGGCACCGCCTTCGTTCAGGTGTCGTCCGGTTCTCGGCCGATGTTCCGCTCAACGCCGCCAGAATACCGGTGTCATCACGACCAGCAGGGTGAAGATCTCGAGCCGCCCGAGGATCATCGTGAAGGCCAACACCCAGGTCTGAAAGTCGTTGAGGGTGGCGTAGTTGGACGCCGGCCCCACTGCACCCAGCCCGGGGCCGGTGTTGTTGAGGCAGGCCACCACCGCGGAGAAGGCGGTGATCAAATCCACCCCGCTTGCCGCCATGATCAGCGTCAGCGACACGATGGACACCATGTACATGAAGCTGAAACCCAGCACCGCGTGCAGAATGTGGTCGCTCACCGGCTGGCCGCCCATGCGCACTGGCTGGATCGCCTCCGGGTGGAGCGAACGTACGATCTCGCGATACACCTGTTTGTAGAGGATCATCGCGCGCATCATCTTGATGCCGCCGCCGGTGGAGCCCGAACAGGCGATGAAGCTGCCGAGGAACAGCACCCAGATCTGCGCGAACATCGGCCACAGGGTGTAGTCGTAGGTCGCCAGCCCGAGCGAGGTGGAGATCGACACCACATGGAACGCGACATAGCGCAGCGTCGAACCGAGGTCCGCGTGTGCCTCGTGGCTCATCAGGAACGCGGTGAGCAGCGCGACGCTCAACAACAGCACGCCAAAATAGAAGGGGATCTCGGGGTCGTGCAGATAGGGTCTCACGCTGCGCCGCATCAACGCCAGGTAGTGGGTGGCGTAGTTGAGCCCCGCGAGTAGCGCGAAGAAGACGACGATGAACTCGATCGTAACGTTGTTGTAGAAGCCGAGCGAAGCATCCTTGTTGGAGAATCCGCCCAGGCCGGCGACCGTGAAGCTGTGGATGAGTGCATCCCAGCCGCTCATGCCGGCCAACCACAGGCTGAAGCCGCAGGCTGCCGTCAGGAGCAGGTAGGTGAGCCACAGCCCCTTGGCCGTCTCGGCGATGCGCGGCGTGAGGCTGGACTCCTTCATCGGTGTCGGTACCTCGGCCTTGAACAACTGCCGGCCACCGATGCCGAGCAGCGGCAGGATGGCGACTACCAGCACGATGACGCCCATGCCGCCGATCCAGTGCATGAAGGTGCGCCACAGGTTGATCGAGATCGGCAACTCGTCGAGACCGGTAAGCAGCGTGGCGCCGGTTGCCGTCAGACCAGATACGGCCTCGAAATAGGCATCGGTGAAGCTCAGTTCGGGCAGGTACTCGCGCAGCGGGATTGCGCCGAACAAGGGGGTGATGATCCAGGTGAGCGCCACCAACAGAAAGCCGTCACTCGGGCGCAGGTCGCGCCGCTTGCCGCGGGTTGCGAACCAGAGCGCGAGGCCGGTGCCGACGGTGATCGCGATCGCGATGTCGTACGCCAGTGCGGCCCCGTCATCGAGGATCAACGATACGATCAGCGGGAAACCCATCAGCAGGCCGAACATCACCAGGATCAGCCCCAGCGCGTTCAACACCGGGTGGTAACGCTGCCGACGCATGCTCAGAGGAACCCGAAGCCGACCTGGAACAGCTTCTCGACCTGGCGCACCAGACGCTTGTGCGTGCAGAACACGATCACGTGGTCTTCCGGCTCGATCACCGTGTCGTGGTGCGGCATGATCACCTGACGGCGCAGGATGCGACCCTCCAGGTTGCGCTCCTCGCGCACGATCACGCCGATGGTCGCCCCACTGGGCAAGCGAATCTCGTCGATACAGCGACCAACGACCTTGGACTCCTTGGGCGTGCCGTGCGCGATGATCTCCAGTGCCTCGGCGGCGCCGCGGCGCAGGCTGTGCACCGCCACCACATCACCGCGGCGCACATGCGCGAGCAGCGAGCCGATCGAGACCTGCGCCGGAGAGATCGCGATGTCGATCGGCCCACCCTGCACCAGGTCGACATAGGACTTGCGGTTGATCAGCGCCAGCGTGCGGCGCGCGCCCATGCGCTTGGCGAGCGAGGCCGACATGATGTTGTCCTCATCGTCGTTGGTGAGCGCAACAAAGAGATCGGTCTCGTCGATGCCTTCGTTCTCGAGCAGCTTCTCGTCGGTGGCGTCGCCGCGCAGCACCAGCGCGCGATCGAGGTGCGATGCCAGAAACTCGGCGCGATGGCGGCTGCTCTCCAGCACCTTGATGTTGTAGTCACGCTCGATCGAGCGTGCGAGGCGCAAGCCGATGTTGCCACCGCCCGCGATGAGGATGCGCCGGATCGGCTGATCGGAGCGGCGCAGCTCGCGCATCACCTGGCGGATGTGCACCGTTGCGGCGAGGCAGAACACCTCGTCGCCGGGCAGTACCACCGAGTCGCCCTCGGGGATGATCGCCTCGCCGCTGCGGTAGATCGCCGCGATGCGCACCTCGACGTTGGGGATGTGGTACTTGAGCGCCTTGAGCGGGTGCCCCACCAGCGGCCCGCCTTCGAAGGCCTTCACCGCAATCAGGCTCACCGCGCCGTCGGCAAACTCGAGTACCTGCAGCGCTTCCGGGAACGAGATCAGGCTGCGGATGTAGTCGGTGACGATCTGCTCCGGGCAGATCGAGAAATCCACCGCGAACTTGTCGTCTTCCAGCAGCTCAGGGTGCTCGGTGAAGTCACCGGAGCGCAAGCGTGCGATGCGCGTCGGCAGGTTGAAGAGCGCCTTGCCGATCAGGCAGGCACACAGGTTGGTCTGGTCGGACTGCGTCACCGCGATGAGCAGGTCGGCGTCATCCGCGCCCGCGTCGCGCAGCACGCTCGGCGAGGCGCCGTTGCCGCATACGGTGCGCAGTTCGAGCCGCTCGCGCAGGGTGTCGAGGTACTCGGTGCTGGTATCGACCAGGGTGATGTCGTTGGCTTCGGACACCAGGTTTTCCGCCACCGACGCGCCGACCTGGCCGGCGCCGAGAATGATGATCTTCACCGTTGCGCAATCATGGTTGTCAGAGCGCCGATTCTACGCCTATGCGCGCGTCGCCTGTTGCCCCGGCTCGGGCGAATGGACCGTGACGAAGGCGCGCATGTGAAAGGCCTGGTGTGCGGGCAGGTAGCGCAATCCGGCCGCCACCGGGCAGGCCAGACGTGCAAGGCACCCGGCGCTGTGGCAGCTTGCATGCGGATCCAGGTGCAGGTGGGTGATGCAGCGCTGCAGGTGATGGCCGGCGGCATCGAAGGCCTGCGCCGGGCAACGCGACAGGCAAGGCTGGTCGCTGCAGGTTTCGCACGGTGAGCATGCATCCGCCTGCGGTGCCTCGACCTCGATCGTGCCTGCTGCGAAACCGAGTGCGAAACGGTAGGCCTGCCACAACCCGGTGGCAGGCGAGATCAAGAGGCCCAGTGGCGAAGGGAAGAGTGCGCCTGCGCGCCGTGCCCAGCGCTGGAAGGGCCGGAACGGCGGGCCGCCGAAGGGGTAGTACGGTGCTGCGCCATGCGTGCTCGCGACACTGCTGGCGACGCGCATGCTCCAGCGGTCCAGAGGATCCGGCGCGCCATCGGCATGTTCGGGCGAGGCGTGAAATGCTTCCCAGAGCGAGGAGCCGATGTTGCCCACGAGCACGATCACCGCGACCGATCGACCCTCCGCGAGGGGCGGCAGTGCATCGTCGGACTCGGCGGCGACGCGTCCGAGCACATGCAGGCCGTGCGTGCGCAGCTCGGTGCCCAGCGCTTCGAGCTTGTCGGTGCCGCGGCCGCCGATGCCGCTCATGCGGTCGCCATCGCCACGCGCCTCGGAGGCCCGGAGGCGATTGCGGTGATGCGCGCCTCGAAGAAGAGGTCGCCGTCGATCTCGTTGGTGACGACGTTCTCGTCGCTCTCGAAGCGCACGACAGGGGCGTCGGCACCCGCCTCCAGCGCAAGCGCAGTGGCCTCCTCCGCCGCCAGTTCGCGCGCCGCGGCGAAGGCCTCTTCCAGGCCGCGGAAGTCTCTTGGCCCGGAGCGGGTGAACACGCGGAAGGTGCCGCGCGAGGGCTGGGCGACGGTGAGATGCACACGCTGCGACACCTCGCCCATTACCGCACCGACGGCGTTCGCAACCTCGGCATGTTGCGGCAGGCGCAGGCTGAGGCCGAGGCGCCGCGCCACCTCCGGATAGTGGCTTGCCGCTGGGCCGCCGACCGCGACCACTGGCACGCTTGCGTCGAAATGCATGCGGAATACCGGCGTGCGCGTCGGGGTCTTGTGGTGATCAAGGATCATGCCGGTCAGCATGCGCGCGAGCTTGCCGCTCTGCGCCTCGCCGAAGCGGCCCTCGTCGTTGAGTCCCGCCTCCACGAGCTTGAGGCTGATAGCCGCGGCGACGTTGTCGAACACCTCCTGCGCGGGCGCCACCGGGTCGCCCTCCGGCCAGGTGCCGCAGCCGTAAAGCCTGCGCATCTGGCGCGCCCAAATGCAGGCGGCGAGGCGCGCACCTGTCACGCTCCAGTGGTCGGAAAGTCCCAGCACGTGCGCGGCGTCGGTGGGCGTGAAGCCGCTGTAGATCGCCAGCCCCTTGCGTTCCAGCCGCGCCAGGCTGCGTGCGAGGCGGCGGCTCTCCAGATTGGCGCGCTCGATGTCGATCGGTCCCTTGCCAAGTGCGTCCCAGGCCTCACGCTCGTCGTCGGGGAGGCAGGCAAGCAGCGTGTCGTCGTGGTGCAGGCGCTGCACGAACTTGAGGTGGCTGCCGTTCGGCGAGCCCTTCAGCTGTCGCTCGAGTACCGGCAGCACCTCCGGATGTTCGGATGCAAGCAGGCTCATGGGGATCACTCGGCGTGGCCCGATCGCGATGCCTTCGCCACCGCTGAAGCGCACCTCGCTATCGCCGCCCAGACCCACCGAGTACACCTTCAGCGCCTCGACCATCGGCCGCCAGTCACCGATCAGCGCACCGTCGAAACTGAGCTCCGGGCGGCCGTTGCGCACCACCGCAATGTCGGTGGTGGTGCCGCCCATGTCGGCGACGATCGCGTTCTCCAACCCGCTCAACGCACAGGCGCCGACCACGCTCGCGGCGGGTCCGGAGAGCACCGTGCCCACCGGGCGGCGCAGTGCGCTGTCGGCGTTGATCAGCGAACCATCGCCCTTCACGATCATCAACGGGGCGCGGATGCCACGTTCCGCGAGCAGGCCGCGTACCGATTCGAGCAGTGCGCGCACATGCGCAATCATGCGCGCGTTGAGCGCCACCGTCATCGCGCGCCGCGGCGCACCCAACGAGGATGCGAGCTCATGTCCGCAGGTGACCGGACGATGCGAAAGCGCTTCGACGATCTCGCGTGCGCGCAACTCGTGGCCCGGATTGCGCACGCTGAAGCTTGCGGAGATCGCGAACGCCGACACCTTGTCGCGTTGGCGCAGCACTGCCTCGGTGAGCGCGGCCTCGTCGAGCGGCACCGCTTCGTTGCCCTGTGCGTCGTGCCCGCCTGCGATCGTGACGATGCCCTCCTGGCCGAGCAGGCCGACGAGGCCGCTCGTCTCCACCTGCTTCGCGTCGTAGCCAATCAGCAGTGCGCACACAGGCGAGCCCTTGCCCTCGACGACCGAGTTGGTGGTGAGCGTCGTCGACAACGACACCAGCGCGACCTGCGCGAGCGCGTCAGCGGGCAGCCTGGCGAGGGACTGCGCAATGCCTACCGCGAGATCGTATCGGGTCGTGAGGCTCTTGGCGGCGGCGATCACCGTTTGCGTCGCGTCCACCAGCACGGCGTCGGTGAAGGTTCCGCCGGTATCGATACCAAGTGAGATCTGCATGCTGGACACCTTCGATGGGATGAGCGCAGCCTAGCGGCGCCTGCTCCGCCCTGCTGTCGTGGCTGCGACGCCGACAACGCTTGCCGGGACATGCGGGCTGACGTGAACAAGCGGCTTTCCGCCACCCCGCCCGCCCGTCTGCTGCGGGCAAGCTGGGGGTGGGGCCCGGCTCATTCCTCCGAGCGTCGCCCCGCTTGCAGGCCAAGCTGCTTGAGCTTGCGGTAAAGGTGGGTGCGTTCCAGGCCGCACTTTTCCGCGATGCGCGTCATGTTGTTGCCTTCGAGCCGCAGGTGATGTTCGAAGTAGAGCCGCTCGAAGGCCTCGCGCGCTTCGCGCAGGGGCTGGTCGAGCGAGATGTTGTAGCAGCTGTCCACCGGCGGTGGCAGCACGCGACGCACGTCCGAGAGGCTGATCTCCTCCTCCAGCGTGCCCAGCGCCAGGGACTTCACCGCCGCCCGCAACTCGGCAAAGCCGCCTGGCCAGCCCTGCGTGCGCAAGGCGTTGAGCGCAGCCGACGACAGGCGCCGACGCGGCACTTCTGCCGCCTCGACGAGGTGCAGCAATAGTTGTGAGGCGAGCTCGGGGACGTCGTCCTGGATGTCGGCGACGGTGGGCGGCGCCAGGCTGACCTCGAACAGGCGTGTCACCAGCGATTCGTCCCAGCCCTCGGACAGCAGCGATTCGGCCGGGTGTTCGCTGGCGGCGACCAGGTGTTGGTTGAAGCGGTCTATCCGCTCCAGCGCAAATGCCAGGTTCTTCTGCTGCGTGCGCGTCAGCCGCTGCAGCTCGGGCACGAACAGCACGCCGCCCTGGCAGGACTGCAACTGCTTGAGGTCGAGCGGCTGGGTGATCGTCGACAGGTCCAGCCAGGGGCCGGACTCCGGGCGCACACTGCGCGCGGCGAGCTCGGCGAGGCTGCCGCTGCCGACGCGCAACAGCAGCACGCGCGACTTCTCGGCGATCTGCTGCAGCCGGCGACGCAGGTCGCGCAGTGGTGTGGAGCGGGTGAATGCGGCGAGCGTGAGCGGCGAGGGTTCGCCCGGTGCGGTGGGGCGCTGCAGGCCGCGCTTGACCGCGGAGAGCAGCTTTTGCAGCGCGATCGGCTTTTCGAGGTAGTCGATCGCGCCGATGCGGGTGGCCTCGACCGCGGTGTCGATGGTGCCGTGGCCGGACATCATCACCACCGGCATCGTGAGCTGGCCGTTGGCGGACCACTCCTTGAGCAGCGTGATGCCGTCCGTATCCGGCATCCAGATGTCCAGCAGCACCAGATCGGGCCGCCGTGCGTTGCGGGAGGCGCGTGCCGCGGCCGCGTTCTCCGCGACAATGATGTCGTGTCCTTCATCACGCAGGATCTCGGAGAGGAGTTCCCGGATCCCGACTTCGTCGTCAACGATAAGAATGTTCGCCATGTTTGCCAGTCATTGGTCGGAAGACGCGATACGCAAGCGTATGCGGATCTCGGCGCCTCCGGTGTCGCGATTCAACAGCCGCACTTCGCCGCCGTGTTCATCGATGATTTTTTTCACGATTGCGAGGCCCAGCCCGCTGCCACGGCTCTTGGTCGTGAAGTAGGGCTCGAAGGCGCGCGCAAGCAATTCGGGTGGAAAGCCGGGGCCGTTGTCGCTGACGGTGAGCAGCACACGGTCGCCATCGCGTCGCGTCACCAGTGTGATCTCCCCGTCGTCACGTCCGGCGAGCGCGTCCTCGGCGTTCTGCAGCAGATTATGAATGATCTGTCTGATCTGTGCCGCATCCCCGAGCACCATCGGCACATCTTCACCAAGCTCGACACGCGCGGCGAGCGGAGAGCTTTCGTACAGGGTCAGGATCTCGCGGATCAGTTCGTTGATCGAGAGCTTGCCGAGCGTGGGGCTGGGGAGCTTGGCGTAGTCGCGGAAGGCGTTGACCAGGTTCTTCATCGCCTCCACCTGGTTCACGATGGTGCGGGTCGAGCGCTCGAGAATCGCACATCCCTCGGCGTCGAGCCTGTCGCACAGCTTGTAGGCGAGGCGTTCGGCCGAGAGCTGGATGGGCGTGAGTGGGTTCTTGATCTCGTGCGCGAGTCGCCGCGCAACTTCGGCCCACGCTGCGGTGCGTTGCGCCATCACCAGGCGGGAGATGTCGTCGAACACCACCACCATGCCGCCGCCGGAGCCTTGCGGCAGGCGTGCGCCGTGGATCAGCAGAGTCTGCGGGGCGCGGTCGTGGTGGCCGATCTCGAACTGCTCGTGCCAGTCGCCTTCGTGTTCGGCGAAGCCCTTCAGCAGCGCATCGCGGAAGGTGGTGTGGCTGGGCCATTGAGCGAGCGGGAAGTCCTCGTAGCCTTCCAGCGCGTCCTGCAGGATGTCGATCGCTCCGCGGTTGGCGGCACGCAGATAGCCCTCTGCGTCGAAGGCGAGCACGCCTGTCGACAGGTGCGCGAGGACGCTCTCGAGGTAAGCGCGGTTGGTCTCGACCTCGCTGCGGTGGCGCTCGGCTTGCTCGCGTGCGTCCTCCAGCTGGCGGGTCATCTGGTTGAACGACAACAGCAACACGCCGAGTTCGTCACGCGAGGGCAAGGCTTCGCGCGGGGTGAAGTCGCCGCGCGCCACCGCCTGGGTCCCCTCTGCGAGGATCAGCAGCGGACGGGCGAGCTTGCGCGCGAGCACGAAGGCGACCGCCACTGCGGACAGGAGCGCGAGCAACAGGGTCAGCGTCAGTGTCAGGGTGTAGATACGGCTGAGGCCCTTGCGGCCGAGCACGAGCTGTTGATATTCGCGATGTGCCTCCTGTACCGCCTCGACATGACGCGCAAAGGTCTCGGGAACGGCCTGGGTGAGCTGCAGGTAGGACGGCTCGACCATCAGCGCGCGCGAGGTGACCGGCACGACGACACGGATCTGCAGACCACCGCCCGAGTTCAGATCCACGATGCGGTAATACTGGGTCTGGCGGGCCTCGCGCATTTGCGCCTGGGTGGGCAGGTCGGGCAGCAGATCGGTGACGCCGGCCGTCACTGCGGCGAGGACCTTGCCGTTGGGAGACAACACCGTGGCCGTCTCCACACCTGCCTGCTCGCGCAGGCGGTTGAGTTGGCTGGGGGACACCACCGGCACATCACCGAGCTCCAGCGCCATCTCGCGTGCGCGATCGCCGACCTGGGTGACGAGATAGTCGAGCGCGTTCTGGCCGAGCGCGATACCACCTTCCAAGGCGCGGTCTACGCGCACGTCGAACCAGGAGTCGATGCTGCGCACAACGAACTGCAGCGATACCGCATACACCAATGCGCCTGGCAGGATCGCGAGCAGGCCGAACATCAGCATCAGGCGGAACTTGAGGCGCGAGCCAAATTGCCCTGCCCGGTACTCCCGCCACAGGCCGCGCAGTTGTACCGCGACCAGCGCGGTCAGTGCGACCGCAACCGCACCGTTGAGGGCAAGCAGGTATGGATAGGCACCGGCGAAGAGATCGGTATTGGCGCTGGCAGAAGTCAGCAGGAACAGCGAGATGCCGACCAGCGCGGCGATGACGATGAGCGTGACGCGTTTCATCGGATCTCGCCGGCGAGGAAGGTCCAGCGTGTCCAGTCGGTCGCCAGGTTCCAATCGCGGCTACCGATGGCGGTGACCTGGAAGGGCTTGGGCAGCAGGCTGGTGTCGTGGAGAAAGCGCAAGGCGGCGTTGTACGATACCCCTGCTTGCAAGCGCTCGGTGGGCACGATCTGCCAGTGGCGGATGCGCAGCATCGAGCGAACCGCTTCGTCGATGGTGTCGAAGCTGCGGTGAAGATTGCCGATGCTGAGGCGGTAGCTGCGCGTGATCGGGTGATACGAGAGTCTGTACTCCAGTCGGCGCTCGGCGATGCTCTCATCCAGCCAATACCAGCGCGGTTGGCCAATGCTGAACTCGGCCGCGAAGTGCAGCGCGACGCCACGATTGACGGCCTCGACGAGGCGGGGATTGAGTTCGAGCTGTATGTCGGCATTCACGACGTAGCCGTCCTCGCGCAGGACGATCTCGGCATAGCGGATCTCGGGTTCGGCGGCATGCAGCGGCGCCACCATCAGCACGGCGATCAGCATCAGTGCTGCAAGGAGGGCGTCAAGCCCGCTTCTGCAGGAGCGCGTAAAAGAAACCATCATGGTCCGGGGTCGGCAACAGTTGTTGCTCCAGTTTGCCATCAATCGTCACGCGGATGGCATCGGCGTGACGGGCGCAGAAGGCTTCGATCTGCGCACCGTTCTCCTCGGCAAAGATCGAGCAGGTGACGTAGAGGAGTTTGCCACCTGGTGCGAGCAAGGGCCACAGTGCATCGATGATGCGACGCTGCTGATCGGCGAAGCGTGTGATGTCCTCGGGGCGGCGCAGCCACTTGATGTCGGGATGACGGCGCACCACTCCCGACGCGGAGCACGGCACATCAGCGAGGATGCGGTCGAAGTGGCGGCCGTCCCACCAGTCGTCCGGGTGCGCGGCATCGCCTTGTACGACGGATGCCGTGAGCCTCAGACGCGCGAGGTTGTCGCGGATGCGCCCTACCCTGCCTGGGTCGTGCTCGATTGCGAAGAGCTCGACGTCGGCAAGCTCGAGGATGTGGCAGGCCTTCCCGCCGGGCGCGGCACAGGCATCCAGGACCCGCTGCCCTGCATGCAAGTCCAGCCATTGCGCGGCCCACTGTGCGCCGGCGTCCTGCACCGACAGCAAACCTTCGGCAAACCCGGGCAAGGCACTCACGGCGACGGGCTTCTCCAGAACGAGCGCGCCGCCGCCATGCTCCCGGGCGTGCATGCCGACTGCGGACAGGTTTGTGCGTAGTGTCTTCGCACCGGGATGGCGCACATTCACGCGCAATGACATCGGCGCGCGTTGGTTGGACTGGTCGAGGATTGTTTCCCATTGATCCGGATACTGATCGGCCAAGCGCTCCACCCACCAGCGTGGGTGCGCGTGTCGGAGCGCGGCATCCCCTGCGATGCGCGCCTGCAGTGCGTCGTGTTGCCGTATCGCGTTGCGCAGGACGCCATTGGCAACGCCGCGCAGGCCAGGTGCGTGGCGGGCGCTGGCCTCGACTGCCTGATCGACGATCGTATGCGCGTGTTCCGGCCGTATCGACAGTCGATGCAGTGACACCAGCAGCACGGCGTGGACATCGATGGGGAGTGGCTTGTGGAGCAGATTCGATAGGATGAATTCACCCTTGCCGTAGTCGCGCAGGCAGCCCGCGCTGAGATCCCTCACTGCGCCTCGCACTGCATCCGGCCATTGGGATTGGCGGGCGCGCTGTTCGAACAGATCGGCGAGGCTACGGCCCTGCATGACCGCTGCGACCAGATCTGCCGCGGCCATCAATGCATAGCCGAGGCTGTCGACAGCGAGTGGCGCGGGGCGGTGTGACTGTCTCGGCATGGAGTGCCTGGTGGCAGAATGGTGTGGTCGTTTTTCGTGAGTGGGCATGTGCTTGGACAACTCAAATCTCGGTTCTATCGATCCGTTGAAGGTGATTGCGTGGTGGTTGTGTGTTTCACGTGAAACACGGCAGCGACCGGGGCGCTTCAGGTGTTGAAAAGGTCGAGTCCCATTTTCACGATGAGCACGCACACGACGACAAGGAACAGACGCCGGACGAAACCCGGGCCGCGACGTATGGCCATGTGCGAGCCCACCAGGGCGCCGCTCAGATTGCATGCAGCCATGATGGCACCAGCGATCCAGAGGATCTCGACATTGATCGAGAAGTAGGCAATTGCGGCAATGTTGGTTGATACGTTCAGAATCTTCGCGGTCGCCGAGGCGTGAAGAAAGTCCAGTGACAGGAAGCGCACCAGCAGGAAGATGAAGAAGCTGCCGGTGCCGGGCCCGAAGAAGCCGTCGTAAAAGCCGATGCCTGCCCCGATTGCAAGAATGAGGGCGAGGTCGCGCTTGGGGGTGGTCGATTCGCGTTGGGTGGTGCCGAGGTCCTTGCGCACGAAGGTGTAGATCGCGACCGCGATGAGCAGCACGAGTACGATGGGGCGCAGGAGCTCGGGCGAGAAGTGGCTGACGGCCTTCGCCCCGAACCATGAGCCGGTCAGGGCGGCGGTGGCGCCGGGCAAGGCCAGACGCCAGGGAATCCTAACCCGCCGCCCATATTGGATTGCAGCGCTTGCGGTACCGACGATGCTTGCGATCTTGTTGGTGCCGAACAGGGTGGCGAGCGGTGTGCTTGGCAATAGTGTCATCAGCGCGGGCACCTGAATCAGCCCACCACCACCGACGACGGCATCGACATAGCCTGCCATGAATGCGGCGAGGCCAAGCATCAGGTACAGCGCCGGGAGGTCAAGTTCTGTCATTGTTGTTCGCCAGAGGGATGTGCAGCGCTCTGCCCGCTCGGCTGTGTTCCACGTGAAACATGCGCCGGCGCGACGGGTCTGGTTGGGCGCTACTTTCCAATGCAGAAGCGGGAAAAGATCACCCCCAACAGATCATCCGAGGAGAACTCGCCGGTGATCTCTTGCAGGCACTCATGCGCAAGACGCAGCTCTTCCGCCATCAGCTCCAGTGCGCGGGTACTACGGATGGCCGCGCCCAGGTGATCGAGGGCAGCGCGCAGCGCAACGAGATGGCGTTCGCGCGCGAGCGGTACCGACTCGTCGTGAGCATGCCATCCAACCACGCGCAGGAGCTCGGCGCGAATGAGCTCCAGCCCCCAGCCATGCCGGATCGCCACGCGCAGCTCGGTGCCCGATGCCTCCTGAGCCAACGAAGCCACCTGTTCGCCGCACAGGTCGATCTTGTTGATCACGGTCAGGCGTGGAATGCCGGCCGGCAGGCGCGCGTCGATCGCGCGGTCGGCGTCGTCGACGCCCGAGCGCGCATCCACGAGGCGCACGATGACGTCAGCGCGCTCGATCTCCTTCCAGCTGCGCTCCACGCCGATCCGCTCGACCACGTCGTCGGTGTCGCGCAGACCGGCCGTATCGATGACGTGCACCGGCACGCCTTCGAGCGTGATCGTCTCGCGCAGCGCATCGCGTGTGGTGCCGGCGATCTCGGTGACGATTGCGCGATCGTCGCCCGCGAGCGCGTTGAGCAAGCTGGATTTGCCCACGTTCGGCTGGCCCACCAGCACCACGCTCATGCCGTTGCGCAGCAGGGCGCCCTGCCCGGCGCGGTCCAGCATGGCCTCGAGCGATTGCTGAAGGGATTGCATGCGTGCGAAGGCCTGTGCGTTCTCGAGGAAGTCAATCTCCTCCTCGGGAAAGTCCAGCGTCGCCTCCACCAGCATGCGAAGGTCCACCAGCCCATCTGCCAGCGCATGGACTTCGCGCGAGAACGCACCGGACAAGGAGCGCATCGCCGAGCGTGCCGCAGCGGCGGATTCGGCCTCGATCAGGTCGGCAATCGCCTCTGCCTGGGCCAGGTCGAGTTTGCCGTTGAGGAAGGCGCGTTGCGAGAACTCGCCTGGCTGGGCGAGTCGCGCGCCGAGCTCCACACAGCGTTCGAGCAGCAAGCGCAACACCACCGGCCCGCCATGGCCCTGGAGTTCGAGTACGTCCTCGCCGGTGAATGATTGCGGCGCGACGAAGTACAGCAGAATGCCTGCATCGATGACCCGTTCGTTACCGTCCCTGAAACGCACAAACCCCGCTGTGCGGGGTTCGGGAGTCTTGCCGGTGAGGCGCCTGGCGAAGTCGCCGAGCGCGTATCCGGAAACACGGACGACGCCGATGCCGCCGCGACCGGGTGCGGTCGCGATCGCGGCAATGGTGTCAGGTTTTCTCTGCCTTCTTTCCACCTTCGATCATCCGGGTGATCTGCCATTGCTGTGCAATCGACAGGATGTTGTTGACGACCCAGTACAGCACCAACCCGGACGGGAACCACAGGAACATGAAGGTGAACACGACCGGCAGCACCATCATGATCTTCGCCTGGATCGGATCCGGAGGCGTCGGGTTGAGCTTCATCTGGATCATCATCGAGACGCCCATGATGATCGGCAGGATGAAGTACGGATCCTTCGCCGAAAGATCCTGGATCCACAGGATCCAGGGCGCATGGCGCATGTCCACGCTGCCGAGCAGCACCCAGTAGAGCGCAATGAACACCGGGATCTGGACCAGAATCGGGAGACAACCACCCAGCGGGTTGATCTTCTCCTTGCGGTACATCTCCATCATCTCCTGCTGCATGCGCGCCTTGTCGTTGCCGTACAACTCCTTGAGGCGCTGCATGCGCGGCCCGAGCACGCGCATCTTGGCCATGGACTTGTAACTGGCTGCGGAGAGCGGGAAGAACGCGAGTTTGATCAGCACCGTGACGAGAATGATTGCCCAGCCCCAGTTACCGGTGAGCTTGTGCAGCCAGGACAGCACCCAGAACAGCGGTGCGGCGATCACCGTCAGCCATCCATAGTCGACGACCAGGTCGAGCCCGTGCGCAACCTCCTCGAGCTTGCCTTGTTCCTGCGGGCCAGCGTACAGGCGGGTGCCGACGCTGCCGCGCTGGCCCGGCTCGATCGCCGCCACCGGCAGGATCACGCCCGCAGAGTAGAACTCGGGGCCGACCTTGCGAGCGAAGTACTCACGCTGCAGGCCTTGCTCGGGGATCCAGGCGCCCACGAAGTAATGCTGCACCATCGCCAGCCAGCCGTCGGACGCTTTGTCGGCGAACTTGGCCTTGCCCTTGTCGATCTCTTCGAAGGTCACCTTCTGGAACTTCTGCGCGTCGGTAAACACCGCCGGACCGGTGAAGGTGTTCACACCAAATACCTCGACGGCTTCGGCCGGTTTGCCATCGCGGGTGAACTGGAAGTAGGCGTGCGGCGAGATTGCCGTCGCACCACCGTTCTCGATTTCGTATGCCACATCCACCACATAGCTGCCGCGCTTGAAGGTCAGCAGCTTGGCAACCTTGACACCGCCCTGCTCCTCGGCCTCGAGGCGCACGGTGAGCGTGTCCTGGCCGTCCTGCAGGACTTGCTCGCCTTCCGGGAGGCGGAACAGCGTCTTGTGGTTCGGCAGGCCTTCGCCGATCAGGCCGGTCTGTGCGAGGTACACATGAGCACCGCTGCCGTCGTCGAACAGCACGAAGTTGCGGCTACGATCCGCGTTGGATTTGTGCTGCGGCAACTCGAGGCGCACGATGTCGCCGCCCTGTGCCGAGATCTCAGCGACCAACACGTCGGTACGGATGACCGTGCGCGGCTGCTTCCCGACCGCCTCGGCGGCCTGGCCGGCCACGGCCGGCACGCCGCCGGTCGAAAGCCCCTGCGACACCGTGGGTACGGCGCCCGGCGCCGTTGCATCACCCGCAGTGGAGGTGGAGGCCGTTTGAGCGGGCACGGGCGGTTGGTTGTACTTCAGCCAGCCGTCCCACAGCATGACGATGGAGAAGGCGAAGATGAGGAAGAGAAAAATGCGGCGCTGATCCATCGGGCTATTCGTCTTTGTGCAAGGGTTCAGGGACGGGATCATACCCGCCGGGATGGAAAGGGTGACAGCGGCTCACGCGCCTGAGCGCGAGCCAGCCGCCCCGCAGGGCACCATGGCGTTGCACCGCTTCCTGGGCGTACTCCGAGCAGCTCGGGTGAAACCTGCAATTGCGCCCCAGAAGCGGGCTGATCGCGTAACGATAGAAGCCTATCAGAGCGAGAAGACATTTCTTCGCGATCATCGCAAACGCGCAAAAAGCTGCGCCAGATCCTCGTTGAGCATCGCTCGTGTGGCATCCTTCACCGGCGCATGCAGACGGATGATGATATCCATCGTCGGCAATGCCGCACGCCGCAACCGGAACTGCTCGCGCGCGAGGCGCTTCAGCAGGTTGCGCACGTTTGCCCGTTTGGCCAACTTCTTGGCGACCACTACGCCCATGCGCGCGCTTGCGCCTTCGCCCGGTCGGTAGTGGATCATGAAGAAGCGGCCCTTGAGTGCCCGCCGGAAAGCAAAAACGGATGAGAACTCATCCGTTTTGCGTAATCTGTAGGCGCCAACGAACCGCTGATCGACACCTGACGGAGCAGTCACCTCAAACGGCGAGGCGGTGACGACCCTTGGCGCGACGCGCACGGATGACGGCGCGGCCACCGCGCGTCTTCATGCGGACCAGGAAACCATGGGTGCGCTTGCGGCGAACAACGGAGGGCTGATAGGTGCGTTTCATTTTGTTTTGCCAGTGTCTGAGTCAAACGCGGCATTTAATTTCATAATTGCCTGTTTGTCAATAACTATTTTTGCCCTGCGCTGTGGATAAGTCGGGCTTCCGCGGGTAGAATCCCCGCTGTTCATGGTCGTCCGGATTCGGGGCGCCTGAGCGCTCCCCGATGGAAGGCGCGGTTCGCGTGCCGGTTTTCACATAAAAACAAAATCTTGGAAAGTGTTTGCGGCAATGTGCTGCGTCGTTTCCCCTTTGCTTTCTGATTCTCCGAACCTACTTTGCCGCATACACAAAGCCTGCAATCCGTGACCCAAGAACTCTGGTCCTTCTGTCTGTCCCGTCTGGAAAGCGAACTGCCGCCGCAACAGTTCAATACCTGGATCAAGGCATTGAGTGCCGATGGAAGCCCTGCCGACGGGGAAGGCATGTTGCGCCTGTTCGCGCCCAATCGTTTCGTGCTGCAGTGGGTGCGCGAACGCTACCTGCGGCGCATCGCGGAATTGGGCGAGGAGTACTCCGGCAGCCCGATCCAGCTCGAGCTCACCCTGCCCGCGGCCGGCAAGGCCAGCGCACCGGCGGCGCCTGCGGTTCGCAAGAATGGGGCGCCGGCAGGCGCGGCCGCGAACGATTCGCCCGCGCCACGGCGTGCCGCGTCGCCCGTGGCGACACCCGAGCCCGTGGTTTCTTCGACGAGCGAGGTCGCCTATGAAAAGACCCGCCTCAACGCGGATTTCACCTTCGACACCCTCGTCACCGGCCGTGCCAACGACCTCGCACGCGCCGCCGCAATGCAGGTGGCGCAGAATCCGGGCACGTCCTACAACCCGCTCTTCATCTACGGCGGTGTCGGGCTGGGCAAGACCCACCTGGTGCAGGCGATCGGCAACGCGGTGTTCCGCGAGAACCCGCGCGCGGTGATCCGCTATGTGCACGTCGAGGACTACTACGCCGACGTGGTGCGCGCCTACCAGCAGAAGAGCTTCGACGCGTTCAAGCGCTATTACCGCTCGCTGGATCTCCTGATCATCGACGACATCCAGTTCTTCAACAACAAGAACCGCACCCAGGAAGAGTTCTTCCACGCCTTCAACGCCCTCACCGAGGCGAAGAAGCAGATCATCATCACCTGCGACACCTACCCCAAGGACATCCAGGGCCTGGAAGACCGCCTGATCTCGCGCTTCGACTGGGGCCTCACGGTGCAGATCGAGCCGCCCGAGCTCGAGATGCGCGTCGCCATTCTCAAGAAGAAGGCCGAGGCGCTGAACGTCGAGCTGACCGACGACGTTGCCTTCCTCATCGCCAAGAACCTGCGCTCCAACGTGCGCGAGCTGGAAGGCGCGCTCAACAAGGTGGTGGCCTTCGCACGCTTTCACGCGCGCACGATCTCGCTCGAGGTGGCCAAGGATGCGCTCAAGGATCTGCTCAATGCGCACAACCGCCAGCTGTCGATCGAGCACATCCAGAAAACGGTGGCCGACTACTACAAGATCAAGGTCGCCGACATGCACTCCAAGAAGCGCACCCGCGTGATCGCCCGCCCGCGTCAGGTGGCGATGGCGCTGGCAAAGGACCTCACGCCGATGTCGCTGCCCGCGATCGGCGAGGCCTTCGGCGGGCGCGACCACACCACGGTGTTGCACGCATGCCGTACGATTGCGGAGCTGCGCCTGGCCGATCACCAGCTCAACCACGACGTCCACGTGCTCACCCAGGTGCTGCGCGGATGAGCCGGCAGCAGCGTCCTGCCCAGGGAGCGTGCGTGTCGCGCGTCCGGGCGCTTTTCCAACCGACCACACTCGACTGAACGAATCTCGCCATGCACTTCATCACGACCTCCCGCGATGCACTCCTGGCCCCGCTGCAATCGGTTGCCGGCATCGTCGAAAAGCGCCACACCCTGCCCATCCTCTCGAACGTGCTGATCGAGAAGCATGGCGACACGCTCACGATGCTCGCCACCGACGTCGAGATCCAGATCCGTACCAGCAGTACCAGCGGCGAGCTCGGTGGCGAGGACGCGGCGATCACCGTGGGCGCGAAGAAGTTTCACGACATCCTGCGCGCCCTGCCGGATTCGGCGCCGGTCACCGTCACCCTCGACGACAAGCGCATGACGCTCAAGGCCGGCAAGAGCCGCTTCGCGCTGCAGACGCTGCCCGCGGTCGATTACCCGCGCATGAACCTGCCGGAAGGCGAAGGCACGCGCCTCAACGTGAGCCAGCGCACCTTCAAGCGCCAGCTCGCGCAAGTGGCCTACGCGATGGCGCAGCAGGACATCCGCTACTACCTCAACGGCCTGTTGCTGATCGCCGACGGCAACCAGTTGCGCATGGTCGCCACCGACGGCCACCGCCTCGCCTACGCCGCCAGCACCATCGACTCCAGCACGCCGCGCACCGAGGTGATCCTGCCGCGCAAGACGGTGATGGAGCTCTCGCGCCAGCTCGCCGACAGCGACGACATGCTGGAGGTCGTCCTCGCCGGCAACCAGGCGGTGTTCCGCTTCGGCCCGATCGAGCTCGTCACCAAGCTCATCGACGGCAAGTTCCCGGATTACGAGCGCGTCATCCCGCAGCACCATCCGCGCATGCTCGCGTTCGACCGCGCCACCCTGCTCGCCTCGCTGAGCCGCGTCGCCATCCTCACCAACGACAAGTTCCGCGGCGTGCGCCTGGTGCTCGGCGACGGCACGCTCAAGATCATCAGCACCAACAGCGAGCAGGAAGAGGCGCTGGAAGAGCTCGAGGTCGATTACCACGACGACAAGCTCGACATCGGCTTCAACGTCACCTACCTCCTCGACGTGCTCAACAACCTGTCGGTGGATACCGTCGAGTGGCGATTCAACGACGGTAACTCCAGCGCCCTGATCACCCTGCCCGGCAATGACAGCTTCAAGTATGTCGTGATGCCCATGCGCATCTAGCAATCGCATCACGCCCCCGAGAGGGGGCACGAGGCCGGGGTGACATGCGGCGAAACGCCGCCTGCCACCTCCCCGCCCCGACCCTCCCCACGCGGGAGGGAACGCTGTTCTTCATGAATGACCCGAGATCACCATGTCCGACGAAACACCGAACACCCCGCAGCAGCCCACCCTTCCCGGCGACTACGACGAATCCAGCATCCAGCAGCTCGAAGGGCTGGAGGCCGTGCGCAAGCGCCCCGGCATGTACATCGGCGACACCTCGGACGGCACCGGCCTGCACCACATGGTGTTCGAGGTCGTCGACAACGCCATCGACGAGGCGCTTGCCGGCCACTGCGACGACATCGTGATCACCATCCACGCCGACAACTCCATCTCCGTCACCGACAACGGCCGCGGCATCCCGGTGGGCGTGAAGATGGACGACAAGCACGAGCCCAAGCGCTCCGCCGCCGAGATCGTGATGTGCGTGCTGCACGCCGGCGGCAAGTTCAACCAGAACAGCTACAAGGTCTCGGGCGGCCTGCACGGTGTGGGCGTGTCGTGCGTGAACGCGCTGTCGAAGTGGTTGCGCCTCACCGTGCGGCGCGACGGCAAGAAGCACGCGCTCGAGTTCCACCGCGGCGTGCCGCAGGATCGCGTCATCGAGCTCGTCGACGGCATCGAGACCAGCCCGATGAAGGTGCTCGGCGAAACCAGCAAGCGCGGCACCGAGGTGCATTACCTCGCCGACGACGAGATCTTCGGCAACATCGAGTACCACTACGACATCCTCGCCAAGCGCCTGCGCGAGCTGTCGTTCCTGAACAACGGGGTCAAGATCCGCCTGCTCGACCAGCGCTTCGGCAAGGAGGAGAACTTCGCCTTCGCCGGCGGGGTGAAGGGCTTCGTCGAATACATCAACCGCGCCAAGACCGCGCTCCACCCCAGCGTGTTCTACGCCGCCGGCACCACCCGCATCCCCACCGGCGCCGGCCACGACGCCGAGCTCACCGTCGAAGTCGCGATGCAGTGGAACGACTCCTACGCCGAGCAGGTGCTGTGCTTCACCAACAACATCCCGCAGGCCGACGGCGGCACCCACCTCACCGGCCTGCGCGCGGCGATGACGCGCGTCATCAACAAGTACATCGAAGAGCACGAGATCGCCAAGAAGGCCAAGGTCGAGATCACCGGCGACGACATGCGCGAAGGCCTCGCCTGCGTGCTGTCGGTGAAGATGCCCGACCCCAAGTTCGCCAGCCAGACCAAGATGAAGCTGGTCTCCTCCGAGGCCCGCCCGGCGGTCGAAGAAGTCGTCGCCAGCAAGCTCGGCGACTTCCTGCAGGAGAATCCGATCGACGCAAAGACCATCTGCGGCAAGATCGTCGAGGCCGCGCGCGCCCGTGACGCCGCCCGCAAGGCGCGCGAGATGACGCGCCGCAAGGGCCTGCTCGACGGCGTCGGTCTGCCCGGCAAGCTCGCCGACTGCCAGGAGAAGGACCCGGCGCTGTGCGAGATCTACCTCGTCGAGGGCGACTCCGCCGGCGGCTCCGCCAAACAGGGCCGCGACCGCAAGTTCCAGGCGATCCTGCCCTTGAAGGGCAAGATCCTCAACGTCGAGAAGGCGCGCTTCGACAAGCTGCTGCAGAGCCAGGAGATCGCCACCATGATCACCGCGCTCGGCACCGGCATCGGCAAGGAAGAGTACAAGCCCGAGAAGCTGCGCTACCACCGCATCATCATCATGACCGACGCGGACGTCGACGGCGCCCACATCCGCACCCTGCTGCTCACCTTCTTCTACCGCCAGATGCCCGAGCTGGTCGAGCGCGGCCACATCTACATCGCCCAGCCGCCGCTCTACAAGATCAAGCACGGCAAGAACGAGATGTACATCAAGGACGATAACGAGCTCAACGCCCACCTGCTCAAGCTCGCGCTCGACGGCGCCGCGCTCGTCCCCGGCACCGATGCCGCGCCGATCATCGAGGAAGCCCTCGGCGGCCTCGCCCGCAGCTACCTGCTCGCCCAGGCCGTCATCAACCGCCTCGCCGGCTACATCGACGCCGACGTGCTCCACGCCATGCTCGCGCACGACATCGAGGTGAGCATCGCCAGCGAAGACGCCGCCCGCGCCTCCGCCGCCCGCATCCAGCCGCACCTGCCCGAAGGTGTGGCGATCTTCCCCGAATACAACGACGAGGAAGAAGCCTGGCGCCTCACCATCGAGCGCATGCACCACGGCAACCGCAAGTTCGGCTGGATCGAGGAAGACTTCCTCATCTCCGGCGACTACCGCAGCATCCGCACCGCCGCCCAGGCCATCTCCGGCCTCATCGGCGAAGGCGCCGAGATCCGCCGTGGCGAAAAGCGCCAGCCCGTCACCCGCTTCGCCGAAGCCATCCGCTGGCTGCTCGCCGACGTCGAACGCAACCTCACCAAGCAGCGCTACAAAGGCCTCGGCGAGATGAACCCCGAGCAGCTCTGGGAAACCACCATGGACCCCGCCGTCCGCCGCCTGTTGCGCGTGCAGATCGACGACGCCATCGCCGCCGACGAAATCTTCACCACGCTGATGGGCGACAACGTCGAACCCAGGCGGGCGTTCATCGAAGGCAATGCGCTGTATGCGCAGAATATTGATGTGTGATTGCTTGTGTCGGATGACACATGAAGTGAATTTCCTGCCAAGTTAGTGCGAAATCGCTGACACAGATAATGACAAAAGCTCCCGAGGGAGCTTTTGTTGTTTCCGCACTGCGCCTTATCGAAGTGTGCTGCCCACTCACCCAATTGCGACTGAGGCCCGGCCCTCCCGTCGGGTGGCCGCTATTCGGCCTTATGTGGAGATCCACATAAGGCCGATTATGTAGATGCCTCGATTATGTTGAGCGTCCGGGGTAGCAAGCCGTAGATCCCAGTGTGCTCGAGCTTTTGCTTGCCGGGATAGGAGTCT
>JAYRYZ010000023.1:0-81768 GCA_041916775.1 Rhodocyclaceae bacterium | reverse complement strand
GCGGTACTTGAGCTTGCTCGGAGTGTCGTCTTTCTTTACACGTGTCGCCATGGTCACACTCAACGGGTCAGGTGGCCTGAAAGCCTTGATATATCAGTGGATGACATTTTAATGCACCAACGCCCCGTAACATGGGAAATCAAGGGCACGCAGAGATTAACTTGATCAGCGAGCTATCACCATATGAAGTTTCGTCTGCTCCAAATATCAGGGCGGAGCATCCAGCAGCTGGGAATCGCGTTTAGCATACCGCATGCAGTTAGTGGATGTCTCCCTATGACTGCGAGCCCCGAAAGAACAATACTGGCCGTCTGAAGTCAGTACTAGAGCGCGCTCATGAATCGACGCGACATTGCCCAGGCGCAGAACTCATGCACATTCCGTTGTTAGCCCTCCTCAAAGTAGTCCGAGTCGATCCGCTTTACGGCATAGCTTGCTGCCACAGATACACCAACATCGAAGTCGATCATCAGCTCGGCGAGCCGCTTGCCGTCAAGCAGCACTACTTTCGTATCAATCCGAGATGCATAGTCAAGAGCATCCGTCGTGTATGTTGAAGTCGTGATGAACACGCCCTTTCTGGCTCGCTGGCCCTGCAATGCTCCAACGAATTTCTGGATCTCAGGTCGGCCCACGCTTCCTTGCCAGCGCTTGGCTTGCAGGTAGATGGTGTCAAGGCCAAGACGATCCTCCTTGATGATGCCGTCAATGCCACCATCACCGCTTTGTCCGATACGTTCGCCTGCATCACGCCGACTTCCGCCATATCCCATCTTGACCAGCAACTCGACAACAAGATGCTCGAAGAAAGCCGGCGTACATGAGAGGACCTTGGCGAGAATGTCTGCAGCAAGGCTGTTCCGGAGACTTTGATATGCGGCTTCCAGAGCCTCCTCAGGTGTCTGATCGGGAGACTCTGCGATGCTGCTCGATACCTCGTCGTTGTTCGTCCGTGCGCCTTGCCGGAACTCCTGAAATTCGGGGAAGCGCTCCAAGAAACGCACATCAATGCGCACTGGCGGATCCGCAAGTACAGCCTTGCCACGCTCAGTGATCCGGAAGACGCCGCGTCTTGGGGCAGATAGGAGGGCAGCCTTCTTCAGGTACGAGTTTGCCCAACCGACTCGATTGTTGAAAATGGCTTGTTGCCCGCTGGCCAGGAGTTCAGTTCGTTGTGCTGGGGAGAGGTTGAACTCATTCGCTAGGGCATCCACGGCTTGCCGAGCGGAGTGCTCTTGATCGTCACCAGCCAGACGCAGGAGCGGAAGCATGATCGACTGGTAATCGGGGATCGGCATCAAGGTCCTTCAAACTGATGGCAGCTATACAAGTGGTCACCCGAAAGCACATTCGCATGTTACCAAATGTATGCAGGTTGATGCCACATGGAACAACTGATGTGGATCGCCCGGGGCCATAACGCTCGTTTAGCTATTGGTGAGATTTCGCGTCGGTTCTTCGTGCTCAGGCGTGGCGGAGCCGGGTGCCGGGTGCCGGGTGCCGGGGGAGGGCGGTCCCGGGCGGCCCGGGGTGCGAGGGTGCCCCAGGGTGCCAAAATCTGGCCCGAGGTGCAGCCCGCTGGGGCGGGGGGTTGGGGCAGCCATGTCGCGGGGGCCGGGCGGCAGAGGGGACAAACCTGGGACCCGGGCGGAGCGGTACGTCGGGGCGACTCGGAGAGGGGGCGACGACTGGAGCGGGCGAGATGGACGACTTACGACCCAGAAGCGCCGGTCGCCACTTGAAAATCTGGACGGCAAGAATCCGGGGTGACCCGCCGCACTTATACGCGCGGCAAGCTGCAACTCGTTGGTCAAGGTTATCATCACTGCTGGATTGCAAGACCCGACACGATGCTTTTCCACGAGAGAGAGTAGAGTCCCTTTCTTCATCATGACACAGCAGAAAACGAACATTACCCGTTACGGAATCTGTGGACAAATCTCCAGTTGCGACGCTTGTAGTAGGCTTAGAGGTTGCCTCGGAAATATGAGCATGCAGCCGAAGTATGAGCATTGAGCCATATGAGTATCTTTGATGATCTGCCGTCCGCTCCCGATGGCCGCCCATACTGGCTTGACAAGCGTTTCGCCTCGCTTTTCACTTGGGGGCGTCCGCCGCTACCGGGTCAGGCGGCGGATCTCCTGGCGGCCCTCACGGATAAGTACAAGATCCGCAAGGCGCTCGTACTTGGTTCCTGCTGCCCATCAGTACTTGCTGCGATTGGTTTCGGCGATCCCGAGCGTGTGATCCGCATGATCGACCTGCAATCTCGGTGGTGGGAAGCCTATGGATGGTTCCTTGAGGACATGGACGATCCAGAGAGTTACCCGCGCTACGACGCGTGGTTGCCATCGAAGCGCATCTTCGCGATGGGGGAATGGCAATGGTCGCCGCGCTTGGGGGAAATGCTGTTCGTGGACTTGCCGGGTTCTTCGCCGCTCGTCCGGGCGGACCTACTTGAGGTGCTGACCGCAGTTTCCCCGCGTCTCGTTGTGCTGGGATTCATGAGCGGCCAACCGGGTCCGGACGACCTCGGGGACGCACTTCTGGCGCATGGATGGAGCCTCGCCGAGTCGACCATCGAGGCAAAGAACTGTGAGTCGGGAGAGCGACTGTCATACAGGCTGATGGTCGCGGAGAATCCTGAACCGCTCGTGGAAGATCATGACGCGCAAGAGCGTCTCAAGGCTCGCCGGCTGAAGATGAAAGATCTCGTGCTACTCTGGAGAAAGCTGACGGACTCATCCTCTCAGCCGGTCACGGACGAATGGCTGTCTGATATTGAGCGGCTGCGCGAGTGCTACAAGCCGGATACTGTTCGAGTCCTTTTCGTCGGCGAGTCACCGCCTGCCGGTGGCACCTTCTTCTATCTTGGCAACTCGAATCTGTACCACCACACAGCAACGGCGCTCGGGTTGGATGAGTGCGCAAAGGAGTCGCTGCACACTTTCCAGGAGGCAGGTGGATACTTGATCGATCTGTGTCCTGACCCCTTGGACGGCTTGGAACGACCTGCGAGAAGGGAGAAGAGACGCCAAGCAGAGGTGGGCCTCTCCGAACGGCTGAAAGCCTTTACGCCCGAAGCCATCGTGATCGTGATGAAGGGGATCGAGGACAACGTCCGTCGCGCGATCAAGGCCGCGGGCCTATCTGAAACGCTACCGGTGTTCGTCGTCAGCTTTCCGGCAAATGGCCGCCAGAGCGACTACATCAGGGAACTTCGGGAGGTGGCCGATCGACTGAAATTCATACGGGACCGCGACCGGTCCGGCTGATTGGCGCGTTGCTCTCGGATGGCCCCGAAAGATCACCTTGCCGTGTCGTGGCACGGCCGTTTGTTCCGTTCGGCATCAAGTGCTGTGTAGGTTCTCGTCGGCGGATTGCGCAGTTCTGGCGTCGATCTCGTAGCCAAGCTCTTGTGCGCGTCCTACGAATCTTTCGATATTTCCGGCTCCCCATTCTGTGCATACCGCGGCCGTAAAGCCATCAGCCAGCCGGATGAGTTCATGGCTCTTGAGGAAATGCCGCGCGTGACCAGTCCTTCTGAGAATCTCTTCAGCCTCTTCCCTGCTGCCAAACACGCCAAGACTTCCCTGTAGTTCCTTCGGAAAGGCTGCTCCCAATTCGCTTGAGGAAGTTCTTGGATTGGCGGCTACATGAGCCTTGACCACGGTCAGGACAAGCCTGCCTTTTCCCAATACGTCACCGTTGAAGGTGTACTTGGTTCGATCCTTCTTACGCGGGCGAGTATCGTACACCTTGTTCTCCGGCGTCGGCTCTGCCCACTCTTCGACGCCTTCATAGGCATCGAGCAACCGCTCAATCACCCCTGCAGGTGTATCAAATCCTTGGGCATGACTTTCAAGGCGTGCGAACAGGGTCGCTGGCACCCTGATGACTTTCGTGTTTTCAACCATGGGATATCTCCTTGCGTCTTACAATTTACAATTTACATTGTATAAGGTAAAAATGTAAAAACAAGGAAAAACGTTACTCTCACTGTCCCCCTTGATCGTGGTGATGGTCATACTTGTTGGTTGGTTCAGGCGCTGCGTTGACTTGGAGCACGGCACCAGGTCTTTCAATCAAGCACTTGGCCCACAGCGGCCGTCGCTCTCGGGCGGCGTTGCGTGAGACGACGGCGCGCCCATGAATGTTGGCTGTGTAGATCGCTGCGGACGTTCGTTCCGCCAATTCTCGTGACTGTCGAATGCCCACTCGTGGCCGAAAGGTGCAATAAAGAAGATACACGAGAGGTGACACCTACACCGTCACCTCCGCATGCCGCGTGACTTACGCAACAGTACGACTACCAGCCTCCACCTTCACCAACACCGAAGCACTATTCGCCGCCTCCTGAAGCGTCTTTGCCGACAGGTGCGAGTAGCGCAGTGTCACCTTGGGATCGGAGTGCCCCAGGATCTGCTGAATCTCCAGCAATGTCCGTCCATTGTTGGCGAGGAAGGACGCGTAGCTGTGGCGCAGGTCATGGATCCGCAGATGCGGCAATCCGGCCTTCACACGCAGCCGCGACCACACCTTCATGATCGTGGTGTAGGGCTGCTCGGTCTGCGGGTTGATGAAGAGATGACGATACTGGCCCTCAGTCGAGAGCTGATCCAGGAGGTGCAGCGCCGAATCATTCAAGGGCACCGAACGCATCCGCTTCGACTTGCTGTTGGTGGCCGGAATGCGCCAGACCCGATTGATGCGATCGATCTGATCCCACGTCGCCTGCAGCGCTTCATTCAAGCGGGCTCCCGTGGAGAGCAAGAACATCGCAATCATGCAGACGGGACGGTTTTCATCACTACGCAACACCGTCAGAAGCTTCTCCAACTGCGCGTCATCCAGATAGTGCTCCACCTGGTTGGCGACGTTGAATAGCGACACCCCCTTGATCGGATTACGGTCCAGCATCTCCCACTCGACAGCCAGGTTCAGCATCCGACGCAGCACCTTGATGTGGTGATCGGCGGAAGCGGGTGACAGACCCTCATCGAGCAAGCCCGCATGAAACACCTGCACCTCCTGCCGGGAGATCTGGTTCAGGCGCAGATGCCCGAAGCGCTTGCGGATACGCAGACGGAACAACTCCTCGTCCCGCTTCCAGGACCGCTTGCGGGGTTGGATGTGCGGCAGGTACGCCTCGTCGAAGAACTCCGACAAGGTATCGACCGCCTTGCGAGCCTTCGCTTCCCCACGCGGATCAGCCCCGAGGGCAATCTCCGCCTTCAAGGTCTTAGCTTTCTTGCGCGCTTCGGCCAGAGACACCTCGGCGGTCCGTCCGATCTTCTGGTGGCAGGTCTTTCCGGACGCGTCCTTGTAGCGCAGATAGTAGGAACCCTGTCCCGGGTTGCTGGCACGGACTTCCACGTAGAGACCGGGCTGATCGCTGCAGCAGTACTCGATCCGGGTCTTGCCGTCAGGGCAGAGGAGTTGATGGTTGATGAACTGCGGGGTGAGCTTCACGATGGGCATGACGGACTCCTTCAGGAAATTTGGGCAATAGGAGCCCCTGACCATGCCGGGGATGCACATGGTCGAGGGGTATTACGGTGGATTGGGGGGAGGTGGCTGCTGGCTAGATGCGGCGGTACTTCACCGGCATCTTGTACGGGGGCGAGGTTTTCGTGAGCTGTACGCGTTCCTCATCAACCAGTTCAGAGAGGACACGCCCGGCGAACCGCCGGGTCCCTTCATCCCATGGTGTCCACAACTCGGTCGGTACGATCCTCTCGGAGGTGTAATCAACGCCATGCGCCAACTCGGGAACGCGCTGCGTGATGACCTGGAGAAACATCACTTTGAAGGGATCTTCCGGTCTTGAAGTGCTCATGATGATTGACTCCTGTATGTACTATGTGGGGTATGCCACCCTCCGGTCAGAGGGAAAGTGGCGGCGCGATGGGTCTAGCGCGTAAAGCGGTAACGACGCGGCTCTGGGTAGGAACTCCCGTCCTCAAGGCTCAGCGGAAAATCCATATCGGTGATGTAGATCCCGATCCAATACTCCGCACTGCGCTTCTCGTCATCCGTGAAGTTGTCCCACCAGTCCTTTCCGCAGATGTCGGCTGCGGTGAAGGACCTGTCAAGGAAGGCGAACGCATAAAGTAGATCCTTGAGGTGCGCTTTGTGATTGGCCTCACTCGACATCATGTCTTTCATGTCTTCAATGGACGCATCGGTCGCCTCGGTCCTAAAGTGCATGTCTCGAGCATGCTCATCATCATCATCATGGCGATGGACGTGAAAGGGGGTGTTCTGGCTGTACATACTATGCTCCACGAATTTTCAATGTGATGGTGCGGGTCCTTCCACGCGAGGCTTGCACCGTGATGCCTTGCGCGCCAAGCGCGGTCTGCAAGGACTGCAGGCGCTTGGAGAGTGCAATGGGGGACCTGGGCCAGTCGCGCGTACGCTGAACGAACGGGTCGATCAGCGCCTCAAGAGCCCTGAGCAACTCGGTTGGCGTACCGGACCAGTCGCCGAAGCGCTTTTCTTCCTGCTCCATCAGTGCGACGACGGCTTCACCCACAGGGTCATCCATGACCGCATCAAGCTGAGCTTCCTCGGTCATGTCCTTGTATGTCGCCTGAAGATGCCCACCGGGCATGCCCTTGACCTTCTCGAACGCGGCAATCCAGCGGCTGAAGCTCAACATGCGCGTGGCGTGCAGAACCTCAGCCGTCGGCAACGCCATCAGGATCTTCGCGACCAACTCATAGAGACCGCGCATGATCGACGGCAAGTCCTGCTCAAACCGTGCCCTCAGAACGTCATCAGGCAAGCGGTCGGCATCCTTGAGCGCAGACAGGCGGACCACAAGACAGCGTTGAGACAGATCGGGCTGCTCGATCTGAAGGTGGATACCGTTCAGAATGACCGCGCCATGCAGACGCAGAAGAGCCTGCTCATCGTTGGTGTAGAGCCTGCGCACGCCGAACGTGCCACCCGTCGAAGCCACGCACAGCTGATCGGACATCGGCGGCGAGATCGAGCGCATGTTGTCGAAGACGACCAGATGCGACGAGGACAGTGCTACGGCCAGGTCCTGCACGTTGCGCGGAAAGGTCCGAACCCCGGTCGAACTCGGATCGATGAGGGTCTGTAACACCTTGCACAGTGAGGTCTTGCCCGAGCCCTCGCCACCCAGCAGAACCAGAAACACGTACTTGCTGGTGTCCTGTTTGGGGTGAGCAATCGTGTAGGTGATCCACGCCAAGAGGAGCAACTGGGTCGGCTTGTGCGACGGCAGGTACCGATCAAGCCGACCCACATCACCGCTATCAGCCGGGAGGACGAGCGGCAGCATCGACTTGGGGCGCAGAAAGAGCGCCCCTGACCCGGAACGCACAAGACGAACGGTGCCGCCCGACAGGAGCAGGTGGCTCGTCTCCGCATCGCCAACGTCGATCACGATCCCGCCATCACCCGAGGGCGCGATACGGACATACGTGGTGACAGGCTCACCCCAGACCTGTGCATGCGCCGCCAACCGGTTGATGCACTCGTCCAGGATCCGCTGCGTCGTCGGAATCGCAGTCGTTGCGCACCGGCGAAGCAACTCATGCAGGGGCTGCGACTCCCGGGAGATTTCCACCAGGCACGGATTGCCGCGATCGAGCATCAGCAGACGCGGCGTGCCATCACGCTGATCCCTGACGAAACGAGCCGAACCGCACATGATCAACGCCACCAAGCCACAAAAGCAGACATTCAAGTACGCGAGGAGCAGGCGCAGTGCTTCCGCGCCGGTCCCGCCCCCGGTGGCAGACGTCGAGTGACGCGACTCGACGACACCCGCGCCCGCCGCATCTGCATGACACGTAAGGGTTTTCGTCGAGTCGTCGAGTGCGTCGAGTGCGCGCGGCTTCTCCTCCTTCCCGGCGGAGGGCGGGAGGGCCGCGATGTGACTGGGGGTGAGCGGCGGCACCTTCAGGTGCGCAGTGCTACCGCGAGGGGGCGGCGCAGTACTGGTGGCAGAAGGGGGGTTGGGACTTTTCATTGGCACCTCCGTGTTGAACGAGGCGCCAGTTTCTACAGAGCGTGCAGAACGGTGTTGGAATTACGGACGATACTTTGGAATTCCAAACTCCAGGAAAAATTCCAAAGTATCGATGTGCGAAGAGGGGGCGGCTATTTACGGATCCTTCTCTTTCTTGTACCGAAGTATTTCTCTCCCAGAGCTAATCTATCTTGTATGCTGTCAATGCCTTGTCCTAGTACGGCGCCATTTCCATTTTCCAGGATTAAGTTGATCGCCTTTTGAGCTATTCTTTCTGCAATGCATTTTCTAGATGGCAGCGGTATTTCTGAGGCCAGGTTGCGCTCCCTTAGCATCTCGAATGCGATGTATAGTGTAATTAGAGTGCTTTTGTGGGCGCCTGATATTTTTTCTTCTTTTTCTCCTCTTTCTTCCTCTTCTTCACTATTTTTTTCATCTGCTACAGGAGTGGTTTGTTCTTCATTCCTATCATTTTTCAGTGAGACTGCTCTCCAGCGTTCAAAGCTCGATAGTGTGATGTAAATTTCGCCTGTCTCTTCTGTTTTATTAGCGTCTATTTTTAGCATTGAGTCGCTTGCTTTTTCGATCTCCTCCATTATTGCTATTTTATATTTGAAAGCTTGCTTCATTGTCTCTCTGAGTTCCTTGATTTTATCTACTTTCTTTTGAATCTCTTCATCTGGTTCCTTTTTATTAACTGCATTCTCCGCAGCGATTAGAGTAATGTGATGTAGCCTGTTGAGTTCGTCTTCAATGGAGGGGAGTAATGTAGGGGGTGCATCCTCCATCTCATCTTCAGGTACTCCGTCGTGTTCAGGACTATATCGCGTAAGCCTTCTATAAATGGGACCTTGTGCGTAACCAAGTAGTTTCATTACGGCAGTGTTGATGGTGCAGCTCGTGGCGCCATCCATGTAGACTTCTTCATGTAGTTCAATCATTCTATTCATCCAAGCGTCAAGGAATTTATCTATTGTTTGGTGTTGATGATTTTCTAAATCAGAATAATGATAACTGCAAGTATCAGTAGTAGAATTTTCCACCCCATATTGATGTCCGCTTTAGATCGATGCTGATGGTTCGCACAAAGAATAAATTTCACGAATTGACTGAGTGTGTCCGGACTGCGCGGATGCGGCGGTCGAGTCCCGCTCGCACTCGACGCACTCGACGACTCGACGAAACTCCATATTTGACATGGGGTTAGGGACGTCGGGTCGCCGGTCGGTCGTCGAGTGCATCCGACGCCGGGGCAGGGCGGTGATGTGACCGCCGCTGTCCCCATTGACGTTCAAGTTTCCCGACTCAATGCGTCATGATCAGTCCGTCGCTGCCATGATGCCTTCTGCTTCAGCGTGGTCCAGTGCAAAAGTACGCAGTCGGTGGTAATGCTCGGCGCAGATCTCGGCAAAGGCATCACCAGCAAAGGACGAGCCACTGTAGGCATACAGGCAGACCACGATCCCGAATGCGTCCGGTGACATGGCGCCGTTGAAACCGTTGTCGGCAGCGACCAGGAAGGGTGAGTCGCATTCTGGTGCCATGTAGAAGCCGCCGTTGCTGAGCGTATGGAATTGCCAGTAGCCGCCCCGGTACTCGTGGGACAAGCGCTTGGCGATGCCGAAGACGCACGGCTCCAGGCGTAAGGGAAAATGAAGCCCGAAGAGCCTATTGGTTACGTTAAGCCGACGCCTATCGGTGACGATGGCGCTGGTGATGCGGTGTTGATCGTTCATGATGGATTCTCCTGAAAGTGAAGAAGTACGCGCCTCAACATCCGAAGCTCCCCGCCACATCCCCGCCGCATGCCCTACCAACCCACGTTCCATCAGCCAACATTCCATTGGCGTCTGCCCAGGCCGATTCCAACCAATGCCCGGGTGCTGAGCGTGGTTGGTTGCAGCGGACGGATGACGTCGATGGACGTGACGCTGATGGATGTGACGCAGATCTGGATGACGCTGGTGTGGATGACGCGGGATGTGAGTGACGCAGGACGGAGCAGGACGAAGCGGGGAGGTGACGCTGGATGGATGAGGCAGGGAGATGAAGCTGGAGAGGCGCAGCTGCGGGTGATGCGGTGAGTGATGCGGTGTTGCGAGACGCTGGTGCTACTTCCTGTGGCTAGTGCAGCTCGCTGTTTGGATCGATGAAGTCTCCTGCAGTCTGCTCGCCAAGCAGGTACTCCAACTGCGCTGCCAGTGCTTCCGCGAAGATCTCGTCAGGCAGATCGAGATCCAGGATGCGATCGACAGCTTCTTGCACAGGGTTCAGATGAGTCATGGTGGGCTCCTTGATGTAAATGGAATGCGTAAAGGACGACGAACAGGAAGACGACAAAGACGACAAGGACGAAGAACAGGGATACAGCGATCTGCGTCGGCGTCAGTGACCGTATCCGTTTCAGAGTTTGTTGAAGTGGTAGTAGGCGAAGCCAGTGACTGCGATTGCTGCGATCACGGCGAAGGCCATTGGGAACAGGAAAGCCAGCACCAAGGTTCCGATGGCGCTGAAGATGCGGGTTGCGGGAAAGAGAAAGAACACGAGCGTGGTCAAGGCAATAGCGATGGCAATCGAAGTCATCCGGGCTCCTGAGATGGATCGGTCGTACTGGAACGGTGGGTACTGCTGGAACGAGGAACACGAGGGAAGGGTGGATGGGTAGTGTTCTGAGGCGTGTTGCTGCACTGACGTGTGTTGCTAAGGTTGGAAGAGGGTTCGGCCATAGGTCGGCATTGCACCGACAACGAACACACAGAGAAGGAAACCCTTGGGTTTCTTGGGCTTACGAGAAGGATTTGCGGCTGAGTGCTGGAAACAGAGTCCAGCGGTCAGAACCAGTGCCTATTGCTTGCGGTTCTTCAGCTTGAGGGTGCCCTTCTTTGTGGCGGAAGCGGATGGCACCGCCGACACATCCTTCGCCGCTTCTGTCCCCTTCATTTCCGTGCCGGTTTCCGTCTTCTTGCTGGAGAGCGGCTTCTTGGCAGGCTTCTTCGGTTCCTCGATCACCAGCGACACACCGGACGCAATCAACGCCTGCACTTCGTTGATGAAGCTGTCGTCGTCTGTGGCCTGGTAACTCCGCTGATTGCCAGTCGTGGGCGTGATCAGTCCCACGTCCTTCAACACAGCCATGACGAACCCGGCCGTATTCACTGACTTGCCGGTGAAGATCGGCTTCAGGGTGCTGGAGGTCAGGGCGGCGACGCTATCCAGTGCATCGGTGATCCGCTCGAACGGAATCCACTCCTGGCTGAAGTAGCCGCTCCCGGTATTGCGGAAGATGCGCAACTGGACCGCATTGTCGATGCAGCCGACGTGGTAGGTCAGGGTGGAACGCCCCGTCAGGGAGGGGCATGACGCTTCCTTCAGGATGCGGACGATGGGATGATTGTTGCTGATGTCGTGATCGGTCTGGATTTGATCATTCTGGATGTGATCGTGCTGAACGTGCATGGCGATACTCCTATGGGTGACTTGGTTGATGTACGGAACAACGAGGATGGACCTGGATGAATCCCTTTCGGGTAATCAAATAAGATGCTGGGTTCTGCGCAGACGACTTCATGCAAAGGACGTCACGTATCAGTCCTCTGACAACCAGGCCCAGCCATTGAACGCATGCTGGAAGGTCTGTTGCAGAGGGAGGGGCAGGGAAACGTGACAGCCCACAGACAGCAATGCACGACGGGTTGATTCGGCGTCCTTGGTAATGACGAACCTGACTTTCCCGCGCTGGATCACCCGCAGCATGGAAAGCCCAAGGAGTGCATCCGGGTGTCGGTGAATCACATCGAGCAGGGCCAGAGCCTCAGCATGATCCCTAGTCAGCGATCCATCGAACTCCATGATGGCGGCACGTTCTTCGTAGTCGTCACGCAGATCGGTGCTGAGCCGCCGCACCAGGTCAGCGACAAGAGGATTGCGGGGTGATGTTGGACGGGATGGTGTTGGACTGGGTGTTGTCATTGATGGACTCCTGAAATGAAAGAAGCCACCGGATCAGGGTAGCTTCTGGGGTGGGACTTGGTGCGTATGTGGGAGGGTTGGCTGGATGCGTTGCTTGAGGGTGATGCTTCAACCTGCGTATGCGCCGAAATCCGTGCCGGTTCATGACGCCTCCTCAGCTGGGACGGCATAGGCTTCGCAGAACGCAAGCAGGTCCGGATCGATGTCCTCCGTCTTCGGAATGAAGATCACGATGCCGAAGTCCCCGTCGCCTGGAACGAACACCATCTCGAAACAGAAGTCATGCTCCTCCAGCAACTCGAAGAGAGGCGCGAAACCGGGATCACCGAATCGTGCTGATGTGAAGGGATCGTAGGTGATGGGGCAACCGGAAATACGTTCGACGTCGGTAATGCAGTCGCCGGGCTCAACGAGGAAGATGAGGCCGTGAATATCCGGGTCGTACTCCTCGTCGCAACACAGCGCGTCGAATCGCTGCTGGATCAAATCGGAGAGAAAGGGGGCTTCGATTGCAGCTGATGAGTGTTGTTGGGATGTGTGTAGATGGAGTGGGAGGAGTTGGGTGGTCATGGTGATTGCTCCTTGCGGTGGACGAAAAAAAGCCCCACGAGGCGAACCAGGTGGGGCGGTAGGGTGCTAACAAATTTAAATCAAGTAAATGTACTGATCAAAAAATTAATTGAATGTGAGGACAGGGCGATTAGTCTTTCTCCCAACTATATCTGCAGAGTGATGAGCTTGGACACAACTTTTCGCTATCAGGGATCGAGACATCAATCGCTACTGTTGAAGATGGTTCGACCGACCCTGAGCAGATCGTGCGAGACTCCTTCTTGTAGTCGCCCGTGCTAAAGCTAATTATGTTTGATGGTCTGCTTTTCTCCTCTTCCATCAGTTTCGTGTTGATTAGCACGACTCGCCCGCATTCCTTGCCAGATCCATCCCCTGTATTTGTGAATGTGCATCGGCCAGATCCTCTCCCGTTAATTTGGCAGTCAACCTCAATTTTAGGACTACCAAAGAATGACCATGCAACTAATGTAGGAGAGAGGAGTAGAATCGACAAAATCTTTAATTTATTTGACATGGTTATAGAGCTTAGAGAAAATTCATGAAGGGTGCTAGTTTAGTTTGGGGCCTGAAATTTGGCGTTTCAAATAGCTATACTTGCTCTTCTTTTGATAGAGCTCTCTTGGTGTAGAGCTTTGATAGTGCGGATAAGGCAGTCGCTGCTGTCGCAAATGCAATTACAATTGGTGCAATCACTGTTGCTGTTGGTGGTGAGATCAAGAAGGAAAATATTCCTGCTGGGGTAATTGCCCAAGCCGCGAACGTGGCTACGGCAGCTGCGATCCTCGAGGCTGCTGCAATATCTTCAGCTACTTCAGAGACGTCTTTGCAGGTTCGCTTTATTTTTATAATGTGTATTAATTTGCTTGCTACAAAAAAGCCGCAGAAAACTATAATTGACACGGTGATTAAATTTATAGCTTGCACGATCATTTTTGATATCGTCCTAGCTTGAGTCCAATAAATTCAAGGCCTGCGTTATCGTCGCATGTATTTGAAGTCCTTGAGCTGATGTGGCGATTGCGTGCTTTGGGGTAATTGGTGCGGGGTACTTAACACAGAACACGGTTGTCGCTACTTAAATCGTAACAGCCAGGCAGTCGCTTTGATATACAACGAAAGTCATAGAGACGCCAAGAACCTCACGGACGCACTCGACGGTGACGAGAAATCTGCAGCAACGTTGACGATGATCAAGTGCCGGGACTGGCCAGCGAACGACGTCACGTCCGCACAGGAGGACGTCATCCGGGATTGGATGGAGTGAAGCGAGGGGGCAAGATCCGTCAGGATGAAGCGTAGCCTGCAACGACCACCGTCCTGATGCCCAGGAAGGCCACCCAAAGCCCCCACAACAGGCTCTCAAACCGCAGGAGGAACGAACCTGCCGAACCGCAATGCCGAGCTGGAAAACGTGCGTATCGGCCGTTCTGGCTCTGCATCTGCCAGCCGTCCGTATCGGTCTTCGACATCGAACCAATGCGAGCCCGAGTGGCCTTTGAGGTGCCGATTCGGCGCGTGCAATGGTTCGGCGATACGGAAATGATGGACGCAAAAAAGCCACCGCATTGGGTGGCTTCTTCGCCTTTTTTGGCTCCCCGACCTGGGCTCGAACCAGGGACCTACGGATTAACAGTCCGGCGCTCTACCGACTGAGCTATCGAGGAATGGTGCTCTGATTGTGTGTTGCCGCATGCGCCGATGCGCGCGCTTCTTGAAACTTGGCTCCCCGACCTGGGCTCGAACCAGGGACCTACGGATTAACAGTCCGGCGCTCTACCGACTGAGCTATCGAGGAATTGAGCCGCGCATTCTAGGGGAGGCGCGGCGTGTCGTCAATACTTTGCGGCCATGTTGCGATGCTTACTTGCCGACCACGGCGGCGATTGCCGTGGCGACGTAGCCGAGGTTCTTGCTGTTGAGCGCGGCGAGGCAGATGCGGCCGGTGGAGACGGCGTAGATGCCGAAGTCGGACTTCAGCACTTCGACTTGGGCGGCAGTGAGGCCGGTGTAGGAGAACATGCCGCGCTGCTTGATCACGAACGAGAAGTCCTGCGCGACACCGGCGGCCTTGAGTGCATCGACGAGGCCGGTGCGCATTTCGCGGATGCGCACGCGCATGCCGGCGAGTTCGTCTTCCCACATCTGGCGCAGCTCGGGCGAGTTCAGCACGGTGGCGACGACCGCGCCGCCGTGGGTCGGGGGGTTGGAGTAGTTGGTGCGGATCACGCGCTTGACCTGCGACAGCACACGGGCGGCCTCGTCCTTGGCGGCGGTGACGATGGAAAGCGCGCCGACGCGTTCGCCATAGAGCGAGAAGCTCTTGGAGAACGAGCTGGAGACGAAGAACTGCAGACCGCTACCGGAGAAGGCGCGCACTGCGACGGCATCGGCGTCGATGCCGTCGGCGAAGCCCTGGTAGGCCATGTCGAGGAAGGGGATCAGGCCACGGTCGCGGCAGCTGGCGACCACGTCGTCCCATTGCGCGTCCGAGAGGTCGGCGCCGGTGGGGTTGTGGCAGCAGGCGTGCAGCACGATGATGGAGCCGGCGGGCAGGCTGTCGAGCTTGGCCTTCATCGCGGCGAAATCAACGCCGCGGGTGGTGGCGTCGTAGTACGGGTAGTTTTCGACCGGGAAGCCGGCGGATTCGAACAGGGCGCGGTGGTTCTCCCAGCTCGGGTCGGAGATGTAGACCGTGGCGCCGGGCACGAGGCGCTTCAGGTAGTCGGCGCCGACCTTGAGCGCACCGGTGCCGCCCAGGGCCTCGATGGTCACGACCTGGCCGTTGGCGATGAGCGGCGAGTCCTTGCCGAGCAGCAGGTTCTGCACCGCATTGTTGTAGGCGGCCAGGCCCTCGATGGGCTGGTAGCCGCGTGCCGGCATGGCCTCGAGGCGCGCTTTCTCGGCCGCCTTCACCGCGGCCAGCAGGGGAATCTTGCCGTTGTCGTCGTAGTAGACGCCGACACCGAGGTTCACTTTCTCGCTGCGGGTGTCGGCGTTGTAGGCTTCGTTGAGACCGAGGATCGGGTCGCGGGGGGCCATTTCGACGGCGGCGAAGATTGAGGCGGACATGTTGACTCCAAGGGTGGTGGCTGCGGCACCGGGGACCGTGTTGCCGGACCGCGCGGGTGCGATCCAAGCTGCGTGCCTTGTGCCGGGTTTTGCGAAATAATCAGGACTTTGCATCGGCGGCGTGGGGCACGGAAGGGTGCGCACAGATGGGTGCGTCATGCACCACGATGAAGCCGAAAACAAAGCGGAAATTCTAGCATGACAAGTTCCAGTCCAAGCCAGGCGGTGGTGAGCTTCGAGGGTAGTCCGTTCCGGCTGCACCAGCCGTTTCCGCCCGCGGGCGACCAGCCGGAGGCGATCGCGAAGCTGGTCGAGGGCATGGAGGACGGGCTGATGTTCCAGACCCTGCTCGGGGTGACCGGCTCGGGCAAGACCTACACCATGGCCAACGTCATCGCCCGCTGCGGCCGGCCGGCATTGGTGCTGGCGCCGAACAAGACGCTGGCGGCGCAGCTGTACTCCGAGTTCCGCGAGTTTCTGCCCGAGAATGCGGTCGAGTACTTCGTCTCCTACTACGACTATTACCAGCCTGAGGCCTATGTGCCCTCGCGCGACCTCTTCATCGAGAAGGATTCATCGATCAACGAGCATATCGAGCAGATGCGCCTGTCGGCGACCAAGAGCTTGATGGAGCGGCGCGACGTGGTCATCGTCGGCACCGTGTCGTGCATCTACGGCATCGGCGACCCGGTGGACTACCATGCGATGGTGCTGCACCTTCGCGAGGGTGAGCGCATGGCGCACCGCGACCTGGTGCAGCGTCTGGTGGCGATGCAGTACACCCGCTCGGACATCGACTTCAAGCGTGGCACCTTCCGCGTACGCGGCGACGTGATCGACATCTTCCCGGCGGAAAACGCCGAACTCGCAGTGCGGGTGGAGATGTTCGACGACGAGATCGAGCACCTCACCCTGTTCGACCCGCTCACCGGCCACCTCAGGCACAAGCTGGTGCGCTTCACCGTGTACCCCTCCAGCCACTACGTGACACCGCGTGCGACGGTGCTGGAGGCGATCGAGGCGATCAAGGACGAGCTGCGCGAACGCATCGAGGTCTTCCAGCGCGCCGGCAAGCTCGTCGAGGCGCAGCGCATCGAGCAGCGCACCCGCTTCGACCTCGAGATGCTCAACGAGATGGGCTTCTGCAAGGGCATCGAGAACTACTCCCGCCACCTCTCCGGGCGCGGGCCGGGCGAGCCGCCGCCGACGCTCATCGACTACCTGCCGGCGGACGCATTGCTGTTCGTGGATGAGTCGCACGTGACGATCCCGCAGGTGGGTGGCATGTACAAGGGCGACCGCGCGCGCAAGGAGAATCTGGTGGAGTACGGCTTCCGCCTGCCCTCGGCGCTGGACAACCGGCCGCTGCGCTTCGAGGAGTTCGAGCGCCTGATGCCGCAGACGGTGTTCGTGTCGGCCACGCCCTCGACCTACGAGAACGAACACCAGGGCCAGATCGTCGAGCAGGTGGTGCGACCCACCGGGCTGATCGACCCCGAGGTGGAGGTCAGGCCGGCGAGCACGCAGGTGGATGACCTGCTGTGGCAGGCCAAGCAACGGGTCGCAGCGGGTGAGCGTATCCTGGTGACGACGCTCACGAAGCGCATGGCGGAGGATCTCACCGACTACCTGATCGAGAACGGGCTCAAGGTGCGCTACCTGCACTCCGACATCGACACGGTCGAGCGGGTCGAGATCATTCGCGATCTGCGCCTCGGCGAGTTCGACGTGCTGGTGGGCATCAACCTGCTGCGCGAGGGCATCGACATCCCAGAGGTGTCGCTGGTGGCGATCCTGGATGCCGACAAGGAGGGCTTCCTGCGCTCCGAGCGCTCGCTCATCCAGACCATTGGCCGCGCGGCGCGACACATCAACGGCAAGGCCATCCTCTACGCCGACGTGGTCACGCGCTCGATGAAGGCGGCGATGGACGAGACCGAGCGCCGCCGCAACAAGCAGATCACCTTCAACGAGATCAACGGCATCGTGCCCAAGACCGTGACCAAGCGGATCAAGGACATCATCGATGGCGTGTATGGCAGCGATGACGGGCTGCTCGCCCGCGCCGCGGCCGAGCCTGCAGCCGCCGACTACGCGGTGATGGACGAGAAGGCGCTTGCGAAGGCGATCAAGAAGCTCGAGAAGGAGATGCAGGAACATGCTCGCAACCTCGAGTTCGAGAAGGCGGCTGCCGCGCGGGATGAACTCTTCCGCCTGCGCGCGCGCGCCTTCGGTGCCGATCAACACGGAAGCGTATGATGAAAGGGCAGGGGCTGAAGGCTTACCTGAAAGGGCTGTTCGCGCCGCGGCGCGGACTCGATGAGACCAGGGGCGGTGCAACATCGCGCGCGCACCCGGGCAGAGCAGAAAGACAGAAGGAGGGGGATGTGAAACGGGTGCTATTCGTCTGCACGGGCAACATCTGCCGTTCACCGACGGCGGAAGGTGTGGCCCTGCATCAACTCATGCAGCGCGGCCTGCAGCATGCGATCGAGGTCGACTCGGCCGGCACGCACGGCTACCACGTCGGCGAACAACCGGACCCGCGCACGCGCAAGACAGCGGCGAAGCGTGGCTACGACCTCTCTCCCCTGCGCGCGCGCAAGCTGGAGGTGGTGGACTTCCAGCGCTTCGACCTGTTGCTGGCAATGGACGAAGGGCATCTCGCCTTCATGCGCGAGCTGAGCCCCCCCGTTTATCACGGCAAGATCGGCATGTTCATGCATTACGCGCGCACCCACCGGCGTGACGACGTGCCCGACCCCTATTACGGCGGCGAGGCGGGTTTCGAGAAGGTGCTGGATTACTGCGAGGACGGGGTCGAGGGCTTGCTCGAAGAACTGATGCGGCGCTGATTGCCGCGCGGAGTCACCCGGTATGCCGCAGCCACCTGTTGGTGGTGCGACACACCGAGGTGATGTCGTTGACGCTTGGGTTACAGCGGCGGCGGGTTGGAGCGGCCGGTTTCCACCTGCTGCAGCGGTTCGGCCGCGATCACGCGCGGCGGCTTGGGCCGGCGGCCCAGGCGCGGCTGCTCCGCTGCGGTAGGAGCTGCACCCACCTTGCTGCGATCCGTTTCGATCAGGATCAGGCCGCTCGCGGCCGCCATTGCAGCCGGAGCATGCGCTGCAGGTGCGGCAGCCTCTGGCGCAGCGGCGGTCGACTGCTCCGCCGACTCCGGCAGGACGGCAGATGCGCTTTGCGTACCATCCGCCTCCGAAGCGACTGCGGCCCCGGTTGCAACCGCACCATCCTCGGCCATCTTGCCAGCGTCGGATTCGGCGTCGACGACGATCCCGTTGGTGCTGTCCGCCTCGGCGGCCGCGGCAACGATCTGAGTTGCAGCAGGTTCTGCGGCTACCGCGGGCACCGCGTCGTCAGGTTGGGCTGCATGCGCATCATCGGCCGGTGCTGGGCTCGCAATGACCACTTCGGCCGGTGATGGAACGGCCTCGGTCGATTCCGCTATTGCAGTTGCCTGCTCGAGCTGCAGCACCCCTTGGGTCGGCGTCGGGTCGGTGCCCAGCACGGCGCGAACAACGGTCGATTCCACGGGCGGCGTGGTTTCGGCAATGCCGAGCGCGACCGGCAGCGGAGCCGGCGTCGATTCCGGCGCAACGGTCTGCGCCGCACTGATCGCGACCGGCGCAGGTGCTGCGGACTCGGCAGAGCGCTCATCGTGCGCAGATGCTTCAGTTTGAGGGGGGCGCAGCTCGATGGCGTTGCTGGCGACATCGCCGGCTTCGCCGCTGTCGACATCCTGCGCCGACACCTCAGCGCTGTTCTGTGCATCTTCACCGCGCCCTCCGCGACGGCCACGGCCACGGCGACGGCGCTTGTTGGCCTGCGTGCCATCGCCCTCAGGCGTCGCGTCGGGAGCCATGCTCTCGACCGCTTCAACGGCATTGGGAGTGGAATCCGCAGTCTCGACCGGGGCGACGACCGCGGCGGCTGATGTCGCGGCAAGGTTCACCGCCTGCTCGGTGCTCTCCTCCGAGCGCGGGCCGCTGCGTCGCTCGCCACGATTGCGGCGGTTGCGGCTCTGTCCGGTCTCGCCGCGTTCGGCTTGCTGCGAATCGCGTTCGGCGGCGTCGCTGCGGCGCGGGCCGTTGTTGCTTGCCGGGGCCGGCGTGGTGGTAGCCCGTGCCGAGCCACCCTCGTCACTGCGCTCCGAACGCGGCGCGCCATCGCGGCGGTTGCGGCCGCCGCGGCGGGCGTCGCGATCGCCCCTGTCACCGCTGCGCTCACCACGGTCACCGCGTTCGCTGCGCTCGCTCCGCGCACGTTGCTCGCGTCGCGGCGGTGCTTCCTCGGCCGGTTTGATCTCGACTGCAGCGGGCTTGTTGCCGAACAGCCAGCCCATCAGGCGCTGGAACACACCCGGGGTTGCAACGGGCACCGCTGCCGGTGGGGCGACGGGCTCCGGAGCAGGAGCCGCGATCGGTGCCGGCTGGGCCGGGGAAATGCCCTTGACGACGGCTTCTGCGCGGGCCGGCTTGGCCTCGGAGCGGTCCGACGGCAGGCGAGTGCTCTCCTGCTCCGGCATTTCCACCATCTGATAGCTGGCGAGTGCGACGTCCTCGGCGTTCAACTGGTCGTGACGCAGACGAACGATCTCGTGGTGCGGCGTCTCGAGATGCCGGTTCGGCACGATGATGAGCTGGATCTTGTGGCGCAGCTCGATGCGCGCGATGTCCGAACGCTTCTCGTTGAGGAGATAGGTACCCACATCCACCGGCACCTGCAGATGCACGGCGCCGGTGTTCTCCTTCATCGCCTCTTCTTCGAGGATGCGCAGGATGTGCAGCGCGGAGGACTCGGTGCTGCGGATGTGGCCGGTGCCGTTGCAGCGCGGGCAGGGGATGTAGCTGGTCTCGGCGAGCGCCGGGCGCAGCCGCTGGCGCGACAGTTCGAGCAGGCCGAAGCGGCTGATCTTGGCGGTCTGCACGCGGGCACGGTCGTGGCGCAGTGCGTCGCGCAGGCGGTTCTCGACCTCGCGCTGGTTCTTGGCCGACTCCATGTCGATGAAGTCGATCACGATCAGGCCGCCAAGGTCGCGCAGGCGCAGCTGGCGCGCGATTTCGTCGGCGGCCTCGAGGTTGGTGCGGAACGCGGTCTCCTCGATGTCCGCGCCCTTGGTGGCGCGACCGGAGTTCACGTCAACCGACACCAAGGCCTCGGTGTGGTCGATGACCACCGCGCCGCCCGAGGGCAGGCTCACCTGGCGCGAGTAGGCGGACTCGATCTGGTGCTCGATCTGGAAGCGCGAGAATAGTGGCACGTCGTCGTTGTAGCGCTTCACCTTGGCGACGTTGCCCGGCATCACGTGTTCCATGAACTGGCGTGCCTGGAAGTAGACGTCGTCGGTGTCGATCAGGATCTCGCCGATGTCGGGCTGGAAGTAATCGCGGATCGCGCGGATCACCAGACTGCCTTCCTGGTAGATCAGAAAGGCGCCGGACTGGCTGCCCGCCGCGCCCTCGATCGCCTGCCACAGTTGCAGCAGGTAGTTCAGATCCCACTGCAGCTCTTCGGCGCTGCGGCCGATGGCGGCGGTGCGGGCGATCAGGCTCATGCCGGAAGGCACTTCGAGCTGATCCATGACCTCGCGCAGCTCGGCGCGTTCGTCACCTTCCACACGGCGCGAGACACCGCCGCCGCGCGGGTTGTTCGGCATCAGCACGAGGTAGCGGCCGGCGAGCGAGATGTAGGTTGTGAGTGCCGCACCCTTGTTGCCGCGCTCGTCCTTCTCGACCTGGACGATGAGCTCCTGGCCGACCTTGAGGCCGTCCTGCGCGCGGCCCTTGCCGTCAGCGTTGCTCGCGTTGAAGTTGCTGCGGGCGATTTCCTTGAAGGGCAGGAAGCCGTGGCGCTCCGAGCCGTAATCGACGAAAGCCGCTTCCAGGCTGGGTTCCAGCCGGGTGATGACGGCCTTGTAGATATTGCTCTTTCTTTCTTCCTTGGCGGCCGATTCGATGTCGAGGTCGATCAGTTTCTGACCATCGACGATCGCGACGCGGAGTTCCTCGGCCTGCGTCGCATTGAACAACATGCGCTTCATTGTTTCGTTCTCCCGCGCGAAACCCACGGGCAGGACGAACGCTGCGCGCCATCGTGCTTACGAATAACAGGAGCGTTCTGTAAGGGCTACTTTCATCCGGTAGAAGTCAAGACTGTGATGGGCGGCTGGTCGCTCGCGTGTTCCCGCCCACCTGCTTCGGAGCGGCCGGAACACCTGTTCCTGCATGTGTGCTGCGCGTATTAGTCCGATCAGTTGGATCGGAGTTTGTCGATTGCGTTACCATCGTTGCCTTTTGACGGCGACGAGAGCACATTTTGGAGATCCGGGAGCTCACATCGGGAGCGAAAGCATTTCGACTTCCTGCACCGCAGCGCTCGTTGTCCTCTTCACATTTCCGCCTTCTGGCCGGAAGGGATCGGATCGCGACCGGATCAACCGGCGCAAAGTATATTTCATGAATACTGCACAAGGCAAAGCAATTGCGGTCCGCCGCGAGCGCATCGACGAGGGCGACGCAGGGCAGCGCATCGACAATTACCTGATGCGGGTCTGTAAGGGTGTACCCAAGAGCCACGTCTATCGCATCCTGCGCAGCGGCGAGGTGCGGGTGAATGGCGGCCGAGTTGACGCCACCTACCGGCTGCGCGGCGGCGACGAGATCCGCATCCCGCCGGTGCGCGTCGCCCAGCCTTCGGCGGGGGCTTCCGCGCCACCCGGCAAGGTGTTGCCGGTGGTGTACGAGGACGACGCGCTGCTGGTGGTGGACAAGCCCGCGGGCAAGGCGGTGCATGGAGGCAGTGGGGTGAGCTTTGGCGTCATCGAGCAACTTCGCGCGCAGCGACCGCAGGCGAAGCTGCTGGAGCTTGCCCACCGCATCGACCGCGAAACTTCAGGCCTGCTGATCGTCGCGAAGAAGCGCTCGGCGCTGAAGGCGCTGCACGACATGATGCGCGAGGGGCGTGTCGACAAGCACTACCTTACCTTGGTGGCGGGGCAATGGTCGAATCCCCTGCAGCATGTGCGGCTGCCGCTTCTGAAGTACCTGTTGCCGGACGGCGAGCGGCGCGTGCGCGTGAGCGATGAGGGCAAGCCGTCGCACAGCATCGTGCGCAAGGTGAAGGGGTGGCGGCGCTTCACGCTGCTGGATGTGGAACTCATGACCGGGCGCACCCATCAGATCCGGGTGCATCTCTCGCATCTCGGGTTTCCGCTTGCGGGTGACGACAAGTATGGCGACTTCGCGCTCAACAAGGCGCTCGAGCGCGCCGGGCTGAAGCGCATGTTCCTGCACGCCACCAGTCTCTCCTTCGCGCATCCGCTCACCGGAGCGCCGGTGTCGCTGCGCGCGGAGCTGCCCGCGGAGCTGGCGGATTTCGTTGCAGCACTTGACAGGGATGAACCGGATGTCGCGTCGCTTTGATCTGATCGTGTTCGACTGGGATGGCACGCTGATGGATTCCACCGGCGCAATCGTGCGCGCGATCGTCGCCGCGAGCCATGACCTGGGCCTGCCTGCGCCGTCCGACCTGCGCGCTCGCCATGTGATCGGGCTGGGTCTGACCGATGCGCTCGCGCACGCGGTGCCCGAGCTCGCGCCGGCGGATTATCCGAAGATGGTGGAGCGCTACCGCCACCACTACCTGTCCTCGGATCATGAGCTGTCGCTCTTTCCTGGCATGTTCGAGTTGATCGCCGGTCTGAGCGGGGACGAGTACTGGCTCGCAGTCGCCACCGGCAAGAGCCGGGTGGGGCTCAACCGCGCGCTCGGGCATACCGGCCTCGGGCCATATTTCCACGCGACGCGCTGCGCCGACGAGTGCTTCTCGAAACCGCATCCGGCAATGCTGCTCGAGCTCATGGAGGAGCTCGCGGTGGCGCCGGATCGGGTGCTGATGGTGGGTGATACGACCCATGACCTGCAGATGGCGGCGAATGCGGGTGTGGCATCGCTTGGTGTCACCTTTGGCGCACATCCGCGCGATGCACTCGAGGCTGCCGCACCTCTGGCGATCGTCGATGAGCCGGGTGAGATGGCGTCATGGCTGAAGGCCTACGGCTGATCTGTCGCTCGGACGCCCTCCTCGAGGGTGGTGAGGGTGTGCGCTTCGCGCTCGAGGGTGCGTCGGGCGCGTTGCCCGCCTTCGTGGTCCGTTATCAGGGGCACGTGCATGCCTATCTCAACCGCTGCGCGCATGTGCCGGTGGAACTCGACTGGCAGCCGGGGCGCTTCTTCGATCTGACCGGCTTCTACCTGATCTGCGCGGTGCACGGCGCGCACTACGAGCCTCAAACCGGGCGCTGCGTGATGGGGCCTTGCAAGGGGCGCAGGTTGAGGAAGCTCGCTGTCGTCGAACTGGATGGCGAGGTGTTCGTCGATCTCGCGGGAGAGCTGCCCTGAGTCAGCGCTGCGCGAGTATCAGGAAGATTGCCGGTCGGCGGGCGAGCTCCGGGCGGGGCCCGCGCTGCCATGTGGCGATCTCTCGGGTACCGATCCATTCGTCCGGTGTGTTGAGGTCGCGCGCCACGCACAGCCGGGTGTCCGGCCGGCAGTGGGCGAGCACTGCGGCGAAAAGGCGCTCGTTGCGGTACGGGGTTTCGATGAAGATCTGGGTGCGGTCGAGCTTGCGCGACTCCTCGTCGAGCGCGCGGATGCGGCGGTCGCGCTCGGCTTCGGCCACCGGAAGGTAGCCCTCGAAGGCGAAGCGCTGGCCGTTGAGGCCGGAAGCCATGAGCGCGAGCAGGATGGAGGACGGTCCCACCAGTGGTCTTACCGAAATGCCCAGCGCGTGGGCGCGCGCGACGAGGCGGGCGCCGGGGTCGGCCACGGCCGGGCAGCCTGCGTCGGACATCAGGCCGACGTCATGCCCGGCGAAGGCAGGTGCGAGCAGCGCATCCAATGCCGCATCGCCGCCTTGCTCCGGCAGTGGGGTGAGTCTGAGGTCGGCGATTGGCAGTGGATGGGCGAGGCGCTTGAGTTGCGCGCGCGCCGTCTTCGGATTCTCGACGACGAAGTCGGTGATCGATGCGAATGCCGCGTGCGCCTCGGCCGGCAGGAATTGCTGCCATTGGGCTTCCCCCAGGCTGACCGGCACCAATACCAAGCGTCCGTGCGCGCTCATGGTAGTTGCAGGCCGCGTGTGCGCAACATGCGGGACAGCGCGATCAGGGGCAGCCCAATAAGTGCGGTAGGGTCGTCGCCGCTGAGTGCATCGAGCAGACTGATGCCCAGCCCCTCGGATTTGGCGGAGCCGGCGCAGTCCAGCGGTTGCTCGCGCGCGACGTAGCGGACGATCTCGTCATCGCTCAGCATGCGAAAGCGCACCGAGGTGGGCACGCTGTCCTGCAGGGTCTGTCCGTCACGGTTGTCGATCAAGGCCAGTGCGGTGTGGAAAACCACGGTCTGTCCGCGCATTGCCTGCAGTTGCGCGATGGCTCTTTCACTCGTGCCGGGTTTGCCGAAGACGGCGTCGCCGATATGGGCGACCTGGTCGCTTCCGATCACCAATGCATCCGGGTGGCGGGCCGCGACCGCGCGAGCCTTGTCGAGGGCAAGGCGCATCGCGGTGGCGGAAGGGGTTTCGCCTGGCAGCGGGGTTTCGTCAACCTCCGGACGCTCGACCGAGAACGGGATGCACAGACGCTCCAGCAGCATGCGCCGGTAGGCAGACGTCGAGGCCAGGATGAGCTTTGGGGGAGATGTCATTTAGGGGGCTTTGCTCTTTGACAGGAATGCCGGGAAATAATATCATCCCGCTCTTATGTCGCAACGATGCGTAATCCCGGACGCTTTCAAGTTTGCCGCCGAAGGCCGGCCTGTAGAGGGCAAGGTAGCGGTGGCGGCGCTGTCGAGGCTCGTAGATCTCGTTGACGCGCCTGATGGCGAGGTGTCTTACGCGGTTGTCGGTGCCCAGGGTGCCGATGGTCGCTGGGAGCTTCATCTGGCGCTCGAGGGCGTGCTGCAGCTCAAGTGTCAGCGCTGTCTCGCCGGCATGAAGTGGCCGTTCGAGATCCGCTCCGTGCTGCTTCTGGTTCGTAGTCAGGATGAGATTCCCGAGGACGAGCTCGAAGACGCGTCGCGTGACGCTATCGAAGTGTTGCCGGACATGGATGTGCTGGCGCTGGTCGAGGACGAGATTCTCCTGGCCGTGCCTGTCGTTCCCCGGCATGAACGCTGCGAGCCGCCTGCTCCCGCGGGCGGAAGTGGCAAGGAATCGCCGTTTGCGGTGCTGGCCGGGCTGAGGAAGCCCGGCGAGAGCCGTTGAACAGAGAATTTTTGGATCCAGGAGTCGACAATGGCCGTTCAACAGAACAAGAAGTCCCCCTCGAAGCGTGGCATGCATCGTGCCCACGATTTCCTCACCAACCCGCCGCTCGCCGTCGAGGCGACCACCGGTGAGGTGCATCTGCGTCATCACATCAGCCCCAACGGGTTCTACCGTGGTCGCAAGGTCGTGAAGACCAAGGGCGAGTAATCAATCACCCCGAGAACGGCGCTGCGCAGTTCGCGCAAGCGCCGTTTTTGTGTCCGCAGTCTCCGAGTCCACTCGCACAGACCGAATCTCCAATGACCAAGCCTGTCACCGTCGCGGTTGACTGCATGGGGGGCGATCACGGCCCGCGTGTGACCATCCCTGCAGCGGAAACATTCCTGAAGAACCATCCGGATGCCAGCGTGGTGCTGGTCGGTCGGCCCGAGGCGCTCGCTTCGGCTGCCGATGCACTGAGTGCGCGCTATGGTGGGCGTGTCACCGTTCAGCACGCATCCGAGGTGGTGGAGATGGACGAGGCGCCCGCGAGCGCGATGCGTGGCAAAAAGGATTCCTCGATGCGGGTCGCGATCGACCTGGTCAAGAGCGGTCGTGCCGATGCAGCGGTCTCCGCAGGCAATACCGGCGCCCTGATGGCCATCTCGCGCTTCGTGCTGAAGACCCTCCCTGGCATCGACCGACCGGCGATCGCCCAGTTCCTGCCGACGGTCAAGGGTGAGTCACTGGTGCTGGACCTGGGGGCGAACGTCGATTGTTCGCCCGAGCATTTGCTCCAGTTCGGGGTGATGGGCGCCATGCTCTTTGCGTCGATCGAGCATGTGGACCGCCCGAGCGTTGGTCTGCTGAACATCGGTGCAGAGGACATCAAGGGTAACGACGTCGTCAAGCAGGCGGCTGAATTGCTGCGCGCCAGCGGGCTGAACTTTCAAGGCAATGTCGAGGGCGACGACATCTACAAGGGAACGACCGATGTCGTCGTCTGTGACGGCTTCGTTGGCAACGTTCTCTTGAAGACCTCCGAAGGGCTTGTGCAAATGTTGTCCAGGCTGCTGCGCGAGGAGTTCGGGCGTGGGCCGTTGAGCAAGCTGATGGCGCTCATCGCGTTGCCGGTGTTGAGGCGCTTCAAGCGCCGTGTGGATCACCGCCGCTACAATGGCGCGGCCCTGGTCGGCTTGCGCGGCGTCGTCATCAAGAGCCATGGTTCGGCGGATGCCTTCGCCTTCGAGCAGGCGATCCACCGCGCCGCCGAGGCTGCCGCGAACAATCTGGTTGAGCGGATCACTTCCCGCATGTCCGCGATGGAGGAAGCTGCAGCATGATTCACGCCCGTATCACCGGCACCGGTAGCTGTCTGCCCGGCGCGCCCGTCTCCAACGAGGATCTCGTGGCGCGTGGTATCGACACGTCCGATGCCTGGATCGTCGAGCGTACCGGCATCCGCACCCGACACCTTGCCGAAACCGGGCAGAGTGCAAGCGATCTCGCCTGTACCGCGGCACAGCGCGCGATGGCTGCTGCAGGGTGTGTTCCGGCCGACATCGACCTGGTGATCGTTGCCACTTCGACCCCCGACTACATCTTTCCGAGCACCGCTGCGTTGCTGCAGGCCAAGCTGGGCATTACCCACGGGGCGCCGGCGTTCGACGTGCAGGCGGTGTGCAGCGGCTTCATCTACGGGCTCACCGTTGCCGAAAAGTTCATTCGCTCGGGCAGCCACAAGCGCGCGCTGGTGGTGGGGGCGGAGGTCTTCTCGCGCATCCTGGACTGGACGGATCGTGGCACCTGTGTGCTCTTCGGCGACGGCGCCGGTGCTGTCGTGCTCGAGGCGTCGGATACACCGGGCATCCTCGCCAGCGCCCTGCACGCTGACGGCTCCTATCATGGCATCCTGAGTGTGCCGGGTGGCGTGGCCTCGGGCAAGGTCACCGGCGACCCCTTCCTGCGCATGGATGGCCAGGCGGTGTTCAAGTTCGCGGTGAAGGTGCTTGCCGATGTGGCCAACGAGGTGCTCGATGCCGCCGGACTCGGCATCGCCGATGTCGATTGGCTGATCCCCCACCAGGCCAATGTGCGCATCCTGCAATCCACGGCGAAGCGGCTCGGGGTGCCGGGCGAACGCGTCATCACCACCGTGGATCTGCACGGTAACACTTCGGCGGCGTCGATTCCGCTTGCGCTCGACCTCGCGGTGCGCGACGGACGAGTGAAGCCCGGGCAACGGCTCGTTCTCGAAGGTGTAGGTGGCGGTTTCACCTGGGGCGCAGTGCTGCTCCAATTCTGAGGAATCGAAGATCATGAGTTTTGCGCTTGTTTTCCCTGGTCAGGGTTCGCAGTCGGTCGGGATGATGGCAGCCTACGGCGACGACCCGGTGATCCGCGCCACCTTCGCGGAGGCGTCCGACGCGCTCGGAGAGGATCTCTGGCAGATGGTTTGTGAAGGGCCTGCCGAACGCCTTGCGCTTACGGTCAACACCCAGCCGCTGATGCTCACCGCTGGCGTGGCGGTTTATCGTGCCTGGTGTGCGCAGGGTGGGGCGGCGCCGGCGCTGCTTGCGGGACACAGTCTGGGCGAGTACTCGGCGCTGGTTGCGTCGGGGGCGATCGCGTTTGCCGATGCGGTGCCGCTGGTGCGCTTCCGCGCCGCGGCAATGCAGGAGGCGGTGCCGGCGGGCGAGGGCGCAATGGCAGCCTTGCTCGGGCTGGAGGTCGATGCGGTGCGCGAGGCGTGTGCAGAGGCCTCGCAGGGCGAGGTCGTCGAGGCGGCGAACCTGAACGCACCGGGCCAGATCGTGATTGCCGGCGCGAAGGCAGCGGTGGAGCGGGCGATCGAGGCGGCGAAGGCGCGTGGCGCCAAGCGCGCGATGCTGTTGCCGGTGTCGGCCCCATTCCATTGTGCGTTGATGAAGCCCGCAGCCGAGCGCCTGCGCGAGCGCCTCGCCAGCGTGGCGGTGCAGGTGCCGGCGATTCCGGTGCTCAACAACGTCGACGTGGCGGTTTGCGACAGTGCAGACGGCGTGCGTGATGCCTTGGTGCGCCAGGCCTTCTCGCCGGTGCGCTGGATCGAGACGATCGAGGCGATGGCTGCGCGCGGTGTCACCGCCATCCATGAATGTGGTCCCGGCAAAGTGCTCGCCGGGATGAACAAGCGGATCGCGAAGGATGTGGGTGGTGGCGCGTTGCACGACGCAGCGAGCCTCTCCGATGCGATCCAGGCGACGAGGTGAAGAGATGAATTTTTCGCTTGAAGGTCAGGTTGCGCTCGTGACAGGCGCCTCGCGCGGTATCGGCAGGGCGATCGCGGTTGCGCTCGGCAAGGCGGGTGCGGTGGTGGTCGGTTCTGCGACTTCAGCCAGTGGCGCCGCCGAGATCGATGCGGCGCTGGCTGCAGAGGGCATCCGGGGCGCGGGCATTGCCCTGAACGTCACCGACCAGGCTGCCTGCGAGGCAGCGCTCGGCGAGATCGAGAAGCGCTTCGGCACGGTCGGCATCCTCGTGAATAACGCCGGCATCACGCGTGACAACATCGCGATGCGGATGAAGGACGACGAGTGGGATGCGGTCATCGACACCAACCTGAAGGCCGTGTTCCGCATGTCCAAGTTGGTGATGCGCGGCATGATGAAGGCACGCGCCGGCCGCATCATCAACATCACCTCGGTGGTTGGCAGTTCCGGTAACCCGGGGCAGGCCAATTACGCCGCTGCGAAAGCAGGGGTGGCGGGCATGAGTCGCGCGCTGGCGCGCGAACTCGGCAGCCGCAACATCACGGTGAATTGTGTTGCACCCGGCTTCATCGATACCGACATGACCCGGGCGCTGCCCGAGGCTGCGCGCGAGGCACTCACGGGGCAGATCGCGCTCGGCCGCCTCGGGCAGCCGGACGAGATTGCCGCCGCGGTACTGTTCCTCGCCTCGCCCGCCGCAGCGTACGTGACGGGCACCACCCTGCACGTCAATGGCGGCATGTACATGGCATAGTCCGTCGCCGAGATAGCGCCGGACGGGGTTTTTGGTAGAATACGCCGGCTTTTTATTCAACGCTCTATTTTCAGGGAAGGAGTTTCTCCATGGAGAACATCGAACAACGCGTCAAGAAAATCGTCGCTGAGCAGCTTGGCGTGAACGAATCGGAGATCAAGAACGACTCTTCGTTCGTCGATGATCTGGGCGCGGATTCGCTCGACACCGTCGAGCTGGTCATGGCTCTCGAAGAAGAATTCGAGTGCGAGATTCCGGACGAGGAAGCCGAGAAGATCACCAACGTGCAGCAGGCGATCGACTACGTGTCGGCGCACCTCAAGAAGTAAGCGGTCAGGAACCGAAATCAACCGGAGCGAACATTGACCCGTCGCAGAGTCGTCATTACCGGCATGGGGATCATCTCCCCGGTCGGGAACACTATTCCGGAAGCTTGGGACAACATTGTCAATGGGCGCTCCGGGATCGGTGAAATCACCCGATTCGATGCCAGCAGCTTCCCCGTCAGGATTGCGGGGGAGGTGAAGGGCTTCGATGTCGGCAGCTATCTTTCCGCAAAGGACGCGCGCCGCATGGATGTGTTCATCCATTACGGGATCGCAGCCGGCATCCAGGCGATTCGCGATTCCGGCATCGAGGTGTCCGAGGCCAACGCGGAGCGCATCGGGGTGAATATCGGCTCCGGTATCGGCGGATTGCCGATGATCGAAAGCACCCACGACGATTTCCTGCGTGCGGGTGCGCGCAAGATCTCGCCCTTCTTCATCCCCGGCACCATCATCAACATGATCGCGGGCAACCTGTCGATCATGTTCGGCCTGAAGGGGCCGAACCTTGCCGTGGTCACTGCCTGTACCACCGGCCTGCACGCAATCGGGATGAGTGCGCGCACGATCGAGTATGGCGACGCCGATGTGATGGTGTGTGGCGGAGCGGAATCCACCGTGACGCATCTCGCGATCGGTGGTTTTGCGTCGGCCAAGGCGCTCTCCACCCGCAACGACGATCCGGCGACAGCCAGCCGTCCATGGGACAAGGGGCGTGACGGCTTTGTGCTCGGTGAGGGCGCTGGTGTATTGGTGCTCGAGGAGTACGAGCATGCAGTACGTCGTGGCGCAAAGATCTACGCCGAGGTGGCCGGGTTCGGCATGAGCGGCGATGCCTTCCACATGACCGCACCGGACACCGACGGGCCGCGCCGCAGCATGGTGAATGCGATGCGCAACGCCGGTATCAACCCGGACCAGTTGCAGTACCTGAACGCGCACGGTACGTCGACGCCCCTGGGCGACAAGAACGAGACCGATGCGATCAAGCTCGCTGTGGGCGAGGATGTCGCTAAGAAATTGGTGGTGAACTCCACCAAGTCGATGACCGGGCACCTTCTCGGCGGTGCAGGCGGCGTGGAATCCGTGTTTACGGCGCTGGCGATCCATCATCAGGTCTCGCCGCCCACGATCAACATCTTCGAGCAGGATCCGGAGTGTGATCTGGACTACTGCGCAAACATCGCTCGAGACATGAAGATCGAATACGCGATGAAGAACAACTTCGGCTTTGGAGGGACGAACGGCACGCTGGTATTCAAGCGCGTTTGATCCGTCCGTAGGCCGGCTGTACAGGGCGCACCAGCGATGCGGTATCCGCACGCGGTGCGCCTTTCCTTTTCGCGGCGGCTTGTGGCGCTCGTGGCGCTGCTCGGCATCGCCTCCTGCATTGCGGGATTTGTCGCGTCAGACGCTTGGCCGGCGCATGTAGTCATCCTTGCAGTTGCGTGTATGGGGTGCGTCCGGGTGGTGCTTCTGCAGGCTGCGCATCACGGTCGCACGCTGATACTGGCCGATGATGGCACTTGTCGCTGGGGTGACGCATCCGCGGCACATGCTCTGGTCGTGGGCGTCACCGATTTCGGCTGGGCGGTGTGGCTTCGCGCCGCAAACCGGGGCGGACTGGCGGCGGATGTCCCAGCAGGTCGTGGAGGCGTGCTGATGCTCCTCTCCGACCAGATGTCCGCTGACGACTGGCGCGCCCTGAGGGTCTGGGTACGCCACAAAGTACGTCCGCCGGAGGAGGGGGTCAGCGAGACGGGCGGGACTTCGCCGGGCGAATGATGGTGTCGCGCGCGCGCGCTTGCAGGTCGGGATAGTCTCGCGAGTAATGCAAGCCGCGGCTCTCCGAGCGGCGCAAGGCGCAGCGAACGATCAGATCGGCGGTGGCCACAAGGTTGCGCAGCTCGATGAGGTCGTTGCTGACGCGGAAATTCGAGTAGAACTCGTGTATCTCGCGGGTCAGCAGCCGGATGCGGTGCTGGGCACGTTGCAGGCGCTTGGTGGTGCGCACGATGCCCACGTAGTCCCACATGCAACGACGCAGTTCGGCCCAGTTGTGCGAGATCACCACCTCCTCGTCGGCGTCCGTGACGCGGCTCTCGTCCCACTCGGGCAGTGCGGGGATGTCGTGGCGCGGGGCCGCAAAGATGTCGCGCGCGGCCGCTTCGCCGAAAACCAGGCACTCCAGCAGCGAATTGCTCGCCAGCCGGTTGGCGCCGTGCAGCCCGGTACAGGAGGATTCGCCCACGCAGTAAAGGTTGGCTACATCGGTGCGCGCCGCAAGGTCGGTGACGATGCCGCCGCATGTATAGTGTGCCGCAGGCACGACCGGAATCGCTTCGCGCGTGATGTCGATACCCAGTTCCAGGCAGCGTGCGTGGATGTTGGGAAAGTGGCCGCGCAGCCATTCTGCGGGTTTGTGGCTGATGTCGAGATAGACGCAGTCCAGGCCGTGCTTCTTCATCTCGAAGTCGATCGCGCGTGCGACGACGTCGCGCGGTGCGAGCTCGGCCCGTGCGTCGTGCTCAGGCATGAAACGGGTGCCGTCCGGCAGCTTGAGCAGCCCGCCTTCGCCCCGTACTGCCTCACTGATGAGGAAGGATTTGGCCTGTGGGTGATAAAGGCAGGTGGGGTGGAACTGGATGAACTCCATGTTCGCGATTCTGCACCCCGCACGCCAGGCCATCGCGATGCCATCGCCGGTGGCGACATCCGGGTTCGTCGTGAAGAGGTATACCTTGCCTGCACCGCCAGTGGCGATCACGGTATGGCGCGCCGCAATCGTCACGACACGGTCGCCGGCGATATCCAGCACGTAGGCACCGTGACATCCGGCCGCGGCTAGTCCGAGCTTCTCTCCGATCAGGAGATCAACCGCGATATGGTTCTCGAACACCGTGATGTTCGGATGCTGCAACACCTGATCCGTAAGCGTGGCCTGTACCGCAGCACCCGTGGCATCCGCCGCGTGGATGATACGGCGATGCGAGTGGCCACCTTCACGCGTGAGGTGGAAGCCCATCTCGGAGTCGGCTTCGCGGGTAAAGGGCACGCCGCGGTCAATCAGCCATTCGATCGCACGGCGTCCGTTTTCCACGACAAAGCGGGTTGCCGCCGGGTCACACAGGCCCGCTCCCGCGATGTGGGTATCCTGGATGTGTGCCTCTACGCTGTCGGTGGTGTCAAGTACCGCCGCGATGCCGCCCTGTGCCCAGGCGCTGGCGCTGTCGGCGAGGCTGCGCTTGGTCACGATTGCGACCCGCAACTTGTCGGCGAGGCGCAGCGCCATCGATTGTCCGGCTGTGCCGCTACCCAGGATGAGTACGTCGAATTCGTTCAACAAGATCGTCGTCTGGAGTGATTCGGCCGCAATGACTGCGCCGTGGTCGAGAGGGGGGGGCTCTTTTTCGCCGACTATATCATGGCGACACCTGCCCGACCTGCGTGACGCGCGGGTGGCGCGGGTATTCTTGGCTGTCACTACCCTGTCGCGATCTGAACTATTCCAACGACGCCCTGTCTCTAACTGCGACTTCGGCTTTGCCGACCGTTCGGGTGATCGCTATACTGGCGCGGTTTTTGCCCATTACAGAGATCCATCCAATTCATGAGCGATCGCGAGGTTGATCAGCAACTTGTCGAGCGTGTTCAGCGCGGTGACAAGCAGGCTTTCGGTTTGCTGGTATCCAAATACCAGCGCAAGCTGCAAAGACTGCTTTCTCGGCTGATTCGCGACCCGGCCGAAGTCGAGGATGTCGCTCAGGAGACCTTCATCAAGGCATACCGTGCCCTGAATTCGTTCCGTGGCGACAGTGCTTTCTATACATGGCTCTATCGTATCGGGATCAACACGGCAAAGAACTACCTGGTCTCACAAGGTCGGCGCGCGCCGACGACGACCAGTTTCGATGCCGAGGAGGCCGAGGCATTCGACGATGGTGACCAACTGCGGGACATCAACACGCCAGAGCGGCTGATGATGACCCGACAGATTGGCGAGGTCGTCGAGGAGGCGATGCAGGCGCTCCCGGAGGAGCTGAGAACCGCGATCATGCTTCGAGAACTGGAGGGGCTCAGCTATGAAGAGATCGCCAACATCATGGATTGTCCGATCGGTACGGTGCGTTCGCGGATCTTCCGTGCGCGAGAGGCAATTTCCGAGAAACTGCGGCCGCTGCTCGATACGGCCCCTGACAAACGCTGGTAGGTGTCACTCATGAAAGATGGAATGTCTGCATTCTTCGATGGCGACCTCGATCAACATGCAAGTGCGCAGGTGCTCGACAGCATCCGCCGCGATCCGAAGCTCGCTGCCAAATGGGATGATTACTGCCTGATCGGCGACGCGTTGCGGGGTGAGCACGCCGGTTCGCAGGACTTTACCGCCAGGGTCATGGCGGGCCTCGAAGACGAGCCTGTCGTGCTCGCACCGGTTCATGTGCGCAGCCAGGGAAGGCAGGGCATCCTGCGTAACCTGCTTCCGCTTGCGGCTTCTGTGATGGGCGTCCTCGCGGTCGGATGGGTGGCGCACACCCTTTCGTCCCAGCCGTCGGGCGGTGTATCGATGGCTGGCGTCGGCGGTACCCGGGTCGAGGCGGTCGCGCTGCAGTCTCAACCCGTCGTGTCTGCCGTTTCGGGCGACGGGCACCGCGAGTACGTATTCGTACATCAGGCGATGAACGGTGGTGGTCCGCTACCCGGTGCAATCCAGTACGTGCGCACGGTTTCTGCTCCGCAGGGAGAAGCGCGTTGATGAAGCGCATCCTGGTCGCGCTTGCGGTGCTTGCCACCGGCGGGCTGACGTCGATTCAAGCATTTGCGACACAGGACCCGATCGAGTGGCTTGGACGAATCGCGACAGCCGGACAGGGGCTCAATTACGTCGGTACCTTCACCTATCAGTCCGGCCGCGAGTTCGAGACCTCTCGAATCGTGCACAGGGTGGATCAACATGGTGCTCAGGAGCGGCTCGAGGTGCTGGATGGCAGTCCACGCGAGGTGATTCGCAGCAATGGAGAGGTGCGCTGCGTGCTTCCCGATCAGAAGATGGTGATCGTCGATGAAGCCGGCGGGCGCAGGGCCTTTCCCGCGCGACTGCCGAGTGCATATGCGACCGTGGTCGAGAACTACCAGGTGAGCATGGGTGAGCTCGCGAGAGTTGCCGGTAAGGATGCGCAAGTCATTCATCTGGTGCCGCGTGACGGGTTGCGCTACGGGCATACGCTGTGGGCCGATGCAGAGAGCGGTTTGTTGCTGAAGGCCCGCATGGTGGACGAGCGTGGGGAGGTCATCGAACAGTTCACCTTTGGCGACGTGCGTATCGGCGGCGAGATCGAGCCGGATGCCCTGAAACCGCGCTACGAGATGAGTGAGTCCTGGCGGGAGGTCAACGCCCGCGGCACGCCGGTCGATGGACGTGGGGGCTGGGCGCTGCAGTCCGCCGTGCCCGGATATGTGCTCAAGTCGATGGTCGTGCGGCAACTCGGGCGAGAACACGGAGAGGTCCTGCACATGGTGTTCACCGACGGGCTCGCTGCGGTTTCGGTATTCATCGAGCCGGCCGATCCGACCGGGGTGCGCGAGGGCATCGGTGCCCTGGCGAGCGGGCCGATCAATATCTACAAGCGCAAGCTTGGTGAGCACCTTGTCACCGTGCTCGGCGAGGTGCCGCAGAAGGCGGTGCAGATGATCGGGGACGGTATCGGACCGGTCGTGCAATGATCGAGGCGAGCGCGCAGGTCGTCGCAGTGTTCGGGGATCGGATGAAGGTCAGGGTGTCGGAGCGTCCCGGAGGTTGCGGGCGTTGTGACGAACCTGGCGGTTGTCGCTCGGCAAAGCTCGCGCATGCGCTGGGTGAGCCGAATGCCGTGTTCGAGGTTGCGAACCCGATTGCGGCCCGTGTCGGCGAGCGCGTCTTGATTCGGATCGAAGATGGTGCGCCGCTGCGTGGCGCGCTTGCCAGTTATGGTCTTGCGACCGTGCTGCTTTTGCTCGGTGCGGTTGTCGGGCAATGGGCCGTTGGCAGCGATGCCGGCACACTCGTCGGGGCCTTGTCGGGCCTTGCTGGGGCGGTATCGATCAACCGTGTTCTTCATCGTAGCCGCCATTGGCGGCATTCCTTCGGATTGCAGGTGGTCGGGCCCGATCGTGGATGCGGCGAGCGGGCTGGTGGATCGAGATGAGTAACCAGGTTCTGCGCTTTTCTGGCCTTCTGTCGTGGATCGTGCTGTGCTGTGTATCGTTCGGGGCGGTCCATGCGGCTGAACTGCCGGATTTCACGGTACTCGTGGAGCGGCAAGGGCCATCGGTAGTGAACATCAGCACCACCCAGGCCCCCAGGGAGCGCAGGACGCGCTTCCCAAGCCTTGACGAGAAGGATCCGATGTTCGATTTCTTCCGTCGCTTTGCTCCGCGCATTCCGGAAGACCCCAAGTTCAATGGTGACAACCGCTCGTTGGGTTCGGGCTTCATCATCAGCGACGACGGCTTCATCATCACGAACGCGCACGTGATCGAAGATGCCGAGGAGATCGTCGTGCGCCTCGCTGACAAGCGCGAGTACCGTGCTCGCGTCATCGGTGCGGACCGCCGCAGCGATATCGCGGTGATCCGTATCGACGCGGACGGCTTGCCCGTGGTCTCGATGGGGCAACCGGACGCGCTCAAGGTGGGTGAGTGGGTGGTGGCCATCGGCTCGCCCTTCGGCTTCGAGCACTCCGTGACGGCGGGCATCGTGAGTGCCAAGGGGCGTAGCCTGCCAGACGAGAACTTCGTGCCCTTCATCCAGACCGACGTGGCGATCAACCCGGGCAATTCGGGGGGGCCGTTGTTCAACCTGAAGGGCGAGGTCGTTGGTGTCAACTCTCAGATCTACAGCCAGACGGGCGGCTTCATGGGCTTGTCGTTCGCCATTCCTATCGATGTGGCAATGGATGTGCAGTCGCAACTGCGCAGCGCAGGTGTCGTACGTCGAGGCAGGATCGGCGTCGCCATCCAGGAGGTTACGCGCGTGCTGGCCGAGAGCTTCGGTTTGCCGCGGGCAGAGGGGGCACTCGTCAGTTCGGTGGAGGTCGGGGCCCCGGCCGAAAAGGCCGGAGTGCGTCAGGGTGACGTCATCGTGCGCTTCGATGGCCGCCAGGTGAGCAGTTCCAACGACCTTCCGCGCATCGTTGCGGCCACTCGTCCAGGCGCGGTTGTCGACATGCAGGTGTATCGGGACGGGGAGGCGCGCACGCTATCCGTGGCCGTCGGTGAGTGGCGTGAGGACAAGGGCGAAGGTGTCCACCGTGCCGTTGTGCCGACCGAGACTCCGAACAGGCTGGGCGTGGTGGTGGTGGTGCCCACCGCTGATCAACTCGAGCAGGTCGGGGCGAGCAGCGGTGTGATCATCGAACGGATGGAGGGTGTCGCCGGGCGTTCGGATCTGCGTGAGGGCGACCTGATCGTGGCAATGGTCAAGGGCGGACGCCAATCGCAACTCCGGAGCGTGGCGGACTTCGAGCGTCTCGTCGCGGACCTTCGCCCCGGAGAGAACGTCTCCTTGCTCGTGCAGCGGGCCGAGGGAAGCGCCTACGTCAGCCTGACTGCGGCCGAATGAGCACGATTGCCGGTTGCGATGAGCGACTCGTCTTCACGGTTCTCAGCCGCGAGTGGTGTCACCTTTGCCACGACATGATCGCGGCACTCGAGCCGATCGCAGAGACGTTCGGGTGGCGTGTCGATGTTGTCGATGTCGATTCGGACCCCGGACTCGAGGCGCGTTGGAATGAACTCGTGCCAGTGCTGCTGGACGGATCCGTGGAGATCTGCCACTGGCATCTGGATCCGGAGCGAGTCGTGCAGCATTGTCTCGCACGTGCGCCCGCGGAGATCGCAAAGCGCTGATCCTGCGCATTTTTCATTACCGCATTGGCGCCATTCACGGCTGCGGCATGTGTTTCAAGCTATAATCCGCGGCCCGGTCGTGTCTGGCGCCGCGCGTGCTGCCATTCGGCCCTGAAACCGCGAAAGAAACCTACCCTATCCGCATGCAACACATCCGCAACTTCTCCATCATCGCCCACATCGACCATGGCAAGTCTACGCTGGCCGACCGTCTGATCCACTACTGCGGCGGGCTCTCCGAGCGCGAGATGGAGGAGCAGGTGCTCGACTCCATGGACCTCGAGCGCGAGCGCGGCATCACCATCAAGGCTCAGACGGCAGCCCTGAGATACAAGGCACGTGACGGGCAAGTCTATAACCTCAATCTCATCGATACCCCGGGGCATGTGGACTTCTCTTACGAGGTGAGCCGTTCGCTATCGGCCTGCGAAGGCGCCCTGTTGGTCGTGGATGCCTCTCAGGGCGTCGAGGCGCAAACGGTGGCGAACTGCTACACCGCGATCGAGCTCGGCGTGGAGGTGTTGCCCGTCCTCAACAAGATCGACCTGCCCGCAGCCGATCCGGAGAGCGCGCGCAAGGAGGTCGAGGACGTGATCGGCGTGGATGCGTCAGAGGCGGTGCTGTGTTCGGCCAAGACCGGCTTCGGGATCGAGGAGGTGCTGGAGCTCGTGATCAGCCGTGTGCCGCCACCCAAGGGTGACGCCGATGGCCCGCTGAAGGCGCTGATCATCGATTCCTGGTTCGACAACTACGTGGGCGTGGTGATGCTGGTGCGTGTCGTCGATGGCTCGCTGCGCGTCAAGGACCGCATCCTGTTGATGTCCAACGGTGCGCAGTATCCGGTGGATCAGGTCGGCGTGTTCACGCCCCGCTCGGTGGCGCGTGATGTCCTGCATGCGGGTGAGGTCGGCTTCGTCATTGCCGGCATCAAGGAGCTCAAGGCGGCCAAGGTGGGCGACACCATCACCGTCGCGAGCCGTCCGGCAAGCGCGCCGCTGCCGGGCTTTCGCGAGATCAAGCCGCAGGTGTTCGCCGGCCTGTATCCGGTGGAGTCGAGTGAATACGACCAGCTGCGCGAGTCGCTCGAGAAGCTCAAGCTCAACGACGCCGCGCTGCAGTTCGAGCCGGAAGTCTCGCAGGCGCTGGGCTTCGGTTTCCGCTGCGGTTTCCTCGGCCTGCTCCACATGGACATCGTGCAGGAGCGCCTGGAACGCGAGTTCGACATGGACCTCATCACCACCGCGCCGACGGTGGTGTACGAGGTGGTGATGAACAGCGGCGAGGTGCTGCGCATTGAGAACCCGTCCAAGCTGCCGGATCTTTCCAAGGTTGCCGAGATCCGCGAACCCATCATCACTGCAACCATCTTCCTGCCGCAGGAGTACGTCGGCTCGGTGATCACGCTATGCACCCAGAAACGTGGCAATCAGGTGGACATGCGCTACCTTGGCCGGCAGGTGCAGCTGGTATATGAGATGCCGATGAACGAGGTCGTGATGGACTTCTTCGACCGACTGAAGTCGGTGTCGCGCGGCTATGCGTCGCTCGATTACGAGTTCAAGGAGTATCGCAGCGCCGACCTGGTGAAGCTGGATCTGCTCGTCGGCGGCGAGAAGGTCGATGCGCTGTCGGTGATCGTGCATCGCGCGAGCGCCCAGTACCGGGGGCGCGAGCTCGCCGCGAAGCTGCGCGAGCTGATCCCGCGGCAGATGTTCGATGTGGCGGTGCAGGCGGCGATCGGCTCGAACATCATCGCGCGCGAGACGATCAAGGCGCTGCGCAAGAATGTGCTCGCCAAGTGCTACGGCGGCGACATCAGCCGCAAGCGCAAGCTGCTGGAGAAGCAGAAGGAAGGCAAGAAGCGCATGAAGCAGGTGGGTAACGTCGAGATCCCGCAGGAAGCCTTCCTGGCGGTGCTGCGCACCGACGAGAACAAATGACCGACGAGGTGCCCACGACCGGGCGCACCGAAGTCGATCGGATTGAGGGGCCCGGGCGGCCCGCTGGCTGGCCGGTGGTCCGGTCTCTGGAGTGTTCGTGAACTTTGCGTTGATATTGTTCGTGCTGTTGGTTGTGACAGGCGTGCTGTGGTGCCTGGATCGCTTCGTCGCGCGCAAGCGCCGCGCGCCGGGTACGCCTGCGCCGTGGTGGGTGGAATACGGGGCGAGCTTCTTTCCGGTGATCCTGATCGTGTTCGGCTTGCGCTCGTTCGTGGTGGAGCCGTTCAAGATTCCGTCGGGCTCGATGATCCCGACCTTGCTGGTGGGCGACTTCATTCTCGTGAACAAGTGGACCTACGGCATTCGCTTGCCGGTGATCAACAAGAAGATCATCGAGATCAATCAGCCCAAGCGTGGGGAGGTGATGGTGTTCCGCTACCCCGCCGATCCGAGCATGGATTACATCAAGCGCATCGTCGGCCTGCCGGGCGACCGGGTCGAGTATCTGAACAAGCGCCTCACCGTGAATGGTCAGCCGGTTCCGATCCAGGCCACGGGCGAGTTCCTTCACCCCGACAGGCTCTACTATTCGCCGCAATACACCGAAATGCTCGGCGAGGTGGAGCACTCGGTGCTCATCGAGCGTGATGCGCCCGCGTTCGTGCCGCAAGTACTCAACTTCCCGAAGCGGGAGAACTGCACCTATACTACGGCGGGAGTGAGTTGCACGGTACCGCAGGGCCATTACTTCGTCATGGGGGACAACCGTGACGCGAGCAGCGACAGCCGAGTGTGGGGTTTCGTGCCCGACGAGAACATCGTGGGACGTGCGTTTTTCATCTGGTTCAATTTCAGCGATCTGAAGCGGATCGGTGGTTTCCACTGACGAGGAGAGCAACGAATGAGACATCGCCAGCGTGGTATCAGCCTGATCGGCCTGTTGATCGTCGGGGCGCTGGCCGCCTTCATCCTGTTGCTGGGCTTCAGGTCGGTGCCGGCGTTCACAGAGTACTTCGCGATCCAGCGCATCGTGCGCGCAATCGCCGAGGAAGGCGACGGTGGGGCCAACATGGCGGCCCTGCGCAAGAGCTTCGAGCGGCGCTCGGTGGTCGATGACATCACCAGCGTGACCGCGGCCGACCTCGAGATCTACAAGGACGGCGGCAAGGTGGTCGTGGACGCGGCATGGGAGCGCAGGGTACCGATTGCCGGCAATGTGAGCCTGCTTTTCGAGTTCACCGCGTCGAGCTCCAGTCTCTAGCCTGGTGTTGCGTGAAGTCGTTCGATAGTCGTCTGCAGCGGCAACTGGGTCATGCGTTCGCGAATCCGGCCTTGCTGGAGCAGGCACTGACTCACCGCAGCTTCGGGCAGCCCAACAACGAGCGGTTGGAGTTCCTGGGCGACAGCATCCTCAACTGCGTGATCGCGATCGCCTTGTTCGAGCGCTTCGGCGTGCTCAAGGAAGGCGAGATGTCGCGGCTGCGCGCGTCGCTGGTGCGCCAGGAAGGGCTGCACAGGGTGGCGCAAGCGCTGGATCTCGGGGAGGCCTTGCGTCTGGGCGAAGGCGAACTGAAGAGCGGCGGCTTTCGCCGCCCGTCGATCCTCGCCGACGCGCTCGAAGCGGTGTTCGCGGCGGTCTTTCTGGACGCCGGATTTGCGGCGGCCAAGGGTGTCATCGACCGGCTCTACGCTCCGCTGATCGCCGAGATCGATCCGCGCGTCGCGCTCAAGGATCCCAAGACCGCGTTGCAGGAGTGGCTGCAAGGGCGCAAGTTGCCGCTGCCGCAGTATCAGCTTTCACAGGTGCTCGGTGAGGCGCACGCGCAGGAGTTCGAGATCGCCTGCGTGCTCGAGGCCTGCGGCGTGCGTACCGTGGGGCGCGGGGCGAGCCGGCGCGCCGCCGAACAACAATCGGCCGAGCTCGCGCTCGCCGCGCTGAGAAAATCATCATGACGACGACAGAACCCTCCATCGAGACGGCCGAGGCGGACTTCCGCACCGGCTTCGTCGCCATCGTCGGGCGTCCCAACGTCGGCAAGTCGACCCTGCTCAACCGGCTGATCGGGCAGAAGATCAGCATCGTCTCGCGCAAGGCGCAGACGACGCGCCATCGTGTCACCGGCATCCTCACCAACGACGATGCGCAGTTCATCTTCGTGGATACCCCCGGCTTCCAGACCGAGCACCGCAACGCCTTGAACCGTGGCATGAACCGCACCGTCACGCAGGCGCTGGCGTCGGTGGATGTGGTGTTCTTCGTGGTTGAGGCCGACCGCTTCGGCGAGGACGACCGCAAGGTGCTGTCGGTGCTGCCCGCCGATGTGCCGGTGCTGCTCGTGATCAACAAGGTGGACCGGCTCGCCGACAAGACCCGGCTGTTGCCCTTCATCGAGCGCGTGGCGGCGCTTCGTCCGTTTGCGGAGGTGGTGCCGCTCAGCGCCGAGCGCGGCTCCAACGTGGACGCGCTGGTGAAGGCCGCGCGCCAGTACCTGCCGGTCGCATCGCCGATGTATGGCGCAGACGACATCACCGACCGCAGTGAGCGCTTCCTGGCCTCCGAGTTCCTGCGCGAGAAGCTCTTCCGTCTGCTTGGCGACGAGCTGCCCTACGGCATTGCGGTGGAGATCGAGAAGTTCGAGACCGAGGGCAGCCTGCGCCGCATCTTCGCCGCGGTCATCGTCGACAAGCCCGGCCACAAGGGCATCGTCATCGGTCGCGGCGGTGAGCAGCTCAAGCGCATCTCGAGCGAGGCGCGGGTGGAGCTCGAGAAGCTCTTCGACGGCAAGGTCTATCTCGAGGTGTGGGTGAAGGTGAAGAGCGGCTGGGCGGACGATGAGCGCGCGCTCAAGAGCCTCGGCTACGACTGATCGCGGGGCCTTGCGCCGGCGCGTCAGGGCCGCCTCGTGAGTACTCGGCAGCGTGTCGATCAGCAGCCGGGGTTCGTCCTGCACAGCTACCCCTGGCGCGAGACCAGCCTGATCGTAGAAGTCTTCTCGCGCGATCACGGCCGCGTTGCGATGGTTGCGAAGGGCGCACGTCGGCCGATGTCGGCGCTGCGCGGCGTGCTCATGGCCTTTCAGCCACTCCTGATCGACTGGTCCGGCGGTGGCGAGGTAAAGACGCTGGTGCGTGCCGAGTGGCAGGGCGGCCTGCCGTTGCTGTCGGGCAAGGCGCTGCTGTGCGGTTACTACCTCAACGAGTTGCTGGTGAAGCTTTCGGCGCGCGAGGACGCGCACCCCGCGCTCTTCGATGCCTACTGGTCGGCGCTGCTCGCGCTCGCCGGCAACCAGCCGCAGGCTCCGCTGCTGCGACGCTTCGAGCTCGCGCTACTGCGTGAGCTCGGGTACGGCGTGGGGTTGGAGTGCGAAGCCGAATCGGGCGTGCCGGTGGTGGCCACCGGTCGCTACGTCTATATTGTCGAGCAAGGGCTGACGCCCGCCGTGGGTGCGCCAGCGGATGCCCCGGTGCTCAGCGGCCAGACCCTGCTCGACATGTTGGCCGACGACTTCTCCCGGCCGGAAACCCTTGCGCAGAGCAAGAGCCTGCTGCGCATGCTGATCAACCACACCCTGCACGGTCAGACCCTGGAGTCCCGGCGGGTATTGAAGGAGTTGCAGGAACTGTGATCGAACTCGGCGTGAATATCGACCATGTGGCGACACTGCGCCAGGCGCGGCGCACCTGGGAGCCGGACCCGGTGTGGGCCGCGGTGGAGGCGCATCTCGGCGGAGCGGACGGCATCACCGTGCATCTGCGCGAGGACCGCCGCCACATCCAGGACGAGGACGTGCGGCGCCTGCGCGAGACCACCCAGATCAAGCTCAACCTGGAAATGGCCGCCACCGACGAGATGGTCGGCATCGCCTGCGCGATGCGCCCCGAGATGGCGATGCTGGTGCCGGAAGGCCGCCAGGAGGTCACCACCGAGGGCGGGCTGGACATCCTCTCGCAGGAGTCGCGTCTCGCCGACATCATCGGCCGGCTCGCCGAGGCCGGCATCGTCACGAGCGTGTTCATCGACGCCGATCCGGCACAGATCGCCGCCGCCGCAAGGGTCGGCGCGAAGGTGTGCGAGGTGCATACCGGCCCTTACGCGCACGCCTTCCACGCCGCCGGGCGCGACGAGGAGAGCCCTGCGGTGCAGCGCGAGCTCGCCCGCATCCGCGAAGGGGGCGAGGCGATTCGCGCGCTGGGCATGCGCTTCAATGCCGGCCATGCGCTCAACTATTACAACGTGCAGCCGGTCGCCCGGCTTGCCGGCATCCGCGAGCTGCACATCGGCCATGCCATCGTCAGCCGCGCGGTGTTCATCGGCCTGCGTGCCGCGGTGTCCGAGATGAAGCGGCTGATGCGTGAAGCCACGGCGTCCTGACGCGCAAGGAACTGCGGGATGATTCACGGCATCGGGACCGATATCGTCCACATCGCGCGTGTCGTGGCGGCGCTGGAGCGTCATGGCGTGCGCTTCGCCGAGCGCATCCTGCCCGAGGCGGAGCGCGCCGCCTTCCATGCCGCGCGTGAGCCGGCCCGCCACCTCGCGAAGCGTTTCGCTGCCAAGGAGGCCTTCGGTAAGGCACTGGGTACGGGTGTGGCGCTGCCGGCGACGCTGCATGCGGTGCGCATCGAACACGACGCGCGCGGCAAGCCCGGCTACGCGTATGCGCCTGCGCTCGCCGAATACATGCGCGCGCGCGGCCTGGTCGCCCACCTCAGTCTGTCCGACGAGGCGGACTGGGTGGTGGCGTTCGCGGTGGTGGAGCAACGCGAGGCATCGTCGGCATCCATCTCGTCCTGAGCCCGCGGCCGCCCGGCGCGCGACCAAGTCAACCAGTCACCAGCAGCCAATGAGCCATCACCCTGCGCAAACCCCTGTCTCCCTGCCGCCCGGCCCGGTCATGCTCGACGTCGCCGGCACCGCGCTCACCGACGCGGAGCGTGCGCGCCTGTGCGATCCGCTCGTCGGCGGCGTGATCCTGTTCGCGCGCAACTTCGCGAACTCCGAGCAACTCCAGGCGCTCACTGCCGAGATCCACGCGCTGCGCACGCCGCGCCTGGTGATCGCGGTGGACCATGAAGGCGGGCGGGTGCAGCGCTTTCGCAGCGACGGTTTCACCCGCCTGCCGGCGATGCGCTCGCTCGGCAGCGTGTGGGAGGATGACCATGTCGCAGCGCTGGCGCTCGCGCGTTCGACCGGCTTCGTGCTTGCGGCCGAACTCCTCGCGCATGGCGTCGATCTGAGCTTCACACCGGTCCTGGACCTCGACTACGGCTGCAGTCGCGTCATCGGCGATCGCGCCTTTCACCGCGACCCCATCGTCGTCGCCAAGCTCGCCTCCGCGCTCGCGGCCGGGATGCGCGACGCCGGCATGGGCTGCGTCGGCAAGCACTTTCCCGGGCACGGTTTCATCGAGGCCGATTCGCATGTCGAGATCCCGGTGGACGGGCGCGACTTCGACGCGGTGTGGAAGGAAGACATCGCGCCCTATCGTCACCGCCTCGCACGCCAGCTCTCCGGAGTGATGCCGGCGCATGTGCGCTTCCCCGCCATCGACGAACATCCGGCGGGCTTCTCGCCGTTCTGGCTGCAGGATGTCCTGCGCGGCCGGCTCGGCTTCGATGGCGTGATCTTCAGTGACGATCTGACGATGGAGGGCGCGACCGTGGTCGGCGACATCCTCGCCAGGGCGCGCGCCGCGTTCGCAGCCGGCTGTGACATGGTGCTGGTGTGCAACCGGCCCGACCTCGCCGACGATCTCCTCGACCGCTGGGCGCCGAAGGTGCCGCAGGCGGTGGTCGGACGCATCCTGCGCCTCGCGGCGCATGGCCGGCACGCCGACCCCTTCGCGCTGGAGCTCGATCCGGCCTACATCGACGCGCGCGCCGACGTGCTCGTCCACGTCGCGCGAGATGCGGGCTGACGAGATGGCGGCGAAACCCGAGCGGGCGGGCTGACATGGTGGATAAGGCTGGCGGGTTCGACGCGCGCAGCTTCCTGCGCAATGTGCCGGAGGAGCCGGGCGTCTATCGCATGATCGGCGAGGGCGACAAGGTGCTCTACGTCGGCAAGGCCAAGAACCTCAAGCGGCGGGTGTCGAACTACTTCCAGAAGACCCAGCCCAGCCCGCGCATCGCGATGATGGTGGCGCAGATCGTGCGGGTGGACATCACCCCCACGCGCTCCGAGGCGGAGGCGCTCATCCTAGAGAACAACCTCATCAAGAGCCTCGCGCCGCGTTACAACATCCTGTTCCGTGACGACAAGTCCTACCCCTACATCGGCCTCTCAGGCGACGCCTATCCGCGCCTGAGCTACCACCGCGGCGCGTTCGAGAAGGGTGCGCGCTACTTCGGCCCCTTCCCCAACGCCTGGGCGGTGCGCGAGAGCATCCACCTGCTGCAGAAGATTTTCCAGCTGCGCACCTGCGAGAACTCGGTGTTCCAGAACCGCTCGCGGCCCTGCCTGCTGCACCAGATCAAGCGCTGCACCGCGCCCTGCGTGGAGGCGATCTCGGCGGAAGCTTATGCGAGCGACGTGCGGCTCGCGACCCGCTTCCTCGATGGCCGCGCGAGCGAGGTCATCGACGACATCACTGCACGCATGCATGCCGCTGCCGAGGCACTCGATTTCGAGACCGCCGCGCAGCTGCGCGACCAGGTGCGCTCGCTGCAGGCGGTGCTGCATCGGCAGTTCGTCGACAGTCGCAAGGACGAGGACGTGGATGTGCTCGCGGCGCTGGAGGAGGGTGGCGTGGTGTGCATCAACATCGCGATGGTGCGCGGTGGCCGACATCTCGGCGACCGGCCGCAGTTCCCCAGCACCGCCGCCGGCTGCGGCGCGGAGGACGCGCTGCTCGCTTTTGTCGAGCAGCACTACCGCGATCACCCCATGCCTGCAAGGGTCATCGTGGATGCGGCGGTCGCCGACGTGCGCGGCGTGTTCGCGGACCTTGTCGCGGATTCGCAGCCGCCGCCGACGGTCATCCAGCCGCGCCTGAGTGCCGAGAAGGCCTGGATGGAGATGGCGCTGAACAACGCGCGCCTCGCGATCCAGGCGCGTATGCGCGACACCGGCCGCATCGAGGCCCGCCTCGAGGCCTTGCGCGAGGTGCTGGACCTCGCCGAGTTGCCGCGGCGCATCGAGTGCTTCGACATCAGTCACACCATGGGCGAGGCCACCGTGGCGTCCTGTGTGGTGTGCGTGGACGGGGCGATGAAGCGCTCGGAGTACCGCCGCTACAACATCACCGGCATCACCGGCGGCGACGACTTCGCCGCGATGCGCCAGGCGCTGGAGCGGCGCTATGGCAAGGTCGCGGCGGGCGAGGGGGTGTGCCCGGACCTCATTCTCATTGACGGTGGCAAGGGGCAGGTCAGCACCGCGCGAGCGATTCTCTCCGAAGTTGGCCTCGAGGCGGTCGCGATGGTTGGCGTGGCGAAGGGCGAGGGCCGCAAGGCCGGCCTCGAGTCGCTGATCCACCCGGACGGGCGCCCGCCCATGTTGCTCGGCGGTGAACATGTCGCGCTGCACCTCGTGCAGGAGATCCGCGATGAGGCGCACCGCTTTGCGATCACCGGCCACCGCGCGCGTCGCGGCAAGGCGCGGGTCGGCTCCCGGCTGGAAGACATACCCGGCGTTGGCGCCACCCGCCGTCGCAATCTGCTCGCGACGTTCGGTGGGCTCGACGGTGTTCGCGGCGCCACGGTCGAGGACCTGTGCCGTGTCGATGGCATCAACAGAAAGCTTGCCGAACAGATATACAATGCCCTGCATTGAACCCTGATACGAGCCCACGGCCATCCTGGCCCACGCCATGCCGCTGAACATTCCCAACACCCTCACCTGGGGCAGGATTGCGCTGATCCCCATCTTCGTCGGCGTCTTCTACGTTCCGGAAAGCCTGATCCCCTTGCAGGTGAAGAACCTCACCGCCACGGTAATCTTCATTCTGGCCGCGGTCACCGACTGGTTCGATGGTTACCTCGCGCGCAGTCTGGGACAGACGTCGGCCTTCGGCGCCTTCCTCGATCCGGTCGCCGACAAGCTCATGGTCGCAGCGGCACTGATCCTGCTCGTCCAACTTGCGCGCGTGGATGCAATCATCGCAGTGGTCATCATCGGTCGCGAGATCACGATCTCGGCCTTGCGCGAATGGATGGCGCGGGTCGGCAAATCGGCGAGCGTCGCGGTCGCGACCGTTGGGAAACTCAAGACGACCGCGCAGATGGTCGCGATTCCGATGTTGCTCTATTACGAGAGTCTTTCCTTCGTCGACGTCCGGTTTGTCGGGCAGATGTTGATCTATGCGGCGACCTTCCTCACGCTGTGGTCGATGGCGTATTACCTGCGCCAGGCGGTGCCGCAGTTGTCCGAATGAGGTCGTGTCACGGCTTCGTGAGCGGCGTTTCAGGAATGTGACGAGATTGTTGTCTGGCGGGGTTTACAGACCCGGGGTGGGCCCCTATAATGCGCGCTCTTTCGGGCCAGGGGGTATAGCTCAGCTGGGAGAGCGCTTGCATGGCATGCAAGAGGTCAGCGGTTCGATCCCGCTTACCTCCACCAACGAAAGCAGGTTTTGCAGTACGGTTTTGTTGTAAGCAGTACTTAGGTCCCCATCGTCTAGAGGCCTAGGACACCGCCCTTTCACGGCGATAACCGGGGTTCGAATCCCCGTGGGGACGCCAGGTTTCTGGCAAGCGATGTGAATCGGTTGCAATCGGTTGGGTAAGTTGCCTGATCGACACGGTTTGCGCGGAGTGGTAGTTCAGTTGGTTAGAATACCGGCCTGTCACGCCGGGGGTCGCGGGTTCGAGCCCCGTCCACTCCGCCAGTTAAAGGTTTCTCGCAGAAACGTTCGAGAGACTCAGTAGTAAAGGCAAGGCAAAGGCTTGCGAATGGTGTGAAAGCGCGCTATAGTGCGCAGCTCTTTCGGGTCAGGGGGTATAGCTCAGCTGGGAGAGCGCTTGCATGGCATGCAAGAGGTCAGCGGTTCGATCCCGCTTACCTCCACCAACGAAGGCAGATTTTGCAGTACGGTTTTGTTGTAAGCAGTACTTAGGTCCCCATCGTCTAGAGGCCTAGGACACCGCCCTTTCACGGCGATAACCGGGGTTCGAATCCCCGTGGGGACGCCAGGTTTCTGGCAAGCGATGTGAATCGGTTGCAATCGGTTGGGTGAATTGCCTGATCGACATGGTTTGCGCGGAGTGGTAGTTCAGTTGGTTAGAATACCGGCCTGTCACGCCGGGGGTCGCGGGTTCGAGCCCCGTCCACTCCGCCAGTCTTGAGAAAGGGGAGCCGATGTCGGCTCCCCTTTTGTGTATCTGGGTCTGAAATTGCCCGCCTGGGGTTCGGTCGTATATAATCTTCAGGCTTTGATCGACGCCGTTTTGATTGGTCGATCAGATTTCCGGTTGGGATCAACAGGATGGGCGTCAAGCCCATTTTTTATTTGTAGGCATGAAAATGGACGTCGAGCGACTGGTCGAGCAGATCGTCACTGGTCTCGGTTTCGAGCTGGTGGATTTCGAATCCTCGCCGAAGGGGCGCCTGATGCGCGTCTTCATCGATATTGAGCGCGGAGTCAATGTGGATGATTGCGCCACGGTGAGCAACCAACTCACGCGCGTGTTCGAGGTCGAGAACGTCGATTACGACCGGCTCGAAGTGTCCTCTCCCGGGCTTGATCGCCCTGTCCGCAAGCTCGCCGATTTCGAGCGCTTCGCGGGTCAGGACGTTCAGGTGCGGATGCGTATGCCGATCGGCAACCAGCGGAACTTCATCGGTGCGCTGCTGGGTGTGGTCGATGGGCAGGTTCGGTTGAATACGGAGAAGGGTGAGCTGTCGCTGCCCTTCGATGAAATTGAAAAAGCTCGCCTGGTTCCGCGGTTCTAGGCATTCGGATGTGGAGGTTTCATAGATGAGCCGCGAGATTTTGCTGCTTGTGGATGCGCTGGCGCGCGAAAAGAACGTCGACAAGGAAATCGTCTTCGGCGCGCTCGAGTCGGCGCTGGCTTCGGCCACAAAGAAGCGTATTCATGACGACGCCGATGTGCGCGTGACCATCGATCGCAATACCGGTGACCATGAATCCTTCCGCCGCTGGCTGGTGATGCTGGACGAGGAGGTCGTCAACGACGAGGCGGAAATGGGCATCATCGATGCGCGTGAGATCCGTGCCGATGTCGCGCTCGGCGACTACATCGAAGAGCCGCTGGAACCCATCGATTTCGGTCGCGTCGGCGCACAGGCCGCCAAGCAGGTCATTCTCCAGCGCATCCGCGATGCCGAGCGCGAGCAGGTCCTGAACGACTTCCTCGACCGCAAGGAGCATCTCGTCTCCGGCTCGATCAAGCGCATGGAGCGTGGCAACGCGATCATCGAGGTCGGGCGTCTTGAGGCAGTGATCCCGCGTGACCAGATGATCCCGCGCGAGAACCTGCGCGTGGGTGATCGCGCCAAGGCGGTGCTGCTGCGCATCGATCGCGGCGCGCGTGGCCCGCAGCTGGTGCTGTCGCGTACCGCGCCGGATTTTCTTGCGAAGCTGTTCGAACTGGAAGTGCCCGAGATCGAGGAAGGCCTGCTCGAAGTCAAGGCCTGCGCCCGCGACCCCGGCCTGCGCGCGAAGATTGCGGTGCAGTCGCATGATCCGCGCATCGATCCGATCGGTACCTGCGTCGGCCTGCGCGGTTCGCGCGTCACTGCGGTGCGTAACGAGATCGCCGGCGAGCAGATCGACATCATCGTCTGGTCGCCGGATCCGGCTCAGTTCGTGATCGCGGCGCTGCAGCCGGCCGAGGTGGTCTCCATCGTCGTCGACGAGGAGAATCATTGCATGGATGTGGTCGTCGACGAGAACAACCTCGCGATCGCGATCGGTCGCAGCGGCCAGAACGTCAAGCTCGCCTCGGAGCTCACGGGTTGGACCATCAACCTGATGAGCGAGGCGGACGCCGCGCAGAAGACCGACGTCGAGCGTCGTGGTGTGCGCGAGTTGTTCATGTCCAAGCTGGATGTCGACGAGGAACTCGCCGATATCCTGATCGACGAGGGCTTCTCTTCGCTCGAGGAGGTGGCCTATGTGCCGCTCGCCGAGATGCTCGAGATTGAGGCGTTCGACGAGGAGACGGTGAATGAGCTGCGTGAGCGCGCGCGCAACGTGCTGCTCACCGAGGCGATCGTGACCGAGGAGCAGCTGGAGTCGGTCTCGGACGATTTGCTTGGGCTCGAGGGGATGGACAAGACCCTGGCGGCGACTCTCGCCGGGCATGATGTCCGTACGCGGGACGATCTCGCGGATCTGGCGGTTGATGAGCTGGTGGAGATGACCGGCATCGACAAGGAACGGGCAACAGCCCTGATCTCGGTGGCCCGGGCCCACTGGTTCGAAGAATGAGCGGAGGCAACCCATGGAAGGAATGAGCGTAACCCAGTTTGCCGGTGAGCTTAGGATGCCGGCGGCGGTGCTGCTTGAGCAGCTCCAGCGCGCTGGCGTGGCCAAACGTGGCGTGAGCGATCTGCTGACCGAACAGGACAAGGCCAAGCTTCTGGAATATCTGCGGCGGTCGCACGGCGAGACCCAGCCCAAGGGCAAGATCACGCTGACGCGCCGCGAAACCTCCGAGATCCGCGCCACCGACGCATCCGGGCGTGCCCGCACGGTGCAGGTCGAGGTACGCAAGAAGCGCGTCTTCGTGAAGCGTGACGAGGTGGTGCCCGAGACGCCCGCGTCCGCCACGGCCGTCCCGCCGGAGAGCATCGCGCCGCCCGAGCAGGCGGCACCGGCCCCCGTTGAGGCGCCGCTGGTCGAAGCGCCGCAGGTCGTGGAGAGCAAGCCCGAAGTGGTTGCGCCGGTTGTCGCCGCCCAGCCGGAGCCGGCGGTTGAAGCCGCTGCACCGGTTGTCATCGAGACCCCGCCCGTCGAGCCGAAGGTCGAGGCTCCGCGCGTGGGTGCGCCGGTTTCTTCTGGTACGCAACGCACTGCCCAGCAGGTGCCGCGTGACGGCAACCGCAACGAGCGCGACCGCAATGATCGACCGGGGCAGCCGCGCCGTGACGACAACGCCCGCCGGGATTCCGCACCGCGGGATCAGGGTGGTCGCTCCGAGCAAGGCGCGCGCGATGCATCGCGTGGTGCGCCGCCGCAGCGGCCTGCGGGAGCGCCGCGGCCTGCGGGAGCGCCGCTCGGTCGTCCGTCCATTCTGAGCGAAGAGGAGCTGAAGTCGCGCGAACGCGAATCCAAGCGCCAGCAGGAACTGCGTTCCCGTCAGGAAGCCGACATTCGCGCTCGCCAGGAGCGAGAGGCTGCGGCCCGTGCGGCCCAGGAGGCACGCCGGCTTGAGGAAGAGGCCCAGGCACGCGAGGAGGCCGAGAAGGCACGTGCTGCTGCGACCGCAAAGGGGCCGACCGGGACTCTCCATCGGCCGGCCAAGGCGGACGACAAGACCGCCGCCAAGGACGGCAAGCGTGCGGTACGCGGTGCGCCTGCGGCTGACGAGGCCAGCAAGCGTCGTGGTGGTCTGAAGACGCGCGGTGAGGTCGGTGCCGGTGCGGCGACGGGCAACTGGCGCGGTGCGCGTGGTGGTGGCCGAGGTGGTCGCGGCCAGCAGCGTGGCGACCAGAAGGGTTTCCAGACACCGACCGAGCCGATCGTCAAGGACGTGCATGTGCCGGAAACGATCACCGTCGCCGATCTTGCGCACAAGATGTCGGTGAAGGCGGCCGAGGTCATCAAGGCCCTGATGAAGATGGGCACCATGGTGACGATCAATCAGGTGCTCGATCAGGAGACCGCGATGATCGTGGTCGAGGACATGGGTCACAAGGCCTTTGCCGCCAAGCTCGACGATCCGGATGCCTTCCTCGAGGACGATTCCGACGTGCATCACGACGTGGTGGAGATGCCGCGTGCCCCGGTGGTCACGGTGATGGGTCACGTCGACCACGGCAAGACCTCGCTGCTCGACTACATCCGCCGTGCCAAGGTTGCAGCAGGCGAGGCCGGCGGCATTACCCAGCACATCGGCGCCTATCACGTCGAGACGCCGCGCGGCATGGTGACCTTCCTGGATACTCCGGGTCACGAGGCCTTCACCGCGATGCGTGCGCGCGGTGCGAAGGCCACCGATATCGTGATCCTCGTGGTCGCCGCCGACGACGGCGTGATGCCGCAGACGCGCGAGGCGATTCACCACGCCAAGGCGGCGGATGTGCCGCTGGTCGTGGCGGTCACCAAGATCGACAAGCCTGAAGCCAACCCGGACCGCGTCAAGCAGGAACTCGTGGCCGAGAGCGTGTTGCCGGAAGAGTATGGTGGCGATGTGATGTTCGTGCATGTATCGGCCAAGACCGGTGCAGGCATCGACGATCTGCTCGAGACCGTGCTGCTGCAGGCCGAGGTGCTGGAACTCACCGCGCCGGCGGATACGCCGGCGAAGGGTCTCATCATCGAAGCCCGTCTCGACAAGGGGCGTGGCCCGGTGGCCTCTATGCTGGTGCAGTCCGGTACGCTGCGCAAGGGTGACAACATCCTCGTTGGTGCGACCTACGGCCGCATCCGCGCGATGCTGGACGAGAACGGTTCGCCGATCGACGAGGCGGGGCCGTCCATTCCGGTCGAGATTCTCGGCCTGTCGGACGTGCCGGCAGCGGGTGACGAGGCCATCGTGCTCGCGGACGAGAAGAAGGCACGCGAGATCGCGCTCTTCCGTCAGGGCAAGTTCCGCGATGTGAAGCTCGCGAAGCAGCAGGCGGCCAAGCTCGAGAACATGTTCGAGTCCATGGGCGAAGCCGAGGTGAAGCTCCTCCCGTTGATCGTCAAGGCCGATGTGCAGGGTTCGCAGGAAGCGCTGGTGCAGTCGCTGAACAAGCTGTCTACCGACGAGGTGCGGGTCAATGTGATCCACTCGGCGGTGGGCGGCATCAGCGAGTCCGATGTGAACCTCGCGCAGGCCTCGGGTGCGGTCATCATCGGCTTCAATACCCGTGCCGATGCGGGCGCACGCAAGCTCGCCGAGACTTTCGGTGTCGATATCCGCTACTACAACATCATCTACGATGCGGTGGATGAGGTGAAGGCGGCGCTGTCGGGCATGCTCTCGCCGGAGAAGCGCGAGAACATCATCGGCCTCGTCGAGATCCGCCAGGTGTTCCGCGTGCCCAAGGTGGGTGCGGTGGCGGGCTGCTACGTCAAGGAAGGCCTGGTCAAGCGTGGCGCGCTGGTACGCCTGCTGCGCGACAACCTGGTCATCCACAGTGGTGAGCTCGAGTCTCTCAAGCGCTTCAAGGACGACGTGAAGGAAGTGAAGTTCGGCTTCGAGTGCGGCCTCTCGATCCGCAATTTCAATGACATCATGGAAGGCGATCAGCTGGAGATCTACGAGATCCAGGAAATCGCCCGGACGCTGTAAGCGATGCCCAAGGAATTTTCCCGCAGCCAGCGGGTTTCCGAACAGATCCTGCGCGAACTGGCCGAGTTGATCCGGCTGGAGGTGAAGGATCCGCGCGTGGGGTTCATCACCCTCACCGATGTCGAGATCACGCCCGACTACGCGCATGCGAAGGTGTACTTCACCTCCATGCGCGGCGAGGAAGGTTTGCAGGAGACGCTTATCGGCCTGCGCCGCGCCAGCGGCTTCCTGCGGCGCGAGCTCGGTCGGCGCGTGCGCATTCACACCACGCCGGAGCTGCACTTCCACTACGACAAGTCGGTGGAGGAGGGCAGTCGCATGTCGCAGTTGCTCGACCGTGTGGCGCGCGAGGATGCCGAGCGGCAGCACGACGACGCACCTGAAGCCGACCGCGACAGCGGCGTCACCGGCAAGGATTGAACAGCCGGATGAAGGTGAAGATCGCGCGGCGTCGCATCGACGGCGTGTTGCTGCTCGACAAGCCGCACGGCATGAGCTCCAACCACGCATTGCAGGCGGCGAAGCGGCTCCTGAACGCCGAGAAGGCCGGACATACCGGTACGCTCGATCCGATGGCGACCGGCTTGCTGCCGCTCACCTTCGGCGAGGCCACCAAGTTCTCGCAGATGTTGCTGGACGCCGACAAGGTGTATGAGGCGCAGGTGCGGCTCGGCGCAGTGACGAGCACCGGCGATGTCGAAGGCGAGGTCATCGAGCGCCGCGCGGTCAGCGTCGCTGCGGACGATATCGACACGGTGTTGCGCGGCTTCGTCGGCGAGATCGAGCAGATTCCGCCGATGTACTCCGCGCTCAAACTCGCCGGACGTCCGCTGTATGAGTATGCGCGCGCGGGGCTGGAGGTGGAGCGCGCGCCGCGCCGGGTCACGATCCACGCGCTCGAGCTGATCGCGCCGCTGTCTGGGGATGTGTTCGCGATACGTGTGCATTGCAGCAAGGGCACCTACATCCGTACCCTGGCGATGGACATCGGCGCGCGGCTCGGCTGTGGTGCTCACCTCGTCGGATTGCGCCGTACTGCGATCGGGCCGTTCGGCATCGCGCGGGCGGTGACGCTGGCGGAACTCCAGGCCACGGCGCCCGATGCGCGCGACGCCTTCCTGCTCGGGCCAGATGCGCTCGTGGCAGGTTTTCCGGCACTGGAGCTCGACGCCGGGCAGACCGCCGCGATATTGCAGGGGCGCTCGCTCGATGCGGTCGCAGAGGTCCCGGCCGGCCTCGTCCGCCTGTATGGGGAGGCGCGCTTCATCGGCTTGGGCGAATGCCGGCCAGATGGGTGTGTGTCGCCCAAACGCCTCGTCGCAACCGGCTAATCGCTTGAATTGTCCGGAAGTGATTGAGTTTTTCGCAGCGCGTTCGTTATAATCACGCGCTTCAGATTAGCAGAACGAAAAGAGTAAATAACCTCATGGCTCTCGATACCGCAACCAAATCGCAGATCGTTTCCGATTACCAGCGTGCCCAGGGTGACACCGGCTCGCCGGAAGTCCAGGTCGCGCTGCTGACCGCCCGCATCAACGGCCTGACCGGCCACTTCAAGGCCAATGCGAAGGATCATCACTCGCGCCGTGGTCTGCTGAAAATGGTCAGCCAGCGTCGCAAGCTGCTCGATTACCTGAAAGGCACCAACGCCGACAGCTACCGCAAGCTGATCGAGCGCCTCGGTCTGCGCAAGTAATTGCAACACCAGCGGCAAGTCATTCGAGATTCTCGTTTGCCGGCCGTGTCGAGTCGGGCAGATCCTGGAATCACGGCTCCATGAGCCAGCCAAGCCGGTACGGATCCTCAGGGGCCGTACCGGCTTTGTCTTTGTCTGCCTGTTGTGCAACACCGCGGTTGTAGTCTGCCGCGCTCATCTATCGAAAGGAATTCACCTTGCCTCAATCCATCAAGAAAACATTCACCTACGGTCAGCACACGGTCACGCTGGAAACGGGCGAGATCGCCCGCCAGGCCGGTGGTGCGGTCATCGTCAATATGGACGACACCATGGTGCTGGCGACCGTGGTCGCCGCCAAGGAAGCCAAGCCCGGCCAGGATTTCTTCCCGCTCACCGTCGATTACGTCGAGAAGTTCTACGCTGCGGGCCGTATCCCGGGTGGTTTCTTCAAGCGTGAGGGGCGCCCAACCGAGAAGGAGACGCTGACCTGCCGCCTGATCGATCGCCCGATACGTCCGCTGTTCCCGGAAGGCTTCTACAACGAAGTCCAGATCATCGTCACCGTGCTGTCGCTGAACCCCGAGATCGATCCGGACATCCCGGCGATGATCGGCGCGTCGGCCGCGCTCGCGATTTCCGGTGTGCCCTTCGACGGCCCGATCGGCGCTTGCCGAGTGGGTTACGCCAACGGCGAGTACATCCTCAACCCGACCGTTTCGCAACTCGAGACCAGCGCGCTCAACCTGGTCGTGGCGGGTACCGACGTGGCGGTGCTGATGGTCGAGTCGGAAGCCAAGGAGCTGTCCGAAGAGGTCATGCTGGGCTCGGTGGTGTTCGGTCACGAGCAGATGCAGACCGCGATCCGCGCGATCAACGAGCTGGTCGAGGTGGCCGGCAAGCCCGAGTGGGATTGGCAGCCGCCGGCGAAGAACGAGGCGCTGATCTCGCGCATCAACGAAATCGCGCGTGCCGAGCTCGAGGAAGCCTTCCGCATCACCAGCAAGCAGGCGCGCACCGAGCGGGTCAATGAAATTCGCCGTCGCACGGTGGATGCGATCACCGCCGCAGGTGACATCGAGGTGTTCGGCAACGAGATGAAGGATGTGTTCCACGACCTCGAAGCCAGCATCGTGCGCAACCGCATCCTCGCGGGCGAGCCGCGTATCGACGGCCGCGACACGCGCACCGTGCGCCCCATCGAGATCCGCGTCGGCGTGCTGCCGCGCACCCACGGCTCGGCGCTGTTCACCCGCGGCGAGACGCAGGCGCTGGTGGTGGCGACGCTCGGCACCGGCCGCGACGAACAGATCATCGACGCGATCGCGGGCGAGTACCGCGAGAGCTTCATGCTGCACTACAACTTCCCGCCGTTCTCGACCGGCGAGACTGGCCGCATGGGCGTGACCAAGCGCCGCGAAGTGGGTCACGGTCGCCTCGCCAAGCGCGCGCTGGCGGCGGTGTTGCCGGACGCCAAGGACTTCAGCTACACCGTGCGTGTGGTGTCCGAGATCACCGAGTCCAACGGCTCGAGCTCGATGGCGTCGGTGTGTGGCGGCTCGTTGGCGATGATGGACGCGGGCGTTCCGCTCACGGCGCATGTGGCGGGCATCGCGATGGGGCTCATCAAGGAAGGCAATCGCTTCGCGGTGCTGACCGACATCCTGGGTGACGAGGATCACCTCGGTGACATGGACTTCAAGGTGGCGGGCACCGACAAGGGCGTCACCGCGCTGCAGATGGACATCAAGATCCAGGGCATCACCAAGGAGATCATGCAGGTCGCGCTCGCCCAGGCGGGTGAGGGCCGGCTGCATATCCTGAAGCAGATGCAGCATGCGCTGGCCTCGCATCGTGGCGAGGTGTCCGAGTTCGCGCCGCGCATGATCACCATGAAGATCAACCCGGAGAAGATCCGCGACGTGATCGGCAAGGGCGGCGCAGTGATCCGCGCGCTGCAGGAGGAAACCGGCACGGTGATCGAGATCACCGACGACGGCAGCATCACCATCTCGTCGGTGAGCGCAGAAGGTGCGCAAAAGGCCAAGGGCAAGATCGAGGAGATTACCGCCGAGGTCGAAGTGGGTCGTGTGTATGACGGCACCGTGGTGCGCCTGCTGGACTTCGGCGCGATCGTGAACATCCTGCCCGGCCGCGATGGCCTGCTGCACATCTCGCAGATCGCCAACGAGCGCGTCAACGCCGTCACCGATTACGTCAAGGAAGGCCAGGCAGTGCGCGTGAAGGTGCTCGAAACCGACGACCGCGGCAAGATCCGCCTGTCGATGAAGGCGCTGCTGGAGAGCAATGCGGCCGAATGACCGCGCATTCCAGGTAGATGAGAAACGGGGCATGCGCCCCGTTTTTTTCGTCCGTGCTCGGTTCGGACTGCACATCGGTCATGGGGCTTGCGCTTCCGGAAGCGGGGGGGTTTCGGTTATCATCGCGCTTTCCCGCAGTCGCACTCTCATGACCAAATACGTCTTCGTTACCGGCGGTGTCGTTTCTTCCCTCGGGAAGGGCATCGCAGCGGCCTCGCTCGGGGCCATCCTGGAATCCCGCGGCATCCGCGTCACCCACCTCAAGCTCGATCCCTACATCAACGTCGATCCGGGCACGATGAGCCCGTTCCAGCACGGCGAGGTGTTCGTCACCGAGGATGGCGCCGAGACGGACCTCGATCTGGGTCACTACGAGCGCTTCACCAGCGCCAAGATGAGCCGCCGCAACAACTTCACCACTGGCCAGATCTACGAGTCGGTGATCAAGAAGGAACGCCGGGGCGAATACCTCGGCAAGACCGTGCAGGTCATCCCGCACATCACCGACGAGATCAAGCAATACCTCAAGCGTGGCGCGGAAGGTGCCGATGTCGCGATCGTCGAGGTTGGCGGCACCGTGGGCGACATCGAGTCGCTGCCGTTCCTCGAAGCCATCCGCCAGATGGGCATCGAGGAGGGCAAGGGCCACACCTGCTTCATCCACCTGACGCTGTTGCCCTACATCCCCACTGCGGGTGAACTCAAGACCAAGCCAACGCAGCATTCGGTGAAGGAATTGCGTGAGATCGGCATCCAGCCCGACATCCTGCTGTGTCGCGCGGATCGATCCATTCCGGCCGACGAGCGGCGCAAGATCGCGCTCTTCTGCAACGTGATGCCCGAGGCGGTGATCGAGTGCCTGGATGCGGACTCGATCTACAAAATCCCCGGCATGCTGCATGACCAGATGTTGGACGAGATCGTCTGCCACAAGCTCGGTATCCTCGCCCGCGCAGCCGACCTGGGTGTGTGGGAGAAGCTCATCGATGCGCTCGAACACCCGGAGGCGGAAGTCGACGTGGCCTTTGTAGGCAAATACGTCGACCTCACCGAGTCCTACAAGTCGCTGATCGAGGCGGTGACCCATGCGGGTCTGCACACCCGCAGCAAGGTCAACATTCACTTCATCGACTCGGAAGACATCGAGCAGGAAGGCACGGCCAAGCTGCAGGGCATGGACGCGATCCTGGTGCCGGGGGGCTTCGGCCGCCGCGGCACGGAAGGCAAGATCGCAGCGATTCGCTTCGCACGTGAGCAGCGCGTGCCCTACCTCGGCATCTGTCTCGGCATGCAGCTCGCGGTGGTCGAGTTCGCGCGCAACGTGGCCGGGCTCGCAGGCGCACATTCGACCGAGTTCGATCATGACACCGCCTACCCGGTGATCGGCCTCATCACCGAGTGGCAGGACCGCAGCGGCAAGCGCGAGACGCGCAGCGCCGAGTCCGATCTGGGCGGCACGATGCGGCTCGGCGCGCAGGTCTGCCACCTTGCCGAGGGCTCACTCGCGCGTTCGATCTACGGCGCGCCCGAAATCACCGAGCGCCACCGCCATCGTTACGAAGTGAACAACACGCTGCTCTCGAAGCTCGAGGACAAGGGCCTGCGCGTATCCGGCCGGGCCCCGGTCACCGACCTGTGCGAGATGGTCGAGCTACCGGATCACCCCTGGTTCGTGGGCTGTCAGTTCCACCCCGAGTTCACCTCCAATCCGCGCAAGGGGCATCCGCTCTTCTCGGCGTATGTCCGTGCAGCGTTGGCACACCGCGGCCAACGCGAGGCCTGAACAATTCGGCTGCCGACGGTAGGTGTCGTCCGGCGCCAGAACGTAAGGAGTGCTCCCATGAAGCTCTGTGATTTCGAAGTCGGTCTCGACCGGCCTTTCTTCCTGATCGCCGGCCCGTGCGTCATCGAGTCGCGCGAGCTCGCGTTCGAGACCGCCGGCCAGCTGAAGGAGATCTGTGCCGAGCTGGGCATTCCCTTCATCTACAAGTCGTCCTACGACAAGGCCAACCGCAGCTCGGGCAAGTCCTTCCGTGGTCTCGGCATGGACAAGGGCCTGGAGATCCTCGCCGACGTGAGGAAGACGCTCGGCGTGCCGGTGCTCACCGACGTACATGCGATCGAAGAGGTGCCGGCGGTCGCGGCGGCGGTGGACGTGCTGCAGACGCCGGCCTTCCTGTGTCGCCAGACCGATTTCATCCATGCCGTAGCTGCCTGCGGCAAGCCGGTGAACATCAAGAAGGGCCAGTTCCTGGCACCCGGCGACATGAAGCAGGTGGTCGACAAGGCGCGCGAAGCGGCTGGCGGCGCGGACCGCATCATGGTGTGCGAGCGCGGCGTCTCGTTCGGCTACAACAACCTCGTGTCCGACATGCGTAGCCTTGCGATCATGCGCGAAACCGGTTGCCCGGTCGTGTTCGATGCGACCCACTCGGTGCAGCTGCCGGGCGGACAGGGCACATCCTCGGGCGGTCAGCGCGAGTTCGTGCCGGTGCTGGCGCGTGCAGCGGTGGCGGTGGGGGTGGCCGGGCTCTTCATGGAGACCCATCCCGACCCGGCAAAGGCCTTGTCCGATGGCCCGAACGCGTGGCCGCTCGGAAAGATGAAGGCGCTGCTCGAGACCCTGCGCGATATCGATCGCCTGGTGAAGGCACAGGGCTTTCTCGAGACCGCGTGAGCGGCGCCGGCTTGCTGCCAGCATCGGCCGTGCGCCCGAGAGTTTTAGGAATCACCCTTTGAAACTGCTACAGGAACAAGCATGAGTGCAATCGTTGATGTCATCGCCCGCGAGATTCTCGATTCGCGTGGTAACCCCACGGTCGAGGCCGATGTCCTGCTCGAATCCGGCGTGATGGGCCGGGCGGCAGTCCCGTCGGGGGCATCCACCGGTTCGCGTGAGGCGATCGAACTGCGCGACGGCGATGCCGGCCGCTATCTCGGCAAGGGCGTGCTGCAGGCCGTGCAGAACGTCAACACCGAGATCTCCGAGGCCATCATTGGCCTTGACGCCGAAGAGCAGAGCTTCATCGACCACACCCTGATCGAGCTCGACGGCACCGAGAACAAGTCGCGTCTGGGCGCGAACGCGATGCTGGCGGTGTCGATGGCCGTCGCGAAGGCTGCCGCTGAAGAGGCCGGCCTGCCGCTTTACCGCTACTTCGGCGGCTCCAGCCCGATGGTGATGCCGGTGCCGATGATGAACGTCATCAACGGCGGCGAGCACGCGAACAACAGCCTGGACATCCAGGAATGCATGATCATGCCGGTGTCGATGGGCAGCTTCCGCGAGGCGCTGCGCTGCGGCGCCGAGATCTTCCATCGCCTCAAGAAGATCGTCGATGGCAAGGGCTATCCCACCACCGTGGGTGACGAGGGTGGTTTCGCGCCCAACGTCTCCGGCACCGAGGAAGCGCTGAACCTGATCCAGGAGGCGATCTCGGCAGCCGGCTACGAGCCGGGCCGCGACGTGCTGCTGGCACTCGACTGCGCTGCGTCCGAGTTCTACCGTGACGGCCGCTACGAGCTCAAGGGTGAAGGCCTGTCGCTGACTGCGGAGGGCTTCACCGACTACCTTGCGACCCTGGCCGACAAATTCCCGATCGTCTCGATCGAGGACGCGATGGCGGAAGGTGACTGGGCGGGCTGGAAGCATCTCACCGAGCGCCTCGGCAATAAGGTGCAACTGGTCGGTGACGATCTCTTCGTCACCAACACCAGGATTCTGCAGCAGGGCATCGACCAGGGCATCGCAAACTCGATCCTGATCAAGATCAACCAGATCGGCACCCTCACCGAGACCTTTGCGGCGGTGGAGATGGCCAAGCTCGCGGGCTACACGGCGGTGATCTCGCATCGTTCCGGCGAGACCGACGATTCGACCATCGCCGACATCGCGGTGGGTCTGCGTGCGATGCAGATCAAGACGGGCTCGCTGTCCCGCTCCGACCGCATTTCCAAGTACAACCAGTTGCTGCGCATCGAGGAAGATCTCGGCGATACCGCGCGCTATCCGGGGCGCAGCGCGTTCTACAACCTGCGCGTGCGCTGATTCCGCAAACAGCGCGACCCTTCTGCCGCTGGTGCGTGCCTTGCCGGGCATGTACTGGCGGTCGAGTCCCGGCTGGCGTGCGCGCCGGCCGTTTCATGTCATAGAGTCGGATGCGCTCACGCATGCGCTGGCCTGTAATCATCCTTGCCCTTCTCGCGCTCGCGCTGCAATACCCGCTCTGGCTGGGCAAGGGCGGCTGGCTGCGGGTGTGGGACATGGACAGGCAACTGCAGTCGCAGCGTCAGGCCAACCAACGGCTCGAGCAGCGCAATGCCGGTCTGGATGCCGAGGTGCGCGATCTCAAGTCGGGCAACGAGGCGATCGAAGAGCGCGCCCGCTTCGAGCTCGGGCTGACCCGGCCGGAGGAAGTGTTCGTTCACACCCCCGACAAGCGCTGAGCGAACCCTGCCCGGGCTCAGCGGGATACGATGAGCGTGCGCGCGCCGTCCAGTCTGGGGCGGAAGTAGCTGTTGTCGAGTCGCTCTATGCGCACCTTGCCGCGGCTCGATGGAGCATGGATGAAGCGACCGTCGCCCATGTAGATGCCCATGTGCGAATGGGGTCTGCGCATGGTGTTGAAGAACACCAGATCCCCTGGGCGCAATTCCGAGGCCTTGATCGGGCGGGTCATCCCGGCGATCCGTGCGGCATTGTGGGGCAGTCTGCGTCCGCTGATCTGCTCGACGATGTAGCTCACCATGCCGCTGCAATCCAATCCGGCCTCAGGGTTGCGGCCGCCGAACTGGTAGCCCGTGTCCAGAAGCCCGAGCGCGAAAAGCACCATTTCCTGCGATTGCCGTTCATGCTCGAGCTTGAAGTAGTCCGCCGCGGGTGCAGTTGCCTCGGTCTTGCCGGGCGACGGGGACTTGGGGGTGCTGCCACAGCCTGCGAGCAACAGCAGGCCGCAGACCAGAATGACGTTAGCGGCGAGCGCCGAAGTCGTCGGGAAGAGGGCCGAGGTTTCGCTGCGGTTCATGCAGTCGAAAGATAGTCAAATCCTGCTCAGGCGTCCAGCCAGAACGTCACCGGCCCCTCATTCACCAGCGCGACCGACATGTCTGCACCGAAGCGCCCGGTCTCGACCAGTGTGTGCTGCGCCCTCGCGCGCGCCACGCACACGTCGAAGAGACGTACCGCGAGTTCAGGGGCGGCAGCGGTCGAGAAGCCGGCGCGTGTGCCCTTGCGCGTGTCGGCGGCGAGCGTGAACTGCGGTACAAGCAACAGGCCGCCATGGGTGTCTCGCAGGCTCAGGTTCATCCTCCCGTCCGCGTCGGAGAAGACGCGGTAGCCGAGGATGCGCTCGACCAGCCTCTCGGCGCGCCCGACGTCGTCGCCGGGCTGCACCCCGATCAGGGCGAGCAGTCCGGTGCCGATGCAGGCGATACGTTCGCCGTCAACCGTGACCTGCGCGCCGCTGACACGCTGAATGAGTGCGATCAAGCGTCCTGGCCTTCCGGTACGCAGCGGTATCCCTGCTCGATACCGGGGCTCTCCAGGCGGGCGGTCTCGCCGTCGGTCCAGAACACATTGTTGCCATCGGTGTAACGGGTACCCGTGCGTGCGGATTCCAACCCCAGCGAGAACACGCCGGCGCCATTGCGCAGTCGAACGTGATCGTTGTGGAACTGGACCGAGAAGCGGGTGCCGCTCTCACAGACGAAGGCGACTTCCGCGGTGCCGTCGCGGGTGTAGGCGGTGCCGGTTGCGAGAGCAGTCGCAAGCATGGCAAGCCCGGCACTCAGGATTCGGGGCGACAGGCGGGGGGCAGCAGTTTTCGAGGTGTGCATCAGGAAGGCGTCTTTCACTGGTCAAGCAGTTCAATGGTGCCCGAAACGGTTACGGTGACCTCCGAGTCCCCGCCTTCGATGGGCATGGGGGCCGCTGCGTCGGCGCTCATCGCCATCGCGCGCATCATCGGTTGCACCGGGACATGGCCGCCCTCGTGGCTGATAGCGAGGTGGCGTATGCGGTAGTTCCTACCCAGCGTGGTGGCGACCGACTTGGCGCGTGCCTGAAAGGCCTGGATGGCGTCGGTCGCCGCCTGGTCGGCCACTGCAGTACGCGTCTCAGGCGACGGCTGCATGTTGAGGCTGCCGACGGCCATTGTGCCCTGCAGCTTGCCGAGCAAATCGGAGATTGCGGCAAGATCGCGACTTTCCAACCGTATCTCTGCGCGCATGCGCCAGGATTCGATGCCGACACCACTCTGGCCGCGCACGGTCGGCGCCGTCGGTTGGGTGTAGACGGGGTAGGTGCTCACATTGCCGCTGCGCGTCGACACCGTCGGAAAGCTGCGTGCAAGCTCGAGCGCCCTGGCGACTGTGCCGTTGACCGATGCGGATACGGTGGCCGCATCGGGGCCGCTGGCCTCGATGAAGGCGGTGGCGATCGCCATGTCGTTGGGCGCGCGGCGGCTGGCCTCTGCAGCGAGATCGACGGTGGGGTGCGACGGGCTGGATTGAGCCATGGCGGCGGCAGGCAGCGTAAAGGCAAGAATGATCGGAACGGCGCGGAGGAGACCGTGCAACTGTCGTTTCATGCGGATTTTCCTCTCCTGTCGAAAGTGCCGCGAAGTCTAGCGCAGTGCGCGTGGCGCCGGGTCAGCGTGCGCTGTAAGGCCGTGTAAATTCGACGGTCAGGCGCTGCCGTCGGCCCCGATCTCGCGCAACTCACGCTCGTAGCGGCGGGCATTTTCCACGTAGTGACGTGCATTGCCTAGCAGGCGCTGGCGTGCCGCCTCGTCCAGCGTGCGGATGATGCGAGCGGGCGAGCCGACCACCAGCGAATGGTCGGGAATGACCTTGCCTTCCGGAATGAGGGCGTTGGCGCCGACGATGCAGCCTTCGCCGATCACCGCGTTGTTGAGTACGACCGCGTTGATGCCGATGAGGCTGCCGTCCCCTACGGTGCAACCGTGCAGCATGGCCTTGTGCCCCACCGTGACGTTCGCGCCGATGGTTAGGCCGATGCCCTCGTCGTTGTGCAGGACGGCACCATCCTGGATGTTGCTGCCATCGCCGATGATGGTCGGCTCATTGTCGCCACGGATCACGACGTTGTACCAGATGCTGACATTGTTACCGGCATGCACCTTGCCGATGATCGTGGCGTTGTCGGCGATCCAGCAACCGGTGCCGAACCGGGGTTTTGCTTCGCCCAGTGCATAAAGGGTCATGAGTCGTTCCAGTTGTGTTCAGCCGACATGGCGGCGGAGGTCGGGTGTCGCGCCGCGCGCATCATAACAAGCATGTCGCAGCTTGTGTCCGCCGCGCATGCGGACGGGCGCAGTGGTAGGATGCGTCCCGGTTCCGGAAGAAATCCTTCATGCTCAGCTATCGCCACGCCTTTCATGCCGGCAATCATGCCGATGTCCTCAAGCATTTCGTGCTCGTCGAGATCCTGCGCTACTTCTGCCGCAAGGATAAGCCCTGGTGGTACATCGATACTCACGCTGGAGCGGGCTGCTACGCGCTGGATGGCGACAAGGCCGGCAAGACCGGAGAGTTCGCCGATGGCATTGGCAGGCTGTGGGCGAGAGCGGATCTGCCTGAGCCGATGCGTCCTTACCTTGACGCTGTCGCGCAGTTCAACCCGCACGGCAATCTGACTTTCTATCCCGGCTCGCCTGCGCTGGCGATGACGCAGTTGCGCGATCAGGATCGCATGAAACTCTTCGAGCTCCATCCGGCGGATTCGGTGATGCTGGAAAAGACCTTCGAGCGTGATCTCGATCGTGTCCAAGTGCGACGTGCGGATGGTTTCGCCGGCCTGCGCAGCCTGCTGCCACCGCAGACCCGGCGTGCGGTGGTGCTGATCGATCCACCCTACGAAGTCAAGGATGATTACCGTCATGTGGTCGGTGTCCTCGAGGATGCGATGCGCCGTTTCCCCGGTGGTACCTACCTCGTCTGGTATCCCATGCTGGCACGCCCGGAAGCGCGTCAGCTGCCGGAACGGCTGGCGCGACTGAGCCCGGACAGCTGGCTGGATGTGCGCCTCTCGGTGCGCAAGCCACCTCGCGATGGCTTGGGCATGTTCGGCAGCGGGCTCTATATCGTCAATCCCCCGTGGGTGCTGCCCACGATGCTGGAGGGTGTGCTGCCCTGGCTGACAAAGCGGCTGGGAGAGGACGATGACGCGGGCTTCGATCTCGAGCACCACATCGAATGAGCGCTGCGTCGGTCGAATCGCCTGACGGCCCGGATCTCGACCGTTTCTCGATGGTGCGGGATGCCTTGCGCGCCTTTGCTGCCGAGCGCGACTGGAACGCCTTTCACACGCCCAAGAATCTCGCGATGGCGCTGGCTGGCGAGGTCGGAGAGGTGATGGAGCACCTGCAGTGGCTGACCCCGGAGGCCTCTCTCACGCTCGACGAGGAGACCCGTGCGGCGCTTGCGCTCGAACTCGCCGACGTGCTGTTCTACCTCGTGCGTCTCGCCGATGTCGCACAGATCGACCTGGCCGGCGCGGCGACGCAGAAGCTGGCATCGAACGCGAAGCGTTATCCGGCCGATAAGGCGCGCGGCCGCGCGACAAAGTACGACCGGCTGTGAGCCGGATCGGACGGATCGTGACAGGGAAGTGACAATTCTGTGATGCTTGGGTTGCCTTCATGTTTCTGAAACAATAGCGGTTTCGGCGGCATGGAAGCGGCAACGTGGAACTGAAACATATCAGCGAGTTCGAGAAGGCCACCAAACAGGGGCGGGGCGAGGTTTTCCGCCTGGGCATGGGCTTGCTGTTCATCATCGCGGTGATGCTTTACGCGATGGTGCGTGGCGAGGCCAACGGCAGCATGTTCGTGGTGGTCGCCGCGATGATCGGCGGCTACATGGCGCTCAACATCGGTGCCAATGATGTCGCCAACAATGTGGGGCCGGCGGTTGGCTCCAAGGCGCTGACACTGACCGGCGCGCTCATCATCGCGGCGATCTTCGAGGCTGCGGGGGCGGTGATCGCCGGCGGTGAAGTGGTCGGCACGATCCGCAACGGCATCATCGACCCTGCGCTGATTCCGGATACCCGGGTATTCCTGTGGGTGATGATGGCCGCGCTGCTCGCGGCAGCAGTCTGGCTCAACATGGCGACGGCGGTCGGTGCGCCGGTGTCGACCACCCACTCCATCGTCGGTGCGGTGCTCGGTGCAGGCGTGGCATCCAGCGGCCTCGGTATCGCTGATTGGGACAAGGTGGGGGCAATCGTTGCGAGCTGGGTCGTATCCCCGCTGATGGGTGGGGTGATCGCGGCGGGTTTTCTTTACATCATCAAGCGCAGCATCACCTACCAGCCCGACCTCGCCGTCGCGGCGCGTCGCGTCGTCCCTTATCTGGTGGCTGCGATGGCTTGGGCCTTCGGCACCTACATGATGATGAAGGGCGTGAGCAAGCTCATCAAGGTCAGCACCATCGAGGCCTTCATCTATGGCTTCGTCCTCGCGCTTGCGGTTCTGGTCCTGGTCAAGCCCTTGATCGCACGTCAGGCGCAGTCTCTCGAGAATTCCAAGCTTGCGGTGAACAAGCTCTTCACCGTTCCCCTGGTCTTCGCTGCGGCCCTGCTGAGCTTCGCCCACGGCTCAAACGATGTCGCCAACGCGGTGGGGCCGCTCGCCGCGATCGTGGATGTCGTTTCAAGTGCCGGCAATGAGATCGCCAAGAATGCGCCCATCCCGGGCTGGGTGATGTGGATCGGCGCGCTCGGTATCGCGATCGGCCTGGGTCTGTTCGGACCACGTGTGATACGCACCGTGGGCTCCGAGATCACCGAGCTCGACCAGATGCGCGCCTACTGCATCTCGATGGCAGCCACCGTGACCGTGATCATCGCCAGCCAGTTCGGCATGCCGATCAGCACCACGCATGTGGCGGTGGGCGCGGTGTTCGGTGTCGGCTTCCTGCGCGAGCGGCTAAAGAACAATTACGCCCGCATGATCCAGGACATCAAGGATCACCACCCGGAGGGCGACCAGGCATCCATCGATGCCTTCATCGCACGCTTCGGCAGGGCTTCGATTGCGGAGAAGGGCGCGATGCTCGCGGAGCTGAAGCGCCAGGCCAAGCAGCAGCTCGATCCGGCACATTTCTCCAAGCTCGAGCGCAAGGGGTTCCGCAAGGTGTATCGCCAAGAGTTGGTGAAGCGCTCGCAAATACTCCGCATCGCTGCCGCCTGGGTCATCACCGTGCCGGCCTCTGCGGTGATGGCGGCAATCCTGTTCTTCACGATCAAGGGCATGTTGATCGACTGAACGCACTTGCGGTGATGGTGCGGCGTGCCGCTGCGCTATCATCCTGCGCATGGATGCCATCGAATTCCTGCTGTTGTTATGTCTGCTCGGCGCGGCCTGGTACTGGTATGCGAGCATCAAGGCGCGCGAGTTGGCCCTGCGTGTGGCGCGCCAGACCTGCATCCGGGAGGGGGTGCAGTTGCTCGACGACACGATCGCCTGCCGCTCGCAGCGGCCTTCGCGGGCGGACAATGGCCACCTGCAATGGAGCCGTGTGTATGACTTCGAGTACTCGGGCAGTGGCGATGACCGCTACCGCGGGTCGGTGATGATCGTTGGGCGCGAGGTCGCCCTCCTCGATGTCAGCGAGCACCGCCAGCGGCTCGTGATGTAGCGGGACCCCGCCGCGGTTCGGCGGTTCGGACTCACACCCCGCTTGACTGGATGGCGCGAAAGAACTCATTCCTTGCCTGCGCGGACTGCTCGAATTCACCGCTGAAGGCTTGCGTGACGACGCGCTCGTCGCCACGCCGGTCCTCACCGAGCAACAGGCACAGTTGCTCCGCCTCGATCACGCAGGCTGCGCCGCGCGCACTGCCGTGGTGCATCAGCGCGTTGGCGATGTCGCGCGTCATCCACTCCTGATAGGTGAAGCGGTGGCCGATGGCGTCCACCAGACGGGCGATCCGCCCGAAGCCGTGCAGCCTGCCTCCGGGCAGGTAGGCCACGTGGGCGACTCCGCGGAAGGGTACGAGATGATGCGGGCACACCCCGTGCACCGCAATGCCGCGGATGACGACCATGTCGTGGCGTGGGTCGGCAAAACCCTCGCCGAGCGCCGCGGCCGGATCGAGCTCGTAGCCACCGAGCAGCCTGCGCTGCCACAACTCCCGCACCCGGCGCGGCGTCCGGCCGGTATGCGCGCCATCCGCCGGCACGCCGCAGGCCGCAAGCAGGCTCGCGATCGCAGCCTCGAAGGCCTCCGGGTCGAAGGCGCCGGTACGCGGAATGCCCACGCCGCCCAAGCTCGGGCAGCTGGGCGCGGTGTGGTCGTGAGTGTCACAGGTGTCGTGGTCGGGCGGGGCGGAGTGGGTCATGTCGGTCTCGCAGGCAGTGCAGGGGATGATAACCGTTGCATTCAGACGATGGGGCCACGTCACCGGCATGCAACGTGCTTCAGGATGCGTGCGGGGCTTGAAATGGGCGCCCCGCCGGGCAGATACTTTGCAGCACGACTTGACCGGAGGTTTCCATGGCAAGCACTGACATCTCCATTCCGTTGGCCGAAGCGCGGGAGATCTATCGCGTCGAGGACGTGAGCCGTGCGCAGGAGGAGAGCGCCCCGGCGCGCAACGAGGCGCTCACGGTGTTCTACGAGCGGATGAAGGCGTTGGGGGGAACCCGCTTCGTGGTCAAGCCGAGTCGCACCGATACGCTCGATCCGCTCTACGAGTGTTGTCCGAACTTCGACGAGGTCATCGACGACATCCGCAAGTCACTCGCGCTCGCGGTGTCTGGTAACGAACCCGTGTCGTTCGCCCCCATTCTTTTGCTCGGCGAACCCGGCATCGGCAAGACGCACTTCGCGCGCGCGCTGTCGCAAAGGCTTGGCACGGGCTATCACTTCGTCTCGATGAGTTCGCTCACCGCCGGCTGGGTGCTCTCCGGCGCGTCGGCGCAGTGGAGTCATTCGCGTCCAGGCAAGGTCGCGCAGGCGCTGGTCGGCGGCGAGATGGCCAACCCGGTGATCGTGCTCGACGAGGTGGACAAGGCCGGTGGCGATGCTCGCTACGATCCGTTGGGAGCGCTCTACGAACTACTGGAGCAGGACACCGCGCGGCGCTTTCGCGACGAATATGTGGATGTCGAGATCGACGCCAGTCACATCCTGTGGGTGACCACCGCGAACGACGAGCGCAATATCCCGGAGCCCATCCTGAACCGCATGAACGTGTATTCGATCCCGAGGCCGGATGCCGAGGAATCGTTCATGATCGCGAACCGTCTCTACAAGGAGATCGTCTCGCAGCATGATTGGGGTTTTCCGGACGAGCCCGAGCCGGACGTGATCGAGCGTCTTGCCAGCTTGCCGCCGCGCGAGCAGAGGCGCGCATTGCTCGCGGCCTTCGGGACGGCAAAACTGGCCGGGCGTGACATGCTGGAGCCGGAGGATGTCGATAGCTTCCGCGCCGGGCGCAAGCGCAAGATCGGGTTCTGAGCGCCGCGCCGCTGGCGTGGCCGGCGCTGCTTCCTTCAGGCGATGAACACCGGGTCGGAGAACACCAGCGTGCCGTCCTTGCGCATCATCAGGTTGTCGGCGTTGAGGATGTCCGGCAGCACCTGATATTCCTCGATGAAGTCCGACAGTGCGGTGAGCGACTCGTGCATCGTGTCGCTCACCTCCAGCGGGTTGAGCGTGAGCTGGTGCAGCGCGATCCGCCCCATGTCCAGCCCCAGCCGGCTCCATTGCTGGCAGGCGGTCCAGTAGATGTCCATCAGCCGCTTGGCCAGATCCTCTGCGGGCGAGCCGGCATCGAGCGGGTAGAGCTTTTCCATCTCGATGAGGTGGAAGGGGTAGCCCGATTGCGCGCGCCCGATGATGCCATGGTCGGCATGGACGATCGGAAAGTGCGTGCCGGTCGGGCGGTCTTCAGCGGTGAGCAGGAAGTAGTCCGCCGGTGAGCTGACCACCTTGTAGACGCGCTCGTCGTCACCCTTGTCGAGCACGATGCTGTACTCGCCGCGCCCGATCTCGCGAAGGCCTTTCAGCAGCGGGTGATCCGGCACAGGGTCGGAAAGGATCACCGTGCGGCGGTTGTATTTCTCACATCCGGCAGGAAGCTCGATCATGGCGTCTCGCTCAGAGTCTGCAGGCGCGTGACGGTTGTTGGTGAGAGCCCCCACGCGCGTTCATTCACCAGCTTACGCCATGATGTTGTAACCGGCGTCGACGAAATGCACACCACCGGTGACGAGCTTGCCGGCATCCGAGACCAGGAAGGCGGTGAGCGCGCCGATGTCTTCCGGCGTCACCAGCGCATGCATCGGCGAGCGCTCCACGGCCGCAGCCATCAGTCCGTCGAAACCGGCGATACCCGAGGCGGCACGCGTCATCAGCGGGCCGGGCGAAACCGCATTGACGCGGATGCCCTTCGCGCCAAGCTCGGCAGCCATGTAGCGGGTCGCGGCCTCCAGCGCGGCCTTGCACAGGCCCATCACGCCGTAGTTGGGGATGACCTTCTCGCTGCCGAGGTAGGTCATCGTGATCAGCGCGCCACCACCGGCCTTCTCCAACAGCGGTTCGGCGGCGCGTGCGAGGCGCACGAAAGAGTGGGTGGACACGTCCATCGCCAGCGCGAAGCCGTCAGCCGAGGTGTCGACCACCCGGCCGTGGAGGTCGTCGCGTTTGGCAAAGGCCATGCTGTGCACCGCGAAGTCGAGCTTGCCGTACTCGGCGTCGATCTGCGCGAAGACATCGGTCAGGGTTTCGGGCTTGGTGACGTCGAGCAGCAGCACATGCTTGACACCCAGGCGGTGCACGATCGGCTCGATGAAGGCGCGGGTCTTGTCGTTCTGGTAGGTCACGACGATAGTGGCCCCTGCGTCCACGCAGGCTTCGGCGACACCGGTCGAGATCGACTTTTCATTGGCGATACCGGTGATCAGGCCGACCTTGCCTTCAAGATTGACGATGGGTTTCATGAGGGACTCCTGCACAGATGGGAGGGGGCCGGCGGATATTGCGGCGCGGCGAACTGGGTCGCGCAGTGCTCGTCCGATTTCCGGCGTTAATGGGTTTATCAGTTGATTTGCGTGACTTTTTCGCCAAATGTCGCTTGCAGTATATTCCGCATTGCAGCATTCTACCAACCACATCATTCAAGGCTGACGCGGAGCAGGACGCGCACATCATGGCAGAGCATTCCTACATTTTCATGGATTTCGACGGCGTCACCCATCCCTGGGGCGAGGTCGAGGATTTCCGTAGCCTGCCGCTGATCGAGTCAGTGATCCGGGAGTTCGACGAGGCGCGCGTGGTGATTTCCTCCGACTGGCGTATGCTGTTCTCGCTGTCCAAGCTCGTGAGCCGCTTCTCCGAGGACATCCGGCCGCGCGTGGTGGGCGCGTCACCGCACGTCATCCCCAAGAAGGGGCCGGAACTGCACGGTTTGCGCGAGCGCGAGGCGATGCTGTGGCTGGGCCAGCACGTGCCGGACATCTCCAAGGCCGCCTGGTGTGCGCTCGACGACGCGCCGGGCAACTGGCTCACCCGCCAGCGCCTCGTGCTCACCGACTTCAAGCGCGGCTTCACCGAAGAAGATACGACGGTGCTGCGCCGCATGCTCCAGTCCTTCCGCGAGGGCGCACACCTGCAGCAGATCACGCCGCGCCCCATCCTCAACTGGGCCTGAGAGCCCGCGGGGCAAAGGCTTGCCGCGCTTGCGCGGTGCCTCGCACGTCACCTGCGACGCACGCGAAGGCGGCGTTCCGCGCTATCCTTCGCCCCCTGTCCATCTTCCAGCGAGCGCGCCCGGCAGCGGCCCGCTCACGACTGCCCATGACGACCCCTTCACAGCCCGCCGTTGACGGCGTGCCAGCCGACCAGCTGCTGGCGCTTGCGAACATCGATGCCCAGCGTCGTGCCGCATTCCTTGCCCAGGATGCCTTCGCCCAGGTGTTCCGCCTGAGTGCCGGCGCCGATGACGACGAGCGCGCGCGTGGCGTGGAGGCCTTGCGTCAGGCGCTGGCAAACTGGGCTGCGGCGGGCGAGGGTGACGACGGCCGCGCGCTGCGCCTCGCGATGCTGCTCTCCGGGCTGGACCAGTGGGGGCTCGCCTACAGCCGCGCGTTCGGCCTGCAGGCCATCCCGGCCCTGTCCGCGCTGATGGGGGGCTTGCGTACCGCGCTCGATGCGCGCGACGACGCCCGCCTGCAGCGCCAGTTCGCCGCAATCGATGCGGACGAGGGCAATGTCATCGATTTCAAGATCGACCTGCGCCGCGCCATCCACCTCGCGCTGTGGCACGCGATGATCGCCTCCGAGGGCCGCGAGCAGGCCACCGCCATCCTCACCCAGCTGGGCGGCATGATGTTCGTGCTGGTGCGCGACATGCCGCAGCTGGGCTGGCGGCTGGTCGCGGATGCGCTCGCCCATATCCAGATCCAGTGCCTCGCGCACGGTCTGGCTGCCGACGGACTCGGGCGCGAGATGACGACCAGCCTGTTCAGCGCCCTGGCGCAGGAGCTGCCCGCGGACCGGCGCGACCTGGTGATGGCGCATTCCGGCCGCGCAGTCATGGCCTGGCAGCAGGCGAACCGCCCGGCGCCGGGTGCGCCGCTCCACTGAAGCTGCGGGAACCTGATGGCGCTCAAATCGACGGTATACAAGCTCGCCCTCGCGGTGGCCGACATGGATCGGCCCTACTACGGCGACCATGAACTCGCGCTCGCGCGCCACCCCTCGGAGACCGAGGAGCGGCTGATGGTGCGGATCCTCGCCTTTGCCCTGTACGCCGACCCGGCGCTCGCCTTCGGCAACGGCCTGTGCGTGGATGACGAGCCCGACCTGTGGCAACGTGATCTCACCGGCACCGTCGAGCGCTGGATCGACGTCGGCCAGCCGGACGAGAAGTGGATACGCAAGGCCGCGGGGCGTGCCGCGCAGGTCGTCCTGGTCAGCTACGGCCGGGCGGCCGACGTGTGGTGGAAAGGTGTCGCGGGCAGCCTGCGGCGCTTCCGCAACCTCGATGTCGTGCACCTGGATGCGGACGCGGTCGCTGCCCTCGCCAGCCTCGCCGAGCGCGGCATGCGCCTGCAGGTGACGATCCAGGATGGTCAGGTGTGGATGACCAATGGCCGCGACACCGTGATGGTGGAGCCGCAACGGCGCATGACGGGCGGAATTGCCGCCGACTGAGCCTTGTACGCTTGGGCGCTGGCGATCACCGCCAGGCGTCCGAACCTCCGAATCTCCGAAGCCCGAAGTTCAGTAGCGCGAGAACAGATCCCGCAGCTTGCACAGGCTGGTCGTGATGTCGAAGCGCGGGTTGGCCAGCGCCTCGCCCGCGAGGATGCGCGTGATCGCGACGGCCGGATCGCTCTCGCCGGTGACCAGCACATCGGCACCGCGCTTGCGCATGTGGCGCACGAAGCCGTCCCCGGCGCTTGCGCATACCACCATGTCTACCCCGTCCAGCGGGTGCGCCGTGTCGTCCTCGAACACATGCAGTATCTGCGACTTGTCGAGATCAATGCGCTGAGGCGCCGGCAGCAGCTGGTGCGCAACATGTGCGGAGAGGTCGTACAGCAGCCACTCGCGAACCTGACCTGCGTGCCCGCTGACGGTGGTGAATGCCTTGGTGGCGATCGCGATCTTCATCTTGGTCCGGTCCGGGCGGGTCTCGGGTGTGGCGTGGCGGGGAGGGGCGGTCAGGCGTCAAAATGGATCGCAAGGTTCTCCACTGCCCGTGTCAGGGGCAGGTTCTCCTCGGCCTCGATGATGCCGGGTACGGGATGCGGATACTCGTAGAAGATGCCGTAGGTGCCGGGGCGCTGACCGTGCAGATACACGTGGGCGCGCAATTGTGCGAGCGCCACGTGGCGCAGTGTGACGATACAGGGGTCGTCGCCGGCGTCTGGCGTGACATTGCAGGCTTCCGCGGCGAGTGGCTCGAGTGACAACAGCAGGCGGCGGATCTCGCGGGACTTGGGAACCGCCCAAGGGTTGACGTTCATCATTGCAGCTCCGGCCCGATCTGCGCCAGCCAGCGCGCCAGGCGTTCTTCGGTGAGGATGGGCTGGTTGTGCTGATCCAGCGCCAACCCCAGGAAATGGTCGTCGACCACCGCCTGCGACGCCTCGAATGCGTAGCCCTCGGTAGGCCAGTATCCGACCACGCGCGCTCCCGCGGCGGTAGCGGCATCGTGCAGCAGCCCGATCGCGTCCACGAACATGTCGGGATACTTCTTCTGGTCACCCAGGCCGAAGATCGCCACCACCTTGCCGGACAGGTCCGCGCCCGTCAGTTGTGGCAGGAACTCCTCCCAGCTGGGCTGGCTGAGACCGGTGGATTCGCCGGGCAACTCGCCATCGCCCAGCGTCGGGCTGCCGAGGATCAACGCGTCGTAGGCGAGAAAGGCCTCCAGCGTGGTGCGCCCGATATTCACCGGCGCATCCGCCGCATCGCCCAGCGCCTTCGCGATCTGCTTGGCGATGAGGCGGGTGCGGCCGGTGTCGGTGCCGAAGAAGATGCCGATCTTGCCCATTTGAAATGACCTCAGGCGGGCAGGGGGATGTTCTGCGTCAGCTCTTCCGGCAGGCAACCAACCGGCAGGCCGAGTGCACCGTCCGGGCCGGTCTCGAACTGGACCAGATAGATCTCCTTGCTCTCGTCGAGTTCGGCCACGCCAAAATGCACCACCACGCCGCGGGTGCCGGCCGGGGCGATCACCCCTTCCTCCTCTTCCATGCCCGGCATACCGCCATCGTTGAGGATGTCTTCGCTCGCGAACACCATGTCGCCCACTTCGTATTGCGTCCGGCTCATGATGTCAGCTCCACACGTCTGCCGGCGCCAGCAGGCGCGCGACCGGCTTGTCACCCAGCAGGTGCTCGTCGATGATCGTGTCGATGTCCTGCGGTTTGACCCCGGTGTACATCACGCCTTCCGGATAGACGAGCACGCTGGGGCCGATCTGACAGGGGCCCAGGCAGCCGGTATTGGTCAGCTGATAGCCGGCCGCCCACAGGTTGCGGGTGGTGAAGGCGTCCGAAAACGCCTGCCACGTCTGTCCGCAGCCCTTGTCCTGACAGGACCCGCGCGGGTGGCCTGCAGGCCGGCCCTGCACGCAGACGAGAATGTGTTTTTTGGGTCTTGGCATGATGGCTCCTTGTTGGTGGGAGCAGTCATGCAAATGCAGTGCCAGCTATAAGTTCATCGTAAACAATGTGTTGTGAACGATTGTCGATGTCGTGTTTACGACAGATACGTGTCATCGCTCAAAGTAGGTGACGATGGACGGACCATCGGCCTGTTCGAGGCAACTGCGATCGTATGTGATGACAATGGAGATCCGGTCACGTCCCTCCTTAGGGTATCCGCTCGCGCATATGACAAACGGTATATCCGGATCGTCAGAAGACTTGCTTGTGTATAGCGCTGTGTCCGAATGCAGGATCGCGAAGGCGTCGGTCGAACGATTGAGCCCGGCGAGTGCGAAGATGCGGGAGTCGATGGCTTCGACGCTCAGATCAACCGGCCAGTCGTCGAAGCGGCGGATTGGAAAGGACTTCTCAGGGTATGAGATGTCCAGCACGGCATCGCCGTGTTCGGCGATGGCCCACACCTGAACAGCGAAGTCCGCAGGCCCGAAGTACTTTGGGTTGATCGTAGCACACGTGCTTGCTGGCGCGAGTTGGGTTGCCCAATCAAAGGTGTGAGCGGTCTGGAGTGGTTCAAAGTTGTTGTCGCAATAGAGACTTTGGTCAGCGGCGGCTGACGACCAGATGCTCAGGCAAAGCGTGATAGGGGGCAGGAGTCGGAGCGGATTCATCGTACGCATTCCTCGCGGTATTGCATGTTCTGCATCGGGTCGCCTTCTGACTGTCGTGGTCGGTTTGAGCGGATGCAACTCAGTGCTCGAAATAGACCGTCGTATTGGTCTGGCAGTCCGAGGCTGCCGGCATTCGCAGTGTCGTGATCGAGACCGAGGTCCTGGCCTCACCTGTCTTGGGATAGCCGTACACACAGACACCATAGAGTTCCTGCCCGGCTTGTGCAGGATCGGACTTCAACAACAGGGCGGCGTCCGTGTTGCGCTCGGGGGCGCGGAGCCTTCCTAGCAGGAGTGCTTTCTCATCGGCGGACAAGTCCGAACCCCAGTCGTCAGCAGTCCGTTGAGGAAAGCCGCCGGAGACGTAGCGAATCTCCATCACCGCGTCGCCGACATCGGCCTCGGTCAGAAACGCGGCGCTATCGTCGATGAAGTGCATGGGATCGATCATTGCGCAGGCGATGACGGGATCAAGGGCTGACGCCAGGCGGGTCGTCGAAACATTCAGTACCGGAACGTCCTCCCGGAAGTCGGCACAGGCAGCACTCGCGACTGAGTGGACGCACAGGGTGGCCGCAAGCGCAAGTGTGTGGTGGATGCTGAACATATTCATATGAATGAGCCTCTGGAACGTCAGACGGGCCGGGTGTAAGGCGAAGCGAATGGGCCGCAACCGCAAGTTGCCCGTTTGCACATGGCTAGGGAAGTCGGTCCGAGAGGTAGTAGTCGCCCTCGTTTTTTGGCGGCGCAGATCCCAGTTCGGGAAGACACGCGAAGGTGTCACGTGTGATCGATACTGACACCCACGCACGCGCCTGTTTTGGGTAGCCAACTGCACAGATCGCTGAGAGTCCGCTGTTGGAATCTGTCGGAGCGCCAAGCATGACCAGCGCGTCGGATGTTCGCTTCGGGAGCCTTGGGTGCGCGTACAGGTTCTTGATCACCTTTGCCGGTGTCATCACCGCGATCGGTCCGAGGATGCTCGCCGAGGTTCTCTGCTCATGAAGCCAGTCGTCGCGTATGGCGATGATCCGGTTCGACACGGCGTCGACCACGCTCAACTGCGCATCGCCGTCCTCGGACTCCGCCATGATCACGACGATACGGTTATTGTGGAAATACGCCTTATCCACGATCGTGCATACGGTGACCGGATGTTCCCGAGTTGCCCAGCCGGCAGAGGAGACGTTGCGAAGCGGCGAGTCGCGTTCGATCTCTGGGCAAACGATCCCTGATGATGCGGTCGCGATCGTTGTACAGATACTCAAGGTCAAGGCGGACAGGACGTGAAGGCGATTCATTGGAGATTCCTTCATGTAGATCAGTGTTCGCATTATCGCTTGCGGTTGACAGAGCATGTCAGCTACATGCACCCAGAGTTTGCAAATTTTTTTGCCAATGCCATATTCGCATCGTCTGTCGGTTCAGATGCTCGGGCAGGCGAGCGCCAAGCACCCAATCCATACGGTGGTGATCGAGCGCAACGCAGTTCGGGAAGAAGAGGTGCGCAGGTGGACGCGGCTCGGCACCGGCTGCGCAAGGATCGAACGCATTGCCGAGGCAATCCCCAATCCGGCAAGGACCAATGCGGTGATGAGCGGATTCATGGCAATGCCATGGCGTTGGGCTAAATCATGATCTTGCTTTTCGCGGCGGGGGGATGGCAGCACCGGTCACATGAACCGGTGCCCTGTCAGTAATGGTTTGGAGGAGGCGCCTCAGAACTGCGCCACATCGTTCAGCTCGTAAGCGTTGAGCTTGCCCGAGCCGCGTTCCGCGATGAGTCGGCCGATGTGTTGGCATACGACCATGTCGAAGAAGGCCGTGCAGTGCCCTTGTGCCATGAACTGCCTGGCGAATGTCTGCTCGAAATGGCCGCCACCCTCGTCGAAGGGGCCGAGTGCGAGCACCTTTCGCGCATCCATCAGCGAGGGTTGCAGCGAGAAGTGCGGCCACCACATGTTGCTGCGCGCGTCGGCAGGGTGCTTCGCGAAGAACGCGGCGTGTGCCTCGGGTGGTATATGCTCGTGCAGGACGTAGCGCTTGCCGGATGAGGGGAGCTTTCTGCGTGTGCCACCAACCAGGCTGCGGTTCGCCAGCGTTTCGGCGTAGTTGCGGTTGAACACCACCTGCGCTGTCTCGGGGGCCGCTTGCAGGATGTCCGCGGCGCGCCCGATGTAGTCTGTGGTGACGAGGAACTCCCAGTCGTCCTCCATGTGCAGCCAGTACGGCGTGTCCACCTCGGCGCGGAGCAGGTTCATGCTGCGCGCGTGGCCCTTGGCCTCCGGCCCCTTGAGGATGAACTCGAAGAACGGGTACAGCGCCTGCATGCGCGCACGGTCCTCGGCGCTCGAGTTGTCGTCCGCACAGACGAAGCGGCGGATGCGGTGCAGGTCCGTGCAGCAGTTGAGGAACGAGTTCATCGTCCGCTCGAAGAGATCGAGCCGTTTGCAGGTGGTGATGGTGAAGGTGGCATCGCCGCCATGCATTTCGGGACGGGGCCGCGCAGCCATTCTCGCGACGAGTTCATCGACGATGTCGCGGGGGTAACGCGTGTTCGCCTGTGCGACCGCAGGCGCCGAGAAATCCCGGTTGGCTTCGACCCGCAGGCGCTCCGACTCGGGCAGGAGATCGTCGTCGAGCAGGCGCATCGCCAGCCTGAAACTCTCGCGGTGGTCGCCGAGCCAGAAGGCGGACACCGAGGCCTCGTCCGTCGCGCCCCAGCGGTACATGCCCTCGTCCATGAAGAGGATGTCGGCGGGGGGCTTGAGGCTCATCGCCGCCCGGGCATAGAGCTGCCCCATCGCCCATTCCCGCCGGCGGTTGTGCCAGCGCGCCAGCGCCACCAGCGGCTCCGCACGGGTCGGTCGGTTCTGGTAAGCCGCGAGATAGGCGTCACGCACCTCGGCCGCGCTGCCTTGCAAGCGTTCGGTGAGCACACCCACCTGATACAGCGCGTACCAGGTCTCCTCGACCCAGCCGCCCATCTGCGCGCGCTTCAGATAGGCCTGGCGAGCTTTATCGAGCTCGCCTGCATCACGCCAGCTCTGCGCGAGGTAGAACGCATAGCGGGTGTTGTCGGGCTCTTTCCACAAGGCCGCCTCGAGGATGGCCGCATCCTTGCGGAACACCTCGGGATCGCGGCTGCGCGCCCCTTCGTGGCGGCGCTCCACCCACGGCCCTGCGAGCGCTTCGATGTGGTGGGGCGCGTCGGTGGTCAGGTATTCGTGCAGCACGCCCACCCAGCGCCAGGGCAGGGCGTTGGACACCAGCAGGCACTGGCGGTAACGGGTGCCACTGCTGACGAGGTCCAGGTAGTAGGCCGGAGCGGACAGTGCCGGCCACTGCCAACCCGGTGGCGCATGGAAGAGGTTGTCTGCGTCCATCACCAGCACATAGTCGCCCTTGCCACGCGCGAGCGCCATCGCCTCGCTGCGGTTGTGGCCGAAGTCCTGCCACGGGCGTTCGTGCAGCTCGCCAGGGATATCCGCCATGAAGCGGCGGATGATGTCCTGGGTGCCGTCGCTGGAGCCGGTGTCGACGATCACCCAGTAGTCTATGAAAGGCTTGACCGAGGCGAGGCCGCGTTCAATGACGCGGGCCTCGTCCTTGACGATCATGTTCAAGCAGATGGAAATGCGTTCCAAACCAAGGAGTTCCAACGCCTAATCGGAGAGGGGCGGAAGACGCTCAGGGTCCGATCGGTCCAGTGGGTCCGGTGGGGCCTGTCGGACCTGTAGGTCCAGTCGGGCCCATGGGGCCGATCTCGCCAACGGCTCCCGCCGGCCCGGTTGGACCCACCACCCCCGCAGCGTGCTGCCATCCCGATGCCGTGCAAACGTAAAGGTATGCTGTGACGCTGTCGAAGTGAATTTCGCCTGTGCTGCACACACCAACAGGCGCGGAATCCGACACCGTTGCAAGTGAGGCCGGCCCGGTCGGTCCGGTATCGCCGGTTGCCCCGGTACTTCCCGTTGGTCCTGTTGGTCCGGTCGGCCCGGCTGGGCCGGTTGCGCCGTCCGTTCCGTCAGCGCCTGCAAGGCCTTGAACGCCCTGTGCTCCAGTGGGTCCGGTGGGCCCTGTCGGGCCGGTCGCACCGGTGGCGCCGGTGAGGCTGCCGGTGCACGGCCCGAGCTGGCCGGTGGCCGCGTCGAAGCAGGTGACCTCCTCCTGCGCGGTGGCGCCGTTGAGGCCGGGAATGCTCACGGTGCCTGCGGCTTCATCGACGCGGAAGCGGTCTGTGGTGTTGCCCGCGTTGCGCACCGCGAAGCCACCGCCTGCGGGCGGCTGCGCGATGATGTCGGCGGCCATGTTCACCTGCGGCAGCGCCATGCACAGTGCCAGCAGCAGCCTCGAAGGCATGCCAGGGTTCGAGTTCATTCCTTGGGTTCTCCGCTCAGATATTGAATGCGTTCAAATGCGAATGTTGCGGCGGCGCGACAGGGCGACGAACCCCAGCAGCATCGCCAGTGCGGTCGTGGACCACGCGCCAAGCGTCGGAATATT
>JAYRYZ010000022.1:0-88395 GCA_041916775.1 Rhodocyclaceae bacterium | reverse complement strand
GGTGTGGGTTGTATGTGTGTGGGGGTCACTCGTGTGGTGGGCACTCGGGGGGCGGGGACTCGTGCAGCGGCGACTCGGGCAGCGGCGACTCGGGCAGCGGCGACTCGGGCAGCGGGGACTCGGGCGGCGGCGACTCGGGCGGCGGCGATGATTCGGGCGGCGATGATTCGGGTGGCGATGATTCGGTTGGCGATGATTCGGGTGGCGATGATTCGGGCAGCGATGATTCGGGCAGCGATGATTCGGACGACGATGACTCGGACGACGATGACTCGGACGACGATGATTCCGATGAGGACGACTCCGACGATGACGACCACAAGGATGACGACAGCCGGAGCCAGGCACCAGCGTCGCATGCCTCTCGCCCGGGCGGATTCAGCGATGGTGGCGAGCAGTACATCCAGAACGAGCTGATTGCGCTGAACCCCAGCGCAGAAACGCTCAGGCTCGCGAAGGCGCTCGGGCTGGAGGTGGTCGAGCGCATCGACGCGCGCGCCTTGTCACTGCGCATGGTGCGGTTCAGCGTACCGCCGGATCGCGATGCCAGGCTGGCGCTCGCGTTGCTCGGCGAGCGTACCGAGGCACCGGTCGTGCCCCAGCACCTCTACCGCCCGGTGCAGGGTGCGTCAGCCGCTGGCGACGGGTGCGACACCATCACCTGCCAGACGCTGCGACTGGTCGCCTGGCCGGATGATGCGCTGGGATGCGGCGAGGGCCAGGTGATCGGCATCGTCGATACCCCTGTCGATGCTGCGCATCCCGGACTCGCCGGCGCGCGCGTGGTGAGCCGCAGCTTCATCGACGCAGGTCGCAAGCCGGCTGCCAGCGTGCACGGCACCGCGGTGGCGGGGCTGCTCGTCGGTCGTGCCGAAAGGGGCTTTCCGGGGCTGCTGCCGCGCGCGCGGTTGCACGCCGCGGCCCCGTTCTTTGCGCAGGAGGCGGGCGGCGAGACGGCGGACACCAGCGGATTGGTGAAGAGCCTGGACTGGCTCGTCCAGCAGGGCGTGAAGGTGATCGGGCTGAGCCTTGCCGGCCCGGACAACGCGGTATTGCAGGCGGCTGTGAACAGCGTGGTCGAACGCGGCGTGGTCGTCGTCGCGGCAGCCGGCAACCAGGGGCCGAATGCGCCGGCGGCCTACCCGGCGGCGTTCGACAAGGTGATTGGTGTCACCGCGATCAACAACAGCCGGCAGGTGTATCGCCGCGCCAACCAGGGGGCGCATGTGGATTACGCCCTGCCGGGCGTGAACGTGTGGACGCTGGACGGCAGCGCCGGCGGCAAGCTGCGCAGCGGCACCTCCTTTGCCGTGCCGCACATGCTCGCGCTCGCGTCGCAGACGCTGGCGGAAGGCCGCGCGCGGCGTGAAGACTGGCTGGACGGTGCGCGCGTGCCCGCGCACGACCTCGGCGCCCCCGGTCGCGACCCGGTGTATGGCTGGGGTTTGCCGCGCTTCGAGGGGCGCTGCCGGTAAGAATGTGTTTCCGCCGCACGGACGCGGGAATAAGCCGCGACCTGCGGCGTTGTCTCCAGTGTAAGCCCCGACCCACAACGTCAATGACTGGCTGGAGACGACGAAAGATGATCCTCACTCAACTCGAATTGCCGGCCGCGGCGCGCAGTGCGCGCTTCGAGCTGCGCTACCGTCCGGCCCGCGGCCGGCATGAACTGCCCTGCTGGATTGCGCTGCCACACGCCGGCCACGTCGGCGCGGCGCCCATCCTGGCGATTCACGGCATCGGCCGTGGCGCCGAGGAGATGGCGGTCGAGCTCGGCGCGTCCGCCGCGCTTGCCGGCCGCGCCGTGATCGCCCCGGTTTTTGCCCAGCGTCGTTGGCCCGCCTATCAGCGGGTGGTCATGCGCGGTCGTGCGGATCTCGCGCTGATCCGTCTCCTCGATGCGCTTGGGGAGGAGTCCGGGCTTGCCATGCGCCGCTTCACCCTGTTCGGCTTTTCCGGTGGCGCCCAGTTCGCGCACCGCTTCGCCATGCTCTATCCGCACCGCATCGAGCGCCTCGTCCTCGCGTCGGCCGGCTGGTACACGATGCCTGACGACGCGGCCGCGTTTCCCTATGGCCTCGCGCCGGAATGCGCGCCGGGACTCGCCTGGGGCAGCCGTCTCGCGGCCGGGCTGGGCAGCTTCCTGCGGCTCGAGACCCGGGTGCTGGTCGGAGAGCATGACAACGTGCCCGATGCCGTGACCCGCAGCGCGCCCGAACTGGATGCACGCCAGGGCCCGGACCGGCTCACGCGCGCGCGCCGCTGGAGCGAGGCGTTTGCCGAGGCCGCCCGAGCACGCGGCATCCGGCCGCGCATCGCGCTCGACGTGATGCCTGGCTGCGGCCACGACTTCCTGGAGTGCGTCGCGCGCGGCGGCCTGGCGCAGCAGATCGTCGCCAGCGCGCGTCTGCCGGACGCCACGGCCGCACGGCTCGCCGCCTAGCCGGCGGCCATCGGTCAGCCGAGTCGCGCAACAAGAACGCATCGCCCACATTCCCCGAGGAGAGAACGATGAACACCAATCCGCATCCCGCCAACGTCGCCCGCCTGCCCACCTCTGCCAAGCTCGCACGCCGCGCCAAGTGGGCCTTCACCACCCGCCGCGTCGATCGCGAACGCGCGGTCTCGCTCTGCGATCGCCTCGCCGAGGCGGTTCCCGGCGACCTCCTGCTTGGCCGGGTGCAGCAGATCGGTTACCAGCGCCGCATCCAGCTCGCGGAGGGGCGGCCGTCCGAGCTCTACCTCGATGACCTCGTCGTGCTCGCCTGCGGCGCGCGCTATGCGCCGGACCAGTTCGAGGGGCTCGCCGAGGTCGATCACGAACTGGTCGACATGCTCGCGGCCGGCGGTGTGGCGGGGACCATGCGTGCGCGCAATGCGAAGGTGTCGGCACCCACCCGCATCAGTCCGATCGGTCTGCTCGCCGATGCCGAGGGACGGGTGCTGAACCTTGCCGACTTCGCGATGCCGGCCCTGCCGGCGAACGTGTCGGGCGGGCTCACCGTGATCGCGGTGGTCGGTGCATCGATGAACTCGGGCAAGACCACCGCCACGGCGAGCCTGGCCCACGGGTTGCAGCGTGCGGGCTTCGAGGTCGCGGCGATCAAGGCCACCGGCACAGGCGCCTTCGGCGACTACAACTGCTTCGTCGATGCCGGGGCGCGCTTCGTCGCGGACTTCACCGATGTGGGCATGGTGTCCACCTACCAGGCGCCGCTCGCGCGCATCGAGGCCGGACTCGACACCCTGCTGGGGGCCGCGTCGCGTGCCGGCTGCGAGATCGCGCTGGTCGAGTTCGCCGACGGGGTGCTGCAGCAGGAGACGGCTGCACTGCTCACGCGACCCGCGATCCGGCAGCGGCTCTCCGGGGTGTTGTTCGCGGCGCCCGATGCGCTCTCCGCGGTGGGCGGCTGTGCGGTGCTGCGCGACATGGGGCTCGAGGCCTTCGCCCTCACCGGCACGCTGAGCCTGTCGCCGCTCGCTGCCGCCGAGGCCGCGCAGGCGACCGGCCTCGGCGTGCTTTCGCGCGAGAGCCTGTGCGACCCCGCCAGCGCCAGCGTGCTGTTCGCCAGCCTGGTCGCGCCTGCCGGGCTGGCCGGCGAGGCGGCGGCATGAGCCGGCTGCCGCCCATCGCGGCCGAGGGGCGGGGCGGCTGGATTGCGCGCGTGGCCGTGCTCGCGCTCGGTCAGGCGGGTGCGGCGGCGCTGGCCGCCTGGTCCACCCGCGCCGTCTTCGCCGGCCTCGGCGACACGGGTGCGGGTGTTCCGGGCTGGGCGCTCGCGGGCATCGCCGTGGCCGGTCTCGTCGTCGCGCTCCTGCGGGTGCGCGAGCGCATGCTCGCCGAGCGGCTCGGCCAGGCCTACGCGGCGGCGCTGCGGGTGCGCCTCTACCGCCATCTCGCAGGCAGCTCCGCGCGCGGCCTGGGCCGGCGGCGCAGTGGCGGCCTCGCGCTACGCTTCGTCGGCGACCTGGCTGCGGTGCGCGGCTGGGTGGGGCGCGGCATCGCCCACCTCATCTCCGCATGCGTCGTGTTGCCCGGGGCGCTGGTGGTGCTATTCATGCTGGACGACACGATTGGTTGGGCGGTCGTGCCCTGGCTGCTGCTCGGCCTCGTCGCGATCGCGCTTGCCGGCCGCCGCCTCGGGCCGGCGCACGACCGGCTGCGACAGCGTCGTGCGCGGCTGGCCGCCGACATGAGCGAGCGCATCGCCCACGCGCAGCAACTGCACCTGATGGGCCGCTCACCCTTCGAACTGAAGCGCCTCGCCGCGCGCACGGCAGCCGTGTGCGCCGCGGCGGTCGCGCGGGTGCGTTTCAGCGCGCTGATGCGCGCGATCCCGGACATGATGCTGGGCCTTTCAGCCGCCAGCTTGCTGTGGATGGCGGTGCACCAGGGCCTGCCGGCCGCGACCGCTGCGGCGGGGCTCGCCACGCTCGGCATGCTCATGCATCCGCTGCGCGATCTCGCCGGCGTGTGGGACCGCCACCGCGCCTGGACGGTCGCGCGTGCGCGCTGCGAGGCGCTGCTCGCGACGCCACGGCTGAAACGCAGCCGGCGTGAGCGCGTGCAAGGCGAGCCGGCCGCGGACGCGGGCGTGCTGGTGTTCAAGGGCGTGCAGCTGGGGGCCGCGGGACGCATCGATCTGAAGATCGATGCGGGCGAGCGCGTGGCGCTGCTCGGGCCGAACGGCGCGGGCAAGAGCACGCTGCTGGCGCTTGCCGCTGGCCTCGAGCAGCCCGTGCGCGGACGGCTGCGGCTGGGTGGCTGTGCGCCGCTGGCGCTCGGAGAGGCGGCGCGTCGCAGGGCCTTGACCTACGTCGCGCAGGGTGCCCCCATTCTTTCCGGCAGCCTGCGGCGGGCGCTGACCCTCGGACTCGTGCCGCGGCCCGACGACGCGCGCATCCTCGCGGCCGCCGAGGCGTTCGGGCTTGCGGGGTGTATCGCGCGACTCGGCGGGCTGGACGGCAAGGTGCATGAAAACGGGCGCAACCTCTCCGGCGGCGAGCGCCAGCGCGTGCTGCTCGTGCGCGTGGCGCTGAGCCGGGCGAAGCTGCTGCTGGTGGATGAACTGGATGGTGGCCTCGATGCAGACGGTGTCGCGGCAATGGGCCGATTCGTCGCGGCGTGCGGCGCGACGCTGCTCTTCGCGACGCAGAACCCGGTTCTGGCGCGTGCGGCGGATCGTGTCGTGGTGATCGAGGCCGGGCAGGTGCGCGCCTCCGGGACGCCTGTGGACGTGCTCCCCGAGGACGGCGGTGGGTCTGCCGCCATCCCGCACGCGAGCCTCATCGCCCAACAACTCGATGCGTGCCGACGCGATGCGATACCCCTGCGCGCGGTGGTGTGAGTCGCGTGAGCGGCGGGTGCGTGCTCGCGCGGCATGATGCCGGGCGTTGTGGCAGGACGCGTCCGGGCGGCGTGTGTTCCCCAGCGGGGGGAGGCGGACGCAAGCGCGGATTGAGGGCGGAGGCGACAGCCCCCGCGTCGATCCTGGCCATCGCGACGCTTCATTGACAGGCTTCATCCGCCCGGCGCATTCTTCATGCGCGCCCGCGCGGGGCGACGGCGAAATGCTGAGACCGAAGTGACAAAGGAGACCTGACCATGTCCGAGCAACCCAGTCCTCACGTTGCACAGAAGTCACCCTATGCAGTCGAGGTCGAGGCCGGCAAGAAGTATTTCTGGTGTTCTTGCGGCAACAGCAAGAACCAGCCTTTCTGTGATGGCTCGCACAAGGGCAGCAGCTTCAGCCCGACCGCGTTTTCCGCGGAGAAGAGCGGGACGGTTTATCTGTGCGGCTGCAAGCACACGGGTAACACACCCTACTGCGACGGGACGCACACGAAGATTTGAAGACCGCGCTGCGCGCGAGGTGATGCGCGTGCGTGTCGATCCGGACGGGGCTGTCGTCAGAAGCCTTCGATACCAACCACCGAGCGGCGGTGACTGTGATCATCCCGCGGGCACAACGCGGGTTTCGTCGAACACGTGGAAACGGTTCTTGCCGGCCTGCTTCGCAAGGTACATCGCCTGGTCGGCTTCGCGCATCAGTTGGTCGGGCTCGACGGGGCGGCTCTGCGGGTAGAAGGCGACGCCGATACTGCCCGACACCTTGGCCGTCGCCCGATCGAGGGGTACGGGTTGGTTGATGGCGTCGAGCAGGCGGGCGATCGGCTGGTCGATGTCGCTGCGGCTGTCGAGTGCGCCCATGACCACGACGAACTCGTCCCCGCCGAGGCGCGCCACCGTATCCTCGGCCCGCAGGCATTCCTTCATGCGCTGCGACACGGTCTTCAGCAAGGTGTCGCCCGCGTCGTGGCCATGCGTATCGTTCACCGCCTTGAAACCGTCGAGGTCGATGAGCGCCACGGCGACGAGCTTGCCGTTGCGTTGGGATTGGAGTAACGCCTGCTCCAGGCGGTCGGTGAGCAGGGCGCGGTTGGGCAGGCCGGTCAGGGCGTCGTAGTGGGCCAGCGTGCGCAGTTGTTCCTCGGCTTGCTTCTGGGGGGTGATGTCCGAGAACAGGCCGACATAATGCATGACCTCGCCCGAGGGGCTGCGCACGGTGCCGATGGTGAGCAGCTCGGCATAGTGACGACCGGACTTGTCGCGGTTCCAGACCTCGCCTTCCCAGTAGCCGTGCTCCTTGATCGAACGCCACATCGCCTCGTAGAAGGCCGGACCATGGCGGCCCGACTTGAACAGGCTTGGATTCTTGCCGATGAGTTCGTCGCGCGACCAGCCGGTGATCTGGCTGCAGGCGGCATTCGCCTCGATGATGCGGCCCTGCGGGTCGGTGATGATGATGCCTTCGCGTGCGCCGCTGAACACGCTCGCAGCGAGCTCGAGTTGAGCGTGTGCTTCATGTAGCGCAGTGATGTCGGTAGAGGATCCGACGATCTCGATGACCTTGCCGGATTCGTCGAGCACCGCGTTATGGTGAAGTTCGACCCAACGCTGGCTGTTGCTCGGATCGGCCAGGCGGTAGGTGCCACTGAAGAGGCCGCTGAACCCGAGGTCGCGCCAAGCGAGCAGTCCGTTGCGAAGGGCTGCGCGGTCTTCGGTATGGATGCAAAGGAGCAGATTTTCCAGATCCGGCGGATTGGCAAGGCCTGCGCTTCCCAGTATGGATTCGGCGTTCGGGCTGATGAATGTGCCCTTCAGCGAATTCGGATCGAGGGCAAACACCACCGAAGGCGTGTTACGCAGCAAGTCGGAAAGCCTATGCGCCTGCGCCCGCTGAGCGTCCACCAGGGACGCGATCTCGTCCGCCATGGCGTTGAACTGCGCGCCGAGATGGCCGAACTCGTCCCGTGATGGAAGCTGTACCCTCACACTCAGGTCGCCGGCTGCAAATCGGCTGGAGCTTTCGGAGATCGCGTCGACGGCGCGCCTGATCGAGGTGTAGATGGCGGCGAAGAGGAGGCTCGTGACAGCGAAGAAGCTCAGCCAGATAAGGCCGTCGACAGCCATCGTGCGGCGTAACCTGGACTGATCCGCCTCGATCAGGGCCACCGAGCGGGGGTGGAGGTACTCGGAATGAAGGCGTTTGGCGGCATCGACGGCATGCGTCGCAAGTGCGAAGAAGTCCGCTCCGCCCATCACCGCACCTGCCGATGTCGCGCTGGAGCGTGCCACATCGCGCATCTCGCTGATGGCAGCGTGAAGCGCGCGCACTTCCGGAGTCTCCATGTGCATGCCGTCGGGTATCAGGCTACCGATTCGTGTGATACGTTTGTGCATGTGCCCCTCGGCGATATCCACCGCTGACAGCCGGCCGGCGAGCTCGAAGGTGGCGTCCGCGTCGCCCCGATCCGCGAAGAAACTGCCGGCTGCGAAGCCGCGCAGGTTGGCGATGGCTTCGACCAGGTTGGGTACCGTGCGGATCTGCGCCAGGTTCAGGTGATAGAGCGCCGGTTTGGATGCTGCCGTCAGGCCCGCCTCGTCACCGATGTCCACCAGCCAGGCCAACAGTTCCCTCACCGCAACCGTATGGGCATCGAAGCTCGACTGAGCGCCGGTTTGCGCATCGATTGAGCGGGTGGCGCGTTCGATCTCTGCGTGTACTGCAGTCCAGCGCGGCCGAAGTACGGCGAGGGAATCGAACTGCGCGAGCGTAGCCTCGATCTGCTCGACGCTGCGTTGGACGGCAACTCTCTGAACTGGAACGCGCTCGGCAAATTCGTCTCCCCTCTGCATCGCGGAAAAGCTCACGCCGCGCTGGAGTTGAACTTCGATCATGAGCGAGAGCGCGTTCCGCACCAACTCAAGACCCGCGATCGCGCGCTCGGCGATAGCCGACTGCGTCCGGTATTGCGTATGAAGCTGAACCAGGAAGCCTGCCGCCGCGACAACGAACACTGCAGCTACGCTCGCGAACTTTCCACGGAAGCCGAGCCGATCAAGCCTGCTGACGATGAACTCGAAGGGCGCACTGAAGCGGGATATCAAGGAGCGCATGGCATGGCGAAGTTAGAGGGTGCATCTACTCAGGATTCACTCGCCCCGATGTCAAGCAGGGAGGGCGATCCGCCGTGCCCCGATTCTATCGCCCTTTGCGCGCACGCCGCTGCCGCACCGGTCACGGCGCGTGGCGGGTTGGCGCGCTCGGCGATCCGCGATGTCCATCCGATCCATCCGATGCGCTCGGATCGATGCTGGTGTGGGCGCTTGCCTTTTGTTGCTGTCGTGTCGGACTTTGGCATTCAGGCGTCGGGAAGCTTCTCCAGGGTGAGCGCATCTGGCTCGCCGGTCGCCGGCAGGCCGCGATCCGCCTGGAAGCGGGTGAGCGCCTCGCGCGAGCACGCGCCCCAGATGCCATCCACCACGCCCGGCGAGTAGCCCGCCGCGCGCAGGCGGCGCTGGACATCGGCGAGCTTGCGACGCGCTTCGATCTCCTGCCCGGAGAGGCCGCCCTGGCTGCCGCCCGCGCTGCCTGTGGCGCCGAGGCGGTTGCCGCGCTCGATGCGTTCGTAGGCGATGATCGGCGAGAGCAGGTTGTCCGGTCTGTACTTGCGGACCACCCCCTGGGCGTCGCGCCGCAGCACGCGACAGGAGGCCCTGTTCGACTCCATCGCCATGCACATGCGCCCATCCGCCTTCACCGACCAGGTGCCGCGGCGCAGCTCGCCCTTGCGCGTCTGGGTGACCCGCCCGTCCGGGCTGTAGTACGCGGTCGAGGTGGTGCCGGTGTCGAGGTTACGCGAGGTGATGGTGTTGCCGGCGGCCAGGCCGCGGACCTCGCCGGCATCGAGCTGGCTGGACGAGAGCCCTGGCAGCGTGGAGCAGGCCTGCAGGCAGGTGGCCGCGATGAGCGCGAGGCCTGCCCGCCGGAGCGGGAGAAGGTGAGCGTTGGTTGTCATGTGCGCCTCCGTGCATGGGTGACGCACCGACAACGTCCGGCGCAGCGGTTTATTCCCGCGTCGCGGGCACGCGCTCCGTCACATCGTCCCGGCGCCGTCTCGCGGGGCTCAGGAGCGGCACCAGCCCTGGCAGGGTGCTCACCAGAACCACCGCGCCGTAGGCGAGCGAGGCGGTGACGCCCTCCGTGGCGGGCAAGCCGGCGAGCGGCCAGGCGAGCGCCGCCGCCGCCTCGCGCACCCCCCAGCCCGCGACGCTGACCGGCGCCGTCATCGCAACCAGCACCCACACCACCAGCGGCAGCAGCACCGACAGCGGTGTGGCGAGGCCCAGGCCGCGCGCGCAGCACACGAACACCAACACATAGCTCGCGACGATCGCGAGCGACAGCCCGAGCTGCAGCGCCAGCGCCCGGCCGTCGAGAAAGGCGCGGCGCGCGTCGGCGACGAGATGGTCGAGCCAGCGCAGCACGGTCCTTCCGCCGGCCAGGATTGCGGCGCCGGTCAACGCCAGCGCCAACAGCAGCAACGCCGTGGGGAGGTAGCCGGGGCGCGTGGCGGTGGCTGCGAGCCAGGCCGCGCCCAAGCGCTCGCCGAGCTGCGGCGGCGCGAACGCGAGCGCGGCGAACGCGAACACGAGCAGCACCAGCTGACCACAGGCGCGCTCCAGGATCACCGCATGCCAGGCCGCGGCCCCGCCCGCATTGGCCTGGGCGTGGCGGTGGGCGCGCGCCACGTCGCCGAGGAGTCCCCCAGGCAGGAGCTGGTTGAGGAGGCTGGCGAGGTAGTACTCGCGCAGCGCTGCACGAAACGGCAGCGCGAGGCCGAGACGTCGCGCGGTGAATTGCCAGCGCCACGCGGAGAGCAGGAACTGCGGCAGGCTCAGGGCGAGTCCGGCGAGCAGCCATGCGGCGGACATCTCCCCGACCGCAGCGAGCAGCGCCGCAGGCTCGATCCACGCGATCACCAGCCCGAGCAGGGCGAAGCTGACGACGAGGCGCAGCCACGCGCCACTGAGGCGGCCAGGACGCCTCATGGCGCAGCGCGCGAGGGTGTGTCGGGTGCTGCGGACGGCGGGTCGCCGGGTGCGGGGCAGGCGAAGAGATCCACATGGCCCACCTGCAGGCGCGCGCCGGCCGTCTCGAGGGTGGCGGCGCGGCGCGCGTGCCAGGCCGCGATGCGCGCCGCCTCGGTAGGGCGCTGTTCGCTCGCCGCGGCGCGCCAGCCGGCGAGAAGGCGGTCCGCGAGCGCCCGGTCCGTCGGGTCGTCCAGGGTCAGCCGCCACGGGCTGGGGGCCTGCGTGACCACGAAGCCGACCGCCTGCAGGCGCTCAGCGATCCGCGCCGTTGCGTCCGGCCCGAGCGCGCCACCGACGCCCTTGTCGCGGCGCTGGTGGGCGTTGAAGGCGTCACGCACCAGCGCGTCGTCGGCGTCCGCCGGGCCGTCGAAGGCCCAGGTGCCATCCACCGACAGGCTCACCAGGCAAGCGCAGCCCGCGTGCGCGCAGGCGCTGGCGAAGTCCTCCAGCCAGGCGGCGCTCATCAGGTCGATCAGCGCCGAGGCGCTGACGAGGTCCAGCCCGGCGAAGGCATCGGGGGCGAGCGGTTGCAGCGCGGATTCGCGGAGGGTGCAGCGCAACGGCTGTCCGTCGGCGCTCGCGAGCGTCGCGCAGGCCTCGGCGGCGAGCGCGAGCAGCGCGGCGTCGTGATCCACCAGCAGCCAGTGTTGCGGCCCGGGCAGGCGAGGTGCGAGGTAGCGCACGTTGGCGCCGCTGCCGCAGCCGAGATCGGCGAGGTTGAGGGGGGCACGGGGCGCGTCCTCGGCGCTTGCGCTGCCGCTTCGGCGCGCGCGCGTCTCCAGCCAGTCGCGTGCGAGGCCGGCAAGCCGGGTGCTGCGTGCCCGCGCATCCGCCGGGTTACGCAGGCGCAACCACTTCGCGTCGAAGCATGCGTCCGGATCTGGCGCGGCGCAGCGCGTGGCGGTCGGCGCCGGGTCGGCTGCTGAGCGGGGCAGGGACGGTGCCGCGCAGGGCGGGGCTTCGGGGGGGGGTGGGGCTGTGGTGTTCATGTCGTGTTCGCAAGCAGGGCTGCGAAGCGCGCTGCGCTGTCTTCCCAGCGACGCTGCGCCAGCAATTGCGCACGTGCGTTGCGTGCGCCGCTGCGCAATTGCTGGCGCAGCGCGGTGTCGGTGATCACCCGGCGCAGCGCGTCGGCGAGCGCTTCTGCGTCGCCCGGGGGGACCGCGAGGCCCGCCCCGGCGGGCAGGGTGTGGGGGAGCGCGCCGCCGCAGGTGGTGACGACCGGCAGGCCGTGCGCGATCGCCTCGTCGATGACCATGCCGTGGCCTTCGTAGTGCGATGGCAGCACGAAGACGTCGCTCGCCATGAAGTGCGCGGACAGCGCCTGCGGCGCCACTTCGCCATGCAGCCGGATGCGCTCGGCAAGCCCGCTGTGCACGACGAGGTCGCCGACCGCAGCGGCAAAGCCCGGATCACGCGCCGGGCTGCCGACCAGGCTGCACGTCCAGCGCAGCGCCCGCAGCATCGCCAGCGCGTGCACCATCACATCCTGCCCCTTGCGCGGAGTGAGGCTTGCGACGCAGAGGATGCGCACGCCCGGCGACACGGCTTCGCTGCCATCGGCCGGCGCAAGCGGTGCCGGCACGACGCCGGGCGGCACCACATGGATGCGCTCGGGTGGCAGCGCGAACATCGTGAGCCGCGCCGCGGTGAAGGCACTGGTGGTGACGATGCGCCGGCAATGCGCCAGCGCGGCCTGCTCCGAGGCGAACAGCCGGGCACGCGCGGCCTCGTCCAGCCCGGTCTCGTCGCACAGCGGATGGTGGACGAGCGCGACGAGGCGCAGGCGGCCGGCGTGGCGTGCGGCGATGTCGGGCAAGCCGCCGAGCGCGAGGCCGTCGACGATGACGTGGCTATCGTCGACTTGCGCCGCGAGACAGGCGTCCAGAGCGCGCGCGGCCTCGGCGTCGGCGAGCGGGAAGCGGCCGGCGAGACCGTGCACGTCCACCTGCCAGCCGCGCGCACCGAGGCCGGACGCGATTGCGGCATCGTAGACATAGCCGCCGGTGAACTGCGCCGGATCGCCGGGCACGACCAGCGCGCAGCCTTGCCTCACAGCGCGCCTTCGTAGCTCGCCCAGGCGATGTGGGATTCGTGCAGCGTGACCTCCAGCGCCTCCACGCCCCTGCCGCCCTCGCCGAGCGCGCCGGCGCGGATGGCCGTGGCGAGGCGGTCGAAGATCTCGCGAGCGAGAAACTCGGTGGTGGTGTTCCGGCCCGCAAAGGCAGGCTCGTCGTCGAGGTTGCGGTAGTTGAGTGCCGCCAGCGTGTTCTTGAGGAGTTCGCTCGCGAGCCCGATGTCGACCACGAGGCCGTCCGCGTCGAGTGCGGCGCGCCGGAAGCGGGCGTCGACGACATAGGTGGCGCCGTGGGTGCGTTGCGCGGGGCCGAAGATTTCGCCGCGGAAGCTGTGGGCGATCATGAAATGATCGCGGACGGTGAGGCTGTACATGGTGGGCCTTTTCAGTCGTGGGGTTCGGTGTGTGCGACCAGCGCCGTCTCATCGACGCAAACGGCGGGGACGTCCTCGTCCGTGCTCGCGACATCGACGAGCGTGGCGGCCGGATCGGGGTAGCGGATGCGGTGGCACAGCGCGCCATTGGGCGTGAGGCTCAACTGGCGCAGGGTGGCGGGCAGGTCGGCGAAGTCGCTCTCGCCGCTGATGAGCGCGTCGAGGCTGGGCTCGGCGAGCAGGTTGAGCGCCAGCGCGAGCCGCCGTCGGCGGTTCCAGCGCGTGGTGCGCGCGGGCGGCAGGTTGCCGACCTGGCTGGACTTGAGCGTCAGCCGGCGCGCATGAAAGGCTTCGCCGAGCGGCACGCTGACCTCGCGGCTGCCGTACCAGCTGAGCTCCAGCACGGTGGCCTCCTGGCCGGCCAGGCTGAGCGCGGTGCGCAGCCCGGCGGGCTGGCCGCTGGCGTGGATGACGAGGTCGCAGTCGGCGCTGGCGGCGTCCGGCACGCGGAAGATGCAGCCGAGTTCGAGCGCGAGGCTGGCGCGTGCGAGATCCACGTCCACAAGCTCCACTCGCGTGCCCGGCAGGCGCGCGCACAGCCATGCGACCAGCGCGCCGACCACGCCCGCGCCCACTACCGTGATGCGGTCGCCCACCGAGGGGGCGGCATCCCACACCGCGTTGATCGCGGTCTCGAGGTTGGCCGCGAGCACCGCGCGTGTCGCGGGCGTTTGGTCGGGCACCGGCACCACCGCCTCGGCCGGCACCACGAAGTGCTGCTGGTGCGGATGGAGGCAGAACACGGTACGCCCGACGAGCTCGGCGTCGCCCGCCTCGACGATGCCGACGCTGGCGTAGCCGTACTTCACCGGAAACGGGAAGTCTCCCGCCTGGAAGGGCGCGCGCATGCGCGCATACTCGCTCGCCGGCACCTCGCCGCGGAACACCAGGCTCTCGGTACCACGGCTGATCGCACTGTAGAGCGTGCGGATGCGGACCTCGCCCTCGCCCGGTTCGGCGAGGACCTCATGACGGATTTCGCCGTCTCCCGGCGCCACGGTCCAGAAGGCGCCTGTTACGATCGGTTCCATGATCGTCATCCCCTGCGGATTACACTGATTGCATGATTTCCGGCGCTGTGCGACGTTTCGCACAAGCCGCTGTCCAACGCGCGTCCAGTACAGATTACCGGAGTCCGAGCACTTGATGTTTTCCCCACGCATTTTGCGCTGGTTGCCGCGGGCGCACCGCGAACTCGCCATCGGCCTGTTGCCCTTGCTTGCGCTGCTGGCCGGTGCGCGCATGGCGTTCGACCTGTCGGTGAGCTTCATGTTCGCCGCTGTCCTCGTGTATGGCGCCCTGGCCGCCGCGCTCGCGCTGCGCTGGAAGCGCATGCACATCGGCCTGGGTGCGGCCAACCGGGTGACGCTGCTGCGCGGCGCGCTGGTGGCCTTCGTGTCCGGCGGGCTGGTGGTGCCGGAGATGCTCGCGAACCACGCCTGGCTGTTCGCCGCCGTTGCGTTGCTGGCGCTGAGCCTGGACGGCATCGACGGCTGGGTGGCGCGCCGCACCGGTTCGGCCTCCGAGTTCGGCGCACGCTTCGACATGGAGCTCGACGCGCTCTTCATCCTCGTGCTGTGCCTGTGCATGATGACGCTCGGCAAGGCGGGGGCCTGGGTCGTGGCGATCGGCGCGATGCGTTACGCCTTCGTCGCCGCGATGCCGGTGTGGTCGTGGCTACGTGCGCCGCTGCCGGAGAGCCTGCGGCGCAAGGCGGTGTGCGTGCTGCAGGTGGCGGTGCTGCTGGTGTGCCTGCTGCCGGTGGTGGGTGCGGGGCTCGCCGCGCCCTTGCTGGCGCTCGCGCTCGCGGCACTTGCTTGGTCGTTCGCGGTCGATATCCACTGGCTGTGGCAGCGCAGCCTGCTGCAGGACGATTCCATGTCGTCCTTGTCCGAACTCGACTGGCCGGCGGACCCCCGGCGATGAGGAGCGCGATCATGCATGAACCCGAACCGACTGCTTCATCCTTCCGCTCAGGCTGGCGAGGCGTGCGCCTCGAGGCCGCGGCGCTGGCGTGCATCACCGCCTTCGGCGTGTCCGCCGCATGGGCGCAGCCCGCGCGTTACGAGATCGACCCGGAGCACTTCTCGATCGGCTTTCGCGCGTTGCATGTGGGCTACGCCGACGTGATCGGCATGTTCCTGAAGGCACGCGGCGAATTCGTCTATGACGAGACCACGCGCCAGCTCTCGTCGGGGCGGGTGGTGGTGGATGCGGCGAGCGTCTTCAGCAACCACGAGCGGCGCGACGACCACCTGCGCAAGGGCGACTTCCTGAATGTGCGTGCCCACCCCGAGGTGGTGTTCGAGGCCGGCGCCTATCGTCCGGAGAGCGAATCCGGCGGCAAGCTCGACGGCATGCTCACGCTGCTCGGCCAGACCCGTCCGGTGACGCTGGATGTGCGCATCAACAAGGCAGCCGCCTATCCCTTCGGCCATGGCCTGCACACGCTCGGGATTTCCGCGACGACGACCCTGAAGCGCTCCGAGTGGGGCATGACCTACGCGCTAAAGGGGGATCTCGTCGGCGACGAGGTGCACATGAGCTTCGAGTTCGAGGCGGTCCGCCGCTGAAGCCACGCTGCCACGTGCGCGTATCGCCGCGTCAGTCCCAGTGCGACTCGGCGTCGCGGCGCGCGTAGTTCACCCAGCGGCCGTCGCCGAGCAGGCTGCGGATGCGCCACGGCGTGCCCTGTTCGTCGAGTTCGACGAGGCCGATCGAGGCGGCGTTGAGCAACCGCCGGCCGTGCGGCGTGCCTTCCGGCTTGCGCGGGATCACACGCATTTGACGACGACGGGTGAACCAGTTGAGCGGCGAGCGCGGCGAATACAGCCAGCGGTTGGCATGGTCGAGTGCCGCCAGCAGCCGGTTCGGGAAGGTGTTCCTGAGACCGCTTGCGCAGATCTGCCAGATGTCCGGCCCGTGTTCCCGCCCGCGCAACTCGATGTCGTAGACGAACGAGTAATGCACGTCGCCCGACAGCACCACGAAGTGTCCGGGTGTCCTGGGATGTCGGAACACGTTGAGGATGGCATGCGCCGCACCCGGGTGGGCCATCCAGTTTTCCGCGTCCACCATCAGCGGCTTGCCGAACCAGGTGAACACCCGCTGGATGGCCTCGATCAGCTTCACCCCGAAAATGGGCGCGGGTGAGACCAGCAGCACCGCCGGCTGGCCGCGCAAGGTCTGCTGCAGATCGGTGATCGCCTCCCAGTCGAGGAGGCCCGACGGGCGTTCCGCCGACCCCTCCGAGCGCCAGCGGCGCGTGCGCGTGTCGAGCACCACCAGCGGTGGCGAGGTGGGCCATTCGTAATGCCAGCGCTCGAAGCGCAGCAGCGCCTGGATGCAGTCGTCGTGCGCTGTGCCGCCGGGTGCTGCGAGGCTTGTTGCGATGTCGTCCAGCAAGGCGTCGTCGAAGGCCTCCGGCCGGTTGCCCCAGGCCTGGTTGATCAGGTAGGCGAGGAGAGCGTTGCCGATGACGCGGCTCGAGAACGGGTGGCCGTAGGCGGTCTCCTCCCAAGCGCGGTTGAGGTTCCAGTCGTCGGTGATGTCGTGGTCGTCGAAGATCATCGCCACCGGCAGGTGCGCGAGGAGGCGACGCACCGCCGGCAGCCCGGCGACGAAATCCTCCAGCGCCCGCGCTTCCTCGGCATAGCGCGCCCGATCCCGCGGCGCGAGGCCTTCCGGCATCGTCACCGCAAGCCCCTGCCAGGGTACGGGCGACCATACCAGGAGGTACATCGCCAGCATCTCGCCCAGGCTGATCAGGTGGTTGTGGGCGGCGTCGGCGGTGAACACCGGCTTCTCCACGCCACCGAACAGGATCTCGATCAGCGCGCGGTTGTGCTTCAGGCTCGGCAGCAGTGTTTCGCGCCGGTAGTAGGTGGCCGGGTGGGCGAGCAGTGCTGCCGTGTCCGCGAGCCCGGCCTCCGCAGCGCCGGCGAGCGCTTCGGTGGGCAGGTCGAGCTGGTCGATCAGCGCATGGATCGCGCGCAGCATCGGGCCGGCGACGTCGTCGGCGTAGATCTGGTCGCCCGAGAGCACCAGCGCAGCAGGCCAGGCGGGGCGTTCGGCCGGCGTGTCGGGTGCGCCCTGGTCGGCCGACGCCGGGCCTGGCGGGGCCGTTTCCGGCTCATGCAGGCAGCGCGCGAGCAGCGCGTCGGCCGCGACCAGCGCGTCATGCGAGCGATGATGCGGTTTGCGGCAGGAGCCGTGCAGCAAGGCGCGCACCCGGCTGCAGACGATGAATCCCGGCGTTGCACGCCCGGGGTAGGCGAGATCCGGCGCCCACTCGCGCCAGCCGAGCCAACGGGTCTCGTCAGCGGTGTCGAGCGCCTGCAGGGCGAGTTCGTAGCCCGTCCACCGGTCCGGTTCGAGCGGTGACGCCAGCGGCAGGTCGATCAGCAGGTAGTGCAACCCCGCGCCCGCCGAGAGCAGCCGGCAGACGGGCGTGCCGGGTTCGAGCAAGTGCGTGCTGGTCGTGCCGTCAGCGCGGTGCAGGGCCAGGCGCGCACGCGCGGCAATGCGCGTCGCGAGCCACAGCACGACGCGCTCGGGCGTCAGCCGCCGCAGGATCGGGCCGGCGAGGACGATGTCGGTTTGGAGGGCTATGGGCGTGGGGGTGTGCATGAATGGGCGCGCTGACAAGCGGCGGTAGACCTCGGAGTTTAGCGATTGTTGCGTCGAGCAGAGCCTCGCGTGCGAGGTCGGTCGCACCATCCCGCGCTGCGCAAGGATGTTGGGCGTCGGATCGAATTTCTCGATCCGGCGAATTCAATCATTCGATTTTTTCGGGTATGGAAGCGGGATTAGACTGAATCCGTCGCTAACAACAGATGGAGACGACGATGCGAATCGAACTGCAGACGAACGGCGTGGAGCTGACCAGTGACGTGCGCGAGCACGTGGAGCGTCGCTTCGGCTACGCGTTGGCGCCGGCGCACATGCGCAACGGGCGTGCGCGGGTGAGGCTGTCGGACGAGAACGGACCGCGTGGCGGCAACGACAAGCGCTGCCGCGTGCAGGTCGCGATCGAGGGGATGACCGAGATCGTCATCGACGACACACAGGCCGACATCAAGGTCGCGATCGACCGCGCGGCGGATCGCCTGGGCAGCACGCTGTCGCGTCGCCTGATGCGGCTGCGCCAGCGCACGGCGACGCCGGTGCGCCGCATGGCCGGGCTGGAGCTGTCCGCGCCGGCCTGACGATTCACGCGCGAACCGGCTTCAGGCGGTTGCCGGGGCCGGCTCGACGCTGGTGCGGATGAGGTGGTCGAAGGCCGAGAGCGCTGCCTTGGAGCCTTCGCCCATGGCGATGACGATCTGCTTGTAAGGTACGGTGGTCGCGTCGCCCGCGGCGAAGATGCCGTGAGCCGAGGTGTGGCAGCGCGCATCGACCACGATCTCGCCGAAACGGGTCAACTCCAGCGTACCCTTCAGCCAGTCGGTGTTGGGCAGCAGACCGATCTGGATGAACACGCCCTCCAGGCCCACCGTGACGCTCTCGCCGTTGTTGCGGTCGGTGTACTTCAGGCCATTCACGCGCTGTCCGTCGCCGGTGATCTCGGTGGTCTGGGCGCTGGTGACGATGGTCACGTTGGGCAGGCTCTTCAGCTTGGCCTGCAACACCGCGTCGGCGCGCAGCTTGCTGTCGAACTCGAGCAGGGTCACCTTGCCGACGATGCCGGCGAGGTCGATCGCCGCTTCAACGCCCGAGTTCCCGCCACCCACCACCGCCACGTGCTTGCCCTTGAAGAGCGGGCCGTCGCAGTGCGGGCAGTAGGCCACGCCACGACCGCGGTACTCTCGCTCGCCCGGCACGTTCAGCTCGCGCCAGCGTGCGCCGGTGGCGAGGATCACCGTCTTGCTCTTCAGCACCGCGCCGTTGGCGAGATGCACCTCGGCAAGCCCGCCCGGCTCGGTGGCCGGCACCAGTGCCTCGGCACGTTGCAGGTTCATGATGTCCACATCGTAGGTGCGCACATGGGCCTCCAGGCCGGCGACGAGCTTCGGCCCGTCGGTTTCCTTCACCGAGATGAAGTTCTCGATCGCCATCGTGTCCATCACCTGGCCGCCGAAGCGTTCGGCGACGATGCCGGTGCTGATGCCCTTGCGTGCAGCGTAGATCGCCGCCGCGGCGCCGGCCGGACCACCGCCGACGATGAGCACGTCGAACGCATCCTTGGCGCTGAGCTTCTTCGCGTCGCGCGCGGCGGCGCCGGTGTCGACCTTGGCGATGATCTCGGCGAGCTCCATGCGGCCCGACCCGAAGGCTTCGCCGTTGAGCAGCACCGTGGGCACCGCCATGATGTTCTTCGCCTCGACTTCCGCCTGGAACACCGCGCCGTCGATCATGGTGTGGCGGATGTTGGGGTTGAGCACCGCCATCAGGTTCAGCGCCTGCACCACGTCCGGGCAGTTGTGGCAGGAGAGCGAGATGTAGGTCTCGAACTCGAAGCTCCCTTCCAGGCCACGGATGCGGTCGATGTCCTCGGCCGACACCTTGGGCGGGTAACCGCCGGCCTGCAGCAGTGCCAGCACCAGCGAGGTGAACTCGTGCCCCATCGGCAGCCCGGCGAAGCGGATGCCCATGGTCGCACCCTTGCGGCTCACCGAGAACGAGGGCACGCGCACGTCCGCATCGACACGCTCGACGACGCTCACCTTGCCCGCACCGGCCGTGACCACGTCATCGAGGAGTGCGCGCATCTCCTGCGACTTGGGCGAATCGTCCAGTGCGGCGACGAGTTCGAGCGGCTGGTCGATGCGTTCGAGAAGGCTCTTGAGCTGAGTCTTGAGGTTGTTGTCGAGCATGGCGGAACTCCTGAAATCGGCGAAGGTGTGTTGTTCTGCGGATGTTGTTCTGGGGGCTGCAACGGGTTCGATGAACACATCGGAGCCAGCGGGGTCGGGTGCAGTGGCGAGGGGGCCGGGGCGAGGACGCCGGTGAGTATGGACCGCCTCGCCACTGCACCCCGCGCGCAAGGCGCGGGAGCAGCGGCCGCAGCGCGTGCTGCGGCCGTGTGGAGGTGGTCAGATCTTGCCGACCAGGTCCAGCGACGGGGCGAGGGTGGCTTCGCCCGGGGTCCACTTGGCGGGGCAGACTTCGCCCGGGTGCGAGGCGACGTACTGGGCTGCCTGCACCTTGCGCAGCAGCTCCTTGGCGTCGCGGCCGATGCCCAGGTCGTGGATCTCGGCAACCTTGATCTCGCCTTCCGGGTTGATCACGAAGGTGCCGCGCAGTGCCAGGCCCTCTTCCTCGATCATCACGTCGAAGTTGCGGGTGATGGTGCCGGTCGGGTCGCCGATCATCGGGTAGTTGATCTTCTTGATCGTGTCCGACGCGTCGTGCCAGGCCTTGTGGGTGAAGTGGGTGTCGGTGGACACCGAGTAGCACTCGACGCCCAGCTTCTGGAACTCGGGGTACAGATCAGCCAGGTCGCCCAGTTCGGTGGGGCACACGAAGGTGAAGTCGGCCGGGTAGAAGAACACCACCGACCACTTGCCGATCAGGTTTTCGTCGCTAACCGGAACGAACTTGCCGTTGTGGAACGCGGTGGCCTTGAAGGGCTTGATCTTGGTGTTGATCAGGGAGCTCATTGATATTCGTCCTATGGGTTGGTTGAAACGCAGAACGAATGTTAGAGCATTTGCTGCATTGCCAAAAATCAATTGACCGAATCAAAGCGATATATCTTGGCTATTGACTCACAGCGGCATCCGCTGTCCGGTCGGTTGCGGCCAGCGTGGGGCCGGGGGCGCTGCAGGTAACGGCGGTGAACTGTCCGGACAATGACGCGATCTCCTCGCCGAGATGTGCGAGCTGGCGCGAGGTGGCCTGTGCGTGTACCTCGGCGAGCATCTGGAAGGTGCGCGCACGGTTGTGCTCGAGCTTGAGGCGATGCTCCGCTGGCCAGTGGCGGTCGGGTTCGGTGAGCAGCAGGGTCACGGCCTGCACGAAGCTGTCACCCGAGGCCCGCGTGCGCAAAGCCTCGCCCAGGCGCTGGCGCCACGCTTCGCGTTGAGCGAGCCACCCCTCCGTCACCGGTTCAAGCGCATCGGACCAGCGCGCGAGTGCCGCCTTCTGTTCCTTGTCGAGCGGGCCCAGCCACTTCACCAGGCGCTTCTCCATGCGGGCGATACGCTCCTTGACGCGCCGCTCCGGTGTGGGCCCGAGGTAGGTCTTGCGATCGTCCGCGATCTTTTCGGCGAAGGCGTCGAGCAGGGTCCTGACCTGATGCTCGTCGAGGCTCGCGAGGAGTTCGGCGAGATCCGGTGCGAGCGTCGCAGCCAGCCCGCGCACATGCGCTTCGGCCTCGTCGGCGAGGGCCTGCAGGGCGCCGGCCCCGGCGCCGGGGCGTGCGGTGAGCGCATGTGCGCGCTCCAGCCAGTCGATGTACAACGGTAGCTGGGTGCTGCAGTGCCACGGCAGGTGGGTTGCGAGTGCCTCGTCCAGCCGCGCCCGCTGTTCGTCCTCCAGCGTCACGTAGTCGGACAGGTACCAGGGGATGAGTCTGTCGAGGTTGTTGTAGGCGAGTCGCACACCGCAACCGCTGAGAACGAGCGCAAGCATGGCTGCCGCAAGCAGCATTGCCAACCGCCGAGGTGGGGGTTCGGGCGCGGAGTCGAGCATGGAGTCGGGCATGAAATCCGGCATGGAGGTCGTCGCCATGCGGTTCGGATTGTCGATGCGCGGCAAAGTTCTCGTGGCGCGTAATGCCGACGCAACGCCCGGTTAACGCAACATCCCCCAGCTCTTGAGGCGGGTCTGGGCGAACTGCGCGGCGTCACCCTGCTGCGTGGTGCGCAGGTAGCCGGCGTAGTGCTGCGCAGCGCGCTGCCGGTCGCCCATGCCCTCGGCCGCCACGCCCTTCAGGAACACCACGCCCGGGTCGCCCGGCAGGGCACGGTCAAAGCGGTCGAACGCCGCATAGGCCGCGCCGGGGTCGCGCAGGCTCAGTGCCAGCACGCCGCCGAGCTTGTGGGCCTGGGCTTCCTCGGGGTAGATCGTGCGGGCCGCCTCGGCATAGCGCAGCGCCTCGCGCTCCTGGCCTTGTGCCTGCAGGCACTGGGCCATGCGGATGTTGGCGGCGTAGTCCTGCGGGCTGAGGCGGAGCGCCTCGCGGAAACGGCCGGAGGCGTTGCCGAGGTCCTTCTTCGCCATCGCCGTCTCGCCCGCCTTGCAGGCATCGATGGTGGGCTTGATGCGGCGCAGCCCTGCGGTGTGGTCCATGAAGCGCTCGCGCCCCGGGTTCGCCGAGAGGCTCGCCGCATGGCGCGATTCCGCGAGACGCCGGGCGGTGTCGCGCCGCTCCGCGCTCATCGGGTGGGACGAGAACATGGTTTCGAGCAGGCTCGGGGCGCTGCGTTGTTCGTCGACCAGGATCTGGTGCAGTGCGGTCATGCCGCTCGCCGGGTAGCCGGCGCGCACCATGTAGTCCTGCCCGAGCGCGTCGGCCTCACGTTCGTTGTCTCGCGAGTATCCCGACAGCAACGCGCTTGCGCCGATCTGACCGCCGACGGCGGCCAGTCCGCCCCAGCTTGCATCCGATGCGGCGATGTTGAGACCCACCAGCGCAGCTTGCGCGACCAGGGTCTGGCCCTGGCGCTGGGCGGCATGGCGGGCGTTCACATGGGCGATCTCGTGGCCGAGCAAGGCGGCGAGCTCGGCCTCGTTCTGGAGCTCGGTCATGATGCCGCGGGTGACGCCCATTGCGCCGCCAGGGAAGGTGTAGGCGTTGACGTAGTTGGCGTTCAGCACCCGGTAGGAGTAGGGCATGGTCGGGCGGTGGCTGCGCATGTGCAGGGCCTGGCCGACCGACGCGACGTAGCGGTTGGCGGCTACGTCCTGAATCGGGCCGAGGTCGCGCGAGAACTGGTGCGGTGAAACCTCGGCGTCGATGCTGCGCTCCTGCGCCTCGGACATGCCGACCAGGATGCGTTCGCCGCTCACTGGCGAGACCGCGCATCCGGTGAGTACGCCGGCCCCACCCGCGCCCAGCAGCCACAGGGCCTGTCGGCGGGTGACGCGGTTGCGTTCGAGCTGGCTGGCGAGGTTGTCGAAGAGGTTCATCGTTCATTCTCCCGGTCAGGCGTTGGATGCCGATTATCCCGCACGCCGGTCGCGGCGCAACCGCGCGGATTGTTACGTCTCGCGGCAAAACCGCTCGTGGTCTGGATTAAACTTCCGCTCCCGCCCTGGCGGATTGCCAACCCGGAGTGCCAAGTTGCAGGATCAGTTGAACTTCCGCTTTCTCGATGTCGCCTCGCTCGGCCAGGTGTTCACCCCCGAGCCGGTGGTGCGCGCGATGCTCGCGCTGCGGCGCAATCATGGGCGTGTGCTCGAGCCCTCCTGCGGTGACGGTGCCTTCCTCGCCCATCTGCCGGACGCGGTCGGTATCGAGCTCGATGCGGCGCACTGCCGGCCGGGTGTGCTGAACATGGACTTCTTCGCCTACTCCGAGCGCGAACGCTTCGACACCATCATCGGCAATCCGCCCTACGTGCGCTTCCAGGACATCCCGCCGTCCACGCGTGGGCTGTTGCCGCTGGAGCGCTTCGATGCGCGCTCCAACCTCTACCTCTTCTTCATCGAGAAGTGTCTGCGCCACCTTGCGCCGGGCGGGGAGCTGATCTTCATCACGCCGCGCGACTTCCTCAAGGCCACCTCGGCAGTCGCACTCAACCGGCTGATGATGGAGCAGGGCAGCATCACCGATGCGATCGAGCTCGGCGACGCGCGAGTGTTCGAGGGCGCAATGCCGAACTGCCTGATCTGGCGCTTCGAGAAGGGCTGTCGCGCTCGCAGCCTGCGCTACGCCGAGATCGGCGTGGCCGACCGCGCCGACGAGGTGCTCGCGAACCCGCGTTGGGAAACCCGCCAGTTGGTGGAGCTTGCCGGGCACCTGATGTTCACCCGCGGCGACTATCCGCTGCGCCTGTCGGACGTGGCCTTCGTCAAGGTGGGCGCGGTGTCCGGGCTGGACGAGATCTACGCCGACGCGGTGCATGGCAACCGCGACTTCGTCTGCTCCTCCACCGCGAGCAGCGGCCAGACGCGGCGCATGATCTGGTGCGAACCCGGGCTGCCGCCACCGCCGGCGCTGCTGCCCCATCACGACCGCCTGATCGCACGCCGTATCCGCCCCTTCGACGAGAGCAACTGGTGGCAATGGGGCCGTGGCTACTACCAGTCGGACCGCCCGCGCGTGTATGTGAACGGCAAGACGCGCGCCGCCAGGCCCTTCTTCACGCACCCCTGCAGGCACTACGACGGCGCGGTGCTGGCAGTGTTTCCGCTGCGCGAGGACGTCCGCCCCGCAGGGTTTCGCGACGCTCTGAACGGCCTGCCATGGGACGAGCTCGGCTTCGTCTGCGACGGCCGCCACCTCTTCACCCAGCGCAGCCTCGAGAACGCGCCGGTGAGCGAGGATTTCCGCCGTTTCATGCCCGCGCCTGCCGACGCGGAGTGAATCCTGGCGCGTGCCGATTCCGCTGCCGGACCCGCTTGCGCGCAGATTTGACGAGATTTATCGAAGGCCGCCCGGCGTGTTCCGGCTTCGTCGCTAGAATCGGGGCCTCTACAAGGCGCGCCCCGATTCGGGGATCAAGGCCTGTCTGCGCGCATGTAGCTCCCTCACCCTACAGCCTGGAGCGGCCGGCATGCGTACCCTCGTCATCGTTGTTGCCGGCCTGGTGCTGGCCTTCCTGGTCCTGCGCCTCGCGCCCGCGCCGCAGCGCACCCTGGCGGCCGTGGCGTTCAGCGGCCTGTGGTTCGTTGCGGCGGCGTGGAATCTGCGCATCGGCCTGTCGCACGGCTATACCTTCGCGCAGGAGCTGCCCATCCACATCGTGCTGTACGGCGTGCCCACCGCGGCGGCCTGGGCGCTGTGGTGGTGGCTGCGCCGCTGAGCGCGCGGGCGACGGGAGCGTACGATATGGCTGTCGAAGGTGGCGCGGGCGATCTGCTGCGGGTCGTGACCCTGCTCGGTGCGGCGGTGGTGGCGGTGCCGCTCTTCAAGCGCATCGGACTCGGTGCGGTGCTCGGCTACCTCGCGGCGGGTCTTGCGATAGGGCCTTTCGGGTTGGCGCTGTTCACCGATCCGCAGGCGATCCTGCACACGGCAGAGCTCGGTGTGGTGATGTTCCTGTTCGTGATCGGGCTGGAGATGCGGCCGTCCCACCTGTGGAGCCTGCGCCGCCAGATCTTCGGGCTGGGGAGTCTGCAGGCGGTGGTGTGCGGTTTCCTGCTCACGCTGGTGGGGGTGGCGTTCGGTTTCTCCTGGGCGGTCTCCTTCGTGAGCGCGATGGGTTTCGTGCTGACCTCCACTGCGGTGGTGATGCAGATTCTCGGCGAGCGCGGCGATCTGGCGGCGCCGCGCGGGCAGCGGATGGTGTCCATCCTGCTGTTCGAGGATCTTCTCATCGTGCCCCTGCTGGCCCTGGTGGCCTTCATGGCTCCGCAGGAGCTGTCTGCAGGTGGCGCGGAGCTGGCCACCGCGTCGCGTTGGGAGGCGGTCGTGCTGGGGCTTGCAGCGCTGGCAGCGCTGGTCGCCGCCGGCGTCTGGCTGCTGAACCCCCTGTTCCGCGTTCTGGCGAACGCGAAAGCGCGCGAAGTGATGACGGCGGCGGCGCTGCTGGTGGTGCTCGGCTCGGCGCTGCTGATGCAGCTGGGTGGTCTGTCGATGGCGATGGGCGCCTTCCTGGCAGGGGTGTTGCTGTCGGAGTCCACCTTCCGCCATCAGCTCGAGGCCGATATCGAGCCGTTCCGCGGGCTGCTGCTGGGCCTCTTCTTTCTCGGTGTCGGCATGTCGCTCGACCTCGGCGCGGTCGCCGGCAACTGGCCGTTGATCGTCTCCGGGGTGGTGGCGATGATGTGCGTCAAGGCGCTGTGCATCTACGTCGTGGCGCGGCTCGCCCACAGTAGCCACGCCGAGGCGCTGGACCGTGCGGTGCTGATGGCGCAGGGCGGCGAGTTCGCCTTCGTGCTGTTCGCGGCTGCGCTCGGCGCGCGCGTCATCGACCCGGTCGTGAATGCCAACATGACCGCGATCGTCGTGCTGTCGATGGCCCTGACACCACTGGCGGTGCTGGTTCACGCGCGTTTCGTCAAGCCCGGCAGCGCATCCCTGGAAGGGGTCGAGGCCGTCCACGAACGCACCGCCAGCGTGTTGGTCATCGGCTTCGGCCGTGTCGGCCAGATCGCCAGCCAGGGGGTGATCGCGCGCGGTGCCTCGCTCACCATCATCGATCACGACACGCAGGTCATCCGCGACGCGCAGGCCTACGGGTTCAAGGTCTACTACGGTGACGGCGGACGCGCCGACGTCCTGCATGCGGCAGGGGCGCATTCGGCCTGCGCGATCCTCGTGTGCATCGACGACAGGGCTGCGGCGACGCGCATCGTCGAGATCGCTAAGGCGGAATGTCCCCAGGCGCGGGTGCTGGTACGCGCCTTCGATCGCGAGCATGCGATCGAGCTGACGGCCAAGGGGGCGGATTTCCTGGTGCGCGAGACCTTCGAGTCCGCCATGCAACTCGGCCGCGAGGCCATCCTGGCGACCGGTGCCAGCGCGGACGAGGCCGACGCCGTCCTCGCCGAAGTCCGACGGCGTGACGCGGAGCGTTTCGATCTCGAGTTGGCCGGCGGCTTGTTCGCGGGCCGTGCGCTGATCCTCGGTAACGCGGCAAAGGCGCAGCAGGCCTGAGAGCTTGTGAAGAAATCGTCGCGAACAGAGCCGAGTGCAAGGCGCGAGCGAGCGAACGACGAGACATATCGGATGGATTGGCGAGGCGTGAGCGAGTGAGCAACGCAGCAATCGGCTCGCGCAGCAGATTGATTCACAGGCGCTGAGCCGGAGGACGCCAGAACGGCGCTGCGCAAGCACTGAATATCCACGCAGGGTTGTCGGATCCGGATGTTCGATTGGCGCGAAGAAATTTATATCAGTGTCAATATATTCTTATATTAGAATGATTCTGTAACTGGGGGCTTGGCGTCCGGAGCGTGACTTGAGGGGGTCGCTCGTTCCGGAATCCGATGACTGGAGACAGGATGATTCCGCTTGTTCGCAGGCTCCTTGCGTGGAGTCTGCTCGCCCTCGTTGCCACGGCAGGCGCCGTGGACAAACCCGCGACACCCGCACACAGCGCTGCCAGCAACACCTACCGAAGCAGCACGCCCACCACCGACCACAGCAAGCTCGAAGCCCTGAAGGGGCCGTTCATGAGCGGTCCGGAAGTCACCAGGGCTTGCCTGTCCTGTCACAACACCGCAGGGCACCAGGTCATGAACAGCATCCACTGGACCTGGGAGGCGACCAGCACGACCACCGGCAAGACGCTCGGCAAGAAATGGGCGGCCAACAACTTCTGCGGTTCGCCGCTTTCGAACGAGCGCCGCTGCACCAGCTGCCATGCGGGCTACGGTTGGACGGACAAGAGCTTCGACTTCAGCGCGGAGGAGAACATCGACTGCCTCGCGTGCCATGACACCACCGGCACCTACAGGAAGTTCTCGACCGATGCCGGGCATCCGCTCTATGCAGATCGTGAGGCGGAGCCGCTGGAGGGGCCACCTGGAAAGAAGTCGTTCAAGGCTCCCGATCTCACGACCATCGCCCAGCATGTCGGCCAGTCGGGTCGCGCCAACTGCGGCAGCTGTCACTTCAGCGGTGGTGGAGGCGATGCGGTCAAGCACGGCGACCTCGACTCCTCGCTGAAGAGTCCGCCGCGCGAGCTCGATGTGCACATGGCCAAGGATGGAGCCAACATGGTCTGTTCGGATTGCCACACCTTCAACGCGCACCAACCCTCGGGCAGCCGCTATGCGGTCAACCCCAAGGACACGCACGGCTTCGATCTGCCCGACGATGATCATAACCGGGCGACCTGCGAATCCTGCCACGATGTCGCGCCTCACAAGGAAGCCAGGCTCAACCATCACGCCGGCAAGGTGGCGTGCCAGACCTGCCATATCCCCGAGTTCGCGCGCGGTGGGGTTGCCACCAAGATGCTGTGGGATTGGTCCACCGCCGGCAGGATGGATCCCGAGGGCAAGCCGCTGTTCATCAAGGATGATCACGGTCATCTCGCGTACTCCGCCGCCAAGGGCGACTTCAAGTACGGCGAGAACGTACGTCCCGAGTACAAGTGGTACAACGGCACCGTCGAGCAGGTCTCCATCGTTGACAAGCTGGATCGGTACATCGGTGACGACGGCGTTCTCGAGCTCAACCGCATCGAGGGCAGCGCCAGCGATCCGAATGCCCGCATCTGGCCGTTCAAGGTCATGCACGGCAAGCAGGCCTATGACCCGGTGAACAACACCCTGGTGGTCAATCACGTGTTCGGCGACGACGACACCGCGTTCTGGAAGCACTACGACTACGACAAGGCGATCAAGGCCGGCATGGAGTACGCCGGGCTGCCCTACAGCGGCAAGTACGACTTCATCGAGACGCGCATGAACTGGTTCATCACCCACATGGTGGCGCCCAAGGAGGATGCCGTACCTTGCGCGGAATGCCATACCCGCGCGGCAGACGGCAGGTTGGCGTCCATAGAGGGGGTCTATATCCCGGGGCGCGATCACAACAACTGGGTCGATCTCTTCGGCGGTCTCGCCATCGCCGGTTCCATCGGTGCGGGCGTGTTGCACGGCCTCATCCGCATCCTCACCCGCCGCAAGGAGAACGCACAATGAGCAGCGCCGCACGCATCTACATCTACAAGCGCTACGAGCGCTTCTGGCACTGGTCCCAGGCCCTGCTCATCATCGTCATGATGATCACCGGCTTCGAGGTGCATGGCAGCTACGACCTGCTCGGGTTCCGACAGGCCGTAGAGGTGCATACCCTGGCCGCATGGACGCTGCTCGTGTTGTGGGCGTTCACGATCTTCTGGCAATTCACCACCGGCGAGTGGCGTCAGTACCTGCCGTCGCTGAAGAACGTGATGGCCATGGTGCATTACTACACCATCGGTATCTTCACCAACTCGCCACACCCGTTCCGCAAGACGGTGGTGCAGAAGCACAACCCGTTGCAGCGCCTTGCCTACCTCGCACTGCTTGCGTTCATCTCGCCGTTGATCTGGGGGTCGGGGCTGCTCTATCTCTTCTACGGCAACTGGGGCAGCCTCGGCATCGACCAGTATCTCAGCCTCGAAGGGGTTGCGATCGCCCATACCGTCGGCGCGTTCATGATCACTGCGTTCTTCTTCATTCACGTCTATCTGACGACGACCGGCCATACCGTGTTCGCCCATATCAAGGCGATGATCACCGGCTGGGAAGAGGCGGATGAGCACCATCGCTGATCGGCCATCCTTGCAGGGCGCTTGGGGATGTCCAGGACCGTGATTCGGCAGGGGCACCGTCACGGTGCGGCGCAACGCTTCACCGTGCTGCGGTCTGGTGTAACATGACCGGCAAACAATCCAGCCTGGCGACGTCCGCCACGGTACATTGAGAACAGCACACATGGTCCCTCACCTCACGACGGCCCTCACCGGCCCCCTGCTGGAACTGGAGAAGCGCTTCCTCGATTCGGCCACCGAGATCGAGCAATGGATGCGTGCGCAGTGGCAGGATCACATGCCGCCGTTCTACGGCTCGACCGACCTGCGCAACTCGGGTTTCAAGCTTGCGCCGGTGGATCTCAACCTGTTTCCGGGCGGCTTCAACAACCTCAACGAAGCCTTCATGCCGCTGTGCGTGCAGGCGGCGCAGGCGGCGATCGAACGTATCTGCCCCGATGCGCGCCAGCTGCTGCTGATTCCCGAGAACCACACGCGCAACCAGTTCTATCTGCAGAACGTCGCGAAGCTGGTGTCCATCCTGCGGCTCACCGGGCTCAATGTGCGCATCGGCAGCCTCTTGCCGGACATCACCGCGCCGACCACGCTGGAACTCCCCAACGGCGCGTCGCTGACGCTGGAGCCATTGCGGCGCGCGAAAGGGCGGATCGGGCTGGATGGCTTCGACCCGTGCGCGGTGCTGCTCAACAACGACCTCTCCGCCGGCATTCCCGAGGTGTTGCGCGGGCTTGAGGACCAGTGGCTGATTCCGCCGCTGCACGCGGGCTGGCATGTGCGGCGCAAGTCGCGCCATGCTGAGGCCTACGACCGGGTGGCGCGCGAGTTCGCCGACGTGATCGGCATCGACCCCTGGCGCATCAACCCCGAGTTCGGGGTGTGCGGCCAGATCAACTTCCAGGAGCGCACCGGCGAAGAGTGCCTGGCCTCGCAGGTCGACATGCTGCTCACGCGCATCCGCGCCAAGTACAAGGAATATGGCGTCGACGAGACGCCGTTCGTGGTCGTGAAGGCGGATGCGGGCACCTACGGCATGGGCGTGATGACGGTGCGCGACGCCTCCGAGGTGGTGGGCCTCAATCGTCGCCAGCGCAACAAGATGGCGGTGGTGAAGGAAGGACTGCAGGTGCATGAGGTGATCATCCAGGAAGGCGTGCACACCTTCGAGACGCTGGGTTCGGCCGTGGCCGAGCCGGTGATCTACATGATGGACCACTATGTGGTGGGCGGCTTCTACCGCGTGCACACCGAGCGTGGTCGCGACGAGAATCTCAACGCGCCAGGCATGCACTTCGAGCCACTGGCATTCGAGACCTGCTGCACGCTACCCGATTCGCAGCAGGGGCCGGATGCGCCGCCCAACCGCTTCTACGCCTATGGCGTGGTGGCGCGCCTCGCGCTCCTCGCCGCTTCGGTCGAGATCGAGGAAACCGCCCCGGTAGAAGCCGAGGCCGACGCGCTGGCCTGATCGCCGTCCCGACCCACGTCCCTGCAGAGCTTTTTTACCAATGTCCTCCCGTCAGCTGAAGATCGCGTTCATCCTCGACCCGCTGGAGATGCTCAAGCCCTACAAGGATTCGAGCATCGCGATGATGCGCGAGGCCACTCGGCGTGGCCACGCGGTGTTCGCGATCCGGCGCGAGGCGCTGGCGTGGCGTGACGGTGTGGTGTCGGCACGCGCGACCGCGCTCGCCGTGTCCATGGACGATCACGACTGGTACCAGGTGGGCGAGGTGGCCGAGACGCCGCTCGCCGCCTTCGATGCGGTGGTGATGCGTCAGGACCCGCCCTTCGACTTCGAATATGTGGCGGCCACCTGGCTGCTGGAGCGCGCGGCGGCGGGAGGGGCGCGGGTGTTCAACCATCCGCGTTCGATCCGCGATCATTCCGAGAAGGTGGCGATCACCGAGTTCGCGCGGTTCACTGCGACGACGCTCATCGCGCGCGATCCTGCAGGCATCCAGGCCTTCATCGACGAATTGCGCGATGTGGTGCTGAAACCGCTCGACGGCATGGGCGGCAGCCAGATCTTCCGCGTGCGTGCGGACGACCCCAACCGCAACGTGATCATCGAGACGCTCACCTCGCACGGCACCCGCACCATCATGGCGCAACGCTACCTGCCCGAGATCGTCGAGGGCGACAAGCGCGTACTCATCATCGGCGGCGAGGTCGTGCCCTTCGCCCTCGCGCGCATCCCCATGGCCGGCGAGACGCGCGGCAATCTCGCTGCTGGCGGGCGCGGGGTGGCGATGCCGCTCACCGCGCGTGAGCGTGAGATCGCCGAGACGCTCGCGCCGGTGCTGTGGGCGCGTGGCTTGATGGTGGTGGGCCTCGACGTGATCGGCGGTCACCTCACCGAGGTGAATGTCACCAGCCCCACCTGTTTCGTCGAGATCGGCGCGCAGACGGGCTTTTCGGTGGCGGCGCTGTTCGTCGACAAGCTGGAACACGCCTGTTCATGACGGCTGTGCCTCTTTTCCTGCGCCGCCTGCTCGCGGCGCTGCTTGTGCTCGGATCGACGCTGACCGTCACCGCTTGCGCGCGCGAGCAGGTGTTCCAGAGCGAAGCCTTCGTGCTGGGCACGCATGTGCAGATGTCGGTGTATGGCAACTCGCGCGATGAGGCCGAGGCGGCGATGGCCGCGGTGGCGCGCGAGTTCGACCGTCTGCACCACGCCTACCACGCGTGGAAGCCCTCCGAGCTGACCGCGCTCAACGAGGCGCTCGCGCGCGGCGAGTCGCTGGAAGTTTCGGACGAACTCGCCGCCTTGATCCGCGACGCGCAGCAGTTTTCGGCGACGGGCGACGGGCTGTTCGACCCGGCGATCGGCAAGCTGATCGCGCTATGGGGGTTCCATGCCGAAGAGTTCGAGGAGAAGCTCCCGGACCCGGCCGCGTTGAAGGCGCTCATCGCGCTGCATCCGCGCATCGCGGATGTCGTGGTGGAGGGGCGGCGCATCTCCAGCCGCAACCCCGCAGTGCAGCTCGATCTGGGCGGCTATGCCAAGGGCTATGCGCTCGACCGCGCAGCCAGCATCCTGCGCGAGCGCGGCATCCACAACGCGCTCGTGAACATCGGCGGCAACGTCATCGCGCTGGGCGCCAAGGGCAATACGCCGTGGCGGCTCGGCCTGCGCCATCCGCGCGAGCCGCGCACGCTGGGCACGCTGCCGCTCTACGATGGCGAGGCGACCGGGACCTCGGGCGACTACCAGCGCTTCTTCATTCTGGACGGCGTGCGCTACGCCCACCTGCTGGATCCGCGCAGCGGCTGGCCCACCACCGGCACGCAAGCGCTGACCGTGCTGGTCACGCCACGTGCGAATGCGGGCACCCTGTCGGATGCTGCGAGCAAGCCGGCCTTCATCGCAGGTGACGCGTGGTTGCCGCAATTGCAGCGCCACCGGATCGATCATGGTCTGCGCGTCGCGGCCGATGGCAGCATCGAGGTGACGCGTCTGATGCGGGCGCGCATCCAGTTCGCCCCGGATGTCGGCCCGATCCGGGTCGTGGATTGAGGCGACAGACCATGGTGGTGCAGAAGACCGAGCTCGACCGCCTTGCGGTGGTCATGATGGTGACGATGTGCGTGGTGCTGGGCGTGCAGAACGTGGTCGTCAAGATCGGCAACAGCGGCATCTCGCCGCTGTGGCAGTCCGGCCTGCGCTCGACCGGCGCCGCACTCCTGCTGTTCGCGTGGGCGGCCTGGCGCGGCCTGCCGCTGTTGAAGCGCGACGGCACGCTGTGGCCGGGCATCGTGTCGGGTGTGCTCTTCGCCGGCGAGTTCGCGATGATCTACATGGCGCTGCGCTACACCGACGCGTCGCGCGGCGTGATCTTCCTCTACACCGCACCCTTCTTCGTCGCGCTCGGTGCGCGCTGGTGGCTGCCGCAGGAGACCATGCGCTGGCCGCAGTGGGCCGGCATGGCGCTTGCCTTCAGCGGCGTGCTGCTGCTCTTCGGTGAGAACCTGCTGAAGCCGTCGGGTGACGCCTGGATCGGCGACCTGATGATGGTCGTGGGCGCGCTGTTCTGGGCCTCCACGACGCTGGTCGTGAAGGCCACCGCGCTCGCGCGCGTGGCGCCGGAAAAGACGCTGCTCTACCAGCTCTCCGTGTCGGCGCCGGTGCTGCTGGGGCTCTCGCTGCTCGCCGGCGAAGCCGGGGTGTTCGCCCCGTCTGCGGGGGTGTGGGCGGCGCTCGCCTACCAGACGGTGATCGTCGCGACGATCGGTTATCTGGCGTGGTTCTGGCTCATCCGCCGCTATCCGACCACGCGCATCTCGTCGTTCTCCTTCCTGACCCCGGTGATGGGTGTGCTTGCGGGCGTCGTGCTGCTCGACGAGCCGCTCACGCCGGCGATCATGAGCGCGATCGCGCTGGTCGGGGCGGGCATCTGGCTCGCGAACCGGCCCGTGCCGGTGCGCGACGCGGGCTGAGGCGCGGACATGGAGCGCCAGTCACGCAGCCCCTGGACGGGGCATGACGCGAGCGCGGTGTTCCGCTTCGGCTTTCTGTTGGTACCGGACTTCACGCTGATCGGCCTGGGCGCGGCGGTGGACCCCTTGCGACTCGCGAACGTGGTGGCGGGGCGCACGCTCTACACCTTCTGCACGCTGACGCCGGACGGGCTGGCAGTGCGGTCGAGCGACGGTATCCGCGTCGATCCGGACCACGGCATCGCCAGCGCGCCGCGGCTCGACGCGGTGCTGGTGATCGGCCCGAACCCCATTCCGGTAAGCGGGCACGAACCCATCGTCGCCTGGCTGCGCGGCCTTGCCGCGGCCGGTGTGGCGCTCGGCGGGGTGGACACCGGCAGCTACTTCCTCGCCCGCGCGGGCCTGCTCGACGGGCATCGCTGCACCATCCACTGGGAAGACATGGACGTGCTGCTCGACCGCTTCCCGCGCCTGGTGGTGTCGGATCTGCTCTACGAGGTCGACCGCGACCGCGCCACCTGCAGCGGCGGCATCGCGCCGCTGGACATGATGGTGCACCTCATCGGTCTCGGCGATGGCGGCAGCCGTATCGCCGCGGCGGTGGCCGATCTCCTCATCCATGCGCGCCGCGGGCCGGAAGAGCGTCAGCGCGCGGCGCTGCGCGACGGCGTCGGGGTCGGTCATCCCAAGGTGGCGGAGGCGGTGCGGCTGATGGAGTGCAACCTGGAGGAGCCGCTGCCGCTGGAGGAGATCGCCGGCCTGGTGCAGTTCTCGGTGCGCCAGTTCGAGCGCCTCTTCAAGGAGCATCTCCAGACCACGCCGCGCCAGTACTACCTGCAACTGCGCCTCGCCCGCGCCCGCCAGCTCGTGCAGCGCACCAGCCGCGGCATCTCGGACATCGCCATGGGCTGCGGATTCGTCTCGCTGTCGCACTTCTCCCACTGCTATCACGCCGAGTTCGGCCTTTCACCCAGCGCGGAGCGCAGGCGGCGCAAGTCGGCGGGCTGAAGCGTGCCCGTGGGTCAGGCGGCCTTTTTGTCCAGATCGTTTCGGGCGCGCTGGCTCACCGAGAGGATCTCGATGCCAACGAGTGCACCGCTTGCGTCATAGTCGGCGATGATCCCGGGCTCCAGCTCGCGCGTTTTCGCGATCTCCCTCTCCGATATGCCGAGATAGGCGCAATCCGCTATCGGGTCGAATTCAAGTTTCATGATCTTCTGCCTCCTCGAAGTAAGCGGTGATGATGAGTGGAGGTGCGCAGGTATCCCTGTAGATCACACGCAGCATCCTGAATCGCTCCGGGATGTAAATCAGTGCATGGACCAGCCCCGGGTCGTCGCCGTCAGGCTCGATACGTTGCGGCCTCTCGAGTGCAGCCTCTATCCACTCGATGCGCACTTTTCTTTGCGCGAGCCGCTTTCTGGCATGTTCGGTCAGAGTGCATTCCATTTCACGCGGGATCGATTGGCATGTATCTCGAGGCTGGTTTGCTCGGGGACCGGTTAATCCCGAGTCTAGCGGATTGCTCGAGATGCGTGCACCTCGATCCATCGGCTCGGCGCATACCCCGCAATGTGCTGTCTGCAGGGGGGGGCATCCACCCGTCGTTTCCACGCAAGTTTCTGGCGAATCGCCGAAACCCGGTGCGGGGGGGCGTCCCTAGACTTCGTTTCCATCTACCGGCGAATGCGCGCCGGGGAGACGAAGAAGACACCCAACCACACCAGGAGCTGAACCATGACGAATCTCGCGGAAGGCCTCAACGCAATGGCCGACATGAAGGACCTGCTGCGCATCGAGAACGGGGAGAAGGTGCGTCACACCTTCTCCGACCAGGAGTATCGCAACCGCCAGGCGAAGCTGCGCCAGTACATGGCCGCGAACGACATCGATGCGGTGGTGTTCACTTCGATGCACAACATCAACTACTACAGCGATTTCCTGTACTGCTCCTTCGGCCGGCCCTACGGTCTGGTGGTGACGCAGGACAAGGTGGTGAGCATCTCGGCCAACATCGACGGTGGCCAGCCGTGGCGTCGCACCTTCGGCGACTACAACGTGGTCTATACCGACTGGCGCCGCGACAACTACTTCCGTGCGATCCAGCAGGAAGTGCCGAACCGCGGACGGGTGGGGGTCGAGTTCGATCACATCCCGGTGGAGCGACTCGAGAAGCTGAAGGCCGCGCTGCCGGCGGCCGAGATCGTGGATGTGGGCGCCGGGACGATGCGCATGCGCATGATCAAGTCGGCCGAGGAGATCGCGCTGATCAGGCACGGCGCGCAGGTCTGCGACGTGGGCGGCGCGGCGCTGGCGGCGGCGGTGCATGAGGGCGTGCCCGAGCACGAGGTGGCGCTGGCGTCCACCCAAGCGATGGTGCGCGAGATTGCGAAGCGCTTTCCGGATTCGGAGCTGATGGATACCTGGACGTGGTTCCAGTCCGGCATCAACACCGACGGCGCGCACAATCCGGTCACGACCCGCAAGGTGCAGAAGGGCGACATCCTCAGCCTCAACTGCTTCTCGATGATTTCGGGCTATTACACCGCGCTCGAGCGCACCATGTTCTTCGATCACTGCGACGACGCCTCGCTGAAGCTGTGGGAAGTGAACGTCAAGGTGCATGAGGCCGGCCTCGCGCTGGTGAAGCCGGGCGTGCGCTGCTGCGACATCGCGGCGCAACTCAACGGGATCTTTGCCGAGCACGATCTCCTGAAGTACCGCACCTTCGGCTACGGCCACTCGTTCGGCGTGCTGTCGCACTACTACGGCCGCGAGGCCGGGCTGGAGCTGCGCGAGGATATCGAGACGGTGCTCGAGCCGGGCATGGTGGTGTCGATCGAGCCGATGATCATGTTGCCGGAAGGCCTGCCCGGCGCAGGCGGTTATCGCGAGCACGACATCCTCGTCGTGACCGAGGACGGTGCCGAGAACATCACCGGTTTCCCCTACGGTCCGAAGCACAACATCATCCGCCGCTGAGCCGCATCCGCCGCGCGTGCCCCGTCGTTCGGGCCGCGCGCGGCACACCTGCAACATCCGCAACATCCGCATTTCCCCGCATCGTCTCCATGCCCGGTTCCCGCTCGGGCAGGGGAGGGTTCGGGCGCAGCAAACACAACACGAATACATCGATAACGAGAGAGAAGGAGAAGACACCATGCACACCATCCGTTCGCTGGCATTGCGCCTCGTCGCCGTCACCCTGTTGCCGCTCGCCGCCGGCGCCGCCCAGGCTGATCTCCTGGACGAGATCAAACGCAAGGGCGAGATCGTGGTGGCCACCGAGGCGCGCTATGCACCCTTCGAGATGCTCGAGAACGGGCGCATCGTCGGTTACGGCAAGGACATCCTCGACGAGATCATGAAGGATCTGCCGGGTGTGCAGCTGAAGCAGCTCGACGTGCCCTTCCAGGGCATCCTGCCCGGGCTGACCTCGGGCCGCTTCGACTTCGTCGCCACCTCGCTCACGATCACGAAGGCGCGCGCCGAGAACTACGCCTTCACTCTGCCCAACTCGACGGCCAGCGTCACCGTGCTCAAGCGCCGTGGCGACAGCCGCATCAACAGCGCCGAGGATCTCGCCGGCATGGTGGTGGGCAGCCAGTCCGGCGCGCCTCAGGTGGCCGTGCTGCGCGACTTCGAGAAGACCGTGCTGGCCCCGAAGGGCAAGGGCGTGAAGGAAGTGAAGGAGTTCATGGACTACAACGAGGCCTACGCCGCGCTCGCTTCGAAGCGGGTGGATGCCGTGGTGCAGTCGCTGCCCAACCTCGCGCCGCTGGTGCAGGCGCGGCCGGATGTGTTCGAGATCGTCCAGCCCGCGTTCGGCCCCGCCACCTACTACGCCTGGGCCGGTCGCAAGGACGCGGACAGCGCCAGACTGGTGCAGTTCTTCAGCGATGGCCTCGCCAGGCTCAACCAGAGCGGCAAGCTCGCCGAGCTGCAACAGAAATGGTTCGGCTTCACGATGACGCTGCCGACCGATGCAGTGCCGACGCCGGTCAACTGAGCGCTCCTCGCCTTCCCGCCAACCATCCGCAATCCAGCCGGCGCGCCCGCGCCGGCTGGTGGGGAGTGCATCATGTTCGACTTTTCGGTTGTCCTGCCGCAGTTACCCCAGCTCGTCGCCGGCCTCGGCGTGACCTTCGGGGTCTCGATGACGGCGATCGTGCTCGGTTTCTTCCTCGGCTGGGCGATCTGCCTCGGCAGCGTGGGCCGCAACGCCGCCGTCGCCGGCGCCTGCCGCACCTATGTCAGTTTCTTCCGCGGCACGCCCTTGCTGGTGCAGCTCACGCTGGTGTTCTACGCGTTGCCGGCAGTGGGCGTGAGCCTGCCGCCGCTGGTCGCCGCGGTGGTCGCGCTCACGCTCAACACCGCGGCGTTCCAGGGCGAGATCCTGCGCGCGGGCTTCCGCATGCTGCCGCACGGGCAGCTGGAGGCTGCACGCGACCTGGGCTTCACCCGCTGGCAGATGCTGGCGCACATCCAGGTACCGCAAGTGTTCCGCGCGATGCTACCGGCGCTCACCAACGAGACCATCGACATCATCAAGAACTCCGCGCTGGTGTCCGCTGTGGCGGTGACGGAGCTGATGCGTACCACGCAGATCTTCGCCTCGACCACCTACCGGCCGATCGAGTTCTTCGTCGCGGCGGGGCTGCTCTACCTGGTGCTGACGATGAGCACCGCACGTGCCGGCGCATTGCTGGAGCGCCGCCTGCGGGCGGCCTGAGGAGGAGGGGAAAATGTTCGACTTTTCGCTGATTGGCGACAACGCGGGTGCGCTCACCCGTGGCCTGCTGCTGACGATACAGCTGTGTGTCGCCGGCATCGGGCTGGGGATGCTCGGCGGGCTCGTCCTGTTGGGCGTGCGCAAGGTTCTCGGCCCGCAGCTGGAGTGGCTCTACCGCAGCTACATCACCTTGTTCCGCGGCACACCGCTGCTGGTGCAGCTCTACGTCGTGTATTACGGCGGACCGCACGTGGGGGTGGAACTCAGCGCCGAGCAGGTGGGGGTGATGGGGCTCGCGCTCTACGGCGCCGCGTACTTTGCCGAGATCTTCCGCGCCGGCATCGAAGCGGTGTGCAAGGGCCAGCTCGAGGCGGCACGCGACCTCGGCCTCAGCCCCTTCCAGCGGCTGCGGGTGGTGGTGTGGCCGCAGGTGCTGGCGCGCTGCGTGCCGCCGCTGGTGGGACAGACGGTGATTTTGGTGAAGGAATCCTCGGTGCTGTCGATCATCACCGTGTCGGAGCTCACCACCATCGCGATGCGCATCGCCAACGAAAACTTCGCGATCCTCGAGCCCTACCTCGTGCTCGCACTCACCTACTGGTTGATCACGATCGGTGTGGCGCGCGGCGGCCGGCAGATCGAGTCCTTGTTCACCCGCCACCTTGTCCGCACCGCATGAAGGAGACGACATGAATCACCCATACGCAATCGAGCTCAAGGACTTGCACAAGCGCTACGGCGACCACGAGGTGATCAAGGGCGTGAGCCTGGCGATCGCCCCGCGCGAGGTGGTCACCATCATCGGCGGCTCGGGGTCGGGAAAATCGACCATGCTGCGCTGCATCAACGCGCTGGAGGAATACAACGATGGCGAGATCCTGATCCATGGCCAGCTCCTCGGCTACGGTATGCATGCCTCCGGCACCCGCTACCGCCTGCCGGAGAGCGTGATCCGCGAAACCCTGCGCGACGTGTGCATGGTGTTCCAGCAGTTCAACCTGTGGCCGCACATGAAGGTGCTGGACAACGTCGCGACGCCGCTGCGGCTGGTGAAGAAGGTGCCGCGCGAGGAGGCCAACCGGCTCGCGCTGATCGAGCTCGACCGGGTGGGCCTCAAGCACAAGGCCGACGCCTACCCCGGTCAGCTCTCCGGTGGCCAGCAGCAGCGCGTGGCGATCGCCCGGGCGCTGACGATGCAGCCGCAGATCATGCTGTTCGACGAGCCGACCTCGGCGCTCGACCCGGAGTTGGTCGGCGAGGTGCTGAGCGTGATCCGGCAGCTTTCCGAAGACGGGCTGACGATGGTGATCGTCACCCACGAGATGGGCTTTGCGGCGAAGGTGTCGGACAAGGTGGTCTTCCTCGCCGACGGTCGGGTGGAGGAGCAGGGGCCGCCCGAGCAGATCTTCGCCAAGCCGGTGAGCCCGCGCCTGAAGCAGTTCCTCAGCACCTGGAAGGAACGGCAGGGGGATGGTGCGGTGGAGGCGTTGGCGGCGTAAGCGGCCTAGGTTGCCCCGCGTGCATTCCCGGCCGCCGCGCAGCGCATGCGTGGCGGCTTTTTCTATGGTCGATCACCCCTTCACCGTCAGCTCCCGCCTTAGCAGATCGCGCCGCAGTGCGTCGCGGAAGAGCAGGAAGCTGGGGCGCTGGTAGGCGCGGTTCCACGCCGCGACCGTCTCGATCACCGCGTGCTTGCTCGCGAGCGGCACGATCGCGATGTCCTTGCGGGCGAAGTTCTTCACCGCCTCCGAATACAACGAGATCCCCATGTCCGCCGCCACCAGCGCCAGGATGCCGGTGCTGCTGGTGGCCTCCTGCACCACCTGCGGCACGAAACCCGCGCGCAGGCAGAGGTCGAACACGAAGGAGCGGAAGGACTTCCAGCCGCTCTCCGACCCGATGATGAACTTCTCTTCGGCCAACTCCTCCGGCCGTACGCTCTTGCGGTGCGACAGGCGATGCTTGCGCGGCAGGATCACCACCGTGCGCTCGAGCTCGAGGCGCAATGTCTCGATGCCGGGTTCTTCGAGCGGGCCGAACAGGAAGCCGACGTCGATCTGAGCGTTGCGGATCGCCTCCAGCTGCACATGCGAGGGCATGTAGGTGAGCTCCAGGCGGATCTCCGGATGGGCGTCCTTGAAGTGCTCCAGGAAGCGCGGCAGGAAGCTGTTGATGGAGAAATCGTTGTAGGCGATCGAGATCGCGCCCACGTCGCCCGCCGCCGCACGCCGCGCCAGGCGGATGCCGCGGTTGATGTGCTCGAACGCGAGCTGACATTCGGCGAGCAACAACTGCCCGGCGTCGGTGAGCGCGACCTGCCGTGTCGTGCGGCTGAACAACGCTGCCCCGATCTCCGCTTCCAGCCCCTTGATCAGCCGGCTCAGCGCCGGCTGCGTAATGAACAGTGCCTCTGCCGCCTTCTTGAAGTGCAGCGTCTCGGCTACCGCCACGAAAGCGCGCATGTGGCGGATATCGACTCGTGCGTTGTTGATCATGCTGGCGCCGCTCCTTTCGCGCGCGGTGTTGCATCCCTTGCGTTGTACCGGTACTCGTCGTGCGCCAGATTGATGCACACAGGCAGAAGTGTGCGTCGTTCTGGGGCAGTTATTATTGCATTCAGAGACACGAATAATATCCAAACATGCATTGGACGAGAATAATCGAGCTGCCTAATCTACGAACTGCCCGAGGGCAACCGTGCTCCCGCGAAGTGCCGGGATGCGGTCATAACCCACTGATAATGAATAGTTCAAGGAGTAGATGGCGATGTCAGACGATCTCATGAAAATGCTGGATCAAGCATTCCGGGAATCCACCAAGCTGTATCAGGAGCGCGGCTTCCAGCGCCGTGTCGGCTTCGGCAAGAAGCCCGCGCTGATCAACGTCGATCTGGCGAACGCCTGGACGCGTCCCGGCAACCCCTTCACCTGCGAAAAGATCGACGACGAGATCATCCCCGGCGTGCAACGTCTGCTCGCCGCCTGCCGCGCCAACGGCCATCCGGTGGTGCATGTCACGACCTGCTACCAGGTCACCGACCGCAACAACCCGCACACCGACATGGGGCTGTGGCACAACAAGATTCCGGTCGATGTGGTGGACCAGAAGGACGAGAACCTGTGGGCGATCGACTCGCGCATCGCGCCGATCGAGGGCGAGCAGGTGCTGATCAAGAAGCGCGCGAGCTCCTTCCACGGCACCTATCTTGCGGGCTTTCTGCGTGCCGCCGGGGTGGACACCATCCTCGTGACCGGTGTGACCGCTTCCGCCTGCGTGCGCACCACGCTGTGCGACGGCCTGGCGGAAGGCTTCAGGACGATCGCGGTGCGCGAGTGCATCGGCGACCGCGTGCCGGGTGCGGTGGCCTGGAACCTGTTCGACATCGACGCCAAGTTCGCCGACGTGGAGTCGGTCGACCGCTGCGTCGACTACCTCGAGACCGTCGGACGCCGCTGAGCATCGCATTGCCGGCCGTTCGCCCAGGCGACGCGGCCGGTGGCGTGCCATACCCTTGGCCGTTGGTAGCTCGCTGCGCTGACGTTATCACCAAGGTCGTATTTGATGCATCGGTATTGATGTTTTTCGCGTTATAAATGATCTCTGAGTACTTATCAATAGTCGAAAAAAGCAACCCTAGAATGAAGCAGCGACAGTACAGCCGGCGCCGGCTCTGATGTTGCGGCAAGCATGAATCGGTTCTGAAGCATCGTTTCCCCCTCCCTGCAAACCCGTTCGAAGGAGCAACAGAGATGAACCTGAAATCCCTCAAGCGCGCGCTCGTTGGCGCCCTGATGTTCACCGCGGGAGGCGCGATCGCGGCCGATGCGATCGAGTTCAAGATGCACAGCCAGATCGTCGAATCCCGGCCCGAGGCGAAGTACCTGCAGGAATTCGCGGACGATGTCGCCAAGCGCTCCGACGGCCGGCTCAAGATCAACGTCTTCCACGCCGGCTCGCTCGGCCTGAAGGACGCGGATCTGCTGCGCACCATGCAGGCGGGTGCGGTGGATATGGCGATGCTGTACGGCGAGTACTTCACCCGCGATGCGCCCGAGCTGGGCGTGGTGTATGTGCAGGGCGCGATCCAGAAGCCCGAGCAGCACCTGCAGCTCTTGCCGACGATGCGCGCGATCTATGAGGAGGGCTACCAGAAGTGGGGCATCCGCAGCGTGGGTGGGGTGGTGAGCCCGGTGTTCAATGTCGGTATCCACTGCAAGGAGCCGATCAACACGCTGGACGGCCTGAAGGGCAAGAAGCTGCGCGTGTGGGCGGCGCACCTGGTGAACACCTTCCAGGATCTCGGCGTTGCGGCGCAGGTGATTCCGCAGAACAACATGTACATGGCGCTGCAGACGGGCGTGGTCGACTGCGCCTACTACCTGTCGACCGTGGCCAAGACGGTGTCGCTGCAGGAGGTGGCGAAGTACGAGGCCTACTTGCACCCGTGGGCAGCAGTGCCCTGGATGTTCGGCGTGAGCGACAAGGCGTGGAACCGCCTGCCGGATGATCTCAAGAAGATCCTCGGCGAGGCGGGCGAGGCGATGTGGGAGAAGACCCAGGCGGCCGCGGTCAGCCCCGAGCGTGAGACGGCAGCGATCGAGGAGCGCAAGGGGCTCGGCATCACGATGCTGGAACCGTTCTCCGAGGCCGATGTGGCGCGCTTCGTCGCGGCCTCCGACAAGGCTTGGGCGGCGATGGCCGAGACCGCCGGGCCCAAGGGCAAGGAGTACTACCAGCGGATGAAGGCGGCGATTGCCGAGCTGAAGCCCTGATCACCCCGGTGGCCGGGTGGAACGAAGGTGTTCCCCCGGCTTTTTTCCCCTCGCTGCGGGAGACTGGCGATGCGCCTGATGATTCTTGCGCTGGAGAAGCTCGCGGTCGGCATGAACCTGCTGGCCGCGCTGGCTGCAGTGCTGATGAGCTTTTTCGTGTTCCTCGGGGTGCTCATGCGTTATGTGGTCGGCTCGCCCTTCATGTTTTCGGATGAGCTGACCGGCCTGCTGTTCGTGTCGATGGCCTTCCTGGCGATGCCGCTGGGGCTGGTGCTGCGGCGCCACATCAACGTGGATATGGTGACCCGGACGCTCTCCGGCCGCCTGCGGCATCTGTCCGACATGGCCGCGGCGGTCATCGTCACCGCCTTCGGCGTCTGGTTCGCCTGGGAGTCCTACGGCTTCGCGGCGATGTCTCACATGCTCGATTCGCGCTCGGATGTCGGATCGCTCCTCCTCTGGCCGTGGATGGCGTTGCTGCCGGCCTGCACCGTGATCGTCATTCTGGTCGCACTGGGCCAGTGCGTGGATAGCGCGCGCCAGCTTTTCGGTCAGCCGTCGCTGTTCACCTTGTCGGCCGAGGAGGAGGTGCAATGACCTGGGGCATTCTTGCGAGCAGCATCCTGCTGTTGATGACCACCGGTGCGGTGTTGGGTGCCGCGCTCGGGCTCACCGGGCTGGTGCTTCTGCACTTCCAGGCGGGCGGCGCGACCTCGCTCGCGGTCTCGGCGGTGTGGAACTCCTTCACCGACTTCACCCTCAGCGCGGTGCCGTTGTTCATCTTCCTGGGCGACATCCTGCTCGCCAGCGGCATCTCGACGCGCATCTACAACGGGCTCACGCCGCTGTTCCACCGCTTCCCCGGCAAGCTGTTGCACACCAACATCGCGGTGAGCACGGTGTTCGGTGCGGTCAGCGGTTCTAGCACCTCCACGGCGGCGGCTGTGGGTTCGGTCGGCTACCCGGAGCTGGTCAAGCGGGGTTATCACCCGCCGACGGTGGTCGCCTCGCTCGCCGCTGGCGGCACGCTCGGGCTCCTGATTCCGCCGAGCCTGTCGCTGCTGATCTACGGCGCGACGCAGGATGTCTCTATCGGCCGCCTGTTCCTCGCCGGGATCATTCCGGGCCTGTTGATCGCGGTGTCGTTCTCGCTGTTCATCATGCTGCTGTGCTCGGTGCGCGAAGGGCTCACACCCGAGGACAACGAGAAGCCGGGCTGGCGCGCGGTGTTCGCCGGGCTCCTGCAGGTGTGGCCGCTGCCGATCCTGATCTTCTTCGTGCTCGGTACGATCTACATGGGCATCGCCACGCCCACCGAGGCGGCCGCCCTGGGCGTGGTCGCGGCCATCGTGCTCGGCTTCACCTGGGGCGATCTCACCCTCAGGGCGCTGTGGCGTTCCTTCGTCGGTTCGGCGCTGATGTTCGGCACGATCGCGATGGTGCTGCTCGGCACCCTGATCCTCGCTCAGGCGATCAGCCTGCTCGGGCTGCCGCGCCAGATGGTGACCTGGGTTTCCGAGTTGGGGCTGACACGCTACGAGGTGCTGATCGCGATCGTGCTCGTGTATCTGGTGCTGGGTTGCTTCTTCGACGGCATCTCACTGCTGTTGATGACGCTGCCGATCACCTTCCCGCTGATGATGGCGATGCAGTTCGATCCGGTATGGTTCGGCGTCATCGTCACCATCCTGATGGAGGTCGGCATGATCACGCCGCCGGTGGGGCTCAACCTGTTCGTGCTGGTGACGATCGCGAAGCGCAAGGTGAGCCTCGTGGAGGCGTCCTGGGCCACGGTGCCCTATTGGTTGCTGATGCTTCTGTCGGTGTTGTTGTTCACCCTGTTCCCGGAAGTGATCCTGTTCCTGCCCAACCTCATGTTCGGCTGACAGGTGCGGCCTGGCCGGCTGGTGCCGGCCAGGCTCACTCCAGCACCACCTCGTCGCTGCGGCTGTCGCCGAGGTTGTCTGTCCAGCCGAGGCGAATGCGGTCGCCGGCGGCGCCACCCGGCAGCCTGAAGGCGAGGAAGGGGTTCTCGGACAGTGAGCCGCCGGTGTTCGCCGTGAGCACTGCAACCCCATTGCGTTCGGCACGTATCTCCACGATGTGGTGGGCGGGAACCCGCTCACCGCTGCGGTCCGGACGTTGGCCGCTCTCCATCGGGTGGAACATCATGGCCCGGACTTCCGTGCTCCCGTCCCTGCGCACGGCGCGCAGGCGTATGGGGGCCGGCGCCTTGCGCTCGCGCAGGTAGCTGGTCGTGACGTCGCCACCGCAGCCCCCGATCGTGACGACCACCTGACGGCTCGCAACATGAAGCCGGCCGCCCGCCTGCACGATCGCATGCACGCGTGAAGTCTCGCTCATGCGGATGCGCGTCTGGATCTCGGGCGGGGTGTCCAGCAGCGGGAGGAAGCGGGCCGCGACCGGTATCGGGTTCCGGTCCACCAGCAAGGTGATCGATTCGGTGGCGGGCAGCGTGCTGACCACACCGATGGCCACGACCGCGCCATCCTCGGCGACATCCGGCGCGGTGATCGTGATGCCCGACGCATCCGTTACCGGATCGCCACCGAGCGCCGCGATCGCGCCGCCGAGGTCCCGCGCCGCGAAGATTGCCCGTGCATCCTGGGCGTGGGCGAATCGGGCGAGGCTCAGGGGCAGCGTCGCCAGCGCGATACCCGCCATGGTGTGGAGTGCCTTGCGGCGGTCGGGGTTGGTCATCCTGCTTGGTCCGTGGAGTGCCTGTTGGCGATGATAGACCACGCAAGTCTGCCCCGGTTGCACCTCGCCGTGCTACCCGGGCCGCTTTCGCCTCGCGACGACATGCTGGTAGAGACCACCGAACACGGTCCTGTGGGACCACTCGAACGCCGCCGCGCGCGGCGAAAGGCTGGCGATCGGAGCATCGAGGAGCGACTCGGCAAAGGGTTCGAGGTGGCGGAACACCTGCCTCATCACCGGCGCGAGCGGGTGCAGCCGGTGCGGCCTGTGGTAGTCGACGAACACCGCGACACCGCCGGGCGCCACCGCGGCGAGCAGGTTGTCCACGATTCGCGCGCGCTGCTCGTGAGGTACCTCGTGCAGCAGGAAGAAGCAGCACACGCCGTCGTGGTGCTGCTCGATCGGCAGCGCAAGGTCCGCGACCCGCGCCTGCGCCTGGGGGTGGCGTGCGAGCTTGCGCCGCACGTTGGCGATCTGGATCGGAGCCACGTCCACGACCTCGAGCGCACCACCCGCGCCCACCCGCTCCGCCAGCATGGCCGAGAAGCCGCCGTATACGCACGCTGCCTGCAGCACCCGCTGCCCGGGCTGGAACTCGGCAACCGCGGCACGCATCAGGCGGCCGGCGTTACCCCACAGGATCGCCGACACCACCAGGCTGCGGTCCAGCCACGGCAGCGTGTGACGGTTCAGGTAGGCCCAGGTGTAGGTGCTGGTGAGATAGTGGGGCAGGTGCGGCGAAGCTTCGCAAGGGCTGTCGGGCTCGGTGCGGGGCAGGGGCATCGGAACGCTATTCCCGTGATTCGATGGTGGAGGGGTACGCGACATGGACGCGGTGGTTCTGCAGCACGTGCCATCGCAAATCGCGCCATCCGACGATATCAGGTTTCCGGTGATTTTGATCGTTATGCGCAAATACCCTGGTTCCGACCGGGCTGCCTGAGTCTGACACTTCGAAAGCTTGGAGCAGGAATCTGGAGTCATTCGAAAAATCGCGAGAGGTGTTGACTCCTGAATCTGGTCGTCTATAATTCTGCTTCTCCACAGCGCGCTCGTAGCTCAGTTGGATAGAGTACCTGGCTACGAACCAGGGGGTCGTGGGTTCGAATCCTGCCGAGCGCGCCAATTCATTACGATGCTGGGCACCTCTTCTAAAGAGGTGCCCAGTTTCATTTCGGAGATCGCATCGGCGAGAACGCCTTTGCTGCCGGTCAGGGTCACGTCGGTCGTGCCAACGCGGATTTCGCTCACCAGCAGCTTGAGCAACTGCTTGCCATAGCCCTGATCCGTATCCAGCAGCATCGCCCGCATTCGAGTGCAGGCGTATTCGACCTGCTTTGGCGAGATCTTGCGCGGCGACGGCTTGTCGCGTTTGACCAGCGCGATTTCGGAGAGTACGCGCTCACGCTCGTCGCGCAGTCCCTGAACCCGGACCTGCAGCGACGAATCCAGGCTGATGATGCCTTTCTCGATTGCGGCGTAAAGGTTGTTCAAACTGTCGTCCGCTGCCCGCAGAGCTCGGTTCAGCCGTTCGATCTTCTGCTCCGACGTGACGTCGTGTTTCGCTTTCTCGGTGAGCCATTCCTTCAGCAGGCTTGTGACATGTTCGGGCGTGAGGATCCGTTCCACCAGTCGCTCCAGCACGAGTCGATCCATGCGCTCCATCGGCACGTTGGGTGTCGAGCAGGCGGTCGGCGAGACAGCCATCTTGCGGCAGCACTAGTAGTACGGTGTTCATCCCGAAAGGGTGCTAGGCAATCTGCCGCTTTTTTCGGCCATCGCGCTCGTCTCCCTCGGCTCTGTCATTGCGTTGCTGCTCATGCCACGCCTGAGCTACACGCCCGACCGCGACACGACGGACACGCGCGCCATGTGATTCCCATGTTGCGGGAACTTGGCTCGGGCCGCTTGACGTTGCTGCTGAAGCAGCAATGCCAAGCGGCCTTACTGTTTGCTGCGCAGCAACATGACTGAGAGAAGGAAGGCAAGCTCATGATTTATTGAGATTTCTTTTCTGGCACGGAAGCTGCGATTGAAGCATCAGCTTGATCCGATGCGCTTTTGCAGCCTTCCCCCAGATGGAGATCCGAAACATGAGCAACGTACCCGCCGAACAATCCACGCGCCAGCGCGTGAACACCGCGACGCCGTTTCCGGCACTGCCACGTCCCGTGCAGCCCGCCCATGTCATCCGCAGCGATCGTGAGGCGATCGAAGTCGCGCGAAAACTTGCCGCCACCTTCGCGCTCGAGTCCTCGTTGCGCGATAGCGAGGGCTTTCTGCCGATCGCCGAGCTCGATGCCTACTCGCAAAGCGGGTTGTGGGGGATCACGGTGCCCAAGTCCTTCGGTGGTGCCGGTGTGTCGTACGCAACCGTCGCCGAGGTGATCCGCATCCTGGCCGAGGGCGACTCGAGCCTTGCCCAGATCACGCAGAACCATCTTGCGCTCGTTGCCCACATCGATCTCGACGCGACCGAGGCGCAGAAGGCCGAACTCTTCACGCTCGTCCTGCGCGGCGTCCGCTTCGGCAATGCCTTCTCGGAGAAGGGCAGCAAGAATGTGGCCACCTTCGAAACGAAGCTGCGCGTCGAGGGCAAGACCGCCGTGGTGAACGGACAGAAGTTCTACACCACCGGCGCGCTGCTGGCGCATATCGTGCCGATCGTCGCGGTGGATGAAGAGGGCAAGGGCTGGCTCGCCTTTGCCGACCGCGACGCCCCCGGGCTCACCGTCGTGAATGACTGGTCCAGCTTTGGTCAGCGCACCACGGCCTCCGGTTCGATCCGGATCGAGAACGTCAGGGTGCCGCTCGACCGCGTCGTCCCGGTGGCGGCCTTCGAGCGGCCGACCGCCGCCGGGGCGATCTCGCAGATCATTCAGTCGGCGATCGATGCCGGCATCGCCGCCGCAGCGATTGCCGAGACGATCGCCTTCGTGCGTACCCGCAGTCGGCCCTGGATCGACAGCGGCAAGGACTCCGCGAGCGACGACCCCTTCACGATCAGTGCGATCGGTGACCTGGTGATCCGCCTGCACGCCGCCGAGGCCTTGCTCGAGCGCGCCGGCCGCGCAATCGACGTCGCACTCGCCGAACCGCGCGACGAGACGGTCAACCAGGCCACGCTCGTGACCAGCGAATCGAAGGTGCTGACGACGGAGGTGGCCATTGCAGCCACCAACAAGCTGTTCGAGCTCGCAGGCACGCGCGCGACGCTCAAGGAACACAACCTCGACCGCCACTGGCGCAACGCGCGCACCCACACGCTGCACGACCCGGTGCGCTGGAAGTTCTTCCATATCGGCAACTTCCACCTCAACGGCGTGAATCCCCCCCGTCACCCCTGGAACTGAGCCGCCCCTCAACCGATACGCGCAGGACACCCGTCATGAGCAAAACCATCCACTTCAATGCATTCGAAATGAACTGCGTCGGTCATCAGTCGCCCGGGCTGTGGACCCACCCGCGCGACCGGTCGTGGCAGTACAAGGATCTCGAGTACTGGACCGACCTCGCGAAGATTCTCGAGCGCGGCATCTTCGACGGCATTTTCATCGCCGATGTCGTTGGTTACTACGACGTCTACAAGGGCGACAACTACCACGCCATCCACCAGGGCGTGCAGATCCCGGTGAACGATCCGCTGCAGCTCGCCGCGCCGATTGCGCTGGCGACGGAACATCTGGGCATCGGCATCACAGCCTCGACATCGTTCGAGCACCCCTACACCTTCGCCCGCCGCCTCTCCACCGCCGACCATCACACCAAGGGCCGGGTTGGCTGGAACATCGTCACGTCCTACCTCGAGAGCGGTGCGAAGAACATCGGGGAAGGTGGGTTGCGCCGCCACGACAACCGCTACGAGGTCGCCAGCGAATATGTCGAGGTGCTCTACAAGCTCTTCGAGGGCAGCTGGGAGGCGGACGCGGTGGTGCGCGATCGCGCCCGCGGCATCTTCGCGATCCCGGAGAAAGTGCATGAGATCGGGCACAAGGGCAAGTACTTCGACGTCCCGGGCTATCACCTTTGCGAGCCCTCGCCGCAGCGCACGCCGGTGCTGTACCAGGCCGGATCGTCCGGAGCAGGCAAGGCCTTCGCCGCAAATCACGCCGAATGCGTGTTCATCAGCTCGCCGCTGAAGTCTGCGGTGAAGTCCTACGTCGCGGAGATCCGCCGCCAGGCCGCCGAGGCGGGCCGTGACCCGAGCAAGATCCTGGTCTACAACCTGGTCACCATCATCGTCGACGAGACCGACGCCAAGGCGCAGGCGAAGTTCGAGGAATACCAGCGCCACGCCTCCTACGACGGTGCGCTGGTGCTGCTCTCCGGCTGGAGCGGCATCGACTTCGGTCAGTACGCGCCCACCGATCTCGTGAAGAAGGTCGAGACCAACGCCATCGTCTCCGTCGTCGAGCACCTCACCAACGGCGACAAGGACTGGACCATCGACGAGCTTGCCCGCTGGGCCGGCATCGGCGGCCTGGGGCCGGTGTTCGTCGGCTCGCCCTCGACCATCGCCGACATCCTCCAGGAGTGGGTGGACGAGACCGACGTCGATGGCTTCAACCTCGCGTATGCGCTGGCGCACGACTCGTTCGAGGATGTGGTCGGCTACGTGGTGCCGGAGCTGCAGCGAAGGGGCGTTTACCCCACGGCCTACCGGCCTGGCACGCTGCGCGAGAAGCTCTTTGGCGATGGTCCGCTGCTGCCGGACACCCACCCTGCGCACCGCTATCGCGACATCGAACGCGTCAAGGCCGATGACGCCGCCGCACACCCGCAACAGGCCGCACCGCGCGCACTCGAGACGGCCTGACGACCCCGCCGCGGGCGAGCCACAACGCAGCCCGCTGCTTGCATTGATGGAGAGATTGCCATGACCGCACACACTTCGAACTCATCGTCATCCACCCTGAGGGGTGACGGGCTCAACCAGCCCGCACACTGGAGCGCGAGCCGTCCGGACCAGATCGCCCTGCAGCACAAGCGCCGTGGTCAGTGGAAGGCATGGCGCTGGGCGGATGTGGCAAGGGATGTGGGCGTGCTGGCCGCGTCGCTCCGTGATCAGGGGGTGGGTCCGGGGACGCGGCTGGCGCTGAGCGGTGCGTTCGAGCCCACGCTGCTGCTGCTCGCGCTCGCCGCATTCGAGGCGGGGGCCGAGGTGGTCAGCGTGCCACGCAGCAGCGACGCCGCACAGTGGCGTGCGGAGCTCGCGGCGCTGCAGCCCAGCCACCTCTACCTGCAGCGGCGCGAGGACGTTGCCGCTGCGCTGCAGGCGGCGGGTGATGCGTCGCGCGAAGTGGTGCTGATCTCGGCACATGCACCTGTCCGTGCATCGGACCGCAGCCGGGTGCTGTCGATTGCAGCCCTGCATGATGGCCAGCGCGGTGAAAGGCAGTTCCTGCGTCATCGGCAAGCGCTCAGGGCGAGCTCCGCCTGGGTGGAGGAGGGCACGGAGTGGCGCGAGGGCTTGGCGCTGGTGCTCACGCACTGGCTGGGCGGCGGCGGCAGCCTCGCGTTTCCCGAACGTAGCGAGTCTGCCGCACGTGATCGGCGCGATGTGGCGCCGGTCGTGCTCCTTCTCTCGCCGGCGCGCCTGCAGCGGCTCGGCGACGAGATCGAGAACCGTCTCGCGCCGCAGGGTAGCCTGCGGCGCCGGTTGAGCGACTGGGCCGCACGCTCGCCGCGCCGCAGCCTGGTACGCCATCTGCATGCGCGCATACGCCGCCAGTTCGGCCTGGGGCGGCTGGAGTCGGTACGCTCGGCGGATACGGTGACGCCGCACTCCGATCATCGCTGGGTCGGGGAATTCACGAGGACCGCGGCGTGACCGGCGCGAGCACGCAGGCCTCGCACGCCATCCTCGAGGTCAACAACATCTCGTTGTCCTTCAAGGGGGTGAAGGCGATCTCCGACCTATCCTTCAGCGTGCTGCGCGGGGAGATCTGCGCCCTCATCGGACCGAACGGCGCCGGCAAGAGCTCCCTGCTCAACATCCTCAACGGCGTCTATCGGCCCGATGCCGGCGAGGTCGTGTTCGAGTCGGCGCACTTCCATCGCATCCATCCGCTGGAGGCCGCCCGCCGCGGTATCGGCCGCACCTTCCAGAACAACGCCCTGTTCAAGAAGCTGAGCGTCGTCGACAACCTGCTCACAGGCTTGTCGCGCCACATGCGCACGCATCTTCTCGAGCAGGCGTTCCGCCTGCCTCGCGCCCGGCGCGAGGAGCAGGCCTTTCGCGAGCATGCGGAGAGTGTGCTGGAGTTCCTCGATCTGCAGCCCTACCGGGACGTGGCGGTCGGACATCTCTCCTATGGTCTCCAGAAGCGCGTGGAGCTCGGACGCGCGCTGATCGCTTCGCCGCGCCTGCTGCTGCTGGACGAGCCGATGGCGGGCATGAACGCGGAGGAGAAGCAGGAGATGAGCCGCTTCATCGCCGACATCAACCGCGACCTGGGCACCACGGTGGTTCTCATCGAGCACGACATCGGCGTGGTGATGGCGCTGTGCGGGCATGTCGTGGTGCTCGACTACGGTCGCAAGGTCGGCGATGGCACCCCGGCAGAGGTGCAGAGCAACCCGGAAGTCATCGCCGCCTATCTCGGCGCCGTTCACTGAAAGCGAATCCGACATGACCTTCTTCATCGAGACCCTGATCGGTGGCCTGCTCGCAGGCACGATGTATTCGCTGGTGGCGATCGGCTTCGTGCTGATCTACAAGGCCAGCGGCGTCTTCAATTTCGCGCAGGGGGCGATGCTGCTCTTCGCCGCACTGACCTTCGTCAGCCTGCGCGAGCAGGGCGTCCCCTTTGCCGCCGCGCTGGTGCTCACCGTTGCGGTGATGGCGGCAGGCGCGCTGGCGATCGAGCGCTTCATCCTCAGGCCGCTGGTGAATCGCTCCCAGATCACCTTGTTCATGGCCACCCTGGGCTTGAGCTTCATCGTCGAGGGGTTGGCGCAAGGTCTCATGGGGGCGGAGGTCCGCGCGCTCGACCTTGGCATCCAGGATACGCCGGTGATGCTCGGCGACATCATGATCAGCCACTTCGACCTCGTCGCTGCCGCCACGGCGGCCGCGCTGGTCACGGTGCTGGCGCTGCTCTTCAACAAGACGCGCGTCGGGGTGTCGCTGCGCGCGGTGGCGGACGATACACGGGCTGCGCTTTCCATCGGCATCAACCTGAACCGTATCTGGCAGATCGTGTGGGCCGTGGCCGGCTGCGTCGGCCTGGTGGCCGGGCTGCTCTGGGGAGCGCGCCAGGGGGTGCAGTTCTCACTGTCGCTGGTGGTGCTGAAGGCGCTGCCGGTGCTGATCATCGGCGGCTTCACCTCGATTGGCGGCGCCATCGTCGGCGGCCTCATCGTGGGCGCCGCCGAGAACCTCGCCGAGGTCTACATCGGGCCGTTCATCGGTGGCGGCATCACACCGTGGTTCGCCTACTTCATCGCCCTTGCCTTTCTCTACGTGCGCCCCGCCGGCCTCTTCGGCGAGCGTGCGATCGAACGAGTGTGAACGCTCATGAGCCTCAATTCCCATACCCTGCCTGCCCCGTTCGACAATGCGCCGTTGCAGTTGGTCCCGCGCCAGCCGCCCTGGGCCTTGCTCGCGTTGCTCGTGTTCGCCTTCGCGCTTGTGCCCTGGCTGGGCTCGGACTACTGGCTGAACGCCATCCTGATCCCGTTTCTGGTGCTGTCACTGGCCGGCCTCGGCCTCAACCTCCTCACCGGCTACACCGGGCAGACCTCGGTGGGGTCGGCCGGCTTCATGGCCGTCGGCGCGTTTGCGACCTACAACCTGCTGTTGCGCGTGCCCGTGTTGCCCTTGCCGCTGGCGCTGTTGCTGGGCGGTCTGGCCGCTGCCGCAGTCGGGTGGGTGGTCGGCATTCCCAGCGCCCGCATCAAGGGCTTCTACCTGATGGTGACGACGCTGGCGGCGCAGTTCTTCCTCGAGTGGGTGTTCACCAAGTTCCCCTGGTTCTATAACAACGCCTCGTCGGGCACGATCTCGGCACCCAATCTGACGCTGCTGGGCCTGGATCTCGGCACGCCCACCGGCCGCTACCTCTTCACGCTGAGCGTGGTGGTGGTGCTCACCTGGGTGGCGGCGAACCTCGTGAGGAGCCAGATCGGCCGCAGCTGGATGGCGATCCGGGACATGGACACCGCGGCCGCGGTGATCGGCATCCCGGTGGACCGGTACAAGCGCCAGGCCTTCGCAGTGAGCAGCTTCTATCTCGGCGTCGCAGGCGCGTTGTGGGCCTTCTTTTACCTGGGCACGGCCAGCGCGAGCAGTTTCGACATCAACCGCTCCTTCCAGATCCTGTTCATCATCATCATCGGTGGCATGGGCAGCATCGCGGGCAACTTCATCGGCGCCGCCTTCATCAGCCTGCTCCCCATCTTCCTCAGCTTCACCGGGCAGGTACTGCTGGGCGGCGCAGTCGATGCCGGCCAGATCCAGAACCTGCAGAAGATCATCTTCGGCACCCTGATCATCTGGTTCCTGATCAAGGAGCCGGATGGCCTGGTGCGCCTCATCCTCAACCTGCGCGACCGGCTCGCGGTATGGCCGCTGCGCTTCTGAAACTTCAATCCCTGCAAGGAACAAGCATGCATATCGCCCTGAAAGGCATGGTCGGCGCGACCATGCTCACCCTCTCCTTGACTGCGGCGCTGCCGAATGCGCACGCAGCGGCCGACGCGCAGTTCATCCCGCTCGCCACCTACCGCGTAGGTGCGTACGCCTCCAGCGGCATCCCGGTATGGGCCGGGATGATCGACTACCTGCGTTACATCAACGAGGTGGAAGGCGGCATCAACGGTGTGAAGCTGGTGTGGCAGGAGTGCGAGACCGAATGGACTGCCGAGAAGGGCATCGAGTGCTACGAGCGCTTCAAGAACGGGCTCAACGGCGCACCGGTGGCGCTCTACCACCCCAATGGCGCGCCTGCCGCGTATGCGTTGTCCGACAAGGCCGCCGCGGACAGGATTCCGCTGATCACGCTGGGCTACGGGCGCACCGAAGCGACCGATGGCAGCGTGTTCCCCTACAACTTCCCGGTGATGCTGACCTTCTACAGTGAGGCCTCGGCGGTGATCAACTACATCGCGCAGCGGGAGGGGGGCCTCGACAAGCTCAAGGGGAAGAAGATTGCCACGGTCTACCATGACTCCGCCTATGGCCGCGAGACACAGGGGCCGCTGGCGCTGCTCGCGGAAAAGTACGGCTTCGAGAACATCCAGATCCCGGTTGCCGACCCGGGCAACGAACAGTCCGCCCAGTGGCGGCAGGTGCGGCAGAGCAAGCCGGACTGGGTGTTCCTGCGCACCTGGGGGGTGTCCACCCCGGTGGCGATCAAGACGGCCGCGCGCTTCGGTTTCCCGGTGGACCGCATCATCGGCGACATCTGGGCCAGTTCGGACGAGGACGTCCTGCCCACCGGTGACGCTGGCAAGGGCTACCTGGCGCTCACCCCTTACCCGGGGGGCGCTGACTTCGAGATCCACAAGCGCATCCGCGCCCACATCCTGGACAAGGGCAAGAGCGACCTCAAGGACCCGAAGAGCTTCGGTAGCGTCTATTACAACTCCGGCCTCGTGAATGCCGCGATCGCCGTCGAGGCGATCCGGGCCGGCCAGAAGAAGTTCGGCAACCGTCCGCTGACAGGTGATGAGGGCCGCTGGGGGCTCGAGCACCTCGACCTCGGCGAGGCCCGCCTGCGCGAGATCGGCTTCCAGGGCCTGCTCCAGCCGCTGAAGCTGTCGTGCTCGGATCACGAGGGCGGTGGTGCCGCCAAGGTGCAACAGTGGGACGGCGCGAAGTGGAACCTCCTCACCGACTGGGTGCATGCCGACCGCGCCACCTTGCGCCCGCTGATCGACGCCAAGTCGGCTGCCTACGCAAAGGAAAAAGGTCTGCAGCCGCGTGATTGCAGCCAGGAAGGCTGAGCCGAATCCCACACCATCCCGATCTTTTCAACCCCGTAACGACGAGACTCACATGCGACGCATCTTCAAGAACAGCATCCTCGCTTCAACCCTCGCGCTCACGACCCTGAGCGCCGCATTGCCCGCGCTGGCTGCGGCAGACGAGCAGTTCATTCCGCTGCCCACCTACCGGGTCGGCCCCTACGCCTCGAGTGGCACGCTGTGGTGGGCCGGCCTGCTCGACTATCTCCGGTACGTCAACGAGGTCGAGGGCGGCATCAACGGCGTCAAGCTGGTGTGGCAGGAATGCGAGACCGAATGGAGCACCGACCGCATCGTCGAGTGCTACGAGCGCTACAAGAATGGCAAGGACGGGGCGCCGACCGCGTTCTTCTTCACCCATTCCACGCCAGCATCGTACGCGCTGATCGAGAAGGCCGCGGTGGACAAGATCCCGCTGATCGATCCGGCCGGCGGGCGCACCGAATCCACCGATGGCAGCGTGTTCCCTTACGCCTTCCCGCTATTGCTCAACTACTACAGCCAGGCTTCGGTGGGGATCAACTACATCGCGCAAAAGGAGGGAGGCTTCGACAAACTCAAGGGCAAGAAGATCGTCACCGTGTATCACGACTCGGCCTATGGGCGCGAGACCCAGGGGCCGATGGAGCTGCTGGCGAAGAAGTATGGCTTCGAGAACATCCAGATCCCGGTTGCAGATCCGGGCAACGAGCAGTCGCCGCAGTGGCGCCAGGTCCGCCAGGTCCAGCCGGACTGGGTATTCCTGCGCACCTGGGGCGTGTCCACCCCGGTGGGTATCAAGACCGCGGCCCGCTTCGGCATCCCGGCCGACAGCATCATCGGCGATGTGTGGGCCGGTTCGGAAGCGGATGTGATCCCCGCGGGCGATGCCGCCAAGGGCTACCAGGCCATCGCGCCATTCCCGGGCGGCGCGCAGTTCGAGATCCACAAGCGGCTCAAGGAGCACATCCTCGACAAGGGCAAGAGCGACCTCAAGGATCCGAAGTTCTTTGGCAGCGTGTACTACAACATCGGCCTGATCAATGCTGCGACGGCCGTCGAGGCCTTGCGCACCGGGCAGAAGAAGTTCGGCAATCGCCCGCTCAATGGCGAGGAGGGGCGCTGGGCCTTCGAGCATCTGGACATCACCGATGCGCGCCTCGCCGAGATCGGCTTCTCCGGTCTGCTGCAGAAGATCAGGCTGTCCTGCAACGAGCATGAAGGCGGTGGCGCCGCGCGCCTGCAACAGTGGGACGGTGCGAAGTGGAACCTGGTCACCGACTGGGTGCAGGCCGACCGTGCCACGCTGCGTCCGCTGATCGATGCCAGGTCCGCCGCCTATGCAAAGGAAAAGGGCATCACGCCGCGCGACTGCAGCAAGGAACTGTAAGCCAACAGGGAGCCGGCCAGTGCCGGCGGCTCCCGGTCCGCGCCGGCCCGACGTTCAGGGCGGCGCAGCGCTGCAACCCACCGGAGACATCATGAGCCTCAACACCCACGTCGCACCTGCCGAGGATGCGCTGTTGGCGGTGCACGACATCGAAGTGATTTACGACGAAGCGATCCTTGCCGTCAGCGGGGTCTCGCTGACCGTGCCGCGTGGCGCCATCGTGGCGCTGCTGGGCGCCAATGGCGCCGGCAAGAGCACAACGCTGAAGGCGATCTCCGGCCTCGTCCAGGCCGACCGCGCGCGTGTCAGCCGCGGCAGCATCCTCTTCCAGGGCCAGGATACGGCCGGCATCGCGCCGAATCGCCTCGCACACCAGGGCATCGTGCACGTGCTGGAAGGGCGGCATGTGTTCCCGCAGCTCACCGTCGAGGAGAACCTGCGCAGCGGCGGATTCCTGCGTCGCCCGAGTCGCGCTGCGCTGGAGAAGGACCTGGAGCGGATCTTCACCTGGTTCCCGCGCCTCAAGACCAAGCGCGAGACCCGGGCCGGCCTGACCTCGGGTGGTGAGCAACAGATGCTCGCGATCGGCCGCGCGTTGATGACACACCCGACCCTGGTGCTGCTCGACGAGCCGTCGATGGGGCTGGCACCCATCATCGTCGAGGAGATCTTCGAGATCGTCGCCGACCTGAACGTGCGTGAAGGTGTGAGCTTTCTCGTCGCGGAGCAGAACATCAACGTGGCGCTGCGCCACGCCCACCATGGCTATGTTCTCGACACCGGCCGCGTGGTGCTGTCGGGCAGCAGTGCGGACTTGCTGCACAAGGGCAATCTGCAAAGCTATTACCTGGGTGGCAGCCAGCCCGAGCGCTGAGCCGGCACGCCGATCGACTGCGTCACCGCATGCGGTGCGTATCGAACCATGGGCTGCCCAGCTTCGCCGGCTTCACTCAGGCGGCCCGCCCGAACCGTTCCCTCAGCCGCCAACCGGCCCACGTACTGATGAAAAGGGCGATGGCAAAGATCCAGCCGGACAGTGCGCCCGCCATGATGCCGGAAAGCAGGGTACCCACCGTGCAGCCGAGCGACACCATGGCCCCCCAGCCCATCAGGATGCCCCCGGTGAAGTTGCGCAGGCACTCCGCGGCTGAAGGCCAACGAGGCTTGAAGTCGCCGGAAAACAGCGCGGCTGCGAACGCGCCCAGTACGAGGTTGGCAACGAAGGCACCATTCGGCGACCACAGGGTTTCCTTGATGGCGGTGGCGCAGCCGGCAAACGTGTCCAGGCCCTCGAGACGCGCGGGAAACCACGTGGCGCCGGCGGCTGCGGTGCGCACCAGGCTGCCGAGCTCGGCCGTAACGCCCAGCGGACCGATGCGGAAGTAGGCCAGGACGGCGATCAGCCCGACAAGCACGCCGCCTGCATGCGCGGGCCAGCGTTGCTGCCACCATGCCCCGCCGGGGGCGCTTGGCGACGACCGGTGCAGGCGCGCGAGCCAGCCTGCGAGCGCGGCGAGCGCAAGTGTCTGCAGCGCGGCGGAGCCGCCATAGCCGAACTGGCCGGGGAGCCAGAGGACCGGCGCGGATTGCAGCGTGCCGAGATACAGCGTGTTCCAGCTCAGGAAGCCGAGCCCGAAGCCGAGTGCCGCCCCCGCCAGCGCAATCCACGACGCGATAGAACCTTCGCCGAGCCGGTACAGATGCGCACTGATGCACGAGCCGGACAAGGCCATGCCGAAGCCGAAGCTCGCTGCACCCGCCACCAGCACCCAGCTCACCGGGCCGATATGGGCGCCGGGTGGAAGGCGTCCGCTGGCCGGGTTGGGCAGGAAGGCGCCGAACACGAGGTGATAGGCGAGGGTGCCGACGAGCAGCGCGACGATGATGCCCAGAAGGCCGCGCGCGTCGCGCCGGGTGAAGAAGTCGCGCGCATTGCAGTAAAAGCAGAACCGGCTGCGCTGCAGCACCACGCCGAACGCGAGGCCCAGCAGCGCGGATACCGGCAGCGCGCGGTCGGCGGTATCGGCGAGTCGGCCTGCAAGCATCAGCGCGCCGGCCAGGGTCAGGGCTGCAGTCACCAGCAGGCGAGTGGGGGGCAAGGGGGGGAAAGTGGCACGCATGAATGGCATCAAAAAAACTGGCGGTGTCGGGCGACACCGCCAGAAAGGTTCCCGGAGGAAGGAGACAGCGGGAAAACTTACTTGCCGCCCCACACGGTGCCGGCAAGGTTAGTGATCGGTACGCCGACGGCGTTGCCATACTCGGTCCATGAGCCGTCGTAGTTGCGTACCTCGTAGCCGAGCAGTTTGGAGAGGGCGAACCAGGTGTGACTGGAGCGCTCGCCGATGCGGCAGTAGGTGATGATCGGCTTGCTGCCGTCGATGCCTTTGGCGGCATACAGCGCACGCAACTCATCCACCGGCTTGAAGGTGCCATCGGCGGCCACCGCTTCACCCCAGGGCACATTCACAGCGCCCGGCACATGGCCTGCACGGATGGAGAGTTCCTGAATGCCCTGCGGGGCGAACACCTTGCCCTGGTACTCGTCGGCCGAGCGGATGTCGACCAGCGCGACGTCGGCTTTCTTTTCGGCGACGGCAACCACGTCGGCGAGGCGGGCACGCAGGTTCTCATTGACCGTGCTCACCTTGATGTTGCCGGCTGCCGGGGTGCTCGCCTGCGCCGAGAGCGGACGGCTTTCGGCCTCCCACTTCTTGCGGCCACCGTCGAGCAGCTTCACGTTCTCGATGCCATACACGTCGAAAACCCAAGCCCCCCAGGCGGCGAACCAGTTGTTGGTGTCGCCGTAGAGCACCACCGTCGTGTCCTGCGAGACGCCTGCCTGCTGCAGGCGCTTCTCGAAGGCATCCTTGCTGACGATGTCGCGGCGGACCGGATCGACCAGGTCGGTGTGCCAGGCGAAGTTGACCGCCCCGGGGATATGTCCGCGTTCGAACAGACCCGGATTCACGCTGACTTCGATTACCCGCACCTTGGGGTCGCCGAGATTCTTCTCGAGCCATTCGGTGGTGACCAGCGGGTTGCTGCTCGCCGCGATGGCCGAGGCGATGCTGCCGAAAGTGAGCGCGGTGACGATGGTGAAGCGCGAGAGGCTGTGCATGGCGAGTTCCCGTGATTGATTGCGATGGCGCTCACTGTGCCCAAAGCCATGTGCGTCGGGAACCAAACAAAACTGCAATGCAATTCAGTTTTCGGCGGATTGCAATGCCGATCCGCATGCGCCGCGGGGCGGGTGTGATTCGCATGACGCGTGAAAACGAATCCACAATTTCGTCTTTGCCCGCGCACCACCGGCGCGGGATCATGAATGCTGTTGAACTGCGCGTCGTCTTGTCATGTGCCAGCTGCTCGGAATGAATGCCAACAAACCCGCGTCGCTACGATTCTCGCTGGCGGGATTCATTGCGCGCGGCGGCTTGACGGACAAGCATCGCGATGGCTGGGGCTTCGCCTACTTCGACGCCGATCGCTGCCGCGTGGTGCATGACTGCCGGGCTTCCGCCGAGTCGCCGTTGGCACGCCACCTGCAGCGCTACCCGGTACGCTCGCGCAACATCGTCGCGCACATCCGCAAGGCCACGCAGGGCAGGGTGGCGCTGGAGAACTGCCATCCCTTCGTCCGTACCTTGTGGGGACGCACCTGGGCCTTTGCCCACAATGGCGATCTGAAGGGCTTTCGCGCCTGTTTCAATGGGCACTATGCGCCAGTCGGGGAGACCGACAGCGAGCGCGCATTCTGTTACCTGATGCAGTCTCTCGCCGAGCGGTTCGGTCCGCGCCCGCCCGAGCCGCAACCGTTCCTGGCCGCGCTGGCCGAGTTGGCCGAGGCGCTGGCGCGCTTCGGGCCGTTCAACTTCCTGCTCTCGGATGGCGCGGTCCTGTATGCCCATTGCTCGACCGAGCTGCACTGGGTCGAACGCGCCTATCCGTTTCCCGTAGTCAGCGCCATCGACAGTGGGGAGGCCCTCGAGCTTGGACGCCTGAACCATCTGGACGATCGCATGGCGGTAATCTCCACGCGTCCGCTCACCGCCGGCGAACACTGGCATGCGTTCTCCAGCGGCGAGCTCCGCATGTTCTCCCAAGGCGCCGTCGGCGTACCCGACAGCCGTCAGCCTGTGCTTGCGCTCGCAGTCTGAGTCGTCCCCGATCCCGCGATACCCGGTCCAACTTTCGACGCTCATCTCAAAACGGTCGAAAGAAGGGATTAACCAACTTGCCAAATTTAACCAATTAGGTGAATATCCGTTCATGGAGAAAGGCATTCCCCACTGCAAGTTGCCCGTCGTCAAAGCCATGATCGAGGCGGGCAAGGTCCGTTCAACCATGTCTGCCTTGGCGGGCGGTGCTGCATTGGGATTGGATTTCGAGGGAATCGTCAGCGTGGTCAAAGCACTGACCCCGGCGGATTTCTACAAGAGCATGACGACGCACGCCGATCACCGGGTTTGGCAGGATGTGTACCGACCGGCCACGCCAGCGGGAGAGGTCTACCTGAAACTCACGGTGATCGACGATGTGCTCATCGTGTCCTTCAAGGAGCTGTGAACATGAAATGTCCATCTTGCGCTGCGGCCGAACTGGTTCGTGACACCCGCGACATGCCGTATACCTACAAGGGCGAAACGACCATTATTCCGGCGGTAGCTGCCGACTTCTGCCCGGCTTGCGGCGAGGTCGTCCTCGATGCGGCCGAATCGACACGCACCAGCGCGGCGATGCTGGAATTCAACAAGCAGATCAATGCCTCAATCGTCGATCCAGGTTTCATTGCCAGCGTCCGCAAGAAACTCGCCCTCGACCAGCGCGAGGCGGCCGAGATTTTCGGCGGTGGGGTCAATGCCTTTTCGCGGTATGAGAACGGCAAGACCAAACCGCCCTTGGCACTGGTGAAACTGCTCAAATTGCTGGACCGTCACCCGGATCTGCTCAACGAGATTCGAGCCACGTAGAGCGCAAACTGCTGAGGAGCATATTCGCGCCTACAATTTCGCGTAGTCATGGGACCGGAGGCGGCCAAGTGCGGAAGTCCGTCCTTTCAAGGAGAACCGTCAATTGAACGGCTGCTGCGCCCTGAAACCTGCCGGAAGGCCTACGGAAGGATCTCGGCCAAAGCGGACGGCTGGGGTGACCGTGAAGCATGGCAGCAATCGGCCAGGAGCGGTCATTGGCTCACATGCCGCAAACCCGTCGCTCGGCAATCCCAGCAAGCTGCCAAGGACAATGGTCTTGGGAACGTAGCGATGGCGGGGCGCTTACCGAGCTATTCACCGCCATCCACATCAAGCTGTTAGTCCTATTCCATGCGCCGCTTCGGCGGATTCTTGGGCGTCCAATCCGGGATGGCACGATGCATGAACTCATCGAACATCGGCACGGTGAAGGCCGTGTCTCCATGCGCTGGACTCCAGATCATGCCTTTCCTAATTAACCCACTCCGAAGTGGGCCCATTTTTTCGACCGTGCTGCCGAGAGTTTCTGCAACCGCGCCTGACCGGTGAGGACCTGGTCCGAGCTCAGCCATAGCTCGCAAGTAATCCTGCTCGCGTGGCGTTAAGCGGTCGAAACGGACACGAAAGAAGTTCTTGTCCAGGGCATCGGTTGCGGTTTCGCTCGCCACGTCCACGTCCGTCGGCGTAATTGGAGACTCTTGCGCCATATTCCACGAATGCTTGCCCCACTCCTGCAGGAAGTAAGGATATCCGTGCGTCACAGTGACGATACGATCGAGTGCATCGGGCTCAATATCGGCGCCTTCGTCGCGCACAGGCTCACCGATGGCGCTCTTGGCAGCTTCAGTTGTCAGAGGGCCGATGCCAGGGTAGTCGAATAGTCGCTCGGCGTAAGATTTCGCGTCGCCCGCCAGCGCGGCCACCTGTGGAAGGCCTGCGCCAAACATCACCAGCGGCAGGCCCTTTTGCGCGATTCGGTGAAGAGCGACGATCAAGGCCCGTAGATCCTCTTCGGACAGGTACTGAACCTCGTCAACCAGAAGAGCGACACTCGATTCTGCGGCCTTTGCAGCTTGACCGATGGCGAGGAGCAACTCGGGCAAGTCCACTTCGAGGTTCCCGCTATCTGCGGTCGGAAGCTCAGTGACGGCGATCTCTACTTCGCCGATTGACACCTTGAAGACGCTGGCAAAACCGCGCAGAGCTCCAATTGCACGGGCCGCGTAATCTCTAGCCTTCTCGACCCGGCTCAATCGCAACAATGTGCTCTTCAGGGCAGGTGCCAAATATTGCGCGAGCCTCTGCCCTTCGGGGGCCTCCAGCATTACCACGTGAAAACCAAGGTCTTCGGCCAGGACACTGATCTTGTTCAACAGAACCGTCTTTCCGACGCCACGCAGGCCCAATAGCATCTGACTCTTCTCGGGTCGGCCCAAACGAATGCGGTGTAGCGCAATCTTGGCTGCCTGGATGATGTCGTCACGGCCAGCCAGTTCCGGCGGCGGCGCGCCAGCCCCGGGCGCGAAAGGGTTTCGGAGGGGGTCCATATATGTCCGGATGGTTATGCCGACTCAGATTTGAAGTATCTAAGAGCATCTTACCAATCTATGAGATTGGAACCAAGAGGTCAGTTTGAACAAACTTATTCAAACTTACCAATCTATATAAGGTGCCAGACCTGCTTCCGACCGCAGGAAGGACGACTGGTGCGACCGACAGCTTTGGGCGAGGGTGAGATGTCTGCTTCGGGTCGATACTTCCAGTTCGCCGGACGGAGAAGCCGCCGTTCACCGTCGCCCGACGCGCGAACGGCAGGTGACCAACACATTGCTGCCTGACTGTGCCATCAAGCCACCGGCAGCTGAGGCCGACGACTTGCCTGAGGTTCGAAGAAGCACAGCCGACCGGTCCAGAATTGGTTACCTGCCGTTCGCGTTGGCCAGAATTTCCAGCCTCTATGTCTCTTGATTGGCCGCTTACGGCCTCTTAGTCCCGCCGTGTATCTCCCTCCACGTCATTCGACTGCAGTGCTTCAGGAGCACCATTGCATTCAGCTTTGGCTATCTCGCTTTGCTCATTCAACCAATTGAGCAAGGCGTCGCGGTCGGCAACCGCGAGAGGATCGAACCTGCGCGCAGAAACGACTGCGGTTGTCTCCAACAGAGGCAGTTGGCCGCCGAGCCCACCGATCAAAAGCTCGCGTGACTCTACGAACGCGAACACCCTGTCGAGGAATTCATCATACGGTGTCCCATCGATGGGGGCAGCAAAGCGCAATCGAACCTCGAACACGAGTTCCCGGAACTCGCCAACCCTCAGCTTCTTACGTTGCCGACGGTTGAGGCGGCCAAGCTTGCGGGCGGAGGGCAACACTGCTTCGATCAAGGATTGGTCCTCAAACATCATGCATTTTGACATTGACCCGACTATCAGCTGATCCAGCAGCGAGAGCGCAATTTTCTCCGCTCAGCGGTGGCCACACGCTCTCTGCGCTGATCAACATTTTCACAGGCCTCTACTATTTCGGCGAAGGCGTCCGAGCGCAACCACCTCTTGACCTTGGCAGTCGATTCATTTATCGATTCGGCTAGGTTTGAGAAACGCTAGTCTGTACTCGCTTCCCGCTGTTGAGATCGCACACGCTTGCTGCGTGCCCCTTGCTGCTCTAAGTCCGTCATCGCCACCTCCCGCAAGCTGGCTTGGACAAAGCTTAAGTGCAGGTTCGCCGCTTTTCGTGCGGCAGCCGGATCCCGGATAGCGATTGCCTTGGCGATCTCCGCATGCTGCGCATCGAGCAGTCCGACATTGTCCTGTTGATGGTAGAGCGCCTCCCGCGAGCGCAGCATGTTCATACGCATGAGGTTGAAGATGCCGCGCGTCACGTGCACCAGCGCGATGTTGTGAGATGCCTCGGCCACTGCCATGTGGAATTCGACATCTCGCTCGGCATCTTCGAATGCATCAAATTCGCCCTTCCGCTTTCGCATGCGCGTCACAAGCCCATTCAGTTTCTTGATGTCCGTATCCGTGGCGCGAAGAGCCGCGAACTGAGCTGCGATGCACTCGATACCGTGGCGTAGTTCCAGGATGTCATCAACCGTTGAGGGGTGGCGCTGAAGCAGGTGCACCAGCGGATCGGTAATGATCGGAGCGGTCACATCAGTCACGCAATAGCCACCCCCGCGACGTGCCTGCAGCAACCCCCTGCTTTCGAGGACGAGCAGCGCCTCGCGCAAAGAGGGACGAGACACGTCCAGTTGCTTGGAAAGATCTCGCTCGGGAGGCAAGTTGTCTCCAGGCTTGAGTTCTCCACTCGCAATCAGCCCCTCGATCTGCTCGGCAATAGTATCGGACAGGCGCGCACGCCTCGGCTGCACGACGGCGCTGAATGATAAGCTCGACGACATGGCGACTCCTCCTTGGATATCGGTAGTTGAGCGCGCTCCAGGCACGCGGCGGACGTCGCGGATTGTACGTCCTTGATTGCTGCGCTGCAGCGCGCCTGAGAGGTGCAAGCAGCGACCCTTGCGGCTCCATAGATATTAAGGATAGCATTAGCAAAAATTTCTTGGTCAGACCAAGCAGGCCGGAAGTCCGAGCATACCGGAGGGGGCGCGCCACCGCAGGAATCATCCCTGCAAGGCAGCGAAGCACCGACGGGCAATTCAATCAGAGGAGACAACATGAGCACACAAGGGGATATCGACATCCGTGAAACTGCGGAATGGATCGAAGCGCTGGAAGGTGTTGTAGCGAACGAAGGTCCTGCCCGCGCCCACTACCTGATCGAGACCCTGATCGCCACCGCGCGCCAGGAAGGGGTGAACATCCCGTACTCGGCCACCACCGAGTACATCAACACCATCCCCGCCGAGCAGCAGCCGCCCTACCCGGGCGATCCGGACATGGAGATCAAGCTGCACTCCTACATCCGCTGGAACGCCATGGCGATGGTCGTGCGGGCGAACAAGAACACCAACGTCGGCGGCCACATCGCCTCGTTCGCATCGGCCGCGGCGCTCTATGACGTCGGCTTCTCGCATTTCTGGCACGCACCCTCCGAGCAGCACGACGGCGACATGATCTACTTCCAGGGCCACTCGGTGCCTGGGGTGTATGCGCGCGCGTTCATGCTCGGCCGCCTGTCCGAGGAGCAGATGGACAATTTCCGCCAGGAAGTCGGCGGCAAGGGCATTTCGTCCTATCCGCACCCCTGGCTGATGCCGGACTTCTGGCAGTTCCCGACCGTGTCGATGGGCCTGGGCCCGCTGTGCGCGATCTACCAGGCGCGCTTCATGAAGTACATGGCCAGCCGCGGCATGATCGACGCCGCGCGCGCAGAGCAGCGCAAGGTGTGGGCCTTCCTGGGCGACGGCGAGACCGACGAGGTCGAGTCGCTCGGCGCGATCGGCATGGCCGGCCGCGAGAAGCTGGACAACCTCGTATTCGTGATCAACTGCAACCTGCAGCGCCTCGATGGCCCGGTGCGCGGCAACGGCAAGATCATCCAGGAGCTCGAAGCCGGCTTCCGCGGCGCGGGCTGGAACGTCATCAAGGTCATCTGGGGCACGGCCTGGGATGCGCTCTTCGCGCGCGACAAGAAGGGTCTTCTCAAGCAGCGCATGATGGAACTCTGCGACGGCGAGTACCAGACCTTCAAGGCCAAGGACGGCGCCTACGTACGCGAGCACTTCTTCAACACGCCCGAGCTGCGCGCGCTGGTGGCCGACTGGACCGACGACCAGGTGTGGAACCTGAACCGCGGCGGCCACGACCTGTTCAAGATCTTCTCCGCCTACAAGGCCGCCAGCGAGCACAAGGGCCAGCCCACGCTGATCCTGGCCAAGACCATCAAGGGCTTCGGCATGGGCCAGGCCGGCGAGGCGATGAACATCAGCCACCAGCAGAAGAAGATGGACGTCGAGGCGATCCGCCGCTTCCGCGACCGCTTCGGCCTGCCGGTGCCCGACGACAAGCTCGAGGAGCTGCCCTACCTGAAGTTCGAGGAAGGCTCGCCCGAGCACAAGTACATGATGCAGCGCCGCCTGGACCTGGGCGGCTTCCTGCCCCAGCGCCGGACCAAGGCCGAGCCGCTAGCCGTGCCGGCACTCGACGCGTTTGCCGCGCTGCTGAAGGCCTCGGGCGAAGGCCGCGAGCTGTCGACCACGATGGCGGTGGTGCGCATCATGAACACGCTCCTCAAGGACAAGCAGATCGGCAAGCACATCGTGCCGATCGTCCCCGACGAGAGCCGCACCTTCGGCATGGAGGGCATGTTCCGCCAGTACGGCATCTGGAACCAGGAAGGCCAGAAGTACGTGCCGGAAGACCATGACCAGCTCATGTTCTACAAGGAAAGCCAGACCGGCCAGGTCCTGCAGGAAGGCATCAACGAAGCGGGCGCGATGGCCGACTGGATCGCCGCCGGTACCGCCTACAGCGTGCATGGCGTGCAGATGGTGCCGTTCTACATCTTCTATTCGATGTTCGGCCTGCAGCGCACCATGGACCTGTGCTGGGCGGCAGCCGACCAGCGCACCCGCGGCTTCCTCATCGGGGGCACCGCCGGACGCACCACGCTGAACGGCGAAGGCCTTCAGCACGAGGACGGCCACAGCCTGCTGATGGCCAACATGATCCCCAACTGCATCAGCTACGACCCGACCTTCCAGTACGAAGTCGCGGTGATCGTGCAGGACGGCCTGCGCCGGATGTTCGCCGAGCAGGAGGACGTGTACTACTACCTCACGGTGATGAACGAGAACTACGAACATCCCGAGATGCCGGCCGGTGCGGAGCAAGACATCCTCAAGGGCCTGTACGCCTTCCGCAAGGGCGCTGCCGGCACCGGTCCGCGCGTGCAGCTGATGGGTTCCGGCACGATCTTCCGCGAAGTGATCGCCGCCGCCGACCTGCTCAAGGCGGACTGGGGGGTGGAGGCCGACATCTGGGGCGCGCCCAGTTTCAACGAACTGGCGCGCAACGGCCAGGACGTCGAGCGCTGGAACCTGCTGCACCCGATGGAGGAGCCGAGGCAGTCGCACGTTGCCCAGAAGCTGGAAGGCGCGCAAGGCCCCGTCATCGCGGCCACCGACTACATCCGCATGCTTCCCGAACAGATCCGTCCCTTCATCAAGGGCAGCTATGTGACGCTGGGCACTGACGGCTTCGGTCGTTCGGACACCCGCGAGAACCTGCGCCACTTCTTCGAGGTGGATCGTCACTGGGTGACCCTGGCGGCGCTGAAGGCGCTGGCCGACGACGGCGTGATCGGTCGTGACAAGGTTGCGGCAGCCCTGGTCAAGTACAACCTCGACCCGAACAAGCCCAACCCGATGTCGGTCTGAGCGCGCAAGGAGACTAGAAAATGAGCCAACTCATTGAAGTGAAGGTTCCGGACATCGGCGATTTCGACGCCGTGCCGGTGATCGAGCTGTTCGTGAAGGTAGGCGACACGATCGCCGTCGATGATGCGATCGCGACGCTGGAATCCGACAAGGCGACGATGGACGTGCCGTCCTCGCACGCCGGCGTGGTCAAGGAAGTGCTGGTCGGCATCGGCGACAAGGTCAGCGAAGGCAGCGTGCTGATCAAGGTCGAGGCGGCTGGTGCCGCAGCGGCTGCGCCGGCGCCTGCCGTTGCGGCTGCGGCCCCGGCCGTTGCGGCACCGGCTCCGGCCGCTGCGCCCGCTCCGGCTGCCGCCCCCGCGGCCGCCGGTGGCGTGGTCGAGGTGAAGGTGCCCGACATCGGCGACTTCGACGCGGTGCCGGTGATCGAGCTCTTCGTGAAGGTGGGCGACACGATCAAGGTGGACGACGCCATCGCCACGCTCGAGTCCGACAAGGCGACGATGGACGTGCCGTCCTCGCACGCCGGCGTGGTCAAGGAAGTGCTGGTCAGCATCGGCGACAAGGTCGGCGAAGGCAGCGTGCTGATCAAGGTCGAGACCGCTGGTGGTGCGGCGGTCGCCATACCGGCCGCAGCCGCACCCTCACCAGCCCCCCTGGCCGATGGCGGCCCGGCCGCCAGCGCCCCTGCCTCGATGCCGATTGCATCGGCCGCGGCGCCCTCGGCGGTCAAGGTCGGCGGCAAGGTGCACGCCAGCCCCTCGGTGCGCGCCTTCGCCCGCGAGCTCGGCGTCGATCTGGGCCAGGTCAAGGCCACCGGTCCGAAGGGCCGCATCCTCAAGGAAGACGTCGCCGCCTTCATCAAGGGCGCGATGACGACCGGCGTGGTCCCGGGCAAGGCACCGGCTGCCGCCGCGGGCGCAAGCCTGGGTGGTGGTCTGGATCTGCTGCCGTGGCCGAAGGTCGACTTCGCCAAGTTCGGCGAGATCGAGGTCAAGCCGCTGTCGCGCATCAAGAAGATCTCCGGCCAGAACCTCGCCCGCAACTGGGTGATGATCCCGGCGGTGACCTATCACGAAGATGCCGACATCACCGATCTGGAAGCCTTCCGCGTCCAGATGAACAAGGAGTTCGAGAAGTCCGGCAAGAAGCTCACCATGCTCGCCTTCATCATCAAGGCTTCGGTGCGCGCACTGCAGGAGTTCCCCGAGTTCAACACCTCGCTCGACGGTGACAACCTCGTCTACAAGAAGTATTTCAACATCGCCTTCGCGGCCGACACCCCCAACGGCCTGGTCGTGCCGGTGGTAAAGGACGCCGACAAGAAGAGCGTGTTCGACATCGCCGCCGAGACCGGTGCGCTGGCCAAGAAGGCGCGCGACGGCAAGCTCGGTCCGGCCGACATGTCGGGCGCCTGCTTCACGATCAGCTCGCTGGGCGGCATCGGTGGCACCTACTTCGCGCCGATCGTCAATGCGCCCGAAGTGGCCATCCTCGGGGTGAACAAGTCGGTGATGAAGCCGGTGTGGGACGGCAAGCAGTTCGTGCCGCGCCTGACGCTGCCGATGTCGCTGACAGCGGATCACCGCGTCATCGACGGCGCGCTGGCCACCCGCTTCAACGTGTACCTGGCGCAACTGCTGGCGGACTTCCGCCGGGTGATGCTCTGACGCAGTGAGGAGCGAGGCGTCGGAGCCAGGTTCAAGCCGGCCCCGACGCCCCCTCTTCCGGAACTCCTCACGAGGTGAAGAAGATGAGTCAAATGATTGAAGTGAAGGTGCCCGACATCGGCGATTTCGATGCGGTGCCGATCATCGAGCTGTTCGTGAAGGTCGGCGACAGCATCAACGTGGACGATGCGATCTGCACGCTCGAATCGGACAAGGCAACGATGGACGTGCCGTCCTCGGCCGCCGGCGTGGTCAGGGAAGTCCTGGTCGGCCTGGGTGACAAGGTCGGCGAAGGCGCGGTCTTGATCAAGATCGAGGCCGCTGGCGCCGCTGCGGGAGCGGCAGCCGCCGCGACTGCGGCGCCAGCCGCCGCGCCGGCGCCGATCGCTGCTGCCGCCGCAGCCCCGACCGCTGCAGCCCACGCCGGCAGCGCCGACGCCGAATACGACATGGTCGTGCTCGGCGCCGGCCCGGGCGGCTACTCCGCGGCCTTCCGCGCTGCCGACCTGGGTCTCAAGACCGCGATCATCGAGCGCTACGCCACCCTCGGTGGCGTGTGCCTGAACGTCGGCTGCATCCCTTCGAAGGCGCTGCTGCACGTCGCGGCGGTGATCGAGGAAGCCGAGCATGTGCATAGCGCCGGCATCCAGTTCGCCAAGCCTACGGTCGACGTCGACGCGCTCAGGAAGCACAAGGACGGCGTGATCGGCAAGCTCACCGGCGGCCTCTCCGGCATGGCCAAGGCGCGCAAGGTCGACGTGATCCGCGGCTACGGCCACTTCCTCGACCCGCACCACATCGAAGTCGAGGAAACCACCGGCAGCAGCCAGGACAAGACCGGCGCCAAGAAGGTGGTGAAGTTCAAGAACTGCATCATCGCGGCCGGTTCGGCTGCGGTGCACCTGCCCTTCATCCCCAGGGATCCGCGCATCGTCGATTCGACCGGCGCGCTGGAGCTGCGCCAGGTACCGGGCAAGATGCTGGTGATCGGTGGCGGCATCATCGGCCTGGAGATGGCCACCGTGTATTCGACGCTCGGTGCGCGCATCGACGTGGTCGAGATGCTCGATGGCCTGATGCAGGGTCCGGACCGCGACGCGGTGAAGGTGTGGGAGAAGCAGAACGCCCACCGCTTCGACAACATCATGCTGAAGACCAAGACCGTCGCCGTCGAGGCGAAGGAAGACGGCCTGTGGGTCAAGTTCGAGGGTGAAAAGGCCCCTGCCGAGCCGGTGCGCTACGACATGATCCTGCAGTCGGCGGGCCGTTCGCCCAACGGCAAGAAGATCGGCGCCGAGAAGGCGGGCGTGATCGTCGGTGAGCGCGGCTTCATCCCGGTGGATGCGCAGATGCGCACCAACGTGCCGCACATCTTCGCGATCGGCGACATCGTCGGCCAGCCCATGCTCGCCCACAAGGCGGTGCATGAGGCGCACGTCGCGGCCGAAGTCGCGGCGGGGCACAAGGCGGCGTTCGACGCCACCGTGATCCCGGGCGTCGCCTATACCCATCCGGAAGTGGCCTGGGTCGGCTACACCGAGGCGCAGGCCAAGGCCGAAGGCAAGAAGGTCGAGACCGCCAAGTTCCCGTGGGCGGCGTCCGGCCGCGCCATCGCCAACGGCGCCGACTACGGCTTCACCAAGCTGATCTTCGACGCCGAAACGCACCGCGTGATCGGCGGCACCATCGTCGGCCCCTCGGCCGGTGACATGATCGGCGAGGTCTGCCTGGCGATCGAGATGGGCGCCGACGCGGTCGACATCGGCAAGACCATCCACCCGCACCCGACCCTGGGCGAGACGGTGGGCATGGCCGCCGAAGTGGCGCACGGCAGCTGCACCGACCTGCCGCCGATGCGCAAGAAGTAAGGCTTCGCCCCCCAACCCCAACCCTGACCCTAGCCCCAACCCTGACCGCCCCCCCGATACCAGGCAGGCATCTGCCACTCATAACAAGGGGAGCTAAGGTCAGGTTGTCATTCAACGAGATAGGAAACGGACCATGGAAGACGTTGTTATCGTTGGTGCCGCGCGCACTGCTGTTGGCAAGTTCGGAGGTGCCCTCGCAAAAGTCGCTGCACCTGATCTGGGTGCCACCGTCATCAAGGCCTTGCTGGAACGCGTCGGCATCAGTGGAGACATGGTCGACGAGGTCATCCTCGGCCAGGTACTGACCGCCGGCGGCGGCCAAAACCCGGCGCGTCAGGCGGTGATCAAGTCCGGCCTGCCGATCGGCGTGCCGGCTTTCGTTGTCGGCAAGGTCTGCGGCTCGGGCCTCAAGGCCACCCATCTGGCCGCGCAGGCCATCCGTTGCGGCGATGCGGACATCGTCATCGCCGGCGGCCAGGAGAACATGAGCGCTTCGCCGCATGTGGTGATGGGCTCGCGCGATGGCCAGCGCATGGGCGACTGGAAGATGGTCGACACGATGATCAACGACGGCCTGTGGGATGCCTACAACCACTACCACATGGGCACCACTGCCGAAAACGTTGCCAAAAAATACGGCATCTCGCGAGAGGAGCAGGATGCCTTCGCCGCTGCATCCCAGCAGAAGGCCGAGGCCGCGCAAAAGGCCGGCCGCTTCAAGGACGAGATCGTCCCTGTGGAGATCGTCAGCCGCAAGGGCAAGGTGGTGTTCGACACCGACGAATTCATCAAGCACGGCACGACGGCCGAATCGCTCGCCGGCCTCAAGCCCGCGTTCGAAAAGGCAGGGTCGGTGACGGCCGGCAACGCCTCGGGGATCAACGACGGCGCTGCCGCGGTGCTGATGATGTCCGCGAGCAAGGCGAAGGCGCTCGGCCTCCAGCCGCTCGCCCGCATCGCCGCCTACGCCTCCGCCGGCCTCGAACCCACGATCATGGGCATGGGCCCGGTGCCCGCCTCGAAGCTGTGCCTGCACAAGGCCGGCTGGACGGCCGACCAGCTCGACCTCATGGAGATCAACGAAGCCTTCGCGGCGCAGGCCTGCGCGGTAAACAAGGAAATGGGCTGGGACACCAGCAAGATCAACGTCAATGGCGGCGCGATCGCGATCGGGCACCCGATCGGCGCATCCGGATGCCGCGTGCTGGTCACGCTGATCCACGAAATGATTCGGCGCGATGCACGCCGTGGCCTCGCCTCGCTCTGCATCGGCGGCGGAATGGGCGTCGCACTTGCCATCGAACGCTGAATCCAATCCTGAACGACGCGACTGAGGAGACGAACATGAGCAATGCACGTGTGGTGCTGGTTACGGGTGGCATGGGTGGCCTGGGTGAGGTCATCTCCACCAAGATGTCCGCGGCAGGTTACCGGGTGGCCGTTACGTATTCGCCCGGAAATACGAAACATGCGGAGTGGGTCGCCGACATGAAGGCAAGGGGGCACGACATTCTCGCTGTGCCTTGCGACGTCGCCGATCTCGAATCATGTACCAAGGCCGTGGCCGAGGTGCGGGAGAAGGTCGGCGAGGTCGATGTGCTGGTTAACAACGCGGGTATCACGCGCGACATGACCTTCAAGAAGATGGACAAGGTCAACTGGGACGCGGTGCTGCGTACCAACCTCGACAGCCTGTTCAACATGAGCAAGCAGGTGGTCGACGGCATGACCGAGCGCGGCTGGGGCCGCGTCATCAACGTGTCCTCGGTCAATGGCAGCAAGGGTGCGTTTGGGCAGACCAACTACTCGGCAGCCAAGTCCGGCGTGCATGGTTTCACCAAGGCGCTGGCGCTCGAGGTGGCGAAGAAGAACGTCACGGTCAACACCATCTCCCCCGGCTATATCGGCACGAAGATGGTCATGGCCATCCCGAAGGAAGTGCTGGACAGCAAGATCCTGCCGCAGATTCCGCTGGGGCGCCTCGGCAAACCGGAGGAGGTGGCCGGCCTGATCATCTACCTGGCATCAGAGGAGGCCGCCTTCGTCACCGGCGCCAACATCGCCATCAACGGCGGACAGCACATGCAGTGAGGTATGTGGGCCCGGGCTTCGCCAGCACACGCGCCACGTCTCCGAGTGCGATTGGCCATGGCGTCTGTCGGAGCTCATTCGGCTTGCTCGGCTTGAACGCACGCACTGCTTCGCCAAAAAAACAGAACAGGGAGAACCCGATGCAAACATCCATGGCTCATGGAACCACGCTTTGTGGAACCCGCGTGGCGCCCAAGTTCGCGAGAGCGCCGATACCGACAGCTCGAAGCCGCGGGCTGCGCAGCGAGGCTTGCCGCTCGGCGCAGCCGCGCCTGCAAGGTCAATCGATTGAGGAGTCGAAGCCATGAGTTTGTTGATCGGAATTCCAAAGGAAACCTTCGCTGGTGAAAAACGCGTGGCGTCCGTTCCCGAGGTCGTGGTGAAGCTCGTCAAGCTGGGTTTTGCCGTCGCGGTCGAAAGCAGCGCCGGAGAAGCGGCGAACTTTGCCGACGAGGACTACCGAGCCGCGGGCGCCGAGGTATTACCTGGCGCCGCCGACGTCTGGGCACGGGCCGACATCGTATTCAAGGTGCGCCCGCCCACGCTGGACGAGGTCGGCATGCTGCGCGAGGGCGCGACGCTGATCGGCTTCGTCTGGCCGGCGCAGCACCCCGAGCTGATGGAAGCCTTGCAGGCGCGCAAGGCCACCGTGCTCGCGATCGACTGCCTGCCCCGGCAGCTGAGCCGCGCGCAGAAGATGGACGCCCTGTCGTCCATGGCCGGCATCAGCGGCTACCGCGCGGTGGTCGAGGCGGCGAACGCATTCGGCCGCTTCTTCAATGGCCAGATCACCGCCGCCGGCAAGATCCCGCCGGCCAGGGTCTTCATCGCCGGGGCTGGCGTCGCCGGCCTGGCGGCCATCGGCACGGCCGCCAACCTGGGCGCGGTCGTGCGCGCCAACGACACCCGCGCCGAGGTCGCCGACCAGGTGGTGTCGCTCGGTGGCGAGTTCGTCAAGGTCGATTACGACGAGGAAGGCTCGGGCGGCGGCGGCTACGCGAAGGTGATGAGCGAGGGCTTCCAGGCGGCGCAGCGCGCGATGTACGCGCGCGAAGCCAAGGACGCCGACATCGTGATCACCACCGCCCTGATTCCGGGCAAACCCGCACCCAAGCTGATCACCGCCGAGATGGTGCAGAGCATGAAGCCGGGCAGCGTGATCGTCGACCTCGCCGCCGAGCAGGGCGGCAACTGCGAGCTCACGGTCCCGGGCGAAGCGGTGGTGCGCCATGGGGTCACGATCATCGGCTACACCGACCTGGTGAGCCGGCTCGCCAGGCAGTCCTCCACCCTGTACTCGAACAACCTCCTCCGCCTCACCGAAGAGCTGTGCAAGGCCAAGGACGGCAACATCGTCGTCAACTTCGAGGACGACGCCATCCGCGGCCTCACCGTGGTCAAGGAAGGCGAGCTCACCTGGCCCGCTCCGCCGCCCAAGCTGCCGGCCGCATCGACCAAGTCGAAGGCTTCGAACGCGCCGATCACCGCGCCCAAGGGCCATGGCCACGGCGCCAGCGAGCCGATGTCGGTGAAGTCGCTGGCGATCGTGTTCGGCGTCGGCGCGCTGCTGTTCCTGCTCGTCGGCCTGTACGCCCCGGCCAGCTTCCTGACCCACTTCACCGTGTTCGTGCTGGCCTGCTTCGTGGGCTACATGGTGGTGTGGAACGTCACGCCCTCGCTGCACACGCCGCTGATGAGCGTCACCAACGCCATCTCGTCGATCATCGCGATCGGCGCGCTGGTGCAGATCGCTCCGCCGCTGGCCGATGGGGCCGGCGATCGCCCCGGGGGGCTGATCGGCGTGCTCGCCTTCGTGGCCATCACCCTAACGGCCGTCAACATGTTCGGCGGCTTCGCGGTCACGCGTCGCATGCTGGCGATGTTCCGCAAATAAGGAGAAGACAATGACCTCCAGTCTGGCCACTGTCTCGTACATCGGCGCCACCATCCTCTTCATCCTCAGCCTGGGCGGGCTCGCCCACCCAGAGACCGCGCGCCGCGGCAACCTGTTCGGCATCGCGGGCATGAGCATCGCGGTGCTGGCCACCGTGTTCGGCCCGCAGGTCGGCATGGGCGGCATTCCATGGATCGTCATCGCCCTCGTCATCGGCGCCGCGGTCGGCCTCTACGCCGCGAAGAAGGTGCAGATGACGCAGATGCCCGAACTCGTCGCGCTGATGCACAGCCTGGTGGGCCTGGCCGCCTGCCTGGTGGGCTTCGCAAGCTACGTGGACACCTCACTGGTGTTCCCCACCGCCGCCGAGAAGACCATCCACGAGGTGGAGATCTACATCGGCATCCTGATCGGCGCCGTCACCTTCTCCGGATCGCTGGTCGCCTTCGCCAAGCTGTCCGGGAAGCTCGGTGGCAAGCCCTTGCTGCTGCCCGCGCGTCACTGGCTCAACCTCGCGGGCCTCGTCCTGGTGATCCTGCTCGGGCGCTGGTTCCTCAACACACACTCGATCTGGGCCGGCATGGCCTTGCTGCTGGTGATGACCGTGATCGCGCTGGCCTTCGGCGTGCACATGGTGATGGCGATCGGCGGCGCCGACATGCCGGTGGTGGTGTCGATGCTCAACAGCTACTCCGGCTGGGCCGCGGCGGCCACCGGCTTCATGCTCGGCAACGACCTGCTGATCGTCGTCGGCGCGCTGGTCGGCTCCTCGGGCGCGATCCTGTCCTACATCATGTGCCGCGCGATGAACCGCAACTTCATCAGTGTGATTGCCGGCGGCTTCGGCTCCGGCGGCGGCGCCTCCGTAACGGCGGCAGACGGCTCCGAGCCGGCCGGCGAGGTCACGTCGATCAGCGCGGTGGATACCGCCGACCTGCTGCGCGATGCCAAGAACGTCGTGATCGTGCCGGGCTACGGCATGGCGGTCGCGCAGGCCCAGCACGTGGTCTGCGAGATCGTCAACGTGCTGCGCGGACAGGGTGTCGCCGTGCGCTTCGCCATCCACCCGGTCGCCGGTCGCATGCCCGGCCACATGAACGTGCTGCTCGCCGAAGCCAAGGTGCCCTACGACATCGTGCTCGAGATGGACGAGATCAACGAGGACTTCCCGGACACCGACGTCGCCATCGTCATCGGCGCCAACGACATCGTGAACCCGGCCGCCCAGGAAGACCCGGGCAGCCCGATCGCCGGCATGCCGGTGCTGGAAGTATGGAAGGCGAGGACCTCGATCGTGATGAAGCGCAGCATGGCGTCGGGCTACGCCGGGGTCGACAACCCGCTGTTCTACAAGGAAAACAACCGCATGCTGTTCGGCGACGCCAGGAAGATGCTCGACGAGGTGCTGGGTGCGCTGAGCGCCTGATCGACAAGCCGTACCGACGCTGGAAGCGTCCGAATCGTCGCCCTGCGCACGCCGATCCGGACGACCGATTCACAACAACTCAAAGAGATTGCGAAGGGAGACAAATCATGACACTCGGCCTGCAAGCACTGTTGGCATTCATACCGATATGCCTCTCCGGCCTCCTTCTCATCGGACTCGGGTGGTCGGCCAAGCGTGCCATGCCCCTGGTCTACTTCGTGACCGCGGCGATCGCGTTGCTCGCCTGGGGCGTGAGCCTCAACCGTATCGCGGCGGCCACGCTCGAGGGGCTGATCATCACGGTCCAGGTGCTGTGGATCATCTTCGGCGCGCTGCTGCTGCTGAACACCCTGAAGCACTCGGGCGGCATCGCCAGCATCCGCAGCGGGTTCGCGCGCATCAGTCCTGATCGACGCGTGCAGGTCATCCTCATCGCGTGGTTGTTCGGATCGTTCATCGAGGGTGCGTCCGGCTTCGGGACACCGGCCGCCGTGGCCGGCCCGCTGATGGTGGCGGTCGGCTTTCCGGCGCTGTCGGCGGTGATGTTCGGGATGATCATCCAGTCGACGCCGGTCTCCTTCGGCGCCGTCGGTACGCCATTGATCGTCGGCGTGCAGGGCGGCCTTCAGCGCGAGGCGATGACCGCGGCACTGCAGGCGCAGGGGCAGGACTGGACGGCCTTCTTCAATCTGATCGTCGAGCGCGTCTCCTTGGGCCATGCCATCTGCGGCACGCTGATCCCCGTGTTCTTGGTAATGTTCATGACGCGATTCTTCGGTCGCAACAAGTCGTGGGCCGAGGCCTTGCCGATCGTGCCGTTCGCGCTCTTCTCCGCATTCGCCTTCACCGTCCCGTATGCCCTGGCCGGCCGCTTTCTCGGGCCTGAGTTCCCGTCCTTGCTCGGAGGTCTGTTCGGCCTTACCGTGGTATCCCTCGCGGCGCGGGCCGGGTTCCTGGTGCCGAAGAAGAGTTGGGACTTCGCCGAGCCGAAGGAGTGGCCGGCCGAATGGATGGGCACCTTCGAAATGAAGATCGACCAGAACACGAGGAAAATCCCCATCTTCGTCGCCTGGCTGCCTTACCTGTTGCTTGCCCTGGTGCTGGTGCTCAGCCGCACGGTGGCACCCTTTAAGCAAGCGCTGCTGTCGGTGAGTTGGAGCGTACGCGACATCCTCGGCGAGCCGGGCATCAGCGGCAATTTCCAGCCCCTGTACCTCCCCGGCGGCGTACTGGTCGCCGTGTGCTTGGTGACGATCATTTTGCACAAGATGTACCTCCCTTCCTTCGGGAGGGCGGTCAAGGAATCCTCCACCACGCTGCTGAGCGCCGGCTTCGTACTGGTGTTCACCGTGCCGATGGTCCGCATCATGATCCAGTCCGGCGTGAACGCGAACGAGTTCGCGAGCATGCCGATCTCGATGGCACTCTGGGTGGCATCAGCGGTCGGGGACATCTACCCGCTATTCGCCCCGACGGTCGGCGCTCTCGGGGCCTTTCTTGCCGGTTCGAACACTGTGTCGAACCTGATGCTGAGCCAGTACCAGTACAGCGTTGCGCAGGCACTGGGCGTCAGCGGCGCAACAATGGTCGCAGCGCAGTCCATCGGAGCGGCGGCGGGCAACATGATCGCGATCCACAACGTGGTGGCCGCGTCGGCGACCGTGGGGGTCATGGGGCGCGAGGGGCAGATCCTGCGGCGCACCATCATCCCGACGATCTACTACGTGGCTCTTGCCGGAATACTGGCGATGCTGTCTATGCATGTATTGAACTTGGGCGACCCCTTGCTGGGCGTGAAATTGCCGTGAGTAACTGACCGTTGTAAGCACTATTACCCGAACTCGGCAATATTGACCGTAGCTGTGTGATCGCGCTTTGTCGGCAAGAGCCCAGCGCGGGCAGGGCGTCACGACTGCGCTGGGTTCTGATCGAATGTATGGAGCGTACGACTATGACCACTACCCTCAAACAGATAGGTGCCTTCTCGTCGCCACCGCGTGTCGGCCTGTTCGTCACCTGCCTCGTCGATGCGATGCGCCCCAGCGTGGGTTTCGCCACGCTCAAGCTGCTGCGCGATGCCGGATGCCGTGTCGAGGTACCGGACGCGCAGACCTGCTGTGGCCAGCCGGCTTTCAACAGCGGCGACACCGCCGACGCGGCGGTGCTCGCCCGCCATTTCATCGAGACTTTCGAGGGCTACGACTACGTCGTGTCGCCTTCCGGCTCGTGCGTCGGCATGACGCGGGTGCACTACGCCGAGGCCCTGGCAGACGATCCCGCATGGGCCGAGCGCGCACGCCGGCTCGGCGAACGCACCTACGAGCTGACGAGCTTCCTGGTCGACGTGATGCGTTTCGCGCCGGCCGACGTGAAGCTCGACAGCAGCTTCACCTACCACGACAGCTGTTCCGGCCTGCGCGAGCTCGGCGTGCACGACCAGCCGCGCGCCCTGCTGGACAAGGTGTCCGGACTCACCCTCAAGCCGCTCGAGGGCAACGATGTGTGCTGCGGTTTCGGCGGCACCTTCTGCGTCAAGTACCCGGCGATCTCGAACGCGGTCGTCGGTGAGAAGGCCGACGCCATCGAACGCAGCGGTGCGAAGCTGCTCCTCGGCGGCGACCTCGGGTGCCTGATGAACATGGCCGGTAAGCTCAAGCGCAAGGGTTCGAGCGTGCGTAGCTTCCATGCCGCCGAGGTCCTGGCCGGCATGGCGGGTGGCCCGGCCATTGGCGAGGAGCACTGAGCCATGCACGAAGCAACGATGTCCTTCAAGGCGCGCGCCGAAGAAGCACTGGCGAACCCGACGCTCAAGATCGCGATCGATCGCACCACCGGCACGGCCGAGCGCAAGCGCGCGGTGGCGATGACGCAGTTCCCGCAGTTCGATGCCGCCCGCGAACGTGGCAAGCGCATCAAGGACCACGTCATCGCCAACTTCGACCACTACCTGCTCGAGTTCGAACGCAACGCGATCGCCTCCGGCGCCAAGGTGCACTGGGCGAGGACGGCCGAGGAGGCCTCGCAGATCGTGGTCGCGCTGTGCAAGCAGGCCGGCGCCAAGCGCGTCACCCGCGTCAAGTCGATGCTGGGCGAGGAAATCGGCCTGCCCCACGCGCTCGACGAAGCCGGCATCGAGCGTGTCGAGACCGACCTTGCCGAGCACATCGTGCAACTCGGTGGCGATCGGCCGTCGCACATCGTGTGGCCGTCGATGCACCGCACGCGCGAGCAGGTCTCCGAGATGTTCAAGCGCCTGCATCGTGCGCCACACCAGGAGGAAACCATCGAGGCGATGGTCGACAGCGCGCGCCGCGAACTGCGCGACAAGTTCCTCACTGCCGATGTGGCGATCTCGGGCGCGAACTTCCTCCTCGCCGACACCGGTGCCACCTGCACCGTCACCAACGAGGGCAACGCCGAGCTGACCACCACGCCGCCGCGGGTGCACATCGTCACCGCCGGCATCGAGAAGCTCGTCCCCAGCATGGGCCACGCGATCGCCATGCTGCGCCTGCTGGTGCGTTCGGCGACCGGGGCGGACGTCACCCAATACACCACCTTCCATTGCGGTCCGAAGCAGCCGGGCGACCGCGACGGGCCGGAAGAATTCCACATCGTGCTGGTCGACAACGGCCGCACGCGGATGCTGCGCGAGGGCATGAAGGAAATGCTGCGCTGCATCCGCTGTGGCGCCTGCATGAACCACTGCGTGGTGTTCCGCCAGTTGGGCGGCCACGTCTATGGCGGCACCTATCCCGGGCCGATGGGCGCGGTGCTGACCCCGGTGTTCGACGGACTGGAGAAATCCCGCGACCTGCCGCACGCGTGCACCATGAACGGCAAGTGCCAGGAAGTGTGCCCGGTGGCCATCCCGCTGCCGACCCTGCTGCGCGGCTGGCGCGACCGCTCCTGGCGCGAGGGCCTGGAGCCGGCCACGGTCCGTTTTGGCCTGGGCATCCACACCTTCGTCGCATCACGCCCGCGGCTGTACCGGCTCGGCACGGCGATCGCGATCCGGGTGATGCGCCTGTTCAGTCGCGGCGGCCTCGTGAAGGGAATGCCCGGCCTGGGCGCATGGACCGCCTATCGCGAGTTCCCCGCCCCGGCGAAGCGCACCTTCATGGAGATGTACAAGGATGAGGAGAAAGGCCAATGAGCGCACGCGAAACCATCCTCAACGCCGTGCGCAGCGGCCTCGGCAACACAGCGGTCGATCCGGCGGCGGTACGTCGCGACGCGGATGCGCTGCTGCAGGATCTGCCGTCCATCCGCCCGGCGCTGCTGGCCGACGGGCTGGTGGACGCCTTCATCGCTCGCGTCACCAGCCCCAAGGTGGCCGCGACCGCCGAATGCATCGCCAGCGCGAGCGAGCTGCCGGCGGCGGTCGGACGCTACCTCGAGGCGTTTGGGTTGCCCGCGTTGGTTGCGCTGCAGCCCGCTGCGCCGCTGCAAGCCCTCGACTGGTCCGGGTTCGAGCTCCACGACCGCGTGGCGCCCGACGAGACGATCGCGATCGGCGTCGCGCGCTGGGGCATCGCCGAGACCGGCTCGCTGGTGTTTCACTCGGGCGCCGATACGCCGATCCTCGCCAACTTCCTGCCCCTGCATCACCTAGTCATGGTGCGGGCGGACACGATCCTCCCGTTCCTCGACGACTACGCCGCGGCCACCGCCGGCCAGCGCCCGCCGCGCAACGTCAACATCGTCACGGGGGCCAGCGGCACCACGGACATCGAGGGCAGCCTCGTGCTGGGGGCGCATGGCCCGCGTTTCCTGCACGTGGTGATCGTCGGAACGCCCGACAGCAGCGAATAAGTGAAGGCGTCGCACCAAGTCAGCTCTGTGCTGGTGCGGCATCAAGACGTCTCCACCCCAATTTCATCGGCTCCCTCCTCCGGCCGGTGAAAACGAGGCGGCGCCGATGGGCTCCCCCCCCATGCAACAGGCGCCGCCTCACCTCTCCCCCGACAAATCCGATTGAAGGCGTAGCGATCGATCAAGACCGGAGCCGTCCCGTGTGTTTGCATCCGCAAGATGCGGGCGCGCCGCCAACCTTTCCTTTTCCCGAAGAGCGATGGGGGGACGAATCGGGTCAAACCTCGATGCTGATTTCCTCTCGCCCGTCACGCCGAGGAATGGCAGGTTGATGCCATGTTCTGCTGACTCCCCTCAGCAACATGCCCAGGTAGCCATGATCCCCGAGGCTAGGGCGCGGTTCCGGCCGCGTTGATCACACCAGTTCGCACCGACATCCATGTGCGAACGGCCATCGCCTGTCGATGGCGATGTCACCAAGCTGTTCCATCAACCCACGCGGGGTTCCACACCTCCCGCGCCTGGGTCCGGTGTGTCTCCGCCTCATTGTTCTCAGGAGATTCACCATGACCACTTCCAACGAAAAGTCCTACTTCGATCTGCACATCACCGGCCTCGGGTATCTCAATCGCATCCGCGAAGTGAAGCCCAAGAAAGGCGATTCCTTCCTGGCCTGCGACATTGCAGCGCTCAATGGTCCCAGCGACGACGTCTCATATGTGCGTTTCGACGCGCGTGTATCTGGATCGGAAGCGCAGCACCTGGTGCGCCGTTGCATCCAGGCAGTCGATGCCGAGAAGAAGGTGATGATCGGGTTCCGCCTCGGCGACCTGTGGACCGATACCTTCACCTACTCCAAGGGCAAGCGTGCTGGCGAGCAGGGGGTGAGCCTCAAGGCCCGCCTGCTGTTCGTCAGTTGGATCAAGGTCGACGGCAAGCTCGTCTACAAGGCCGAACCCAAGCCGACCGAGACCGACGAGCGGGACCTGGAGGAAAGTCTGACATCCGACGTAGCCGCCTCGCAGCAAGGCGCGGCTCCGGCGTCATCCGAGCCTGTCACCGAAGCTGCCGACGGCAACGCTGCCGACGCTCCTGCATGGGTCGTTGCCGAGTCGTTCTGATCCGCAAGGCACCATCCGCGGGGCCTCGTCCTCTCTTCGTCAGCAGGAGACCTTCATGATCACCATCCCTGGCCAACTGGCCATCAAGACCATCCACGGCCGCAACGGCGACTTCAACGTCGGCCGCCTGGCGACTTCGATCGGCGAGTTCGTCGTGAAGAACGCCGAACTCGATCAGTACCGCGAGGGCAAGTACGACGGTGATTTCGTCATCGTCGAGATTCGCCCCTCCACGTACAACGCCAACGGTCGCATGGTCATCGAGATCCGCGCCCACCTGAGCGGGATGGCGCTGTCCAACATCGACGCCCTGAGCTGCGACGAAGCTCGCCAGCTGAGTCCGCAGGAAGTCGATCCGATCGACGAGGAAGCGCCGCCGCCCGCGCCGACCTCGCCTCCGGCCAAGGCGAAGGCGAAGCAGCGAAGCGCGCGCGATCCTCTGGTTGATACCACGCCGTTCGGCAACGAACCGGCCGTCGCATCCCCCGAAGCATCTGTCGAGGTGGATGACATGGTGCTGTTCAGTGCGCTCTGGCCGCTGGGCAAGATCGTCAAGCTCGATGCCACCGTGGATCGCCGCGTCCTGCGTCAGCAACGCGACCGTCTCGGTGCGTTGGGCTACGAGTTCGCTCCGCTGTCCCAGGACTGGCATCTCGCCAAGGCCTGATCCCAACCGTCGCGTGAGCGGCGCTACACCACCCGCCGGGGTTCTTCCCCGGTGGGGCGGGACTCCGGTCTCTCATCCAAGGAGATCGCCATGCAACTCGCGTCCCGCTTTTCTCATCGCTCCCCGGTGCTGCGGTCGAATCATCCGTTGTCGGATGATCAGATTCGTGCCGTCGCGCCCTCCATCTTCGCGGACACCCCGCACGAAAGTCGCTCCGAGCGGTACAGCTACATCCCGACGGCGACTGTGCTGACCGAACTGCGCAAGGAAGGCTTCCAGCCGTTCATGGTGTGCCAGACCCACGTGCGCAACGAGGATCGCCGCGACTACACCAAGCACATGCTGCGCCTTCGCCATGCGAGCCAGATCAACGGCGACGAGGCGAACGAAGTCGTCCTGATCAACTCGCACGATGGCACGAGCAGCTACCAGATGCTGGCAGGCATGTTCCGCTTCGTCTGCCAGAACGGCTTGGTGTGCGGCGACACGTTCGCCGACGTGCGCGTGCATCACAAGAGCAACGTCATCGATCACGTGATCGAAGGGGCCTACGAAGTGCTACGTGGCTTCGAGCTGGTGCAGGACTCACGTGACGGCATGCGTGCCATCGCGCTCGATGACGGCGAGGCCGAAGTCTTCGCCAGATCGGCCCTGGTTCTCAAGTACGACGAACCCGGCAAAACCCTGCCGATTACCGAAAGCCAGATCCTGCGCCCCCGTCGTTTCGACGACAACCGTAAGGACCTTTGGTCTACGTTCAACCGGGTGCAGGAAAATCTCATCAAAGGAGGCCTGGCCGGCCGCAGCGGCAATGGGCGACAACAGCGCACACGGCCTGTCCAGGGCATTGACCAGAATGTCCGGCTCAACCGGGCACTCTGGCTGCTTGCGGAGGGTCTGCGCAAGCTGAAAGCCTGACGTCCGAGCGGATCGTGTCCATCGCGGCATGGTCCGCTTTTTCTTTGCCGATCTGCGAGGTGGGCTTACGGCTTCGACCTTGGCGTGCCAGATGACGTCTGCAAAGTCGCGGTCTACTCACCGATCGTCAAGCTGCCAGCCGCTTCCTTTCCGACTGACAGCCTCGTGCTCGGCCCGACCCGACACCCACCGTCTCTCTCGATCGACGATCAACGGCCGCTATCGGAACGCGTTTCCCAATAGCGGCATGCGGCCACAAGCGGTCACTGGTCACCCAATCCGGATAGCGGTCGTCCGGGCGAGGCAGTATGCTTATGAGATGTCTGCCAGATTGGTCGCATCGCCTCGCAAAGCCGGCGACTGCTACTTGTCCTGCATTGTTATTGTGTGTTTTGTGCAGTTTCTGTTCAGCTTTGTTCGACGCCTGCCCCTGCCTCGCGGCGATGAAGGTCCGACCCAGGTCGGTGGGCAGGCGTTGGACAAAGTTGAACATTTGCCGTCCGGTGATTTATAACCTTAGCCTTATCTTCCGATGATCGACCAGAGCGAAGCCATGCAAGTCCTCCTAGACGCCTGTCCGTCATTCGAGGACCAGTGGAAGCGGCACGTCGAAGCTTTTGGACACGACGTCTTGTACCCGGCGGCGGGAGAACTCGCCGCACATCTGCTGGAGCAATTTCAAGCTGGAGCGACCGAGGCATTCAATTCTGTCGGAACTGCTATCGAAAGGTTGCACACCGAGGGAACGCCCTGGGTTCGAGAGTTCGCCACCATCGGCGTGCTCGAAGGAATTCAGAATGTTTGGAGCCACTCGACGACAAGCCCCGACGCATTCTTTCCGTTCCTCGGCCCGGAATCGCAGCGCCGGTGGCGAGGGCTCAACAGGTTCTGGTCAGGGGAGGCGCCCTATGTGGCCCTCAAAGGCTAACCTTTTGCTGCAGCGGACGTTATGCCGCTTAATACGTTCACTCCCGGTTGGAAGCCAGTACATGTCGGCGTTGAAGGCGACAGGGTGTCCTTGCATGGCCTCGAACCATGGAAGCTAAAGTGGCAGAGCATCAGCCAGGAGCCAATCATTGTTCCGCATCTAAGCCATCACCACGAGCGACACCAAGCATGGGTATACGAAATTGAAAGTTCTGGGACACGGGTCAGGTTTGCGGCAGGGGATCTCTCCAACGGAGTCTGGGGTTTCTATGTTCCCGTCTAGCTCATCCGCTCAGGTATGCGGCATAACCCGGCGCTCCAGCCGGCCATCAAATAGCTGCGCTTTTTGCCGTCGGCTGAGCTAGCACGTTGGGCCGCATGAAGGACATGCACAAATTTCAGGTGTTTGCGGATTATCACCAGTTCTATCTGATGGATGCGAGCATCAAGCCGAATATCCCGGAAGAGGTGACTGAGCAAGACATGTTGAGGCGTCTGCGAGCTGCACCGCACATCGTCGTTTTTCATACGGAGTCCGCTGCGCATGTGCCCGTAGAGGTGGTTTTCGTTTCCGAGCCAAGCGAGGCCGAAGGTGCGTGGGAGCACCAAGCAGCGTTCAGTCTTTCGCTCCCGTCGGGAACGGCGGCTCTCTGCGGTTGTACGGATTTCGTTCCCGATTGCCCCCGCATAACCACGGCGCCCGGAAGCTACAGCGGGCACGCCTACTACGCTGGCTCAACAAGCGGTGACGAGCGTTACTGCCTCGTGCTTTGGCCTGCTACTACCCAACAAGTCATTGCATCGGGCCTGTCGCGGGAAGCCGCGCCAGTTCGGTGACTTCAAACGTTATGGCTCAGATTGACACCGAGTTTTTCGTGCGAGCGCTGAAGTCTGAGTGCCGCGACGCTGCCGTGACTGACTGCATTGCAAGCTTTCGTTCTCCGCCAGGAAGAACACCGCGGCCGGAACTTGTGCAGATTGCAAATGGTTCATCGGTCTCAGTGACTCTGAAAGAACAATGGTCGAGTCAGCGATGGCTGAAGCGGCAGATGCAACGCTGTTCGGCGTTCTGTGCGTCATTGATGGCGTCCGTGCCATAGAGGCTGAAGAGGAGAAAGCCGAGTATGTTATTTCTGCTGTACGAGCGGGCGAAACAACTCAAATCTCGCCCACCGAGACGTTCCTGCATGACATCTACCGATCAGAGCGATAACAGGCTGCTGCAGCCTACCGCCTTGAAACCGGCTGAGCGGCAGCATTGAATGACAGCTTCCCTGAAAGCTCAACGGCGGCATCGGGTCGGTAGCAGTCAATCGTAGTCACTGACCCTAACGGCTGCTTTGGCCGATTATGTAGATGCCTCGATTATGTTGAGCCGCCATGGGCGTCGTGCGCCAACCGCCCGGCTGGGGCGGCAGGCGTAGATTTTGATCTCCACATAATCAGAGCGTTCGCAGGAAGTCGATCAGCGAGTCGGGTGCCCTGTAGCGCCTGAGCTTGGCCTCTGGCTCGTGAAGCCGGGCCAGCGCCCGCTCCTTCATCGCCAGATCAGCTTCGACGTACTGGTGCGTCGTTGCCGGGCTCTCATGGCCGAGCCAAAGCGCAATGACGCTGATGTCGACGCCGGCCTGCAGCAGGTGCATTGCCGTCGTGTGGCGAATCATGTGAGGCGAGATGCGACGTGTCGCCAAGTCGGGGCACGATTTCGCGGCCGCCTGGACGGCGCGCTCCAGTCGCTGCATCACGGTCCATCGCGACATCGCTTGGCCATCGCGATTGGGCAACAACGGCGAGTTCGAATCGAGCGGCGGATTTCGCCGAAGCCAAGCCCTGATCGCCCTGATGGTTGAGCGCCACAGCGGCACGCTGCGCTGCTTGCGCCCCTTGCCATGCAGATGAACACAGGCGGCGGCATCGTCGAGTACGACATCGCCGACCTTCACGCCGACGATCTCTGAAACCCGCGCACCGGTGTTGTAGAGCATCAGTAGCAACACATGATCCCGTTGGCTGAACCACGTCCCATCTGGCGCTCCGATCACCGCCAGCATCTCTTCCCGGGACAGATAGCCGAGCATCGGCCGCTCGAAGCGTTTTGCCGGAACACCGAGCGCATGTTCAATCACCTGCAGCGATGACACGTCGCGGTGCGCCGCAAACTTCAGGAACGAACGCAGCGCCGCGAGACGGGCATTGCGGCTACGCACGCTGTTGTGCCGATCGCGTTCCAGATGATCGAGGAAGGCCATGATCAGATCGGGCGTGATGTCGGGCAGCGTGAGTTGCGCCGGCGACCGGCCAAGGCGCGCCTCGGCAAAGCCCAGGAAGAGCATGAAGGCATCCCGGTAAGCGGCCACAGTGCGCGGGCTGAGGGCGCGTTGTTGTGTCAGGTGCTCGACGAAGAAGGCTT
>JAYRYZ010000021.1:48079-95486 GCA_041916775.1 Rhodocyclaceae bacterium | reverse complement strand
ACCGCTTCACCTACCTCGGCATGCCGAACTCCGTCCGGGCTGGGCAAATTGCGTCCATCGCATGAAGAAGGCAGGGGAAAGGGGGAAATCATCTCGGTAAATCGGAGTTCAGTTATATTGCATATTAAATATTGCTAATTGTGCACCAACGCCCTTGAGAACCCTCGGACTGCCCACCCTTGGCGGGAAGAAACAGCGGTAAGACCACGGAAGCCACGCGCATCGGCAACGCCGCGCTCGACTCCAGCAGCAACAGCCTACACCGCGAGACCGAACGTGTCGCGCACGGCGCCGGTACCGCACCTGCGGCCCGCGCTTTTCGATCCGATCCGCAGCCACCTGAAGCGAGGCGCGCACATCCGCCGGCACAGCGAGGTTCCTGCTCACCCATCGCGGAGAACGCGTAAAATGCCGCCATGAGCGCACTCACTGCAGACCTGACGAATCACTTCCTGATCGCCATGCCCGCCATGGCCGATCCGAACTTCACGCGCACCCTTACCTACATTGCCGAGCACAACGAGCAAGGGGCGCTCGGCATCATCGTGAACCGGCCGATCGACATGACCCTCGGTTCGTTGTTCGAGCGCGTCGAATTGCAACTCGGACACGCAGAGATCGCTGCGCAGCCAGTGTATTTCGGTGGGCCGGTGCAGACCGACCGTGGCTTCGTGCTGCACCGCCCGGCTGGCGAATGGCATTCGACGCTCAAGGTCAATGACGAGGTCGCACTGACCAGCTCGCGCGACATCCTGCAGGCGATCGGCGACAGCGGCATGCCGTCCGACATCCTGGTCACGCTGGGCTACGCAGGCTGGGCGGCCGGGCAGCTCGAGCATGAGCTCGCGCAGAACGCCTGGCTGACGGTGCCGGCGGATCTGTCCATCGTCTTCAGCCTGCCGCCCGAAGAGCGCCTCGCCGCCGCGATGCACAGCCTTGGGGTCGACTTCACCAACCTCAGCGACGTCGCCGGCCATGCCTGACGTGTTGCCCGAGCGTGGCACCTTGCTCGGTTTCGATTTCGGTCTGGCACGTATCGGCGTTGCCGTTGGCGAACTCGAGACCGGCACCGCCAGCGCCCTCACGACGATCGCTGAAGAAGCTTCGGAGCCGCGTTTCGCCGCGATCACCCGGCTGATCGCGGAGTGGCGGCCGGTGGCCCTCGTCACCGGCATCCCGACGCATCTCGACGGCAGCGAACACGAAATGACATTGCGTTGCCGGCGCTTCGCCAACCAGCTGCGCGGCCGCTACGGGCTGCCGGTCAGCGAGGTCGATGAGCGCCTGAGTTCGCACGCTGCCGACTCGGCACTCAGGGCCGGGGGCACCCACCGCTGGCAGGACCGCAAGGCACAACTCGACGCGCATGCCGCGTGCCTCATTCTTCAGACCTACCTGGACCGTCGCCATCATGAAAACGCTTGACGCCGAGGCGCTGTGCGCCGCCCTGATCGAATCCATGCGGCCCCACGTCACGCCGCAGACCGCCATGGTGGGCATCCATACCGGCGGCGTGTGGCTCGCCAAGCGCCTTCACGCGGCGCTGGGCCTGCAAGCGCCGCTGGGGTGCATGGACGTCTCCTTCTACCGTGATGACGTCGGCTCCAAGGGCCTGCATGCGCGCCCCAAGCGCAGCGAGATCCCTTTCGAGGTCGAAGGCGCCAGCATCGTGATCGTCGATGACGTGCTCTTCACCGGTCGCACCACGCGCGCAGCACTCAATGAACTCTTCGATTACGGTCGGCCCGCGCGGGTCGATCTCGCGGTGCTCGTCGATCGTGGCGGCCGCGAGTTGCCGATCGCGCCGCGATTCTGCGCCCACACCCTGAACCCGCCCCTGCCGGTCGGTCAGAACCTCGAACTTCAAAGCGACGAGACCGGCAAACTGAACCTGAGGCTGATCGATGCATAACCCACAGCTCAACGCACACGGCGAACTGCAACACCTCCTGACCCTGGATGGCCTGCCCGCGGAGATCATCCTCAAGATTCTCGACACCGCGGCGCCCTTCACCGAAGTCGCAGAGCGCGAGGTGAAGAAGCTCCCGCTGCTGCGCGGCAAGAGCATTTTCAACCTCTTCTTCGAGAACTCCACGCGCACCCGCACCACCTTCGAGATCGCGGCGAAGCGGCTGTCGGCGGACGTGGTGAACCTCAACGTCTCGACCAGCTCCACCGCCAAGGGCGAGAGCCTGCTCGACACCATCGACAACCTCTGCGCGATGCAGGCCGACATGTTCGTGGTACGCCATGCGGCAAGTGGCGCGCCCTTCCTCATCACCGAGCACCTCGCCGAGCGCGGGCTCAACGACATCCATGTCATCAACGCCGGCGACGGGCGCCACGCGCACCCCACGCAGGGCCTGCTCGACATGTACACCATCCGCCACTTCAAGCACGACTTCACCCGGCTCACGGTGGCGATCGTCGGCGACGTGCTGCACTCACGCGTCGCCCGCTCGCAGATCGCCGCGCTGACCACCCTGGGTGTGCCGGAGGTGCGGGTGATCGGTCCCAAGACCTTGCTGCCGACCGCGGTGGAACGCATGGGCGTGCGAGTCTTCCACGACATGCATGAAGGCCTGCGGGATGTGGACGTGGTGATGATGCTGCGCCTGCAGAACGAACGCATGAACGGCGCGCTGCTGCCCACGCCGCAGGAGTTCTTCAAGGTGTGGGGCCTCACGGCCGAGAAGCTCGCGCTCGCAAAACCGGACGCGATCGTGATGCATCCGGGTCCGATGAACCGCGGCGTCGAGATCGACTCCTCGGTCGCAGATGGCGCCCAGGCGGTGATCCTGCCGCAGGTCACCTTCGGCATCGCGGTCCGCATGGCCGTCATGAGCATGCTCGCCGCCTGAGCGGCAGGGCAAGATGGGCAACAAGGGAATCCACAGCGCATGAACATCAAGATTGCAAACGGCCGCCTGATCGACCCGGCGAACCGCACCGACCGGATCGCCGACCTCTACATCGCGGATGGCAAGATCGCCGCCATCGACCACGTTCCGGCCGGCTTCAGCGCCGACCGCACGCTGGACGCGAGCGGGCTGATCGTCTGCCCCGGCCTCATCGACCTCGCCGCGCGGTTGCGCGAGCCGGGCTTCGAATACCGCGCCACGCTCGAATCGGAAATGGACGCGGCAATGGCGGGCGGCGTCACCAGCCTGGCGATCCCGCCGGACACCGACCCGGTGCTGGACGAGCCCGGCCTGGTCGAGATGCTGTGCCACCGCGCGAAGAAGCTCAACCGTGCGCATGTCTATCCGGTGGGCGCGCTCACGATCGGCCTCAAGGGCGAACGCCTGTCGGAGATGGCCGAGCTGGTCGAATCGGGCTGCGTCGCCTTCAGCCAGGCCAATGTGCCGATCGTGGACAACGCGGTGCTGATGCGCGCGATGCAGTACGCCGCCACCTTCGGCTTCCGCGTGTGGCTGCAGCCGCTCGCCCCCTTCCTGTCGCGCGGAGGCTTCGCGCATGACGGCGAAGTCGCGTCACGCCTCGGCCTGCCCGGCATCCCGGTCGCAGCCGAGACGGTGGCGCTATACACCTATCTGCAGCTCGCACGCTACACGGGCGCGCGCCTGCACATCACCCGCCTCTCCAGCGCCGAAGGGCTGGCACTGATCGAGCAGGCGCGCGCCGATGGCATGGATGTCAGCTGCGACGTGTCGATCAACCACCTGCATCTTGCCGACCTCGACATCGGCTACTTCAACTCGAACTGCCACCTGGTGCCGCCCCTGCGCAGCCAGCGCGACCGCGACACCCTGCGTCAGGCGCTCGCCGACGGCCGCATCAACGCACTCTGCTCCGACCACACCCCGGTGGACGACGACGGCAAGTTCGCCCCGTTCGCCGAATCGGAGCCTGGCGCCACCGGCCTGGAGTTGCTGCTGCCGCTGACGCTGAAGTGGGCGCGCGAGATGAACCTACCGCTCATCGATGCGCTCGCGCGCATCACCTCCGACGCGGCCGCGATCGTCGGCATCACCAAGGGCGGCCACCTTGCGCCTGGCGCACGTGCCGACCTGTGCGTGTTCGATGCCGACGCGTACCGCGCGGTGAAACGCGACACGCTGAAGAGCCAGGGCAAGAACACGCCCTTCCTCGGCATGGAGTTGCCGGGTGTGGTGCGCTATACCCTGGTCGAAGGCTCGGTGATGCACACGGCCTGAGTGACAAGGTCACCGAGCCCGCCCGGGCCCCGGTGACCTTCGAAGCACAAGCCGCCGCGCTCGGGCACACCCGAGCGTCGGCCGGAGCACTTCAGAATGCAGAAGCCGACAGCAGCGGCACGAAACGGCGCTGCACATCGGCCAGCACGATCAGCACGATCTGCAGCAACACCAGCAACACCAGCGGCGAGAGGTCGACGTTCGCCACCATCGGCACGATGCGACGGAACGGCCGCAGGAAAGGCGCCGCCAGGCCCTGGAACACGCTCGCGGCGGGCGCATGCGGATTCACCCACGACATCACCGCCGACACCAGCACCACCGCCATCACCAGATACACGGCCATGCGCAAAAGCGCCACCAGGCCCATGCCCCACACCCCGAGCAGCACCGCCGCAGGCCCTCCGTCGAAGGGCGCGCCGCGCAGCGCGAACTCAAGCGATACATAGACTGTCTGGAAGGCCCACGCCGGCAGCAGACTCGCCATGTCCAGCCCGAACAGCCCGGGAATCGCGCGCCGCAGCGGACGCACCACCCAGTCGGTGGCGGTCACCACGAACTGACCGACCTGATTGCGGAAGGACACCCGCTGCCACTGCATGAAGAAGCGCGCCAGCAGCAGCATGGTGATGAAGCCGAAGGCCACATCGAGAAGAAGGATGAGGATACCGACCAACATGGTTCAGTCCCGCCCCAGCTCGTCACCGAGCGCGCGCCCGCGCGCGCAGGCCGCGTCGACCGCGCGCGCGACGATGTCCATGAAGCCTGCGTCTGCAAAGCTCGCAAGCGCCGCCGCGGTCGTTCCGCCTTTCGAGGTCACCCGCTCGCGCAGCACCGCCGGACTCTCTTCCGACGAGGCCGCGAGCCGGGCGGCGCCCAGCATGGTGTCGATCGCGAGCTTGCGCGCCGTCGCCGCATCGAAGCCGAGCCGCATGCCGGCGGCCTCCAGCGCCTCGATGAAATGGAACACATAGGCCGGGCCACTGCCGGACACCGCAGTGACGGCGTCGATGAGCGCCTCACGCTCCACCCACACCACGCTCCCGACGGCCGCCAGAACCCGCTCCGCGAGCGCCCGCCCCGCTTCCGCCACCGCCGCATTCGCAAACAGGCCGGTCACGCCGGCGCCGATCAGGGCCGGGGTGTTCGGCATCGCGCGCACCACCAGCGCATGTCCGCCCAACCAACGCACCAGATCCGTCGCGCGAATCCCGGCCGCGATGCTCACCACCACCTGCCCGTCGAGCCGCCCGGCGAGCGGCGCCAGCGCCGCCTTCATGCCCTGCGGCTTGACCGCCAGCATGAGGAGGTCGCAGTCGAGGAAGGCATCGTCGATCGCGCAGGTCGCGCGCACGCCGAAGCGCACACGCAGGCTCTCGCAGGCGCTCTCGGAAATCTCCACCACCTGGATGTCCGCCGCGGCGAAGCCACGCTCGAGCATGCCGCCGATGAGCGCGCTGGCCATGTTGCCGCCACCGATGAAGGAGATACGCGGCGCGGTCGTGCCCGCCGTCTGAAGCGAATCGCTCATGTCGTTCCTTGCTGTTTGGGTTGTCTGCCGCCGAAGATTGCCGTGCCGACCCTGACGATGGTGCTACCCTCGGCAACCGCCGCCTCGAGATCCTGGGACATGCCCATGGACAGCGTATCCAGCGGAATGCCCGCAGCGGCCAGTTGTTCGGCGAGCACACGCAGGCTGCGGAAGCGCTCGCGCAGCCGCGCCTCACCACCGTCCGGCTCCGGGATGCACATCAGGCCGCGCAGGTGCAGACGCGGCAGCGCCGCAACCGCACGCGCCAGGGCCTCGACCTCGCCGGGGGCCACGCCGCTCTTGGTGGCTTCGCCGCTGACGTTCACCTGTATGCACACCTGCAGCGGCGCGAGCGTCGCCGGGCGCTGCGCGGCAAGGCGTTCGGCAAGCTTGAGACGATCGATGGAGTGCACCCAGTCGAAGTGCTCCGCGACCGGGCGGGTCTTGTTGCTCTGCAGCGGACCGATGAAATGCCACTCGAGCGGCGGCACGTCGCTGCCACGCAGCGCGAGGATCTTGTCCACGCCTTCCTGCACGTAGTTCTCACCGAAGGCACGCTGCCCGGCCGCGGCGGCTTCAGCCACGCACGCCGCGGGCCAGGTCTTGCTGACCGCGAGCAGCGCCACCGACCCGGGCGCCCTGCCGCCACCCCGCTCGGCTGCTGCAATGCGGTCGCGCACGGCTTGCAAGTTGGCCTCGATTGATGTCATATAGCGTGAGCGTGGCCCCGTTGAATGGGGCGCCAGTATAGCAGCAACGTGCCCCCGGCCCGCCGGCGGGCCCCTCAACTGCAGCCTCGGGCAAGCCCTCATGGACATCACCGAACTTCTCGCGTTTTCCGTCAAGAACAAGGCATCCGACCTCCATCTTTCGGCCGGCCTGCCGCCGATGATCCGGGTGCACGGCGATGTGCGGCGCATCAATCTGCCGCCCATGGAGCACAAGGACGTCCATGCGATGGTGTATGACATCATGAACGACGGCCAGCGCAAGCAGTACGAGGAGATGCTCGAGTGCGACTTCTCATTCGCGATTCCCAACCTCGCGCGCTTCCGCGTGAATGCCTTTAACCAGCAGCGCGGCGCTTCGGCGGTATTCCGGACGATTCCCTCCAAGGTGCTGACGCTGGAAGAGCTCAACACCCCCAAGATCTTCAAGGAAATCTCCGACCAGCCGCGCGGCATCGTGCTCGTCACCGGGCCGACCGGCTCGGGCAAATCCACCACGCTCGCAGCGATGGTCGATTACATCAACGAGAACCAGTACGCGCACATCCTCACCATCGAGGATCCGATCGAGTTCGTGCATGAATCCAAGCGCTGTCTGATCAACCAGCGCGAGGTGCATCGCGACACGCTGTCGTTCAATAACGCGCTGCGCTCCGCACTGCGCGAGGATCCGGATGTGATCCTGGTCGGCGAGATGCGCGACCTGGAAACCATCCGCCTCGCACTCACCGGCGCCGAGACGGGCCACTTGGTCTTCGGCACGCTGCACACCTCGTCTGCCGCCAAGACCATAGACCGCATCATCGACGTGTTCCCGGCCGAGGAGAAGGACATGGTGCGCGCGATGCTGTCGGAGTCGCTGCGCGCGGTGATCGCCCAGACGCTACTGAAGACCAAGGACGGCACCGGTCGGGTCGCGGCGCACGAGATCATGATCGGCACGCCCGCGATCCGCAACCTCATCCGCGAGAACAAGATCGCGCAGATGTACTCCGCGATCCAGACCGGCCAGGGCGCAGGCATGCAGACCCTCGACCAGTGCCTTGCCGACCTGGTGCGCCGCAACATCGTATCGGCCGCCGAGGCGCGGGTAAAGGCGCAGAACAAGGACAACTTCGCGGGCTGAGCACAGGTCTCATACTCAGCCCGCACACTCAGGCTGCATCACCGAACTCGACCGGATGCGTCCGGTGCGCAGGAGAACTCCAGATGGAACGCGACCAGGCACTCAAGTTCATGCACGACCTGCTGCGGCTGATGGTGCAGAAAGGCGGCTCCGACCTCTTCATCTCTGCGGGCTTCCCGCCCGCGATCAAGGTGGACGGCCGCATCATGCCGCAGTCCAATCAGGTCCTCACGCCGGCGCACACCGCCGATCTCGCCCGCGCGGTGATGAACGACCGCCAGGCGGCCGAGTTCGAATCCACCAAGGAATGCAATTTCGCGATCTCGCCCGCCGGCATCGGCCGCTTTCGCGCAAACGCCTACATACAGCAAAGCCGCGTCGGCCTGGTGCTGCGCACGATCCCGGCGAAGATCCCGACGATAGACGATCTCGGTTTGCCGAACGTGCTGCGCGACATCGCGATGACCAAGCGCGGGCTGGTGATCTTCGTCGGCGGCACCGGCACCGGCAAGACCACCTCGCTCGCGGCGCTGGTGGATTTCCGCAACGAGCACTCCTACGGCCACATCATCACGGTGGAAGATCCGATCGAGTTCGTCCATCCGCACAAGAACTGCATCGTCACGCAACGCGAGATCGGCATCGATACCGACGGCTGGGAGATCGCGCTGAAGAACACACTGCGTCAGGCGCCGGACGTGATCCTGATGGGTGAGATCCGCGACCGCGAGACCATGGACTACGCGATCGCCTTCGCCGAAACCGGCCACCTGTGCCTCGCGACGCTGCACGCCAACAGCACCAACCAGGCGCTCGACCGCATCATCAACTTCTTCCCGGAAGACCGCCGCCAGCAACTGCTGATGGATCTGTCGCTGAACATCCGCGCGATGATCTCGCAGCGCCTGCTGCCGATGAAGGACCGCAAGGGCCGCGTCCCGGCGGTGGAGATCATGCTGAACTCGCCGCTGATCTCCGACCTGATCTTCAAGGGCGACGTACCCGAGATCAAGGAGATCATGAAGCGCTCGCGCGAGCTCGGCATGCAGACCTTCGACCAGAGCCTGTTCCAGCTCTACGAGGACGGCCTCATCACCTACGAGGACGCGTTGCGCAACGCCGACTCGGTGAATGACCTGCGCTTGCAGATCAAGCTGCACAGCAAGCACGGCGACAAGGACTTCTCGGCCGGCACCGAGCATCTCGGCATCGTCTGAAAGCCCGCATTGCGGCGGCCCGGATCCGCCGCAGCGGTATCACGCAGCGCCGTCGCCGACCGCCTCCGGCCCTAGGGTTGCAGCCGGCTTGTCGCGCATGCTGCCGGCGATCATCCGGTACTCGAACAAGCGGCACTCCAGCGCGCCATTGAAGAGCGGCGTGCGCCGGCTCGCCTTCAGCCGCACCAGCTTCGGCAGCGCCGGGTCAGCACTCAGGAAGTTGCAGCGCCAACCGGCCCAGCGCTGCTTGAGCACGTCGCCGATGCGCGGATAGAGCGCGGCGAGCTCGGACTCCTCGCCAATGCGCACCCCATACGGCGGGTTGGTCACCAGCACGCCCTCGGCCGCCGGCGGCGAGAGCTCGAGGAAGTCGCTGCGGGTGAGCGTCACGCAGCCGTCCAGCCCGGCGGACTGCAGGTTCAGGCGGGCGCGGCGCAGCTGCTCGCCGACGATGTCGGCACCGTGGATGGGCAAGGCGCGCGGTGGCCGACGGCGCGCCTCGGCCTGGCCGCGCAGGCGCAGCCAGACGGGCCGGTCGAAATGCCTGAACTTCTCGAACGCGAAGTGCCGGCCGAGCCCGGGTGCGACATCGAGCGCAATCTGCACCGCCTCGATCAGGAAGGTGCCGCTGCCGCACATCGGGTCCACCAGCGCCTCGCCGGGCTTCCAGCCGGTGAGCAGCAGGATGCCGGCAGCGAGGTTTTCCTTGAGCGGCGCCTCCACCGCGGCGGGCTTGAAGCCGCGCTTGTAGAGCGGCTCGCCCGAAGTGTCGATGTAGAGCGCGACGGTGTCGCGCGTCAGATAGGCATGGAGGCGCACATCCGGCTCGGCGGTATCCACGCTCGGTCGCCGCCCGGTCACGGTGCGGAAGTGGTCGCACACCGCATCCTTGATGCGCAGCGTGGTGAACTCCAGGCTCTTCAGCGGCGAATGGCGTGCGGTCACATAGACGCGGATCGTTTCGTCCGGGGTGAACCATTTCGCCCAGGTCACGCCGTAGGCGAGCCGATAGATATCCTCCTCGCCACGATAGCGGCCGCGCGCCACGCGCCACAGCACGCGGGTCGCAATGCGGCTCTCGAGGTTCGCGCGGTAGCACAGCGCCCAATCGCCACTGAAGCCCACGCCGCCGTGGGTGACCTCGATGTCGCGCGCGCCGAGTGCCTTCAGCTCGTCGCCGAGCAGCGCCTCCAGACCGCGGGGACAGGGGGAAAAGAAACTCTCTGACATGATGTGCAGATCTCGAATGTTGGGCCGCTCAGAACGGCTTCAGCACGACCAGGAAGGTCACCGCGAACAGCACCAGCACGGGTATCTCGTTGAAGAAGCGGTACCAGACGTGACTGCGGGTGTTGTTACCCGCCGCGAAGGCGCGCATCAGCCGCCCGCAGTAGAGGTGGTAAGCGATCAGGAAGACCACCAGCAAGGTCTTCACATGCAGCCAACCACCGGCGAAGCCGTAGCCGAACCAGAGCGCGAGCCCGAGCACCACCGCGAGGATGCCGATCGGCGTCATGAAGCGGTACAGCTTGTATTCCATCAATGCGAGCCGCTCGCGCGTGGCGGCGTCCTCGACCATCGCGTGGTTCACGAAGATGCGCGGCAGGTAGAAGAGGCCGGCGAACCAGCTGACGACGAAGATGATGTGCAGAGACTTGATCGTGGGCAGATAGGCAACATCCAGCATGAGACGGACAGCTCCAGAGTTGAAGGAATCGGAATAGTCGGCCGTCAGCCCGGGGTTTCGGTGACGGCCTGCGCCAGCCCATCGGCCACCGAGGGATGACGCAGCGTGAGCCGCAGCTCGCGCAGCAGGCGTGCATTGCCGATGCGACGGGACTCCCCCATGAACGACAGGGTCATCGGCGACAGATGATGGACGATTTCCTCGCGCGTCATTCGCGGCGGTCGCGGCAGGCCGAAGGCGTCCGCGACCAGCATGAAGTAGTCGCCCATCTTCAGCGTGCTGCTGTCCACGACGTTATAAACCCTGCCGGGTGCGGCACGAAACAGTGCAATGCACGCGGCGCGGGCGAGATCGTCGGCATGGATGTGGTTGGTGAACACATCGTCGGCCTCGCACAGCACCGGATCGCCGCGCTGCAGGCGTTCCAGCGGCAGTCGGTCGGCGGCATAGATGCCGGGCGCGCGCAGCACCGCGGTGGCGACACCGCAGCGACGCCCGAAGCGGCGCAGCCGCGTCTCCGCGTCCACCCTTCTCCGGGCGCGCGCGGTGGCGGGCCGGCATGGCCGCATCTCATCCACACGGGCACCGCCACAATCCCCGTAAACCCCCGTCGTGCTTATGTAAATGATGCGCTGTGGTAGACTCGGCCGCGTCCCGAGCATGGCAAGCAGGCTGCGGGTGCGCGTATCCACCTGGCCTTGTGCCGGTGGCGGCGCGAAATGCAGGATGTAGTCCGCGATGCCGGACAGCCGGCGCAGGCTGCGACGGTCGTCGAGGTCGGCAACGATGACATGTGCCCCGAGTCTTCGCAGCGAGTCCCCGTTGGCGGCGTTGCGGCACAATGCGAACACCGAGAAGCGCTTTGCCAGCCAGGGAATGGCACGCCGGGCGACATCACCGCTGCCTACAATCAGGACTCTCTTCATCAACGGATTATCTCACGAGCGATGCAGTTCCAGATTTCGATCGAACCGGGCGACAAGAGCTTCCCCGCCAACCAGGACCAATCCCTCCTCGACGCCGCGCTCGATGCGGGCTTCCTGCTGCCCTACGGATGCCGTGATGGCGCCTGCGGCGCGTGCAAGGGCGAGGTGCTGGAAGGCGACATCGACCAGGGTGACGTGCCTGAGTCGGTGCTGAGCGACGCTGAACGCACCGCGGGCATGGCCTTGTTCTGCCGCGCGAAGCCGCGCTCAGACCTGCGCATCAAGCCGCGCTCGGTGAGCCGCGCGGGTGACATCCCGATCAGGAAGCTGCCATGCAGGGTGCAGGCCCTCACGCGTGCCGCGCCGGACGTGATGGTCATCGAGCTCAAGTTGCCGGCGAGCGAGACCTTCGCGTTCCGTGCCGGTCAATACATCGATTTCCTGCTCGCCGACGGTCGCCGCCGCAGCTTTTCGATTGCCAATCCGCCGGAGGATGCCGGGCACCTCGAGCTGCACGTACGGCTGGTGCCGCAGGGGCACTTCACCACGCATGTGTTCGAGCGCATGAAGGCGCGCGACATCCTGCGCATCGAGGGGCCGCTCGGCAGCTTCCAGCTCGACGAGACAAGCGACAAGCCGGTGATCCTGCTCGCGGGCGGAACCGGCTTTGCACCAATCAAGAGCATCGTCGAGCACGCAATCCGGGCCGGCATCAAGCGCCCGTTCACTCTTTACTGGGGTTCACGCGACCGGGATGGCCTCTACCAGCGCGAGCTTGCCGAGGGCTGGGAAGCGCGCCTACCGGGCTTCCGCTTCGTGCCGGTGCTGTCCGACGACGATGACGGCTGGACCGGCCGACGCGGCCTGGTGCATCATGCTGTCATGGAAGACTGGCAGGATCTTGCCGGGTACGAAGTCTATGCCTGCGGTGCGCCTGCGATGATCGACGCCGCGCGGCTGGATTTCACCACCCGCTGTGGCCTTCCGGCCGAGGCTTTCCATAGCGACGCCTTCACCTACTCGTCGGACGCGACCTCCTGACCAAGGCCACTCGATGCCCCAGACCACGTTCCTGACCCGCGAGCCGGTCGTCAACAAGAAGCGTGCGATCACCGCCAACCGCCTGATCGCACACGGGCCGAACATCCAGTCGGTGGTCGAGACCCTCAACGATCTTGCCGACATCTGGCCCTCCCGGCACGCCACTTTCGTGTCGCTTGCCCGCCTCGTGCCCACGCCGGAGCTGATGGCCTGGCAGGCGCCATCGAATGCAATGGTGGAGATTCCCGCACAGGCGCTCGGGCATCCGCAGACGGCAGCGCTGATGCCGCAACTCGCGGCGGCCGGCATCAACACCTGCCTCGCCTGGTATTCGCCCGGCACGCCGGTGCCGGTCACCGCGGACTGGCGCTTCGTGCTCGTCGACGCCCGCAAGTTCGGCGCCCCGTCAGGCGCGCCAGGCATTCCGCTGGCCTGGGGCCTGCAGAATGTCGACGCCTTCCAGAACGCCATCCTGTCGGGCTACGACGGCGCCTCCGGCTGGTTCTTCCTGCACGGCAACCCTGCCCCCAAGGCCCTTGCACCCGGCCACGCGCAGATCGTGCGTCTGCTCAACCTGGTGCGCAAGGACGCCGACATCCGCGAGATCGAGGCGCTGCTCAAGCAGGACGTCGCGATCTCCTACAAGCTGCTGCGCTTCATCAACTCGGCCGGCTTCGGTCTGATGTGCGAGATCCAGTCGTTCCGCCACGCGGTTTCCATCCTCGGATACGCCAACCTCAACAAGTGGTTGTCGCTGCTGCTGGTGACCGCCAGCCGCGATCCGGGGGCACCCGCGATGATGCAGACCTCGATCGCGCGCGGACGCTTCATGGAGGAGCTCGGCGCGAGCTTCTTCGATAAATCCGAGCTCGACAACCTCTTCATCACCGGCGCCTTCTCGCTGCTGCCGGTGCTGCTGGGCACCTCGATGCAGAGCGTCCTGGAGGAAATGCACTTGCCAGATGCAGTCACCGACGCGCTGCTCCATGAAGAAGGCGAGTACGCACCGTTCCTGAAGCTGGCGCGTGCCTGCGAGAGCTTCGACCCCAGCGCCTTGCAGAAGCAGGCGGCCGAACTGCAGCTCGCGCCGGAAGCGCTCAATCGCGCGCTGATCAACGCCTTGAGCTTCGCCGACAGCCTCCAGGCCTGATGACGCGGACTATCGTGCCAGTGCGCCGCCAATCGTCGGCGTCGCGCGCAATCGGTCACGAGTGACATGCACACCGCTCCATAGAATATGCGCTCCGCCCTGACCTCTGTGGAAGGCATGAGCCCTGCCGCGCCGATCCGTTCCGACGAGGCTTCCGCCTTCGACCATGCACCGCTGGTCGAACACGCCTTGCGCACGTTGGAGGCCTCTGCTGCCTCGGACTGGGCCGCGCTCGCCAGCCTGGTGGTGCGCATGCCTGCCCGATTGCTGCGCCTTCTTCCCGGCGCTCGCGCTGCGTCAGGCGCAACGCCGGACGCGCCGCTGCGCGATGCCCTGGAGCTACGCCTCGCCACCAGCCTGCAGCGTCTGGGAGCGCCGCTGTTGCAAGCATGGTTCTTGACCGAGGTCATTCATCCGAGCGAAGACGGCAAAGGCCGCACCGCGCTGTTCCGTGCCGAGTGCGCCCGCCACCTCGCGATCGAGAGTCGCTATCCCTATCCGGACGAGGCCTTCCTGGCCGGCCTCTACGCGGAATATGCGCCTCAGCCGGGTTGGGCGGCGTGGCTCGCAGCTGCGCCGTTTTCTCCGGCGCTGCGCGACGCCCTCGGACTACTGGACCTGGACGACGAGCGCCTGGCGACTGCGCACCCTTTGGTCAGGCTGACCCACGTCTCGCTCCGACTGATACGCGACGACTGGCAGGAGAATGACGGTGCCGCGCTGGAACGCCTGTCAGGTCTCAGCCTTGCCACCCTGGCATGCCTGCGCACCGACACCGCATACCTCTCCGGCCAGTCCCAAATGACGGATCAGGATGCCAAGACCGGCTTGGGAATGGTGCAGACCGATGGCGCCGCCCGCCCTCAGTATGTGGCGCTGCGAAATGCCGCACTGGATGGGTTGCTGCGCAGCGCCTTCGACACGGGCGATGTCGATTCGGTCGGTCGGCGCCTGCAACGCGGCTTGGACCTGTTTTCGCTGCACCCTGGAACCAGCGTGATCGTGCTGCATGAGGCGGACGGTCGCCTCTTGCCGCTGCCACTCGGAATCGACCGCGAGGGCGAGTCGCTGATCGAAGAGCTCGCGCTGCGGCTGGACGACCCGGTGAGCGTCGTCGCGCTCGCGGCGCGCAGCGGACAACCGACCGCCTGGGGCCTGGAAGGCGGCAGCCGTTCGCGCAGCGTCGCGGATCATCACATCGCACGTCTCTTCGGCAGGGCGGGTTTCGACTGCATGCCGCTGCCGGGCGCCCATGCCACGGCGATCTTCCCGCACGGCAAGATGCATCGGCAACTCGATGCGACGTCTCCGCTGGAGCGCCTGTGCGCCGCGGCGAGCGATGCGATCCGACGCGAACAGCAGCGTCAACGGGCACGTACGGAGCTGGAAGCAGCGATTGGCAGCCGCTATCTCGACCGCGCGAAGAAGCTCTCGCACGAAGCGAAGAACCCGCTCAGCGTGATTCGCAATTACCTTGACATGCTCGCCCAGCATCACCCCTCGCTGACCGGCCTCGACGAAGACGTCAAGCTCATCAACTCGGAAATCGACCGTCTCGCCGACCTGCTGCGCAGAGGGGGAGAAGCGCTCTCCAGCGAAGCGGAACCCGCACAGTGTCGGGTCGGGGATGTCCTCTCGGACCTGCGCAGCCTCTACGCCCGCCCGCTCTTCGAGGATCGCGGCATACAGTTGGAGATACGGGTTGCCAGCGGCCTGCCGGCCGTGGCGATGGCGGCCTCAAGGCTGAAACAGGTGCTGATCAACCTGTTTCGCAACGCATCAGAAGCGCTCCTGCCGGGGGGACGGCTGTCCGTGGTCGTTCCCGGCCAGCTGATCTCGAACGGCGTCAATTGTGTCGAAATCCGTATCATCGACAATGGCCCGGGGCTACCACGGGAGCGGCTGGCACAGCTTTTCTCGCCCTCGCCGAGCAGCAAGGGCGGCGACCATCAGGGCCTGGGTCTGCACATCGTCATGGACATCCTGCAGAAATCCGGTGCCTATATCCTTTCCCGTAGTCAGCCGGGCGTTGGTACCAGCTTTCAGATACTTGTGCCGGTGCCTGAATCCAGCTAGATTCAGTGCTTGTGCCCCGTCTGGGCGCGATTTCGGGTGTGCTTTGGGAGTGCCATGGTCGTACCGGGGGATGCGCCGTTTTCTGTTCAAGCCGGTGGGCTGGCCAGCGAAGCCAGCTCGCGGATCTTGATCGTCGATGACGACATCTCACTCCGACGCAGCCTGATCCACACGCTCAGCGTGGAGGGACGCAGCTTCGACGACTGTGGCAGCGTCACCGAGGCCATCGAGCGGCTGCGCCGCCATAGCTACGACCTCATCATCCTGGACTACCGCCTTCCCGACGATACCGGCATCGCATTGCTCCAGTGGCTCGCCGCGGAGCAACGCAAGGAGTCGGTGATCGTCATCAGCGGCGAGGACGCAATAGACGCGGCGATCGGGGCACTGCGTCACGGGGCCGACGACTATCTGCGCAAGCCCTATCACGCGGTACAACTGCAGCGCGCCGTGCAGGGCGTGCTGCACAAGGCCGCGCTGGAACGCACCAACGAGGCCATGAGCGCGCGGTTGCGGGCTTCCGAGAGACTGCACCGCTACCTGGTGGAGAGCTCCCCGGATCTCATCTTCACGCTGGATGCCGAAGGCTGCTTCAGCTACGTCAATCCGCGCGTGGAAGACCTGCTCGGTTTCTCGCGACAGACCCTCATCGGCAAGCCCTTTCTGTCGCTTGTGATGGCGGAGGATCAGGATCGGATCAGGAGCCTGGTGACGCCCACAGGGGCTGGAACCCCGCTCAACGCAGGCGCGAACTTCAGCATCGAGCTCAGGTTGCGCCGGCTCGCACGCTCGCAGATGATACCCACTCCGGTCACCGTGGCCCTGCAGGGCCTGCCGATGCTTAACCGCAGCTTCGGCGAGCCGCGTTACCTGGGCCTCTACGGCGTCGCCCGCGACATCTCGGAGCGCAAGCGTGCCGAGGAGATCATCACCTTCCAGGCCTATCACGACCAGCTGACCAACCTGCCCAACCGGGTTCTGTTCAAGGACAGGCTTGAGCTCGCGATTGCCCAAGCACAGCGGCGCGGCGGCGCACTGGCGGTGATGTTCGTCGATGTCGATCGTTTCAAGCTGGTCAATGACAGCTTCGGGCACGCGGCGGGCGACGCCCTGTTGCGCGGCATCGCAAGTCGTCTCTCGTGCATGCTGCGCCGGGGCGACACGCTCGCCCGCCTCGGGGGCGACGAATTCACCATCCTGCTGCCGGACATCGACACGCCGGAAGATGCGGACGTCATCGCACGCAAGATTCTCGATGCGCTGGAGCGCCCTTTCGAGCTCAATCATTGCGAATTCCGTGCAACCGTCAGCATGGGGGTCGCGATCTTCCCGAGTGACGGCAATACAGCCGAAGCGCTGACCCAGCATGCGGACATCGCGATGTATCAGGTCAAGCGCTCCGGGAAGAACGGCTTCAGGTTCTTTGCACCCGAGCTGAATACCGAACACCGCGAACGACTCAGCATCGAGAACGATCTGCGCATGGCGCTCGAGCGGAAGGAATTCGAACTCTTCTACCAGCCTCAGATCAGCCTGTCTCGGCGCGAAGTGGTCGGGGTGGAAGCCCTGCTGCGCTGGCGCCACCCGATCAACGGCATGATCAGCCCCGAGGTCTTCATCCCGATCGCCGAGGAGATCGGACTGATCGGCGACATCAGCCAGTGGGTGTTGGAAAACGCCTGCGCCCAGCTCGGTACCTGGCGCCAGGCGGGTTACAATGACATCCGGATGTCACTGAACCTTGCCTCACACGATTTCGACCGTGACGAGATCGTCGAGTGCGTGCTGGACTGCATCCGCCGTCATCAGCTGCCGGCCAGCCAACTCGAGCTCGAGATCACCGAGAGCATGATGATCAAGGACTCCGCACAGGTCGCGACGCGAGTTCGCAGCCTGCGCGACGCTGGGGTCGGCATCGCAATCGACGATTTCGGAACCGGCTATTCGGCGCTTGCCTACCTGCAGAAGTTTCCGGTGAACGTGCTCAAGATCGACCGCAGCTTCGTGAACGATCTAAACGGCCTCGCCAGCAACCCCATCATCTCAGCGATCACCGGCATCGCCAAGGGCTTCGGGCTGAGGCTCGTCGCAGAGGGCGTGGAGCACGCAGACCAGGCGCGCATCCTGAAGGGACTGGGTTGCGACGTCATGCAGGGCTACTACTTCGCCCGCCCGGTAGATGTCGCCAACGCCACACGCATGCTGGCCGGCCACGACAACCTCCTCACCGACCGCGTCTCACACTTCACGCTACATTGAAAAAGCCGGCTCGCGCCGGCTTCGGAAACAGTTGCAGCTTGGGACGGAGGCTGGCGATCAGTGAGCGAGAACCCACTCGACCAGCTTCTTGGCCTCTTCTGCGGTCACGTTGTTGGGCGGCATCATCGGCGTCATCGCCTTGCCGGCCTTCATCCACTCGCCGGAGGCCGCACCCTTCGCGGAGCTGCCTTTCATCACGACATTGACGAGGGTATCCACCGCAGCAGCGTCACCCTTGTACTTCGCGGCGACTTCCTTGTAGGCGGGGCCGAGATGCTTCGCATCTTCCTTGTGACAGGCCATGCAGCCCTTCTTGGTCGCCAGTTCCAGATCGGCGAATGCCGGGGCAGCGGACAACAAACCAGCCACGACGGTGGCAGCCATCAATACTTTCATCTTCCTTCCTCTCTTGAGTTAACCGGAGTACAACGACACCAGACCAACGGTTGAATTCTGCCTGTTCGCGCCCCGACTGTCACGACCCCGGCAGCACCCAGCCAGCCACTTGAAAGCAACTGGAACAACTGCTTTCAAATTCTTCGGGCCCTTGCGTCGAGGCTACTGCCTCACCTCGGCAAGGTTCCGCGGCGGTGCTTCACCCGCCAGTGCCCGGAACGGGTTGATATCCAGACCTCCGCGGCGCGTGTAGCGCGCCCACACCGCAAGCTCGGCAGGCCTGCAGCGCGCCAGGAGATCGCAGAAGATGCGCTCGACGCATTGCTCGTGGAACTCGTTGTGCTCGCGGAAGGACACGATGTAGCGCAGCAGGCCTTCGCGGTCGATGGGCGCGCCGCGATAGCGCACCACAACGGTTCCCCAGTCCGGCTGCCCCGTCACCAGACAGTTGGACTTCAACAGGTGCGAATAAAGCGTTTCGCTCACCGGCGGCAGCGCATCGTCAGCGCACAGCAGGCCAGGGTCGGGCTGATAGCGATCGACCGCGATATCCAGCGTATCGAGCAATACACCCTCCGGATAAGCGAACCCGCGCACCGGGCGGAATGACAAGTCCGTCAGCGACACCCGCACCTCGGCACCACACGCCGCCGAAAGGTCGCGGAGAAGGCACTGCAGCACGGCTTCGCAGGAGGCAAAGCGACTCTGGTTGAACGAGTTCAGGTAAAGCTTCAGCGACTTCGACTCGATCAGCCGTGGCGACTCGGCGGGCACGCGAAACTCACCGATGGCGACCACCGGCTTGCCACGCAGGTTGAGCCAGGAAAGCTCGTAAGCATTCCACAGGTCCTCACCCTGGAACGGCAGGGCATCGCCGCGCACACCCAGTTCGTCGCGCTTTCCCTGTCGATCGATGGGAAACAGCAACGCCGGAGAATAATGGCTGACGTACTCGGAAGGCTTGCCCAGCGGCGACCGCTCGGCCCCACTGGCGGAAGGAAGAATCGTGCTCATCGCGACATTCTAGCGTCTGGCGAACGTGCGCGGGGTTCACCCGCGGCGAGTACGAAGGCCTATCATTGGCGTGGTGTCAGCGCGCACCATGAACCCGCCACCGCGACCGGAGCCCTTCGCCATGCATGCACCACAACGCCGCCGATTCTCACGTGTAGACTTTCACGCAGGCGGGCGGCTCACGGTCAGCGGCCGGGTGATCGCTTGCGAGATCGAGGATCTGTCGATGAAAGGCGCGCTGGTGACCGTCGCCGACGACATGCCCGCGCTCGCCGAGGACTGTCCGCTGCTGCTCGGGCTGACCCTGGGTGACGACGGAGAACAGATCACCATGCAAGCGCACGTGGCCCATGTTCATGGCAATCAGTACGGCCTGCGCTGCACGGAGATCGACCTCGACAGCATCACCGCGCTGCGCCGCCTTGTGGAACTCAATCTGGGCGACCCGGCGCTGCTTGAGCGCGATCTCTCGTCGATGCTTGCATCTGCCAGCGACAGCGCTTCCTGACACGCCACGACACGCCACTGCCTCAGGGCTTGTTTGCCCCCGCTGGCGGGGGTTCGTAGGCCTCGACCTTCATGCCGCGCAACTGATAGCCGGCGTTGCCGAGCGCAGAATCGAAGCGCGCCACCGTCAGCACGCCGCTCACCCAGACCGGCATCATGTTGAGGTTCGACGCGATCGGCGTGTCCGGCCTCACATGGATGAGCTGGTTCAGCGGCGGCGGCGGGACGTGAATGCAGGCACCGAAGTAAGGCACCAGCAGGAACGAATCGATTTCCTTGCGACCGCCGTCCAGCGGCACCACGAAGCCCGGGATGCGGATGCGCTGACCATCCAGCCGCTCGACCACGGGCGCATTGTCCCAAGCCTCGCGGATCTTCGCCATGGCCTCCATCGCACGCGGGTCCTGATCGTCGAGAGCGTCGATCTTGAGGCTGTCGAAGAGTGCCTCGAGCTGCTTCTCGGGCATCCAGTCGGGCGGGATCAGGTCGTCCCAGGTGATCTCGCGAAAGCCATCCTCCTTGCCACCCAGCTGCTGCAGGCGATCGCCGACCGCATACGTCTCGCGTCCGCCCTGCGCGGTACCGCCTTCCGCAGCGAAAGACGCCGCCTGCACCACGGCGAGCAACACGCAGGTCGCCAGCATTCTCCACTTCCGCCCTTTCATTCGCCCTCCAATCCCTCAGATCCTGACCGTCATGCCGTCGGCGACAGCATAGCGGTAGGCACGCCACGCGGGAATCAGGCTGGCGCAACCGAGAGACACGATCACGAGGCCCAGCAGCGCCCACTCCGAAGCGGATGGCCAACCCGTTCCGAGCGCGATCCCGTAATGCGCCTCCAGCCAGGGCCCGGCGACGCCCAAGCCCAGTTGCACGGCACCAAGTCCCAACGCGCAGCCCGCCACCCCGAGCAGCAGGCCCTCGCAGGCTAGCAACACGAACACATGCCCGGGTCGCGCCCCGAGCGCACGCAGAATGGCCAGCTCGCGCCGACGCGCATCCAGCCCGGCCAGAAGCACCGCAACCAATCCGGTGATGCCGACCACCACGACCAGCGCCGACACGAGCAGCAGGGCACGCTCCACCACGCCCACCACATCCCAGAGCGCCTGCAAGGTCACGCCCGGCATGATCGCAGTGAGCGGCTCGGCCGGATAGCGGTTCACGAAGCGCTGCACCTGGAACACCGTCGTCCGGCTCTTCAGGCCGACCAGCACCGCAGTGACCGACTTGGGCGTGAGGTCGAAGCGCTGCACCTTGTCGGCGGGGATGGAGACCCCCGGAATACGCCCGCCTGAAGACCAATCCACGTGGATCGCCTCGATCGCCTCCAGGCTCACAAGCACTGTCCGGTCGATGGGCGTGCCAGTGGGCGCGAGCACGCCGACGATGGTGAAGGGCTTGTCGTCATGCGACGCAAGGCCCGCCGTGCCGTGGCTGACCACGATCTGCTGGCCGACCGCATAGCCAAGCGAACGCGCCAGCTCGGCGCCGATGACCGCCTCGAACAAGGCGGCGAACGGACGCCCGTCCTCGAAACGCAGCGCGACGTCCCGTCCGTGGCGATAGTGATCGAAGAAGGCCGGCTCGGTGCCCATCACGCGCCGACCACGGTGGGTGTCGCCCAGCGAGATCGGCACGGCCCAGGCGACCTGCGGCAGCCCGGCGATCGCCTGGAAGCTCTGCCACGACACATTGGCGGTCGCATCGCCGACGTGGAAAACCGAATACAGCAGCAGCTGCACCGCACCGCCGCGCGCCCCGACGATGAGGTCCGTTCCCGACAGGGTGCGTGCAAAGCCGTCACGCACGTCGGTGCGCACACGTTCCACCGCGAGCAGCATCGCCACCGAGACCGACACCGCGACAAGCGTCAGCAGCACCGTGCCACGCCGGTTCAGCAGGCTGCTCGAGGCGAGGCGCAGCAGGGTCGTCAGCATGCGCCACCTCCGAGCGCGACCGTACGATCGAAGGCTGTCGCCAGGCGTTGGTCGTGACTCACGAACAGCAGGGTCGCCCCCGACGCCCCGGCCTCGGCCATGAGAAGCTGCAGGAAGGCCTGCTGCCTGTTCTCATCCAGCGCCGAGGTGGGTTCGTCGGCAATCAGCAGGGGCGGCCGTCCGATCAGCGCGCGCGCGGCGGCGACACGCTGCTGCTGGCCCACCGACAGCTCGGCGGCAGGGCGGCCGAGCAGGGCGGAATCCAGGTCCAGACGCTCACCCAGGCTGGCGATCTCCAGATCCAGCGCCTGCGTCAGGCGAGCGGTCCGGTCACGGGAGAAGCGGCAGGCGAGCGCGATGTTCTCCGCTGCCGAGAGATAGGGGATCAGGTTGAAGAGCTGGAAGATGAAGCCGATGTTGGCCGCACGGAAGCGGTCGCGCCGGGCGCCGCTCATCCGCGTGATGTCCTGCCCCAGCACGCTGATCTGCCCGCTTGCGGGCACCAGCGTACCGCCGATCAACGCCAGCAGCGTCGATTTGCCACTCCCGCTCGGACCATGCACGAACAGCCGCTCGCCACGTGCGACGCGCAGTTCGGGCAGCACCAGGCGGAACCCGCCCGGCCCCTGACGCGAGAAGACCACCTCGCGGCAGTCGACCGCCATCCCCGCGTGGTCATCCGGCATTGGCGATTCGCTCAAGGGCGCAGTTGGACGTTGTTCCGATCCAGGCTCACGCCCTGCTGGCCACGCGGCGTGGCGAGCTCCGCCTGGACGCGCTGCAGGCGCGGGAAGACATCGAAGAGCCCGACGCCGATCGTCTCCAGCCGCTCCGGAACAGCACAGTCGAACTGCCAGACGGCATAGGCATCGGCATGAACCGCGCCGTCGGCCTGCGCCTCACCGGCATGGGGCTCATGCTCATGCTCGTGTTCGTGTTCGTGGGACGCGTGATCATGCGCATCGCCGCCAGCCATGTCATAGGGCCCTTCGATCTGCACGTCCTTCAGACGACATTGCGCGGCCTGCGGCAACGCAAAGAGCCTGCCCCCTGCCCGCAGCGCCTCCGCCGCATCGGATATCGCCTTGCGCTGGGCGTCGTTACCGGGCGCATGCTCGAAGCCCACCAGCGAATCCAGCGGAGACTCGAACTCGATCAGCAGCGCCCCGCCTTCGAGCGCAAGCGTCAGCGCAGCCACACCATGCTGATGCGCACGGTCGGCAGCGACTGCCGACAGCGAAAAGGCCAGCGCGAGACCGGCGGCAATGACTCTGGACATCTGTAGCTCCCCTTGAGGCTTGTTCGAGTGATCCGGGTGGTGTCTGGCCACGAATGCTATAATATTGCATTCATGCTGACAAACCCGATCTCGAAGCGCCATTCATGCCCCCAGAAGCGCACCACTCACACCCGCACGCCCACGACCCGGCGAAGGGTCACCACGACCATGAATACACACCCCGCCCCCGTCCGGCTGGCGGCGTCGGCCTCGTCACACGGGCGGCCGGTGTGCGTCTTGTGTGGCTGACCGCGCCCGTTGCACTCCTCTGGCTGATGTTCGGATGGGCGCTCAATTGACGCATCGCGCACCCGAGAACGGCGCACTTCGGCTCGAGAACCTGACGCTGGGTTACGATCGCCACCCGGCGGTGCATCATCTGCGCTGCGAGATCGGCCGGGGTGCGCTGGTGGCGGTGGTCGGGCCGAATGGCGCGGGAAAATCCACCCTGCTGAAGGCCCTGGCGGGCGAACTCGCGCCGATGCAAGGGCGCTTCGATCTCGGCGTGAAGCCGGAGAAGCTCGCCTACCTGCCGCAGCAGAGCGAACTCGAGACGAGCTTTCCCGTCACCGTGTACGACATGGTGGCGATGGGCCTGTGGCATGAGGTCGGCCCCTTCGGCGGGCTCACGCGGGCGCAGCGCGAACGGGTGCATGCCGCGCTTGCGCAGGTCGGGCTTGCCGGGTTCGAGCGCCGCACCATCGGGGAGCTGTCGGGCGGGCAACTGCAGCGGGCGCGCTTCGCGCGCCTGATGTTGCAGGATGCGGATCTGCTGCTGCTCGACGAGCCGTTCAATGCGATCGACACCGGCACCACCGACGACCTGATCGCGCTGATCCTCGCCTGGCACGCGCAGGGCAAGACGATTCTCGCGGTGCTGCACGACCTGGAGCGGGTGAAAAGGCACTTCCCGCAGTGCCTGATGATTGCGCGCGAGCCGCTCGGCTTCGGTCCCACCCGAGAGATCCTCGAACCGGCGCTGCAGGCGCGCGCGCGCCTGCTGGCCGAGCGCTTCGACGAGTTCGCTCCCGTGTGCCATCGCGACGAGGCCGAGAGCACGACATGATGCTCACCGAAGCCCACGCCTTCCTGATCGAACCCTTCTCCGAGTTCGTCTTCATGCGCCGCGCACTGGTCGGGTGCTTCGCGCTGGCCGTGTCCGCGGCGCCGATCGGGCTGTTCCTGCTGCTGCGCCGCATGAGCCTGATGGGAGATGCGATGTCGCACGCCATCCTGCCCGGCGCAGCACTCGGCTATCTCGCGTTCGGGCTCTCGCTCGGCGCAATGACGGTGGGCGGCATCATGGCCGGCATTGCGGTCGTCCTCGCGGCCGGCGCGGTGTCCCGCTCGTCGATTCTCAAGGAGGACGCGAGCCTCGCTGCGTTCTACTTGCTGTCGCTTGCGGCCGGCGTGCTGCTCGTCTCCGCGGGCGGACGCAATCTCGATCTGCTGCATGTGCTCTTCGGCTCGGTGCTGGCGCTGGACGATGCCTCACTGACCCTGATCAGCGCCATCGCGAGCTTCACGATGATCGCACTGGCGCTGATGATCCGCCCGCTGGTGCTGGAGTGCTACGACCCGGGCTTCCTGCGCAGCGTGAGCCGCATCAGTCCTGTCACACACTTCGGTTTCCTGGTGCTGGTGGTGCTCAACCTCGTCGCCGGCTTCCATGCGCTCGGCACGCTGATGGCGGTCGGCATCATGATCCTGCCGGCCGCGAGTGCCCGGCTATGGACGCGCACGCTGCCGCGCATGCTGGCCGCCACCAGCGCCGGCGCCTTCCTGAGCGGAGCGGCGGGGTTGCTGGCGTCTTTTCATGCCGACCTGCCCGCCGGCCCGGCGATCATCTTCGCCGCCGGCCTGCTCTATGGGGTCTCACTCCTTGCCGCGCCCAACGGCCTCCTCGGCGCGCGGCTATACCGGCGCCACCACCTGGAAGCCTGAGTCCATCCGACCTGCCACCTACACCGCGACCATGAACACGTTCATCACCTACCTGCGCAGCCTCCTTCTGTCCCTCGCGCTCGCACTCGGCCTTTTCCACAGCGCTCATGCCGAACCGCTGCGTGTCGTCACCAGTTTCAGCATTCTTGCCGACGTGGTCCGCAACCTCGGCGGCGAACGCGTTCAGGTCGACACCATCATCGCTCCCGACGAGGACGCCCACGGCTATCAGCCCCGCCCTTCGGACAGCCGCAAGCTGCGCGAAGCACAAGTCGTGGTCGCCAACGGCCTCGGCTTCGACGCCTGGATCGAGCGTCTCACCCAGGCCTCCGGCGGCTCCGGCGTGCTGGTGATCGCGAGCAAAGGTGCCAGGCTGCTCGAACGCAGCGATGCGCATCACGACCATGGTCACGGACATGGACACGACGACGAGCACGATCCGCACCTGTGGCAGGACGTCGCGAACGTGCGTCTCTTCGCCGCCAACATCGCAAAGGCGCTGGTCGCGGCCGACCCTGCGGGCGAACAGGCGTATCGTGCCAATCTCTCGCGCTACGACGCCGAACTCGCGGCGCTGGATGCGGAGATCCGTCAGCAACTGGCGTCGCTGCCTGCGGGCAGGACGGTCGTCACCTCGCACGAGGCATTTGCGTACTTCGACGCTGCCTACGGTGTACGCTTCCTCGCGGCGAGCGGAGTCAGCGCGTCATCGGAACCTTCTGCCGCCGGCGTCGCACGCCTGATCCGGCAGATCCGCAAGGAGAAGGCTGCCGCGGTGTTCCTGGAGAACATCAGCGACCCGCGCATGATGGAGCGCATCGGCAAGGAGACCGGCGCGCGCGTCGGTGGCACGCTGATTTCGGATGCCCTGTCCGGCCCCGACGGAAGCGCACCGACCTACGTCGCGATGATGCGTCACAACCTCGCGACGCTGCTCGCCGCCTTGCGCTGATCAGCTCTTGGACGACGCTGCGAGCAAGGCACCGGCGGACACGAACATGCCGCCGAACACACGGTTCTGCAGCTTCAGCATGCGCGGGCTGTGCAGCCAGTTGCGGCAGCGGCCCGCCAGCAGCGCGTAGCCGGACATCACCACCATGTCGGTCGCGACCATGGTGGCGGCGATGATCATGAACTGCGGCGCCTGCGGCGAGGACGTGACGACGAACTGCGGCACCAGCGCGACCATGAAGACGAGCGCCTTCGGGTTGGTGAGGTTCACCAGCAGGCCCTGCAGGTAGAGGCTGTGGCCGCGACCACCCGCGACCACAGCCGCCTCGTCGATATCTTCGACCGGCGCACGCCACTTCGTCACGCCGAGGTACACCAGGTAGGCCGCGCCGATGATCTTGATGATGAGGAACGCCGTGCTCGACGCCGCGAGCAGGGCACCCAGGCCGAGCGCGACCACCGCGATCTGGATCAGCAGTGCGGTCTGCAGGCCGAGGATGGCCCGGACCGCCTGCCCGTAGCCATGACGCAGACCGGTCGCCATGCTCAGCACGGCCCCCGGCCCGGGCGACACCGCGATCACGATCGCCGCGGCAAGAAACGCAACCCACATGTTCCAGCTCATTCAAACCTCCATCGATCAGGCAAACAGCGCGTGCAACATCTTCAGCGACAGCACGATCAGCACGCCGGCGAAGATCTTCTTCAAGGTCGCCACGGGCAGGCGGTGCGCGAGCCGCGCCCCCAGCGGGGCGGTGTACATGCTGACCAGGCTGATCAGCACCAGCGCCGGCAGGTAGATGAAACCGAGCGAGTGTGTCGGCATCCCCGGTGCGCCCCAGCCATTGACGAGATAACCCACCGTCCCGGCGAGCGCAATCGGCAGCCCGATCGCACTGGAAGTGCCGATTGCGTCATGCACCTTGACGTTGCACCAGGTCATGAACGGCACCGACAGGGACCCGCCGCCGATCGCCACCAGCGCCGAGACGCCACCGATACCGACCCCGACGCCGCTCATGCCGAGCGGCCCGGGCAGTTCGCGGCTCGGCTTGGGCTTGATGTTGGCGAGCATCTGGAGCGCCACATAGGCCATGAAGCAGGCAAAGAAGATCGCGAGCGGCTCGGAATCGACGCGCGAGGCGATGAAGGTGGCGCCGAAGGTGCCGAGGAGTATTCCCGGTGTGATCGCCCGCACCACATCCCAGCGTACCGCGCCATGCTTGTGATGCGCGCGCAGGCTGGAGAACGAGGTCAGCACGATTGCCGCCATCGAGGTCCCGAGCGCAAGGTGCACCACGCTGTCGCGCGGGAAATCCTGTGCGACGAAGAGTGTCGTCAGCACCGGTACCATGATGCCGCCGCCGCCCACGCCCAGCAGACCGGCAAAGAAGCCGACGACAGCGCCGAGCAGCGGATAGCTCAACCACCAGAGATCCAGATCCATCGCAGAAACACTTTCAGGCGCCCGCCCCGGACGGGGCGGCGCGCGATGCAAAAAACAATGAGGCGCGGAACATTCCGCGCCTCATTCTGTGGGCCCCCCGCCTGTGCCGTCTCCACCGGGCATCCTGAACCTAGGGTTCAGGGAGGTCGCTTTCCTTCCGTCTCAGGCTCACCCGGCGAGGGGCGTGCACACCGACGGAGTCACGGTCCGCAACCAAGTCTCTCGACATTGGTTCAAGGAATCTACGGCTTCAACGAACACTGCAGGGGATTGATCCATACTCGCCAAGAAAACGCGCCAAGCCCTTGTCAGAAAAGGTTTTCTTGCTGGGCCAGCACCCCGTCGAGGCGTGCATTCATGAGTCCAATTCTACGCTTCATCGCCGGCATGTCAAACCCGCCGGCACGCTGAAACTGCAGGAACTCGTGGGTGACGTTGAGCGCAGTCATCACCGCGAGTTTCTCGCCGGATGCGCCGGTACGGGAGGCGAGATCACGCAGCTTGCCGTCCAGATGACGTACCGATTCGAGCAGGCCTTCGCGCTCCTCGGGCTTGCAGGCGACACGGTACTCCTTGCCGAAAATGTTGATGTCCAGCGTCTCATGTGCCATGTCAGTCTTCCGGAAGCGCCTGCAGCAGCGACTCGAGTTTCTCCGTCGCGAGACTCACCTTGGCGGCGAGGTTGCGGTTTTCGGCCTCGAGCGCAGCCACGCGCGCGCGAAGCGCCTTCGTCTCGGTCCTGCCGGCCTCGAAGAGGCCGACAAGCTGCTCGAGCTGGGATTCCAATCGGTTGAATTCTGCGTCCATGTGCGGATGGTAGAGGCGCCCCCGCAGCCGGTCAAGCAAGCCGCGGAGGCAACCGGTCAGCCACGCTGGACCTGGGTCACGTCACGCACCGCGCCAGTGTCGGCGCTGGTGGTGAGCGCCGCATAGGCTTGCAGCGCGGCAGAGACGAAGCGCTCGCGATTCGCCGGCTTCCAGGCCTGCGCGCCGCGCGCCTCCATCGCCGCATGGCGCCGGGCGAGTTCGTCGTCGGACACTGCCAGGTGGATGCGCCGGTTCGGAATGTCGATCTCGATCGTGTCGCCCTCCTCCACCAGCGCGATCGCACCGCCGCAGGCCGCCTCGGGCGAGGCATGACCGATCGAGAGGCCCGAGGTGCCGCCCGAAAAACGCCCGTCGGTCAGGAGCGCGCAGGCCTTGCCGAGGCCCTTGGACTTCAGGTAGCTGGTGGGGTAGAGCATCTCCTGCATGCCCGGACCGCCCTTGGGGCCCTCGTAGCGGATCACCACCACATCGCCCGCCACGATCCGGTCGGCGAGGATGCCCTCCACCGCCGCCTCCTGGCTCTCGAACACGCGCGCACGGCCGGTGAATTTCCAGATCGACTCGTCCACGCCGGCGGTCTTCACGATGCAGCCCTTCTCGGCGATGTTGCCGTAGAGCACCGCCAGCCCGCCATCCTGGCTGAAGGCGTTGGCGCGGTCGCGGATGACGCCGCCGGTGCGGTCCATGTCGAGCTCGTTCCAGCGCCGGTCCTGGGAGAACGCCACCTGGGTGGGGACGCCGCCCGGTGCGGCACGGTAGAACTCGAACACCGAGTTGTCGTGCGCCTGCATCACATCCCAGCGATGCAGCGCCTCGCGCAGCGTACGGGTGTGCACCGTCGGCACGTCGGTGTGCAGCAGGCCTGCGCGGTCGAGCTCGCCGAGAATGGCCATGATGCCGCCGGCGCGATGCACGTCCTCGATATGCACGTCCGCCACCGCCGGTGCGACCTTGCACAGGCACGGCACCTTGCGCGAGATGCGGTCGATGTCCTTCATCGTGAAGTCCACCTGCCCCTCGCGCGCAGCGGCGAGGAGATGCAGCACGGTGTTGGTCGAGCCGCCCATCGCCACATCCAGCGAGATCGCGTTCTCGAACGCCCTGAAGCTCGCGATCGCGCGCGGCAGCACCGTGGCGTCGTCCTTCTCGTAGTAGCGCCGCGCCATATCGACGATGGTGCGGCCCGCCTTGCGGAATAGCTGCTCGCGGTCCGCGTGGGTGGCGAGCACGGTGCCATTGCCCGGCAACGAGAGCCCGAGGGCCTCGGTGAGGCAGTTCATGGAGTTGGCCGTGAACATGCCGGAACACGAACCACAGGTCGGGCATGCGGAGCGTTCGATCGCATCGACCTCTTCGTCGGAACAGCTACTGTCGGCAGCCTTGACCATCGCATCGACCAGATCGAGCGAGATCACCTTGGATTCCCACTTCACCTTGCCGGCCTCCATCGGGCCGCCGGACACGAAGATCGCCGGGATGTTGAGGCGCAGCGCCGCCATCAGCATGCCCGGGGTGATCTTGTCGCAGTTCGAGATGCACACCAGCGCATCCGCGGTGTGCGCGTTGCACATGTATTCCACGCTGTCGGCGATGAGCTCGCGCGAGGGCAGGGAATACAGCATGCCGCCATGGCCCATCGCGATGCCGTCATCCACCGCGATGGTGTTGAACTCCTTGGCGACCCCGCCCGCCGCCTCGATCTCTCGCGCGACGAGCTGGCCGAGGTCCTTGAGGTGCACATGGCCGGGCACGAACTGGGTGAAGCTGTTCGCCACCGCGATGATCGGCTTTTCGAAGTCGCCGTCCTTCATGCCGGTGGCCCGCCACAGGGCGCGGGCACCAGCCATGTTGCGGCCGGCGGTGGAGGTGCGGGAACGGTACTGGGGCATGGTGTCCTCGACGATGAGATGCGGGCCGCGCTTTGTCGGCCGCTTGAGCGGGGGTGAGATCGGGAATTCGGAATTCTAACCGAACTCGTCATTGCGCAATCGCCGTGAATCCGCCTTGTCCGTTCCACGAGTCGGCTATCATTGCGCCTCCAGGTCGAACGAGGACAGTGCAGATGAGCGATGGCGTGCAGGTTCAGACAGGCGGCAGCGATGAGGGGTTCGATCTCGATCCGGTGGAGATCCGGGTGCTCGGGGTCATGATCGAGAAGGCCTTCCTGACGCCCGACAACTACCCGCTCTCGATCAACGCCATCCAGACCGGCTGCAACCAGCTCACCGGGCGCGACCCGGTGCTGTCGCTGAGCGAGAACGAGGTGCGCGACGGCGTGGTAAGGCTCCTCGCACGCAAGCTGATCTCGCAGCGCGACCAGGCCAGCGCGCGCGTGCCCAAGTACGAACACCTGATCCGCCTGCGCCACTCGTTGCCGCCGGCCGAGCAGGCGGTGCTGGCGGTGCTGATGCTGCGCGGCGCGCAGACCCCGGGCGAGATCCGCCAACGCACCGAACGCATGCACAACTTTGCCGATATCGAGGCGGTGGAAGCGGTGCTGGAGCACCTGCAGGAGAAATTCCCGCCCATGGTCCAGCCGCTCGCGCGGGCGCCCGGCACCAAGGAAACCCGTTACGCCCACCTGATGGGCGGTAACGCCGGCCTGGAGGCGCAGATCCAGGCCGCCGGCAGTCCGGCCGGTGGTGGCGGGCGCGGCCGCAGTGCCGAGCTCGAGGAGGAAGTGCGCCAGCTGCGCGAGGAGGTCGCTGCGCTGCGCGCCGAGTTCGCCGCGTTCCGCGCCCAGTTCGAATGACCGAGACGCTGGCATTGCCACAGGCCAGCTCACAAGCAGAACTTGTCACATGCTGATCCATCCCCAGTTCGACCCGGTGGCACTATCGCTGGGCCCGCTCTCCATCCACTGGTACGGCCTGATGTACCTGGTGGCCTTCGTTCTCTTCGTCGCGCTCGGCAGGGCACATGCGCGGCGCCGGCCGGAGCTCGGCTGGAGCGCCCAGCAGATCGACGACCTGCTGCTCTACGGCATGCTCGGCGTGGTCGTGGGTGGGCGCCTCGGCGAGGTGCTGTTCTTCCAGCCGGGCTACTATCTGGCCCACCCGCTCGAGATCCCGGCGATCTGGAAGGGCGGCATGAGCTTTCATGGCGGCTTTCTCGGCGTGCTGGTGGCGATGTGGCTGTATGGCCGCAAGACCGGCAAGGGGTTCTGGGCAGTCACGGATTTCATCGCGCCGCTCGTGCCGACCGGGCTTGCTGCGGGGCGCATCGGCAACTTCATCAACGGCGAACTGTGGGGGCGACCTGTCTCGGGCGAGCTGCCGTGGGCGATGGTCTTCCCGTGGGTGGACGCGCTGCCGCGCCACCCGTCCCAGCTCTACCAGGCCGCCGGCGAGGGCCTCTTGCTGTTCGTGATCCTGTGGCTCTACGCTGCGAGCCCGCGCCCGCTGCGCGCGGTGTCGGCAGTGTTCCTGCTCGGCTACGGCAGCCTGCGTTTCCTCGCGGAGTTCTTCCGCACCCCCGACCCGGGCATCTTCGGCACCCTGTCGCTGGGCCTGTCCACCGCACAGTGGCTGTGCGTGCCGATGATGCTGGCAGGTGCGCTGCTGCTTTTCGCGAGCCGCGCAAAGGGCTGACGCTCAGTCCGCACTGACCAGACCGATGCGGATCGCGTGGCGGGTGAGGCCGGCCACGTCGTGGATGTCGAGCCGTTGCATCAGGTGGGCGCGGTGCGTCTCCACCGTCTTGATGCTGATCGACAGGCGCGCCGCGATCTCGCGCGTGGCGAGCCCCTCCGCAATCAGCTGCAGGATCTCGCGCTGCCGCGTCGTCAGCGCCGGGCCTGCGGACTCTGCAGCGCCCCCCTGCCCGGCTGCGATCAGTGCGGGCAGGTCGCGCATCGGCGCAGGCACATGCAGCCCGCCCGCTGCCACCCGGCGCAAGGCCTCTTCCAGCACCGCAGGCGCGGCAGCCTTTTCCAGATAACCCCGGGCGCCGGCGCGCAGCGCCGCCTCGACATAGGCGCGGCCGCTGTGCATGGACACCACCAGCGCGCGGCAGTGCGGCGCTTCGCCGCGCAGGCGTGCCAGGGTGTCCAGCCCGTTGAGCCCGGGCATCGCGATGTCGAGCAGCATGATGTCGGGCTGAAGCCTGCGCGCAAGTTGCAGCGCCTCGCGCCCGTCGGCGGCCTCGCCGACCACCGAGAAGCCGCTGAAGCCGGCGATCAGCGCGCGCAGGCCGCTGCGCACCAGCGCGTGGTCATCGACGATCAGCACCGTGGTCATGCTGCCACCCCCTTCGCCAGCGGCAGCTGCGCCTGCAGGCGCGTTCCCGCACCGTCCGCGCTGTCGATGCGCAGCATGCCCCCCACGAGCGCGCAGCGCTCGCGCATCGCCTCCAACCCCACTCCGCCGCCGCGCGCGACGGCGGGCTCGAAGCCGCGCCCGTCGTCCGCGATGGCGAGCAGGAGCAGGGCATCGCGGCGCTGCACGGCCACATCGATGCTGCTCGCCCCTGCGTGGCGGATGGCGTTGTTCACCGCCTCCTGGACGAGGCGGAAGGCGGTGATGCGGATCTCGTCCGGCAGCGGCTCCAGGGCCGGCTCCGCATCCAGGGTGATGCACACGCCGGCGCGCTCCTCCTGTCGCCGGCAGTAGTCGTCGAGCGCCGCAACAAGGCCGATGTCGTCGAGCAGCGTCGGTCGCAGATCGAGCACCCGTGCCGATACCGCCGCAAGGCATTCGCCGACGATGTGCTGCGCATCCTGAAGCCTCGCACGCCCGTCTGCGTCGACATCCCGCTCCAGCGAGCGCAGGTTGAGCCCGAGGGCGGTGAGCTGCTGACCGATCTCGTCGTGCAGCTCGCGCGCCAGCCTGCGCCGTTCGTCCTCCTGCGCCTTCACCAGGCGCTGCGACATGGCCTCGAGGCGGGCCACCGACTCGACCTGATCGGTGATGTCCAGATAGGTGCCGAGGATGCGCCGCGGCAACCCCGCCGCATCGCGCTCGACGATGCGGCCCACCGAGCGGAACCAGCGGTAGTCACCCGTGCGGGTGCGCATGCGGAACTCGCAGCGATACTCGGGCCGGACGCCCTCCCGGTACGCGCGAAAGCAGGCGCGCACGCGCTCGCGGTCATCCGGGTGCAGGCGCGCGACGAAGGCGGCGCGTGTCTCGACGAAGTCCTGCGGGGCATAGCCCAACATCAGCGCGGCCTGATCGTTTGCGCCGACGCTCTCCTCGTCTTCCCGATAGTCCCACAAGCCCAGCGCCGTGACCTCCATCGCCATTGCCATCCGTGCTTCGCCGTCACGTGCGCGTCGCATCGCGTCCGCGCCCGCGCGGGTGCTGGCGCGGAAGGCGAGGTGCGCATGCAGCCAGGCGGGCAGCACCAGGAACGGCAGCAACGCGGGCCAGCCCGGCTGGGGCATGAGCCAGGCTGCGAGTGCCGCGAGGGCGAACATCAGCAACAACAGCTGACGCGATTGACGACCCGTCGTGGCCGGATCGCCGGATACAGGATGAAAGGACATGGGTCGGGCTCGAGGCTGCGAAAGAGTCGATGGCAACGGAGGCAACGGCGGGTACGGGCAATGCGCCCTGCGCCGGGCTGCCCTGCCCTCGCGAAGGCGCGTTCAGGCTATCATGCCGACATGACTAAATGCATAGGGGGACGGCAAGCATGACAGCCTCGGGACTCGTCGCCAGAAGCCTGTCCATGGTCAGGGAGATGGTCGCGAACGCCACCGGCCTCGGCAACGACAGCGACGACAAGCGACTCGCGCGCATCCGCAAGGCCTTGCAGGAATGCGCCGAGCGCGTCGGCGGCGAGGTCTCGACCCGTCAGCGTGCGGCACGCCTTGCGCAGACCTACCTCGGCCTCGACGACGCCGGCAGGCACGCCTTCCTGCGCATCATCGCGCTGGAGTTCGGCCCCCGGCCGGAAGAAGTCGCGCGCGCGCATGACGACTACCAGGCCGCGATCGGCACGCCCGCGCAGTGGGATGCCGAGGCGCGGCTGCGCGCTGCGATGCGTTCCTCGCGCATCCGCATCCTCACCCAGTTCAACGCAATCCCGCAGGGCGTGAAGTTCCTGGTCGACCTGCGTGCCGACCTTCTGCGCTACCTGCATGACGACCCCGAGCTGAAGGCACTGGATCGTGAGCTGGAGGCACGCCTCACCGCCTGGTTCGATGTCGGCTTCCTGGAGCTGGTGCGGCTGTCCTGGCAATCCCCCGCGCTGGTGCTGGAGAAGCTCGTCGCTTACGAGGCGGTGCATCAGATCCAGAGCTGGGACGACCTCAAGAATCGCCTCGACTCGGATCGTCGCTGCTACGCCTTCTTCCACCCGCGCATGCCGACGGAGCCGCTGATCTTCGTCGAGGTCGCCCTGCTCGACGACCTCGCCGACAACGTCCAGAAGTTGCTCGACATCGACGCCCCGCTATTCGATGCCGCAAAGGCGAGCACCGCGATCTTCTATTCGATCAGCAGCACACAGGAGGGCCTGCGCGGCGTCACTTTCGGCAATTTCCTGTTGAAGCGCGTGGTGGACGATCTCAAGCGGGACTTCCCTAGCCTGAAAACCTTCGCGACCCTGTCGCCCATCCCCGGACTCACCCGCTGGGTGGCGCGCAACCAGGATGTGGTGATCGCGCACTTCACCAGCGCAGACTGGAAGCGCCTCGCCGCGCACGACATCACCGGGCCCGACTCGCCCACGCTGCGCGAGGCCTTGAGCGACGCCCGCAGTTGGGTCGACAACCAGACGCTCGCCGCCGCGCTGCAGGCACCGCTCACCCGCGCCGCGGCAAGCTACCTGCTGCATGCTCGGCGCAACGGCAGGCCGCTCGATCCGGTGGCGCGCTTTCACCTCGGGAACGGTGCGCGGGTGGAACGGCTCAATTGGCTCGCCGACGCTTCGGAGAACGGCCTGCGCCAGTCCTGGGGAATGATGGTGAACTATCTATACGATCCGGACCGCATCGAGTCCAACCTCGAGGCGTTCGAGCGCAACTGCACCATCGACGCCGCAACGCCGGTAAGGCGCGCAGCCTTCAAGCTCGAGGAGAATCCGTGAGCGCACGCATGGGGGATGCAGGTGCAGGCCTCCGGGCGGAGGAAGCATGAGCATCCCCACCCCGAGGTCATCGATACGGCTCCGCCTGCTTGCCGCGAGTACGGTTGTGCAGGTCGTGCTGCTGTCGCTGCTGTTGTTCAACAGCGTGCGCCTGATGAACGACGCGACGCGCGCAAGTGTGGACACCATGATCAGCCAGAACGCCGCGATGCTGCACGCGATGGCCGCCGCCTACGGCGAGCACGATCAGTTCGCGGTGCTGGAGGACGTGCTCCAGGAGCTTCTTGCAGACGCGGGAGAGGGGCTCATCTACGTGCGCATCGGCAACGACGAAGGCGCTCCGCTGCTCTCGGCGGGACGACTGGAAGCCGACGCACTCGCCGTGCTGCCGACCGGCAGCGCGCGCTTCGACGCGATCAGCCAGGGGGACCTGGTGCATGTGCGCAAGCCGCTGCTGCTGCCACGCAACGAAGTCGGGTTCCTGCAGTTCGGGGTGTCGGTATCGGCACTGACGGTTGCGCGCGGCGCGATCCTCACTCAGGGCATGATGATCGCCACAGTGGAGATCCTGCTGACCCTGATCCTCCTGTCATTGATCGGTATACTCCTCACCCGCAACCTCGGGCGCCTGCTCGATGGCAGTCGCGCGATCGCGGAGGGGCGGCTCGAACATCGCATCCCGGTCGACGGCAGCGACGAACTCGCGCAACTTTCCGAGCGCTTCAACGCCATGGCCACCAAGCTGCAGGCGCGCATCGAGGAGCTCGAGCAGACCACGGTGCAACTGCGTACCAGCGAGGAACGCTACGCGCTCGCGACGCGTGGTGCCAACGACGGATTGTGGGACTGGGACATCGACCGAAGGGAGGTCTTCATGTCTCCGCGCTTTCGCGAAATCGCCCGCCTGCCGGCCGGCGACGGCCCGGTGGCGCAGGGCGACAGCTTCCCGAACATCCATCCGGACGATCGGCACGAGTACCGTGCGCGCCTGATCGCCCACCTCAAGGGCCTCAGCGAGCAGTTCCAGATGGAGTTCCGGATTCGCGCGAGCGAGCTCAGTTACCGCTGGATCCTCGCGCGCGGCGTGGCCTTACGACACGATAGCGGTCATGCTTACCGGATGGCGGGGTCGATCACCGACATCGACCTGCGCAAGCGCGCCGAGGCGCAGATCATCCACGATGCCTTCCACGACAGCCTTACACGCCTGCCCAACCGAGCCCTCTTCATCGAGCACCTCGAGAGTGCGCTACGCCGCAAGCATCGCAGCGGCGCGCACCAGTTCGCGGTGCTGGCAGTGAACCTCGAGCGCTTCCATCTGGTGAATGACAGCTTCGGCCACGTAGCCGGGGACGCAGTGCTGCGCATGGTCTCCGAGCGCATCCAGCGGGTGATTCCGCAGGGCGATGTCGCAGCGCGCGTCGGGGGTGATCAGTTCGCGATCCTGCTCAACGAGCTGTCCGACGCCTCGCAGGCGCTTGCGCTCGCACACCGCCTGCGCGATGCGCTGGCGAACCCCATCTCTCTCGGCCACCACCAGTACTTCCCAAACTGCCGCATCGGTATCGCCTTCAGCGCCGACTGTGGCGACAGCGCCGAGGCCATGTTGCGCGACTCGGACAACGCGCTGCACCGCACCGGCCGGGGCGACGGCAGCTCGATCAGCGTCTTTCACGCGTCGATGCACGCGCAGATGCTGCGCACCCTGCAACTCGAAGCCGACCTGCGCGACGCAATCGGACGCAACATGCTGTCGGTGGCCTTCCAGCCGATCGTCTCGCTCCGGACGGGGGAGATCTGCAGTTTCGAAGCGCTCGCGCGCTGGACGCATCCAGTCCAGGGCACCATCGCCCCGGTCGAGTTCATCCCGGTCGCCGAGAACCTCGGGCTCATCCATGCCCTGGGGATGAACATCCTCGAGCTCGCGTGCTCCGCGCTCCTTCAATGGCGCGCACACTGCGATGTCGAGAACGTACCGCCCGTCAGCATCAACGTTTCCGCCCGCCAGTTCGAGATCCCCGGCCTGGCCGAGGAGTTCATCACGCGCCTGCATCAGCGCGGTATCACCCCCGGGATGGTGCGCATCGAGGTTACCGAGAGCGCAATCGCGGATGTCGCCGGACTCGCCACCGAGGCCCTGCACCAGTTCCGCCGAGCAGGTCTGCAGGTGCTGATCGATGACTTCGGCACGGGCTATTCGGCACTCAGTTACCTGCACACGATCCCCTGCGACGTGATCAAGTTCGACGGCTCGTTCATCCATGCGCTCACCGAGGACGCGCGACTGCGCGCGCTGGTGCGGCGCAGCATCGAGCTCGCCCACGATCTCGGGATGACCGTGATCGCAGAATGCATAGAGAACGAGCAGCAGGCCGAGATCCTGCGTGCGATGGACTGCGACTTCGGACAGGGCTACCGCTACAGCCGCCCGCTGACGGCGGATGGTATCGAAGCCTTGCTTTGCAGGGCCCCGGCGAGCCAAGGAGAGACCCCTTGATGAGGCAACCTACTGCCCGCTGCAAGCGCCTGCTCGCGGCCGTCGTCCTGCTTGCGCAATGCAGTCTCGCCAGTGCGCTCGACGGGCTGCAACTGTCCGGATTCGGCACCATCGGGCTGATCCTGGACGACGACGACCGCTTCTTCTTCAACCGACCGGGCAAACAACAGGACGCCCCGGGGCGCAATCACTTCAGCTCGGGCGACTCCCTTCTCGGCCTGCAAGGTACCCTGGGGATCACCCCGAGCACGGATGCAACGGTACAGGTGCTGATCGAGGAGGATCATCACAACGACCTCACGCCAAGGCTGTCCTGGGCCTTCATCCGGCATGAGCTGCAACCCGACCTGACCCTGCGTGCCGGGCGGATGCGTGCGCCGTCGTTCATGCACTCCGACAGCCTGAATGTCAATTTCGCCAGCCCCTGGGTTCGTCCGCCGATCGAGGTCTATAGCCTGCACCCTTTCAGTGAGCTGAATGGTGTGGATCTTCTGTATCGCACCCGCATCGGCAGGCTGGATGTCGAATTGCAGCCCTACCTGGGATCGGGCTCATTGCGTTTTCCCGACGGCAGCGCCAGCCTGAACGGGTCCGTGGGCATCAGCGCCGACCTGCGCAGCGGCGACCTGCGACTGCGGCTGGGCCACGCGCAGGCGCGGTTCGACCTTCACTATGGGGACCCGCTTTTCCTCCTCGCGCGCGACTCGCTTGTTGCGACCGGTCGAGGCAATCTGGTGTCAAGACTGTCGGGAGACGACGGCCGCGTCAGCTTCAGCTCGGTCGGCTTCCAGTGGAACCATGATGCGCTGCAACTCAGCGGCGAACTCGCCTACCGGCGCAGCAGCAAGCTCGTCTCGTCGGGTTACGGCTGGCACCTCACCGCCACCTATCAGCGTGGCGCATTCACGCCTTATCTCACCCTCGCGCAACAGACCACCTCGCGCCCCGTGCTCGACGGTGCGGTCGCACACGAACCGCTGATCGCAGCCTATCTCGCTTCGCGCAGCGTCGATCAACGGAGCGTCAGCATCGGCGTGCGCTGGGACATCGCGGTCAATGCCGCGCTCAAGCTGCAGTGGTCGCGCAGCCGCGTGCGCGACGACGCCTGGGGGGCCTTCTTCCCTGTCCCGGAGCAGACGCTGGACACCCCGGCCGGAAAGCGTCTGGATGTCGTGAACCTGACACTGGATTTCGTCTTCTGACAAGCATGCTGCGTCACGTCGCGACCACCCTCCTGCTGCTCGTGGCATGTCTGCAGTACGCCTCCCCGGCGCACGCGCAGATCGCACTGGTCACCGCAGCCGATGGTCCGATCCGCTCGCTCGACCGCGACCAGGCCGAACAACTCTACCTGGGGCGCCTGAGCGCGCTCAGCGACGGCACGCCGGTGCGACTGCTGGATCTGCCGAATGGTGAGGTTCGCGACAACTTCTACCTTGCACTGATCGGCAAGAACGGCCCGCAGACCCGCGCATACTGGTCGCGCATGGTGTTCACCGGCCGCACCCGCCCTCCGCGGGAGGTCGCCGACGTGGAGGAGTTGCAAGACCTGATGGGTCGGGACCGGAACCTGATCGGCTACTTGCCGGTGACGGCGCTCAGCCCGGCGCTGAGGGTGCTGCTCATGGTTGCGGATTGAGCATCCCCGACACCTTTCATCGCGGCCTGTCGCGGATCGGAAGGAGTACGAAAATTGCTTGCCGAATGATAGGAGTTGACCATCCGTATCGCTTGCTGTGTAATGCGAATTGTTCGCATTATTTACCTTGCGACTGCACCTGCTTCATCGTCGAGCAGCAGGCAAAGCAGCCAGAGGAGTCTATACTGATGTACGTTTGTGTCTGTCAGGGTGTCACGGAAAAGCATATCGCCCACGCGGTTCGCAATGGCGCGCGCCGGCTGCGCGATCTGCGGGAGCAACTCGGTGTCACCACTGAGTGTGGACGCTGCGCAGAATGTGCTCACCAATGTCTGAAGGGCTCACTCCCGGCAGTGCTCGACAAGAGCGACAGTTGGCGTGTATCGGCTGGCAGCACGCATGGGGCAGCAGCACCTGAGCTTGAGGCCCTTTGAAATGCGCGTTGCGGTCACCTCGCCGGCGACGATGAACGCGTCTCCGGCCTCAGCCTGCTGCTGAGTTCTCTTCGCGAGTCCCGAGAGGCGAACCGCCCCGGTCCGGTCGGAGCCCGGATTGTTCCTCGGTACGTTGCCAAGCCTCTCTCCATCCTCGATGCAAAGCACTCAAACCCTCCCAGCGGTCCCGCTCCCGACTCTCCGTACAGACCGGCTGTGGGCCCCGCTCCAGCCCGACAGCTCGATGCCTGCCTCGACCCCAGCCAGCCCCAGCCTGCGTCGTGAGCGGATCCTCATGTTCGTGCTCGTTTTCCTGCTCCATGGTTCAGGACTCGCCCTGCTGTTGTCGCTGCCGGCAGGCCGTCCCAGCAGCGAGGCCCCTGCGATCATCGTGAACCTGATCCCGCCAGCCGCTCCTCCGGCATCGGTACCGGGTCCCCTGCGCACAGCCGCAGCGGACCCGCAGCAGGCCGAACCCGCTCCACCCGAGCCTGTCCCGCTAGAGCCGCCTCCGCCCGAACCCGTGCCTGCGCCAGAACCACCGCCCAAGCCGATACCGGTGCAGACAACGAAGAAGGCGACGCCAGCGCCCAAGCCCGCCCCAAAGCCGCCTGCGCAGAAGACCCCGGCGGAAAAGGCGCCGGTCAAGGAGCCGCCCCCGGTCGAAGCGGCAACGCCTGCTACGGCGCCTGTCGAGGCACCTACGGCTCCAGTCGCGAGTGCACCGCCCGAGGCGCCTCCCGGACCGCCCGCGCCCACAGCCTCGGCGCCGGTGGCCACCCCAGCACGCTTCGATGCCGCCTATCTCAACAACCCGAGCCCGAAGTACCCTCCGCTCGCACGACGCATGCAGGAGGAAGGCAAAGTATTGCTGCGGGTGAGGGTCAGCCCGGCCGGGCAGCCGCAGGAGGTCCAGTTGCATCAGAGCTCGGGCTCGGAGCGGTTGGATGCCGCCGCCCAAAAGGCCGTGTCCCAGTGGCGCTTCGTTCCCGCGCGCCAGGGAGACGACACGATCGAATCCTGGGTGATCGTGCCCATCGTTTTCAAACTCGAAGGATCCTGAAATGCTGCAAGAATCCGCCGCCTTCGGCCTCAATCATCTGTGGAGCCAGTCGGACAACGTGATCAAGTTGGTCGCGTTCATCCTGCTGGTGATGTCGGTCGCCAGTTGGACGCTGATCCTCACCCGCATCGTCCGCCAGTTGCGGGCGCGCAATCAGGAGCGCGCGGTGGATGCGTTCTGGGAGGCGGGCAGCCTCTCCGAGGGCCTGGACCGCGTGTCCGCGCTTGCGCCGCAGTCCCCCTTCGAGGCGCTCGCGCGCCAGGGCGCCGCCGCCGCCGAGCACCTGCGCCAGCACGGCCATGCCGATACGCTGGGCGGCAAGCTGGATGCGGGCGAGTTCGTCACCCGCGCACTGCGCAAATCCATCGCTCTGTCCACCGCGCGGCTGGAATCCGGCCTCACCCTGCTCGCCTCCATCGGCTCCACCGCGCCATTCATCGGCCTCTTCGGTACGGTGTGGGGCATCTACGGCGCGCTGATCGGCATCAGCAGCGCCGGGGCGGCGACGCTGGACAAGGTCGCCGGACCGGTGGGCGAGGCACTGATCATGACCGCCTTCGGCCTCTTCGTCGCGATTCCGGCAGTGCTCGCGTTCAATGCCTTCACCCGCGCCAACCGCCTCGAGCTGTCGGCGCTGGACGCCTTCGCGCACGACCTTCACGCCTGGTTCTCGACCGGCACGCGGCTCGCGAGTGCACCACTGGGCAGCCGCTCCGCACGCGACGACGCGCGTACCGGCAGCCCGTCCGCACAAGCCCAGGGAGCCGTGTGATGGCCTTCGGCGGCTTCGACCAGGAGGGGCGCTCGGCCCCCATGAGCGAGATCAACATGGTGCCGCTCATCGACGTGATGCTGGTGTTGCTGATCGTGTTCATGATCACCGCGCCGCTGCTCACGCATTCGGTGAAGATCAACCTGCCGGTGGCGAGCAGCGAGACGAGCAACGAAAAGCCCGAGACGGTGACACTCGCTATCGACGCCGCAGGGCAGCTCTTCTGGAACAACGCCGCGATCGACGCAGACACGTTGATGGCAAATCTCGCCGACGCCGCCGGGCGCACGCCGCAGCCCGAGCTGCAGCTGCGGGCGGACCGCGAGACGCGCTACCAGACGATTGCGGAGGTGATGTCGAAGGCGCGCGCGAGCGGCATCGAGAAGCTGGGCTTCGTCACACAGCCGGAGTGACGCGCGGCGCGCCGGGTAACCGAGACTCAGGCGGCGCGGCTGCGCACCCGGATGATGACGTCCACTTCCTCGAGCTCCACGCCCGGCGGAAGGCTGGGTGCGCCGACAACACTCATCTGCTCGGCCGGTACGTCGCTGAGCAGCCCGGTGGTGACATCGAAGAGGTGGTAATGCGGTGCGGTGTTGGAGTCGTAGAAGATGCGTTCCGGGTCCACGATCAGTTCCCTCACCAGTTTCTTTTCCCTGAAGAGCTTCAGGGTGTTGTAGACCGTCGCGCGCGACACCTCGGGCGTGGATAGGCGCACGCGCTCCAGCACCTGGTCGGCGGACATGTGCGCGTGGCGGCTCAGGAGCACGCGCGCGACCTCGAGGCGCTGCAGCGTGACGGGTACCCCCGCCGCGCGCAAGCGATCTGCGATGCTCAAGTATTCGCTGGGCTGCATGAGTCTTCTCCGTTCGGGTTTCGGCCCGCTTGAGGAGCCTTTGTATTCTCGCCCGCATCATACTGCAGGTGGTCTCGTCGGACCTTAACTGACTTGCCGGGTGCGCGCCCCGGCGGGGGATCACGCCGGGCTGGCGAAGGGGTGAACAACGCCAACCCGGCGCGGCACCGGGCCGCGCGTACTGCTGCTTACTCGAACGGCGTCGGACGCGGCGTGTCGTTGGTGGAAGGCGGCAGCAGGGGCATCACGAAGCGCGGCTGGTCACCGGTAAGCGTCTTCAGGAACGCGACGATCTGGCTCACCTCCTGGTCGGAGTACTTTTTGCCGAGCTGCAGGCGGCCCATGATGTCCACCGCTTCTTCCAGCGTCGCGGCCTGGCCGTCGTGGAAGTACGGATAGGTGAGCTCGACGTTACGCAGCGTGGGCACCTTGAAGTTGAAGCGGTCCTCGTCCTTGCCGGTGACGCCGGCACGACCCTCGGCATCGCTGGTGGACTTGTACGGCTCGACCACGCCCATCTTCTGGAACGATGTTCCCCCCACCGCCGGCCCGTTGTGACACGCCACGCAGCCGCTGTCCTTGAAGAGCTTGTAGCCGGCCAGTTCGTCCTTGGTCAGGGCCTTGTCGTCGCCCTGCAGCCATTTGTCGAACGGCGCGTTGGGCGTCACGAGCGTTTCCTCGAAGGCCGCGATCGCGTCGGTGATCTTCTCGATGTCGATGCGCGCCGAGCCATACACCGTCTTGAATTCGGACACATAGCCGGGAATCGACTGCAGCACGTCGACAGCCAGCGCATGGGTGAAGCCCATCTCGCCCGGGTTGGCGATCGGACCACCGGCCTGCTCCTGCAGGTTGGCGGCACGGCCGTCCCAGAACTGCGCGACCGCGAGGCTGGAGTTCAGCACCGTCGGCGCGTTGATCGGGCCCTGCTGCCACTTGTCGCCAATGGAGGTCTTGAGGTTGTCGGTGCCCCCCATCGACAGGTTGTGACAGGAATTGCACGAGATGAAACCCGACTTCGACAGGCGCGGATCAAAATACAGCTTCTTCCCGAGCTCGACCTTGGCGGGGTCGGTCACCGTTGCGGGCTGGATCGGCTGGATAGGCTCGTCGCGCAGGGTCGCGGAAACGGCGGCGGCGCTGCTTGCCGCAAGAATGATGGACAGGCTGATGGTCTTCAAACGCATGACTGACAACTCCCTCAACAAGAACCAGGAATCACGCCGGGAACCTCGAACGGTGTCACCGTTCCGATTGCTGACGCGCTACAGACTTTGGACTTCGTCTAAATATTGGAACTCATTGAAACCCATTGAATGCATCTCCGTTTTGACCTGGATCATGGTTCTGCGACTTTTGCCGCATTTACGCGCACACGCGGCTGATCGCGGGGAACTCCCGCCCGCCGCATCGCTCCTCGCATACTGGCCTCGTGACGCCGGCCCGCTGCAATGGGATACAAAGCCGAAACGCGTGCTGGTTTAATCTGACGTCCAACCCCGAACCTCACGGCCTGCGGCCGCGCCCCTGGAATCCTCATGCCCGGTGTACCGCCCCCCCTCCTCGTCCCGCCGAATGCCCGCGCCGCGAGGCGTCGCTGGCCATGGTGGCTGCTCGCGATCGGCGCCCTGCTCGCCGCCGGCGGCTACGGCTGGAGCCGCCACGCGGCGGAAACGGCAGCCGAAACCGCATTCGTGTTCACCGAAGTGAGCCGCGGCACCATCGAGGCGCTCGTCACTGCCACCGGTACGCTGCAGCCGCGCGACTTCGTAGATGTCGGAGCGCAGGTCTCCGGGCAACTGCGGCGCATCCATGTGAAGGTGGGCGACACGGTTGCGCAGGGCGACCTCCTCGCCGAGATCGACGCCACCGTGCTGCAGAGCCGGGTGGACGCGACCCGCGCCGGGCTGCGCAGCCTGCGCGCACAGCTCAAGGACCGCGAGGCGACGCTGAGCCTCGCGCAGCTCCAGCTGCGCCGGCAGCGCAACCTGATCGGTGACGAAGCCACCACGCTCGAGGCGGTGCAGCAGGCAGAGGCCGCGCTGCGCTCGGCGGAAGCGCAGATCGAGCAGATCAAGGCGCAGATCGAGCAGACCGAATCCAACCTGCGCGCCGACAGCGCCAACCTGCAGTACACCCGCATCGTCGCGCCGATGGCGGGCACGGTGGTGTCGATCAGCGCACGCCAGGGTCAGACGCTCAACACCAACCAGCAGGCGCCGACCCTGATGCGCATCGCCGACCTCGGCACGATGACGGTCGAGACGCAGGTCTCGGAGGCCGACATCACCCGGCTCAAGGTTGGCACCGAGGCCTACTTCACCACCCTGGGCGGTGGCGACAAGCGTTGGCAGGGCCAACTGTCGCGCATCGAACCGACGCCCACCGTCACCAACAATGTGGTGCTCTACAAGGCGCTGTTCGAGGTGCCTAACCCGGACGGCCAGCTGATGACGCAGATGACGGCGCAGGTGTTCTTCATCGTCGATGTTGCGCGTGACGCGCTGCTCGTGCCGATGTCCGCGATCACCCCGGCACGGCGCGGCGACGAGGGGCGAAAGACAACGGCAGCCACAGCCACGCCAGGCGCGCGCGCGGGTCAGCGGGCGGGCAATGCGTCCGACACATCGCCCCAGGCCGAAGTTCACAAAGTGGATGGAGCGGCGCACCCGGGCACGCGCGGTAGCGTCCAGGTCGCCGCGCAAGACGGCAAGCTCGAGACGCGCGACATCGTGTACGGCGTGAGCGACCGCATCCACGCCGCGGTGCTCTCCGGGCTCGCCGAGGGCGAGCGCGTCGTCTCCGGCCCACGCTCCGGTGCGGGTGGGCGCAGCGCCGGCAACACCCCGCGCATGTCGCCGCGGCTCTGACCCATGCGCGACGACCTCAACCGGATCGCGAACGCCCCCTCTGCGGCAGCCGAGGCCGGCACACCGCTGATCGCGCTCGAGGGCATCCGCCGCAGCTACGGCAGCGGCGAGCTCACGGTGGAGGTGCTGCACGGCATCGACCTTGAGATCCATGCCGGCGAGTTCGTCGCCATCGTCGGCAGCTCGGGTTCGGGCAAGTCCACGCTGATGAACATCATCGGCTGCCTCGACCGCCCCAGCGCAGGCGCTTACCGATTCATGGGCGAGGATGTCGCCACGCTCGACCGCGATGCGCTCGCGCGGATGCGCCGCGAGGCCTTCGGCTTCGTGTTCCAGAGCTACCACCTGGTGGGCACCGCGACAGCACGCGAGAACGTCGAGATCCCCGCCGTCTATGCCGGCCTGCCGCCCGCCGTGCGGCACGCCCGCGCCGACGCCCTGCTGACCCGGCTCGGCCTGGGCGAGCGCCTCGGCCACCGCCCCGGCCAGCTCTCGGGGGGCCAGCAACAGCGCGTATCGATCGCACGCGCACTGATGAACGGCGGCCACATCATCCTCGCCGACGAGCCCACCGGCGCGCTCGACTCGCGCACCGGCGAGGAGGTGATGGCGCTGTTCCGCACGCTGTCGGCCGAGGGCCACACCATCATCCTCATCACCCACGAGCGCGAGGTAGCCGAGCAGGCGCGCCGCATCATCGAGATCCGCGACGGTCGCATCGTCTCCGACCCCGGCCCGCAACCGGCCCAGGTCCCCCCGATGCCGCTACCCGCGCCGCCGGGCCGCGCCTCGGCGCTGGTGGATCTCGTCGAGGCCGGGCGTACCGCGCTGCGTGCGCTGTCGGCCAATCTGTTCCGCTCCGCGCTCACCCTGCTCGGCATCGTCATTGGCGTGGCCGCGGTGATCGCCATGCTCGCGATCGGTGACGGCGCCAAGCGCCAAGTGGTGGACCAGATCAGTGCAATGGGCAGCAATCTTCTCACCGTGCGCCCCGGCGCACCCAACCAGCGCGGCGCGGGCAGCATCACGACGCTGGTGCCGGAGGACGTCGCCGCGGTGCGCGCGCTGACGAACGTGCTCACCGCGGTGCCGGAGCACAGCACCACCGTCACCGTGCGCCACCGCGGCAACGACCACCGCACCGAGATCAACGCCACCTCGGCGGATTACACCCTTGCGCGCACCTGGCAGGTGGCGCGCGGCACCTTCTTCTCGCAGGAGGACGAGCTGCGCCACGCGCCGGTCGCGACGCTCGGCCAGACGGTCGCGAACGCGCTCTTTCCCGACAGCGACCCGCTCGGCGCCTATGTGCTGGTGAACAACATCCCCTTCCAGGTCGTCGGGGTGATGGCACCCATGGGGGCGACCAGCTGGGGGCGGGACCAGGACGACGTGGTGTTCGTGCCGCACACCACCGCCAGCCTGCGCCTCACCGGCCAGCGCAGCCTGCGCAACATCACCATCGCGGTGGAGGACGTGGCGCAGATCGACGCCACCCAGGCCGAGGTGCACGCCCTGCTGCTCGCACGCCACGGCGTGGAGGATTTCCAGATCCGCAACATGGCCTCGATCATCGACACCGTCACCGAGACGCAGAACACGCTCACCGTGCTGCTCGGTACCGTGGCGGCGATCTCGCTGCTGGTGGGCGGCATCGGCGTAATGAACATCATGCTGGTGTCGGTCACCGAGCGCACCCGCGAGATCGGTATCCGCATGGCGACCGGCGCACGCACGCGCAACATCCAGCAGCAGTTTCTGATCGAGGCGCTGGTGGTGTCGGCGCTCGGCGGGCTGATCGGGGTCGCGGTGGGCCTGGGCAGCGCCGCGCTCATCGCGCGCTTCGGCACGCCGGTCGAGTACGCGCTGGCGCCGGTACTGCTCGCCTTCGGCTGCGCCTTCCTCACCGGGCTGGTGTTCGGTTTTCTGCCGGCGCGCAAGGCGGCGCGGCTGGATCCGGTCGTCGCGCTGGCCTCGGAGTGACCCCCATGCAGCCCATCCCGCCCGCCCCCACTGCAG
>JAYRYZ010000021.1:0-48069 GCA_041916775.1 Rhodocyclaceae bacterium | reverse complement strand
GCAGCGCGCGCTGCAGCCACCACTCCAGCCCCAGCATGCCGCCCGCGCGGTCGTGCGGCGAGGCTGAGACTGCGCTTCGCCCCACTGGCCTTCGTCGCGCTCGTCACGGGTTGCGCGACCACGCTGGAACGGCCCGCCTCCGGTATCGCCGTACCCGCCGACTGGGACGAAGCCCGCACGGCCACGACCACCCGCGCGACCTCCACCACCAGTGCCGGCAACACCAGCTCCGACGACGCCGTGACCGGCGCGCGCTGGTGGCAGGCGTTCGGCTCGGCGCCGCTGGACCGGCTGGTCGAGCAGGCGCTCGCGGCCAACAACGACCTCGCGATCGCGCGCGAGCGGGTCGTGCAGGCCGAGCTCGCGGTACGCCAGAGCGGCGCCGTGCTGTTTCCCGCATTGAGTGCAGATCTCGCCACCCAGGCTCGCGCCGCCAGCAATGCCGCGGGCCGCAGCGACAGCTCGCGCGCCGGCCTTGTGCTGGCCTACGAGTTAGATGTGTGGGGGAGCGAGCGCACCGCCCTGCTCGGCAGCGAAGCACGCCTCACGGCGAGCCGCCACGACCTCGCCGCAGCCCGGCTGTCACTCGCGGGCGGCGTGGTCGATGCCTATGCCACGGTGCTCGCGTTGCAGGCGCGTATCGTGGTGGCGCGCAGCAACGCGGCGATCGCGGAGCGCCTGCTCGGCATCGTCGAATCGCGCTTTCGCAACGGCAGCGCCTCGGCGCTGGACGTATCGCGCCAGCGCAGCGCGACCCTGTCGGCGCGCGACGCGATCGACCCGCTGGAGCTCTCCCTGCGCCAGACCGTACGCGCGCTCGCGATCCTCACCGGCGCAGTGCCGCAGGGTTTTGCGGTCGAGGCGGCGGCGCTGCAGTCGCTGGCGCTTCCGGCCGCGCGGGACGCCCTGCCCGCGGCGCTGCTCGCACAACGGCCGGACATCGCTGCTGCCGAGGCGCGCCTCGGCGCCGCGCAGGCGGATGTCGCGGTGGCGCGCGCAGCGCTGTTCCCGTTGCGCTTCTCGATCGACCTCGACGCGGCACTCGCCAGCGAACGCTTCGCCTTCGCCGCGCTCGGCGGCCCGGCTGCGGCGGCGAGCTTCAGCGTGAGCCTGCTGCAGGCGGTGTTCGACGGCGGGCAGCGCGAGGCGCAGGTCGGCATCAGCGAATCGCAGCAGCGCGCACTGCTCGCCGACTACCGTGGCACGGTGCTCGGCGCGCTCGGAGAGGTGGACGACGCGCTCGGCGAACTCGCACGTGCGGCACGCAACGAGACCACCCGGCAGTCCCTGCGCGACGAGGCGGCGCGTGCGCTGCGCCTCGCGGAAGTGCGCTATCGCGAGGGCGCGGAGGATCTCTCGACGCTGCTGGACACCCAGCGCAGCCTCTTCACGGCCGAGGATGCGCTGATCCAGGCGCGCCTCGCGCGCATCAGCGCGGCGGTCGCGCTCATCAAGGCGAGCGGTGGCGGGGACGACGAAAGCCACGTCGCCAGCGCCGACACCCGCTGATCGGACACGCGGCCTACCAGCCCAGGCCCTTGCGCAACAGCAGCAACACCCCCATCCCGAAGATGAACGGCAGCCAAGGGTTGCGCGAGCGCGCCACGATGAGGATCACCACCACACCCGCGACCAGCTTGGGGTTGAAGGGCGCGAAGCTGCCGCCCACGGTGAGGAGGTCGGGCACCACCAGCGCCGACAGCGCCGCCGCAGGGGCGAAGCGCAGCGCCTTGTGCACGCTGTCGGGCAAGCGCGCGCGCTCGCCGAGCAGGATGAAGCTGCCGCGCAGCGCCACGGTGATGCAGGCCATCATCGCGAAGGTCACCCACAGCCAGCCGTCGTAGCTCATGGGCGCGCTCCTTCGGCGAGTCGTTCCGCAACAACCCCGGCAACCATGCCCAGCGCCATGCCGGCCACCAGCCCGAGCCGCAGCGGCAGGCCCTGGAAGGCCACCGCGCCGAGCCCGCCGACAAGCGCCGCGACCAGCATCGGGCGCGACTGGGCGAGCGGCACCATCATCACCATCAGCGCGATCGTGGTCATGAACTCCAGCGACCAGTCGGCCGGCATCGAGTTCGCGCCGAGCGCGCCGAGGAAGCCGAAGAACTGCCACAGCAGCCAGGTCCACAGCGACGGCACGATGTAGAAGCCCCAGCGCCAGTGGGGGTCGTCGGTCTTCACCAGGCGGTCGGCACACACCGCGAAAACACCGTCGACAAGGATGTAGCCGGACAGCAGCCGGCGCGGAAACGAGAAGCCGCGAAAGCCCGGCGCAATCGCCGCGCTGAAGATCAGGAAGCGCAGGTTGAGCGCGAAGGTGGTCACCGCGATCAGCCACATCGGCGCACCCGCGACGAGCAGCGGCAAGGCGCCGAGCTGGGCGGTGCCGGCATAGACGATGGCATTCATCGCCATCGCCTCGACGAGCGTCATGCCCGAGGCGCGCATCGCCACACCGGTCACCAGCGCCCAGGGGATCAGGCCCACGGAGAAGGGCAGGTAAGCGCGGAAGCCTTCCTTCGCGCCCACCCGGAATGCGGGATTCATCGAGTATTTACCAACCGGAAAAACGGCAGGATATCAGCAGCACGCGCCCCGCCGCCAGTACGCGGCAAATTGCATCGCGACCTCGACTTGCCGGCGCACGCCTCGTCATTCGGCGTCGCGCCGGTTGCGATCCGGCTAAAGCCCCGCGTCTCCCGCGATGCGGCGCCAGAAGCCCTCCTGCTGCCAGCGTGCGCACCACTCCGGCACCGCCTCGGGCGGCATCGGCCGGGCGATGCCATAGCCCTGTCCACGCGCGCAGCCCAGGGCAATCAGGGCGGCGGCCTGGTCCTCGCTCTCGACGCCCTCGGCGATCACCGAGAGACGGAAGGATTCCGACAGGCGGATGACGCTCTCGACGATGATGAGATCGTCGGAATCCTCCAGCATGTCGCGTACGAAGTGCTGGTCGATCTTGAGCGTCTGCGCGTTGAGACGGCGCAGTTGCACCAGCGAGGAGTAGCCGGTGCCGAAATCATCGAGCGCAAAGGAAACCCCCAACTCGCGACATTCCGCGAGCACCTGCGCCGCCTGCGCCCAGTCTCCCACGTCGGCACTCTCGACGAGCTCGAGCTCGAGATCGTGCGCGTCGATCTCGGCGTGGCGCCCGAGCAGGGTATCGAGCTCGGCGACGAAGCCCGGCTGCATGAAATGCCGCGGCGACAGGTTGACGCTCACCCGCAGCGGCATGCCCCGCGCGCGCCACACACGCAGCTGCGCCAGCGCAGCCTCGATCACCCAGCGCCCGAGCGCGATCTCCTGCTCGGTGCCGTCCACCATCGGCAGAAATTCGGCCGGATAGAGCAGGCCGCGCTGCGGATGCTGCCAGCGCAGCAGCGCCTCCACGCCGAGCACCGTACCCATGCGCATGTCCACCTGGGGCTGGTAGTGCAGCACGAACTCGCCCTGCTCGAGCGCGCGGGTGAGCTGCATCAAGCCCTCGCGCATCACTTTCACCTCGCGATCACGCAGCGCGTCGAAGATGTGGACGCGGCTGCGCCCTTCCTGCTTGGCGATGTACATCGCCTGGTCCGCGTGGCGCAGCAGGGTATCGGCATCCGCGTCGTCGGACGGGAAGAGGGTCGCCCCCATGCTCGCGGAGACCGACACCACGCCATGCCGCTCCACCGTCATGTCGACCGCAAGCGCGGCGAGAATGCGCATCAGCGCCTGCTCGCACTCCTCGCGGCTGACAAGTTCCAGCAGCACCAGCACGAACTCGTCGCCACCGAGCCGCGCGGCCGTGTCGCCGCCGCGCAGCGCCGCCTTGAGACGCTGCCCGACCTGCCTCAGCACCTGATCTCCCGCCTCATGACCAAAGGCATCATTGACGGGCTTGAAGCCGTCCAGATCGAGCACCACCACCGCCATCATGCCGCCGCGCCGGATCGTGTGCGCCAGCGCCTGGCGCAGCCGGTCGGCGAGGAGGCGCCGGTTGGGCAGTCCGGTGAGCGAATCGAAGTGCGCCATGCGGCGCAGCTCCTGCTCGTGCTCCTTGAGGTAGCTGATGTCGGACAGTACCGCAACATAGTGGGTGAGGTGGCCATCGCCGTCCCTGACCGCGGTGATCGACAGCTGCTCGGGGAACACGTCGCCATCCTTGCGACGGTTCCAAATCTCGCCCCGCCAGTTACCGTCACGCGCAAGCTGGCGCCACATCTCGCGGTAGAACTCGCTGCCATGGCGGCCGGAGGACAGCATCGTCGGGCTGCGGCCCAGCGCCTCCTCACGCGTGTAGCCAGTGATCGTGGTAAAGGCGTGATTGACATCGACGATGCGGTTGTCAGCATCGGTGACCATGATGCCCTCCTGCGCCGCGGCGAGGAAACTCGCGGACAGCCGCAGACGGTCCTCGATACCCTTGCGCTCGGTGATGTCGGCGTGCGTGCCGGCCATCTGCAGCGGCTGGCGATCCTCGCTCCAGGCGTACACCTTGCCGCGAGCCTCCATCCACAGCCAGTGTCCGTCCCGGTGCCGCATGCGAAACTCGCACAGGTACTGTGGCGCGTCGCCGCGGAGGTGGGCCAGCAAGCGCGCCTCCGAGAGCTCGAGATCGTCCGGGTGCACACGTGAGAACCAGACGTCGATGTGCATGGGTGCGATTGCCTCGAGCTGCAGACCGAGCATCTCGGCCCAGCGCGCGTTGAAATGTGCCTCACCGGTCTGCACGTCCCAACTCCATGCACCAACGTCGGTCCCCTTGAGCACCATGTCGAGCCGCTCCTCGCTGGCACGCAGCGCCGCCTGCGACGCCAGCAGATGGCGACGCCCCAGCCCGAGGGCGACGAGGGCGATGATCGCGAGTGCGGCAGCGACGCTGAACATCACGATCAACACCGCGTGTCGCTGCCATATGTCGGCCAAGGTGAACGGCGGGGCGAGGTCGAAAGGCGGAACCCGCAGCTCGCGCATCACCGCCTCGACCGGAAGGTAATCCGCAGCCACCGTGAAACCACCGATGCCCGCCTGGCGCGCCGCCGCGCTTTCGGCGCCGAGCGAGAGCAGGGCCGCCGCAGTGCGCGCCACCAGCGCAGGGTCGAGGTGCGGCAAGGCGATCACCGCCCACTCGGGGAAGAGGCGCGTGGAGACGACAAACGGATAGCCCGGCAAGGTCTGGCGATTCATCACACGGATTTCCTCCCAGCGCAGCTGCCCCTGCGCCACCATCGCCTCGAGGATGCCGGTGCGTACGAAGCCGGCGTCGGCCTCGTCCGCGAGGACCGCGCGCACGACATCATCATGAAACGGGCGAAAGCGCAGATCGAGTTCGCCGACCTCGGCAACGCCGCTTTCCTTCAGAAGATGCAGTTGCGCGAGCGCGCCCGCCAGGTGCTGGAGGTCCTGCGCGGCGATTCTGGCACGGCGCAGATCACGGAGCGTGTTGAAGGCCGTCTGGTCGGTGCGGGTGAAGATCACCCCTCCGAAGGCCGACGTCAGCACGCCGCCCTCCTCCTCCACCAGCGTGGCGAGCACCCCCGTCATCGGGTAGGACTGGCGCAGCCTGACGTAGTGGGCCGGGTTCGTGAGCAGCACATCCACCTGGTTGCGCCGCACTGCGGTTTCCATCTCCCCCTGGGTGAGCGGCAGGAGCCGAACCGGGGTGCCGAGGGCGGCCTCGAGCTGCGTGGCGAGGGGACTCCAGCGCGCCACGGCCTCCGCGTTGGAGCGGTTCACATACACGCCGAACACAAGCCCCTCGGCGGCCGCTGCGGGTACGGCCCACACCCCCAGCGCCACCAGCAACGCACGCCACCAGCGCCTCATGGCACGGGCCTGCGTGGCAGGAAGCGATCGGTCACCAGCCGCTGCATATCGTCCGCGCGCTCCAGCAAGCCGGCTTCGAGCATCACCGCCTGCACCCTGAGCACTGCATCGCGGAAGGGTGACTGCGTGGCACCGAGGTAGAGCCGGTTCATCGCAAGGTCGGGAAACTCGAGCACACTCAACACCTCCAGCACCTCCGGCCCCTTCAGACCCAACCTCGCCGCCACGCGGTAGGCAGCGTCGAGCGGATTGTGCCGCAGATGGGCGAGTGCACGGAAATGCCCGCGCAGCAAAGCCTCCACACCTGACTCGCGCGCGCGCACGCGGTCGTTGCGTATGGCCAGCACATCGAAGATCGTCTCGGGAATCGCTCGGCTATCGAACAGCCGGCGCGCGCCACGCGCCTCCAGCCTCGCCGCGGTCGGCTCGAAGCTGATCAGCGCGTCGACCGCGCCGCTGGTCCACAGACGCTCGTGAGTATCTGCGGTGGCAGGCACGATCTCGACCTGCGACCGCTCCAGTCCTGCTGCTCGCAGCACATGGTGGAGCATCAGGGCGCCGACGGCGCTGGTCTCCACACCGACGCGCAACCCGGCCAGCGCGGAGAGGCTCTGCAGATGCGCGCGCGCCAGCAGGACATCCGCACCATTGGAGATGTCGACCACGAGGACGATGCTCAGGTCCTGCCCTCGAGCGCGCGCGAGCAGCACCTCGTCGAGCGTGAGCGCCGCGGCATCCACCTGCCCCGCTGCAAGCGCAGCAAGCGATGCGGAAGCCGAAGGCGTTTCGACCAGGCGAGCCTCGTCGGGCGCCAGCCAGCCCTCACGCGCCGCGAGGAACATCAACTCGTAGCCTGGCCACGCGTGGCTCGCAACGCGCAGCGGGTCGTCGGCCATGCAGCCGGCAAGCCCCGGCAGCGCACCCAGGCAAAGTGCCTGCCGAATGAAACGCCGACGCCCCACGACGCTCATCGCTGCATCACCGACAACCGCCGCACACGAAGGTTTGAACATGCCCTGCGCCACACGAACGAGACCACTCGCACCACCCGACCGAACGCTCTGAACCGGCCCGAATCCTTGCATTATCCGTGCCATATCTTCTGGCACATGGCCAGCGCACGCATTAGACTACGACTTTAGTTGATTCACGGCGACACGCTCCCAAGACAGCCCATGTTTTCCAGCCCTGCCACCACCTGTCCGAACTGCGGAAGCGTCAATTGCCGTACGTCGCGCTGGCGAAATCACGCCGAAAAGCACGCCAACCCCACCATGCTGCCCTACCGATGCGAGGACTGCTCCCATCGCTTCCTCGCAGCTCGGCCGTCAGACAAAGGCCTGAAGGTCCTGCTCGCCGGTGCGGGGGTCGTGACAGCCGCGCTGGTCGTGGCCGCGGTGATGGTTCTGCTTCCTGACGAAGCGGATGGCCCGCGGTCGTACGAGCTCTCACCCGTCGTCGCCGAAACCCCGACCACGCAAGCGCTGACCGCAGACCTGCTCGCCGCGGCCGAGGCGGGCGATGCCGACGCCCAGTATCGCCTGGGCAAGAACCTGATGCTGGATGCGACAGTGGACCCGCGCAAGGCGCTGGATGCGCTGCAGTGGCTGTCGCGCGCGGCCGAGAGCGGCAACAGCTCGGCGATGATCCACCTCGCGCGAATGTACCGCAACGGCATCGGCGCGCTGCAGAACTACGACCATGCCGCACGCTGGATCACGCGCGCCGCCGAACAGGGCGACGCCGAAGGCATGCTGGAACTCGGTCGCCTGTATCGTGACGGCGTCGGCGTGGAACAGGACGTGACGCTGGCCTATGTCTGGTTCAACCGGTCGGCCGCCCTGCTCAACCTCGACGCCGCACGCGAACGCGACGCCGTCTCGCGCCGCCTGAACGAAGCGCAACTGCAGCGCGCGCAACATCTCTCTGCCAACGCGGCGCTCGCCGAAGCCGACAATCCACCGGCGGCCCCCACGCCGGTGCGCTGAACGCTCAGCGCCGCCCCTGCAGGGGGCGACGCACGCCCTTTGCCGACCCTGCCCCGCCAGCCGCAGCCTTGCGCACCGGTCGCGTTGCGCTGGCGTCGCGCAGCACCGGCTGATGCCGAGGCACGAGCTGGTCGGGACGCGGCCCGATCAGGTCGGCGCGGCCCATGCGGGTGAGCTCCTCGCGGATCAGCGGCCAGTTCTCCGGGTCGTGCCAGCGCAGCAAGGCCTTGTGGAACTTGCGGATGCGTCCGGCGCGCGCGGTCTCGACCACCTCGGAATCGGCCCACACCTTGCGCAGCGGGTTCTTGCGGCTGTGGTACATCGTCGTCGCCATCGCCATCGGCGTCGGCATGAAGGTCTGCACCTGGTCGGGGCGGAAACCCTTGCGCTTCAGCCACAGCGCGAGGTTCACCATGTCCTCGTCGGTGGTGCCGGGGTGGGCGGCGATGAAGTACGGCACCAGGTGCTGCTTCTTGCCCGCCTGGCGCGAGAACTTCTCGAACATCTCGGCGAAGGCGTCGTAGGCGCCGATGCCGGGCTTCATCATCTTCGCGAGCGTGCCCTCCTCGGTGTGCTCGGGCGCAATCTTGAGGAGGCCACTCACATGGTGGGTGACCAGCTCCTTCACGTACTCGGGCGAACGCACCGCGAGGTCGTAGCGCAGGCCTGAGCCGATCGTCACCCGCTTCACACCGGGCAGCGTGCGCGCCTTGCGGTAGAGCTGGATCAGCGGTGCGTGGTCGGTGTCGAGGTTCTCGCAGATGCCCGGGTACACGCAGGACAGGCGCCGGCAAGAGGCCTCGATCTTCGGGTCGCGGCAGGCCATGCGGTACATGTTCGCGGTCGGTCCGCCGAGATCGGTGACATGGCCGGCAAAGCCCGGCGTGTGGTCGCGGATGGCCTCGATCTCGCGCAGGATGGAGGCTTCCGAGCGGCTCTGGATGATGCGCCCCTCGTGCTCGGTGATCGAGCAGAAGGTGCAGCCGCCGAAGCAGCCGCGCATGATGTTCACCGAGAACTTGATCATGTCCCACGCCGGGATGCGCGCCTCGCCGTAGGCCGGATGGGGCCGGCGCGCATAGGGCCGGTCGAAGACGAAGTCCATCTCCTCGGTGGTGAGCGGGATCGGCGGCGGGTTCAGCCACACGTCGCGCCGCCCCGGACCCTCGCCATGCGCCTGCACCAGCGCACGCGCATTGCCGGGGTTGGACTCAAGATGGAACACGCGCGAGGCATGCGCATACATCACCGGGTCGGCGCTCACGGTCTCGAAGGACGGCAGGCGGATCACCGTGCGGCCGCGCTGCGCACGCCGCGCCGCGACACGCTCGGCGAGCGGTACGATGCGCACCGGCTGTTCCGCGCCGGCGGGCCCGGCGGCGGCCTGGGCGGGTTCCATCGCATAGGGGTCGGCGTGCGGCTCGATCCGCCCGGGGCGGTCGAGGCTGAGCGAATCCACCTCCACCCAGTCGTCCTCCGGCAACCAGCCGGGTCGCGTCATGAAGGCGGTGCCGCGCAGGTCGCGAATCGCTTCGATCGGCTCGCCCGCATCCAGCCGCAGCGCCAGATCCACCAGCGCGCGCTCGGCGTTGCCGAAGAGCAGGATGTCGGCTTTGGAATCCAGCAGCACCGAGCGCCGCACCTTGTCCGACCAGTAGTCATAGTGCGCGATGCGGCGCAGCGAAGCCTCGATGCTGCCGATGACGATGTTCGCCTGCGGAAACGCCTCGCGCGCGCGCTGCGCATACACCGTCACCGCCCGGTCCGGCCGCCGGCCGGCCTCGGCGCCGGGCGTGTACGCGTCGTCGGAGCGGATCTTGCGGTCGGCGGTATAGCGGTTGACCATGGAATCCATGTTGCCCGCGGTGATGCCGACGAAGAGCCGCGGCGCGCCAAGCGCACGGAAGGGCTCGGCACTCTTCCAGTCGGGCTGGCTGATGATGCCCACCCGCAGCCCCAGCGCCTCGAGCAGGCGCCCGACCAGCGCCATCCCGAAGCTCGGGTGGTCGATATAGGCGTCTCCCGTCACCAGCACCACGTCGCAGGCATCCCAGCCGAGCGCGCGCATCTCCTCGCGCGACATGGGCAGAAAGGGCGCCGGCTTGCGCGGCGGACGGGCGAACGAGTGGATGGCGGAGGGGGTCTGCATGATGGGCGCCATTGTAACGCCAAGCCCGCTGAGGTCATCGCGGGACAAGGAGCGCCGAGCAGGTGGTCGACATCGTTGCTGACAAGAATGTCGAAGATCACGCGCGCGAAGAGCGCCTCGTCATCACGGGCGATATGCTCCAGGTAAACATGGCTGCAAATGGCATGCGCCAAACGAAGATGGTGTTCTCGAGAGGTCCACAATTCACGTACGCCGGCTCGTTACCAGTCAAGGAAACGAGCACCAGTACAACCAACTGATGTACGTCACTTGTGCTAACATGATGGCAGTTGATCTAACACATTCGGTGCTGCCATGACTGCCATTGCATCGTCACCTTCCGCCCGCTCTGCCCGACTTGGGCTCCGCGCCACCCCCGAACAGGAGACGGTGCTGCGCCGTGCCGCCGAGGTCGCCCGAAAGTCGCTGACCGACTTCATCCTTGACAGCGCCTGCCTGGCCGCCGAGCAGACCCTGCTCGATCAAAGATTGTTCATGGTCTCGGGCAGCCAGTATCAGGCCCTGATGGATCTGCTGGAGCGCCCCGAACAGGCCAATGAGGGGTTACGCGATCTGTTTGCCCGCAAGGCGCCCTGGGACGCGAAGTGACCTTGCGAACACCGGAGCCCCTGGCCGCGCAGCATCGGCTGGAGGGTTTTGATTGCGGCAAGCCCGCGCTGAACGACTGGCTGTTGCGCCACGCCCACCAGGCGCAGGGCAGTGGCTCAGCCAAGACCTTCGTCGTGGCTGAGGGCGATGGCCGGGTGGCAGGCTACTTCAGCCTGACAGTAGGGCAAGTCGATACGCTGGACGCGCCGGAGCGTATCCGCAAAGGGATGGGGCAGTATCCGGTACCGGTGGTGATCCTCGCGAGGCTCGCTGTCTCGATAGTGGATCAGGGGCGAGGCATCGGCTTTGGTTTGCTGCAGGATGCGATTCGCCGCACGATGCTGATTGCCGATCAGGCTGGCATCCGAGCCATGCTGACCCACCCCATCGATGAACAAGCAGCGCACTTCTACACCCGCTTTGGGTTCATTCCATCGCCGCTGCGCGAGCAGCAGTTGCTGCTCCTCCTGAAGGATGCCCGTCGCTGGGTACGCTGATTCATGATCATCGAATCACATCGGCAGTCGAGATCCTCGAGTTCGGACGGGCTCAGGGCACGATCACGTTTTGTGGCTTCGCGCGCGGCGCGTACGAGAAGCCACAGGTACGCCCGCACGTAATCAGAATCAGCGCTGCAACCGATACGGCTCCTCGAAATCCAGGAAGTCGCCCTCCGCGCGTGCCGCCTGCACCCAGTGGGCCACACCCGGGAGCGCGAAGACGTTGTCGATGTATTCAGCGACGCTGTCCGGCACCGGCACGCCGTAGGTGTTGAAGCGCATGCAGACGGGCGCGAAGAAGGCATCGGCGATGGTGAAGTGGCCGAACAGCATCGGCCCGCCATGGCGTTCCAGCAGCTCGGACCACATCTCGACGATGCGCGCGACGTCGCGCCGCACCTGCGGCTGATCGCGCAGCACGAGCTGGCCGACCTCGGGCAGCGAGGCCTCGATGTTCATGATGAAGTGCTGGCGCAAGGCGCCAAAGCCGGCGTGCATCTCGGCGCAGACGCTGCGCGCACGCGCACGGTCGGCCGCGGCCTGCGGCCACAGGCGCAGCGCGGGGAACTTCTCGGCCACGTACTCGGCGATCGCGAGCGAATCCCACACCACCAGCCCGCCCTCGACCTCGTCGTCTACCAGCACCGGCACCTTGCCGACCGGGCTCAGCGCGCCGACGGTGCGCTTGAACGCGCTGCCCTCGTCGAAGGAGTCGAAGCGCACCACATGCTCCTCGAACTCGATACCCGCCTCGCGCAGCAGCACACCGGGGCGCATCGACCACGACGAGTAGTTCTTGTTGCCCACATACAGTTTCAGTGCCATCAAGCCTCCTTATCAGCAACCGGGAAAATATTCATTTGCGACATGCCTGCTTCGCCGCTACAGTGCAAGTCCTTAAAAAAACAGCAGAAACACCTTCACACAAAGATGTCGCATTCCACTCAAGCCGATCGCTACAACAACTTCGTCGATGCCCGCTCGCTGGGCGCAAACGTACTGCGCGACCTGCTCCGCGGCGCGGTTTCCATGATGACCGATTTTCTTGCCCGGCGCCGCAACCGCATCGAGCAAATCTCCCTGCATGCCAGCAACCACCCGGGCGTAGACGACCGCTTCATCGGCTACAGCCCCTTCGAGCGACATCTGCTGATGTCGTTCGCATCCCCCTGGGACAGCCGTCGCTGATCAGCAGCCAGGCCGATACCGCTCCACAATGGCGTATGGATACTCGACATCCTGATCGATAACGCCAGATTCATGCTATTTTGCCGTTCTTGATGGTTCTGAGGTCCGGCGACTTCGTGCCGGCGAAGAGCAATGGCAACTGCGGCAAAATCTGGCGTGACCACGCTCCGCGAGGCGATCGTCGCAAGAATGACCTTGCTCGCGCTGGGCGCGGTCGTGCTGGTCACCACGGTGTTTATCGCGTTCGGTGTCAGCCCGGTCATCGACCGCGCGGCCCACGCCCAGTTCGGCGTGGCGGCGGTGCGGGCAGAAGCCGCGTTGTCCCGTGCGTTCGCACCCGCCGAGTCCCTGCTGCCGATGGCGCTGGACTGGCTGCAGCAGTCCCCCCCGTCCCTTGTCGCCCCCGGCGCCTTCAACGCGCTCTTCAGGCCGGTACTCACCCGCAGCGCCAACCTCACCTCGGTCGTCGCAGGCACGACCAGCGGGCAGGGCTGGCTGCTGTTGCGGCAAGCGGACGGCAGCTGGCGCAACCGCTTCACCGACATCCCGCGTCAGGGTCGCCTGCAGCGCTTTCTCGAATGGCGTGACGACGAAACCCCGCGCAGCCGTAGCGAGGAAATCGACTACGATCCGCGCGAGCGGGCCTGGTTCAAGGCTGCCATGACGGGCGCGCCCGGGGCGATACACTGGACCGCGCCGTACACCTTCTTCACCACCGGCGACCCCGGCATCACGGCGTCGATCCGTACGCTGCTACCTGGCGGCGAAAGCTTCGTGATCGGCTTCGACCTGATGCTTCGCGACCTGTCGCTTGCCAGCATGAACACGACGGTCACACCCAATGGCCTGACACTGATGCTGACCGACGACCTGCGCATCCTCTCGCTGCCACGCCCCCCCGCGGGCGCTCCGCTTGCCGACTGGTCGCGCAAGGTGCTCAAGCCGGCGGCTGAGCTCGGTATCGACGCGATCGACGCAGCCCTCGGCGCATGGCAGCAGGCCGGAAGCGCCACCGATACGATCATCCCGTTCCACAGTGGTGGCAGCAACTGGCTGCTGACGATGCGCCCCTACCCGCTGGGGGCAAACACCTTCCTGGTGCTGGTGCTCGCGCCGGAGCGCGATCTTCACCCCGCCTGGGGTGCAATCGCGACGGTGCTCGCGCTGGGCATCGTCGGCGTGTTGTTGCTCGCCGCGCTCGTCGCTCACCGCCAGGCGCGGCGCATCGCATTGCCGCTCGAGCTGCTCGTGGAGGCCAGCGGACGCCTCGGCCGGCTCGACTTCACACCGAGCCAGCCCGTCCGGAGCGGCATTGCCGAGGTCGACGCGCTCGCGCAGGCGCAGGAAACCACGCGCGCCCAACTGGAGCAGAACCACGCGCGCATCGAGGCGCAGGAGGAGAGCCTGCGCGAGCAGATCGAGGCGCTGCGCGAAGCGAAGGCGAAGCTCAGCCACCTCGGCCACCACGACGCACTCACCAACCTGCCCAACCGGCTGATGCTGGTGGATCGACTGCGCCACGCGATCATGCGCGCGCGCCGCTACCAGACCGGCATCGCGGTACTGTTCATCGACCTCGACAACTTCAAGACGATCAACGACACGCTCGGGCACGACGTCGGCGACCGACTGCTGTGCGCCGTCGCCGAGCGCCTCGGTAACCAGGTGCGCGCCTCCGATACCGTGGGGCGCCTGGGTGGGGACGAGTTCGTGCTCATCCTCGAGGGCATAGAGAGCAGCCGCTTCGCCGGACAATGCGCGGCAAGCGTGCTCCGCTCGCTGGGTGAGGTGTTCAATGTCGACGAGCGCACCTTCCACATCACCGCGAGCATCGGCATCAGCCTCTTCCCGAGCGACGGCGAAGATGTGCAGACGTTGCTGCGCAATGCCGACGCGGCAATGTACAAGTCCAAGGAGGACGGCCGCAACACCTACGGCTTCTACACCGCCGCGATGACCGAGGCGGCGATGGAGCGACTCGCGCTGCAGGGCCTGCTGCGCACGGCGGTGCCGCGCAACGAGTTGGTACTGCACTACCAGCCGCAGCTCTCCCTGTTCGATGGCCGCATCACCGGCATCGAGGCGCTGGTGCGCTGGAATCATCCCGAGCGCGGACTCGTGTCGCCAGCGGAGTTCATCCCGCTCGCCGAGGAGAACGACATCATCATCACCATCGGTGAGTGGGTACTGGCCGAGGCCTGCCGCACCTGGAAGGCGCTGGCCGCAGATGGCCAGGAGGTTCCGGCGATCGCGGTCAACCTCTCGGTGATGCAGTTGCGCCACCCGGACTTCCTCACCCGTCTGACGGCCATCATCGGCGCGCACGAGCTCCCGCAGACCGCGATCGAGATCGAACTCACCGAGTCCGTGTTCCTCGAAACCGAAGCGGCACTCAATCTGCTGCACGAGATCGGCGAGGCCGGCCTGCAGCTCTCGCTGGACGATTTCGGTACCGGCTACTCCTCGCTCAGCTACCTTCAGCAGCTACCCTTCCAGAAGCTCAAGATCGACCGCTCCTTCGTCAGCGCCATCGGCACCAGCAAGGAGGGCAACGCACTGGTACGCTCGGTGATCAGCATGGGGCACGCGCTGGGACTGACGCTGGTCGCCGAGGGCGTGGAGACGCCGGAGCAGGCGCGCTTCCTGCGACAGCACTACTGCGACGAGGCACAGGGTTACCTGTTCTCCCGCCCGCTTCCCGAAGACGAGCTGATCGCATGGATCGCCGAGCGCCGCCGCATGCTCGCCGAACGCGCACGCTCCGCATCGGGCTCCTGAACTGCTCACCCGGTCGCGCCCCGGAACAGCCTCACCCCCAGCAGCACGCCGACCACCAGCATCACGATCCCGACGAGCTCGTGCCAGGCCGGCAACCGCGCCGACCAGGCAAAGGCATACATCAACGCCGCAAGGGTCTCGAACACGATCAGCTGCCCCAGCAGCGCCGGCGGCAAGAGCTGGCTCGCACGATTCCACAGCAGCGTGCCCAGCCACGACCCGGTGAGCCCGGTCAGCACCATCAGCAGCACGAACAGGCCCGGCTGCGGGCCAAACGGCCACGCAAAACCGCCATCGTCACCGGCAACGCGCGCCCATAGCAGATAGAGCAGCCCTGTCGCCAATGCCAGCGGAAGCGTGACCAAGCCCTGCGCCGTGGCCCACGCGCGCGCCATGCCCGGCGGATGCGCTTTCAACCAGCGGCTGTTGCGCAATGGATACCAGGTCCAACAAGCCACTGCGAGCAGCGCCAGCGCGATGCCGGACCACGACACCTGCACGATCGAGTCCGCCAGCGTGATGTCGGCGCCGAACTGCACCGCGGTGAGGCCTCCGAAGATCAGCCCCAGCGGCGCGGCGAGCCCAGCCCAGCGCACCGCCGCGCCTTCCTCGGCACGACTGGCAAGAAGGTTCGCACACACCGCGATCACCACCGGCAATGTGCCGATGAGCAAGGTCGGGATGGGTGCGCCCGCGAGCTGTATCGCGCTGGCGAGAAAGGCGTAGTAGAGGATGTTGCCGACCAGCGACAGCCGCGCCGCCTCCAGCCAGTCGTCACGGCCGAGGCGGAGAAGCGCCCCGCGATCCATCCACGCGAGACCGACCGCCAGCAAGCCGAACGCGGTGTATCGACCGATCGACAGCACGACACCCGGATACTCGGCCAGCAGCAGGGGCACGAGAAACAACAGCCCCCACATAAGGCCCGCGCCAAGCGCTGCCAACACCCCCAGCCACACCCGCTATCACCCCCGCGGCATCGCAACGGAGGGCGTCAAGCACGCCGGCCTCAACCCGAGATCGCCGACAGCATCTCCTGCCGCCCTTCGCGCACATCGGCCATCAGCGCGTCCAGGCGCTCGACCGGCATCGGGTCGGTGAGCAGGCTCTCCCAGCGTCCGCGACGCCCACCGAGGAGGCTGTCGAAGGGGTTGGGCGTCTCGCACGCCAGCGTCGCGGTGAACACCACGTCAGAGAGCGTCGCTGGCGGCCAGTTGCCGCCGTAGGGATCTTCGTAGTTGTAGGCGTCGAGCACCAGATCCGGCAGCCCGAAGGCCTCGAGGATCGCCCGACCGATAGGATCCGACCAGATCGCGACGAACTCGCCGAAACGGTCGATGTTGCTTTCCATCGCCGGGAACTCGGACGCACGCGAAACGAGGTAGAACTGGCCGATATCGACCATCATCCCGGCGAAAAGCGCGGTATCGGCCGGCACCGTCTTCACGTCGCGCGCGATCGCATGCGACCAGCACGCCACATCCACCGAGTGCATCCACAACCCCGAAGCGATGATGCGCATATTGCGCGAGCGGTGATCCTGCGCCATCTGCTCCGCCGCCACCGAGAACGCCAGGCTGCGCACTGCTGCCAGGCCCACCCGCTGCACCGCGGCGTTGACGCTGTCGACCGTGCGACCGTACGGGTTCATCGCAACGGTGTTCGCCATCCGCACCAAGCGCGCGCTCAGCACCGGCTCGGCCGAAACCACTTTGGCGATCTCGCCAAGCGAGGAATCGGGGTCGTCAGCGAGCTTCTTCACCCGCAGCGTCACGTCAAAAGAGGTGGGAAAATTCAGCTGCCCGGACTTGATCTCGTCCTCGATGCGCGCACCGAATGCGGCGGCCTGTGCGTCGAAATCCTGCATGACGAACCTCTGCGGTTGATTTGTTGCAGAGTGTAGCGCGCAAGGCCGCGGTCATGATAGGTGGTCTTTGCGTGGCACCGCCGAGCCCGGGATTCCCCTGCCTACCCGTCCGCATTCCCCATGCCACTCGAACCCGCTTGGGCGAAGCGGGCACGTGGCAACATCAGGCGCGTGCCCTGCCCTGGCAACTCGACAAAGCCGAAATGGCGGTAGAAGGCCGCAGCCGCGGGCGACTTGGCATCGACGAGAATGGCTGCCACTGCGAGCGTCTGACTGGCTGCGGCGACGCGCATGCACGCATCGGCAAGCAGAATCGAACCCAGGCCTCGGCCCTGATAGGCTTCGCCCACCGCGAGCCGCCCAAGGAGCGCGGCCGGCACGGGATAACGTGGCAGCTTCCTGCGCAGCGCTTCTGGCAGTTGCTCTGCCGCGATGCTGGCAGCGCTGAGGGCGTAGAATCCTGCGACCTCTCCAGGCATTTCCGCGGGTGTCGCGACGAAGATCCGCGCCACGCCGCGCTTGATGTCCTGACTCGCATAGCGGCACAGGTAAGTGTCCAGCGCCACCTCGCCACAGCGGAAACGCGCGACCTCGCATTCATCGTCCAACGGACGGATGCGGTAAGTCACAGGTCCTGACCTGGTTTGTCTGCGCAGCGCTCAGCGCACCTGGTCGGCATGTCGAGCGAATGCGCGCTGCAGGGCCGGCGCGGGCTGGGCGGGGGCTTCGAGAGCGTCGAGAAATGCGGCAAAGTCCTGCTGCGTGAGGGTGACCGCCTCGCGCTGCTCGACCAAGGCCTGCGCTTTCTCGACGGCGTTCCGCAGCACGAACTCGGATACGCTCATGTGCGCATAGGCGGCCGCCTTGTCGAGCAGCTGACGGACCTCCTGGTCGCAACGGATGTGCAGGCGCGTATCCTTCGCAAGGCTGCTCATGGGATTCTCCTGGATCGACGGGCGAGATGAGCGGCGATTGTGCGCCAATTGTGCGCACATATCAAACTTGCACACCAGATTGCAGCGGCATGCTGACGGCACACAAGCCGTGCCTGCTGGTCGCATGTACTTCACCGATTGCATTACTCTCCCCCCCGGGGTCGCGCGATACGTCGCGCCATGCCCTCACAACCACACCCCCAGGAGACCACACGATGACCCAACCCACCCTCACCGATGCCCGCCTGCAGATCGATCAGCGGGTCGCGACGCTGACACTGGCGCGTGACGATGTGCGCAATGCGCTCACCGGCACCGCGCTGATCGACGACATCGTAGCCGTGGCCGAGTGGGTGAACCGCTGCGACGACGTCTCGGTGCTGGTGATCACCGGCGAGGGCGCGGCCTTCTCGGCAGGCGGCAACATCAAGGACATGGCGGAGCGCGGCGGCGACTTCGCGGGCGATGTGGCCGAGGTCGCGACCCGCTACCGGCGCGGCATCCAGCGCATCCCGCTGGCGCTGCAGGCGGTGGAGGTGCCGGTGATCGCGGCGGTGAACGGCCCGGCGATCGGTGCTGGCTTCGATCTCGCGAACATGGCGGATATCCGCATCGCGTCCACCCGGGCCAAGTTCGGCGAGACCTTCCTCAACCTCGGCATCATCCCGGGCGACGGCGGCGCGTGGTTCATGCAGCGCCTGATCGGCTACCAACAGGCCTTCGAGCTCACCCTGTCGGGCCGCATCGTCGGTGCCGAGGAGGCGAAGACGCTGGGCATCGCGCTCGAGGTGGTCGAGCCCGACCAGCTGTTGGCGCGGGCCCATGCGCTGGCGGCGCGCTTCGCCGCCCAGCCGCCCAAGGCGCTGCGCCTCACCAAGCGGTTGATGAAGATGGCGCAGCGCATGGAGCTGAAGGACTTCCTCGACCTCTGCGCCGCCTTTCAGGGCATGTGCCACAACGAGCCGGAGCATCTGGAGGCGGTGGGGCGCTTTCTGCAGCGCTGAGCGGCGGGCGGCGCCCGACCGCCCCCCTCAAACATGCGTGTGCTCAATGGCGCGCGCGCAAGTGCCACTCTCCCGGCGCGATGTCGTTGACCACGGCGCGACGGGTGGCCTCGTCGACGCGTGCGTCGTCGAGCGGATAAAGGCCGCACAGGCGTAGCGCACGCCGCACCTCGATCACCGGGCCGAGGTATTCATAGACGACCCGGGCGCAGCACGGCATGCGCTCGCCACTGCCCGACACCCCCAGCTTGAGCCCGGTGAGCCGGGTGACGCGGTTCTTGAACGAGGGGAAGAGGATGGTCTGGGTCATCTCCAGACCGGTGAGCGTCTCGTAATCGGTGAGGAAGATGCGGTCGGTGAGGAAGTGCGCCAGACCGCGATAGATGCCGTGATAGGCCTTCTCGCACGGGTGCTCGATAAGCCGCTCGGTGCGCTGGTAGCACACCCGGTCGTCGCGCTTCTCCAGGCAGACCAGGGTGCGCAGCAGCATCCCGGGGCAGGCCATCGAGAGGTAGGTCTCGAAGTAGTAGCCCAGGTATTTGTCGAGCCCGGCGCTACCGATGTTCTTCAGATGCGCAAGCTCGGCCGCCTCCGGCGCCTCTGCCACGGTGGGCGCGGCCGGTCTCGGGCGCACCTGCACCAGGCGCTCGAACTGCGCGCTGGGCATCATGATCTCGTGCGCCTCCACCCCGAAAAAGGCACAGAAGCGCTGCAGCGTGTGCGCCGAAGGCCGGTAACGCCCGCTCAGGTAACGGTTGAACTGCGGCCGGTTGATGTCGAGCCGCCGGCAGACCTCCGCCACCGAGCGGTAGAAGCTGCACAGCAGGCGCAGGTTGCGGGCGAAGTCCTCGTTCATGACGGTTCCATGCAGGGTGGAAGAGTGGCACCGGCGGTGGCACCGCCGGTGCCACCGCCGGATGCGACAGCTTGAACGTGTCGCAGTATGGCGCAGTTTGTGCAACCTAAGGCAACAGATCGAGCCAGGTCGTCAAATTCCCCGGGCGCCTGCATCTTGCTGAAATGTCATCGCTCCCGCCGACCATGCGGGCGCAGACGACAACAGCGGCCGCGCGCCGCGCAGCAAGGAGACACCTCATGCCAGTCCATCCGCGTCACGTCCAGATCCCCGCACCTCACCTGCGCCACCTGGTGCCTGCAAAGGGCGACCGTCACCTTCACCAGGGAGGCTGCCACCATGCTTGATCTCCTCAACGAACTCCTGTGGTCCAAGGTGCTGATCGTCGTGCTGGTCGGGCTGGGGCTGTGGTTCACATTCGCTTCGCGCTTCGTCCAGTTCCGCCACTTTGGCCGCATGTTCCGTATCCTCGGCGCAAGCCAGGCCTTCGCCCATGACAAGCACGGCCACCTGAGTTCCTTCCAGGCGCTGATGCTGTCGGTGGCCGGCCGCGTCGGTGGCGGCAACATCGCCGGCGTGGCGGTGGCGATCACCCTCGGCGGCCCCGGCGCGATCTTCTGGATGTGGCTGGTGGGCCTGATCGGCATGGCCACGAGCTACTTCGAATGCACGCTCGCCCAGGCCTACAAGAAGGCCGAGCCCGACGGTACCTACCGGGGCGGCCCCGCACACTACATCGCGCGTGGCATGGGGCCGCGCTGGAAGTGGCTGGCAGCGCTGTACTCGGTGCTGCTGCTGGTGACCTTCGGCTTCGGCTTCAGCGCGCTGCAGTCCTACTCGGTGGCCACCTCGATCAATGACGCCTTCGGCGTCCCGGTCGGCACCACCGGCGCCGTGCTCGCACTCGTGGTCGGCGCGATCATCTTCGGCGGCGTCAAGCGCATCGCGAAAGTCTCGGAGGTGCTAGTGCCGGTAATGGCGGTGGGCTACATCGCGATCGCGGCAGTGGTGGTGGCGCTCAACATCGGCGAGGTGCCCGGCGTGCTGGCGCTGATCTTCAAGAGCGCCTTCGGACTCGAACCGGCGATTGGCGGCGGCATCGGCGCGGCGATCGTGATGGGCGTCAAGCGCGGCCTGTTCTCGAACGAAGCCGGGCTCGGCAGCGCACCCAACGTCGCCGCAGTGGCCTACGTCCGCCACCCTGCGAGCCAGGGCATCGTGCAGGCCTTCTCGGTGTTCATCGACACCCTGATCGTGTGCTCCTGCACCGCCTTCATCGTACTGTTGGGCGACGTCTACCAGCCCGGGATGGGCTCGGAGATCGGCGGCGTGGCGCTCACGCAGGCCTCACTGGCCGGCCTCGTCGGTGAATGGGGGCGGGTGTTCGTCAGCATCGCGCTGATGCTGTTCGGCTTCACCACCATCATCTACAACTACTACCTCGGCGAGAACAGCCTGAGCTGGTTCAGCGACAACAACCGCGCGCTGGTGGTGCCCTACCGTGCCGTGGTGATCGCGCTGTGCGGCTGGGGCGCCACCACCGACCTCGGCACGGTTTTCGCGTTTGCCGACGTGACCATGGGCCTGCTCGCACTCGCCAACCTGCTCGCGCTCGCCGCGCTGTTCAAGCCCGGGCTGCGCCTGATGCGCGACTATGACGCCCAGGTCGAGGCCGGCATCGCCGAACCTGTGTTCGACTCTGCACGCTTCGCCGACCTGAACATCGACACCGCGGCCTGGCGCCTGGAGGACGAGGATCGCGCGGCGATCCGTGCCGCCTCCGCCGCACCGGCGCCGACCAGGGCCTGAACCCCTTATCACGACGGTCACGACGACCACTCCCGGCAACCCGATCCGGCTGGCGCACTCAGCGCCGGCCGGTGCAAAGGAAGACTTCAATGAATACCCGCATCGAACACGACCTTCTCGGTGACATGGCGCTGCCCGCCGACATCTGGTACGGCATCCAGACCCAGCGCGCGGTGGACAACTTCGCCATCACCGGCGTACCGATCAGCCACTTCCCGGCGCTCGTCAATGCGCTCGCGATGGTCAAGGCCGCCGCCGCACGCGCCAACCAGGAGCTCGGCCTACTGCCGACACACAAGGCCGACGCCATCCTCGCCGCCTGCGAGGACATCATCGGCGGTCGCCTGCACGAGGCCTTCGTCGTCGACCTCATCCAGGGCGGCGCCGGCACCTCGACCAACATGAACGCCAACGAAGTGATCGCCAACCTCGCGCTGGAGAAGCTCGGTCAGCCCAAGGGCGCGTATGCGCACCTGCACCCCAACGACGACGTCAACATGTCGCAGTCGACCAACGACGCCTACCCGACCGCGGTCTGCGTCGGCCTGCAGTTCGCCGTCGAACCGCTGGTGGACGCCATTGCCAGCCTCAAGCGTGCGCTCGAGGAGAAGGGCCGCGAGTTCGCGGACGTGATCAAGATGGGCCGCACCCAGCTGCAGGACGCAGTACCGATGACGCTGGGGCTGGAGTTCGAGGCCTTCGCGGTGAACCTGGGCGAAGACATCGAGCGCCTGCAGGAGGTCTGCGCCCTGCTGTGCGAGGTGAACCTCGGTGGCACCGCGATCGGCACCGGCATCAACACCCACCCCGACTACGCTGCCCTCGCCGTGCGCCGTCTTGCCGAAATCTCCGGCAAGCCGATCGTGCCGGCGAGCCACCTGGTCGAGGCGACCTCGGACATGGGCGCGTTCGTGCTCTTCTCCGGCGTACTCAAGCGCTTCGCGGTCAAGCTCTCCAAGCTCGCCAACGACCTGCGCCTGCTCTCCAGCGGGCCGCGCACCGGCTTCGGCGAGATCCACCTGCCAGCGATGCAGCCGGGCTCGTCGATCATGCCCGGTAAGGTGAACCCGGTGATCCCGGAGGCGGTGAACCAGACCGCCTACCAGGTGATCGGCAACGACCTCGCGGTGACGATGGCGGCGGAGGCCGGTCAGCTCCAGCTCAACGCCATGGAGCCGCTCATCGTCTACAACCTGCTGTCCTCGGTGCGCATGCTCGACGCCGCTTGCCGCATGCTGGAAGAGCGCTGCATCCGCGGCATCCGCGCCGACCGCGAGCAGTGCCGCCGCCATGTGGAGCACAGCATCGGCGTGATCACCGCGCTGGTGCCGCGCATCGGTTACGCCAACGCCTCGCGCATCGCCGCGCAGGCGCTGCACAGCGGCGACACCGTGCGCGCCCTGGTGCTGGGCGAAGGTCTGCTCGGCGAGGCCGAGCTCGACGCGCTGCTGAGCCCGCAGTCGATGCTCGCCCCGCAGCGGCGCACGGCATGAGCAGGCGCATCCTGGTGTTGCACACCGGCGGCACCATCGGTATGGAGCGCGGCACAGACGGCTACCGTCCGATGCGGGGCTTCGGCGCGGTACTTGGACGCAGCCTGGCGGGTGTTCCGAGCCTGCCCGAGTTCGAGCTCGTCGAGCTGGCGCAGCCGATCGACAGCGCCAACCTGCAGCCGGCCCAATGGACCGAAATCGCCACCGAACTCGTCACACGCTGGGACGACTACCACGGCTTCGTCGTGCTGCATGGCACCGACACCATGGCCTGGACGGCCGCGGCGCTGTCCTTCATGCTGCGCGGGGCCGATCGCCCGGTGATCCTCACCGGCGCGCAAATCCCGCTGGTGGAACCACGCAGCGACGCGCTCGCCAACCTGGAATCTGCGCTGCTGCTGGCCGCCACACTGCGCTGCGGCGAGATCGGCCTGTTCTTCGGGCAGCAACTGTTGCGCGGCAACCGCAGCACCAAGCGCAGCAGCACCGCCCTCGACGCGTTCGCCTCCCCCAACGCCGCTGCGCTCGCCGAGGTGGGCATCGGACTGCGCGTGGATCACGGGCGCCTGTTGCCCGAGGGCACGCGCGACTTCCAGCTGCCGGTGTTCTATGCGCGTGCGGTGGAGGTGCTGATGGTGCATCCCGGGTTGTCGGCACGTCAGATCGACAGGCTGACGAGCGATCCCGCGCTGCGCGGGCTGGTGTTGTGCAGCTACGGAGCGGGCAACCTGCCGGACGCCGCACCCGGTCTCCTCGACGCGCTCGCACGCGCGGTGGCGCGCGGGGTGGTCGTGGTGAACCGCAGCCAATGCGTACATGGCCCCGTGCTGCAAGGTGCCTATGCGACCGGCAGCGCACTCAATCGCATCGGTGTGGTGCCCGCGGGCGACATGACACTGGAGGCCGCGTTTGCCAAACTGCACGTGTTGCTCGCCACCCTTGCCGACCCGGCGGAGGTCCGCAGGCAGTTCGCCACCAACTGGTGCGGCGAGATGTCCTGAACACGTCGGTCCCGATCACTTCGGCGCCTCCACAAGGAAAGATCCCGCCGGCCCAGGTAAGGGCGCCGGCGGGATGCACGGGAGACGAAAGGAAAACCGGGATTGCCGGGAGGGCGTGCGCCCTCCGCGGTGTTCAGCGGGCGACTTTCAGCTGCCGACGCTCAGTTTGCAACAAACACGCCGAACTCCTCGGCGGCGTCGAGCGTCCAGCGGAAGAGGTAGTCGGCGAAGCTGCGGCGGAAGATCACCTGCCACTCATCCTCGCTCGGGCGGCGGATCACCGCGGTGGTCTTGGCGAACACCGTGCCCACCGCCTTGCCGACCGGGAAGTGCGCCGGATCGACATCGTAGGGCGAGGACTTCATCAGCACCTCGCGCGCATGCGGGCCGGAGAGCGTGATGAGGGTCTGCGCGCCGCTGATGTTCACCACCGCGAAGTGGCCGCTCAGCGCTTCGCGCAGGTAGAGCTCGGTGGCGTATTCCTGGCCACCCGGCACGATGATCAGCCACTCGTTGGGCGAGCTCCACTGGATGCTCACGCCGCGCGCCGCATCCACGACGAGCTGGCAGGGCTTCAGCGGCAGCGGCACGCCGAGCGCACGCTCCACACCGGCGGCGAAGCCTTCCGCCGCGCTGTTGCCGCGCAGCACGAGGTGGCCGAGGAAGGCCTCCTCGCGCACCACCACGCCGGCCACGGCCGCGTTCGCCGCGGTGGCGACACGCACCTTGGAGGCCGCGAGCGGCGACTCCGACTTCACCCCGCCGGCGGGGTTCACATCCATCACTGCGATATCAGACATTCTGGCGATCTCCCTTGGGATCGAGGAACACGGGGCTCACGATCTCGGCCGCATGGACGGTACCGTCCGCCATCGGCAGATAGACGGTCTGGCCCATCCGCTTCGCGCCGCCCTTGACCAGCGCCAGCGCGAAACCATGGCCCAGGTTGGGGCTGAAGTAACTGGAGGTGACATGCCCGACCATCGGCATCGGGATGCGGATCTCCTTCTCGAGCACGATCTGCGCGCCCTCCTTCAGCACCAGCTTGGGGTCGAGCGGCTTCAGGCCGACGAGCTGCTTGCGATCGTCGCGCTTGGTATCCGGCCGCGACAGCGCACGCCGGCCGATCCACGAGAACGGCTTCTTGTAGCCCACGCACCACTGCATGCCGAGGTCTTCCGGCGTCACCGAACCATCGGTGTCCTGACCGACGATGATGAAACCCTTCTCGGCGCGCAGCACGTGCATGGTCTCGGTGCCGTAGGGGGTGAGCTTGTACTTCGCCCCCTTGTCGAACAGCGCGTTCCACACATGCATCGCATGGTTGGCCTGCACGTTGATCTCGTACGACAGCTCACCGGTGAAGGAGATGCGGAACACCCGCGCCGGCACGCCGGCCACGGTGCATTCGCGCCAGTCCATGAAGCCGAAGGCCTCGTTGGAGAGGTCGATGTCGGTGAGCTCGGCAAGCAGCTTGCGGGAATCCGGCCCGTTGATTGCCATCGCCGCCCAGTGGTCGGTCACCGAGCTGAAGTACACCTCCAGCTCCGGCCACTCGGTCTGGTGCCACATCTCCAGCCAGTCCAGCACGCCGGCGGCGCCGCCGGTGGTGGTGGTCATGTGGAAGTGGTTGTCGCCGAGGCAGGCCGTCACGCCGTCGTCCATGAGCATGCCGTCGTCCTTGCACATGAGGCCGTAGCGGCACTTGCCCACATCGAGCTTGGTCCAGGCGTTGGTGTAGATGCGGTTGAGGAACTCGCGCGCGTCCTTGCCCTGGATGTCGATCTTGCCCAACGTGGAGGCGTCGAGGATGCCCACCCCTTCGCGCACCGCGCGGCATTCGCGCTGCACCGCGTCGTGCATGGATTCGCCCGGCCTGGGGAAGTACCACGGCCGCATCCACTGGCCGACCACCTCGAACTCGGCACCGCGCGCAACATGCGCCGCATGCAGCGCGGTGTAGCGGCGCGGGTCGAAGAACTCGCCGCAGTTGCGTCCGGCGATCGCGCCGAAGGTGATCGGCGTGTAGTTGGGCCGGAACACGGTGGTGCCGGTCTGCGGAATGGTCTGGCCGAGGCAGCGCGCCGCGATCGCCATGCCGTTGATGTTGCCGAGCTTGCCCTGGTCGGTGCCGAAACCCAGGCCGGTGTAGCGCTTGACGTGTTCGATCGACTCGAAGCCTTCACGCGTCGCGAGCTCGATGCCGGCGGCGGTGACGTCGTTCTGCTGATCGACGAACTGCTTGGGCGCACGCATCGCCGGTTTGGTGTGCGGCACCTGGTAGAGCGGCAGGGTCGGGCCTTCCTTGACCGCGGCCACCTTGGGCAGGCTCGCCGAGGCGCCCTTGAAGCCGCATTCCAGCGCCGCGGTGCTGCCCGCCTCGAGTCCGTCGGCGAGCGCGTCCGCCAGCGCGAAGCGGCCATTCACGCCGCCCACCGGTACGAGACCCTTCACCTTGCCGGGCACGAAGCCGAGGATGTCGTCACGCCACTGCGGGCGCACACCGGTGTGCGCGGCCAGATGCACCACCGGGCTGTAGCCGCCGGAGCTGGCGATGGTGTCGCAGGCGAGCTCTTCCACCCCGCCCTTGACGACGAAGTTGAGCGGGTCGATGCGCGCCACGGTGGCGCCGCTGACGCGCTTCTTTCCTTGCGACTCGATGACCGCGCTGCCGGTGATGATGCGGATGTTGCGCTTCTTCGCCTCGGCGACCAGGTCGCCCTGCGGGTTGTCGCGCGCATCGACGATCGCCACGACCTGACGGCCGGCATCGGCCCAGTCGAGTGCGGCGCGGTAGGCATGGTCGTTGTTGGTCGACAGCACCAGGCTGTTGCCCGGCGCCACCGCATAGCGGCGGATGTAGGTCGAGATCGCACCCGCGATCATGTTGCCCGGCACATCGTTCTTGGCGTACACCAGCGGCCGCTCGTGCGTGCCGGTGGCGAGGATCACCCGGCCGGCGCGCACCCGGTGCATGCGTGCGCGGGCCTGACGGCGGCCGTCCTTCTTCGGCGCGAGGTCGGCGAGATGCTCGGTGCGACGCTCGTGCAGGGTGACGAAGTTGTGGTCGTGGTAGCCGTTGGCGGTGGTGCGCGGCAGCAGCACCACGTTGGACATGCGCCCGAGCTCGGCGAGCACACCCGCCACCCACTCGGCGGCGGGCTTGCCGTCGATGGATTCGCGGCTGTCGAGCGCGGAACCGCCCATCTCCTCCTGCTCGTCGGCGAGGATCACGCGCGCGCCGCTCGATGCGGCGGCCAGCGCGGCGGCGAGGCCGGCCGGGCCGGCACCGATCACCAGCACCTCGCAGTGGCGGTTGATGGTGTCGTAGATGTCCGGGTCGTTCTCGCGCGGGCTGCGGCCCAACCCGGCGGCCCTGCGGATGTACTTCTCGTACTTCATCCACATCGCCTGCGACGACATGAAGGTCTTGTAGTAGAAGCCCGGCGGCATGAACTGGCCACCAACCTTGCCGATGACGCCCATGACGTCCTTCTTCACATTCGGCCAGCCGTTGGTGCTGACCGCGGTGAGGCCGTCGTAGAGCGCCTGCTGGGTGGCGCGCACGTTGGGGATCTGGCCGGCTTCGCTGGAGCCGAGCTGGAGAATGGCGTTCGGCTCTTCCGCACCCGCGGCGACGATGCCGCGCGGGCGGGAATACTTGAAGCTGCGGCCGACGATGTCGACGCCGTTGGCGAGCAGCGCCGAGGCCAGCGTGTCGCCGGCAAAGCCCTGGTAGCTCTCGCCGTTGAAGGTGAAGCGCAGCGGCCGGCTACGGTCGACGCGGCCTCCCTGCGCGAGACGGTTCTGCTGGCTCATTTCGCGGCGCCTCCCTTGGCGGATGCCTGGCTTTCCGCGGTCACGGAAGGCTGTTGTCCGGGCTTGTAGGTTTCGAGGATCTCGTAGCTCACGGTGTCACGCGTCACGTTGAAGAACTTGCGGCAACCGGCGGCGTGGATCCATTGCTCGTGGTGGATGCCGCGCGGGTTCTTGCGGAAGAAGAGGTATTGGCCCCATTCCTCGTCGGAGGTCTCCTCCGGCTTCACCGGGCGCGCGATGTGCGCCTCGCCCTTGGCCCGGAACTCCTCCTCCTCGCGATACTCCTCGCAGTGGGGGCAGTAGATGTGCAACATGGTGATCCCCTCTGTCAGTGTGCGACGCCGGCCGCGCCGTGTTCGTCGATGAGCTTGCCGCTGATGAAGCGGTCGATGGAGAACGGTGCGGCAAGCTCATGCGGCTTGCCGGCCGCGAGCGTCGCGGCGAACACGTGGCCCGAGCCCGGGGTGGCCTTGAAGCCGCCGGTACCCCAGCCGCAGTTGAAGAACAGCCCGCCGACCGGCGTCGCCGACAGGATCGGGCAGGCGTCCGGGCAGGTATCGACGATGCCGCCCCACTGCCGGTTCATGCGCACGCGCGAGAAGATCGGGAACATCTCCACGATCGCCTGCAGCGTGTGCTCGATGGTGGTGTAGCTGCCACGCTGGCCGTAGCCGTTGTAGCCGTCGATGCCGGCGCCGATGACGAGGTCGCCCTTGTCGGACTGGCTCGCATAGCCGTGCACCGCGTTGGACATCACCACGGTGTCGAGGATGGGCTTCATCGGCTCGGACACCAGCGCCTGCAGCGGGTGCGATTCCAGCGGCAGCTTGAAGCCCGCCATGTTGGCGACGACGCTGGAGTTGCCCGCGACGACCACGCCGACCGTATCGGCCTCGATGTAGCCGCGGTTGGTCTCCACGCCCTGGATGCGGCCCATGCTCTGGCGGATGCCGATCACCTCGGTCTGCTGCAGGAGATCGACGCCGAGCGCATCCGCGCCGCGCGCGAAGCCCCAGGCCACCGCGTCATGCCGGGCCACGCCGCCGCGCGGCTGCCAGGAGGCGCCGAGCACCGGGTAGCGGGTGTTCTTCGAGCAATCCAGGATGGGCACGATCTCCTTCACCTGGTTGGTGTCCAGCACCACGCCGTCGATGCCGTTGAGGCGGTTGGCATTCACCCGGCGCTCGATGTCGCGCATGTCCTGCAGGGTGTGGCCGAGGTTCATCACACCGCGCTGCGAGAACATCACGTTGTAGTTGAGATCCTGCGACAGGCCTTCCCACAGCTTCATCGCGTGCTCGTACAGCCACGCCGCCTCGTCCCACAGGTAGTTGGAGCGCACGATGGTGGTGTTGCGCGCGGTATTGCCACCGCCCAGCCAGCCCTTCTCGATCACCGCGACGTTGGTGACGCCGAATTCCTTGGCGAGGTAATACGCGGTGGCGAGCCCGTGACCGCCGCCGCCCACCACGATCACGTCGTAGCGCTTCTTGGGCGTGGGGTTGCGCCACATGCGCTGCCAGTTCTCGTGGTAGCTCAGACCGTGCTTGACCAGCCCGAAGCCCGAAAAATGTTGCATGACATCGACTCCTGAGAATTGCCGGCGGCCGCCCGGCCGCCGTGCGTTGTGGCGATCAGGCCTTCACATACACCGGATGGCGCGCGCACACCTCGGCCACCTTGGCGCGCACCGCGGCTTCCACGGCGGCGCTGTCGCCCTTGGCGGCGAGCGCGTCGAGGATGTCGCAGATCCAGCCGGCGAGCGCGCGGCACTCGTCGGCGTCGAAGCCGCGGGTGGTCACCGCCGGGGTGCCGATGCGCAGGCCCGAGGTGACGAAGGGGCTCTGCGGGTCGTTCGGCACCGAGTTCTTGTTCACCGTGATGTGGGCGCGGCCGAGGGCGGCGTCCGCGTCCTTGCCGGTGACGCCCTGGCGGATCAGCGACACGAGGAAGAGGTGGTCCTCGGTGCCGCCCGAGACCACGTCGTAGCCGCGCTCGATGAACACGCCGGCCATGGTGGCGGCGTTCTTCAGCACCTGCTTCTGGTAATCGACGAAGGCCGGGTCCATCGCCTCCTTGAAGGCCACCGCCTTGGCGGCGATCACATGCATCAGCGGGCCGCCCTGCTGGCCGGGGAACACCGCGGCGTTGAGCTTCTTGTACAGCGCCTCGTCGCCGCACGCCGACAGGATCAGGCCGCCACGCGGGCCGCGCAGGGTCTTGTGGGTGGTGGTGGTCACCACATGCGCATGCGGCAGCGGGCTGGGGTAGAGGCCGGCCGCGACGAGGCCGGCAATGTGCGCCATGTCGACGAAGAAGAACGCGCCGATTTCGTCCGCGAGCCTGCGGAAGCGTGCCCAGTCGATGACGCGCGAGTAGGCGGAGAAGCCGGCGATGATCATCTTCGGCTTGTGCTCGCGCGCGAGGCGCTCGACCTCGGCGTAGTCGATCTCGCCGGTGGCCGGATCCAGGCCGTACTGCACCGCGTTGTAGTGCTTGCCGGAGAAGTTCGGCGCGGCGCCATGGGTGAGATGGCCGCCATGGGCGAGGCTCATGCCCAGCACGGTATCGCCCGGCTTCACCAGCGCCATGAACACCGCAGCGTTGGCCTGCGCGCCGGAGTGCGGCTGCACGTTCGCGAAGCTCGCGCCGAAGAGCTGGCAGGCACGGTCGATCGCAAGCTGCTCGGCCTTGTCCACCGCCTCGCAGCCGCCGTAGTAGCGCTTGCCCGGGTAGCCCTCGGCGTACTTGTTGGTGAGCTGGCTGCCCTGTGCCTCCATCACGCGCGGGCTGGCGTAGTTCTCGGAAGCGATGAGCTCGATGTGGGCTTCCTGACGCGCCACTTCCTCGTCCAGCGCAGCGGCGAGATCCGGGTCATAGGCGGCGAGGCGGTCGGCGTAACGGTACATGCAAGGTCTCCTGGGTTCGGCGGCGGTCGTGCCGTCGCGCAAGGGTTCGGTCATTCGGTTGATCGGATTATTGGTTGCCTACGCAGACAGGTCGCAAGTGTCTGCGCCATGGGGAAAATAGTAGGTGCGGCGCCCCTCGGCCAGATGCTTGCAGGCGCCACGATCTGGCGTGTAGACGACAAGGCTGTGTCGCACTGTCGCCTGCCCGTCAGCGCGCGGCATCGGGTCGTTCAGAAGTCGATCACCACGTCGCCCTTGGGCTTGCTGCAGCACGACAGGATGTAGCCCTCGGCCACGTCCTCGTCGGTGATGCCGCCGTTGTGCTCCATATCCACCTCGCCGGACTTCAGCGCCACCCGGCAGGTTCCGCAGATGCCCATGCCGCAGGCCTTGGGGATGTGCAACCCGACCCGCGCCGCGGCCGCATGCACCGTTTCACCGGGTGCGACGCGCGCCGCGCGGCCGGATTCGGCGAACTCCACCAGCAGCGTCGGACCGGCGTCGGCCTTGTCGGCCTCGGCCGCGTCGCGCGCGAGTGCGATCACCTCCTGGGTGACCTCGGCCGGGGTCGCGCCGAAGGATTCCTCGTGATAGTGACGCATGTCGAAGCCGCCCGCCTCCAGCATGCGTCGCACCGCGCTCATGTAGGGCGTGGGGCCGCAGCAGAACACCTCGCGCTCGAGGAAGTCCGGCGCCATCAGCTCCAGCATGCGCGCGTTGAGTTGGCCGCGGTAGCCGTCCCAGGGCTCGACGACCTCGGCGCCGCGCTCGCAGATGATGTTGAGCTGGAACTCGGGGATGCGCGAGAACATGTGGTTGAGCTCGTGCCGGTAGATGATGTCGCGCGGCGTACGCGCGCTATGCACGAAGACGAGATCCACATTGCCGTTGGTGTCGAACAACCAGCGCGTCATCGACATCAGCGGCGTGATGCCGACGCCGCCCGACAACAGCAGCAGCTTCCTCGCCGGGTGATCGATGATGTTGAAGTTGCCGACCGGCCCGTGCGCCACCACCTCGTCGCCTTCGCGCAGATGGTCGTGCAGCCAGTTCGACACCTTGCCGCCCGGCACGCGCTTGATCGTCAGCGAGATGCTGTACGGCACCGACGGCGAACTCGAGATGGTGTAGGAGCGCATCACCTTCTCGCCGCCGATGGTGAGCTCCAGCGTGACGAACTGCCCCGGTTTGAAGAAGAACAGCATCGGCTGCTCCGAGGCCAGGCAGAAGGTGCGCACGTCGGCGGTCTCCTGAATCACCTTTACGCAACGCATCAGGTGGCGGCCGTTGGTCCACGTCTGCGTGGTCACCGGCATCAGGAAGTGGCCTGGGGTGGTCATGGTCGTGCTCTCCGGGGGGGGAAGGGTGGCGGCGCGTCTGTTGCGCGCGCGGTGGCTGATTGTTGATCCACCCACCCCCTACCGCTGTCCCGGATGCGACACTTGCGTGCCGGGAACGACAAGCGCCCCGGCACGCAGCCCTCAGGCCGCGGGCGCCGCCCCTACTTCATCATGACGACCCGCGCCAGCGCGATCGACGGGAACGCCACGAGCAGCACCATGCCCGCGAGGATCAGAAGGAGCAGCGCCTCGACGACCTTGCGGATGCGGGACAAATGCGCGTCCATGTGTGTCTCCAGGTGAATGTGACCGGACGTGCCGGCCACCGTCCCGATCGGTCGCCGCTCAGTTGCCGGCGAGGGCCTTGTAGCGCTCTTCGAAGAACTTCAGCATCTCGAGCGGCCTATCGACGCCGAAGCTCGGGCCTTCAGCCGCCCAGTCGGTCAGCATGCGTTCGCGCACCGCGCCGATGCGCTCGAGCAGCGCCTTGGAAGGCTCGCTGAAGACATGGCCCTCGGCGCGCAGCTTCGCCTCGCCCGCCTTGTTCTGCCCGTCGAAGCGCGAACCCCACAGGCGCGACAGCTTCTCGCCCGATACGCCCATGATGGCCTTGCGGTCGGACTCGGAGAGCTTGTTCCACTTGCCCTCGTTGATCGCGATGAAGAAGGTCGCGTCGTAGAAGCCACCCGGGACGATGGTGTGATGCTTGAGCTTGTCCTCGACACGGAAGTTGATCACCGACTCGATGGTGTGCAGCGAGGCATCCACGACACCACTCTCGAGGAGCTCGTAGGCCTTGGGGCCCGGGCCGGCAACCGCCACCGCGCCGAGATCCTCCAGCAGGCGCTTCAGGATCGGGCCGCCCATGCGCACCTTCTGGTTCTTCAGGTCGTCCGGCTCGACGATCGCCTTGCTGCCGTGGTGGATCTGCCCGCCGCCGAAGAGGTCCACGCCGAGCACGACCATCCCCTCGAAGGCCGGCTTGCCGGCGAGGTCCTTCTCGTAGGTCTCCCAAAGCCCGACCGAGGACGCCTCGCCGTTCGTACCGATGAAGGGCATCTCGGCGAACCATAGCGCCTTGAAGCGATCCGGCTCGTAGGTGAAGTTGCCTCAGGTGATGTCCGCCACGCCCTTGCGAGCGAGCGCCCAGTGCTGGGCCGGGCCGCGGCGCGGGCGATGCACCTGAGCCAGAGCGCACTCACCAAGGCCTTGCGGGAGCTGGAAGAGGATGTGGGTGCTGAGTTGCTGCACCGCAGCTACAAGGGCATCGGCTTCACCGCCGAGGGCAATGCGCTGCTGGTGCGCGCGCGGCTGGTGCTGTCCACGCTGGAGAAGGCGCGCGCCGAGATCCGCCTGATGTGCGGCGGTGCGGGGGTGAGTGTGAAGGCGGCGATCACACCGCTGCTGGTCACGACGGTGCTCGCTTCATTTCGCCGCGCCCAGCCGGACGCCGAGCAGACCTTTCACGAGGGGCTGCTGGTGCAGGCGCTACCGGCGCTCATCGAAGGCCAGATAGACTTCGCGATCGCGCTCGCCACGCCCGGGAGCCTGCCGTTCGAGATCGACTTGGAGCCGCTCGCGATGAATCGGCCTGCGCAGCCTGCCATTGCAACCGCTCCCGCCCGACATGCCGCTCGGCCTGCTGACCCTGCGCGGCGTGCCGCTCGGCAGCGCCGCACGCAAGCTCGGCGACCTCTTCCGCCGCGAGCTGGCTGCGCGACCCCAAACGCGCTGAAGGACTGCGCCTGACGCCGGCTCGCCTACCCGCCCCGCGTCCGCCACACCAGCCCCCAGGCGACGGCGGCGGTGATGACGCCCCAGAACCACAGGCCGTTGGTGAGCGCGAAGCGGGTGCCGTCCAGCGCGACGCCCAGCCATGCGCCGGTGGCGAAGGCGGCAAGCATCATCAGGAGGCCGCTCATCGCCGACGCGGCGCCGGCCGCCTGCGGGAAGGGGCCGATCGCGCCGGACTGGCCGCAGGGCTGGTGGATGCCATGGCCGAACATGTAGAGCACGAAGGGCAACAGGATGGCCACCGGCCCGTCGCCACCGGCGAGCGACACGACGCCCACCCCCATGCCGCCGACGAGCGACAGGCCGCCGCCGACCAGCACGGTGCGGTGCACACCCAGGCGCGGCAGCAGGCGCCGGCACAGGAAGGTGCCGGCGAGATAGGAGACGGCCATCACGAGCATCACGCCGCCATAGGCGATCCTGCTCATGCCCATCAGCGAGATGAAGACGAAGGAGGATGCCGCGAGAAAGGTGAACAACCCGGCATACGAGGCCAGCGTGAGCAGGGCATAGGCGCGAAACACGCGGTTGCGCAGGATGTCGCGCCAGGTGCGCCATAGCACGCCGGGCTGCAGCGCATGCGGGTTGGGGCAGGCGAGCGTCTCGTGAAAACGGGTGAGCAGGATCCACAACGTGGTGCCGGCGAAGAGCGCCTGCACCGCGAGCACCGCCCGCCAGCCCAGCCACTCGGCCAGCGCGCCACCGAGCGGCATGCACACGCACACCACGACACCGAGCCCGGACAGTCCCTTGCTGATCGCGCGCGCGCCCAGCTCGGGCGAATACAGGTCGCGCACCAGCGCGCGCGCGCACATCACCGCCGCACCCATCGCCGCGCCCTGCAGGATGCGCCACAGGACGAGGCTCTCGATCGTGGCGGCGAAGACGCTGCCGGCGCTGGCGACGGTGTAGGTCGCGACGCCGATGAGCAGCACCGGTCGACGGCCGAAGCGGTCCGACACCGGCCCCCACACCAGCTGCGAGATCCCGAATGCGAGGAGCAGCGCCGAGAGCGTGAGCTGCGCCTGCGCCACCGTCGCGCCGAGCGCGGCGGTCAGCGACGGCAGCGCGGGCAGATAGAGATCGGTGGCGACCGGCTGCAGGCCGAGCAGCAGTGACAGTACCAGCACCACCAGCGCTGCGTCCATCGCCGGTGGCGCAGGCTGCGGCGCGGAGGAAGTGCGCTGCGCCGCAGCGGGCGGTGTTGCACTCACTCCGCGTCTGCCTGCGCCTGCGGTGCGGCGGCCTGAAAGGCGGGGAGCGTCTCGCAATGGGCGACGATGCGACGCACCACCGGCATCGCGGAGAGGTCGCAGTCGAAGCGCCGCGCATTGAACACCTGCGGCACCAGGCAGCAGTCCGCCAGCGTCGGCGACTCGCCATGGCAGAAGCTGCCGGTAGCAGGATGCGCGGCAAGCTGGGACTCGACCGCGGCGAGGCCGAGCTCCACCCAATGGCGATACCAAGCGCTCTTCTGCGCCTCGCTCGCGCCGAGCTCACGCGTGAGGTATTGCAGCACGCGCAGGTTGTTGATCGGATGGATGTCGCAGGCGATGGCCTGGGCGATCGCGCGCACCCGGGCACGTCCGGCGGGGTCCGCCGGCAGCAGTGGCGGCACGGGTCGGGTTTCCTCCAGGTACTCGATGATCGCGAGCGACTGCGTCAGCAACAGGCCGTCGTCATCGAGCGCCGGCACCAGGCCGGCCGGGTTCAGGGCACGGTACTCGGGCCGGTGTTGCTCGCCACCGTCGCGCGCGAGATGGACCGGCACCGCATCCCACGCGAGTCCCTTGAGATTCAACGCGATACGCACCCGGAACGCGGCCGAGCTGCGGAAATAGGTGAAGAGTCGCATGCGCTTCAACCCCCGGGGGCCACGACGGTGTTCTCGATCGCGCCGAAGAGGGTGCGGCCGTCGCCGTCGAGCATCTCGATGCGCACCACGTCACCGGCACGCATGAAGGGGGTGAGGGGCTTGCCCTGTTCGATGGTCTCGTAGGTGCGCACCTCGGCGAGGCAACAGTAGCCCACCCCGCCGTTGGCGATCGACGAGCCCCACAGGTTGCCCTGCTTGTTCGACACCGTGCCGGAGCCGATGATCGAGCCGGCCTCGAGCTCGCGCGTCTTCGCGACATGGGCGACCAGCTGGCCGAAGTCGAAGGTCATGTCGACACCGGCGTTCGGCCTGCCGAAGAGTTCGCCGTTGAGATGCACCACCAGCGGCAGATGCACCTTTGCATCGCGCCAGGCGTCGCCGAGCTCGTCCGGCGTGACCGCCACCGGGCTGAAGGCACTCGCCGGCTTGCTCTGGAAGAAACCGAAGCCCTTGTTGAGCTCGTTGGGGATGAGGTTGCGCAGGCTGACGTCATTGACCAGCATCACCAGCCGGATCGCCGCCGCGGCCTCGGCCGGGGTCGCGCCCATCGGCACGTCGCCGGTCACCACCGTGACCTCGGCCTCGAAGTCGATGCCCCAGGCTTCCTCCGCGACGATGCGGTCGCGCGGGCCGATGAAGCTGTCCGAGCCGCCCTGATACATCAGCGGGTCGGTGTAGAACGAGGCCGGCACCTCGGCGTTGCGCGCACGCCGCACCAGTTCCACATGGTTGATGTAGGCCGAGCCGTCGGCCCACTGGTAGGCGCGCGGCAGCGGCGAGTGGCAGGCGCGCTCGTCGAAGGGTTGCGCGTGGCGGGCGTGACCGTTGTTGAGCGCGGTATAGACCTCGGCGAGGCGCGGCGCACAGACGGCCCAGTCGTCGAGCGCGGCCTGCAGGGTGGGGGCGATGTCGGCCACCGGCTGGCACAGGGTGAGGTCGCGGTTGACGACCACCAGGGTGCCGTCACGGCCGCCTTGCTTGAGGGTGGCGAGTTTCACTGGAACATCTCCTTGTAGCTGCCGTCGTGCATCCACGCGGCGTGCTTGGGTGCCTTCTTCGTCGCAGCCCACTCCTCGAGCATGTCCCATTTCACCTTGTCGAGCGCCTCCAGCATGCCCGGACGATGGGTGTTGGCGGCAAGTTCGAGGCGGTGGCCGTTGGGATCAAAGAAGTAGATCGACTGGAAGAGCGCATGGTCAGTGGGGCCGACCACCGCGATTCCCTCGGCTTCGAGACGCGCCTTGGTCGCCTGCAGCACCTCAAGCGACTCCACCTCCATCGCGAAATGCTGGGTCCAGGCCGGTGTGTTCTCGTCCCGACCCATGGGCGCGCGGGTGGGCAGCTCGAAGAAGGCCAGCACGTTACCCATGCCGGCGTCGAGGAAGATGTGCATGTACGGGTCCGGCTCCTTGGTGGAGGGCACTTCGTCCTCGGCGATGGAGAGAATGAGCTTCATCCCGAGGTGTTTCTCATACCAGCGCGCGGTCTCCAGCGCATCCTTGCAGCGGTAGGCCACGTGGTGGATCTTCCTGATCAGGCTCGTCATGCGCGTCTCCTCGAAGTTGCCGGGTGTGCCCGGTCGCGGATCGTTGTGGAACTGAAGCGCATTACAACGGAAAAGAACCTATCATTCAAACAGCTTTTTCAGATTCATTTATCGGATGAAATCATGAATATCACCCTGCGCCAGCTGCGCGCCTTCGTCGCCGTCGCCCGCACCGGCAGCTTCACGCTCGCGGCGGAGAGCCTCTTCATCACCCAGTCGGCATTGAGCGGGCTGGTGAAGGAGCTGGAGACGACACTGGGCGTACGCCTCTTCGACCGCAGCACGCGGCGCATCCAGCTGTCGGCGGTGGGCGAAGGTCTTTACCCCTTGATCGAGAAGATCCTGCACGACCTCGATGGCGTGCTCGACGAGGTCGCCAACCTCAAGGCGCTGCGCAAAGGCCTGGTGCGCGTGGCCGCGCCGCAGCTGATGGCCTGCACCCTGCTGCCGGAGGTGATCGCCACCTTCCGCCGCAGCCACCCCGGCATCGAGGTGAAGCTGGTGGATTGCGCGGTGGAGAGCGTCACCTCGCGGGTGTTCTCGGGCGAGGTGGATCTGGGCGTGGGCCCGGAGCGCGACCCGAACTCGGAGATCGACGCCACGGTGCTGTTCGAGCTGCCCTTCCATGCGGTGTGCCCGCCGGACCACCCGCTCGCGGCACGCGACACGGTGCGCTGGGCGGACCTCATCGACCACCCGCTGATCACCCTGCAGGGCCAGTTCACCGAGCGCCTGACGGTGGATCTGCACGCCGCGATGCGCAGCCTGGATCTCGACCCCAACACCACCGTCACCTTCATGTCCACCGCGCTGAGCATGGTCGCCGCCGGCCTCGGCGTCACCATCTGCATCCCCTACGCCGCCTCGCTGGTGCGCCTCTACGGCCTCGAGATGCGCCCCCTGCTCGCCCCGGTGGTGACGCGCAGCTTCTACGTGTTCACCCGCAACGGCCGCTCGCTGTCACCGGCTGCGGAGGCGTTCAGGGCGTGTTTGTTTGCATACGAAGCTGCGTCATTGCCGCAGGCTGCAGCTCGAATCTTGCCGAAAGCACCATGACTTGCAGCCCGATGCACCGGATGTTGCCCAGCAACGCAGTGGAGCATGTGGGCGCACAAGAAGAAGCGAACGATGCGTTATAGTTGCCGGAGGCGACATCGGCTCAGGAAAATATCATGGCCCTTCCCGCACCACAGCTCCGCCTCACCCGCGATGAGTTCATCGCCTGGGAGAGTACCCAGAGCGAGAAACATGACTTCTGGCGGGGCGAAGTATTCTCGATGGTGGGCGCACGGCGCATCCATGTGGTGATCGCGCTCAACATTGCAGCGCGTCTGAAGGATCACCTGCGCGGCAGCGGCTGCCAGGCCTTCATCTCCGACATGCAGCTGGAGGTGGAGGCCGCCGACGCGGTGTTCTACCCGGACGTGTTCGTGAGCTGCGACCCAGCCGACCTCAAGGCCGAGCGCGTGCTGCATCACCCCAAGGTGATCATCGAGGTGCTGTCCGAGACCACCGCCGCCTACGACCGGGGCGACAAGTTCGCGGCCTATCGCACCCTGCCCAGCCTGCAGGAGTTCGTGCTGATCGACCCCGACACCCGCCGCATCGACCTCTTCCGCCGCACCCCGGAGAACGACTGGCTGCTCGCCACCCGCGACGCCGAACGCGGCCTCATCCTGCCCTCGCTCGACTTCGAAATGCCCCACGCGACGGTGTTCGAGGACGTGTGAAGAGATAGCTGCGACGCAGCAGGAGCCGCCTGGTTCAGTCCATGGCTGCGCGCCCGTCCGAGGGCGTTGCAATCGACGTCGGCGCTACTGCGGAGGATCTTGATGTGGCGAGATCGCATTGCTGCTGCTAGATTTACAAATCAAAAGTTTTACTTTCGATTTGTAAATAATGACTGAAACATACATGCGCGATGCGCGCACGACGCTCGAACGTCTGGCGCAAGGTTTTCCAGTGCTGGCCGTGACCGGCCCCCGTCAATCCGGCAAGACGACGCTGGTGCGCGCGACCTTCCCGGATAAACCCTACGTATCGCTCGAAAACCCCGATGAGCGGGCGTTTGCCGAGCAAGACCCGCGCCGCTTCATCGCACGCTTCCCCGAAGGCGCGATTCTTGACGAAGTCCAACGCTGTCCGGAGATCCCTTCCTGGCTGCAAGGCGTTGTCGATGCTCGACCGGTCATGGGTCAATTCATACTGACCGGATCGGCGCAGTTCGATCTGATCGCGGGCATCACCCAGTCGCTGGCCGGGAGGGTCGGGCGCCTGGAACTGCTCCCTCTATCGCTCGGAGAGATGCAGGCTTGCGACTGCCTTCCGCCCACGCTCGACCGCCTGTTGCTGAACGGCAGTTTCCCGGCACTCTACCAACGCAAGCTCGCTGCGAGCGACTGGTTCCCGAACTACGTGGCGACCTATCTGGAGCGGGATGTACGCCAGCTCATCGCAATACGCGATCTTTCCCAGTACCAGCGCTTCGTGCGGATGTGCGCTGCCCGTTCCGGCCAGCTGCTCAACCTTGCGGCACTCGGCGCCGATTGCGGCATCTCTGCGGTGACCGCGCGCGACTGGCTTTCGGTGCTGGAGGCGAGTTACCTCGTCATGCGACTGCCTCCGTATTTCCGGAACTTCGGCAAACGTCTCGTGAAGACGCCCAAGCTGTATTTCCTGGATGTCGGCCTGATGGCCTGGCTGCTCGGAATACGCGACGAAGCGTCGCTGTCGGTGCATGCGGCGCGCGGCGCGCTGTTCGAGACCTGGGTGATCACCGAGTTGATGAAGCAGAGACTCAATGCCGGACAGCCGCACGATCTGTACTTCTGGCGGGACCATGTGGGCAACGAGATCGATGTCGTCTTCGAGACAGCGTCCGGCTTGCAGGCGGTGGAGATCAAATCCGGCAGCACCTTCGCTGCGGACTGGGTGAATGGACTCGGGAAGTGGCAGAAGTTCGCCGGCGACACGCCAACCCTCAAACCGATCGTCATCTATGGCGGAGACGACGGTCACGAACGTGAGCAGTGTGTCGTCAAGGGTTGGCGAGCGCTCGGGCGGGTCTGAGACCCGCCCCGAGACCTCTTCAGTCCGCGGTCACGCCATCGCGCGCGATCTTCATCGCCTCCTTCAGCACCGCGATGTCGCCGATGTGGTTGGCGAGCAGCAGGATGAGGCGGGCGTTGAGCATTTCGCTCTGTTCGTCGCTGAGGTCGCGGTGGGCGTCGATGAGCGCCTCGTAGAAGTCGTCGCCGGGAGAGAACGCACGGAAGTAGCGCTTGCCGGGCTCTTGCAGGTTCGGGGTGGTGATGAGGGGCATGGCGGTCTCCGGTCAGGCGTTGCAGGTGGCGCGGGCGAGCGCGGCGCGGATGCGGGCGGCGTCGAAGGCGCGCCAGCGGGCGGCCACGTGCTGGTCGGGGCGGGCGAGGTACACCGTGCCCGGCTGCATGTCGTAGCGCTCGCGGATGCGGCCCTTGCTGTCGATGACGGTGGTGAGGTAACCGGGCGCACTGCCGCGGTTGGCGATGACGAGCGTCTTGACCGGCAGCGCACCACTGTCGAGGCGGGCGAGCTCGGCCACGGTGGCGGCATCCAGCGTCGCGGCGTCATCGATGTAGTAGAGCAGCTGGAAGCGGTTGCCGAGCAGGTTCAGCAGCCAGGGCTGACCGTCGGCGCTCTCGACCGGCGCGTCGTCCATCGGCGCGCCGGGCACCATCACCCCGGCGAAGTGATCGCTGTCCGGCGTGTTAAGGCGCGATTCGGTGAGGAAGCTCGGCACCGACAGCCGCCCCGAATTCACCAGCGCGCGCGCGAACGGGTAGTGCTCTGCGAGGCCCAGCACCGCATTGCGGAAGGTCTTGCTGGTGCGGCTCTTGGGGGTGATGAAGTCGGTGGAGCGGGTCGAGTTCATGATGTTCTCGTCCGCCGCGAAGCCGCGCTCCTCGGTGTAGGTGTCGAGCAGGGTGGCCGGCGCCTTGCCGTCCATCACCAGCTTGAGCTTCCATGCCAGATTGTCGCTGTCCTGGATGCCGGAGTTGGCGCCGCGTGCGCCAAAGGGCGAGACCTGGTGGGCGGCATCGCCGACGAAGAGCACGCGGCCGTGGTTGAAGCGGTTCATGCGCCGGCACTGGAAGGTATACACACTCACCCACTCCAGCTCGAACTCGCGCTCCTCATTGCCGTTCGCTCCGAGCATGGCCTTGATGCGCGGGATCACCTTCTCGGGCTTCTTTTCCTCTTCCGGGTCGGCCTGCCAGCCGAGCTGGAAGTCGATGCGCCAGACGTTGTCCGCCTGGCGGTGCAGCAGCACCGACTGGTTGGGATGGAAGGGCGGATCGAACCAGAACCAGCGTTCGGTGGGGTACTCCGCCTTCATCACCACGTCGGCGATGAGGAAGCGGTCCATGAAGATCTTGCCCTCGATGTCCAGCCCCAGCATGGTGCGGATCGGGCTGCGTGCACCGTCGGCAACCACCAGCCAGTCGGCTTCGAGGCCATAGGCGCCGTCCGGCGTCTCGACGCGCAGCGACACGCCCGCCTCGCCCGGGGTGACCGCGATGACGCTGTTGCGAAAGCGCATCTCCAGGTTCGGCAGCTGGCGCGCACGCTCGACGAGGTATTCCTCGAGGTAGTACTGCTGCAGGTTGATCATGCCCGGGCGGTGGTGGTCCGGCTCCGGGCTGAGGTTGAAGTTGAACACCTCCTCCTCGCGGAAGAAGGTGCGCCCCACATTCCAAGACACGCCCTTCTGCACCATCGGCTCGCCACAGCCGAGGCGGTCGAGCACCTCCAGCGCGCGCTTGGCGTAGCACACGCCGCGCGAACCGATCGAGACGGTGTCGTCGTTGTCGAGCAGCAGCACGGCCTGCCCCTGCTGGGCGAGGTCGATGGCGGTGGCGAGCCCCACCGGGCCGGCGCCGACCACCACCACCGGGTGGCGGCTCGCCTTGCCCTGGTCGAGTTCGGGCGGGCGCTGATAGACGAACTTGGGATACTGATAGGTGCTGAGCACGACGGTCTCCTCCGGGTGTGCTGTGAATGGCCGGGGACGCCCTCTGCGGGGCATCTCGCCGGCCTGCGGCCAGTGTCTGCTGTCGGGGCCGGGGTTGGCGTCAGTCCTGCTGCAGGGCGTGCCACATTTGTTGGTCGCGCTCGGCGGTCCAGATGCGCGGATCGCGGATGCCGCTCGCCTCGTCGTGCGCGCGCGTCACGTCGAAGGGCAGGCAGTGCTCGTAGATGAAGACCTGGCCGAACTTCGGATCCATGTTGGCACGGGTGTGCGCCATCGTGCCCTTCAGGTCCAGCCCCTTCGCGACCGCCTCCTGCGCGCTGCGATAAAGCGTGGACACGAAGTCGCGCGTATAGGCGAGCCCGGCCTGCACACGCTCAGGCGTCATCAATGCGGGACCGCGGCCGGGCACGAGCTTCGCGAAGTTCATCGCGGCGAGGTTGTCGAGCGTCTGCGGCCAGTCGGCAAGGTAGGCATCACCGGTGTAGCAGGCGGCATCCGCCTCGACCAGGTCGCCCGAGAAGCAGATGTTCTGCGACGGCAGATACACGATGGTGTCGCCCTTGGTATGGCCACGGCCGACCTGCTGGATCTTCACCTCGAGCTTGCCCAGCCACAGCCTCATTTCGCCCTTGAAGGCGATCGTCGGCCAGGTGAGACCCGGCACGCTCTCCACCGCCTGGAACAGACGCGGGAAGCGGCCGATCTCGGAATCCATGTCCTGCTGGCCACGCTCGACGATGAGGTCGTAGGTGTCCTGGCTGGCGATGATCTGCTCCAGCCCCTCGGCCTTGTAGCCGGAGGCGCCGAGCACCCGCACCGCATGGTAGTGGGTGAGCACCACATACTTGATGGGCTTGTCGGTGATCTCGCGCACCTTGGCGATCACACCCTGGGCGGCCACCGGCGTGGCGGTGGCGTCGATGATCATCACCGCGTCATCACCGATGATGACCCCGGTGTTGGGGTCACCCTCGGCGGTGTAGGCGTAGGCGTTGTCTGAGAGCTTCTCCCAGCTGATCTTCTTCTCTTCGAGGTCGGCCTGGGAAGCGAATTTCTTGTCACTCATGCGGAAGCACTCCGGAAGGTGTGGGGACGTTCCGGAGTCTAGGCGTTGATTAGATATTCGTCAATCGATTTGTTATTAACAAATATCAGACCTCTCCCGGGCGTGGCTGAAAGCTGTGCAACAAGGTCTCGGCGCCCTCCAGACCACGCACATGGACGTCCACCTGGTTGAACGCGATCTCGATCCCGAGCTCCCGGCAGCGCCGATCGAGATAACGGTTGATCTCGTCGATCGCTGCGTTGCGATCGGCAAGCTCGCGCACATGCACGCGCAGCTCATGGTCCAGCGTGCTCGCGCCGAAGCTCAGGAAGAAAACCAGTGGGGCCGGGTCCTTCAGCACCCGCGGGTTGGCCTCGGCGGCCTCGAAGAGCAACGCGCGCACCTGCTCCAGATCCGAGCCGTAGGCCACACCCAGCTTCACGGTGACGCGCGTCACCGTGTCGGTGAGCGACCAGTTGATGAGCTGGCCGGTGACGAAGGTCTTGTTCGGCACGATGATCTCCTTGCGATCGAAGTCGGTGATCGTGGTCGCGCGAATCTGGATGCGGCTCACCGTGCCCGACAGCGAGCCGATCGTGACCGTGTCGCCGATGCGCACGGGGCGTTCGAAGAGGATGATGAGGCCGGAGATGAAGTTCGCGAAGATCTCCTGCAGCCCGAAGCCCAGGCCCACCGACAGCGCCGCCACCAGCCACTGCAGCTTGTCCCAGCTCACCCCCAGCGTGCTCAGCGACACGATCACGCCGGCCCCCATGATCGCGTAGGAGAGCAGCGTGGTGATCGCGTAGGCGCTGCCCTGCGCGAGCTTCATTCGCGACAGTACGGCAATCTCCAGCAACCCCGGCAGGTTTCGCGCCAGCATCGTTGCGATGACGGTGATCGCGAGCGCGGCCAGGGCGTCACGCAGGCTGATCGGCACGCTGCTTAATGTCTCTGCTGTACCGCTGACATACTCATACAGCACAACGCGATCGAGATAGGCAAACACCGTGAGCAGGTCCGCCCACACCCAATAGTAGAGCAGCGCGAAGCCGCCCATCAGGGTGAGCCGCAAGAGGCGCAGAGATTGCTGGTTGATCTGCTCGATTCCCAACCGTGGCGCCTCCATTGGCCTCGCATCAGGCCCCTCTTCCGCCTCGCGCTCGGCCGCCTCGCGTCGGCTCACTGCGCGCTGGTGATCGATGCGCCGCGCGGCGACCGCAAGGCTGCGCACCAGCATCGCGTCGAGCAAGCTCCACAGCACGAGCAGCAGCAGCGAGTCGATGAGCCGCCCGGTGAGCTTCAACGCGGTGTAGTAGTAGCCCGCCAGCACCGCCGCAATCAGCGCCAAGGGCATGAGTGCCAGTAGCAGGCTCACCCCCATGCGCAGCGGGGTACGCCGACCGCTGCTGGGCTCGTGCGACAGCATGCGCCCCATCAGCACTGCCATCCAGGCGTAGCCCGCGCAAAGCACCACCATGCCCAGCGCATCGCTGGCGAGCAGGCGCGGCTCGTGCTCGGCGACCATGACCACCGCCACCACCGCGATCACGACGGTCGCCAACTGCACGACCAGGCTGCGCAGCGCCGCGATATGCTGACGCGTCCAGTGGAAATGGCGTTCGGCCACACCGCCGGGGTCGAGGACGCGATAGGCGGTGTGAAACACCAGCCAGGCTTGCGCCATCTGCAGCAGCGCAGCCCCGAGAACCGCGTTCTGGCCTCGCGCATCGAGCAGCAGCGCGAGACCGGCGAGCGCCAGCAACAGGCTCAAGGGCAAGGCAAGCAACATGTTGAGCAGCACCGCAGCGGGGGTGTGCCATTGCGAGTCCCGACGTACATAGCCGATGTCCCTCCCGAGGCTTTCAAGCCGCGCGTGCAGCCACCCGCGGCGCCACAGCAGCAGGCCTGCCAGCATGAGCACCGGCAGAAACAGCCACGGTCGCGCCTGCAGTCCGTCGCGCAGTTCGGTGCCGACCGCCTGCCACGGCATGGCCGCAACCTGCGCCTTCATCTTTGCGGGCAGGGCCAGCAGCCACTCGAGCGACACCTGCCGGTTGCTGGGGATCCAGAACATGCGCTCCTCCAGCGTCGCGCGCAGCTTGTCCGCAGTGTCGCGCAACTGGCGCTCGGCCAGTTGCAGGGTGATCGCCTCGCCCAGCAAAGCGTTGAGCTCACGGTTGAGCCGGTCGAGCAACTCGGCGCGGGTCTCCAGCAGGGACTGCAAGGCCTCGCGCGTGGCTTGGGAGACCGGCTCCGGGCTCTCGGCGAGCATCGCCTCCGCATGGGCCGCCGGATCCCCCAGCCGATCACGTTGCTGGTTGATCTCGAACTGATACAGCCGCGTATCCGCAATCCGGTTCGCGAGTGACGCATCCAGCGCCAACGCCGGCAGCGCGCTTTTCTGCTCGTAGAGGATCTTCGCCAGCAGCACACTCCCCTCCAGCGCCTGCAGTTGCTGATCCAGCACCGCACTCGCCTGGCTGATCGCATCGAGCTGTTGGCGGGCGCGCAGGTTGCGCTGGGTCAGCTCGTTGCGGTATTCGGTGCTCTGCAGCAGGTAGTCGGAGAGCTTCTGGTTGGTCGCATGGGCCTGCGCGAGCAAGCCGCCCGGGTCGGCCGCGACTGTCTCTGCGCCCTGCGCGATCCCGGCCACCGCTTGCGCCGACTCCTGGCTTCGACGCCGGCTCAGGGCCGTCTGAAGCGCTTCGATGTCGGCCTCCAGACGCGCCACGTTCAGCACCGCAAGTTCCCGTCGCACCTGGCCGAGATCCCCCATCAGGCTTACCCCGGCCAGCTCGCTCAAGCGGACCTCGGTCTGGCGATCCAGCGCATGCCATTCGGCTGCGAGGGCGTCACGCCCCTCGGCGCCGAGCACCCGGTCACCCTGCCGGCCGCTCTTCAGCGCCTCCTCGATCTGCAACATCCGTGCCTGGTTGGCGGCGATCTCGGTCTGCGCACGTTCGGGCACCGTGCGGATCACGGCGAGCTGCGCGTTGGCCTCGGCAAGAACACGCTTCCAGTCCACAAGCTGCGTGTTGCTGGTGGCAAGCCGCTGTTCCAGCTGTACCGCCTTGACGCTGTCGGCAATCGTCGGCGGCATGCTGACCCTGGCCTTCAACTGCTCGATTGCATGGCGCGCGCTGCGGATCTCGCGTGGCGCATCATCGAGCTGCTGCCGCAACGCAGCGAGCCTGCGAGTACCTTCCGCTTCTGCCGCTATCGATGCAAGGGCCTGCTCCAGCGCCTGCTGTGCACTGCGACGGTCAGCCTCGGGCAGGTTGCGCTGGTCGAGGGTGGCAAGCCGGGCACGCAGATCGTCGCCGGAAGGTGCGGCGGCCGGCTGCGCGAACGCGCTTGTCGAAAGAAACCACATCAGGCTCAGGAGCCAGAGCATCAGGCGGTATACGAGGGGTGTGATCGGAACGCGGCGGCTTGACTTGAAAGGCATGGCTGGGAACGCTCAGGGCGCGGCGGCAATCGCAGTGGGTGCGTCTTGATTTTGTGATTTCTACTATTTTGCACTCCCCGCGGTCGGCGCGCCGTGATTCTCGCACGCTGCAACAACTTGACCCGCGGGCGGCAGGACATGGACAGCAGCGCAGACTCGATGCTAGCCTCGCGCAATGACACCCGACGCCCTCTACCCCTCCATCGAACCGTTTGCCGTCGAACGACTCGCGGTCACGGACCTGCACACTCTTTACGTCGAGCAATGCGGCAATCCGCAAGGCATCCCGGTGCTGTTCGTCCATGGCGGGCCGGGCGCCGGCTGCTCCGAGGTCGACCGACGCTTCTTCGACCCCGCGCGTTTCCGCGTGGTACTGGTGGACCAGCGCGGTGCAGGCCGCAGCACGCCGCTGGGCGAGTTGAACGAGAACGGCATCGATGCGCTGGTGGACGACTTCGAGCGCATCCGCACCCACCTCGGCATCGAAGGCTGGCATGTGTTCGGTGGCTCCTGGGGCAGCACGCTCGGGCTGTATTATGCGCAGTGCCACCCGGAGCGCGTGCTGTCGCTGTGCCTGCGTGGCATCTGGTTGCTGCGCCAGCTCGAGATCGACTGGTGGCTGTACGGCGCGCGCGCGGTCGCCCCCGAGGCCTGGCGCGACTTCGCCGGCCACGTACCGGCGCTCAAGCGCGGCAACCTGCTCGAGGCCTACTGGTCTCTGTTCCACTCGGAGGACGCCGAGGTCGCCCACACCGCGGCCCGCAAGTGGGCGACCTATGAAGGCCTGTTGTGCACCCTGCTGCCGAACCCGGAGTTCCTGTCGCTGCTCAACAACGACACCACCAGTTGGGCGCTGGCGCGCCTCGAAGCGCACTACCTGCGCAATCAGCGTTTCCAGCCGGACGACCTGCTACTGCGCGAGATCGACCGTATCCGCCATATCCCGGCCTTCATCGTGCACGGTCGCTACGACCTCGTGTGTCCGATGATCGGTGCCGACGACCTGCATCGCGCCTGGCCCGAAGCAGGTTACAGCGTCATCGAGGATGCCGGCCACAGCTCTCACGAGCCCGGCATCGCCGCTGCGCTGGTCGCCGCGATGGACCGCGTGGCGCTCACCGGCAGCCCTGCGCCCTAGAGCGGCCCGGTCGGCAGCGGGTCGTCGATCGGGATAGGGGCGGTCAGCTTACCTGACCGTTCCCCTCCCACACCACCCGGCATGCGGGTCCGCACCGGGCGGTTCGAGCAGTTGAGGTCATGAGAGCCGGGGCACGCCAAGTCGGTCGAAGT